>CABJBM010000010.1 GCA_902363835.1 Lachnospiraceae bacterium
AAGAATTTACTCTTTCAAAATGAATTTAGTCTTGCAAAGTAGAATTTAACTTAGCATTTAACTTACCAGACGTTTACCAGATTTTTTTTTTGAAATTTCATATTGACTTAGAGTTAAGGTTAAGGTTTATGATACCAATATACAATCAAATTATCAGTTTGTCAAATTACAGATTGGGGGAAACTATAGTGAAAACATTAACGGATTGTTATGAGCTCTCAGGCGGTGTTAAGATTCCATGTATTGGCTTTGGTACATGGCAGGTACAAAACGGAGATATTGCCGTCACATCGGTAAAAGAGGCTTTGAAATGCGGTTATCGTCATATTGATACTGCGGCAGGTTACGGCAATGAAGAAAGCGTCGGCATTGCAGTAAAGGAAAGCGGTATTGCCCGTGAAGATATTTTTATCACCAGCAAACTGCAAAATGATATGCATGGATATGATAATACCATGGAAGCCTTTAAGCAGACGATTAAAAATCTTGATATGGACTATCTGGATCTTTATTTAATTCACTGGCCCAATCCCATTAAGTTCCGCAATGAGTGGCAGAAGGCAAATGCCGGTACATGGAAAGCTTTTGAAGAGCTGCACAAAGCCGGACTTATCCGGGCCATAGGTGTCAGCAATTTCCATCCCCATCATTTTGAGGCGCTTATGCAGACGGCAACAATCCAGCCAATGGTCAATCAGATCCGTCTTTGTCCCGGGGATACACAGGATGAGGTGGTGGATTATTGCAGAGCACATTCCATTCTTCCGGAGGCTTATAGCCCTCTTGGAGTTGGCAGGATTTTTGAAGTTCCGCAAATGCAGGAACTGGCACAAAAGTACGGCAAATCCATTGCCCAGATTTGCGTGCGGTGGAGCTTAGAACGCGGATACCTGCCCTTGCCCAAATCCGTTACGCCTCAGCGTATGCAGGAAAATGCTGATGTGTTTGATTTCCAGCTTTCCCCTGAGGATGTGCAGACAATTGCCGGCTTAAAAGGCTGCTGCGGATATTCTGCCAAACCTGATACAATCACATGGTAAAATAAGAAACAAACCAAAAGAAAGGATGAAAACCAATGCTAAATTTTGACTTCTATTCACCGGCACGTATACTTTTTGGAAAAGACATGGAGAAACAGATTGGTGCACTTTTAAAACCTCATGCAAGCAAGGTTTTGCTTCATTATGGCGGAGGCAGCATCAAAAAGAGCGGATTATATGACACAGTCACTGCTTCTTTAAAGGAGAGCGGACTTTCTTACGTAGAACTGGGCGGGGTGGTGCCAAATCCCCGTCTTTCACTGGTACAGGAAGGGATTGCCCTGTGCAAAGAAGAAAAGGTGGATTTAATCCTGGCCGTAGGCGGCGGAAGTGCCATTGACTCTGCAAAGGCAATTGCAATGGGCGTATACTACGACGGCGATGTCTGGGAGATTTATGAACAGGGCAAAGCAATTGAAAAGGCCCTGCCAGTAGCCACGGTTCTTACCATTCCTGCCGCCGGCAGTGAAGCAAGCGGAGATACAGTTATCACCAATGAGGAAAAACAGCTTAAATACGGATACGGCAGCCCCCATCTGCGGCCGCTGCTCAGCGTTATGAATCCGGAATTATTCTATACCCTGCCAAAGAATCAGATTGCCAATGGTGTGGCGGATATGATGAGTCATGTTTTTGAGCGCTATTTTACCAACACCATGCATACGGATCTGACAGACAGCCTGTGCGAAGCAGTGCTGAAGACCATTATAAAGAATGCTCCTCTTGTTCTTGAAAATCCTCAAAACTACAATGCCTGGTGCGAGGTAGGTTTTGGCGGTACAGTTGCCCATAACGGATTAGTGGGTATGGGACGTGAGCAGGACTGGGCTTGTCATGGCATGGAGCATGAGCTGAGCGCCATCTATGATGTGGCTCACGGAGCAGGTCTGGCTGTACTGACTCCTGCGTGGATGCAGTATGTTTATAAGGACAATATCAACATGTTCGTGCAGTTTGCGGTTAATGTCATGGGTGTGGAGGGCAGCTATCGCGATCCGGATTCAATGATCCGGGAAGCCATTCTGCGCCTGCGTGAATTTTTCAGAAAAATGGGACTTCCGTCAACCCTTGGAGAACTTGGCATTGATGCAAGCCAGCTTGAATTAATGGCTAAAAAGGCGACAGGTGCTGAATTTGGAGAAGAAGAGCCGATTGGCGGCCTGAAAAAGCTGTATTGGCAGGATGTGCTGGAGATTTATAAGCTGGCCCAATAGGGAAAGGCTTAAAATAGGTACAATGACAGTATACAATAGGCTTTATTGTATACAGTTTAAATCTGTTAAGGAGGTTCCATATTATGAGAACAATCAAGTTAGGAGGCCTGCAGGTACCGGTTGTTGCGGTAGGCTGCATGCGCATCAATAAATTGGATAAGTCTGAAGCGGAGCGTTTTGTACAGACCTCCCTGGATATAGGCGCTAATTTTTTTGACCACGCGGACATATATGGCGGCGGTGTGTGTGAGGAAATATTTGCAGATGCGGTGCATATGAGCCCGGCCGTGCGCGAAAAGATGTTTCTTCAGTCCAAATGCGGAATCCGCCCAGGGATAGCTTTTGACTTTTCCAAAGAGCATATTTTAGAATCAGTGGATGGCATTTTAAAGAGGCTGAAAACGGATTATCTGGATGTATTATTGTTGCATCGTCCGGATGCACTGATGGAGCCGGAAGAGGTTGCCGAGGCGTTTGACATCCTGCAAAATGCAGGTAAAGTACGGAATTTTGGAGTTTCCAACCAAAATCCCATGCAGATACAGCTGCTGAAAAAGTTTGTAAAGCAGCCGATTATCGCCAATCAGCTGCAGTTAAGCATTACAAATGCCAACATGATTTCTCAGGGAATTCATGTTAACATGCTTGATGAACAGGCAGTGAACCGTGACGGCAGCGTATTGGATTTCTGCCGCATCAATGACATCACCGTACAGCCATGGTCTCCCTTCCAGTACGGATTTTTTGAAGGTGTATTCCTTGGCAATGAAAAATTCCCGGAACTCAATGCCAGGATTGATGAAATTGCTGCTAAATATGAGGTCAGCAGCACTACCATTGCCATGGCATGGCTGCTGCGCCATCCGGCTCAAATGCAGCCTGTGACAGGGACCATGAATGCACAGCGTTTAAAGGATTGCGTTAAGGCTGCTGATATTAAGCTCACCAGGGAAGAATGGTACCAGATTTATCTTAGTGCGGGAAATATTTTACCGTAAGCATATGGAGACGGCTGTATAATATGATGAACAATATGCAAAGATTCTAAAAAACGCATATGAGCATATTGAATCGGAAACATTTAAAATGCTGAGCCAGTCGGCTTCAATGAAAATTTGAAATATCTAAAAACAAAATCAATCATTATCTGCCGCCAGCAATGGCGGCATTATTTATGCCAGTAAATATGGTTTACTGGTTCCTATTGAAAGGTTTATGAATATGGGGATAGAGAGATGAAGCATTCAATAATAGAAAGAGAACAGTTGGGGGTATAATAACCGTGACATAGGATATAAAACAAAACCAATCAGGTCATAAGAAATTTCAACATCCTGTTCCCTATGCCTGCTCGGCTTTTCAGGAGCATGGACCTGCACCGATTTCACCATATCGTTTAGAATGGCCGGGATAAATCCGTTGTTTTCAATATGTGCAGGATAGCGTGTATCTTTATTGATTAGATTATAGAGCACACGGTGGGGAAAACCTAAATTCTTGCGAGCTTCCTTTAATAAGTATGTCAAAATTAAGCATGACATTGAAGTGTCAGTATTTTTGTGGTAGTCTACACATGGGGTGATTCAATGCAAAGTGAAAGGCTCTTCAAAATCATTTATATTTTGTTAGAGAGGAAAAAGGTAACAGCTACGGGTTTGTCCAAAGAACTTGAAGTTTCTGTTAGGACAATATATAGAGATATAGAAAAATTAAGTATGGCCGGGATTCCTTTATTTACTGATAACGGAAGATATGGCGGTATCAGCATACTGGATAATTTCGTATTAAATAAATCGCTTTTGACGGAAAAAGACCAGTCGGAAATCTTAATTGGTCTACAAAGTTTATCTGCAACCCAGTATCCAGGAAGCGATGACATATTAAAAAGAATTGCCGCCCTGTTTCATAAAAGCGACTACAATTGGATAGAGGTGGATTTTTCTCGATGGGGAATCGATGTTAATAAACAAAAAAACTTATTTAATCAACTCAAAATGTCAATTCTGAATAAGGAAGTTATTTCTTTTGATTACTTCAACTCCCACGGGGAATTGAGCCGCCGTAGCATTGACCCCATTAAACTGATGTATAAAGGCAAGCATTGGTATCTATATGGGTTTTGTCATTTGAAAAATGATTTTCGTTTGTTTAAGTTAACAAGAATCAAAAACTTGGCGCTAACAGAGAGAACTTATGATAAATCTTATTGTCATCTTGCCATTATCGAGCCAGATATTGGAACCTTTAATCCACTTGTAGATTTAGAATTAGTTTTTATAAAACGGGTTGCACATCGAGTATATGACACTTTTGACGAGAGTGTTGTTCGACAAACAAAAGACGGGAAGCTTAAAGTGAATATATCCGTGCCAGAAGATGAATGGCTATATGAATTTCTGATGTCGTTTGGCGAAAATGTATATATTCTTTCTCCTCAGCGGATTGCGGGTGAATTAAAAGAACGGTATAAAAAGGCACTAAAAAATTTTGAATCCTGACATACCGTTGTCAGGATAAAACCTCTATAATGAAGTCAAAAGACTGGAGGCTTGAATATGAAGTTAAAAATAGTACAACGGAGTGGATTTTTTATTTGCGGATATGCGGTGGAAACAAACGCCGCAAACAGCAATGCAGATGTGTCAAAGCTGTATACGGATTTTTTCAACGAGAACAGAGAAAAAATGTTGATGAACTTATCGGGCAGTAAAAAAGGATATTATGGTTTAATGTGGTATACATCAGAACATGAAAGATACTGTTATATGCTGGGTTTAGAAGTATCGGAAGACAATTTGCCGCCAAAAGATACAATCTTAAAAGCAATCCCCCCGGCGGATTTTGCCGTGGCGGAATTTTCTGGCGAAGATGATAATATTAAGGCCTGGACCGAGTTTTTCTATACTGCTATCCCTGCCGCCGGATATGCCCCGGACGAAGCACACGGTTATTATTTCGAGTATTACCCTGAAAGTGTTAATGGCAAATATGAACTTTGGACACCGGTGGTGAGAGCGAATGTATGAACGTATGCTTGATAAAAGCAACGAACCAACAACAGAACAGATCAGGGAATATATCGGAGAGCCGAGCTACCGTTTGCTTATCAAGTTAGAAGATTACTTGATGAGCCACTATGAGCTATCGAAAGAAATCAGATTCCCGTTTGGCAAAGGTTATGGTTGGGGTTTCAAATACAGCCATAAGTCAAAACATTTGTGTTATCTGTTCTTTGAGAGTGGGGCTATAACCGTTACAATTCAGATTGGAAGTAATGAAGTTCCGAAACTGAATGAACAACTCGATGCCTTTATTCCAAGAACGCATGAGCAATGGAAAAATCGTTATCCTTGCGGTGACGGAGGCGGGTGGATTCATTACAGAGTTTTTTCTGATGATGAAGTATCAGATATAATCAAGATTATTTCAATTAGAAAAAAGCCTTTAAAATAATTTTTAGTATATTGAAATGGCATACCCGCTGTTTTCCTTTTTGAAAAATGGACAAGCGGAGTGTGTATTAAGTTTGCCTTTTTAGGACACGGGGGTATCGGGGAGGTATCGCTATGTCCTTAATTTGTTCTGTCTTATCGCTATAAAGTAACTTGTTAAAAATGCCTGTATTGGTATAGGGAGTATTGCGCCATCAATGCCGCTCTCACATCGTCTTATATGCTCTGATATTTCGCATTGCAAAGTTGTTATAGCTTTTGCACACATAGACAACTATCCAATATTGCTTTGATGCTTTCTGCAAAAAGGTCATGCGTTTTAAAGCTCGCAACTCATGCTGTCTTATTAGTAACCTCCTTTAGGGGCGCACTCTATCTATATGATAATCCATCTGAAAGAAAAAGTCTATATATTTATAAATTATTATTATATAATTTTCATTGTTGCAACAAACATAAAAGATGAATAGGAGAATCAATATGACAAAAACAAAGATAGCAAACATTCCTTATGGTCCCTATATTACTGTTTTAGCCGGGGCTTCTGTTAAGGGAAAGCCAAATTATGCCACCATTGGAGCATATGGAGTTGTAAGTCAGAAGCCTGTGCTTTATATTTCGTTAAAAAATTCTCATTATACTACTGCCGGGATCATAGAAAATGGATACTTCTCTGTAAACATTCCTTCTTCTGATGATATAGAAAAAACAGATTATTGTGGAGTTGCAACAGGAAATAAAACAGATAAATCAAAGGTTTTTGAGTCATTTTACGATGAATCCGGAAATGCACCAATGATAAAAGAATGTCCGGTCAATTATCTCTGTAAAGTAATTCAGACAATTCCTGTATTTGACTTTACAATGTTTCTTGGCGAAATTGTTGCAGCATATGCAAATGAAGAATGTTTGGAAAATGGAAAACCAGATGCTTTGAAGGTTAAACCTACGGTCATGATGGACTCCGGGTATTTTGATATAAAAGATAAGGTGGGTTCCATATTTCAGACATGCAGCGGCAATAAATAAAAACAAAAAGTAAATGAACAAATACCGGGCTTTATCAGGAATGTTTTTCCATGAGGCAAAATTTCATAAAACTGTTGACATTAACGCGGCGTAATAGTTTATAGTGGTTTTTGCAAGGAGGTGAAAAGATGGAATACACCATTAATAAGCTGGCAAAATTGGCGGGTGTCAGTACAAGAACACTGCGGTATTACGATGAGCTGGGATTGCTTTCTCCCGCCAGAGTCAGCTCCAATGGATACCGGATTTACGGAGAAAAGGAGATCGATCGGCTGCAGCAAATCCTTTTTTACCGTGAACTGGGGGTATCGCTGGAAGAAATCCGAAACATTCTTGCTTCAAAGGATTTTGACGGGCTTTCAGCGCTGGAAGGCCATTTGTCTGCCTTGCTTGCCAGGCGGGAGCAATTGGATTTGCTGGTTGCCAATGTCAGGAAGACCATTATGACCATGAAAGGAGAAATTACAATGAATGACCAGGAGAAGTTTGAAGGTTTCCTTCAAAAGCTGGTGGATGATAATGAACAACAGTATGGAGAGGAAGTTCGGGAAAAATACGGAGATGAACAGGTCAGCCGCTCCAATGCCAAGGTTTTGAACATGAGCAGAGAGCAGTATGCTGAATTGGAAAAGCTGACGGAAGATTTAAACGAAACATTAAAGGCGGCCTTTGAGCAAGGTGATCCGGCCGGTGAATTGGCACAAAAAGCCTGCCGGCTCCATAAAAAATGGCTGTGCTTTTATTGGGCTGATTACAGCAAAGAAGCCCATATGGGCGTTACTCAGATGTATGTGGATGATCCGCGGTTTACCGCATATTATGATAAAATCGCACCTGGCTGCGCAGAGTTTCTGCGGGACGCAGTGGCCATATACTGCAAGTAATGTTATATGAGGACCAAAGTATGGAGAACCCGCTTGCTTTTTGCAAGTGGGTTTTTCCTATGGATTTACGGGTGCAGTTTCAAAAGTGTGGACTGAAAAAAGCCGCTGGTTTTATTTTCATGCAACCAAATGGTTACTTATACTTGACAAGCAACCATTTGGTTGCGTATAATGGATATATGAATGAGAACAAAGACGCAATATTCAAAGCACTTGCCGACTCAACCCGGCGCCTTATATTAGACGAACTTTCCGAACGCAACGAGCTGACGTTGTATGAACTTACGGCCCGTCTGATTATGAAGCACAACCTTAACATTTCACGCCAGGCAATAGCAAAGCACCTCTCTGTACTGGATGATGCAGGGCTGGTGAAATCAAAACGAAAGGGGAAATATCGGGTACTGATCTTTAGTAATGAGCCACTTAAAAATCTGCTGGAAGGCTGGATAGAATGATTTATAAATCTGAATCATAAATATCTATGGAGGAAATAGGATGAAAATTATTATTACGAGTATCTTTGTACAAGACCAGGACAAAGCATTGGAGTTTTATTCAGATAAGCTGGGATTTATAAAAAAGGAGGACGTTCCCACTGGAGAATTTCGTTGGATCACACTGGTTTCTCCTGAAGATCAAGGCGGTACCCGGCTTCTGCTTGAACCCAATGATCACCCAGCCGCAAAGGAATATCAAAAGAAATTATTTGCCGACGGCATTCCGGTAACCATGTTTGGAGTGGAGGATATTCATAAGGAATACAATCGGTTATTAGAAAAAGGCGTGCAGTTTACCATGGAACCTACTGAAATGGGTGGGGTTACAATCGCAGTCCTTGATGATACATGCGGTAATCTTGTTCAAATCATACAGAATTAATTGGAGGAACTGTTCTAAATGGCTTAATATTGGTCCATTGTTCTTGTATAAGGGGCAAACACGGGATTTTTTGCAGCATTGAATAAAAAGAGGGGGCGGTGTGTTTCCAGAAATAAGGAGCTATTAAAGTGGCGAATGAATTTCATTACTTTAGAAGGAAACATAAGATTTGAATTCTGAAATTTTTGGAAATTGACAATCGTATATGATCTATGATAAAATGACTTAAATTTGGTTGATTAAAGGAGGACATTTTTCTATGTATTCAGTTCGTTTAAGATAAGCTGGCAATAAAGAAGCAGTAATATCATCCACGGTGGTGGGCTTTTTGTTGTGCTTATTTTACGAATTGAGACATGGATACGGGTGAAGTGTGACCATATAAGGTTATACGTTTTTTACCAATGTCTTTTAAACGTTAAAATGCAGGCTAAAGCTCCCATTGGGGATTTTGGCCTGCATTTTTTATTGCCGGAAATCAGAATGAAAACTACGATAAAAAGTGTAAGGAGAAAAAATATGATAAATGAAACTCTAAAATGGAAACGATCTTTTTTAACAATATGGATAGGACAGGCAATTTCACTTATTACCAGTGCCATCCTGCAAATGGCGATCATTTTTTATCTTACGGAAAAAACAGGATCAGCAATGGTTCTGTCAATTGCTTCATTTGTTGGGTTTCTGCCATACGCAGTCTTTGGGCCCGTAATCGGTGTATTCGTTGATCGCTATGACAGAAAGAAGATAATGATTGGCGCTGATTTAATGATTGCTGCAGCCGGTGGGGCACTGGCTGTTATTGCCTTGTATATGGAATTGCCGATTTGGATGGTTATGGCAGTACTGTTTATCCGGAGCATTGGAACGGCTTTTCATTCTCCGGCTCTAAGTGCGGTTACCCCATTGTTGGTACCGGAAGAGCAGCTGACAAAATGTGCAGGTTACAGCCAGTCCCTGCAGTCCGTAAGCTATATTCTCAGTCCTGCTGCGGCTGCGTTTTTATATTCTGTGTGGGAATTAAATTCCATTATAGCTATTGACGTGGTGGGGGCAGTAATTGCATGTGTTACGGTGGCGCTTGTACCCATTCCCAAGATTAGTGCTGCCAGGCAAAGCATGAAGCAAAATTTTATGGAGGAAATGAAAGAAGGATTTGTTGTTTTGAAAGAAAATAAAGGATTATTTGCGCTGCTGCTTATAGGCACCCTATACATGTTTGTTTATATGCCCATTAATGCGCTTTATCCTTTAATCAGCATGGGATATTTTAAGGGAACGCCGGTACATGTTTCGATTACGGAAATTGCTTATGCCTCCGGTATGCTGGCAGGCGGTTTGATATTAGGATTATTTGGCAACTTAAAAAAGAGGATCCTATTTATAACAGGCTCTATTTTTACGATGGGGGCCAGTTTAACCATTTCGGGCTTGCTTCCTCCAAGTGGGTTTGCCATATTTGCAGTTTGCTGCGCAATGATGGGGTTTTCAGTTCCGTTTTACAGCGGTGTTCAAACAGCTCTTTTTCAAGAAAAGATTAAACCTGAGTATTTAGGACGTGCGTTTTCGCTGACAGGAAGTTTCATGTCCCTGGCGATGCCCATTGGTTTGATTCTTTCCGGATTCTTTGCGGATAGAATTGGCGTAAATCATTGGTTTTTGATATCAGGTATTTTAATTATCGCCATTGCTATCATTTGTCCCATGGTAAAAGATGTCAGAAGTTTAGAATAAGAGAAAATGTAAATGATATGGAAGGAACATTGATTCATTATATTTTCATATAATCCTTTTTGTTTAAACCGCAGGTCTTCATCTAAGTACAGATAAATGAAGCCCTGCGGTTTTATATATAGGGGAGTGAGATGGAATGAATCACTGGTAATGAGAGAGTTTTATAAAATTACAGAGGGGAATATTGTATTTTTGTATTCAGAAAGCCTTGACAAACATATCATTAAGATATATTATTATGATATATAAAGCGAACAGAAGGTGTACAGATGAAAGAAAATACTGGAAAATCCAAATATGTAATGCTGGGAATGCTTGCCCGCAAGCCGCAGACCGGTTATACCATTAAAAAATGGATAGAGAATGAATACAGCCATTTCTGGCAGGAGAGTTTTGGTCAAATATACCCGACGCTTAAGAAACTGGTGGCTGAGGGGCTTGCCGTCAGCTCTGATCATGTGCAGTCTGGAAATGGGCGCGGACAGATCACATACAGCATCACCGATGCGGGCAGAAAAGAACTTTCCGATTGGCTGAGGGAAGAGCCTGAAATCGAGAGGCTAAGGTACGAAATATTACTTAAGGTATCTTTTGGCGACAACACGGAACCGGAGGTAATTCTTGGGCATTTGGACAATTTTATCAAAAGGAACCATAAGCTGGTGAAAGACATGAACGGCTATATGGAACTTTTTGAGCAGTTAAAAGAGCAAGACATGGACTGCACCTATAGTCAGCTGACCGCTCTTTGCGGAGTTTATATTTATTCTGCAATGAGAGATTGGGCTGTTGAGGCAAAGAAAATTATTATTGAGAAAGAAGATGATAAATAATAGGGCTAAGGGTCCGCAACTGTTAACTGTATAGATGAGGCGGGGAAAGTGAGAACACTTTATGAAGCCGTTTTTTCATCTGTATCACAAAAAGAATAAGCCTATAACCATTTTTTTGGCCATAAGCTTATGATATGAGGAGAATATTTATGAGCACTCTGGTTGTATATTTTTCATTTAATGGCAACACAAAATTTATTGCAGAGAAGATTGCAGAAACTTTAAACGCTGATGTTGCCGAGTTAAAAATAAGCAAAAAATATCCGGAACAAGGATTTCGGAAGTACTTTTGGGGAGGAAAGAGTGTTATTTTTGGAGAAACGCCAACCTTGACAAATGAACCCATTGATTTAAACCGTTATGAAACGGTTATAATCGGAACACCGGTCTGGGCCGGGTCGTTTACTCCGCCTATAAAAAGCTTTATCAGCCAATATAAGATCCAGGGCAAACGGATCGCAATGTTTGCCAGCCATGGAGGCGGCGGAGCTAAAAAGTGTTTTGCAAAATTAAAGAAAGAGCTTCCTGGGAATGAATTCATTTGTGAAATAGATTTTGTTGAACCAAAGAAAAGCCTGGAGGAAAATTCTTCGAAAGCTGCCAGATGGGCCAAGAGCCTGGCTATCCAATAGACAATATACTATTATAAAACTCAGGAGGATATCATGAATAGAGGTATTGTTGTTACCGGAGGCGCACATGGTATAGGAAAGCAAATATGCCTGGATTTCATTCAAGCAGGTGATCAAGTGTGTTTTATTGATAGTGATGAAAAGAAATCAGTTGATTTTGCAAAAGAAAGTCCCAATCTGTTTTACTTTTGCGGAGATGTTGCAGATCCGCTGACACTAAAAAGATTCATTGAATTTTCACTTGAAAAGCTTAAGCGAATTGATGTTTTGGTCAATAATGTGTGCCGTGGAAACAGGGGCATTTTATCCAATATATCCTATGAAGAATATGATTATATCTTATCAATCGGATTAAAAGCCCCATATGAATTAAGCCGTTTATGCAAAGACGAATTAATTAAAAATAAGGGAAGAATCATTAATATTGCTTCATCGCGTGCATTTCAGTCGGAGCCTGATACGGAAGCATATACAAGTGCGAAAGGCGGAATTGTTGCATTGACACATGCTCTGGCCATATCACTGGGGCCTGATGTTCTTGTCAACTGTATTGCACCGGGCTGGATCAATGTAGCGGAACAGCAGGAGTTCAGCCGTGAAGACCGCTTTGCAATCCCGGCAGGAAAAATAGGAACTCCAAAGGATATTTCGGATATGGTGTTATTTTTGTGTGAACAGAAGTTTATTACAGGAGAGACCATTACAGTGGATGGCGGAATGAATAAAAGGATGATTTATCATGGTGATTGGAACTGGCATTATAATGCCGACTAAAAGCAAGCACCTTTGCAAACGGTTGGGTCTGGCAGAAAGTTTATACTTTTAGAATTTTAGATACTGCTAACATTTGACACGTCTGGAATCTCTATCATATATAAACAAGGGTGAAATCCGGGAAAGGATTTCACCCTATTGGAGTAATGGTATGTGTTACATTGTATTTATTGACTTCACAAGCCGGCCTCATCTTTCAAAACGAGTCCGCAGATCTGCGCATCAATTCATTCCGATCCAGAATCAGATACCCATTGTCTCTTTTGTCCAATATCCCGTCCATACAGAGCTGGTTTAGCAGGCGGAACATATGCCTGTAACTCATTCCTATGGAAGAGGATACATCTGTCAGCACATCATTAAATATGTCATTATTCGACGATTGTAAAATGTAGGAACATAGACGTTCCTCTCCGGAATATAAAGCAGTAAATACATAATTTTTTGAACTGTGCAACAGTTTAAGGGAAAGTTCACTTCCAAGCCTGTTTAAAAAGGCGAGATTGTTTTTTAAGTATGCGGCGTATTTTTTATTAGGCAATGCGATACATTCAAAATCAGTTATAGCTATAACACTTGTTGCTGCAATACAGGCATTGCTCATCAATTCAATGTCACCTATAATGCCATCGGAAATGTAGTAGCACAAAACTAAATCTTTACCATTTTTTGCAATGGTGCAGACCTTAGCCTTCCCTTTTACAACAATGAAAAGGTGAAAAATAGGCATTCCTTCATGCAAAATGGTTTCCCCAGCGTCAAATCTCAAACATAAGCCTGCATCCAGGTTCATATTGCTTATGCCGTATTCTTCTAATTTATTCAGGTGTTCCTTTTTTAAATGACTGCTTTGCATTTACGTCTCCCCCATATTATCCATCATATATCATATATCATATTATCAGTATGACATATGTCCTATGGGAATGTCAATTTGTATTATACAATGGCCTTACGGGGGTGATTACATGTATAATACATTATCTTTATTAACGGGATTAGTCATTGCGGTTATGGTTGCACTCAATGGCAGGCTTACACTTCAATACGGCAATTTCAATGCAACAGTAATAATCCATGTCACAGGTGTGGTATTTGCGTTCCTGCTTTGCAGGATAACAAGGAAAAAAATTACCATAAAGAAGGAATTGCCGGCCTGGTTTTATCTGGGAGGAGCAATCGGTGTTTTGACAACAGTTTTTAATAATTTTGCATATGGGAAAATCAGTTTGACAAGTATTGTAGCTTTGGGGCTATTTGGTCAGACAGTAGCGTCACTGTTGATTGACACCCTGGGCCTTTTCGGCATGAAAAAGCATTCATTCAGGAGATCTTCCATTGTTGGTCTTATTTTTTCCCTGGCCGGTATTTTTGTAATGCTGGATAACTCCATGGATACAGCTTTATATGCTGTGCTGTTTTCTTTCTGTGCAGGAATTACCATCGTTCTTTCACGGACCGTAAATGCCAAACTGTCACAGCATGTGGGGGAATTGCAGAGTTCATTCATAAACCATGTGGCAGGGCTTCCAATTGCAGTTGTAATCGCTGTTATTCTTGAAAGAAGTAATATCTCTTTAATCTTTCGTGCACCTTCGCCTGATCTGTGGATTTATTTAGGCGGAGTACTTGGTGTCACTGCCGTATTCCTGCTCAATATAACGGTTCCCAGAGTAACAGCATTTCGGTTAACTCTTTTAACTTTTGTTGGTCAGGTATTTACAGGGTTTGCAATTGATATATTTACAAAGAGTGAATACGCTGAAACAACATTTATAGGAGGAGTGCTGGTTGCCGCTGGAATCGTTTTAAATATGATATATGAGCAGACTCTGGATAACAATGAAAGTAAAAATAAGAAATACCAGGAAAGAATAAATGGATTTAAAAAGGATTATCAGAAACATCTTTTAGAACTTGCAAAGGAACCTGCAGCTGCATCAGAAACCATTGTTTTTGAAACACGTCATAAAAATGGAATATGCTGCCCCTGTTGTTGGACGGCACAACCTTCTGATCGGAATTTTTGTCATGGTTATAAGTGCAATGTTAAATTTGTTTTCAGAGATGAATCAGGAGAAATGAAAGATAGCAGCAATTAAATATTATCATCTGATTGAATCATTTTACACGGGGACAGAACAATTCTCCATTTCCAATGGAAACAAAGATTTACAAAGGCATAAATCTTTGGGTCGTAATATATTCCGACATAAAGGAACAGACCGAGTAATACCTTTTTTGTATTCGATTGTGTCATAGGTCCTGTCACTACACAATTTATCCTGGACTTACATATGATAAGATGAATACTAAAATTAAAGGAGGATGGTAAGGGGATGTCCTTTCAATCAGAACCTTCAACAATTAATATCCCTAACGATATAAGCAGTGTTTCCTTAAGGCAAAATCCTAACCAGATTGATACAGAATTTGAACGTCTCATGGGATATATGAAAGAGAAGGACGTTTTTGAAATAACAGAGGTTATCAAACAAAATTTAAGACATCTTAATGCTGTAGATAACCAGATATATAGAAGCTCCATAAATTTTGTTAATGAATATAAGCTTTGGGGGGCTTATTACCCGGAGAAGGGAATTTATGAGCTTGCAGAAGATAGAGCCCATGCCTTTGTTGAACACAGGGAAGATTTTGAATGGCTTTATAAAATTCTGAAAGACTACCGCTCAAAAAGAATACTCGTCAATATCCTTTGTTACTGGCTTATGTCAGATCACAAACGAGTAGGGCAAATATATGAAAGAACATTTAACCAATATTTTGACCTTGACATTGTAACATGCAATGAAAATGAGGTATTTGTAGACATTGGTGCATATATAGGAGATACCGTTGTTAATTATTCAAAGGTTTTTGGAAAGAACTGCTATAAAAGAATGTACTGCTATGAAATAGTACCTGTAAATATAGAGTATATAGAAAAGAATGTGGAACTCTTTCATCTTGATAATATAATTATTAGAGAAAAGGGAGCGAGCAACAGAAACGGCACCATGTATCTTTCTTCCAATGTTTTATCTTCTATAAGTCAGCTTTCTGAAGACGGGGCTATTGCTGTCCCTATAACAAAGATAGATGATGATATAGAAGAAAAAGTAACTTTTATAAAAATGGACATAGAAGGAGGAGAAGAGGAGGCTCTTTTAGGATGTATAGAAAAAATAAAGGAAAATCATCCAAAGCTCGCTTTAAGCATATATCACAATCACAAAGATATGTGGAAATTGCCCCGCATTATTTATGAAGCTGACCCTTCTTATAATTTTTATATACGCTATTATGGATCGACAGTTTTCCCGACTGAATTTGTTCTGTACGCAGTTTAGGAATATTTCTTGTGCCAATCAAAACTAATATGCATATCAATTATGCTGAGGATGCCAACAGAGGATGTTAGTCTGTGGCATCCTCATTAGCATTGCTGGCACAGTCCTCATTGGCTTTGGGACAACTTAAAACAACTTAAAACTGTGGACAAAGCTTGTTCATAATCTCTTTAATATGATAAAATAAGAATAGAAGATAAATGTCAGGCAGACACATGATGACAAGATGATTAATAAGGAAATGAAAGTATATGACTGCCATAATGATTCAGAGCCGTTTCATAGAAATCTTTACTTGGAAGTTTTGAATACAGGCTTGTTTTGAAACGGAAAAACAGATCACCTACGTTTTTACGGTTAGAAATTTTAAAGAGGCTTGTGATAAGCTTTGGCTGAGTTTGACCTGCAGATGACCTGTAGACGTGCTGATTTTTGACCATGTAAAGGAGGTTGTAATGAAACTCGAAAAAATGGGAGAATTTTTTGATAGTCGTTTAGATGGGTATGAGGATCACCAGATTAATTGTATTGATTCTGCAAAAATATTTTACCCCTATACGGCATCGCAGCTGCCTGTGACAGCAGGAGGTAAAGTGCTTGATTTAGGCTGTGGGACAGGGCTGGAATTAAATGAATATTTTAAGATTAATCCATTTGCAGTTATAACAGGGATTGATTTGTCAAAAGGTATGTTAAAAGCGCTGCATGCTAAATTTCCGGACAAGCAGCTTACGCTTATCAATGGATCATATTTTGAGATTCCATTTGGGGAAAATGAATATGATGCTGCTGTTTCTGTAGAATCTTTGCATCATTTCACTCTGGAACAGAAGATTCTGCTCTATAAAAAGCTGCATGCTTCTTTGAAAGAGGGAGGATATTTTATTTTAACGGACTATATGGCGGAAGATGAGGAAGAAGAACAGAAACGTTTCTTAGAGCTTTCCCGGCTGAAAAAGGAATTGGGAATATGTGATAATGAATTCTATCACTATGATACGCCGCTTACAAGAGCGCATGAAACAGAGGCCTTACTCTCCGGAGGATTTTCAAAAGTGGAACCTTTGAATAAATGGCAAAGTACGAACATTCTGAAAGCATATAAATGAGTTTTTCGTTGGACTGTGGCATAATAGGAGACCAATAAAAAGAACATAAAAGGAAGCTGCCAGCTACCATATCAATATGTAGTTGGCAGTTTCTTTATTAAAACAGAACGTGTCCATTTACCATAAGACAGCATGGAACTGCCAATAAAACGGCGTGTTCTCCGAAATTCAGGCAATGAGCTGTTTATTTTCAGCGGGTATATTTTAGACTGCAGGCGGTATCCTGACAATAGAATGAATACCAGCCGCCCGCATTTCTCTAATCATGATATGATTCCCTTGCATCATAGATTATATATATACCATGATACGTGCCGCTTTTGGCCGGCGGTTTAAACGGCTTCTTACCCGGGAAATTGTTTTTCTTTACGAAATCCAATCCTGGTACTATAATGCTCCTATAATAAAAATTAAGTGAGGTGGGAAAAAATGAAGAAAGAATTACCTTATTTCACAATTGGAAATTCATTTGGCGGAAATCAAAGCTGGTTTCGGGATCCCATGATGCATCTGGGAGGCTGCGGGGCTGCAGCGGCATGTGATGTCTGCATTAATATGGCACTTCATGACAATAAAACCCACCTGTATCCTTATGATATTCAAAAACTTGACAAGAAAGATTATATAAAGTTTTCTAAAATAATGAAACCATATCTCAGCCCCCGTATTCATGGAATTGATACGCTGGAAATATTTATAGAAGGGTTTCATGAATATCTGAAGAATGTAGGTGAACAGAAGATGCAGCTGACAGGTTGTCCTGGAGAGACTCCTGTAAGGGAAGCAGCAGGGAAGATAGTAAGTCAAATTGATAATGGAATTGCAATCCCTTTTTTGCTGTTGCAGCATAAGAATATTAATTTCAAGGATCTTGTCTGGCATTGGTTCATGCTTGTGGGATATGAAGAATTTGAAAATGAATTTTATGTAAAGATTGCAACCTACGGAGAGTTTCACTGGCTGTCTTTTAATGAGCTGTGGGAAACTGGCTTTAAGCGCAAAG
This sequence comes from Lachnospiraceae bacterium, assembly GCA_902363835.1. Classification (GTDB taxonomy): domain Bacteria; phylum Bacillota; class Clostridia; order Lachnospirales; family Lachnospiraceae; genus Lacrimispora. Next base: position 17,937 of record CABJBM010000010.1, read on the forward strand.
GTGGAATGGTATTGATTCTTTAATAGAAAAGCATGGCAGATTTATTACCTGTTTAGGATATATGAAATACTCCATGCCGCTTTGTAAAGAGAACCATAAAAGGAGATCATTATGGAGAATAAGATTTATCGTACGGAACGATTAGTTCTAAAAACCCTGGATAAATCTTCCGCACAAATGGTTTTAGACTATTATATGAGAAACCGGAACTTTTTACGGGAGTGGGAACCTGCTAAGAGTGAGAAGTTTTATACAAAGGCATATCATGAAGTGCAGCTGGAAAATGACCGGTGTATGGCAGAAAACAGGAACTTGTTAAGATTATGGATTTTTAAAAAGGATGAGGAAAGCCGGATTATTGGGTCTATGGGTTTTAGCAACATTGTCTGGGGCGCCTTTTTATCATGTTACCTTGGCTACAAATTGGATCAGGGAGAAATCAACCAAGGTTATATGACGGAAGCAATTAAAAAAGGGATTGATATTATATTTAAAGAATATAGGCTGCATCGGATTGAAGCCAATATAATTCCCCGAAACAAACGGTCTTTGAGAGTGACCGAAAAACTGGGGTTTCATAATGAGGGCATTTCCCGTCAATATTTAAAGATCAACGGCATATGGGAAGACCATGTTCATATGGTTTTGTTAAATAATAAAGTTTAGTTAAACAGCCTGTATACCCTGGTCGGTACAGGTGTTGGAGCGTTCACAGGTCTGGGCTTGGAGAAATAAGTCATGGGATTATCGTCATGAAGAGAAGGAAGCAGGTCATTCTGCCTTTCCATGCAGGAATGGGACATTTCAAAGATATTTGGGATGTCTCATTTTTGTATAAATGAAAATAAATTGCCGGTCATGCCAGGCATCATAAATCTAAAGAGGTTATAAATTACGAAATTGACAAATCCTATTTAAGTGCTATATTGAGTATATGGCAAAGATAAAGGAGGAAATCGTCTTGAATGAAAGCTTAAGTTTTATCATAGGGATCATGGGACTTTCATGGGTACTTGTATTAACTGCCACTGCCTTTACCCCTTACTTTATACTAAAAAATATCTGCTTTGGTATTTCCATTCCTGAAAGCGAATACCATGCTCCAAAGATCAAGGCCTTGCGGCGTAATTACAGTGTCAGCTGTCTTGTGATTGGTTTGATTTTAGGAATTGGAAGCACTGCCTGTTATGGATGGGAGTCAGCAGAGAGCACCATGTGGATTCAGCTTGGCGGCATATTTTTATACCTTGCTGCCAGTACCTTCCTATATTTTCTCATGCATTCAAGGATCAAGACCATCAAACGAGCCAGTGATTGGGTAATTGATACGGAAACAGATACAAAAATCAGCGGAAAATCTGAAAAACCCCTTGGGACTGCATGGTACCTTTTATACCTTGTCCTTATTGCTGTTACAATTTTTGTGGCGGTACTGAAATATTCTTCCCTGCCCCCGCAAATTCCCATGCATTATAACATTGCCGGAGAAGTGGACCGCTATGCTGAAAAATCCATTGGAGTATTTGCGATCATGCCATTGATGCAGCTTTTCATTGGCCTGTTGTTTGCAGGGATCAACCTTGGCATAGGCATGTCCGGGAATCAGCGGAATTTCCGGAGGACTCAGGCATTCCGGGGTATAATGAGCATTTTCTTATTCGTTATGGGATTAATGGTGATGCTGTTGTTTGCCTGCATTCAGCTTACCATGCTGTCCGTTTTAAGCGGGAAACTGATGATGGTTCTGTCCTTTGCTTTTTTGGTTGTTATTTTTGGGATTTGCATCTATCTTGGGGCAAAGGTCGGCCAAGGCGGAAGCCGGTTGAATATGAGGGAGGATGATCCGGTAAACAAGGTGGACGATGACCGTTATTGGAAGGGTGGATTTTTGTACAGCAACAAGAATGATCCGGCTCTTTTTGTGGAGAAACGGTTTGGAATAGGTTATACCCTGAATTTTGGAAACCCTAAAAGTTTCATTGTAATCGCCGGGCTTGTGGTTATTATTTTAGCAATTACAGTGATTCCATTGATTCTGCAATAAAATGTATAAAACACAGTAAACTTATTGAATCGGCTTATGGCTGTATCATATAAGATCTGCCCGGCTGCACTGATTATGCTCCGTGACGGATTTAGAAGAGGAGTTCATGATATGACAAGGTATATTGGGGCAGCAACATTGATTTTGCTTATGATTCTTGTTATGGCCCGGGCTTTCCAATTAAAAAGGCTGGGAATAAAAGCCATTCAGTTTGGTGAGAAGGATAAGAAGGATTTTTTAATCCTGCCGTTTGCATTACTGTTATTCTATACTGTATTTTCAAATGCCTTTGGTCTGCCCCCAATTGGAGGTGAGTTGTTCAGCAGCGAATTTACCGGCTGGGCAGGCGCAGCTGTTTGCATAATGGGTATTTTATTGTTTATATACGCTCTTATTTCATTTGGAAAGAGCTTTCGTGTAGGTCTGGATGAGGAACATCCGGGAGAGCTTGTGACCACCGGCGCATTTGCCATAAGCCGTAATCCCATATATACGGCATTTGGGCTGGTTTTGACAGGAATATTTTTGATCATTCCCAATTGGATAATACTGATTTATGTTTTTACGGGATTCTGGCTTTTTAACCGGCAGATCCTGCTGGAAGAGCGGTCGTTAAAAAAGATATACGGTGACACATATGAGGTATACTGTAAAAATGTCAGGCGGTTTCTATGATTTTAGGGGACAGTCATGAAAGAGCAGCCGGAGCCGGCAGGGAAGGATGTAGAAAAACTGGAGCTTTCCAAAAGGAAAATCTGTAACAGAATTGAACGAATGGCATCATAAACAGCAGCGTCCTGCGTTGAAAAGCAGGGCGCTTTTTTTATGCAGCATGTATCTATAAAACCCGGGCAACACCGGCCGGTGAAAGTTTGGTTATGGCAATCGCCGGTAAGCTTTGCTTATTATGATGAAAACCGGACATAAAGAGGCCATACTGGAAAAATATCTCTGATAATTCTTCGCCATATGGGGAAATTTGAAAGAAAAAGGCAGAGATCAGGGGGTATAGCACAAGTATTAAGGCTTTTTTGTTGAATTTTATATGAAAGTTAATTGAAATATCAATAATGTCAACTCATTATGTTGATAAAATTTTACTAAAAATTTGCCTGAAAAAATATCAATAATACACAAACCGAATAATAATTACGCCAAATGGGACATGAGTCCTTTTGATAATGAAAAATAATTGCTACAATGTGTTTATTTCCAGAGCTTATGAGATATAAGTCCTTTTATCATGGACACGGCTCGAAATGAAAGAGGTGGAATGTATGAATAAGATCTTAGACATTGTAACATCAAAGGGACTGACTTATGAGCAGAAAGTGGTAGCGCTGGCCCATGCAGCAGAAAATAGTCTGGAGGTGCTTTCCATACCGGAAAAGACGCGCCGTTATATGGACATTGGAGCAATCTGCGATCTGGATGAGGGACACGCACCTTATCGCCCAAGATATGTGATGCCGGATTATGAAAAAGCGGTGAAAAATGGATGTGAATTTTTACAGCTGGAGGCACCAAAGAATCTGGACGAAGTGCTGCAGTTTTTGATGATTCTGTACCGTCATGTTCCATCTATTACCAGCTATCCCGTTTATCTGGGCAACATTGATAAACTGATTGAGCCATTTCTTGACGGAGTGACGGATGAGGAAGCAGAAAAAAAGCTTAAGCTGTTCCTTGTTTATCTGGACCGAACCATAACCGACAGCTTTTGCCATGCAAATTTGGGACCGGAAGAGACGAGAACAGGAAGGCTGATTCTAAAGCTTGAAAAGGAGCTTCAGAATGCCGTTCCCAATTTAACCCTGAAATATGACAGGGACATTACGCCGGATTCTTATGCAGAGCTTGCCTTATACACCTCCTTATACTGTGCGAACCCGGCTGTCTGCAACCACAAGATGCATAAGGATACCTATGGTGATTACGGCATATCAAGCTGTTATAACATCCTTCCCGTGGGCGGAGGTTCCTACACATTGGTGAGAATCGTGCTTCCTAAGCTGGCTGCGGAAGCTAAGAGCAGGGAACAGTTTTTAACAGAGCTTTTGCCTGACTGCCTTGATTCCATGGGAAACTATATGAATGAAAGAATTCGCTTCCTTGTGGAAGAATCCAATTTCTTTGAGACTTCATTCCTTTCCAGGGAAGGTTTTATTTCCAGGGATAAATTCCTTGCCATGTTTGGAGTCGTAGGGCTGGCGGAATGTACAAATATGCTGATGGCAGATCCCCAAAAGACTTATGGCAGCAATGAGGAAGCGGATGACTTGGCAGAGCAGATCCTCCAGGTGATCGGGGATTATGCTGCAGCAGCCCAGGCGCTTTATTCAGAAGTTTTTGGCAATCATTTTGCCCTTCATGCCCAGGTTGGCATTGATTCGGATCACGGTATTACCTCAGGAATACGGATTCCCGTAGGAATGGAGCCGGAGCGCATGTATGACCATCTTCGCCACAGCGCCAGGTTTCACAAGTTTTTCCCCACCGGCTGTGCGGATATCTTCTCCTTTGATCCTACGGGAAGAAATAATCCTGCAGCCATGCTGGATATTGTAAAAGGCGCATTTTCTCTTGGAGACAAATATATAAGCTTTTACGCATCAGACAGCGATCTGGTCCGGATCACCGGATATTTGGTCAAACGGAGTGAAATGACGAAATACTATGAGGGCGAAGCAGTGCTTCAGAATACGGTACATCTGGGCGGTGACAATTACCGTAATGCACATTTGGAGAACAGGAAAGTCAGGGCGCTGACGTGAGAACCCCCATTAACAAAATGATTCCCTTAAGCGTAGTGGATGGGCCGGGCTGCCGCACTGCGGTGTTTGTCCAGGGCTGTAATATTGCCTGCGCTTACTGCCATAACCCGGAGACACAGAGGCTGTGCAACGGCTGCGGTGTTTGCGTCAGTCAATGCCCTGCCGGCGCCTTATCCCTTTCAGGCAAAAATGTAATATGGGATGAAGCGGCTTGTACCCAGTGCGATCATTGTATCCGGGTCTGTCCCAATTATTCGTCGCCAAAAGTGCGGTGGATGGAGGCGGCGGAGGTCTGGACGGAGATTGAAAGAAACATGCCGTTTATCCAGGGAATCACAGTGTCCGGCGGTGAATGCGGTCTGTATCCGGAATTTCTTACAGAATTGTTTACCCTTGCAGGGAATGCAGGGCTTACCTGTTACTTAGACAGCAACGGCTGCGTGGATTTTACCCAATATCCCGGTCTCATGGCTGTGACGGACAAAGTGATGCTGGATGTAAAAGCATGGAACTTTCAGGTGTTTCATCGCCTGACAGGCGGGGACAACAGCATTGTTAAGAAAAATTTAAAGTACCTGGCCCAGACAGGGAAATTGTATGAGGTGAGGCTTGTATGTCTGGAAGAAGCTTCTTCCTGCTCCGGTCCGCCAGAAGACAAAGAAGTGGATATGGAGGAGGTAATTGCAGGAGTGGCAAAGGAAGTCAGGCCCTATCTGGAAGAATTCAGGCTGAAGCTTATAGCATTCCGCAACTTTGGAGTAAGGGGAAGAATGGAAACAAGAAAAAGTCCGCTTCCGGAACAAATGGAGAAACTGAAGGAACTGGCAGCTGCATGTGGATTTAAAGAAATACAAATTATATAAATAAAAAGTGGAGGAATTACAATTATGAAGGCAAAAAAAGGTATTGTGTTCGGTTTAGCAGCGGTGATGGCATTGTCACTTACGGCGTGCGGAGGAGGCAAAACGGAAAGTACGGCGACTCAGGAGGAGACTTCAGGAGGGAAGAGCAGTTTTTCTGTGGCAATGATCACGGACACAGGCGGAATCAATGACCAGTCCTTTAACCAGTCTGCATGGGAAGGCCTTACGGAATTAAAGGGAAAAAGCGGTGCCGAGGTCAACTACATTGAGTCAAAGCAGGCATCTGATTTCGTAACAAACTTAGAGAGGCTGGGAGACAGCGGAGCCAACTTGTTATGGGGAGTAGGTTATGCCTGTGCGGATGCAGTGCTGGAGGCGGCAGAAAGCAATCCGGACATCCAGTATGCGATTATTGACAATGCCTATGAGAATACTCCTTCCAATGTAACCGGCGTTATGTTCCGTGCACAGGAGCCGTCATTTCTGGTGGGATATGTGGCCGGACGGACGACACAGACCGGAAAGGTTGGCTTTGTAGGCGGAATTTCCTCAGGCCTGATTGACCAGTTCCAGTATGGCTATGAGGCCGGCGTAAAGTATGCGGCCAAAGAGCTTGGAAAGGATATTGATGTTTCCGTACAGTACGCAGAGAGCTTCAGCGATGCTGCAAAAGGAAAAGCCATTGCAACAAGAATGTATTCCGATGGCTGTGATGTAATTTACCACGCTGCAGGCGGAACCGGAACCGGCGTTATTGAGGCTGCAAAGGAATCTGGCAAATGGGTGATTGGTGTAGACAGGGATCAGGCGTATCTGGCACCGGAAAACGTGCTGACATCAGCTCTTAAGTTAGTTGGAAAAGCAGTACTGGACGTGTCTGAGCAGGCAATGAACGGCCAGAAAATCGGCGGTCAGACTCTTACTTTCGGTTTAAAAGAAGAATGTGTGGGAATTCCTGAGGAGCATGGCAACATGCCGGAAGGAGTTTATGAGGATACTTTAAAGGTGGAAGATAAAATAAGAAACGGAGAGCTGACACCACCTACCACAAAAGAGGAATACGAGGCGTTTATCGCTGAATAGGAAAGAAAAAATTGCACCGCAGGAGTCGGCAGAAACCTGCGGTGTAAAAGCGAAAGGAGAAAGTATGGAGATGGCCACGGTAAGCAGCGATTATGCGGTCCAGATGCACGGAATCACAAAACGGTTCGGGGCATTTTACGCTTTAAAGGATATGAGTCTGGATGTTAAAAAGGGCAGCATTCATTCTCTTTTAGGTGAAAACGGTGCGGGGAAATCAACGCTGATGAATGTACTGTATGGATTGTATCAGGCCGATGAGGGAGAAATTTATGTCAATGGAAAGAAAGTAGAGATAAAAAATCCCAATACAGCCATAGCAAACGGCATTGGCATGGTTCATCAGCATTTTATGCTGGTGGAAGATTTCACGGTTACACAGAATATTATTTTGGGAAATGAGACCACATCCCGGGCAGGTGTTGTGGATATGAAAAAGGCCAGAAAACAGATTCTGGAAATCGTGGAAAAATATGGGCTGGAAGTGGACCCGGATGCCAGAATCAGTGATATTTCCGTGGGAATGCAGCAGAGGGTGGAGATATTAAAGGCATTGTACCGGGGAGCAGAATTATTGATTCTTGACGAGCCCACCGCTGTTTTGACTCCCCAGGAAATAGAAGACCTTCTGTCCATCATGCATAATCTTGTGAAGGATGGAAAAGCCATAATTATCATTACCCATAAATTAAAGGAAATTAAGGCATCTTCCGATACCTGTACGGTCATAAGGCGGGGCGAATATATTGATACAGTGTCCGTAGATAAGGTTTCAGGCCAGGAGCTGGCAACACTCATGGTAGGCCATGAAGTGAAGCTGGTGGTGGATAAGACGCCTGCAAAGCCGGGTGAAACGGTGTTGGAAATCAAGGACCTTGTTGTGAAAAACGAGAAAAAGCTTGAGGCGGTAAAAGGCCTGAATTTAACGGTACGCAGGGGCGAAATTGTGGGGATTGCCGGAATTGACGGCAACGGCCAAAAAGAACTGGTTGAGGCGATCAACAGCCTGGTGCCTGCAGAAAAGGGAAGCATTACGGTCTGCGGAAAAGGGATTACCAATACAGACCCCAGAACAGTCATAGACAGCGGTGTCAGCATCATTCCAGAGGACCGGCAGAAGAGAGGGCTTGTACTTGATTTCACTGTAAACGAGAACGCCATATTGGAACGGTGCCGCAAAGAGCCATTTTCCAGAAAAGGAATCTTAAACAGAAAGAACATGGAGGAGTTCACGAAAACACTCATTCAGGAATATGACGTCCGTCCGGAAGGCTGCGGTTCCAGGCGGGTGGGAGAACTTTCAGGCGGGAATCAGCAAAAGGTTATCATCGGAAGGGAAGTTTCCATGAACCCGGAGATCCTGATTGCAGTTCAGCCCACAAGAGGCCTTGACGTAGGAGCAATTGAAACGGTTCACAAGACTCTGATAAATGAAAGGGATAAAGGAAAAGCGGTGCTTTTGATCTCTTTTGAACTGGATGAGGTCATGAATGTTTCCGATACCATTGCGGTAATTTACGACGGGAAGATTCAGGACACCTTTCAGCAGGGAACCGTAGATGAGAATACAATCGGTCTGTTAATGGCAGGAGGAAAGAATCATGGATAGAACGGTAAAGATTTTAAAAAAGCCATTGACAATGACTTTGATCGCTGTTTTCTTTGGATTCATTGTAGCGGGAATCATACTCGCGGCGGCAGGATATCCGCCGGTTCATTCATTAACCGTCTTATTTGACGGAGTCTTTTCCAGTCCGAAACATATTTCCAATGTAATCATTAAAAGCACACCCCTGATTCTTACGGGGATTGGAGTGGCATTTGCGTTTAAAACCGGACTTTTTAACATCGGAGCTGAAGGGCAGTTTATCATGGGCTGTGTGGCATCTACCGTGGTCGGCATTCTTTTTGATTTTCCGCCGGTGATTCAGATCCCTTTGGTCCTGCTTTCAGGCGTGGCGGCAGGAGCCGTTTATGGCGGAATCGCAGGTTTTTTAAAGGCCAGATTCGGCATCCATGAGGTTCTTACCAGCATTATGCTGAACTGGATTGCCCTTTATTTTTCCAATTATGTATGCAATTTAAACCGGTTTCATAAGCCGGATACCATTGGAACCTATCCAATCAACCGTTCCGGCTATACAATGATTTTGGGAAATTACAAAACAACGGAGGCAGGAAAGGCGGCCCTGACACAGAACGAATTCCTGCGCAATACAGTTTTAAAAACAGATGTAAACGTGGGAATTATTATTGCAGTCATTCTGGCTGTGTTTATCTGGTTCCTTCTCTATAAAACGGCAAAGGGATTTGAATTGAGGGCAGTTGGTTTTAACAAAAGTGCGGCAGAATTTTCAGGAATCTATGTAAATAAAAACATTCTGCACTCCATGCTCATTTCCGGGGCTATCTGCGGATTGGCGGCATCTCTTTACATTACAGGAAATTCTCCTCACGGGATTGCCACATTGGCAGCCTTTGAAAATACAGGCTTTAACGGATTGTCGGTCTGCTTAATCGCAGCCAGCTCCCCAATCGGCTGTATTTTTGCAGGACTCCTGTTCGGCGGTTTGATTTATGGAGGCCAGTCCCTGCAGTACGAAGTTGGGGCTCCGTCAGAAATCATCAACATCGTCATCGGTGTTATCGTATTTTTTGTTGCGCTGACCCGCATCATTCCGCCTCTGGTGGACCGTTTTTCGAAGGGAGGAAAGAAACATGCTTAACAGTCTGATGCTGTTTGTGGGCATTACACTTATGTATTCCACTCCTCTGGTATTTGCTGCATTGGGAGGAGTTGTGTCGGAGCGGTCCGGCGTTACCAATATCGGAATTGAAGGGATGATGACCATTGGAGCGGTTACAGGAGCTACTGTAGGATATTATTCGGGAAATGCCTGGGCAGGTTTTTTTGCAGCCGGTGTGGCAGGAGGCATCATTGCACTTCTTCACGCCTTTGCATCCATTACCTGCAAGGCTGACCAGACTATTTCCGGTATTGCCATTAATTTAATCGGTCCCGGTGTTGCTTTATTTGCCTGCCGCCTTCTTTTTGACGGCGCCACCATGTCACTGCCTGTGCCTCATAAGATTCCAAAGCTGTTGGGGAACGTAAAGACAGGAGCGTTTCAGAATTTAAATGTGGATGTAACGGTTGTCATTGCCTTTGCAATCGCTGTTTTTCTCTGGTTTTTACTTTATAAGACAAAATGGGGACTTCATATCCGGGCGGTTGGAGAGCATCCGGCGGCAGCGGATACCATGGGGCTTAATGTATTTAAAATCAGGTACGTATGCGTTCTGGCCTCCGGTGTTTTAGCCGGTTTGGGCGGGGCTTCCATGACCCTTGCCATTATTCCCCAGTTTACGCCCACAGCCATCAGCGGACAGGGATTTATTGCTCTGGCAGCCGTGATTTTTGGAAAATGGACTCCTCACGGAGCCTATGGCGCCTGCCTGTTATTCGGAGCGGCCCAGGCTCTTACCGTGACACTGGGAGGAGGAAGGTTTGCAGTTCCTTCGTCTATTCTGGCCATGCTTCCCTATGTCATTACCATTGTGATCCTGATTCTGTTTGTGGGAAAATCTTCTGCGCCTAAAGCCAGCGGACAGCCATACGAAAAGGATGCAAGATAAGAAATGATTCCCGGCGGATCATAAATGTGAAAATGAAGAAGATTAAGAAGAAGGAAACAAAAGGAGGAAGACCGTGAACGATGCTATGTCTTTGATCAATGAACTTCGCAGTGAGCCGAGGGAGTATTTGAACAATTATCTGGCCAATGCGCCTAAATGGCTCCTGGAAGCGTTTAAGATTTTAAAACTGAAAAAAGGCACCACCTTTATTCATGAAAATGAAACTGTGGATACTATATACATTCTGGTGGAGGGCATTGTAAAGGCAACGGATTACCGGGTTCAGGAAATTACCTACGATTATACCAGATTCTATCCGGTGGAGGTGTTCGGAGCCATGGAATTCCTCATGGGATTTGACCGGTACCGGACTACTTTGGTCACAGAGACGGACTGCCGGTTCCTCTGCGTGTCAAAGGATCAATTCAGCCGCTGGATGCTCTCTGATATCCATGCAGTTCTGGAACAGGTGAAGGCCATGGGAATCTATCTTCTGGAACAGGTGAGAAAAGAGCGTCTGTATTTATTTTTACAGGGAAGTGACAGGCTGTTTCTGCTGTTTTTGCAGATTTACCGAAAATCGTCCCGCCGGGGCATCTGCCGCATACAGCTGACAAGAAAGGATTTGTCCAACAGCACAGGGCTTTGCGTAAAGACGGTGAACCGCTGCATCAGCCAGATGGAGGAAAAGGGGTACATCTCCCGGGAAGGAAGGACTATCATCATAAATGAGGAACAATACCAGCAGATTAAGGCAGTTGTAGCGGAAAAAATTGATGAGAATGAGATTTAAGGGAGGGTGGATTTAACATGACAAATTATTCTGAAACAGAAGGAAAACAGTATCATCTTCAAGTGGGGAAAGGAGATGTGGGCAGGTACGTGATCCTGCCGGGAGATCCCAAGCGCTGTGCATTGATTGCAAAATGTTTTGACAATCCCAGGCTCATAGCGGACAACAGGGAGTTTGTGACCTACACCGGTACTTTGGACGGTACACCGGTCAGTGTGACCTCAACGGGAATTGGGGGACCATCAGCGGCAATTGCCCTGGAAGAACTGGTAATGTCCGGTGCAGATACCTTTGTCCGCGTGGGCACCTGCGGGGGAATGGATGTGGAGGTGAAAAGCGGAGACTTAGTCATTGCTAACGGAGCCATACGCATGGAGGGAACCAGCCGGGAGTACGCTCCCATAGAGTTTCCGGCGGTCCCGGATTTTGGGGTGACAAGCGTGCTGGCAGAGGCAGCAAAAATGCTGGAAAAGCCTTATCATGTGGGAGTTGTCCAGTGTAAGGATTCTTTTTACGGACAGCATTCTCCGGAAACAAAACCAGTATCCAATGAACTCTTAAATAAGTGGAAGGCCTGGATGGAGCTGGGATGTAAAGCTTCAGAGATGGAGTCCGCGGCTCTCTTTGTTGCGGCCAGCGCCCTTAAGGTGAGGGCCGGCTCAATATTCCTGGTAATAGCCAATCAGGAACGGGCCAGACTGGGCCTGGAAAATCCAATCATCCATGATACGGATGGGGCCATCCGGACGGCAGTAGAAGCCATACGCCTGATGATCCGTCAGGATGAATCATAGAAAAGGAGAAGATCAGATGGAGATGACACCAACCGCCCACAACGGGGCCAAAAAAGGGGAAATAGCAAAAACAGTATTAATGCCGGGAGATCCGCTGAGGGCAAAGTATATTGCAGAAACGTATCTGGAAAATCCGGTTCAGGTAACGTCAGTCCGGAACATGCTTGGATTTACCGGAACCTATAAGGGAAAAGAAATTACTGTTATGGGAGGCGGAATGGGAATGCCTTCTATGGGTATTTATTCCTATGAGCTGTATCATTTTTATGATGTGGACCAGATTATCCGCATCGGTTCCGCCGGTGCATTGCAGGATCACGTGAAGCTTATGGATGTGGTGATTGCAATGGGAGCATGCACGGACTCCAACTACGCTTATCAGTACGGCCTGCCGGGCACATTTGCACCAACTGCCGATTACGGGCTTTTGGTGAAAGCAGCGAAAGCGGCCGAAAAGCTGGGAACAAAGGTGGTTGTAGGTAATGTGCTTTCTTCTGATATTTTTTATAATCACAATTCTGAAGTCAATGACAAGTGGCGCACTATGGGGGTTCTGGCTGTGGAAATGGAAACAGCGGCTTTATACATGAATGCGGCTGCGGCAGGAAAGAAAGCACTTTGTATGCTGACAATTTCTGATTTGATTTATGGCGAGGAAAAACTGAGTGCAATGGATCGGCAGCTTGGATTCGGAAAAATGATGGAAATTGCCCTGGAACTGTAGAGTACAAAAAATACTGAATACGGATTTACGGAAAATGGCGGCGGAAAGGATGCTGGAAATGAAAGAAAAAACAGAGAAAAATCTTGGGGCTTTGGGGGCTGAAGTCAGCACAGAGTTTCCTGTAAAGGAAATGATTGATCAGGCATTTGATGCTATGACCAGAGCCTACACTCCATATTCGGGATTTAAAGTAGGGGCGGCTCTGCTGGCTGCTGACGGCACTCTGTATCAGGGCTGCAATATCGAAAATGCAGCCTACACTCCCAGTAACTGCGCGGAACGCACGGCATTTTTTAAGGCGGTCAGCCAGGGAGTAAAAGATTTTAAGGCTATTTGCATTGTTGGAGGAAAAGAGGGGATTCCCACGGGGCTTACAGCCCCCTGCGGAGTCTGCCGTCAGGTGATGATGGAATTCTGCGATCCGGAAACATTCCGGATCATATTGGCGGCAGGAAGGGAAGAGTATCAGATATTTTCATTAAAAGAGCTGCTGCCCATGGGGTTTGGGCCGGATAACCTTTGAAAGAACCGCTGCACTTCAACGTTTAAGTGCAGCGGTTTTGCTGTAAAAGAATATCCCGGATTAAACCTCCATGACACATTACTGAAGGCGATTATGAAGGTGCTGCGCCAGCTGGTTGGCAGCGTTCATTCCCGTATATAATGCCCCCTGCATCCAGCCGTGCTTTGTGGACACGTGTTCTCCGGCAAAGTAGATCCGCCCATTAAATTCCGGCTGAAGCATCTCATAGGCAAATAATTTTTTCTGACTTGGGAGCGCCATGGCAAAAGCGCCCCTGCTGTAGGGCTGGTTATCCCATACAACTGTCTTATGTTTTTCCACAATGGAATCTAAAAATCCTCTTGGAAGTCCGTGGACTTCCTCCACACTGTCTTTTATCAGTTCATACCGGAGCCTGCTCTCCATATTCCCTACTCTCGTTGAGTTTAAATGATAATTATAAGAAGCGACCAGCACCCCGGGTTCATAAGGGGAGCAGGAGGAAGCATTGGGGCAAAGGATATGATCCCCTGGATAGAAGATAAACTGAATGGGTAAGTCTGTCTGGGAAAATCCCCCTACCATTCGTCCGTAATCGGCATCTTGCTCCCAGAAACGCTGATTGCACAGGAAAAAGGTTTTCTGCGAATTGATGTAGTTAAATTCTAAAATTGCCTGCATTTTCAGGTTGCTGAAATATGGTTTGATATCCACTTCTCTCAAAGTGGAGTAAGGAATTGCACATACAACGTAATCGAAAACATCGGCAGTTCTTTTTAAGCTTCTCACATTTCGGTGGGTCAGGATTATTTGATTGCGGCTGGGCGACTGATAAATGCCCGTAACCGTCTGACCGGGCTGATAAGTGACTGTGCCAAGCTGGTCATTGGGAATGTTTTGATACTGGGGCAAATCGCTTGTGAGAAAGGATTGGATAAAAGCATATGGCAGATTTACAATTCCGCCTTGAATGGTATAGGTATTGCGGTAATCCAGAGTATACTCCTCATGGGTGATTTCATCATAACTGGCATTCAGGGTGGAACCAGTGCCTGAATCAACACCTGAGATCAGACTGATCGCCCCCTGGCTTAATCCCAGATTTTCTAAGGTCTGTCGGATGGAGTGGGTCATAAGAGGAATGTATTCCGGAGAATACTCAGGCAAAATTTGTATCAGCTCTGAACGGACATCAGGAGGAAGCTGGTTCATGAGATACAAAAATGCATAATCATCAAGCTCTGCCCAGGGAGTGCTTCTTTCCTGAGGGGTTAAATTGTATAAGGGGTACAGAATCTGTTCAATGGAATCGGTTGTTCTCAGACGGGTATTATGTACGTACAAAAAGTTGTTGCGCCTTGTTACTGACAGAGGACGGGTGTTAAGGCCAAACAGATTGATATAATGCCAGGTGGTTTCATGGGTCACCGGAATTCTGTGAGCGCCGAATTCATTGTAATATTTACCTTCCGGCTCAAAGTAATAAGTATAAACTCTTCCCCCGATTCTATTATCATTGGCCTCTAAAATTGTAATATCGGCTCCCAGTTTGCGAAGCTCAAACGCAGCGGATAAACCGGCCAGACCGCCTCCTATGACGCCGATTTTTACTCCTTTCAGCTCTCCCGGAGCTGCGTAATTTGTGATGTCTGAGGGAGGACTTAGTAAGCTGACAATATATTCGTAATCTTCCGGGCGGCCTGCTGCCTCTAATGATGCCCTGATCATTTCACGCCGTTGTTCATCCGTGGGGTTGGTTACCTGATTTAATGGGACAGCCATTGATTATACCTCATAATTTCATTACATAGTAATATATTGGAAATCTCCTTCAAATATAACAAAATAGGGAGGTCATGAAGGATAAACAGGCAGATATGGAGGGAGTTTCTGTTTCTTAAAATGTTGTTTTCAGTGATAATTATGATATAATATCAGCAAATAAGAATCAGGAGGGGAACTAAAATTGAAAACCATAGGATTGCTTGGCGGAATGAGTTGGGAAAGTACGGTCACCTATTATAAAATCGTGAATGAAACAGTGAAAAAGGAAATGGGCGGATTCCATTCCGCAAAGGTTCTGTTATATAGCGTGGATTTTGCTGAAATCGAGAAATGCCAGGCAGAAGAAGACTGGGATAAAAGCGCTGCCATTTTATCAGCAGCAGCTGAAAATCTTGAAAAAGCAGGGGCAGACTTTATTTTGATCTGCACAAATACCATGCACAAGGTAGTTCCCCAAATTCAAGAAAACATCAATATTCCCATTGTCCATATTGCAGAGGCAGCAGCAGATAAATTAAAGAGCCATAACATTACAAAAGTTGCATTGCTGGGAACAAAATATACCATGACTCAGGATTTTTATAAGGAAAAGTTAGTAAATGCGGGAATTACGGTCCTGATTCCGGAAGAACAGGAAATGGAGATTGTTAATGATGTGATTTACAATGAATTGTGTTTAGGTATTATTTCAAAGGAATCCAAGGAAAAATACCTCAGCATTATCCAAAATCTTGCTGAACAAGGTGCTGAAGGAGTCATTCTCGGCTGTACGGAAATTGGCATGCTGATACAGCAAAAGGACTTGGACTTACCTGTTTTTGATACGGCACAGATCCACGCTGAAAAGGCTGCAAGGCTTTCCCTGGAAGGGTAAAGTATTTGCTGCAGGCGGAGAGGCTGTTATATGGATTTAGTACAACTTAAAATCAGGAATCATGGAAATCAATCAATACTTTTGATGTGCTTGAAGATCTGGAAAACATCCATAAAAAAGTTATATTTGGAAATTTAATAAATTCTCTTATAGATTCAGGTGCTGATGCCGAAATCTATCATAGTGTAGAAATGATAACGCTGGAATTTCCGGACAACTGGCTGAACACCATAAATGAAATAAAACTTGAATAATCCCAAATTTGCGGAGGATAAAAGATGGAGATAAATACGGTTTATGAAGCGCCCTCAGCCCAGGATTACGTAAACCTCCGGTTGCGCTCCGGAATGGGAGATAAAGATTTAAACAGAAGCCGGACTGCCTTGAAAAATTCCCTGTTTACAGTATCCCTGTATGATAAAGATAAACTGATCGGATTTGGCAGGATAGTTGGTGATGGGGGTATTACATACATTGTCAGTGATATTATGGTGGATAAGGAGTATCAGCGCAGAGGCTGCGGGGAGCAAATCATGAAGGCCATTGACCGTTACTTTGAAGAAAACACTCACAAAGACAGCTATATTTGCCTGATCGCAAACCGCCCTGCGGACTTACTGTACCAAAGGCATCAATTTGAATACCTGCCGGAAAACAGATGCGGAATGCTGCGGAATCAGGGGAAAGATAACTTCTCTTAACCATATTATGGGATGAAAGGATTTTACTATGATTTTATCAGATAAAACAATAATCAAAATGTTAAAAGAAAAAACATTGTTAATAGAACCTCTTACAGAAGAACAAATACAGCCTGCAAGTGTGGATATTCGTCTTGGAGATACATTCAGCATTGTTGAAGACTCACCCAATGGAATTATTACAATGGAAAATGAAATCAGTTATAAAACAATTCAAACGGATAAATATATTCTTCTTCCGGGACAGTTTGTCCTTGCAACTACATTGGAGTATTTTGTGATGCCCAATGATCTTACGGCATTTGTTGAAGGCAGAAGTTCCCTTGGAAGGATGGGCTTATTTATCCAAAATGCCGGTTGGGTTGATCCGGGATTTGAAGGAGAGATCACTCTTGAATTATTTAATGCCAACCGCTGTGCAATTGAATTACAGTCTGGCCGCAGAGTTGGACAACTTGTTTTTGCCCAGTTGGATGACGTCGCTTTAAATCCCTATAAGGGGAAATACCAGGGACAAAAAGGTGCTACAGGTTCCAGGGTGTTTATGGATACGGTGATAAAGTAATACAGCGCAACAAGCATATGGCAAAGGATTTGATTTCTAAAGCAAAGTCTGTTGGGTTTGAATTAGATGGAAATTATGAATTAATTAAAGGAGATACGGCGTGTAAGCATTCCGCCCGTTTTCAAAGTGTGATCGGAACCGGGAATGTCACCTTTGTTGAAGAGCAAAAGAAAAGCAAGCTGCCCTGCAATCCATTATGCTTCATAACACAGGAAAGGATCATTGGGATTTTCCGGATGCAATGCTCCATGGAATCTGCATTTTTAAGCTGGAGGTAAAAACCCTTTCCTGTAAAGAGCACTTATAAAATTCCGGTTTATCAAATGATTTGTAAATCAATTTAAGGAGGATTTTATCATGATAGTTTCAAGTACATCAGGCTATTCCGCAAATTATAGCCAGATGCAGAATATTAACAGCGGAAACCAGGACAGCGGCTTAAAGGCAATCCAGGATCAAATCGATAATGTGCAGAAGCAGCTGCAGGTTCTTTCCGGTAATGAAAAAATATCTGCTGAAGAAAAAATGAGCAAGCAAAAGGAATTGCAGCAGCAGCTTCAGGAATTGAATAAGCAGCTGGCCCAAAGAAAAATAGAAATCCAGCAGGAAAAACGGGAAAAAGCAGCCGCTAAAGCCAATGGTATGGAGGCGGTTCCCCAAAGTACGGAGAATCAGGAATCCGGTGTGATGGAAACCGTTTCTATGAAAGAAATGATCCATGCAGATGCTTCCATGAAGCAGGTAAAAACGGTCCAATTCGTGAAAACCGGAATGGAAGGCAGAGCCGGTGTGTTGGAGAGCGAAATAAAAACAGATCAGGGAAGAGGCTCCGTAGAAAAAAAGCAGTCTGAACTTGCCAAACTGAACGGACGCATAAACGATGCCTCTTCTGATATGATGAAACGGGCTTCTGGTGCCAAAACAGCATTGGAAAAATCCGGAGAAAATAAAGAGAGGGCAGAGGAAGGAAGCTGGGATAGCCGTTTAGAGGGAACAGAGAGAAACACGGTTTCAGAAAGTGTGAAAGGTGAAGAAGATTCCCAGGCTTTTCAGGCAAATGCTCAGGAGGATTCTATGTACATACAGCTGTCTGGAGAAGATGTAAAGGGCCTATATGTGGATAAAAGAGTGTAATTTCAGGAGAATTTTAAGAAATGAAATCTCTTAATCACGGATTGGCAGCACAGATGGTGAATAATATGCTTTTAAGCCGTCACATTGTGGCGGCTTTTATAGTGAGGAAAGCAAAATATAGTATAGTTTGTGAATAGTTTAACTATTTCTTGAACAAATTTTCCATGACGGCCATCAGACAGAGATACAAATATAACAGGAGGATTTATTATATGGAATTTAGACGGCTGACAGATCGTATTTATTACAGCATGTTTGATAAAGAGGCCGACAGGCCGGTTCTTGGATACGTAAGCGGACAGAAGTATTCCTTCATGGTAGACGCAGGTAATTCCAAAAGCCATATGAAAGCATTTCATGAAGCCCTGGACAAAGAGGGCTTTAAAAGACCGGACATGATCGCGGTCACCCATTGGCATTGGGATCATACCTTTGGCATGCATGCAGCGGAAGGAATCACCATTGCCCATGAAAAAACCAACAATAAATTAAAAGAAATGGCAAAGTGGCAATGGACGGATTCTGAGATGAAAAAGAGGCTGGAAACAAAGGTTGAGATAGAATTTGCTGATACCTGTATCCGTAAAGAATATTCCCTGCTTTCGGAAATACAGGTGGTAACTTCTGACCTTTCTTTTGTTGAGACCATGAAAATTGACTTAGGAGGTATTACTGCAGAATTACATCAAGTGGAATCTCCCCACAGTGACGATTGCGTCTGCATATTTATACCTGAGGAAAGGGTGTTATTTATTGGAGATGCGGTTGGAGTGGATTATTATAATAACTGTTTTTTAGATAAGGATAAATTGCGTTCATTGATTGGCGCTGTGGAAGGGTTTGATTTTGATACTTGTGTCCTGGGACATGCCGAACCCATGAGTAAGGAGAATATTCTGAACATCATGCATTCTCTTCTGAACCGTCAGGAAAACTCATGATATTATGGAATAACGTGTGAAATCCATCCGGAAAATCCTTTGCTATGCCATAATCTGTTTTCGTGGTATATTTAATATGAGAAAGTTAAAAATAACGGTAATCATTGATAATTACATGATGCAGATAAGAACAGGAGGTTTTACCATGTTAGGTCATTATTTAATGTTTAACAGAAACTGCGAAGAAGCAGTTAAAACTTATGAAGAGGCATTTAACGGGAAGGTTATTGAGATGCAAAAATACAGCGACATGCCGCCAAATCCCGCTTTTCCCATCCGTGATGAAGATAAAAACCTGGTTTTACATGCCAAGCTGCAGCTTGACGGCATGGAACTCATGTGCGCCGACAGCTCTGAGAAAAGCACGAAAGGCGATAATATGTATGTTTCCATTACAGCAACGGATGCTGAACTGGTGAAAAAAGCATGGGATATTTTAAAGCAGGATGGAAAAATATATATGGAGCTTAGTCCGTCATTTTTTGCGGTTCTCCATGGATCCTTACAGGATAAATATGGCATTAACTGGATGTTTACGGCATTGAAATAAGTACAGGCTCTGCCGGTACAAGGAACTGTTAAAGAGAATTTTTACAGGAAGGAGGGTTTTTCCATGGAAGATCAGTCTTCAAAGGATATGAAAACCCCGTCCCAGTTAATAGACGAGAGAATTGAAGAATTGGGTGACTGGAGGGGGCAGATGCTCTCAAAGGTGAGGAGCTTAATCAGGCAGGCAGATCCTGAAACAGTGGAGGAATGGAAGTGGAGGGGAACCCCTGTGTGGTATCATGACGGGATGATCTGTACAGGAGAAACCTACAAAAACGTTGTGAAGGTGACATTTGCAAAGGGAGCCTCCTTAAATGATCCTGCCCGCATGTTCAACTCAAGCCTGGAGGGAAATGCCAGGAGAGCGATTGATTTTCACGAGGGTGAGGAAATCGATGAGGAGGCTTTTAAGGGGCTGATCCGGGAGGCTGTTGCCTTAAACCAATCCAGCCGGAAGAAGTGAGCTTTTCAGAGAATTTTGCATTTGAAGATGATCCTGCCGGTTCACCATAACATGGAAACCGGTAAGGGTGTTAAAATATCTGGTGCAATGCTTTCGCTAAAGAATCAGATTCGTCCTTAAAAGGGACGATTTTTATTTATGGTTTATAGGTGAGCTGGTGATATTTCGGGATTCCTTGGGAAGCAGCCCGGCACCGCTATTGCCTGACGAATATTCCAAAATGACCATGATTGACATGCGTTATATTCCCAGTAATATAATCCGGTAATTACGTAATCTTTCATGGCCTGACTTTAAAAAGCTGTTATCATTATAATAAGATACGAAAGGAAGGATGGCGGGATGAAAAAACTGGACAGAGAATTCTACAACAGGGATTCGATCCTGGTTGCCAGGGAGATATTGGGAAAGGTGCTTGTCCATGAATGGGAAGGACAGAGGATTTCTGCCAGGATCGTGGAGGCGGAGGCGTATATGGGCGTGGAAGACAAGGCCGCCCATTCTTACGGTGGAAGAAGAACTCCAAGGGTGGAAGTTATGTATGGCGATCCAGGTTTTGCTTATATATTTCCTATCTATGGGATGCATTTCTGCTTTAACGTGGTGACAAGGGAAAAGGGCGTTCCCCAGGCGGTTTTAATAAGGGGAGTCCAGCCATTGGAGGGAATCCAGTGGATGGCACAACAAAGATATGGAAAGCCTTATGAGGAGCTGTCCAAAAGCCAGTTAAAGGGCTTTACAAACGGGCCGGGAAAGCTGTGCAAGGCATTATCCCTGGACAGAAGCCATAACGGCATGGACCTGTGCGGTGATCAGGTGTATCTTGAGGAGGGGACAGGAGAAAGTTTTCATATTATAGCCACAAAACGTGTGGGAATTGACTATGCTGAGGAAGCCAGGGACTATCTTTGGCGGTTTCATATAGAAGGGTGCCTGTAGACTCTTTAAGATATTTTTCATAAGAAACAAAGAGCCTGCAATGCAGACTCTTGTGACGGTTATTTTTTTCTGGCTGAAATGATCAGCATCATTGGCCTGCGAAGCTCATCTTCCATACCCTTGATGGTTTGAAGCAGATGTTCTGAAGGCTGGGGTTCCACAATTCCGGTTAACTCAAAGCCTCCCTGTATCAAACCGTTTAAGTAGATTGTAAGTGTTTTATGATATTTTGTGATGTTCTCTCCAAGGAAACTGGCCTGTCTCTGCCCCTCAAAAAAGTAGTTGTCAACCGGGAAGTGAAGAATCTTTCCGGTTTCATCATAATACCATTCCTGGCTTCCGTATGCCGTAAAAACCGGATGCTCCACAGAAAAAACAAAATCTCCGCCCTGTACCAGGCAGGAGGATACCTTCTTAAGGATCTGCTCAAAGGATTCTATATAGTGGAATGCAAGAGAGCTGATGATCACATCAAAGGAATTTTCGCTGAAAGAAATATCTTCTATGGGCATTTGAAGGTAGGAGATTTTGCCGTTTGTTTTTTCTTTTGCGGCTGAAAGCATTTTTTCAGAAATGTCAACGCCTGTGACAGCCTTAGCGCCGTGCTCTACGGCATACTGGCAGTGCCAGCCAAATCCGCAGCCTAAATCCAGTACCCGTTTTTCTTTAAAATCAGGCAGCATTGATTCAAGGGTCTTCCATTCGCCTGCACCGGCAAGTCCTTTTGTGGAGCGATCCATTTTACTGTATTTTTCAAAAAATGTTTTATTATCGTAAGGATTCTGTTTCATGGCTGATTTCTCCTGTTTAAAGTATTTTTATTCGCTGTTCGGGAAGATATGTTCTTCCTTTTCTTTGAAGATTTAAAATAATTATATCACGGCTGTCAGGAAAAGTCCTTAAAAATCAGAAAAACAGGAGGTTTTGGCCTGGCTGTTCATCACGATAAACAGGAATGACTATTGTTAATATGTAAAAATTGATGTAAAATTTATATAGCATTTATCGCAAGGTTTTGCGGAGCAATCCATACACGGATGGGTCCGCAGGCGGAAGGAGGCCATTATTCTGGAAAAGGAACAATTTTCGACCCGGCGTCCTGGAATCATCGGAGAAGAAAAATTCAGACAGTATGCGGTGCTGATTCCCCTGATCCGTATTTCAGGGATCCCTTATCTGCTGTTTGAGAAAAGGTCCAATCAGCTGAGACGCCAGCCGGGAGAAGTCTGTTTTCCCGGTGGAAAGCTTGAAACCGGGGAGTCTTTGGAGGAATGTGCGGTTCGTGAAACGGTGGAGGAATTGAACGTGCTGCCCCAGCAGATTGAGGTGATGGGACCGGGAGATATTTACCTGTCGCCCTTTAATCTGATGATCCATACATTTATGGGTGTTATAAAGGATTATCAGGATACCTTCAGCAAGGATGAAGTGGAGGCGATTATAAAAGTGCCCTTGGATTTCTTTTTGGGCCAGGAACCGGAACGATTTGTGAGCAGGCTGATTTCAGAACCGCCGGATGATTTTCCGTATGAATGGATCCCCGGAGGGGTAAAATACCCTTGGGCAAAAGGAACCTATGACGTCTTGTTTTATAAATATGAAGACTGGATCATATGGGGCATGACGGCACAAATCGTGAAGTCAGCGGTGAATCTGATGGAAGAATATCATATCAGGTGATTTCATGGAAAAAATACTAAGAGAGGTGATTCCTATGAGAAAAGAAATTTATCTGGCAGGCGGTTGCTTTTGGGGAACAGAAAAGTATCTGGAAAATATTCCGGGCGTCCTGTTCACGGAGGTGGGATATGCCAATGGCAATACCGAGAATCCAACTTACGAGGAAGTGTGCAGATATAATACAGGGCACGCGGAAGCAGTGAAGGTGGAATATGACGACAGCATTATAGGGCTGCCGTATATTCTGCAGCTTTACTATGATGTGATCAATCCCGTAAGCGTAAACCGCCAGGGAGGTGATGTGGGTTCACAGTACAGGACCGGAATCTATTTTATCGATGAAGAAGATGAGGCGGTGATCCTGGATTCCATAAGCGAACTTCAGAAAAAATATAAAGAGAAAATAGCGATTGAAGTAAAGCCTCTTTCCAATTACTACAGGGCAGAGGAATACCACCAGAAATATCTGGACAAAAACCCGGGCGGATACTGCCATATCGGAGCTGATAAATTTGAAAAGGCAAAGAAGGCAGAAGATAAAAGTAAGAAATATGTGAAAAAAGCAAAGGATGAATTGAAAGAAAACCTGACCGGACTTCAGTTTGAAGTCACCCAGAACAGCGCAACAGAGCCTCCTTTTCAAAATGAGTATTATGACAAATTTGAAGAAGGAATTTATGTGGATATTACAACTGGGGAACCACTTTTTATGTCAACCGATAAATTTGAGTCAGGCTGCGGCTGGCCCAGTTTTTCCAAGCCAATTGATTGGAAGTCCATTGAGAATATAGAGGACCGGAGCTTTGGAAGGGTCCGCACGGAAGTGAGGAGTAAGCTGGGAGATGCCCATTTAGGCCATGTATTTGAGGATGGTCCCCTGGATAAGGGAGGGCTGCGCTATTGCATTAACAGCGCTTCTCTAAAGTTCATTCCAAAGGAAAAGATGGAGAAGGAAGGATACGGGGATTATTTAAAGCTGTTTTAAATGGCATGGCTCAATAAAAAACGGAAGAAGAATGAAGATGATTGATGAAATACTGCAATATAATAAAGAGTTTGTTGAAAACAAGGGATATGTAAAATATATTACCAATAAGTTTCCGGATAAGAAGATCGCCATTGTATCCTGCATGGACACAAGATTAACGGAATTATTGCCGGCAGCTCTGGGGTTGAAAAACGGGGATGCAAAAATCATCAAAAATGCGGGGGGAATTATTTCCCACCCGTTTGGAAGCGCAATGAGAAGCCTGTTGATTGGCATTTATGAACTGGATGTTAAGGAGATTCTTGTAATCGGCCACACGGATTGCGGGGCCAGACATACTGACAGTAAAAAAATTATAGAAAAAATGAAACAGCGGGGGATCGAGCAGAAGAACATTGATCTTGTAAAATACTATGGCATTGATTTTGACTCATGGCTGGGAGGGTTTATGGATCTGGATCTTTCCATTAAAAAGTCCGTAGAGCTGATACGCAGCCATCCTTTTGTTCCTGAGGAGATTATGGTATACGGATTGGTAATTGATTCCTTAACAGGAGAATTAAGGAAGGTCGTTTAAAAGAGCTTTCAGCCCGGGCCCCCCTGAAAATAAACATTGGATTGTACTCGAGAGGTGATAAGTATGAAGTTAGGAATTGTTGGATCAGGAATGATTGTGCAGGAATTTCTGCCCATGGTTCATCATTTGGAAAAAACAGAGGTAACAGCTGTCTGCTGTACCAAAAGAAGTGAGGCTGCAGGCAGGGAGCTTGCAGACAAATATCACATAAAACATGTTTTTACGGATTTTCAGGAATTTTTAAACAGCGGTGTGGATACGGTTTACGTGGCTCTGCCCAATCACCTGCACTTTCAGTTTGCTAAGGAGTCATTGGAGTCAGGCAAGCATGTGATCGTTGAAAAGCCCTTTACAACAACCTATAAGGAATCCTTGATATTAAGCAGGATTGCCAGGGAAAAGAAACTGTTTTTGATTGAAGCGGTTACAACCTTACATCTGCCAAATTATAAAAAAATAAAAGAACTTCTGCCGTCTCTTGGAAACATTCGGATCGTACAATGCAACTACTCCCAGTATTCCAGAAGATATGACAGCTTTAAAGAAGGACGGATTTTACCTGCCTTTGATCCCAAATGTTCCGGCGGCGCTCTCATGGATATTAATATTTATAACATCCATTACATCGCGGGATTATTCGGCAGACCACAGAACGTGGAATATTTCCCAAATGTGGAAAGGGGAATTGACACATCCGGAATATTGATACTGGATTACGGCAGCTTTAAATGTACCTGTGTCGGGGCAAAGGACTGCAAGGCACCAATTGCAAACAACATCCAGGGAGATAAGGGGGTTATCCATCAGGATACGCCTACCAGCATCTGCGATAACTTTGAATTAATCATGAATGATAATACAAAATCCTTTGTCAATGAGAGTAACTGCGATCACCGCATGATGAATGAATTCCTGGAATTCCAGGATATGATCTGCGGCAATGATCTGGAAAAATGCTATAAGCTGCTGGATCACACCCTTCTGGTGAGCGAGATCCAGACAATTGCAAGGCGCAAGGGAGGAATCCTATTTCCGGCGGATGAGGAAATTTGAGATGAATTCCTGCAGATAAAATTACTTTTCATAATTGACAATTCCTCCTGCCTGTGTTATTATTGCGGAAATAGTGAAAAGGCAATGAAGAGAAGTAGTACATATACAATAAATTTCAGAGAGAAGATGGTTGGTGCGAATCTTCATTTTAGTATATCGAAGCAGTCTCCGAGCTTTGAACCGAATAACGATTTCTTTCCTGATTTAGGGGAGATGGTTTAGTAGGCTTCAACGTATTCCCACGTTACAGGGACACGATATGCTTGTATCGTAGAGAGTGCAGAGGTTTCTCTGAATTTAGGTGGTAACACGGATTGTATATTCGCCCTAAACGTTTCGACGTTTAGGGCGTTTTTTTATTACCTTCCCCTATTAAAAATACATGAAAAGAGGAGAAAATTAATGAGGAATTTTGAAAAATCCAGTAAGCTGGATCATGTGTGTTATGATATCAGAGGTCCGGTCATGGATGAAGCCAACCGGATGATTGACCAGGGAATTGATATATTAAAATTAAATATCGGAAATCCGGCCCCTTTTGGCTTTTGTGCGCCGGAGGAGCTGCTCCGGCTGATGAATGATAACTTATCTCACACGGAGGGTTATTCTGATTCCAAAGGGCTGCTTTCCGCCAGAAGGGCCATTGTTGAATACTGTAAGAAAAAAGGGATTGAACAGGTAACAGTGGATGATGTATACACGGGAAACGGTGTAAGCGAACTGATTACCTTATGCATGCAGGGGCTGCTAAACTGCGGGGATGAGATCCTTGTCCCTTCTCCGGATTATCCTTTATGGACTGCATCCGTAACCCTTTCAGGAGGAACAGCCGTCCACTACCTATGCGACGAAGAAGCAGAATGGTACCCGGATATTGAGGATATAAAGCGTAAGATCACAAGCAGGACCAAGGGAATCGTCATCATCAACCCCAACAATCCTACAGGCACCCTGTATCCAAGGGAAGTTCTGGAGGAAATTGTGGAGGTCTGCCGGAACCATGGACTGATCATTTTTGCAGATGAAATTTACGACAGGCTGGTGTTAGACGGCTTAGAGCATGTCTCCATCGCTTCCCTGGCCCCGGACCTTTTGACCATTACATTCAACGGTCTTTCCAAATCCCATTTGATCGCAGGTTACCGCTGCGGCTGGATGAGCCTTTGCGGGGATAAATCCTTTGCAAAGGGATATGTGGAAGGAATCAATCTTTTATCCTCCATGAGGCTTTGCTCCAATGTTCCGGCTCAGTCCGTAATAGAAGCTGCCCTGGGAATGGAAGAGGAAACTAAAAAATTGCTGGTTCCGGGAGGAAGAATATACGAACAAAGGGAATACACCTATGAGGCCTTAAATGCCATTCCGGGAATTTCCGTGATAAAGCCAAAAGCAGCTTTTTACATGTTTCCTAAAATTCATACCGATAAATTTAATATTTACGATGACGAGAAGTTTGTTTTAGACTTTTTAAAGGATAAGAAGATCCTGCTGACCCATGGGGGCGGGTTCCACTGGGAAAAACCGGACCATTTCCGGGTGGTTTACCTTCCAGAGCTAAGCCAGCTGAAGATGGCATGTGATAATCTGGCGGATTTTATGTCCTATTACATACAAAAATAATCATTTAAAAGCCACAATGGTCTTAAACATCAAAAGAGCATTGGGACGGCCTGTTTCCGGCTGCCAATGCTCTTTTAGCGTTAATTCTGTTCCGTGAGTTTGAGATAACTTTTCAGTTCTCTGTTCCAATCCTCAAACCCTTCATCCTTCCGGTGGTCAGTCAGATCCGTGTGTTCGGACAAATATTTTCCCATGTAATCTGACACCTTTTTTGCCCCAAAGTAGTTTAAGTGATCCCCATCATCCCGGGAGTCTTTTGCCCAGTCAATGCCCAGGGTATCAATATCCAGATTCAGGTCAAGATAAATCAGATGGTTTTCATTGGCAAAGGCCGCAGCCGCATTGTGCTTGGCGTAAGACCAGCACTTTGGCGACGGAGCGCTGTAAAGGATCAGCTGGATATTTTTATCCCTGCACAGACTTGCAATTTTATTTAAGTATAATAAGGGCTGGTCGTCAATCACATAAACATCGTCTGTTTCCGTGACATAAGGCCCGCTTTTATAGGGCTTTACGATTGCGCTGTATTGGTATCCCTTATAAACCGTGGTGGGCCCCTGCTTTACCTTGTGACCCAAGGCCCTTAGCATGTAAAAGTGAAAATATTTCCAGTTATCGTGGTATTTGTAGATGGGAAATAATTTTTTTACTCCTTCCTCAATGGAAGTTTCAAGGGTGTTGATATATTTAAAATCCCTGTAAAAAGCATTGGTTTCTATGAAAACGATTTTTGGATGCTGGTTCTTAATCAGCCGTTCCAGCAAATAGTACGTATCCTGCAGCTGCTGGCTTGGGACGCCGCAATTATACCCGGAGTAGCCGTAAGTATTCCAGATCTCCATGGGTGAAATGCTGGCGCTGCATTCGCTGTCTCCAATGGACACATAATCTATGGTGTTTTTTGGTTCCTTTAAAATACCGTTTGCCTTTTTGTACAGACTCTCTCCCATGTTGTTATAGGGAAGAAGCAGGTAGGAGGCAATGTACAATAAAATAAAGAGTCCTGCTGTAAATGAAATTGATTTTATTCTGTTTTTGCTCATCATCTCACCACCTCTTAAAATCCGGCATAAATAAGCTTTGCAGGCACGTATCCGTCGCCATATGCCCCTAATACAATAATAAGGAGAATGGCAGCGTATAGAAAGCTCCAGCGGGCAAATAGGTTCCAGCCGGAAATACGTTGCCGGATGGAGATCCCATGTTCATGGATCAGACCAACTGTGTACACCGCAATAAAACCAAAGAATATGGCAATGAAATCCGGCAGGGACAGTCCAAGCTTAAGCAGGGAGCCGTCTGTGACTGCGGACCAATGAAAGCCGGTGAAAATGGACCGGAACATATTCATGCCTTCGGTCAGGCTGTTTGCCCGGAAGAAAAGCTCACCAATAAACACGATCAAAAGCAGCTTCACCGTCTGAAAGCTCCGGTACAAGGTACCGGTCCGGTTGATCCTTAAAACATTGGCAATCCTTTGGACCGTAGGCTCCATCAGATTCTCCAAAAGGATGAGAACAAAATAATACATTCCAAAGAAAATATAGTTCCAGCCGGTTCCATGCCACAGTCCGTTTAAGATCCACACCCCAAATAAGGCGACAGAAGAGGAAATGACCTGCCCCGGATGCTTCCCGAATTTAGCCCTGGATTTCTTTCCCAGGTTTTTGGCAAATTTGGTCAGGGATATGGGATAGAAAATATAATCCTTTAACCAGGCGCCAAGGGTGATGTGCCAGCGTCTCCAGAATTCCGATGGGGTTTTGGAGAAAAAGGGCTGGCGGAAGTTTTCGGGAATGGTTACCCCAAACATTTCTCCGGTTCCTATGGTCATGTCAATACAGCCGGAAAAATCTGCATACAGCTGAAAGGTATATAAAACGGCTCCCGCCATAATAATGATCCCGCCGTAATGATTGGGGGTGTCAAAGATGGTTTCCACAAGCAGATTAAGGCGGTCTGCAATAACAAGCTTTTTAAATAGTCCCCACATCAACCGCTGGAGGCCGTAGGTAATGTTCCTGTATTCCAGAGGCTTTCCCTGGTAAAGGTCCTGGGCGGTCTGAGAGTAGCGGCAGATGGGACCTTCCAAAAGTGAAGGAAAAAAGGAGAGGTACAAAGCCAGCCTGCCTAAATTACTGTCAGCCTCTATTTTTTCGTAATAAACATCAACCAGATAGGAAATCGCCTGCAAAGTGTAAAAAGAGATCCCAATGGGCAGGGCAAATTTCATGGAAGGCAGAAACCTTGGGAAGGATATTGCCTTTAATAGTACGTTTAAATTTTCAAAAAAGAAACCTGAGTATTTTAAGACCAGTAAAATGCTAAGCTGCAATCCGATTCCAAACCATAAGATTCTGCGGCGTCTGCTTTCATAAGCCGCCTTTTTTGTCTTTTTATCTTCAGGGGCATACTCCCCTGACAAATAGTCTTTTTTACAGGAAGCAAGCCATAAGCCCATGTGATGAATGGAAAGGGTTGAAAAAAGCAGGTATACCAGCAGCCTGCCGCTAAAGGAAAGGAAGAAAACATAACTGGCGCATAGCAGGATCCTGTAACGGCGGCTCTGGGGCGTAAAGTGGTAGGCCAGAAGTACAGCCGGCAAAAAGATAAAAAGGTACAGGAGTGAGTTGTAAGCCATGGCTTATTCCTCTTTTAACCGGTTGATCATGTTCCACATTGCGTTCGCAGAATTAAAATTAGCGGGTACCATGTCTATGGGGGTGATTTCAATATCAAATGCATCTTCTAACTCCGGTATAAGGGAGAGAATGGAAAATGAGTCTAAAAGACCTCCGTCAATAAGCGCTGTTTCTGTTTCATAGTCAATGCCAGGATTAATGCCCTTTAAGATTTCTAATAACTGTTTCATGATTTATGTCTCCTTTATGATTGAAAATAATTGAAAGCATCCGTAGGAAAACCAGGTCTTGCAATGCGGAAATGCTCTTTTGCAGAATAGAGAAGTACCTGGGGCAGATCTCTGCTTAAAAATAAAGACATGCCCTCTGTAACCGAATAAGCACCGGTCCTTTGGAAAATAAGCGGGTCCCCTGTTTGTAAGTCGTAAAAGGGATATTGTTTCACCAGCACATCGCTGGCAGTACAAAGGGAGCCGCAGACAGTCCATTCCTTTGTCTCCCCATCCCGGTGATTCAACATGAGGATGGGCGGTTTTTTCATGGCAAGCATTTGCCCGTAATAATTCAGTTGGTGGATGCCGCCGTCAACAATGCAATACGGTTCCCCCTTGTTTGTTTTCATGTCAACCACCCTGGTTACATAGGAACCGCAGGGGGCGGCGATGAATCGTCCCATTTCTAATGCGATCCTGCCTCCAAAGGCAAGGCTTTTGAGAGCTGCGGCAAGGCCGTTTAACATCTCATCCTCTTCATTTTTCTCCTCTTCAAAATAACAGATGGGCAGTCCCGGACCGTATTCCAGCTTGTTGACCGTAAAGCCGTACTGCTGGTTTAATTCCAGGCAAAACCGGTCCAGCATCTTCAGCTCGTTTTCTAATTTCTTTAAGGACCTCTTTTGGGTGCCGGAAAAGTACTGGATCCCTTCAATTGTTATAAATTCACTGTGGTTCTGTGCAATGATTTGCCGGATCAGGCTTTCATCCATGCCAAACTGGTTGCCGCAGGTCAGGCGGAGAAGAACCCGTACCCGCGTTTGAAGGCGCTCTCCACAGGAGGCTAACATCTGCCAGTGGGAAAGAGATTCAGCCGTGTAAATGATCTGATCTGCGTATTGTTTTATGGCGTATTCCACATCCTCAGGCTTCTTATGTACACCGGACATAACGACTTTTCCCATGGTTACGCCGGCCCTTTCGCAAATGGAAAATTCTCCGGGAGAACAAACCTCAAAGGAATCCACCAGGTCCTCCAGTTCCTTAATGACAAATGGATTGGCCTTCATGGCATAACATAATTCCACCTCTGGTCTCAGAACACCCCGGATTTTTCTGATCTGCATGGCCAGAATATCCGTATCAAAAATGTAAAAGGGAGTTGCGTACTCATGAATGGCATATTCAAATTTTGTTTCGCTCATGGCTGTTTTCCTTTCCCCATTTCCAGTAATTTTTTTCTGTCTAATTTCCCGTTTGCAGTGACCGGTAATTCCCGGAGAGGGCAGAAGGCGGAAGGGATCATGTAAACAGGCAGGGATTCTCTCATTCGGATTGAAATTTCCTTTCCCTCCATAGCACCGACATAAAAGGCTGTGATCCTGCTTTTTTCCTCATCAAAAACACAGCATGCCCGCTCAATGAGGGGATAGCTGTTTAAGATCGCTTCGATCTCTTCCAGTTCTATGCGGTGCCCCATGTGCTTGATCTGGAAATCCTTGCGCCCGGCAAAACAAAGTTCTCCATGTTCCTGGTAAAAAGCCAGATCACCGGTGCGGTAAATGGTTTCTAAGTAACGGGTGTTAAGAGGGTTTTGCACAAATGCCCGTTTGGTCTGCTCCAGATTGTTATAATACCCCAGGGCCAGGGCCGTTCCGGATACGCAGATTTCTCCCACCTGTCCTTTTTCTGTAACCAGCTTGTCATCCTGGTCCAGCAGGAAAACTTTTTCATTGGGAAACGCTTTTCCTATTGGCAGTGTTTCATGAGCTTCAAATTTCCGGTCCACAGGGTAGCAGGTACAGTTGCATGTGATTTCCGTAGGGCCGTACAGGTTCACATACCTTGCATCAGGAAGGTGCTCCTGCCAGGTTGTTAAATGTTTAACAGGCATTGCCTCGCCGCTGAATAAAACCTTATTGACCCTGGAAGGAACTTTATAGGTGAAGCCTTTTAGCTGAGTGATCAGGCACAGGGCGGAAACCGCCCAGATTAAGGTGGTTACCTTGCGCTCACATAAGTAATCCAGCAGTTCTGTGGGAATGGAGAATAATTTCTTTGGGATGATGACCATGGTGGCACCGGTTTTAAGGGTGGAGTAAATATCCTTAACAGACACATCAAAGTCAAAAGGAGCCTGGTTCCCTATTATGTCTTCCCCGGTTATTCCAAACATGGAAGGAAAATATTCCATAAAATCAATGACAGACCGGTGGCTGACCAATACGCCCTTTGGAACTCCCGTTGAGCCGGAGGTAAAATTACAGTACAATGGATCAATATCCAGGGACAGCTTCCGGATGAGGTTTAAGGATTCTTCCTTTATTTCGCTTTTAACAGCTTCATGGTAATCAAACAGATTTCCGGAAAATCCGGCGTCTTCCAGCAGGGCCTTTGTATTCCCCAATGTGACGGCAGAGCCTGGATTAAGGACCTTAAGGATCTGGCGGAGGCGGGCAGCCGGCTGTCCCGGATTGATGAGAACGTAAAAGCACCCGGCATATACAATTCCCATAAATGCGGTCAAAGCCTCCACATTTTTATCCATAAAAACAACAACAGGGCTTCCCGGCGGTTCAAAATCAGAAAGAAAGCTGCCGATTTGTCTGGCATTTGACAGCAGTTCCCGATAAGAACAGCTTTTTTCCTGATCCTCTGCCGCAATTTTCTCCGGATGGAGGCTTGCGGAGTGTTCCAGATACTCTAATACGTTTTTCATAGGCATTACTCCTCTTTGGCCGGTTCCATTGGAAAGGTTACACGGACGCTGAAATTTGCCCGGGTTTTTTGTATTTCAAAGGTACCGTTCATTTGTTCTACAATTTTCTGGCAGGTTTTGAGTCCAATGTTGGTGCTTTCCAAAAACACGCTGTCCTTGCGGATCTCATTGGAAATGGTGATGATCAGGTCATTGCCGTTAGTATGGCTTTTGACAATGACCGGTTGATCCTTGCCGGCATATTTTTTTACATTGGAAAACAGGTTATCAAACAACCGCCTTAGATATTGGATATCAGCGGTTATGGTGCAGGGCTGTTCTGCAAATTCTGTTTTTACATCAAATCCCAGGTTGCCAAGGTCAAATACGTATTCCATAAAAAGCTGCTGGAGCAGGATCTTTGCGTCAAATGACTCCATCTGCATCAATATCCTTTCCTTTCCGAATACGAGGAAGTACTGGAACAGCCGGTCAGATAAGTCCTTTAACTGAATGGACTTTTCCCTGCAGCTTTTGATGTATTTGTCAAGCTGTTCTTCCGAATGATAGTTTTTTGAGTCCAGTATTTCTAAGTAGCCGATAAGGGAAGTAAGGGGCGTGCGTATGTCATGGGACATGGAAGTGATCAGCTCCCTGTTTGCTTCCCAGGCGTCCTTTTCACTTTTATATCTGGTAATAATGGAATTTCTCATGTTATCCGCATTTTTTGCCAGAAGGGAGATTTCATCATTCCCTTTATAATAAATCGGCTGCTCCAAATCCCCTTTTTCTATCAGAGACACTTCCTTTGAAAGAAGCATGATCCTGGCGATGATCCGGTGGTTATAGAGAATCAGGATCACAAACAGAATCAGGAAAAAGATCCCCCATGAAACGTAAGATACCAGGTTATACCACTTTATTTCCGATGAATCGATGATGGATACGGAATAGGTTCCGTCGCTGAAGGTGATATTCCTGGTGGCCTCCTTGATGTTTTCCCCAGTGGAGCCGGAAGTTTCATAGGCAGCGTAGGCATCATTCCAAAAGCCGGACTCGTAGATGATCTCATTGCCGTTAAAAATAGTCACGTAAACGTATTTGTGGTTTTTCACCCATTTGGAAATGGATCTTACGTTTTTCACGGAAATATGGTATTTATTAATGTAATTTTCAAAAGAGTTCTGATAACCGGTCAGACGCTTCCATGCGGCATCTTCATTCATATGGTTTCTGGATACCAGATAATCCCCAAAAACCTGGGAGGCAAAGTACATTCCAAAGCTGATGACAGCTCCAAAGATCAATACAAATATCTGTTTATACCGTAAAGATGAGATCCATTTATGCTTCATCGATCTGATAGCCCTTTCCCCAAACGGTTCGTATGATGACAGGATTATTAAAATCCAGTTCCAGTTTTTTCCGAAGCTTTAAAATGTGGACCATGACCGTATTAGTGGAAGAAGGCAGGAACTTATCATTCCATACGCCCTCATAGATTGCCTGTGCATCCTTGGCTTTTCCCCTGTTCCTGACCAGATACATCAAAACCTGGAATTCCGTATCCGTAAGCTCGATTTTTTGATTTTCCCGGTAAACAAAACGGCCTGCAGTATCGATCCGGATATCCTGAAGACGAATTTCCGAAAGATTTAAAACAGGCTCTGCCTTCCCTTTATAGACCACATACCTTCTTAAAAGAGAGCGGACCTTCATGAGAAGCTCAGCCTGTGAAAATGGCTTTACCAGATAATCATCGCCGCCGTTTTCATAGGCCGACCTTTTGTCGCCTTCCTCTGATTTTGCCGTTAAAAACAATACGGGAGCAGAAGATATTTTCCTGATCTGGGTACAGGCATCAATGCCTGACAGACCGGGCATCATGATATCCAGAATAATAAGGTCAATGTCAGGATTTTTTGTAACGGCTGCCACCGCATCGTTTCCATTGATTGCTGACCATACGGAATAGCCTTTGTTTTCCAACTGAATGCGGAGAACCTCCCGAATATCCGCATCATCATCCACTACCAGTATCTGCTGTGCTGTGTTCATGAATCGGCGGCCTCCTTTTCTATTAATTTAATATGAAAAATTATATCATTTATGGATAGAATGACAATGAAAATCAAGGGAATTAAGAATTATTAAGAAATGGCATGAAGAGGGGCAAAAAGGCCGGTTATAGAGGACCGGCCTTTGTACTTTTTTTGGAGGAATAAGCCATGCCCATGTAGGCATCCCCGGAGCGGAGTTCATCAACCATCTGGTTGATCCGTTTTCTGCGGGTTTCCGGACGTCTGGCCCTTGTGATCCAGCCGATGTAATCATTTCTCTGATAAGGTGGCCGTGCATCGTATGTCTCAGCCAGGCCTTCTTTCTGAAGCTCAGCCATCACATCTTCCGGCATGGGATAGCGGGGGCGCAATGTTTTTTCCTGTACCTTTCCCGCTTTTTTCTCCTTTGCCAGAGCTTCCTGTTCAGTTACCCGGAAGCGTACCATTTCTCCTATGAGTTCAAGGGGAAGGGGCTTATCGTAGGGAAACTGAACCGTGCCCTTTGAGCAGCGGTATTCCTTCAGCTCTTTTTCAAAAGCATTGATTGCGGTGGGCGCCGGATGAAATCCGATATGTTTTTTTTCTGCTGAAAAATGCACCAGGTTGCCGTGAAGAACAAATGTAGGCATTCCCCAGCTGATCTTTTCCCCTGCTTTTGGCGCTGCCTCTTTAATGGTTTGATGCAGCTTTCGCAGGAGAGGCTGTATTTCCGGGCTGCGGCCTGCAATGTACGCATCAACAGTGGTTGGAAGTTCCTGTTCCATGTGATACCTCCTTTTTTGTATTTTGTACGGTTCTGTTTTATTTTACCACAAAAACTGTTTTAAAATAAAAAAACGTTTGTTTTCCATAAGATATTTACATGTGGAAAATAAATTATGATATGGTAAATATATCATTTCCATTAATTTAACGGTTTCTTCACATCTTAATTTCCTGTAAGGAAAATGGCATTATGTTAAGAAGCTGTGTATTTTCCTTCTGTTCCTGTTAAAAAAATGTATATATTTCTTTGAAAAAATCATGATTTGCCCCTGTATTTTCCCGTTTTATCCTGGCTTAAGGAAGAGGTCTCCCGTTCTTTTGGATTGGTTTCCCATATTTTGTTTTTGGGCGTAAAAGTTGTGTAAATTGTACACAAAACAAAACATTGACAACCCCTTTTGGTGTGATATAATGAGCACGAATTCATCAATGGTGCGAAAAATGTCAGGTCTTGGAGAATTTTGACGGCGTTGTTGATTTTTTTATTCTTAATTGTAAAAGATACTATAAAACAAAAGCAGGGTGATGAGTGTATGGGTGCGATTACGGTATTGATTTTATTTCCATTGGCTGCGGTGTTAGGAGTCCTTCTTGTTAAAAATGACGAGGCAAGAAATATGATAGTCAGGGCAGGCGCAGCAGGTACAGCTGTTTTGACTTTGGCTGTTGCGGGATTGTATTTTAAAAACGGAATGCTTTTTTCTTTTCATTGGGAAAAAGCCATTGATGCCGTCATGGCAATTGTAGAGGTTGCAGTGGCGGTTTATGTGATTTCCATAGGTATCCGGTATAAAAAATACGTTATTTCAGTTTTATCGTTTATACAGGCAGCAGCTATGCTCTGCTTTGAATTCACCGTAAAAAACAAAATTGAAGTGAAGAATGCCATGGTTTTTGACAAGCTTACGGCAATTATGGTATTGGTTGTCGGATTGGTTGGAAGCCTGATTTGCATTTATGCGGTGGGATATATGAAAACATACCACATGCACCACAAGGAGTATAAAGAGAGAAAAAGCTTCTTTTTCGCAGTTCTATTTTTATTCCTTTCCGCCATGTTTGGAATTGTATTGAGCAATGATCTTACATGGATGTATTTTTGCTGGGAGCTTACAACGCTTTGCTCCTTCCTGCTCATCGGCTATACCAGGACAAAGGAAGCCAGGGACAATTCCTTCCGTGCTCTGGTGATCAACTTAGGAGGCGGAGTTGCTTTTGCCGCAGGGATCATTTTCATCGGAACTTGTTATAATACATTGGAATTATCCGTATTTACTTCCATGAAGCCGCAGGAAGCAATGATGATACCCGTATTTTTACTGTCTCTGGCCGCACTGACCAAATCAGCCCAGCTGCCGTTTTCTTCCTGGCTCCTTGGAGCCATGGTGGCGCCTACGCCAAGTTCCGCCCTGCTCCATTCGGCTACCATGGTAAAGGCAGGGGTGTATCTCCTTCTCCGGCTTGCTCCGCTTTTAGGTGCCAATCCTGTGGGAAGAACTGTGACCTTTGTAGGTGGAATCACCTTTCTGGCCTGTTCTCTCATGGCGATTTCCCAAAACGACGCCAAGAAGATTTTGGCCTATTCCACCTTGGCAAACCTTGGACTCATTGTCATATGCGCCAGTGTGGGAACCCAGGAGTCTTTATGGGCGGCCATTCTTTTAATTATATTTCATGCAGTATCCAAATCCCTGCTTTTTATATCCGTTGGTTCTGCAGAGCACCAGATCGGAAACAGGGATGTGGAAAATATGGATGTCCTCCTTGGGATATCGAAAAAACTGGCTCTTTATATGATGATCGGCATTGCAGGAATGTTCTTGGCTCCCTTTGGAATGCTCATATCAAAATGGGTTGCCATGAAGGCTTTCATTGACTCCAATAACGTTGTCATTGTTATAGTGCTGGCCTATGGCAGTGCTGCCACACTGTTTTATTGGACAAAGTGGATGGGAAAGCTGGTCTCAAGGGCAAATATGAGGCAGCATGGGGAAAGCAAATTCCATCTGGATGAAGAAATTCCCATTACAATCCTTGCTGCCATGGTAGTGGTATCCTGCTTTACCTTTCCGCTGATATCAAAATATGCCCTGATTCCTTACCTGACAGAGGTTTTTGGAAAAACGGCTTCCATTCCCATTGGAACAAATGATATAAAGCTGATGCTGTGTATGCTCAGCATGCTCATTATACTGCCTATCAGCTTTATTCCGATTTATAAAAATGATAAGAGGCGAAGAGTTCCGGTTTATATGGCAGGAGAAAACACGGGAGACAATGAAACCTTTTATGGAGCCATGGGAGAAAAGCGAAAGATGGAGCTTCGCAACTGGTATATGGATGATTATTTTGGGGTTAAGAGATTATCTCTCTGGAGCGATGTCCTTGCCGCCGCAACCCTGGTTACCGGAGTGGTACTGATGATTGGAGGAATAGCATAATATGAATATTTTGATCATGATAGGGATTGTTGTGCTGGCTCCAGCCGCAGGAGGCCTGCTCACGGGAATTGACCGTATTTTATCAGCCCGGCTGCAGGGGAGACAGGGACCGCCTTTGTTCCAGCCCTTTTACGATGTGCTGAAGCTGCTTCAGAAAGAATCCATTGAGGTTAACTCCATGCACCGTTTCTTTGTGTATATTTCCCTTGTTTTCGTGGTGTTTACCACTATGATCCTGCTATCAGGAGGAGATATCCTGCTGGCAATATTTGCCCTGACTCTTGGCTCCGTATTTTTTGTATTAGGCGGCTATGCATCCAATTCTCCTTATAACACCATTGGTTCGGAACGAGAATTGCTGCAGATCATGGCTTATGAGCCAATGGTGCTGCTTACCTGCATTGGCTTATACTATGCTGAGCACAGCTTTTTTGTAAAGGATATTGTAATGGCACAAAAACCTTCCATCCTTTATCTTCCGGGAGTGTTTGTGGGGCTGTTATTTATTCTGACCTTTAAGCTGAGAAAATCTCCCTTTGATTTAAGCATGTCCCATCATGGGCATCAGGAAATTGTAAAAGGCATTACAACAGAATATTCCGGAAAGGACTTAGCAGTGATTGAGGTGACCCACTGGTACGAGGTGATCATTTCTCTGGCTCTGGTTTACATCTTTTTTGCAACTGCCGCGCCCATGAGCCGCGTGTTTGCGGTCATTGTGTGCCTGTTGGTTTATTTCCTTGAAATTATCATAGATAACGGAAGCGCAAGGCTGAAATGGCAGCAGGCTCTTCGGTCAGCATGGATTGTAACCGGCATTATGGGTACGGTGAATCTGATCATCCTGTCATTTTTCAGATGAGTTCCCGGCAGATCATGAAAGCTGCCAAAAGGCGGAATGGAGGATATTATGAGTGTTGTAAAGAAATCGCCCTGGATTCTGCATTATGACGGTACAAGCTGCAACGGCTGCGATATAGAGGTGCTGGCATGTCTTACGCCTCTTTATGATGTGGAGCGTTTTGGAATCATTAACACAGGCAATCCAAAGCATGCGGATATTTTACTCATTACCGGAAGCGTAAATGAACAGAACATACCGGTAGTAAAGCAGCTTTATGAACAGATGCCTAATCCAAAGGCAGTTGTGGCAGTTGGAATCTGTGCCACTTCAGGAGGCATTTTTGCAGAGTGCTATAACGTGGCAGGAGGGGTGGATAAGGTAATCCCGGTGGATGTTTATGTGCCGGGCTGTGCGGCCCGTCCGGAATCCATCATAGACGGCGTTGTAAAGGCCCTCGATATTTTGGAAGAAAAAAGAAAGAACGCTGGCAAAAAGAAATCATACCTGCTGAGGGGAAACAAAGGAGAGAATTATGGCTGAGCAGATATTAAGAGAGATCTCCCCCAATGATCTGCTGGCGGAGACGCTGAAAATAAAAAATGACGGTTACCGGCTGGTTGCTGTCACCTGTACCAACCGGGATGGCATGGAACTTACCTATTCCTTTGATAAGGATTATGAGCTTTTAAACTTACGGATCATAACCGATACAGAGACAGAACTGCCAAGCATCAGTATTATTTACCCTTATTCCTTCCTGTATGAAAATGAGATCAAGGAGCTGTTTGGAGTAAAGATCACCGGTATTACACCGGACTTTCACGATAACCTGTATAAGATTCCGGTCAAAACACCGTTTCAGGGGAAGGATTAGGAGAGCCTGGGAAACATGGGCAATAGGAAATGATGCTGTTTTGCATCAGAATGGAGACTACTTATGGGAAACAGAACGATTGTGCCCTTTGGTCCTCAGCATCCGGTACTTCCGGAACCGATCCATCTGGACCTGGTTTTAGAGGATGAACGGGTAGTTGAAGCCATACCCAGGATCGGATACGTTCACAGAGGCCTGGAAAAACTGGTAGAAAAAAAGGATTATCAGCAGTATGTCTATGTTGCGGAGCGGATTTGCGGCATTTGTTCCTTTATGCATGGCATGGGCTACTGTATGTCAATAGAAAGCATTATGGAGGCAGAGATCCCGGAGCGGGCAAAATTCCTGCGGACCATATGGGCGGAGCTGTCACGCCTCCACAGCCATCTTTTATGGCTGGGTCTTTTGGCGGATGCTTTTGGATTTGAAAGCCTGTTCATGCAGTCCTGGAAACTGAGAGAACAGGTCCTGGATATTTTTGAAGAGACCACAGGAGGCAGGGTCATATTTTCCGTATGCGATATCGGCGGAGTGAAAAAGGATATCTCTCCTGAGACCTTAAACAAGATCCGGGAAGTGTTAGACCGTATGGAAAAGGAATTAAAAGAAGCTGCCGCTGTGTTCTTCAACGATTCCACGGTAAAACTCCGCACCAAAGGAGTTGGCGTGCTGTCAAAGCAGGCGGCTTTTGAGCTGGGAGCCGTGGGTCCCATGGCAAGGGCCAGCGGGATTGAAATGGATTTAAGGTCACAGGGATATGCAGCTTATGATAAGCTTAATTTTAAGCCGATTACGGACCAGGGCGGAGACTGTTATGCCAGAACAAAGGTGAGGATCGGGGAAATGTTCCAGTCCATGGACCTCATCAGGCAGTGCATTTCCATCATGCCTGAGGGAGAGATAAAAAGAAAAGTAACGGGAAATCCAAAGGGTGAGAATTTCACCCGCTTAGAGCAGCCGAGAGGAGAGGTTCTTTATTATGCAAAGGCAAACGGAACGAAATTTCTGGACAGAGTAAGAGTCCGTACCCCTACCTTTGCCAATGTTCCGGCTTTGCTGGAAACTTTAAAGAACTGTTCTCTTGCCGATGTGCCAATCCTGATCCTTACCATTGACCCGTGCATCAGCTGTACGGAGCGGTAATATACCGCTGAAAGCATGGGCAGGAAAATAGAAATGTCATTGCTGCGAAAAACAGCGGAATTGAGGATACTATGTC
The DNA here is from genome assembly GCA_902363835.1 of Lachnospiraceae bacterium. GTDB lineage: Bacteria > Bacillota > Clostridia > Lachnospirales > Lachnospiraceae > Lacrimispora. Next base: position 58,771 of record CABJBM010000010.1, read on the forward strand.
TATATTAAGGATGTCAAAGACGCTTATAAAGAACCTGTTTCATGGCCCCTATACGGTTCCATATCCGGTTAAGCAGAAGGAAACATACGAACGTACCAGAGGCAGGATTGAGATATCGGTGGATGAATGTATTTTCTGCGGAATGTGCGAAAGGAAGTGCCCCACAGGAGCCATTGAAACGGATAAATCCAAAGCCATGTGGACCATTGACAGGCTTAAATGTATACAATGCAGTTATTGCAGTGAAGTATGTCCGAAGAAGTGTTTAAGGATGGAAAACCAGTACACTGCGCCATCATATGGAAATGTAAGGGATGAATATGTGAAATGCATGAATACCCAATCACCCGGCGAATCATAGAAATTGCCGGAGAATATGCTGAGAAATACCATGCAAAGGAAGTAAAGGCCATCAATCTGGTGGTGGGGGATACCTGCGGTTATGTAGCCAGTTCCATTGAACTTTATTTTGACTTGATAGCGGAAGGAACTCCCTGTGAAAAAGCCAGGCTTCACATTGAGCGGATAGAGCCCAAACTTCAGTGCAGTGCCTGCAAAACATTGTTTGTCCGAAAGCCCTTTACCTTTGAATGTCCCAGCTGTAAGGGAGAGGGACGCCCAACAGACATTGGGCAGGAGTTTTATGTCAAGTCAATTGAAATTTAGATATGGAGGAAACCATGGGCGAGAAAAGGGAAATAGAAATCATGGAGTCTGTGTACGACAAAAATGACCGGGTCGCGGCACAGATCAATGAATCATTAACAAATAGCGGCATTTATGCCATCAATGTAATGGGAGCGCCGGGAGCGGGAAAAACCACTTCCCTGATACAGATCATCAAACGTCTTACGGATGTGTCCTCTTATGTGATTGAAGGGGATATTGAGGCGGATTTTGATACGAAAACATTACAGTCCCTTGGAGTAAAAGCCATCCAGATTAACACCGGCGGCGCCTGTCATCTGGATTCTCCTTTAATCGGAGAAGCCGTGGATAAGCTGAGGATCAGGGATGGAATCTTATTTATAGAGAATATCGGAAATCTGGTATGCCCTGCTGAATTTATGATCGGGGAACATGCAAAGATGCTGATCTCAACCGTGACAGAGGGCAGTGATAAGCCCTACAAATATCCCCTGGCATTTGAGAAAGCCGATGTGATTTTGCTGAATAAATGTGATCTTTTACCATATATTGATTTTGACGAGGACTTTTTTATGAAGGGAGTCCGGGCTTTGAATCAAACAGCCCCGGTGATAAAGGTATCCGGAAAGACGCAAGAAGGCTATGAAAAGGTAGTAGAATGGATCATGGAAAAAATAAGGTAATTACAGAAAAAATAAGGGTTTACGGCATTGTACAAGGGGTTGGATTCCGACCCCTTGTTTATCGTAGGGCAAAACAATATGGAATAAAAGGTCTGGTCCGCAATGTAGGCGGTTATGTTGAGATCCTGGCCCAGTCTGAAGGAGATGTGATAAGCCGTTTCCTGGCCGATTTAAAGGAAGACAGGAATGGGGGCCATGAAATCATAAAGGTGGAAACAGAAGAGATTCCTTTTATGGAGCTTAAGGATTTTATTATTATAGGAAGTGAATCAAGGGGAGAAATATCGGTGATCCCACCGGATCTGCCGGTGTGCCCGGATTGCTTGAGAGAGCTTTCCCGGGAGTCGGACAGAAGATATGAGAATCCATTTATCAGCTGTGTGTCCTGCGGCCCCAGATATACCATAATGGAGGACTTGCCTTATGACAGAAACCGGACAACCATGGTGGATTTTCCCTTATGCAGCGCCTGTTTAAAGGAATACACCTCCCCCGTTGGCAGGCGTTTTCACGCCCAGACCATTTCCTGCAATGACTGCGGCCCTTATCTGATCTATGAGGATAAAAAGGATGGCTCTGGGAAACTTCTGAAAAAGGAAGGGTTTGAAAAGGCTCTGACAGTGCTGTCAAAGGGAGGGATCCTTGCAGTAAAAGGAATTGGGGGTTATCATCTGGCCTGTTCCCCATTTCAGGAGGAAACGGTAAAACGGCTGCGCAAGTTAAAGGGGCGGGAGGAAAAGCCTTTTGCAGTCATGTTTCCGGAAATTTCTGAAATAAGCAGATACTGTCTTGTCTCTGAGGAAGAAAAAACACTGCTGGAATCAAAAGCAAGGCCCATTGTGCTGCTTTCTGCATTATTGCCAACTCTTTCCGGGCAGCAGAACCCCATGGCGCCTTCTGTTGCCAATGGAAGCATTTATTGCGGCGCTTTCCTGCCTTACACCCCCTTACAGCATATGCTGACAGAAAGGCTGGGACCTTTGATCATGACCAGCGCCAATATTTCCGGACAGCCTATCATCCGGGAGGACGGCCCTATGCTGGCCCTTTCCTCGCCTTACCTGGATGGGGTATTATATAATCAAAGAAGAATCATCCGCTCCGTGGATGATTCTGTTGCAAAGATCATAGACGGCAGGCCCCAGCTGGTACGAAGAAGCAGAGGTTATGTCCCCTATCCGGTGTTTCTTTCCAAAGAAGAGGGGAGCAGGGAAAAAGGAGAAGATCCCATTAAGACCGGGATCTTTGCGGCAGGAGGGGATCTAAAGGCGGCCTTTTGCCTGTGCCAGAGAGGAAATGCGGTGGTATCCCAGTATTTCGGGGATCTGGAAGAAGATGCGGTTATGGAGGAATTTGGGAAGGCATATGACGACCTGACCAGTCTGCTTAGAATAAATCCGGGCCTGGCTGTCTGCGACCTTCATCCCAACTACCACTCGGCCCGTTTTGCAGAAACCCTTGGAATCCCGGTTCTCAAGGTGCAGCACCATCATGCCCATATTGCGTCGGTCCTTGCCGAACATGATTTAAAGGGACCTGTCATAGGAGTTGCCTTTGACGGCACCGGATATGGAACCGACGGGAACATATGGGGCGGTGAGTTCCTTGTCTGTGAAGGGAGAGACTTTATACGGGCTGGCCATGTAAGCACGTTTCCCATTCTGGGAGGAGATAAGTCCATGGAGGATGCCAGGAAAACAGCCACCTGTTATCTGCTTTATGCAGGTCTTGAGGCATATGTCCAGGATGAGAGGCTGGATGTGATAAAAGCCGCCCTGGATCATAACATCAACAAGGTTTTGACTTCCAGCATGGGACGTTTGTTTGATGGGGCAGCATCTGTTTTAAATATCGGACATGAAAACCGGTATGAAGGAGAATGTGCCATATTGCTGGAAAAAGAGGCAGTGCTTGCGGAAAGAAACCGGGTAAAGCCAGCCGGCCTTTCTTTTGGAATAAAGGAAGAGGATGATGTGCTGGAATTAGATCCACGGCCAGTCTTTGAAGCCCTCTGCACCATGAGAAACAGGGAGGAGAAGGCCTCTCTGGCTCTTGGCTTTCATCTTGCTCTGGCACAGGGGATCGCATCTGTCTGTGAGAAGCTGCAAAGTAGATACTTAACCAATGCCGTTGCCTTAAGCGGAGGCGTTTTTCAAAATGCCCTGCTGACCAGGCATACCATGAAACTTTTAAGAGAAAAGGGATTTCAAGTCTATTTAAATGGAGCTGTTCCCCCTAATGACGGGGGAGTGAGCCTGGGCCAGGCTTATGTGGGAAACGAATATCTAAAATCCGGGATTATGGATTTGGAAAGGACAGGATGTCATGTGTGTTGCAGTGCCGGGAAAAGTAATTCAAATAAAAGGTGATTATGCAAAGGTCAACATTATGGATAATATCACGGATGCCAATATAAAGCTGGTGGATACAAAAGTGGGAGATTATGTTCTCATACATGCCGGCTGTGTCATTGAGGTCTTAAAGGAAGATGTGGCAGAGGAAATTCTCTCCATTTTTTCCCAGCTTCAGGAGGAGCTATAAAATATGATCCAACAGGTGATCCATGAACTGAAAAATTATGACGGAAGGCCGGTAAAAATCATGGAGGTATGCGGGACCCATACTGCCAGCATTTTTAAAAACGGCATACGGACCATGATTTCACCCAAGATCCAGCTGATTTCAGGACCGGGCTGTCCGGTTTGCGTTACCTCTGCCGCCTATATCGATGAGCTGACGGAATATTCCCTGAGGGAGAACCATTGTGTCCTCACCTTTGGGGATATGATGAAGGTCAAAGGAAGCAGGATGAGCCTGACAGAGGCAAAGGCGGCCGGAGGGCGGGTGAAAATCCTGTATTCCCCTCTCATGGCAGTTGCAGAAGCGGAGAAAAACAGAGAAACCCAATATGTGTTTGCCGCAGTGGGGTTTGAAACCACTGCCCCGGTTTATACCCTGCTGCTTGAGGAAATCCGGCAGAAGAAGATTGAAAACTTAAAACTTCTGACTTCGTTAAAAACCATTGTACCGGCTCTTTCTTTTCTCTGTGAAACGGAAAAAAACATCGATGGGTTTTTAAGTCCCGGACATGTCAGCGTGATCACCGGAAGCAGTGCATACAGGGAACTGGCCTTCAGGTACAGAAAACCCTTTGTAATCGCAGGCTTTGAAGGAGAGCACATACTGGCCGCCGTATATGAGATCATGACCCAGATCAGGGAGCAGCGCTTTGAGGTAAAAAACATGTATGCCAACGCTGTGACAGAGGAAGGAAATCAGAAGGCATTGGAGCTTATGGAACGGTATTTTGAACCTGCCGATGGTTTTTGGAGGGGAATCGGGATCATAGAAAAATCTGCCTTAAGGCTTAAGGAGGAATACAGAGCCTATGATGCAGGAAGCAATGGAGAAGAGATGGAAGAACATATGCCAAAGGGGTGTGAGTGTAAATCAGTGATCCTTGGGCGGATCAACCCGCCGGAATGTCCCTTGTTTAAAACAGCCTGTACTCCGCTTCATGCCATTGGACCCTGTATGGTATCCCAGGAAGGGGCCTGCGGCATCTGGTATCAGAATTCATGATTTGCAGGGCTGAAAGAAAGAGAATAAAAGGAGAGGGAAGCCATGAAAATTGATATGTCCTATGGCAGCGGAGGAAAGCAGACAGGCAATCTCATCAATGAGGTGTTTTTAAAGAGTTTTAATAATAATACCTTAAATAAACTGGAAGATGCCGCAGTACTGAATATCAAAGGAAAAATTGCCTATACAACGGATTCCTTTGTGGTCACTCCTTTGTTTTTCAAAGGAGGAAATATCGGTAAGCTTGCAGTATGCGGGACCGTGAACGACTTATCCATGATGGGGGCTGTTCCCAGATATTTGACCGCAGGCTTTATTATAGAGGAAGGTGCGGAGCTTGAGGAGATCCGGCAGATCGCTGATTCCATGGCCATGGCAGCCAGGGAGGCAGGAGTGAGGATTGTGGCCGGTGATACGAAAGTGGTGGAAGGAAACGGGGGAATCTACATCAATACCTCCGGAATAGGGCAAATCCGCAAGGAAGGAATCAGCATATCAAAGTGCAGGCCAAAAGATGTTATCATTCTTTCCGGCAATTTAGGAGAACATCATGCGGCCATACTTTCTCACAGGATGGGGATCGAAAATCAGATCGCAAGTGATTGTGCACCTCTTCATTCTATGGTCAAAAATCTCCTTGATGAAAACATCCGGGTTCATTGTATGAGAGACATTACCAGGGGAGGGCTTGCTACGGTCCTTAATGAAGCTGCGGACCAATCCTCCTGCAGAGTTGAAATCTGGGAGGAAGCCATTCCTGTCAGCACTCAGGTAAGAGGCTTCTGCGATATCCTGGGCCTGGATCCTCTTTACATGGCAAACGAAGGGAAAATGATCGCAGTAGTTCCTGAAAACCAGGCACAAAAGGCTTTAGAGGCGGTCCAGAAAAGCAGGTATGGAAAAAATGCCAGAATTATCGGGACAATTCTGGAGGGCAGAGGCGTAACAATGAAAACCAGGTTACAGGGAAGCAGAACCATTGATGTTTTATACGGAGAGGGTCTGCCAAGGATTTGTTAGGGAAAAACCGTGTTTTTTTGCGTAAAAATAACTAAAAAATCGAAAAACATGTGGCATTTGCAGGACCAGGTCATATATTTATAATAGTTAAGTATGAAAGGAATGCTAATATGGCTATTAAGATATTTATTGATCAAGGTCACAATCCCAGCGGATATTTTAACAGCGGAGCGGAGGCCAATGGTTTAAGAGAATCGGAGATCAACTATCAGGTTGGAATATATCTGCAGAACCTGTTAAACAGTGATCCAAGGTTTGAAGCCCGGGTATCAAGACCAGAACCAAATACCGTATTAGGAACCAACAATACCACCAGTCTGGCACAGAGAGTTGCCATGGCTAATTCATGGCCGGCCGATTATTTTATCAGCATACACTGCAATGTGAATCCCAACCCAGCCATTAATGGAACGGAGGTATATATTTATCAATATTATACCCAGGCACAATGGCTGGCAGAGCAGATCATGGAAGGTGTAAACCAGGTGGTAGGAACGGCAAACAACGGGATCAGGGAAAACCCGTCCCTGTATGTATTAAGAAATGCAAATATGCCGGCCAACCTTGTGGAGCTGGGGTATTTAAGCAACCCGTCGGATGCTGAAAAACTGCGTGACGACCAGTATGGGTTTGCCTATGGCATTTTTTTAGGCATTATGAGATATTTTGGTTTCGCATGATAATCTTTATACAGTATGCAATGATATGCTCCCTTTGTGGTAAATAGGAAGAGGAATAAACTATTTGCTGCAAGGAGGGCATTTTTTTGTAAAAATATTTTAAGATTCTTATGATATATGGAACCTTAAAAGCATCCGTGTTATAATGTTGTTATCGAAGAAACATATCAATACAAAAGAAGAGGAGTTTGATCGGCAGACCAATCTATATGAACAAAAAGGGGGTGTCAGGCTTTTGAAGGATGTTTACGATATAAAATTACGGAATGGAACCCAGGAAGAAATACTGCCTGATTTCACACCGGATTTCCCTTATATAGCTTCCCGTGTTGAATTGGACCGATATATAGGACGTTCTGTTCCTTGGCATTGGCATAAAGAGATTGAATTGTTTTATATAGAAAACGGCGGGCTGGAATATTATACGCCAAAGGGGAAAATTGCATTTCCGTCGGGGTCAGGAGGCCTTGTCAATTCCAATGTACTGCACATGACAAAACCAGAAAGAAATGTAAAAAATACGGTTCAGCTTTTGCATATCTTTGATACCTCTTTCATAGCCGGCCAGCGGGGGAGCCGGATCGAACAAAAATATATAACGCCTATCATTGGGGCCCCTCAGATAGAGATCATTGCACTTTATCCGGAGGATCCGGCGCAGACTCAGGTTTTAAATTCGATTCGTGAATCTTTTAACCTTTCCGAACATGATTTTGGATATGAAATAAAATTGCGGGAGGCATTATCTGATATATGGTTCCAGCTTTCCGCCATCTCTCTTCCTTTGCTGGAAAAAAAGGGGTATTACGACAAGGAAAGTGATAAGATAAAATTAATGATGATCCATATCCAGGAGCACTATAGGGAAAAGATTTCAATTGGGGATATTGCTGAAGCTGCTTTTATCAGCGAGAGGGAATGCTTCCGGACGTTTCATGACTGCCTGCATATGACGCCTGCGGAGTATATCAAAAGCTGCCGTCTGCAAATGGCATGCCACATGCTGGCAAAAAGCCGGGAAACGATTACATTTATCAGCCATGCCTGCGGGTTGGGAAGCAGCAGCTACTTTGGAAAGGTATTTAAGGAATCTATTGGCTGTACTCCCGGGGAATATCGCCAAAGGTGGCAGGATAATGATATATAAAGGCAGAAATAAGATATTTATTCAGAGAGGATTGCACTATAATGATACTTGTAAAGGTGATAGGCAATCTGGAAATGCATAACTCCTTAAGATCGCCGTTTGTGACTGCTGTTTTATAAATGGAGGGCATTCAATGACAAAAATAAATATCTTGAATATGAAAGGTTTTTTACAGACGGTAAATGCGTGCTGCGGAGCGGTTAACCTGCTGCAGCCGGACGGAAGTAAAGAAAACATCAATAAAAAGTATGGGATTCAGAATGAGCTGCTGAAAAGGTACATACAAAATAAAAATCACCTGAAGCTCTCATTGGATATTCCGGCCCCAAAGGATTATATGAGCATTGTCTTTTTCTTAATTGGGTCCGCTAATAACTAGCTTGCAATACTTCATCATAAAGGGGACTTAACCAAAATACGGTTAAGTCCCTACCCCTGTCTCCGGATCATTTGCTATGGGTCAGAACAAATTCCCGTTTTATCGTCAGCAGTCTTTTTATCTGTTTTAAGATATAAAACAGAATTGCCCTGGCTTCAAATTCCTCCCGGTCAGAGGGCAGCTCATGATTTTTCAGCTCCTGAAACAAAAGATCCAAATCAACTAAAAGCCCTTCCGCCGAATTATTTCTGTGATATCCCTGTTGAATTCCCTTTAAAAGCTGTGCCACCTGCTTTGCCTGTCTGGGCAGACAGGTGATGCTTTTGATGTTTTCGTAAATTTCCTGAAGCACCATGCTTTGCTGCTGGCGCATCTGGATATAATCTATCTCATAGGAATTCTTTTTCCAAAGGGCATTGTTGTAATTATTAAGGGCGCAAATTCTTGCCTGATCCAGGCCTTCCTTAAGGAGGATGAAACAATCCGGGCCATATCCGCTTTTATCTTCCTCCATAAGCCAAAGGGACATGCGGTTTAAAATCTCTTTTATCTGCGCATCCACGTCATCGGCCAGCTTCTGAAATACTTTTTCCTTTTTTCGAAGATGCATATTGACCAGTACCCCTACGGTGGTGCCTATCAGGAACAAGGCCACCTCATTTCCAATGAGAGGCACAGACATGGATTTCTCAGCCAGAAAATGGGTGATTAATACGGAATCCATGGCAATTGCTTCTCCCCAGTCCGCGTACAGGCAGAGCAGGGCAAATAACAGAAGGTATCCTGCAAATGCAATCAGGGTAAAGCCCAAAAGCTGGAAAGAGCCTGCAGCCAGTATTAAGGCACATAGAAAAGCCAGAGTCCTGTTTCTGGCGCTTTTAATGGTTTCTCTCTTTGTATTCTGGATGCTGAGTACCGTAATAATGCCTGCTGTAGCGGAGTATGTTAAGCCAAGCTCAGCGGCAATGGCAATTGCCAGCACTGCGGCAGCAGCGATTTTAATGCTTTTAATTACTTTTTCTTTATCCATGTATCATTCCTCTTAAAAAGCAGTTTGTGTTTACAGTATACCATATTTTTAAAAATATCCCACGAGAAAGATTGCTATTTCCTTCACAAAAAAGTATAATTTTTTTATTACAGCTATTAAGTAAAAGCTTATTCCTTAAGGAGGGACAGTGTGGACAACAACGATATATTAATAAGATTGCGGTATGCCATGGATATGAAGGATTCTGATGTGATTGAAATATTCAGACTGGGTGGGATCGCAGTTACAAAAGAACAGGTCAAGAGGCTTTTGTCAAAGCCCGTAACCAGTTTAAATGTTTCCGGAGAGCAAAAGATCATTGAGAATAAAAACAGGGATATTTGTGACGATTTTATGCTGGAATCTTTTTTAAACGGTTTTATTATATTTAAAAGGGGAAAGCAGGAACCAAAGCAGGGAGAGCCGGAAAAACCTCTGTTCCTCATAAAGGACCATAAATCAGTCAATAATGTCCTGCTTAAAAAAATTAAAATTGCCCTGTCTCTTACAGGAGATGACATGCTTGAAATTTTTAAGTCCGTGGGAATCAATTTGTCCAACGGTGAATTAAGTGCGGTTTTGCGGAGGGAAGGACAGCGCAACTACAAGGAGTGTCAGGACCGGTATGCCAGAAACTTCTTAAAGGGCCTTGCAATGAAATATCGGTCTGATCAGTGATAAAAACCAGGTTTTTTTAAGTTTTTCCCCGAAAACCTGGCCGAAGACAGGGGTGAGGGGTATTGCTTATTATTTTTTTTGTGTTATAATGTAATTAGGCGTTATTTCCTTATGCTGCAGGAAATTTGGCGTTTTAGGGAAAAACCTTATAAGTGACCAGTAAAGAACCGTCTTTGTAAGAAGGGCTTTTAGATTTATGCCGGTGGCATGGATATGAAAAGCGCTTCTTTTTTTTGAAAGGAGGACAAATATGCATTTGGAAGGAATGGAAGTCAGCCATATGAAGTTTGGTGAGGGTAAGGTTATGGAGTTGAGGGAGCAATATATCACCATACTGTTCCCCCAGGGAGAGAAGAAGTTTTTGTATCCCAATTCCTTTAAGAAATTTTTGACCCTCAAAGATAAGAACGTACAAACAGAAATGGATAACATGCTGAAACACATCATGCTGGAAGAAGAAACCAGGCGGGCAGAAGAGATCAGCGAGCAGGAACGTATGGAGGAAATACAGAACATGAAGATCCGCCCTGATTCCCAGGCGGCTTTTGGGTTTGTGGAGAATGATAAGGAACGTGTTTTTTCTTCCTGGTCAGTCTATGCAGGTTCCTATCAGAGCGGCGGCTCCAAAGGAAAGCCCAAGCTTCCTGTAAGGCTTAAGCTGAATTCCGCCTGCCTCCTTACGGAATGCCCCAAGGGGATTGCGGAAAAGAGGCGGCGCATCATAGGAGCCTTTATGCTGCAGGACAATTTTGAAAGCTCGGCCTGCAGGGATGGCATGATCCAAAGCCATGAAAAATACAGGATTTACCTGGGAGATAAGGAAACACTGTTCTACTGGGATTATTTCTCTGAAGGAACAGAGATTTCAAAATGGGGAAACGTAGAATTAAAATATTTTTCCAATGTAACCATGCAGAAGATCTTACAGGATATGCAGAAGGCCATTCTTGATGAGGAGCGGAAGAAGGAAGCAGAAGAATTTTATGAGTATTTCTGCCTTATCAACAGATTACAGCCTATAGGTCAATAAAGAGATGGGAGAGAAAAGGAGTGATGCGTATGGAATATGAGAGGAATAAGAGAAATGAGAATATAGAAAAACGGAGGCTGCATAGGATTTAATATGCGGCTCATTGTGTTACACTTGTGAGAAAATGCCTCCGTTTTTTGAAAACGGAGGTGATTTTTCATGCGTAAAAGAAAGCTGAACACGGCATTTGTCTGCCAGCACTGTAAAAGAGAGGTGCTTCCCATACCAAACGGCAGCTACAGGAACCATTGCCCTTTTTGCTTGTTTTCCCTTCACGTGGATGAGGAAATCCCCGGAGACAGAAAAAACAGCTGCAAAGGTCTTATGGAACCAATAGGAATCCGATACCATACGAAAAAGGGATTTCAGCTCATCCACCGGTGTACCAGATGCGGAACATACAGACACAATGTAATTTGTGAAGGAAATTGTCAGCCAGATAATAGAAATTTGATTCGGGAACTCATGTATCAGATTACATAAAACGGGAGAGGTGATTGATTCATCATATGTTATCACAGGTAAACACAGCCTCCATTGCATTCCGGTTATTCTTGTCCATTATTCTATGCGGGGCCATAGGAATGGAACGGGGCTTAAGAAACCGTCCAGCAGGCTTTATGACCTATCTTCTTGTGGGGTGCGGCTCAGCTCTTATTATGATTACTAATCAGTATATTGCAACCATCTATACCAATGTGGATCCCACCCGAATGGCCTCTCAGGTAGTAAGCGGAATCGGCTTTCTGGGGGCAGGAACCATTATCACCACTTCTAAAAATGAAATCAGGGGCTTAACAACCGCGGCTGGTATCTGGGCAGCAGCAGCCGTGGGGCTGGCCGTTGGAATCGGTTTTTATGCCGGGGCCATTTTAGGAAGTGTTTTTATTATTTTTTCCCTGATGTATTTAAAGAAAATCGACCTTTACATAAAGACCCATGCAAAAACAATGGAAATATATCTGGAATATAACGAGGAGTTTTCCGTACAGGATTTGTCCCGGTATGCGGATCAGACCCATTATGAAATGTTAGACTTAGAGTTTGGAAAGTTAAAGACCTTAAATGGGGAATTGGGCACCCTGACTTTTGAAGCCAATTTCCGGCATAAGGTAAATCATATAAAGATCATTGAAGAGATCGGGCAGCTGCCCGGCATTCTCTATGTAAGAGAGGTGGCATAAACCGGAAAAGGGCCGGTAGGGCATCACACAATGTCTTGCAAAATGGAAGGAATCTGGTATACTGGTTCTCATAGGAAAAGCGTGAAATTTATGGAGCGCTTTTTATTTCAGGGAGGAAGGACAACCGTGATAGGGACCATTGTAAATACAGCAGCGATTCTGACCGGCAGTATCATAGGAACCTGTGTGAAAAAAGGGATCGAAGACAAATATCAGAATGCATTATATAATGCCATGGGACTTTCCGCCTGCGGCCTGGGCGTTAATGCAGTGGTACAGAATATGCCAAAGAGCAGTTTTCCCGTTTTGTTTATCATCAGCCTTGCAGCAGGCAGCCTTCTTGGCGCCAGGCTGAATCTGGTGGAACGGTTTGACAGAGTTGTGGCCCGTTTCTCAAAAGGGGATTTAGGTCAGGGCCTGTCTACGGCAATTCTGCTGTTTTGCATTGGAACGCTTTCGATTCTGGGCCCAATGGAAAGCGCCCTTTATGGAAACAATACTTATTTATTTACGAATGCAACTCTGGACTTTGTCACATCAATGGTCCTGGCATCCACCTATGGGATCGGGATCGCCTTATCCGCAGTGGTATTATTTTTATGGCAGGGAAGCATTTATCTTTTTTCCGGCAGCCTTTCCGCCTTTTTAACCCCTGAGCTATTAACTGAAATTTCCCTTGTGGGCGGTTTTTTAATCTTCAGTTCCGGCTTATCCATTTTAAAAATCAAGGACTGCAAGGCCTTAAACATGCTTCCCTCCTTGCTGGTGCCTGTTTTATGGTTTTTAATAAAGGCCGCCTTTTGATAAAAGGCAAAGCTAAAAATGGGATACCAAAGCCGGAACTGTCAATAGAAAATATTGACAAGTCGGCAAAAGAAGTGTATCTTATCGGTAATACAGGCATACCTTTATTCCCTGAAAAGACGGGCAATAAGGTGGAAGGGAGAAAATACAATGGAAAAAAGAATTTCAGGAAAAACAGGTTTGCTGGGGCTGATCGGTTCACCCGTAGGACATTCCGGTTCGCCGGCTATGTATAATTACTGTTTTGAGAAGCTGGGTCTGGATTATGCATATCTTGCTTTTGATATTAAGGTGGATGAGGTGGCAAAGGCAATAGAGGCCATAAAGACATTCCGCATGAGAGGCTGCAACGTGACCATGCCATGTAAGAATGAAGCCGCCAAATACATGGATGAGCTGTCTCCTGCCGCCCGGATCATTGGTGCGGTCAATACCATAGTAAATGAAGATGGAAGGCTGATCGGGCATATTACCGATGGCCAGGGTTTTGTAGATAATCTCCGTGACCACGGAGTTGAAATAACCGGTAAGAAAATCATTGTCTGCGGCGGAGGCGGAGCGGCTGCTGCCATTCAGGTGCAGTGCGCACTGGAGGGAGCCAGAGAAATTTCCATTTTTAATATTAAGGATGCGTTCTTTGAGAGAACCCTTCAAACCGCGGAAAAAATCAGGCAGGAAAAGCCGGAATGCATTATCAATGTATATGATATAGCAGATATTGAAAAGATGAGGGAAGAAATCGCCTCCAGTGACATTTTGGCCAACGCCACCATTGTGGGCATGAAACCCATGGACAATGAAAGTGTTGTAAAGGATGTTGCCATGTTCCGCTCAGGATTGGTTGTGGTTGATGCGGTTTACAATCCAAAGGAAACAAAGATGTTAAGAGAGGCAAAGGCTGCCGGCTGTATCTGCATTGACGGACAGGGAATGCTTGTATGGCAGGGGGCTGAGGCATTTAAGCTCTATACGGGACAGGAGATGCCTGTAGAGGAAGTGAAGGAACTGTTTTTCAGCTAATGATGTAAAATTTACCGGCCAGGTTTCGGTGGACAGCCTGTATAAAAGGCACACCGGAAGAGATAAAAATGTTTTTGAAAGATACGGCAGATTATTTTCATGAAATGAAGATAACCGCCGTTTTTTTTGCCGTATTTGAAAACTCTTTTTGCTTAGGAAGTATTTAAAAATTACTGCCAAAGCCGCCCGATTAATGAGGAAGATGATGAAAATGTAAATATCGTAAAATACTGTAATAAAAGAATTGGGAAAAAATGAAGATATTGCTAGAAACCTTAAGATGATTTATTTTTACCCAGGTCCATAAATGCTATACTTTTTTTATAAACTAAATGCCCTTATTCCGCTGTCTTCCTGAAAATGCCGCCATTTTCAGAGAGAACGGCTGAGGGTGTAAAAAAAGTAAGGGGGATCTTTTCTTATGCTAAAAAGCAGCAGGCTTTTCAAAAGAAAAGCGGCCGGCATGATGGCAGCAGTGATGATGATCGGCATCTTGCCTGTGAATATGATCGGATTTGCTGATGTTCTGGAAATGCCGTCGGACAGTTATGAGAACATGGATGAAAACATTGCCACAAGGTCCAACGCCAGTTATGCCACTGAATCCATTGCACAGAAGGCTCAGGAGTTACAGGAGGAAGGAACTGTGTATTACGTGGATGCCAAAAACGGCAATGACAGCGGGGACGGAAAAACAGAAGAAACTGCATGGAAGACCTTTGACAGGGTCAATTCCAAAACTTTTTTACCAGGAGATAAGATACTTTTAAAAGCAGACTGTATCTGGAACCAGGCGCTGAATCCCAAAGGAAGCGGCAGAGAGGGGGCACCCATTACCATTGATCAGTATGGAGAGGGAAACCGCCCTGTGATTAACGGCAACGGGACTTCCGGTCCTTCCATCACCGGTGCGGTGACGATCTATAACGAAGAGTACTGGGAAATTTACAATCTGGAAGTGACGAATCTGGAAGATACGGATAAAATGGGAGAGTCCATGGACAGCGGCACCAGCGAACGTGCCGGAATCCTGATCTATTCCTCCAACCAGAAAAAAATATACAAGCACATTACCGTGAAAAATTGCTATGTACACGATGTCAATTCCAACTTTAAAGGCGGAAAAACTTCCGGCGGCATCATTGTTATGGGCCATTACCTGGACAAAGACGGAAACAGGGTCACCATTGATGACGCCGGCAATCTGACTGCCAAGGCAATGGGGCGGGCGGCCTTTGAGGACGTGCTTATTGAAGGGAATTACGTAAAGAACGTGGCGATTGAAGGAATCCGGAATAAATGCAATACGGATATTTCCAGTTCAGGCTGGGGAAAGAATGAATTCCTTAAAAACTATTCCAATGTAACCATCCGCAATAATTATCTGGAAAATGTTGTAGGCGACGGCATCGTTTTAACGGAAACAAAAGGCGGACTGATCGAGGGGAATATGGTAAACTCTTCCTGCGGCTTTGACCGGGGCGCAGTAAACTATGCCCAGTGCTGGACCATGTTTGCCGATAATGTTACCGTACAGTACAACGAAGTCTACGGAAACCGGTATGGGTACGATGACGGCGAGGCCTTTGACTCGGATATGATGAATGTGGACAATGTTTTCCAATACAATTTAAGCCATGACTGCGGCGGCGGTGCCATGCTGTTTATGGCAAGTCAGAAAAATACCATATTCCGTTATAATATAAGTATTAATGACGGTACAGGCACTTATCCCGGTGAAAGCAGGCTGCAGCAGCAGACCTTCCATTATGATAATACAACTTCTGCGGGACCCGGTGTAGGAAAAATTTATAACAATACCATTGTTCTCTTTGGAGAAGATAAAAAAACTTCCCTGTTTGGGGGGCTGAGCAAAAGAACCTGTTTCGTGGATTTCAAAAATAATATTGTTCTGGCCAAAGACGGAGCGACCATTGATTTTGCAGTTTTGGCCCAGGGATCTATGATTCATGATGACAGCGTCATAGAAAACAACTGTTTTTATCCGGATTCCATTGCCAACACCAGCGCCGGTTCTGTTTTGAATAAGGAGAGCCTGGAGGCTAAGGGAAATATATTTAAGGATCCAATGCTTGTGGATTACAAGGCAGGAAAGGATTATTCCCAATATAAATATCCTTTGGAGGAGCTGGAAGATCTTATGGATTCCGACTTTACCAAAGAGAGAATCCAGAAGCTGGCAGAACCGTATCAGCTGACGGATGGGTCTCCTTGTATCCGCGCCGGACAAAGGATCGAAGGCATGCCCACGGAAGATATTATGGGCAATACCATTGCAGGGCGTGTGGACATGGGCGCTTTGGAATATTCCAGTGAGGATGAGATGGCAGAGGAGGTGGAGGAGGTTCATATTGTAACCACTCCCGGAGTTGTGCCGAAACTGCCGGCAACCTTAAAAATCGTTCTGGATGGGAAATCTTATGATTACCCGGTTAAGTGGGATGACCTGACAAAGGAAGACTGCATGGAAGCGGGAATTATTGAACTTGCGGGAGTCCTGCCTGGACTGTCCAATCAGGTTGCGGCCGTCATAATTATAGCCGATGCACCGGAGAGTTTTGAGCCGGTTGAGGTTTCCACCTTTGCAGGAATTTACCCGGTACTTCCTGATCAGGTTACAGCAGAATTTGCCGGAGGCCTGACCCTGGAGCTTGGGGTGACATGGGAAACCCTTACTCTGGAACAGTATTCCCATGAAGGTGAGATTATTGTAGAAGGAACTGTTTCGGGCTTAAAGGAAAAATGCAGGGCAAAGGTAACGGTTATGGGTGAGCTTGGAGATGGAGCAAGTGTAAAGGAAAAAGTGACTTCAAAGGATGCCTATACCCAGCAAAGCGACGGAAACAAGGCCTACGGAAGTTCTGACCCCAATGTTATTAAGGTCAAAACAGCCAATAATTCGCCCTCCTACACAAGAAATGGACTGATTGGCTTTGATTTAAGTGATGAAGAGCAGATGCTAAAATCCGCCTCCAGCATTACCATAAAGCTGCAGATGACAAGACCGGTTTCAGAGGCAGATTATAAAACCATTAACAATCATTTTTATCTCAAGGTTTATGAAGTGAGTGACAACTGGGCGGAAGGAACGGTGACATGGAACTCCTCTCCGGCTGTTTCCCATGATAAGCTGGTGATCAATGATAAAAAAATAGTTTACGCCAATATCCGGGATGCCCATGAGAATATTGTGGAACTGGATGTGACCGATTGGGTAAAGAATGCCTATGCCAAAAAAGAGCAGACAAAGTTTTCCTTCCTCATGATAACCGATTATTTCGGGGAGTATGCAAACGGTGATAATGGAGGCATTGATTTCGCTTCCAAAGAAGCAGCCGGGAAAATGGCGCCTACCATGGTATTAAGCAATGTATACGAAACAGAGGTGGAAGCTGTTTCTGTTTCAACACCGGCAGGAAAGATGCCAGGTCTGCCGGAGACAGTATCAGTCAGCTACTCCAACGGAGAACAAAAAAACGTGGCAGTGGAATGGAACAGCGTTGAATCTGCAAAATACCAGAGCGAGGGGAATTTTGTGGTGTATGGAAAGGCAAATGGGGTGAGGCTTCCCATTAAGTGTACCGTATATGTCATGGAAGCGATGCATAAAGTCGTCTCCATAAAGGATATTCCTCCCATCATCCAGCTGGTTGGAACACCGTGGGAGGAACTGGGACTTCCAAAGACAGCAGCAGCACTGCTGGATAATGGGAAGGAAGCGGAAGTTCCCATTGAATATTGGTTCCCGGATAATGCCTATGACCCGGAAAAAGTATTTTCCTATACCTGCATCGGATATCTGGATCTTACGGGACATGAAACAATTGAAAACCCCAATCAGAAGTTTGCCACAGTAACCGTAAGCATTATTGAACCGGAAGACAAAAATGCCCTCCTTGTTCTCTATACAGAAGCAGCGGACTTAATCAATCAAGGTGCATTGGACCGTCTGACCGATGGGGCAAAAAGCCGGTTTATGAAAGCCTTCAGCCAGGCAGCCGCCGTACTGATCAACACAAAGGCAACCGAATCAGAAGTACATAAATCTTATGTCAATTTGATGGAAGCAATCTGGAATCTGGATTCAGAAGAAAATGTAAAGCCTGACACCTCCGCCCTTAGGGATCTGGTGCTCATTGGGGAATCCAAAAACAAGAAGGATTATACTGAGGAGTCCTATGAGGCATTAAAGGATGCTCTTTCAGAAGCGAAGTCCGTTTTAAAGGATAAGACTCTTACAAAGGGCGACCAGTACCGGGTAGACCAGGCATACGACTATTTGAAAGAGGCCATTGACGGCCTGGAGTTCAGTGGAAATTCAGGATCAGAAAACAGGATTGTCACAGGAATAAAAATTGTTGCACTGCCAAATCAGACAGAATACAAAGCAGGAGAACGAATCAGCCATTTTGGCTTAAAGGTGGCTGCCGTGTACAGTGATGACTCATTAAAGATTATAAACGACTATGAGATATCGGATGTGAGTACTTCTGTTCCGGGCGTAAAGGATGTGATCATCACTTACCGCACAGCGGTCAATAATGCCATTAAGGTGTTTTCAGACGTATTCCAGATCACGGTTATAAAAGAAACTTCCCAGGGAAGCGGTTCCGGCAGCTCAGGAGGAGGCACATCCTCTCAAAGGACGGGGACAGGTATAAGCGGACAATGGCAGAAGGTCAATGGAACGGAGTGGAGATTCTTAAAGGCTGACAAAACCTATGCTGCCAATGAATGGGCAAAGATAAGCGGGAAATGGTACCGGTTCAATGAAAACGGCATGATGCAGACCGGCTGGATCGTGGATCAGGGCATATGGTATAGGCTTAGCCCCAATGGTGACATGGAGTCAGGCTGGATAAAAGAAGAATCAGACGGAAACTGGTATTTCCTTGATGAATCCGGTGCCATGAGAACCGGCTGGGTCCTTATTAATGGCATCTGGTATTACTTTAATCCTGTTACCCAGGGAGAAACCGGCTGGCAGAAAACAGAAGGCGGCAAATGGGGACATCAGACTGGAGTAAGCGGGAGCAGACCAATGGGAGCCCTTTGTACCAATACCACAACGGCAGACGGATATCGGGTAGATGAAAACGGTGCCTGGATCCGGTGATCAATTTAACCTGAAAGAGGGATTTCCCTCTTTCAGGGACCATTTGGGGGAAACGGTCTTATGAAGGTAAAATGGAAAAAAATATGCGGGGTGGCGCTGATTTGTTCTATGGTTATGGGAAATCTTACTTATGCAGCTCCTTTGCCCCGGAGTCTTACGCCTGACATGGATCAAAATGATCTGGAAACGATTATAAATGACGGACTGGTCATGCATTCTTCTTTTGATGAAAGCAGTATATCCGGAAACAAGGTAAAGGACCAGACAGGAAGAGGAAATGACGGAACAATTTACGGTCAGCCCTCCTTTGTAAAAGGGATCCGGGGCAATGGGGTTTCCATGGATAACGGAACCAAAGCCGGGCAGCCTGATACAAAAGCCGATCAGTATATTACCTATGGCCAAACCGCTGATTTAAAATTTGGAACCGAAGATTTTTCTCTGTCCTTTTGGATGAAAACGGAAAACCACGGGCAGAATAACGGAACCATTCTTTCCAACAAGAATTATTTAAGCGGCAGCAACATTGGCTGGGCCTTTGGCAATTTTAATAATGCCAGCAATGTGGACATGAGAATGAATTTTTCAGGAACAGGAAACAGCCGGGTGGAATTAAAAGGAATCCCTGCCAATGACGACAAATGGCATCATGTGGCAGGCAGCTTTGACAGGGATGGGGATATGACAGTTTATCTGGATGGAGAGAAATATTCGTCTGTTTCTATGACAGGGCACAAAGGAAAATCTGTTGATACGGGACTGGACTTCATTTTAGGCGGCGATGGCAGAGGGTGTTACGGCATGAAGGACTATATAATTGATGAACTCCGGGTGTATAAGAAGGCGATCAATGCCTCTGCCGTAAAAACAATTTATGAAGCGGAAGGAGTGATGGCAGTCGTGGAACAGATGGAAGACCAGCTGGCATCCATCAGGCCGGGGTCCCAATATCCCCTGGACCGGATCAATGCTATGGCAGCTGAAATTGAACGTATAAAGAACTCGCTGGAGACCATGACAGCCGCCGCAGCCATGGCAGCCGTCAAAAGCCTGAAACAAACCTACAATGAGTTTCTGGAAGGCAGTGAGCCGCTTTCCAGCTTTCAGGTGGTTTCCGATGTCCATATTAAGTCTGACAGCTTATCAGATGCCAATGCTGCGAATTTCATAGCAGGGTTAAAAGATATGAAAACCATTGCCCCTGATTCCCTGGGAGTACTGAATTTGGGGGATCTTACACAGAACGGCACAGAGGCCCAGTATAACGGGATCTATAACATCATGGACCAGTATTCTCCGGTTTCTGATGATAAGGTCATCATGACCCTTGGAAATCACGATGTCAGGGGATATAATTCTGCTGACTGGAACAAGGATGAAACCATGATCAGCCCATACTGGCCGACTGCAAAGGCCCTTTATCTGAAAAACAATAAAAGGTATATGCCGGACAACGGCGGAACTCTCTATTTTGACCGGTGGCTGGGAGGGTATCACTTTATTGTGATCAATACGGAAAACGGCTTAAAGGATGCCATGTACCTTTCTCCGGAACAGTTAAGCTGGCTGGAAGAAACCATAGCTGAAAATGCCAGCCCTGATAAGCCCATATTTGTTATGGGACACAATGCATTAAAGGATACCCACTGGAGAAGCAATATCCTGCTGGATTTCGGCAACCAGGATTCCAGGGTAAAAGAGATATTTTCCAAATATCCCCAGGTGATTTACATGTCCGGCCACATTCACAATGGATTTGGGGTAGCGGAAGCCATTGACAGGGAATACGGCACATTGATTGACGTTCCGTCCTATAATGAGACGGAAAACGGAGTAAAGGATGGGGGAATAGGTTACCATGTAAAGATTTATGAAGACAGTGTGGTGTTTAAGGCAAGAAACTTTAAGACCTCTGCCTGGCTGCCAGAGTATGATATTACAGTGGATCTTCCCGGCCTTCCTGCTGTGTATAAAAAGGCAAAGAGCTTAAAACCCGGTGATTATACTCCTGAGTCCTACGGGAAAGTGCTGGAGCTTATGGAAGAAGGGAAAGGAATTTTCCAAAGGGTATACGATCAGAGTAAACTGACCTACGAAAATGTGGCCCCTCCTGAGGTCAGCCTGTTTACCGGAGAGGTGAGAGATAAGATCAATGAGCTTGGAGCAGGGCTTTCTGAGGCCATGGAAAAGCTTGGATCAACGGAAAAAGTCACTGTTCCCACTGAGGATATTTACCTTCAGGGAGGGAGTGATGCCGGTAAAACCAGCAGTCAGTACAGCAATTACGATGCTTCCAAGCTAAGAGTCAAATTCTCCGACGGCCAGCAGAATTATACCAGAAGAACAGTTATGACCTTTGATTTATCAGGAGTGGAAAAAACAACCAGGGAGGCTGATCTTGTGCTTGAGCTGACCGGTGGAATCAGCAATACCAATCCTGCAAAAGACTTTGTTTCTGCGGAAATTTATGAAGTGAAAAGCGGCTGGAGTTCCGGCGGGGTGACCTGGAATACAAAGCCGGAGCGATTAAGAGACAAGGCGGATGGAACAATTTCAAAGGACAATATATCCGGTGGAACAGTAACTGCAGATGTCAGTAAAAGCGTGAGAAATGCGCTGAATGAAGGGAAAACCGCAATTTCCTTTGAAATCAGCTGTCCTGTGGCTGCCAATGACAACATGATTGATTTTTATTCCACAAGGGCAGAAGGAAAGGAAGGGCCAAGGCTCATCACACGCACAACCGAGACTGAAAAACCGGTTGATCCCCAGTTTCAGGAATTAAGGGATAAATGGCTTGGCACCCTGCTGGGCGGAGAATTGGACACCAGTAATGAGGCGGTCCGTACCTACATGAAGGGCCTGGATGAAAAAGCCGGAGAATACTGGAACACCATGATAAAAGGGGACAACGGATCCAGAACCAATCTCTGGAACGATCTGGATATGAGCTACATCAAAGGGACAGGTGCAGAGGCCAAGGTCCATTCCGGTAATGTGGCTGAGACCTTCTACCGGTTAAAGGATATGGCAATTGCATGGGCAACAAAGGGATGCCAGCTGTACCAGAACGAGGAAGTGAAGCAGGAGCTGATCCTGGCCCTGGATTTTATGAATGAACATCACTACAGCAGCAGCGATGAAAAAACCCCGGTGTTTGGAAACTGGTGGCACTGGGAGATCGGAGGGCCCATTGCCTTTCTGGATACAGCTCTGATTCTTTATGAGGACCTGACTCTGGAGCAAATCAGCCGATATGCGGCGGCAGTCAGCCGCTTCACCAACGTATGCGACCGTCCCTCAGGTTATCCCGGCTCTCCGGCCATGACAGGGGCAAACCTTATTGACAAAGGAATGGTAGTGGTCCAAACTGGTCTTTTGACTGATAACAGGGAAAAACTGGATCATGTGAAAAAGGCATATAAAACTGTATTTGAATATGTGACCACAGGAGATGGATTTTATGAGGATGGGTCCTTTATCCAGCACCAGGCCCTGGCCTATATGGGAGGATACGGTTCCCAGCTGTATGAGAAGCTGAGCATTTTGTTCTCCGTATTTTCCGGCACTGATTTTGAACTGACCTATGAGGATCATGCTGAGCAGCTGATTTTTGACATGGTATTTAAAGGGATTGAGCCATTTATTTACAATGGCCTGTGCATGGATATGGTATCAGGAAGAGATGTTACAAGAAAAACCTCAAACGACAAGGCAAGGGGTGCGGGAATCATGGATGCCATGATGCTGATCGGCGATGCCATGCCGGCAGAGCAGAAAGACCGGTTCAGCCGCATGATGAAATACTACATTGGAATGGATGAGGATTATTATTACAGCCACAGCACTCATATCGCTTCCCTGATGAAGGCAAACCAGATCATGAATGACGGTTCCATTGAACCCAGAAGCGAATATGTGCTTCACAAGCTGTTTGCAGGCATGGATAAGCTGGTACATATTATGCCGGAATTCGGCTTTGCCCTATCCATGCATTCCAGCCGTACCTATGGGCATGAACTGATCAATGATGAGGGCAAGCGCACCTGGAATATTTCTGACGGCATGACTTACCTTTACAACAATGACAGGGACCAGTACGGGGAAGGCTATTGGGCTACCGTAGATCCAAAGCGTCTGGCAGGAACCACCACGGAATATGTAACCCGTCCCAATGGAGCCGGTGACCGCACGAAGAATATTTACAGCTGGGTGGGCGGTTCCAGCCTGGGCAATTACGGCGCGGCAGGAATGCATTACAAAACCCTGGGAAACAGCGGCAGCACCAGGTCAGGTACGGACGCAAAGAAATCCTGGTTTATGTTTGATAATGAAATCGCGGCAGTGGGAAGCGGGATTACTTCCACCACCGGCAATTATGTGGAGACCATTATTGATAACCGGAGGCTTAATAAGGCCGGAAGCAATGAAGTGGTGATTGACGGGGAAGCAAGAGACATCAGGGACGATGGAGAGGAAAGTGCGTCAAAGGGAACAAAAATAACCGGCGCTTCCTGGATCCACCTGGAAGGAAATACGGCAGACTCTGACATTGGCTACTATTTTCCGGAAAAAGCAGATGTTATGGCTTTGAAGGAGAAGAGAACCGGCAATTGGAATGCCCAGGGAACCACGGAAGGGGAGGAGACAAACCAGTTTGCCACATTCTGGTTTGACCATGGAAAAAAGCCGTCCAATGCGGATTATTCCTATGTAATTCTTCCTGGAAAAACGGCTGAGGAAACTGCGCAGTACTGCGAAAACCCGGACATTGTGGTTCTGGAGTGCAGCGAGGATGCTCATGCTGTAAGAGAAACCACACTGGGAATCACAGCAGTGAATTTCTGGAACAACAAGACAACAACTGCGGCAGGGATCACATCAAATAAAGCCGCATCAGTAACGGTGGAGATAAACGGGGGTGAGGCAGTCATAGGGGTGTCTGATCCCACACAGGAAAACAACGGAACCATTGAGCTTTCTCTTCCATACACAGGCGGAGATATAAAAGAATCTGATGCCAATGTAGAGGTGCTTCAGAAAACTCCGTTTATCAAGCTGTCGGTCAGAACTGCCGGGACGGCAGGGCAGACCAGCAGGATCACATTAAAAGTGGTGGAGCCTGAAAAATGTGAAATCATCGGCCTTTCCAGAGAATTCGGCTTAATTAGGGCAGAGCCTGGAACAAAATTTGGGGATTTGCAGCTTCCCGAAACAGTGGAGGCTTATGACAACACCGGAGGCATTCATACCCTGGATATTTTGTGGGAGAGAGGGGATTACCAGAAAGACGTAGTGGGAACCTATGATTTAACAGGACAGCTGGTATTACCTGAGGGACTCTATAATACGGCAGGGTTTGCCGCATCGATTTTAGTCCAGGTGGGAGATG
Source organism: Lachnospiraceae bacterium (assembly GCA_902363835.1). GTDB lineage: Bacteria > Bacillota > Clostridia > Lachnospirales > Lachnospiraceae > Lacrimispora. Next base: position 83,185 of record CABJBM010000010.1, read on the forward strand.
AATCCGCACGGTCCATTGATGATGTGTATGTGCAGGGCGGATCAGATGGTGACAAAAATTTCAGCGGTTCCTCCAGCCTGATTGTAAAAAATGATGCGGGAGCGCAGAATTATACCAGAAAATCCCTTATGAAGTTCAGCCTGGATCAGGTGCCGGAAGAAACCCAGGCAGTTTACTTAACCTTTGAGCTTGCCGATACGCCAAGTGCGGATTTTACCAGTGCGGATATTTATCAGGTGGAAAATGACTGGAAGGGGACGGAGGTAACCTTTAACACCTTCCCGGCCCGCATTGGCACAAATCCGGTAGCTTTCTTTACAAAAACCATGACATCGGAGAGTCTGATACAAAAGCTGGATGTGACGGAAGCAGTTGGCAGGGCTAAAAAAAATGGGGATTCGGAAATTTCCTTTGAGATCAGCATACCAACGGCAGCAAAAAATAACTATGTGGGAATCCACTCTTCCAGAACCAATAAAGAGGGAGCCCAGAAGCCTTCGCTGGTATGGAAATCCGATTATGTACCGGAAAAGATAATAAAAAAGAATTTAAGCTTTGTTGTTGATCTGGCTTCCGCCATTGATGCCGGGGATTACAGCAATGTGGATGAGGCTGGACTGGCACAGCTGATTGACGAGGCAAAACGCGTTCTCCAGGATCCTGATGCGGAAATGGAAGAAATTCATGAAATGGAGAGGCGCCTGACTCAGGAACTGGCGAAATATAGAAGGATATTGTAAGCAGCAGGAGGAAATGATGAAACAGAAAGCGCGCAGATGGTATGTGATAATGGGAATGGTTTTAATCATGATTTTGTTCATAGCAGGGATCTGGCGGCTGAAAAAGCCTTCCCAGGAAGTGGTGAAGCTGGGAGGCTGCACCATTACCCAGGACCATCTGGCGCTTTATGAAAATGACTGCAGGGCTGAGGTTACGTCTTATTTTTATAATAAGTATCAGCTGGATCCAAACGACGACGGGTTCTGGGAAACACAGATCAACGGAGAGACTCCGGGAGAGGTATTAAAGCAGAAGGCAATGGACCGCCTTGTCTTTGACATGGTGGAACGGCTGAAGGCCTCCCAATATGGGATTTCTGCGGATATAACCTTGAAGGATATAAAAAAGTCCCTGGAAGAAGAGAACAAGAGGCGGCAATCCTCCGCAAACATTTCTTACGGTCCCGGCCAGTATGGACTGATGGAGTATATTTCCAGGACTCAGATGGATATAAGGGATGAACTGAAGGGAAAGCTCATGGAGGGAAGGCTGAAGCCTTCCCAGGAGCAGTTAAAGGAGCTTTACGCTGATGCTGATCCAACCCTGTTTGACAAAGGCTGCAAAGCCAGGATCGGAATCTATATGTATTACGGCATGAAGTCAGGAGAATATCCGGAAGCATTGAAAAATGCCTGGAGCCTTGTGGAGAAAGGATCAGCAGATGGAAAGGAGCCTGAGGACATCATCAGTGAAATCAATGAACAGTGGAATGTAAACCTGGAGTACGAGGAAGTGGAGTATGATACGGCTGATTTTCCCAGGGACAACCAGGAAATGGCATGGCTGGCGGAGCAGACCCGGTTTATGGAGCCCGGGCAAATCAGCGGCGTATTGGACTATGGAGCCTCTCGGGGAATCTTAAAGGTACTGGATAAGCAGGACTATGGAACGGCGGAGTATGAGGAGTCGGTGACTCTTTTAAGGAATATGTGGCTGGAAAAAGCCTACCAGGAATACATAGAACAGTGTATGGAGGAATACGGTTATTCAATAAAACCATAAAGATTGATGTGAAAAAAATAACAAACTTTAAGATAAATATCTGTTTGTTGTGATATGGGCAATGGATCCGGAATACCAGAAGAGAAAATACTGAAACCCTTATGACAGGGAAAAGCTGAGGGGAACCGAGGCTGGGTATGGATACAGGTAACCGTAAAAATTCCTATGGAGTATTAAGTATGTATCGAATCATGATCGTAGACGATGAACCGCTGATTCTGGCAGGGGTCACTTCCCTGGTTAACTGGGAAGAGCATCAATGCAAAATAGTCAGAAAAGTTTCCAACGGCCGACAGGCTCTTGCACAAATGGAGACTCTTAAGCCGGATATTGTAATAACGGATATTAAGATGCCTGCCATGGATGGGATCAGTTTTATGAAGGCCTCTATAGAAAACGGATATACTTCCTCTTTTATTCTCCTGACGAATCTGGAGGAATTTTCTCTGGTGAAAGAAGCGCTGCGTCTGGGAGCGGTTGATTATCTTATAAAGCTTGAGCTTGATGAAATGGCATTAATCGGGGCATTGGAAAGAGCCAAGGAAAGATGCAGTCTCAGCCATCGTAAGATGCTGGCAATGGAAGACGGAGAAGTAACCGCGGACGAACGCATTCAGAATTACTTCAGACACATTTTGATTTGCAATCCGGATGCACATCCGGATGAAGGGCTGTCTGCCATGATCCGGGAACGTTATCCTGGCCTTCTACTGATGCTGATTCATTTTAATTATGGATTTGAAGGATTTTCCCAGGAATTTTCCAGGGAGGATCAGAAGAAAGTCATGAATTTTGCGGAAAATATTATTCATGAAATGGTAAAGGGATTTTTTGACAGAAGCTGCCTTTTGAGAAAGGAACAAAATGGTTTTATCCTGGTTCTTTCTCTGGAGGGAATGAATGATTATAAGGAACAGGTTGAAGCAATGAGCATCAAATTCCGCAAGGTGATAAAAACTTATTTTGAGGTTCCCGTGACCATTACGGTCAGCCGTCCGGTAAGGGAGGCGGATGAGATCCAGGACCTTCTTTACCAGGCCATGAGTGATATGAATGATGCGTATTGTGAAAACCCTGACAGGATTGTTTTTTATTCGGAAGGCTGCAAAGAACATTTCGGCCGCCGCAGCTTTAATATTAATTTTTTAAAGAAAGAATTAACAGGAATTATCCGCCAAAATGACCGGAAGGGCTTTTCTGCCATTATGAACCAGATCATTGAGTTGTTTGTCCAGTGTAAGCCTTCCCGTTCACAGGCGGTAAATGGGTGCAGTAATCTTTATTACTTTATTACATTCCTGCTGGAGGAAAGGGAGGACCAGAGCTTTCCCTATATTTTGGATGTGGCGGGGCAGTTAAACAGGCTGACCGACTTAAGCGCCGTGATTGCCTGGCTGGAATGGTTCCGGGACCAGGTAGCAGAAGCGCTGGAGGCTTATAAGGAAAGCAGGAAGGACAAGTACATTGAATTGGCTCTGGAATATATCAGGGAGCATTATAAGGAAAAGATAACCTTAAACCAGATGTCTTCCCTGCTGAATATCAGCCAGGGGCATTTAAGCAGCATTTTTAAAAAACAGACGGGAAAAAACTTTTCAGATTATGTAACCGAGATTAAAATTGAAAAGGCCAAGGAACTGATCGAAACGTATCAATATATGATGTATGAAATTTCTGATATGCTTGGTTTTGACACGCAGTACTACTTCAGCGCCGTATTTAAAAAGATTACGGGTTATACTCCAAAAGAATATGAGAATATGACAATAAGAAAAAATTGCTCTTAAACATGTTTTCCGGCCTTGTACTGCCAGTCCAATGCCCATGGAGGTCCCTGATTCCTCAATTGTAAAAATAACAAAAGTTCGTGACAAACCCGGAAAAATCAGATAAAATAGGGTTAAGAAAGGGCTTTCAAGGGTGATGATTGATGAATATTTATGATATTGCGGCAGAAGCGAAGACCTCCATATCTACAGTTTCCCGTGTTTTGAACAATAAAGGAAATGTGAATCCGGAGATACGGAAGCGGGTGGAACAAGTGCTTAAGAAATACGACTATAAACCCAGCGCCATTGCAAGGGGGATGGTTTCAAAGACCATGAAAAGCATTGCCATCCTGACCGTAGATGTGAGAGTGACCCATTATGCCCGGACCATTTATGTGATTGAACAGGAGTTCAGCAACAGAGGATATAATGTGACGGTGTGCAATACAGGCGGTTCCATAGAAGAATGTGAAAAATACATGGAAATCCTGTCAGAAAAACAGATTGATGGGATCGTACTCATTGGTTCTGTGTTCAATGAGTTGATCAACTATCCTGGTATTACTTCCAAAATAAAGGATATTCCCGTAATAGTGGCCAACGGCAAGGTGAACCTGCCTAATTTTTATTCGGTTCTGGTGGATGACACAAAAGGAATCAGGACGGCAGTGGACTATCTGTATGAAAGAGGCCACCGGGAACTGGTTTATATTTATGATATGGAAACTGACAGTGGGTGGGCAAAGCGTCAGGGATTTTTGGAAGCCATGAAGCTTCATGATATCCCGGAGGCGGAAAAGCGGGTGATATCCAGCAAACACGGACTGGAAGGCGGACTAAAAGCGGTGGACTCCCTGTGTTCCTCAGGTATTGGTTTTACCGGTGTGGTGTGCGGAGAAGATATTACTGCCATTGGCGTGATGAAGGGCTTAAAAAAACGGGGCTTTTCCATCCCGGATCAGGTGGTGATCACAGGATACAACAATTCACCGGATTCTCTGATCTGTGAGCCGGAGCTTACGACCATTGACAATAAACCGGAACTGTTGGGCGGGTTATGCGCCCAGCTTTTGCAGGATGTTTTAGAAGGAAAAATATCAGCTTCCAGCCTTGCAATCCAGCCGGAACTGATTGTGCGGGGAAGCACATGACAGGAGTGGAATTTTAGACAGGACAAGTTAACAATAAAAACGCTTTCTGATATGCGGTAGCTTATTTTCTGGTAACAGTTGGAGATGAGCACCGCATTTTTTTGGAAAAACAAGAAAACGCTTTTTTACATGAGATGATTATATAAATATTTTACAAAAATAAAACCAAAAAAATGTATAAAATATACTAATTTAAGAAGATTAATCAGGTTTGTATTGACATATAGGTTAGAGATGCTATAATGAAAAACAAGAAAGCGCTTTCTCAAAAATTGAGAAGGGCGAAAATAAGAAACCCGATGTACAGCAATGAAAAGGAGAATAAAGAGCATGAGAGTGCAGTATGAGGACTTATTAAAGAAGTTTCAGGGGATTTTAGAGAGCAGGGGGTTTTCGGCAGAGTATGCAGAGGGAGCTGCCGCTGTATTTGCCAGAAACAGCCTGGATGGAGTTTATTCCCATGGTGTAAACCGTTTTCCAAAAGTGGTCAGCTATCTGGACAAGGGTGAAATCAATTCAACGGCCATTGCCACCTGTGAATCTTCTATGGGAACCATAGAGCGCTGGAATGGGCATCGGGGATTTGGCCCCTTGAATGCAAAGCTTGCCATGGACCGGGCATGTGAACTGGCAAAGGAGCATGGTGTAGGCGTTGTGGCCCTGGGTAATAATAACCATTGGATGCGTGGCGGAAGTTATGGCTGGCAGGCGGCTGACGCAGGCTGCATCGGAATCTGCTGGTCCAACACCATGCCAAACATGCCTGCATGGGGAGGAAAGGACAGAAAGATCGGAAACAATCCCATTATCATGGCAATTCCCAGAAGCAATGGAAAGCATGCGGTCATTGACTGTGCCGTATCCCAGTTTTCCTATGGAAAGATTGAAGAAGCAAGATTAAAAGGACAGAAACTTCCGGTTCCTGGCGGCTATGATACAAACGGAAATATTACCACGGATCCGGCTGAGATTGAAAAAACCTGGAGAGTCCTTCCAATGGGCTACTGGAAAGGAAGCGGGATATCCATTGCCCTTGACTTAATTGCAACAGTACTGACCAATGGAAATTCTGTGAAAAAAATCGGCACCTTTGGGGATGAAGTGGGGCTGTCCCAGGTAATGATCGCCATTGATCCGGGAAAATTCAATTCCGTGGAGGAAACAGATTCCATGGTGGATGAGATATTAAAGGATATTAAGTCCTCGGAGCCGGCGGCAGAAGGCGGAGAAGTATTCTATCCCGGGGAACTGGAATTAAAGACAAGAGAAGATAACTTAAAGAACGGCATCCCGGTGATTGAGGAAGTGTGGGAAACCTTAAATTCCCTGGAGAGGTAAAGAACCGTTGACAGTATGAGAAAAAAGTGTAAAGAGGGAGAGATAAATCAATGGAATATATCATAGGGATTCTGATTTTGGTTTCATTCTTTGGCCTGGCATTTTATGCCGCAAGGGGCGGGAATTTAATGATGGGAATGCTGGTCATGGCAATTCTCTGGACAGTGCTTCCAATGCTTGGCAATACATTTGCAACAAATCCTGAGTTTATAGCAGCCAATGCAGACAGGGTCCAGATCACATGGATCCAGGCCTTTGCCAAGGTATTTCAAAGCGGCCCTGAAGGCTGGGGCAATGTTCTTGTCAACGTAGTATTTGGAGCATGGTTCGGACGTGTCCTTTTGGAAACAGGCATTGCCTCCACCCTGATCCGTAAGACCACAGAGCTTGGAGGCGATAAGCCGGCTGTAACCTGCATCCTGTTATGCATCGTTACCACTGCCATATTCTCCTCCCTGTTCGGAGCCGGTGCGGTGGTAGCAATCGGCGTTATTGTTCTTCCCATCCTCATGTCCCTTGGCATTCCCAAGGTGCTTTCCGTGGTTTCCTTTATGCTGAGCATTGGCGCGGGGATGTTCTTAAATCCCGTATTGTTCGGACAGTATACGGCATTTTTCCTGGATGGGGAGGGAAAAACAGTTTATCCCTACGACCAGTATGTACGGTGGGGCGGAATCGCTCTGACGGTCCAGCTTGTTTTCACCATCTGCCTGATTCTGTTCTTCATGAGAAAGAAGAAAACCGTTCATCCATGGGCGGCCAGAAGGCCTATGAGACAAAAAATTGATTTTGCGCCGGGAAAATCCCTGCTGACGCCGTTTATCCCTGTTTTTTTACTCATCGCATTTAAGGTTCCCATTATCATGGGTTTTTTGATCGGCGGTTTTTATGCCCTGTTCGTGTGCGGAAAGCTTAAGGATTTTAAGACTGCATGCCGTACCTTTAATAAGGATTTCTTTGACGGCGTTGTGGATACTGCTCCTTTGGTTGGTTTTTTACTGATGGTGCCTATGTTTAATAAGGCTGCGGAGCTGTGCATTCCATATTTTAATGCACTGTTAGGAAATATCATTCCAAACAGCACCCTGTTCATTACCATTATATTCTGTGTGCTTGCACCTCTCGGGCTGTTCCGCGGGCCGTTTACCTTATATGGCTGCGGCGCTGCGACTCTGGGGATCTTAAAAGGAATCGGTTTCTCCACAACATTCCTGGCTCCTCTTATGATCGCTTCCACAACAGTCATGAACGTTTCCTGCTGTATCACCCAGTCCTGGATCGTGTGGGGAATCAGCTATTCCAAGGTTTCCACAAAGGATTTCTTAAAGATAAGCATTGTCTGCGGCTGGATCATCTGCATTATCCTGCAGATCATTACATTTATCATGTTCGGTTAATGGAGGGAGAAAACACATGGGAAAAAGATTGGTAAGAATGGGAATCGACGTAGGAGGTACCCATACAAAGGCAGTTGCAATAGATAATGCAACACATGAAATTATAGGAAAATCCTCCGTTAAGACAACTCATGATGACGACAGCGGCGTGGCCGCAGGTGTTGTGGCCGCATTTCAGAATTGTTTAAGGGAAAATGACATTGCGCCTGAAGATGTGATCTTTGTGGCCCACAGTACAACCCAGGCAACCAATGCCCTGATTGAAGGGGATGTTGCAACCGTGGGTGTAATCGGAATGGGACCAAAGGGGATGGAAGGATTTTTATCAAAATGCCAGACAAAGTTAAAGGACATTGACCTGGGTTCAGGAAGAAAAATCACAATCAGGAACCGTTATATCAAAGATATGGATGTGGATGAAAACACGGTAAAGCAGGCGGTGGAAGAGTTAAAGGCAGAAGGCGCCCAGGTTCTGGTGGCTTCCGACACATACGGTGTGGATGACATTGGGGGAGAGCAGTTTGTCTTTGAAATCGGCCATGATGAGATGGGAATGGAAACTACCCTGGCTTCTGACATTACAAAGCTGTATGGCCTTACCAGAAGGACCAGAACAGCAGCCATTAACGCCAGCATTTTGCCTAAAATGTTAAATACCGCAAATTCCACGGAAAAAAGCGTGCGGGGAGCAGGTGTGGAAGTACCGCTTATGATCATGCGTGGAGACGGCGGCGTTATGGAAATCAATGAAATGAAGAAACGTCCGGTCTTAACCATGCTGTCTGGTCCGGCTGCCAGTGTTATGGGCTCCCTTATGTACTTAAGGGCTTCCAATGGAGTTTACTTTGAAGTGGGCGGAACCACTACCAACATAGGAGTTATTAAAAACGGACGCCCTGCCATTGATTATTCCATTGTAGGAGGTCATAGGACTTACATCAGCTCTTTGGATGTACGGGTCCTGGGTGTGGCCGGAGGCAGCATGATCCGGGCAAATAAAAACGGAATTCATGACGTAGGCCCTCGTTCCGCTCATATTGCGGGGCTGGATTATGCAGTATTTACGGATGAAGCGGAGATCGTTGATCCCAAGCTGGAATTTTTCTCTCCAAAGAAAGGGGATCCTGAGGATTACGTTGCCATCCGCCTTGCAAGCGGAAAGAGGATCACTCTTACAAACAGCTGTGCGGCTAATGTTCTGGGCCTGGTAACTCCAAAAGATTTCTCTTACGGAAATGTCAATGCCGCAAGAAAAGCCATGCAGCCGGTTGCAGATTATCTGGGAGTGACGGTGGAAGAGGTGGCAAAACAGATCCTGACAAGGGCTTATGAAAAGATCCAGCCCATTATTACGGAACTGGCTGAAAAATACCGTCTGGAACATGATCAGATATCCCTGGTAGGTGTAGGCGGAGGAGCCACTTCCCTCATCGGATTCTGCGCGGAAAAGATGAACATCAAATACAGTGTGCCTGAGAATGCGGAAGTAATCTCCTCCATTGGCGTTGCCCTTGCCATGGTGCGGGATGTGGTGGAGCGGGTGGTTCCGGGTCCAACACCAGAGGATATTAAAAGCATTAAGAGAGAAGCCATTGATAAGGCGGTGGAAAGCGGTGCGTCTCCTGACACGGTAGAGGTTCATATTGAGATTGATCCCCAGACTTCCAAGCTCACAGCCATTGCCTTAGGTTCCACAGAGGTTAAAACCACTGATTTGTTAAAGGAATGCACGGAAGAAGAGGCAAGAGCCCTGGCAGCAGAGGATATGAAGGCCAAACCAGAGGACATCACTCTTGTGGGCCAGACGCCGAATTTCTATGTATACAATATGGAGGCAAAAGGAAAACAGCCTCTCCGGATTCTGGATAAAAAAGGCTTCATAAAGGTTCAGAGAACCGACGGAAATGTAGTGCTTGCCAAATCAGCCTCCTACCGGAGTGTTGTGTCTAAAATGTGGGAGGAACTGGCCTTGTTTAAAGCCGATGCCATCCTGCGGCCTGATTACTATCTCTGCGTAGGTGCCCGCGTTATGGACTTTAACGGAACAGGGGAACTGGAACAGATTCTCATGCTGATGGATGTGGAAATGCAGATGATCGATACGGCAGATGATATCATCATTGTTGGCGCAAAGAACCAGTTATAGGCAGCAGGGAAGACAGATCATAAGGCAGGAATGGGAAAGGAGAGGAAGGCTCATGAACAGGGAAGGCGCAAAAAGGCTGGTTCAGGGATTTCTTGGAAAACAACAGGCACCTGATTTTGGGCTGGAGGAAACCGGAAAGATCCTCCCCCTTGGTCCCATGATGGAAAAGCTGGTAAAGCTGTCTGAGGCTGAGTTTGGCATGTATGCCTGGTCCAGGGAGCCTTTGGAAGGAAAATTTGACCGGGAGCAGAAGCTCCGTTATATCCTGGAAGCCGGACGGTGCGGAAGGGAAGAAGCTGCTCTTTTAAAAGCAGAGAATAAAACCGGAGATCCGAATATCATAGCCAATAAAATGGGGCTTAAAGTATTTACCCCGGATATTCCCTTGGGAGGCGGTCATGTAATCTTTGCCCAATATGTGGAACCGGATGAAGTGACTATCTTCATGGATGGAGTGGAAAGAGCTGAAAGGCTGATTGCAGACCATTCCCTTGGCGGAATTCTGGAACATGTGGATGTCAAAAGCCTTCTCCTTGCCCATGAGATCTTTCACTGGATAGAGTACTGTAAGGAGGATTCCATTTACACAAGGACAGAGAAAGTGGAGCTTTGGAAACGTCCCTTTTCCAATAAATCCAGGCTGGTGTGCTTAGGGGAGATTGCAGGCATGGAATTTGCCAGAGAAATGCTGGGGATCTCCTTTTCACCCTATGTTCTTGACGTACTCCTGATGTATGGATACCAGGAAGATGCGGCCACAGCCCTTTATGAGGAGATCATGGAGATCGTTCAAATGGCGGCAGAATAGAAGGACAAAGGCTATCCCCTTGGAGGGATAGCCTTTTTTGAGAAACTAACCCAATCCGGATTAGTCTCAGGGTATGGTTCCTGGTTAAAACAGCCGTAAAACATTTGTCAGGAGAAGATATAAACGGCATTAAACCGGTCACTTCTGTAAGGGTCATAAAAGCCATCGCTGATATCCCAGCCATGAAATTCTTCCTTGGAAAACAGCAGGTGCTCCTCCCTGTGGGAGCGCATGGGGATTTCTCCGATCAGAACGCCTTTTCTGGCAACCCGCAGCAGTTCTTTTGTTGCTCTCTGTGCATACTCTTTGTTTTCAAAATAAAGATAAACGCCGTAACAGATCACTTTATCAAAAGATTTATCCTTAAACGGCAGGTCTGCGGCTTCTCCGGTCAGGACCGAATTCCGGAGAAACTCAATATGCTTTTGAACCAGGGTAGGGGAGTAGTCAATGCCTACGTAATCACAGTCCAGATATTGGGCCAGGGCACCTGCACCGCAGCCTACTTCAAGGACCTTGTCGTTTTTATGTATATCCAGCCGTCTGGTTATCTGACGGGCCACTTCTTCCATATCTACCTTGGTGGCCTCATAGCCGTCGTATGCCAGTAAGTCCGTAACGGAGCTGTCTGCCCGGCCTTTCCGGGTCCAGATCTGCTGCCAGGTTTCTTTTGATGTTTCCTGCGTATTCATAGTTGTTGCCTCCTTCAATTTTCATGCCCGCAGCTTGCTGCAGGGGATTTGACTAACGTAATATATGTTTCAGCGCATCCGCCAGACGTTCGTTGTCTGTCTCATTTCTGACTGCAATGCGGATAAACTCCCTGCCTTCCATTCCTGGCTTGTGGGACAGATCTTTTACCAGAATGTTATACCGGTTTAACAACAGCTCCGCAATCTGGGAAGCGGAACAGCCGTCAGTGATTTCACACATAATAAAGTTGGCCTGCGAAGGATAAAGCTTTAACTGCCTGATGGAATGAAGGGACTGGTATAATGTTTCTCTGGTCCTTTTAAAATGCTCCAGGGCCTCCCGGTAGTCTGACTGGTATTTTTCAAATATCTGGAGAAAATATTCCGCCAGAGAGTTGATATTCCAGATGGGCAGTTCTTTTTGCACCAGGCTGATGATTTCCGGATCGCTGCAGGTGAGTAGCCCCAGCCGCAGTCCGGGAACTCCGTAGGACTTTGAAATGCTTTTGATGAGGACCAGGTTTTTATATTCATCCAATATTTCCTGACTCATAAGAGACGGGGATTCCTCTGCAGAGGAGAAGTCAATAAAGGATTCATCCAGAATCAATGTGATGTTTCTTTCCTTGCAGTATTGGGCAAGAGAAAGAACGTCCTGTTTTGGAATATAATTTCCTGTGGGATTATCCGGGTTAACAAGAACCAGGGCATCCAGTTCCTTATCTTTGTAAAAATCCATTATATCCTGGGCGGTATAAGTATAATCCGGAGTTGAAACGGGAAAATACAGGGCATTTCGGGAGCAGTTTCCATACTCTTCAAAAGAAGGGCGCAAAACACCAACTGCATGTTTAAAGCTGCGGATTAAGGGCTTTATTAATTCGGCTGCGCCGTTTCCGGTGAGCACCTGGTTTCTGTCTAAGCCCAGGGATTTTGCTGCCAGCAGGTTATTAATATCAAGGCCGGAGGGATAGCTGGTGGCAAGGACCTCAAAGCTGGCTTTGATCTCCCCCATGAAACGGCTGTTGGGAAAATAGGGATTGACCAGATAACAGAAATCCAGAAGGCCGGGATACCGCCAGTAGCCGCCGAAGCGCTTTGACAGCCGGGACAGCCGGCTCTGGGAATCCGTAAAAATAGACTCCGCAATATCCAGATCCTGCTCATCATCAATTTCATACCAGAACCCGTTTTCCAGCCTGGAGGCTTTTAAATCATGGTCATCCAAAAGAGAAATGACCTTTAAGACCTGCTCATAATATTCATTATTCCCCAGGGCCTTGCTGTAGGCCTCCAGAAAAGGAACATAATGGGTTGCGGAAAAACTGCGGCTGAACTTATAAATGTTGACGGTTTTGTAATAGGAATGAATATCCTCAAACCGGAAGTCCTTCCGTGTGAGAAATTTCATAATATTATCCTGCTCATCTAACAGGACCACAGTTCCATCCATCCAGCTTTCAAAATGAGCCACAAGAGCCAGATTGGGATAAGGGTCACTTATGATCTGGGTCAGCACCTCCTGTTCAAAAATCAGGTCCGATTCCAGCAAAATGGTGTCATCCATGAGCAGCTGGTCCTTTGCAAGGTAAAGGGAGTAGATATTGTTTGTGGTTTTATAGACCGGGTTGTCAATGTATGTAACCGGGGTGGAAAGAGGGAGGGAGGACACAAAGGATTGCAGCTCTTCGCCCTTATGGCCTGTTACGAGGATGATCCGGTTCAAATTGTAATGATCCAGCTGTTTCAGCATGCGTTCAATCATGGGGATGCCATTTACGGTGACCATACATTTAGGCTGGTTTTCTGTTAGCTTTTTTAAACGCCGTCCCATTCCGGCGGCCAAAATAATTGCCTGCATCGCACACTCCTTTGTTCAAAAATGTAATATTTTATAAATTAATGAACATAATACCAGTTTGATCGTGATCTGTCAATAGATTAGAAATAAAAATATTATGAGAATCTTTCTATGAAGGATTTTGGACATAGATTTTCCTTTGGAATATAATAATATTTTTCCAAAAGCGTATACTAACTGTGAATCAAACAAACAGGACGTGACTGAAAAAAACAGGGAAGAAAATTTGTGAAAGGAGACAGTGTGGATGAAAGGGATATGTGAGTGTGCCGATGTATTTGTCCAGAAGTGCAGCATAAAGGATTTTGCATTATTAAAAATATGCCTGTGTGCGGTAGGGATCATGGTTGGATTATCAATTCCGGAGAAAAAGAGAAAATGGCCTCTTATGGCCGCAGGTTTTGTTTTCGTATTCAGCTATATTTTGATTATGGCGAAATTTGTGAAGATATGTATGGAAGAACGATAGAGCGGCACAGAAGGATTGCCGCGGACAGGGGTATTATCCCATGATATAAGGGCTGTATCAGCATTTGATGAGACAAAGTGCTGATACAGCCCTTTTTTTCTGCCGTACTGTGAGAGATAAGCCGGAAAAGGCCCCTGTTTACAATAAAAATTAAAAAATTTAAAGTATGTTGTAATAACAACGGACATGAATCCCTGGTAATGGTATCCTTTATGAAGAAAGCAAGAGCACTTAAAAAAAGCAGTGCCATGCATGAAAAACATACAATAGGAGGTAATGGAATATGAGCATGTTTTGTTATCAGTGTCAGGAGACAGCTAAAAACACAGGATGTACCATCAAGGGTGTCTGTGGTAAGAACGAGGAGGTCGCAAAGCTTCAGGACCTGCTTGTTTATGCTTCAAAAGGTATTTCTGAAATTGTTGTAAAGACAAAAGCTGACGCAGCAGAAATCAATACAATCAATCATGAGGTGCTTACAAGTCTCTTTATTACGATTACAAATGCCAACTTTGATGCGGATGCAATTGAAAAACAGATTATAAAGGTTCTTGGATTAAGGGACCAGCTTGCAAAGGATACAGGTTATAACGGAAATCAGGATGCCGCAGTATTTACCGTGGATTCCAGAGAATCCATGCTTTCCAAGGCTTCCCAGGTTGGAGTTCTTGCTACAGAAAACGAAGATATCCGTTCCTTAAGGGAACTGATTATCTATGGAATCAAGGGTATGGCCGCTTACACAGAGCATGCATATAACATTGGAAAAGAGGATTTATCCATTTATTCCTTTATGTATGAGGGGCTGGCTGCAACTCTTGACGACAGCCTTACTGCTGATGATCTTGTTGCTTTGACTTTAAAGACCGGTGAGTATGGCGTAAAGGCAATGGCTCTTCTTGATGAGGCTAATACATCCCGCTATGGAAATCCGGAAATCACTTCCGTTAATATCGGTGTCAGAAAGAACCCGGCCATTCTCATTTCCGGCCATGATCTGACTGATATGGAACAGCTTTTAGAGCAGACAAAGGGAACAGGAGTGGATGTTTATACTCACGGCGAAATGCTTCCTGCCCACTATTATCCTGCATTTAAGAAATACGACAACTTTGTAGGCAACTATGGAAACTCCTGGTGGATGCAGGTTGGCGAGTTTGAAGCCTTCCACGGACCGATTCTGTTTACCACAAACTGTATTGTTCCTCCAAAGACTCCGGAAGTTGCGGACAGAATCTTCACAACAGGCGCGGCAGGTTTCCCAGGATGTCCTCATATTCCTGCAGATGAAAACGGAAAGAAGGATTTTTCTGCTGTAATTGAAATGGCAAAGAAGCTTCCTTCTCCTGATGAGATTGAAACAGGCAGCATTGTAGGCGGTTTTGCTCATAACCAGGTACTGGCACTTGCAGATAAAGTGGTTGATGCCGTGAAGTCCGGAGCCATTAAAAAGTTCTTTGTTATGGCTGGCTGCGACGGCAGAATGAAATCCAGGGAATATTATACGGAATTTGCAAAACAGCTTCCAAAGGATACGGTCATTCTTACAGCAGGCTGCGCAAAATACAGATACAACAAGCTGGAACTGGGCGATATCGGCGGAATTCCAAGAGTTCTGGATGCAGGACAGTGTAATGACTCCTACTCCCTGGCTGTGATCGCTCTGAAACTAAAAGAAGTATTTGGCCTTGATGATGTCAACGAACTTCCTATTGCTTATAACATTGCATGGTATGAGCAGAAAGCGGTTATCGTACTTCTTGCCCTCCTTTACTTGGGAGTGAAGAACATTCATTTAGGACCGACATTACCAGGCTTCTTATCTCCAAACGTTGCCAATGTTCTTGTTGATACATTTGGAATCGCAGGAATCGGTACTGTAGAAGATGATATCGAATTATTCATGAATGCATAATAACCGGATACCGGCATAATGAAAAGGGAATGCTGCATGGCTGACGAGAGTTGGCTTTGCAGTATTCCTTTTTTTCTCTGGAAAACTATAAATAACGCCTGAATTTGGATCAGTCGCAAAGCATCAATTTGAAGTTAAGACTATCAAATAAATTAGGTTTGACAAAATTAGTACTATATAGTACTATTGTACATAGGAAGGGAGGAAAAGCATTGAATCTCAAAACACAGGGTGGCTTTTTAATTACACAGATCAAACAGATAGGCAGCAGGATATTTGAAAAGCTGCTTGTAAAGGCTGGCATAGAAGAGTTTAATGGGGCGCAGGGACGTATTCTATATATTCTATGGCAGGAAGATGGTGTTCCGATTGTTGAATTGTCACGAAAAACAGGACTAGCAAAAACATCATTAACAAGTATGCTTGAGCGAATGGAAAATGCAAATCTCGTTATGCGTATAGCGGATCAGTCTGACGGACGAAAAATCCTTATTTCGCTTACCGAAACTGCACGTAAGTTAAGCTATGAATACAATAAAATATCGCAAGAAATGAATGAGATTTATTATACAGGATTTTCGGATGATGAAATTAAAGTGTTTGAAAATACCTTACAGCGAGTATTATCAAATCTTATTGAAAAGGAGCACACAATATGAAAAAGTCAATAACACCTGTCAATCATTTTTGTCCCCAAGCATTGTTTGTCTATGGTACGAATAAAGAAGATGGAACTCCGAATTTTGGATTGTTTAGTTGGTTCAGCGGTTATTTCGACAAAGAGCTGGGCGTAATGGCCTGTATCGGTGATGAGAAACTTACGAAAGATCGTATCCGCGCAACAAAAGTCTTTTCTGCTAATCTTATCACAGAAGAAATGCTGCCGATAGCTGACTACTTTGGCAATACCAATGGATATAGCGAGGACAAAATGAGGATTTCTGTTGAAATAGAAAAAGGAAGGGTTTTGGATGTGCCGATTCTCGTTAATAGTCCGTGGATTTATGAATTAGAAGTTGACAGGTCGATTGTGTTGGATGGCAGCGATGTGTTTTTCTGTAAGATTAGAAATGTTCTTGCATACGAGCCTCTTTGTGACGAAACTCTAAGCGTTGAACAACGGATGAATACGATTACACCTGTACTTTCAGTCGGACAAACCTATTTTAGGTGGGATGGAACTTCCCTCGGTAATTGGGGTGAGCCGATGAAGAATACACAGAGAAATACCCATTAACTTCAGGCCAAAGTCAGCAGGAGGGATTATTATGAAGGATATTTTGTCGTTTTCTAATAGAACTGAATTTCGTACATGGTTGGATAAACATAGTACAAGCAGCGACGGAGTGTGGCTGCTTATGGGAAAAAAAGGCGGCCCGGTTACGCTTACGGCGGGAGAAGCCCTGGAAGAAGCCTTATGTTTTGGCTGGATTGACGGACAAATGCAAAGCATTGACGATAAAACCTATAAAAAATACTTTTCTGCCCGCAGAGCCAACAGTAAGTGGTCGGAGAAAAATAAGGCTTTGGTTGAACAGCTTGAGCAGCAAGGGAAGATGAACGGTCTTGGCAGGGCTAAAATTGAAGAGGCCAAGAAAAACGGCCAGTGGAACGCCCCAAGGTCTCCGGCTATCACAGAGGAGGAAATCGCTTTTGTGTCCGATTTACTGAAAGGCTGCGAACCGGCCTATATGAATTTTGAGGCTATGCCGCCCTCTGTAAAAAAGACATACGCGCGGGCATACTTTGATGCGAAAACAGATGCAGGCCGTGAAAAACGTTTTGCGTGGATGGCCGAACGCCTGAATAAAAATTTAAAGCCAATGTGACTTATGCCAGACCGGCAGACCACCAAAACAACCGATTTTGGGCCAACTTTTTCCATGTTTTGACAAACATTCATTTGCTTCGCATCACCATGAATTACGATCAAAGAATACACTACATTTCCACATAATTATAAAAGCCTGTCAAGTTTTTTATAAATTTTATTAATAAAAAATGGAAAATGTTGTAACTACAACAGACATGAAATCCTGGCAATGATATCCTGAAAAAAATAAAACGTATCTTTGGAAATGGATAATTTGTAAAGAAATTACCAACAATAAAGATATCTTTGGGAAAGGAGTTGTAGATTATGAAAGCAACGGTAGATAGAGAAGGATGCATTGAATGCGGATTATGTGCATCCATTTGCCCGGATGTATTCCGAATGGGAGATGACGGTCCGGCAGAAGCATATGTTGACGAAGTGCCAGAGTCTGCGGAAGCGTCAGCAGTAGAAGCGCAGGAGGGCTGTCCTGTTTCGGTAATAACAGTAGAATAGTCGAAAAAGTGCCTCCTTCTGTGGAAATAACGAATCAGAGGGGGGTGTTTTTATACCGAAGGATTTTTCTGTTTGATGAGGAGGAATTTTATGAGTGAATATATTAACAATCGTGAAATGAGACAGAATGCAATAAAAGAAATCATTAAAAAGCTTCATGAGGGGAAATCCGTGGAAGAAGTAAAGAAGCTGTTTGAAGAGGCTTTTCACGGCGTATCTGCCACTGAAATTTCTGCGGCTGAGACTGCCTTAATTTCAGAGGGCCTTCCCGTGGAGGAGGTCCAGAAGCTTTGTGATGTTCACGCCGCAGTTTTTAAAGGTTCCATTGAAGAAATCCACCAGCCCTCAGATCCCACCCTAATTCCCGGACATCCCCTGAATGTGTTGGTAAAAGAGAATGAGAAAATTACCCATATCATTGAAAATGATATCCGTCCCTATCTTTCCTCCGCAAAGAAAAGTGGCAGGGAGGAATATTCAAAGCTTAAAGAAGGCGTAAATCAGTTGAAAGACTTATCCGTTCATTACGGGAAAAAGGAAAATCTGCTGTTTCCATACATGGAGAAATACGGAATCACCGCGCCGCCAAAGGTTATGTGGGGAGTGGATGATGAGATCAGGGATCAGGTGAAAGAAACAGTGGAAATGCTTCATAAGGACACAGAGCTTAACGATGCCCTGGTGGAGAAAATTGAAAAAGTGCTGGACAAGATCACGGAAATGATATTTAAAGAGGAAAATATCATGATTCCAATGCTTTTAGAGCAGCTGACCCAGGAAGAATGGAAAACAATTGCTGATGAAAGCAAGGAAATCGGTTTTATGATCGACCATGTGCCGCAGTGGAATCCTGCCGCAGGAGATCAGGGAAAGGAGAAAGCGGAGAAGACGGAGAAAAGGGCAGAGGAGGCAGGCATTATAAAGCTTCCTTCCGGTGAATTTAAGGTGGAGGAACTGACTGCTATGTTAAATACCCTTCCCTTTGACATCACCTTTGTAAATAAGGATGATGTGGTAAAGTATTTTTCAGAAGGAAAGGAACGGGCCTTTCCAAGAACAAAAGCCATTATCGGCAGAAATGTTTCCAACTGCCATCCCCCGGCAAGTGTCCACATCGTTGAGCAGATTGTTGAAGATTTCAAAGCTGGAACAAAGGACCAGGAAGATTTTTGGATTCAAATGGCCGGAAAATATATTTTGATCCGTTACTATGCGGTGAGGAGCCTTAAAGGAGAATATCTTGGCGTTCTGGAAGTGACCCAGGACATAAAACCAATACAGGAAATCACCGGAGAAAAGAGACTGCTGTCAGAATAGAAAACACAGATATAAAAAGCCGTCCGGCCAGAGGTTTTTAAGCCCTGGCCGGTTTTTTTGAGTGTTGTTTTGCTTGGATCCAGGAATTATTTTATGGAATACATAAAAAATATACAAAAGCCTGGAAATGTGATAAAGATATTTGTTTTATTTGTATAAGAAATTGGATAAAAAGGCGCAGTATATTTGGTACTGCGTTTACAATTATATGTATAATTCGACAATATTTATTATACAACAAAGAAATATTATTTGTCAAATATCAAGTAAACTAAAAATTGCAGTATTAAAAAAGTAGTTTCCTATGAATTATCGTACTAGATTGGAGATATTTTTCTGAAAACTTATATATCAGCCGTCATTGGCATCGTCATTTCATGGGTCCATGTATTTTCCTTTTGTTTTGAGGCAATTAAATTTTAAAACAAAAAAAGCATGATATCCTGATTCTTACAAAAAAGAAACCATAATTCCGGGACAGGGTATTTTATTGCAGTAAATCCTTAGTACAGGAATTAAAAGCCGTCTTTTCCTCCGTCATTACTCTACAATCCCTTGTAAATATCACGTAATTCTTCATATACCGCAGTACCAAATATACTGCGAATCTATTCCATAATTCACAGCACGTACAGCAGTCTCAATGCACTTTTTCAATTCAGGATCAATACATTATCTTATACGGGATTTTATGCCCTGAAATTTAAGAAGGTATTGCTCAGGAGGTCAAAAGTGTACGATATTATTGTGAAAAAAAAGACGTATAGTTTAGGACATTGCGGATTGTTATTATGGCTTGGTTGGTTTAAAGAGTGTTTTAAATGCAATAAGGATAGACCCGCACTCCAGGATGGGGAAGCAGATTGTCCAATTTTTACTAATACAAAAGAGAACTGGGAGGAAGTAAAATGAAACGCTTTAAAGATTTCAGCATTTCGCGGAAATTGCTGACAGGGTTTTTAGGACTGACGCTTATTATGCTGCTGGTAGGAGTAGCAGGAATTGTCGGACTGGCCAGGATCAGCCAGATGGATACTTACCTGTACAAAGGGCAGACAGCCCCAATGAAAGACTTGATGGTTTCGGTTGAAAGCCTGTATCAGTTCCGGGTAGATTCCCGAGCAATGGTAATCTATGCAGGAGAAGACCAGAAGCTTAATGAACTGAAGCAAAGCTTTGAGCTTGGATCAGAGAAGTTTAAGGCAAGTACGGCGTCATACCGCAAAACCATAACCAATCCCGATTCTTTTGCCCTGTTAGACGAGACTCTTTCCCTGTTTGACAATTCTTTTAAGCCCGCGGTGGAAAAGTGCCTGGATGCGGCAAAAGCCGGCGATGAAGCTGCGGCATGGGATGCGCTTTTTGTGGAAACAAATAACATTCAGAAAATGTTTGATAATTTCAATCTGCTTATAGACAATCGTATGGCTGAAGCCGGAAGGACAAATGAAACCAATAATGCGACCGCATTTTGGCTCACCGTTGTTCTGGTTCTTTTTATTGTGCTTGGAGCCGGTGTGGCCGTATTTTTAGGAATGAAAATCTCAAGGATGATCAGCCAGCCAATCGGGCAGGTGGTGGATGCTGCCAACCGGATTGCCTTGGGCCATGTGGATGTGGAGCTTGGCGATATTGATTCAAAAGATGAAACAGGTCAGCTTGCCAATGCTTTTACTAAAATGATTGAAAGCATTGGAAAACAGGTGGATGCTGCGGACAGAATCAGCAATGGCGACTTTACCAGGGAAGTGCCCCTTCGTTCAGATCAGGATATCCTTGGTCTTGCATTGCAGAAGATCAGAAAGGATTTAAACCAGACACTTTCATTAATAAGCACTGCCTCGGAACAGGTCAATGCGGGAGCAGAACAGGTTTCCTCTGCAGCCCAGGCCCTGGCCTCAGGAACGGCCGAGCAGGCGGCTACGATTGAGGAGCTGAATGCTTCCGTCACCAGTGTAGCCGGACAGACGGAACAAAATGCGAAAAATGTTCAAAGGGCTGCGTCCTATGTTGGGCAGGCCGGAGCAGGAGTGAACGAGAGCAACGAATATATGCAGAAGCTGAATAAAGCCATGAAAGAAATCGGGGCAGCTTCTCATAAGATATCAAGCATTACAAAAGTGATTGAAGACATTGCTTTCCAGACAAATATTCTTGCCCTTAATGCGGCTGTGGAATCCGCCCGTGCAGGGGAAGCGGGCAAAGGCTTTGCAGTGGTGGCTGATGAGGTCAGGAGCCTTGCAGGAAAATCTGCGGAAGCAGCCAAGCAGACTGCCGATTTAATCATGCATTCGGTTACAAGCGTTTCAGAGGGCGAACGGCTGGCGGATGAAACAGCAAAGGTTCTTAAAGGAGTTGCAGAACAGGCGGTGCTTGTGGAACAGGCAATCAGGGAGATCGAAGAATCCTCTTCCTATCAGGTACAGGTAATCGAGCAGATCAACCAGGGCCTGTCCCAGGTGTCTGCAGTTGTCCAGACCAATGCTGCCACTGCAGAAGAAAGTTCTTCCTCCAGCGAAGAACTGGCTGCCCAGGCCCAGATGCTCCAGCAGGAAGTCAGCAGGTTCCGGCTTTTAAAGTAGGATTTTAATTTTGCTTGCCCTATCTGGATTAATGGAAAGAAACGGAAAGAATTACTTTACAGCTTGCCTCCATTTTATGTATAATGTAAAAAATGTAAAGAACCACAGGATAATTATGGAGAGACAATATGAGAGAGCTGAATGAAGTAAGAAAAGAACTGGATTGCTGCGATATGGAGATTTTAAAGCTTCTGATGCAGCGCCTTGGCAACGCGGCGCAGATTATGGAATATAAAAAGGAACACGGGCTGCCCGTCTTTCAGCCGGAGGAAGAGGATATCCGGCAGGAAAAGCTGCTTGCAGCAATAGGCGATCATGCTTACAGTGCTGAATTGTTAAAGATCTTTAAGCAGATCCATGAGGAAAGCAAAAGCGTACAAAGCAAAAGCCTGTTTAATTATAACATCGCTTTGATCGGATTTATGGGAACGGGAAAGAGCACGGTATCTCAATATTTAAAGGATATGCTGGCCATGAATGAGGTCGATGTGGATGCCATGATTGTGGAAAATCAGAAAATGCCTATCCGGGATATCTTTGAACAATATGGAGAGGAATACTTCAGAAACTGCGAAAGCAATGCAATCCTCAGCCTGCAAAGCTGCAGCCAGACCATTATTTCCTGCGGCGGCGGTGCGGTAATTCGGGAAGAAAATGTAAAAAATCTCAAAAAGAGCAGCCGCATCGTACTTCTGACTGCCAGCCCTGAAACCATATTGGAACGGGTAAAGGATGACGGTGGACGTCCGATTTTAAATGGAAATATGAATGTGGAATTTATAAAAGAGCTTATGGCAAAACGTAAGGATTTTTATGAAAAAGCGGCGGATATCATCGTAGAGACGGATCACAAAACCGTAGGTCAGATATGTGAGGAGCTGGTTGCTTCCCTGGTTAAGTTTAAACAGCGGATTTCCTGACCTGTATTTAAATAGCGGGATAATACAGGCAAAAACAAAGCCCGGGAATAAAACGGTTTTGAATTTTAAGAACCAATGATAAAGTATATACCGGCTCCACCAAGCCGGTATATACTTTATGGAAACAAAAAATATGCATTCAAAAAGCCTGCTGTATGTCCGATTCTATTTAAAATGTCCACCTGGATATAAGACTTAATCAGGCGGAGTGATTTTAAATACATAAGCAACACGTGTATATCATTTGAAAGAACGATATACACGTGTTTTTTCGTATCTGCCTATGGATTTGTTCTTTACTGCCGTCCCATTTAGCGGCTATATGGTGCATGGGGAATTTATGTGGATTTTGTGTGAAAAAAATCTCATCTACACAACTTCTACAAATCGTCCTGCTATTCTAGGCTTCAGAAATTGAAAAGGAGGACAGACGATGGGATCTGCTGTAAGAACTAAAAAGATACGAATCGGCGGGATGACCTGCATAAGCTGTCAAAATAAAATTGAAAAAAAATTGCGCAATACGGCCGGAATTGAAAAGGCGGAGGTGAATTACAGCACAGGAACTGCTGTGATCACGTTTGATACGGATATTATTTCGTATAAAAGCATTGTAGGGATCATTGAACATCTGGATTACCAGGTATTAACAGAGCATGAACAAAAGGGGCCGGATACCAGCCGGGCAATAGGAATTCTGTTAATCATTCTTTCCCTGTACATGTTGATCCAGCAGCTGGGGCTTTTAAATCTCCTTGTTCCAAGCCAGCTGGCAGATGAAAAGATGGGCTATGGCATGCTGTTTGTCATCGGCCTTGTTACTTCCGTTCATTGTGTGGCAATGTGCGGCGGCATTAATTTGTCCCAGTGTATTCCGCGAAGCGAAGAAGCAGCTTTGGAAAAGGGCCGTTTTTCTACCTTTAAGCCCACCTTTCTTTATAATTTAGGACGGGTGATCTCTTATACTGCGGTAGGTTTTCTGGTGGGAGCTTTAGGCTCTGTGGTTACGTTTTCCAATACTCTTCAGGGAGTTTTAAAGCTGGCTGCCGGAGTGTTTATGGTTATCATGGGCATAAACATGCTGGGGATTTTTCCCTGGCTTCGCAGGCTGAATCCAAGGATGCCCAGAATTTTCGCAAGAAAAATTGACAAGGAAAAATCAAAAAACAGCAGCCCTCTGATCGTAGGTCTGTTAAACGGCCTTATGCCCTGCGGCCCCTTACAGGCGATGCAGATCTATGCATTGTCAACGGGAAATCCTTTTTCCGGTGCTTTATCCATGTTCTTATTCAGCCTTGGTACCGTACCCCTTATGTTCGGGCTTGGCGCCCTTTCCTCAGCCCTTGGAAAGAAGTTTTCAAGCAGGGTCATGACAGTGGGAGCGGTTTTGGTGGTGGTTCTTGGCATGTCCATGTTTTCCCAGGGGTTAAGCCTGTCGGGATTCCAGATGCCGGACTTACTTCCAAATGGCGGAGGCAGCGCTTATGCCGCCGGGGACCAGGAGAAAAAGAATGATGCAAAAAATGATATAAAAATAGAAGACGGAGTGCAGATCATAAACAGCACCCTTTCTCCCGGAAAGTATCCGAATATCAATGTCCAGAAAGGCATTCCCGTAAAATGGATCATTGACGCACCAAAGGGAAGCATAAACGGATGCAACAACCGGATGATCATCCGGGATTTAGGCATTGAATATTCCTTTAAGACCGGAGAAAACGTCATTGAATTCACTCCTGAGAAAACAGGAAAGATCGCTTACAGCTGCTGGATGGGAATGATCCGTGGGTCCATCTACGTGACCGAAGAAGGAGAGGCAAAGGACGGCACAGGCTCTGACGGGGAGGGCGTATTAAAAGAATATGCGCCGGAGGAACCGGTAGCAGCCGGTTATACGATTCCAACGGATGAGATTGCGGTAGCGGAAGATGCCACGGATGAATATGGAAACAGCATTCAGAGGATCACCATGGAACTTACGGATGACGGCTTTAAACCGGCGGCTGCCATAGTGAAATCAGGGGTTGATGTGGAATGGAATATCATTGACAATACGTCTGATTCCACCTATGGAACCCAGCTTCTTGTTCCGGATTTTGCAACCCAGCTTCCCCTTGAAAAGGGGGAAAATAACCTGTATTTTACGCCTGCGGGAAGCTTTGATTTTTCCACCGGGGACAATGCCTTTTATGGGTATATCAAGGTTGTGGATGATTTAAATAACATAGATATGGATGGGATTAAAAAAGAAATAAGCAGCTTTAAGACCCTTATCTGGCCCGATGACACCTTCCAGGGCGCAGGCGGCTCCTGCTGCGGATAAACAGGAAAGGAGAGCTGATTCATGAGTTTATTATTAAGTCACTGGCACTGCATTCTTCCGGTTTGTGGCATTATGATAGCAATGTTTTTTATGGGAGACAAAAAGAAAAAGGATTAACAACGTTTAAATTCAGGAGGTACATTTTAATGTTACGGAAGTTTAAGAATGGATATGATAAGAAAAACGGAAGGAAGCCCGGTCTTCTTTTCCTTAAGCTGGCGGTGCTTGTGACAGCTGCCGCAGCCCTTACTGCCTGCGCTCCCAAGGAAAAGGCTGAGAAAACAGAAACGGCCCAGGCGTCTGCTGAAAGCGGCCAAAAGGTGGGAAAGGGAGAATCCCTTGCAATTCCTGTAAAAGATGTCTCAAGTACAGCCCAATTTTACCCTGTTGATGTAGATGGCACCAAGATGGAGGTCATTGCGGTCAAGGCCCCGGATGGAACCATTCGGACGGCATTTAACACCTGTCAGGTATGTTATGACTCAGGAAGAGGATACTATAAGCAGGAAGGAGATGCTCTTGTGTGCCAGAACTGCGGGAACCGTTTTCCTATGAACAGGGTGGAAGTGGAGGCAGGAGGCTGCAACCCCTGGCCTGTTTTTGACGAAAATAAGACCGTGACAGACGAATCCATCACGATCTCTTATGATTTCCTTAAAGAATCCAAGGAGATATTTGCCAATTGGAAGACTTCTTATTAAAAATCTTATGTGGGAATTTTCATGGAGCAGCTTACTGTAATGCCATTTTGGATTAAGTAATCTGCTCCCCAGTTATACATGGCTTCCAGAATCGGGCGGATGCTGGTTCCTAAGTCAGACAGTTCATACTCCACTTTAGGCGGCACCACCGGGTACACGGTTCGGATGATCAGATGATCTTCTTCCAGTTCCCGCAGCTGCTGGGTGAGCATTTTAGGCGTTGCCTGGGGAATGAGCTTTCGAAGCTCTCCAAACCGAAGGGTATTGTTGATCAAATGCCATAAAATGAGGGCTTTGTACTTTCCTCCGATCATATCCAATGTGGCATCTACCGGGCAATGATAATTTGTGCGGTCACAGTTCATGGAAAGAATCCTCCTTTAGTATCGTTTTGGGTACTATATAACAAAAAAGTGCATACTTGCAAATTTCGCAATTACTGCCATAATAATAACATGAGTGCTCGAAAAATTCAAGATAACAGGATAGCATATTTTTGGAGGCCATGGAAAAATTAGTATAATAGTAATCATTGCCAATGCCAAAGGGGACGCCTTAAGGAAAAGGCAGTAAAAAATAGTGAGGTGAATCAGAATGGAAAGTCAAATTTTAAATATAAGAGGCATGACCTGTGCAGCCTGTGCACAGAGAATTGAAAAAACAGTGAGGAAGCTTTCCGGTATCAGCCAGGCTACCGTAAACCTGGCAAGCGAAAAGCTGTTTGTGGAATATGACAGCAGCACCCTTGAACTTTCTGCCATTAAGGCGGCAGTGGCAAAGATCGGCTATGAAGTAGTGGAAAAGTCTGAAAATGCCAATGTGACCATACCCATTGGCGGGATGACATGTGCGGCCTGCGCCCAGCGTGTGGAACGGGCCATTGGAAAGCAGGATGGCGTGGTAAGCGCATCGGTAAACTTTGCAACGGAAAAAGCAACGGTTACCTATGATCCCCAGAAGATCAGGCTGTCGGCCATTCGCGGAGCCATTGAAAAAGCGGGTTACAAGGCCCTGGAAGTGAACAAGGCAGATGCAGCGGATGAAGACCGTGCCCGTAAGCAGCGGGAGATCAGGACTCTTTGGACCAAGTTCATTGTGTCAGCCGTGTTCTCCATCCCCCTTCTCTACATTGCCATGGTGCCAATGATCAAGATTATCCGTTTGCCCTTCCCGGCAGGGATTGACCCCATGCAGTATCCTCTGATCTATGCTCTGGCAGAACTTCTGCTGGTGGCTCCGGTCATAGGCGTTGGTTATAAATTCTATACCATTGGTTTTAAAGCCCTGTTTCAGCGAAGCCCTAACATGGATTCCCTGATCGCAGTAGGAACCACCGCTGCTGTTCTTTACAGCATTTATAATATGTTCCAGATTGCAGACGGACATTTCCTGGCAGTGGATTCCCTGTATTTTGAAACGGCAGGAGTCATTATCACCCTTATTCTGCTGGGAAAATCCCTGGAGGCTGTTTCAAAAGGCAGAACCAGCGAAGCCATCAAAAAGCTTATGGGTCTTGCTCCCAAAACTGCAATTATTCTTGAAAACGGTGTGGAAAAAGAAATCCCTATTGACGAGGTAGAAATCGGTGATATGATTTTAGTGAAGCCCGGTGAAAAGATCCCGGTAGACGGGACTGTAACAGGCGGCCACACTGCCATAGATGAATCCATGCTGACCGGTGAAAGTATGCCGGTGGATAAAAAAGAAGGAGATCAGGTTTATGCCGCATCTTTAAATACCACGGGAACCCTCCAGTTCAAAGCGGAAAAAATCGGCAGTGACACTGCCCTGGCTCAGATTATCAAGCTGGTGGAGGATGCCCAGGGATCAAAGGCTCCCATCGCACAGATGGCAGACATTGTTTCCGGTTATTTCGTCCCGGTGGTTTGTGTGATCGCTCTTCTTTCCGGTATTGCCTGGTATATCGGCACCGCCGGAGACTTAAAGTTTGCACTTACCATATTTATTTCAGTTCTGGTTATTGCCTGCCCCTGTGCCCTGGGTCTTGCAACACCCACTGCCATTATGGTGGGAACCGGAAAAGGTGCGGAAAACGGAATCCTGATCAAGGGCGGAGAAGCTCTTGAGACAGCTCATAAAATCAACACCATTGTATTTGATAAAACAGGTACCATTACCGAAGGAAAACCAACGGTAACCGATGTCCTGAGTGTCCAGGGGCTTTCCAAAGAAATGATGCTGCAGCTTACGGCTTCTGCAGAAAAAGGCTCCGAGCATCCGCTTGGCCAGGCAATTGTCCATGGTGCAAAAGATGCAGGACTTACCTTGTTTGCAGCAGAGCATTTTGAATCTCTCACAGGGCGGGGAATTGAAGCGAAGATCAACGGGGAAGATATCCTTGCAGGAAACCGGAAGCTGATGAATGAACGAAACATTTCCTTAACAGGAATGGAAGAAGCATCAGACCAGCTGGCCGGGGAAG
The DNA here is from genome assembly GCA_902363835.1 of Lachnospiraceae bacterium. Classification (GTDB taxonomy): domain Bacteria; phylum Bacillota; class Clostridia; order Lachnospirales; family Lachnospiraceae; genus Lacrimispora. The sequence goes on from CABJBM010000010.1 coordinate 111,128, forward strand.
GAAAAACACCCATGTATGTGGCAATTAACGGCAACCTTGCCGGTATTGTAGCCGTAGCAGATGTTGTGAAAGAGTCCAGCCGGGCCGCCATTGAACAGCTTCATAAGATGGGCATTGAAGTGGCTATGATTACGGGGGACAATAAAAGGACCGCTGAGGCCATTGCAAAACAGGTGGGAATTGACCGGGTGCTTTCTGAGGTTCTTCCTCAGGATAAGTCCGATGAGGTGAGAAAGCTGCAGGCCGAAGGCCGCAAAGTAGCCATGGTAGGTGACGGAATCAATGACGCTCCTGCTCTGGCCCAGGCTGATATCGGCATTGCAATCGGTTCCGGTACGGATGTAGCCATGGAATCAGCTGATATTGTTCTCATGCGCTCCGATTTAATGGATGTGCCTACAGCCATCAACTTAAGCAAGCAGACCATCCGCAACATCAAGCAAAACCTTTTCTGGGCGTTTGGTTATAATGTGATCGGGATCCCCATTGCTGCAGGGCTTTTGCACCTGCTCTTTAACGGGCCCCTTCTTAACCCGATTTTTGCGGCGGCAGCCATGAGCTTAAGCTCTGTTTCCGTGCTGACCAATGCATTGCGGCTGAAAAGATTCAAACCAACCACAGGAGTGAGGTGAACCGGATATGAATAAAAATGGAAAATTAATTGCAGCAGTGGGAACCGCCGTTGTTTTGGTAGGGATAATTTCGGCAGCAGTAATAAAGACAGCCGGAGGAGATGTGGACGTAGTGGGAAAGAAGTCCGCAGCATCATTTGAGGCAGTTTTAAATACAATCCCGGACAATATAAAGGCTGATGAAATCAATGGAGGCTGGTCCTTAACTGCACCCGATGGCACCGTACGCTTCATCTGGAGTGAGGACTACAGTAAGAGCGCTCTTCATGACGTGATGCTGGAGCTTGATTCGGCCCCGTTTGTCAGTGCAGGACTTGATGCTGATAAGCTGCCGGAAAATTACGCGGCTTACGATGGAATGCTCATGGTAGGAACCAAGCTGGGAACTGAAAGTCAGGTTTATGAGGGAGATGTGACTCCTCTTGCAGCCTATGAGCAGATCGTAAAGAAACACCGCAGCTCCATCAACTACCATATGGATCTTGACCATTTCGGCGTAAAGCTGGGAGACGGCAATATGTTTGAATGGGCAAAAAATATGGAAACCAACACGGTGACAAATCAAAATCAGGATAAAGACGTTGTTTTCGTGTTAAATCCCCAACCCCTTATTGCAGCCGGTGTTGATCCGGAAAAGGTAGAAGGCTGGGTATATGCGCCGGTTTCCGTAATGGAAAACGGAAAGACTATGGAGGTCTATAAGTTTTTAAAACCTTTTAATTTAAAATAATAAATCACAATGGAGGTAACTTAAATGGCAAAAACAGTAATAAAGGTAGATGGAATGGCCTGTGAACACTGCGTTAAGGCAATCACAAATGCGGTAGGCGCCATATCCGGTGTATCCGGTGTAGCGGTGGACTTAGAAGGAAAGACCGTAACCGTGGATCATGATCCGGATCAGGCATCGGTTGAAACCATTAAATCTGAGATTGAAGACCAGGGATATGATGTCATAGAGTAACAGGCAGAAAGGACGGGGACCGCACAACAGGGCGGTTCCCGCCTTTCATGTTTTTTTTATAATGAGGGCAGGAGTACGAAGATGAGCCTGCCCATGGGCGCGAAGGTTAAGGGCCGGTCATGAACCGTAAGTTCATGATATAAGAGACAGAGGTGTTAGGATGCTTAAGAACAGCAAAAATGTACTGGTTGTGGATGATGAACCCAAAATACTGGAGGTGGTCTGCCTGCTTTTGGAAAGCAAGGGATTTTGCGCATTTCCTGCGGAAAACGGCAGAAGGGCTCTGGAAATATTTGATTCGGAAAACATTTCCCTTATTATTCTGGACCTTATGATGCCGGATATTTCCGGGGAAGAGGTGTGTGTGGCCATCCGCAAGAAATCCCGGGTTCCAATCATCATGCTGACCGCAAAGGTGGATGAAAGCGATGTGGTGGAAGGGCTTGGCCTTGGGGCGGATGATTATGTGGTAAAGCCTTTTGGCTTAAAAGAACTGTATGCCAGGGTAGAAGCTGTTCTCCGCCGGACGGAAAGCGACCTGGTGCCCCTTGCCAAAAGAAATTCCTGGAGAAACGGGGATCTGGTGATTGATTTTGAAAAGAATGAGGTCCGTAAAAAAGGAGCCCTTCTGACCCTTACGCCAAGCGAATTGAAAATCTTATCTGTGCTCATCAAATACCCGGGAAAGGTCTTTACCAGAGAGGAACTGATTGTGGCGGCTTTGGACAAAGGTTTTGCCGGATATGACAGGGCCATTGACAGCCACATTAAAAACATCAGAAAAAAGGTGGAGGATGATCCTAAAAATCCAGTATATGTCCGGACAATCCCGGGGCTGGGGTATAAATTCGGAGGAGATGGAGAGTGAAGAGCTTAAGAAAACAGTTATCCCTTTCTATTTTGCTGACGCTCTTGATTACCATTGGCCTTATTGGCCTTCTTTCCAACTGGATTATGAACCGGGAATTTGAGAAATACATCACCGGGCTGGGACAGGAGCGAAGAGAAAATATTGTTGATGATTTAAGCAGGCAGTACGATAGGTTTAAGCGGAGCTGGAAGCTTGACTACGTTCATGCAATCGGCATGAATTCCCTGTATGACGGGTACATTATAAAGCTGTACGATGCAGGGGGAAACATGGTATGGGATGCGGAAAACCATGACATGAGCCTTTGCGGGCAGATCATGAATGAAATTTCGGCCCGCATGGAAGAGAGAGGTACTGAGGGCGGTTTTGTAGACCACACCTATGAGCTTCATCAGAATGGAAAAAAGGTCGGAACTGTTTCCATTAAATATTACGGCCCGTTTTTCATGAATGAAGCTGATTTTAATTTTATCAATGTCATGAATACAGTTTTACTGGTCATCGGAATCCTGTCCAGCGCCTGTTCCGTGGTGATAGGGTGTCTCCTTGCCCGCAGAATATCCCGTCCAGTCACAAAAACTGCTTATATTGCCAAACAGATATCAAAGGGCAATTACAACATCCGGTTTGAGCCTGGAACAAAGATACGGGAACTTGATGACCTTGCGGATGCAATCAACCATCTGTCCGATGCTCTGGGAAATCAGGAAAAGCTGCGCAAGCAGATGACGGCAGATGTGGCTCATGAGCTGCGGACTCCTTTGACTGCTCTTGGTTCTCATTTGGAGGCAATGATCGAAGGCTTGTGGGAGCCGACACCGGAGCGGCTGAAAAGCTGCCATGAGGAAGTAAAGCGCCTTGGAACCCTGGTTCAGGACCTGGGGCAGCTGGCAAAGATCGAGGATGAAAACCTGGTTTTAAATAAATCCAGGACCGATCTTCTGGAAGTCGTCCATACGGTGTCAGATACCATGAAGGGAGAAATCACCAAGAAAAACCTGACCCTTTCCATAGAAGGCAATCAGGTCTTTGCTCAGGCGGATAAAAACAGATTCAGTCAGGTCATTACCAACCTGCTTTCCAATGCCGTCAAATACACGCCTGAGGGAGGAACCATACAAATCCAGGTATGTGAAACGGACCGTTTTGGGATTGTCAAGATAAAGGATACGGGAATCGGAATTCCTGAAAAAGAACTGCCGCTGATTTTTGAACGCTTTTACAGAACCGACAAATCCAGGAACCGGAAATCCGGAGGCGCAGGTATTGGCCTTGCTATTGTCAGATCCATTGTCACCGCCCATGGGGGAACTGTGACTGCTGAAAGCGTGCAGGAGCAGGGAAGCTGCTTTACGGTGAGCATTCCAAAGGAAGGGTGAAGATACACAGCTGGCTCCCCCGCCTTTATGATGTCTGATTAATTGTATAAAATAAATAAACTTGAATATAATTTATTAAAAAATTTCCTGGTGAAGTTCATGTTTCAAGATAAAAATAGCAGAGGAATTCTCTCTTGTAATCAAATCGATCCCTCGGCGGAACGATATTTGAATCCGGACGATATTCATATTGTCGAAGGTTATCGGATTGAACCATTTATGAAAAATTTGGATTCTCCAATTGGAATGGTATTTGATGAGGCCGGAAATGCTTTAATAGCTGATTCAGGATTGGCGACTGGAAATCCCAGAGTACTACACATGGTCAACGATAGTTTTGAGACGATTGCAGAAGATTTTGTTGCCCCAATATCGGGCATTAATTATTTAAACGGTGTCATATATGTGTCCCATAGAGGTTATGTAACCAGGATAAACAGAGATGGTACAAGGCAGAATATCATTATGGGCTTGCCCAGTAATGGAGATAATTATAACAGTCCTGTTACTTTTTCACCTGATAATAAATTGTATTTCGGCCAGGGAACTGTTACTAACAGCGGTGTTGTGGGAAATGATAACAAGTGGGTGACATCTTCACCGCTGCTATGTGATTATACCGGTGATTATGTTATGCTTTATGGTCAGAATTTTGCCACCAGAAATATTCAGACAGAAGCTTTGCCCAATGCCACTGCAGTAACAGGAGCTTTTTCTCCTTATGGAATACCTAATATTGAATATGAAATCAGAAAAAAATATATTAAAGCTTCAGGCAGCATCTTAAGGGCAAATCTGGATGGTTCTAATCTGGAACAAGTTGCCTGGGGATTCCGGAATCCGGCATACTTAAAATTTGATATCAACGGCCAGCTGTTTGCAGCCAACAATGGCTATAATCCCATTGGGAGCAGGCCGATTGAAAATGCGACGGATGATTTTTATTATATTATACCTAATTTATGGTATGGCTGGCCGGACTATTCCGGAGGAGAGGCGGTAAACTCACCGCGGTTCACACCGAGAGGAGGGATTCAGCCAACACTTCTGCTTAAAAATCAGCCGAATGTTCCTCCAAGGCCTTATATTTCATTTCCGCCGAATTCGTCCATAAGAGGGTTTGAGTTTAATTATAATGAGGATTTTGGTCCCTATGGGGATGTTTACATAGCAGAATACGGCAGTACCATACATACAACCATCGGTGATTCCATATCCTATGCCAGTGCAGGACATAGGATATCGAAAATTGATATGAGATCCAGAACCATCAGCACGTTTGCAATTAATAAAACCGGATTTCCTGCATCGTTATCAAATGCAGGAGGGCTGGAAAGACCAGCCCATCTGATATTCGGACCTGACGGAGCAATGTATATTGTGGATACGGGATTTAATTCCATGGGAAATTCAGATGCATTTATACCCAGTACCGGAGTAATATGGAGAGTATACAGAACTGTTTCATAAGAAGAGGCAACCTTATCCTGTTCTTAACTTTGCTGTCATAAAATTCCCAGCTTCAGTTTCCATACAAGGATCCGGATTACGGAAGCGTTGATCCGCTCCTCTGTCAGAATTCCATTATTCACAGCATTTAAGACGGCTGGAATCTGTGTATCAAAGTCCGTTGCAATCAGCAGGTCATTTCCTGCAGTAATGGCCAGAACAGCGGTATTGTCATCTGAGGTGACATTCTTAATTGCCTCCATACTAAGGTCATCTGTCATAATAACGCCTTGAAAGCCCAGAGATTCTCTTAAAATGTCATGAACAGCGGGGGAGAGGGAAGCAGGCGATTTTTCATCCATGGAAGTCACAATATTATGGGATACCAGTATACTGTCAGCTCCGGCTTTAATACCGGCCTGGAAGGGCAGAAAATCGCTCCGGACAAACTGATCATAATCCCTGGTGTCCGTAGCAGATCCTGTATGGGTATCTGCATTGCTGCCATAGCCTGGAAAATGCTTCAGTGCGCTGCCCATCCCGTCTTTTTTCATTTCTTCAACAACCGTTTTGACGTAATCCGCCGTAGCCCCGGCTTCCTGGCCAAAGGACCGGCGGTAAATAAAATCACCGGGATCGGAAGAGACATCACAGACCGGAGCCAGATTCACATTGATACCCAGTCCCAATAAAAGAGCCGCCTTTTCCCTGGTGTCGGTCTTGATGGCTTCCAGACCGCCCTGTTTGTACAAATTCTGGGGGGACTTAAATGGTTCGGGCCGAAAGGCCGTGTATTTGCTGACGCGGCACACAGTACCGCCTTCTTCATCCACTCCAATGAGCAGAGGGATGGAAGAAGCGCTCTGGTAGCTTTTCATAAGCTCCCTGATGCCGGTTTTGGTCTCATCCTTAAAATCATCTCCAAACAGAATAAAGCCGCCCGGGTGGTAAGCTTTGATATCCTCAATGGCACTGTCTTTACGCAGGCGGACAAAAAACAGCTGGCCCACCTTTTCCTCCAGGTTCATGCCGGATAGCAGCTCTCTGGCCCTGGCTTCATGGGAATCGTCGCTTAAGAGTGGCTCTGTCTGTTGGGCTGCCCCGGGGTCTGAAGTCTCTGCAGGAACGGTATTTGCTGTAGTTTCCGTGGGACCGGGAGCAGGAGTGGTGTCTGTTTCATTTGGAGCCGTTTCAGAAACCTCAGCGCTTTGAGCAGGGGGGCTGCTAATATCCGAAGCATACCTTCCGCAGCCTGTTATAAGGAGCGGAAGGAGGAAAAATATATAGAAAAGCATGTATTTGTATGATTTCATAAAAAGTCCTTTTCTGATCATCTGATGCTGTTATGTGTTCCCCTGCACCAGATATGTAATCTGTTTTATGATCATTATATAGTTCATGAAAGCAATGGTCAAGAGAATGTAATTCATTGAAAGGAGAAAGTGCCATAGATGAGCCGGCAATTTGACAAGCAAGTGAAACAGATAAAAAAAGAAGAGCATAAACTGCTTAACAGGAAAGAAAATCCAATATTGAAAGCTTCAATAGAGCCTGTTGCGGATAAAATCCAAAGTTATATTCCGGAAAAACTGAAAACGGCTTTGGAGGGGGCATTTCATAAAGGATTTTGGCTGGTTTTTGAAAAAGGAAATATTTACATCGAAAAAACCTATAATAAAGATAAGATACAATTGGAATATGATTTAAATAATTATGCCCTGGGCAAAAGTGCCGAAAGAAAATACAGGAAGCGTTTAGACCGGTATTCCAACCATTCCCAGATGATTAATTCCTCTATTTCCGTCATAGAAGGAGGTGTTTTGGGGGCATTTGGAATCGGATTGCCGGATATTCCCCTTTTTTTATCTTTAGTCATGAAATCTGTCTATGAAATTGCCTTAAGCTATGGGTATCATTATGAAACAGAGGAAGAAAAAGCATATATTCTGCTTTTGATCTGCACTGCAATGACCAAACAGGAACGGCAGAAACAGTTTCATCAAAAGCTGGAAGCATTGGGCGATAGCATGGACTGTAAGATTAACACGGAAATAAATTTGGAAGAACTGATAAAAACAACAGCAGGGATCCTGTCGGAGTCATTATTAACGGCAAAGTTTATACAGGGCATTCCGGTTGTAGGTGCGGTGGGCGGTTTTGTAAATTATAATATCATCCGTAAAATAAGCAAATTTGCCGGTGTGATGTATAAAAAGAGATTTTACATGAGGAAACAAGGGTCATAAATTTTAAGAGGATATTGGAAGCCGGGTAATTCCTATGCAACGTCCTTAAGCCTGTCATAGCTGGATTTTCAGCAGATCCATGGTATTATCATATAATTGCTGCTTCCAATCAACTGCACCGGTTTTTCAATTGACTTAATAATTCTAAGCTTAGTGCCTTTATCCATAAGGGTGCTAAGCTTGTTTGGTTTCTATCCCGTAAGACTCTGATTGAAAGTGGATCGGTCATAACAGCTTTTCGTGCAGATTCCTGCAAATAATAATTCCAACAGAATTTTATAACATCAGAATGCACTATCTGAAAATAGCAGATTCAAATATTTTGTTGGTTTACTAAAAAGTAAGTAAACAAAGAAAGTGTAAAAGCTGATGAGTTTTCCTTGAAAGGAAAATAAAATCATACAATATGCATAATAAAATGAAGAAAAGTTGTTGAAAATGCAAAAATATGGGATGAAAATCAGATTCATATTGACAAGAATCGTAAATAATATTATACTTCAAACATGGTAAAACAGTTTACTAAAATTGATGATAAAGGTAATACATATGTACAAAATAGTAAACAAAGGTAAACCAAATAGAAAAGGAGTATTCAAAATGATGGGAATCGTTGTAACGGGACACGGACATTTTCCAACGGGCATTTTAAGCGCAGTGGCATTGGTGGCAGGCTGGCCGGATCATACTGTTGGTATTGATTTTGAAGAAGGCCAAAGCCCGGAAGATTTAAAAAAGTCCATGGAAAAGTCAATGGAATCTCTGGAGGGAGATGAGATCCTGATTCTTACAGATCTGCTGGGAGGCACACCTTTTAAAATGGGAGCAGCCATAAAGGCAGAGAATCCGGACCGTAAGATTAAGGTAGTAGCAGGAGTGAATATGGCGGCTCTGGTAGAGGCAGTATTTTCAAGGTCCATGTATGATCTGGAGGAACTGGCAGCAGCGATTATCCGGTCAGGTAATGCTGGACTGGCAGACCTGGATTATTTAGGGTGTGATGGCGAAGAGCCTGAATTTGAGGATGGATTATAGTTAAAAAAAGGCAGGGGACATTATTAATTAATAAGGTGAGGAGCAGAGACAGCATGATAAAGAAAATTCGTGTAGAACCAATCGGCAAAACCCGGGAATACCGGAGTGCATCCCTTCTTGCCAGAGAGGAAGTGGAGAAGGCCATCAACAAAGCAGTGGATCAGGTGCGCTGCAATATGAACTATTTTGGTACAGGGTTCCCATCGCCGGCCACAAGGGATCAGACATACGATATTATTGAGAATATAGAGTGGACCAACGGTTTTTGGACAGGGCTGTTATGGCTGTGTTATGAGTATACAGGAGATGAGGATTTCCGCAGATGCGCAGAGCAGAACATAGCCTCCTTTTTAAACCGGGTGGAAAACCGCCTGGAACTGGATCATCATGACCTGGGCTTTTTATACAGTCTTTCCTGCGTTGCCGGTTATAAGCTGACAGGCTCGGAAGATGCAAAGAAAGCGGGAATTATGGCCGCAGACAAGCTGATGGAGCGGTATCAGGAAAAAGGCGGTTTCATCCAGGCCTGGGGAGAACTTGGCGCACGGGATAATTACCGTCTGATCATTGACTGTCTGCTGAATATTCCGCTGCTTTACTGGGCGTCGGAGGTTACAGGAGATAATACATACAGGGCTGCGGCAAGGCATCACTATGAGACATCCTGCAACAATGTAATACGGGATGATGCTTCCGCTTATCACACCTTTTATTTTGATCCGGAAACAGGGACCCCTTTAAAAGGGATGACAAGACAGGGCTACAGCGATGATTCGGCATGGGCCAGAGGCCAGGCATGGGGGATATACGGAATTCCGCTGAATTATAAGTATACCGGAGAAGACAGTGCATTCAATCTGTTTAAGGGGATGACCAATTACTTCTTAAACCGCCTGCCCAAGGATGACGTGTGTTACTGGGATCTGATATTTTCAGATGGCTCCGGACAGCCCAGGGATTCTTCTGCAGCAGCGGCGGCGGTGTGCGGCATTCATGAGATGCTTAAGTATCTGCCGGAAGTGGATGAAGATAAGGAAGCCTATAAATATGCAATGCACCGTATTCTCAGCTCTCTCATGGAACATTACGCAAATCCGGTTACTTATGCCGGTAAACCCCTCCTTCTTCACGGTGTATATTCCTGGCATTCAGGAAAAGGTGTGGATGAAGGAAATATATGGGGAGACTATTACTATCTGGAAGCTTTAATACGGTTTTATAAAGATTGGAACCTGTACTGGTAAATGTTTAAGGAGGAACAGCTTTATGGAAATACCTAATATTGTATCATTCAGAATTGATGAAAGATTAATTCACGGACAAGGGCAGCTGTGGATAAAAGCCCTGGGAGTGAATACCGTGATTGTGGCAAATGATTCAGCCAGCCAGGATCCCATGCAGCAGACGCTGATGAAAGCAGTGGTTCCCAAGTCTGTTGCCATGCGGTTCTTTTCAGTACAGCATACCTGTGATGTGATCTTAAAGGCCTCTCCCAGGCAAACCATATTCATTGTATGCAAAACACCTGAGGATGCGCTGAAGCTGGTAGCAGGAGGCGTACCGGTAAAGGAAATCAACGTAGGTAATATTCACCACGGGCCGGGAAAGGAAGAAGTGAGCAGGTACATTGCTCTGGGGCCTGAGGATAAAGTTGCCTTACGGGAACTGCGGGACCGGTACGGCATTCGGTTCAATACAAAAGCCACTGCATCCGGAGATGACGGAGCTGTAAAGGTGGATTTGAATAAATACTTATAAAAAAGGAAGGACAAGGAGGGAATTATAATGACAATCAGTATTATTCAATGTTTGTTAATCGGTTTATGGACCGGGTTCTGTCTTGCAGGCATGCTGTTCGGCATCTATACCAACAGGTGTCTGGTAATGGCCACAGGAGTAGGTCTCATTCTGGGTGACCTGCCCACAGGGCTTGCAATGGGAGCGATGGGAGAACTGGCATTTATGGGATTTGGTGTATCCCAGGGAGGTTCTGTACCGCCCAATCCCATGGGACCCGGCATCCTTGGAACCATTATTGCAATTACCATGAAGGATTCGGGGATTGACGTAGGGTCTGCCCTGGCTCTTTCCTTCCCATTTGCTGTGGCGTTCCAGTTTGTGATTACCGCTACCTACACATTCACAACAACCCTTACCAGCTATGCTGGCAAAGCGCTTGACAGGAAGGATTTCAAAGGGTTCCGCATTGCGGCAAATGCCACGGTATGTGTATTTGCAGTGGTAGGTTTTATCATTGGATTCGGCGGTGCTTTCAGCTCAGAAGGGCTTCAAAAAGTGATTTCCCTGATTCCGGCGTGGTTAAGCAATGGCCTGGGAGTAGCAGGAAAGATGCTTCCTGCCATCGGATTTGCCATGATTCTCAATGTTATGGCAAAAAAGGAACTGATTCCCTTTGTGCTGGTCGGTTATATATCCATTGCTTATTTGAACCTGCCTGTCATGGGCGTGGCGGTAATAGGTACAGCCATTGCCTTGCTTATTTTTTTCAACGCCGGAAAGGGCGGCGGCGAGTCTGTAAAAGAAGTGGAGGTTGAATTTGAAGATGGCATATAATCAGTTGGAGAAAAAGGATTATGTAAAAACATCCCTGCGGGCATACTTCCTGCAAAACGGATTTAATTATGGAAATTATCAGGGGCTTGGTTATGCAAATGTACTGTATCCGGCTTTGCGCAAGATGTATAAAGGTGATGATGATAAGCTGCAGGAAGCGTTAAAAGAAAATATTGAGTTTTTTAATACAAATATTCATTTCTTTCCGTTTATTACCAGTCTGCATCTGGTAATGCTGGAGAACCGCACGCCTTCAAAGGAAATCCGCAATATCAAGATGGCTCTTATGGGGCCTCTGGCAGGCATTGGGGATTCTCTGGCTCAGTTCTGTCTGGCGCCGCTTTTTGCCACCATAGGAGCCTCCCTGGCCCAGGACGGACTGATCATGGGACCGATTCTTTTCTTTACAGCCATGAACGTAATTCTGCTGGCCATAAAAGTTCTTACCGGTATGTGGGGATACAGGCTGGGAACCAATATTATCGGCACCCTGAGTTCTAAAATGGAGCAGATATCCAATGTTGCCAGCATGATAGGAGTGACCGTTATCTCAGGGCTGGCTGTGAATTTTGTGAAACTCACCACCCCCATCCAGTATGCGGCAGACATGCCTGGTGATCAGCAGAAGATCGTTGCCGTACAGGAGATGATAGATGCAATTGCACCAAAGCTTCTTCCGGTCCTGTACACAGGCTTGATATTCTATCTGATCAAAGTAAAGAAATGGACAACCTATAAGCTGGTCATTCTGACCATTGTATTAGGAGTTGTACTTTCACTTTTACATTTAATTGCATAATCCCATGTCTCAGGGGAGGTGCCGACAAGGCACCTCCCTGCGGCTGTTGGTAAGATCATAAGGAGTCATAAAATGCAGGATAAACGTTTTGACAGCCTGAAAAGGCGTGCAAAAGAATATATGAGCCAATACGATGCGGCCTATGTAACCGAATATATGGAAAAGAACTGCCGGGAAGAGAGAATGGCAGTACTGAAACAGGCGGACCGGATTTTGCAGCAGGAATTTGTTTTTGAAGACAAATGGGATATGGAGCCTTGCTCCATTCCTTATAAGCTGGATAATATGGTCTGGGATTACAGCCCCAACGGTGATCCGGAGTGGGTTTACATGCTGAACCGTCATGAGTACCTTCACAAGCTTTTCTTGGCATACTGCTTTACAAAGGAGAAAAAATATATAGAAAAGCTCAAGTGGTATCTGGAACACTGGATCAGTACCAATCCCATCATGCCGGAAGGCACGGAGGCCACAAGAACCATTGATACGGGAATCCGCTGTATGAACTGGCAGATTCTTTTGATTCAAATGATAGGAAGAGGTCTTCTGGATCAGAAGGAGGCAGAGTCTGTGCTGGAAAGTATGAAGCGCCAGTTTGATTATATGGGCAGCAGGTATATGGAAAAATACTCGTTGAGCAACTGGGGAGTGCTGCAGACAACGGCTATTTGTCAGGGGTACCTTTGGTTTAAGGAATATCTGCCTGAAAATGGGCTGGAACAGTGGGCATGGAAAGAGCTGAAGCATCAGACGGAACTTCAGGTATTATCCGATGGATCCCACTGGGAACAGTCCATGATGTACCATATAGAAGTACTTCTGGCACTTATGAAGCTGTTTTCCAATTCCGGGGATAAGAAATGGCTCTTGAAAAAAATCCATGGAATGAGCCGTTATGTCCTTTATGGGGCAGCGCCGGATCATTGCCAGATCGCCCAGTGTGACAGTGATGTTACCGATGTAAGGGATGTGTTGGTGAAGGCTGCAGTTCTTACCGGTGACGGCAGGTATAAGTATGGCGGATATAAAACCATGGATCTGGACAGTGCCTGGCTGTTTGGCAGGATAGGCATCCACAGATATGAAGAATTAAAGGCAATAAAGCCTGAGTTCCAGTCCATGAATGCGGCAGATACAGGAAATATTTACTTTAGAAGCGGCTGGACTGAGGATAGCCATTTTACTTATCTTAAATGCGGATCATTGGGAAGCAGTCACGGACATGCGGATCTGACACACATTTCCCTTTACTATAACGGAAGACCGTTTCTTATAGACAGCGGAAGGTATTCTTACAGGGAAAAAGAGCCGCTGCGGGTTTTATTAAAAAGTGCACAGGCTCATAATGTATGTGTGGTGGATGATGATTCTCACGGAAGGCCGGCAGGTTCCTGGAGATATGAAAGCTTTGGCCAGTGCATGAAAAATTATTACAGGGAAGAAGGACCGGTCCGTTATGTGGAAATGGCTTATCACGGAACCCTGTCCAGCGGCAGTCATTGCCTGATTTTTCGCAAGATCATGGCGGTAGACTGCGGGCTTTGGTTGATTATAAATGATATCTGCTGCACCGGAAACCATCAGGTGAAGGAATATTACCACTTGGATGAGTCGGTGGAAGCAGTTTCTTTAGCCTTTGAGGAGGTTGGACGGCAGTGGGAGCTTAAAAATGGGGGCGAAAGAATGAACATGTGGGGATCCGGTATTTTCCAATTCCGGAAATGCCTTGTCTCCAGCCGTTATAATCAGCTTTCAGACAGCATCTGCCTTGTCAAGGAGTCCGGTTTTACGGACCGTAATACAGATTGGACATGCTTTGGAGGAGCCGGGGTGCAGTTAAAGGATGTTGCAGTACTTCAATCCGGAAATCCCATGCCTGCGGACCATGAGACAGTGACGGCCAAAGAATTTGTTTTATCAGAACAGGAATCATGGATCCTTCTTGTCTGGAATCGGGAAACCTTCTGCGGCGGTAAATTATATAAATGCCGGGATATGCAAATCTATGCAAAAGCCGCAGCCATCCACTGCAAGGAAGGAAAAAGAACCCTTTATCGTTTAAGAATTTGATGGAAACCCGTTCCACGAAATGATTATCTATGATATATTAAATAAAAAAGTCGAATGCGTCCCTTGTACTTCAGGGGCATCAGGTCGTGGAGGTTGCTATGAAAAAGCTGACAATTAATGAGATCGCTGAGAAAGCAGGTGTTTCTAAAACAACGGTTTCCTTTTATCTTAATGGCAAGATCAATAAGATGTCTGAGGAGACGAAGCAGAGAATCCAGCATATCATTGATGAGACAGGATACGAACCCAGTGCCGCAGCAAGAGCGATGAAGGCAAAGAGCAGCGGACTCATAGGGGTTATCCTGGGAGATGCTTCGGAACCATATAGTGCCAGAGCGTTAAAAGGCATAGAAGATGCGGCCAGTGCTCAGGAATATCAGATCATGATCGGAAACAGCGGGCTGGCCTTCCAACACGAAAAGGACTATGTGAAACGTATGCTGAAGCTTGGCGCAGAGGGGTTTATCATTCAGTCCACTTATCGCTTTGGAATGCTGGCCAGTGATTTGGAGAAGAAAAAAAAGCCCATCGTTTATCTGGATACCAGGCCATATGATTTTAAGGGAAGGTATGTGAAAGGCAACAATTATGACTGCGTATACCAGGTGATCACAGAATGCATCAAAAAGGGATATGATGATTTTCTGATGATAACTGACGGGGAAGCAGACATGAGTACGGGTTTTGAGAACACCCAGGGCTATAAGGATGCCCTTCAGGATGCCTGGAGGGAAGGAGGGACCCGGTATCTTCAGGAGGGAATCAAGTCAGCCGAAGTTTTCGACATGCTGAAGTTGGCTGTAGATCTTAGTAAAAAGACTCTGATCTATGTAGCCAGTCCGGGCCTTCTTCAGGTGGTGTATCAGGCAGTCCGTAATTATCCGGACTACATGTCATTGTTTCCCGGAACATTGGGGCTGATCGGTTTTGATGCCGGGGGCTGGACAAGGATGACGACCCCCGCGATTTCCGCCATTATTACTCCCGCCTATGAGGAAGGGGTAAGAGCCATGGAAGAGCTCATTGATTTGATTGAGGGCAGGCGGATAGAAGGTGAGGTTGTGTTCAAGAATATCGTGAAATGGAGAGAAACCACCTTGTAAACGGCATAAAGTCAAAAGCATTTATCCGGTGGGTTGATTCCAAGGGTGATATGACCGGGCATGGTGATCTGAAATTGCAGGTAAAGCAGGTGTTTCATAAAACCATAACCGGATGTTTTGAATAATCATATGATGGTTCCAATACTATTATATAAATGACAGTATATGCAGCCGGCTATGGTAAACAGCAACAGAGAATGAACAGGAGGTCTTATTTATTGAAAAAAGCCATATATATTTGTATCGGAGTTACGGCCATGGTTCTGGGGACCATTGGAACGGTTCTGCCGGGCCTGCCCACCACGCCGTTTTTGCTGCTGGCTTTGCTCTGTTTTACCAAAGGTTCTGAGAAACTCAATTGCTGGTTCAGAGGCACAAGTCTGTATGCAAAATACGTAAAACATTATGAAAGTGACCGGTCACTTACAAGAAAACAGAAGCTTACCATTCAGGCAGCCGCAGGACTTATGATGCTGGTCTCCTTTGTATTGACTGAAAATCCGGTCATACGCCTGCTGCTTGTAGCTGCGTTTCTTCTTCATAATTATGTTTTTATTTTTGTCATTAAAACCCGTCAGGCGGACATGTCGGAAACAAATATAAAGGAATTGGCTGGTGATAAATATGAATTATGATGGAATTATTATTGGAATTGGAACGTTTCTCATTATTGGATTATTGCATCCTGTTGTTATTAAAGCAGAGTATTACTTTAGCAGCAGAGTCTGGCCGGCTTTTCTGGTGGCGGGAATCGTGTGCATCGGTTTATCCCTTATTTCTCCCGGAAGGATTTTACCGGCACTTTTGGCAGTATTAGGCTTCTCATTTTTATGGAGCATTAAGGAGCTTGCAGAACAGGAAGAGAGGGTGAAAAAGGGATGGTTTCCTGATAATCCTAAGAGAAAACGATAATTACATACAAAAAAACGATCCCTTTCCCCTTCTTCATGATTAAGTGCAGGTAAACATATCGATTCTGTTCAGTGAAATTCCTGTATATGACCAGCCAAATCTTCGATCCCATCGGAACCCTGCTACGGTATTCGACCAGATCTGGACAGGGAAAAACCAAAATTCCTGTCCGTTGCTTAACCAGACATAAGTAAATCGTCCGATGCAGTTTCTCATGGATCCAGGACTGACCATTCTGGTCCCTGCGCGCGCCTGTGTGGGCTTTGGCGGAGCGCTTGATGGCGGAGGTCCCATAGGCATCGGACCACCCGAGGACGTATTATTAGGTGGGAATGGGGGCATAGCTTTATTTCCTTTCCGGTTGTTGATATTAATATTATATGAACCATACGGAAAGTAGTTGCCATGTATCGGGTGGAAAATTCGGCTGTATCATTATTTTACTTTACGATTCCCCCGTGAAAATAACACTCATAAATCTGTAAATCTTTATAATATATTTCCTCATATCCCTGATACCATTTGAAATCTCCGCACACCTTGCAGTTATAAAAATAATCGTTTTCCTGGTAAAAGGCAGGGCCGCGGAAGGGTTTGTCCCTGGGCACGGCCAATAAAGCCGCTTTAAGGAAATCACTGTTAAAATCACTGCTGGTTACCCGGCCGGAATAGTTCATTGCATATATGGGGATGTTGTTTTTCCATACAGCCTCTTCCCCGGAAAAACACTCACCTCCAATATAGGTATCTATATATAACAGGATGCCTTCTTCATATCTGAGATCATGGGAGTTAGGTCTTGAAGGCGCACATTCCCCGCCCTT
Source organism: Lachnospiraceae bacterium (assembly GCA_902363835.1). Lineage (GTDB taxonomy): Bacteria > Bacillota > Clostridia > Lachnospirales > Lachnospiraceae > Lacrimispora. The sequence goes on from CABJBM010000010.1 coordinate 127,986, forward strand.
GGCAGCATAAGTCCTGCGTTTTGCATTAATAAGGAAATCAATAAGTTCTTTGCTGTCCCAGGAGTCCTTAACAACAATAGAAGTAATGCAGGAATCATGGTCTTTTACCAAGTGGTCAATTGTAATTTTGAAAAATTCCGATATTGCGATGAGATTGGAAATATCAGGATATGCCTGGCCGCTTTCCCATTTTGTGATTGCCTGGCGGGATACGAATATTTTTTCACCTAATTCTTCTTGTGTCAGGCCTTTGTTCTTTCTTAAAATCTGTAATTTCTCCGGAAAAATCATGGAAATTCACCTCCCTGTTTTTTACTATTTTAACATATGGGAGCAGGTCTTTGGTATCACCTGTCAGTTGCTTTTTTGCTACTTTTGTTTGCATTTGATATAAATGCTATTTTTGAAACTGTTTTGTAAATTTCGGCTTTGTAAAAAGATATCTCTATCTTGAGTATAAAAAGGCTGCCGCCTGACATTGGCAGTCAGCAGCATTCCATCTTGAGAGGCCAATCCGTTTTGTTTTCATAAAATATTCTCTCATCTTTCTTGCCTCCCTGTTTATAAACAATCTAATGTTTCTCCCGCTCCCGCAAAGTCACATGAACCATATCCCCTGGCTGTTTCGCAATTTTTGAACGGATATCTTTGCGCAAACCAATGATATGACACGGTGTCCCCATTTTCACAACCTGCCCGTCATACGTCTGGCCGTCAAATGTAGCGTGAACAAGCACACGTCCCTTATTGAATTCCTCCTTTACGTCAAATGGGATTTCCACGTATGCGCCGTCTATATCAGGAACCTTGTGAATAATTGCATCAAATTCATATGTGTTAGGATTCATATATAACCTCCATTGCCGGTGAATTCCAATAACCTTTATTTTATAATACAAAATCTCTTCTAAACTATGAATGCATCTGTTAAATCCCAATTTCCGCTTTGTTCTATAATTTTCATATCTCCTGAACCAAACAATCTTTTGGTCACTCCTTGATGTCACATGCAGTAAATGGTATAATTGCCTTATTACGGAACAGGAGGTATCATTTATGAATTTTACTTACAATCCAAATCAAATCGCTCTTTTTCATTCGGATAGTAACCTGCTTGCTGAGGTCATTTTTCCGGAAGTTGACCAGAATACCGTCAATATTAACCATACCTTTGTAGATGATTCCCTTAGAGGCCAGGGGGTGGCAGGACAACTGATGGAGGCTGTTGCAGAACAATTGCGCTCCCAAGGTAAAAAGGCCATTCTCACATGTTCTTATGCTGTAAAGTGGTTTGAAAAACATCCGGAATATAATGATGTGGTAAAATAGCTCTTTTTGCGGCAGTTTTCCATGGGTGGAATTCATTTTCTTGCCGGAATTAAAACCCCGGCAAAAATATGAATTTTTCTGAGTTTTCAAGTGTCTTTTGGATTTTCCCTGCTAAAACTCCGTGTCTAAAAGCAGAGTTTACCTTTCTAATAAAAAATGTGCTACTTGAACATTTCCATTTCTTCTCTTGTTTTTCCATAAGCAGGACATTCTCCGTACTTTATATAATCCCCATGAAATGCTTTGTTATAAATGTTTACTAATAAATCTGCATCCTTTTTTTCCGCCTCTTTATATCGTAATTTCATAAATCCCTCCCCTATAATGCATTCCCGCCTTGATTTCCGGATTAAAATAATGTTTTACTGATTTCCCAAGGGGATAATCACCATGTATTCCAGGTAAACCTGTATCACCCTATAATCTGCATATCATCATGAGCAGATCCCGATATGTACCATCCTTTAACTTGTCCCCGTTTTCAATGGTCCCGCATACCTTAAATCCATTTTGTTCATAAACATGAACCGCTCTTTTATTATCAGCAACCACTTCAAGCTCTACCTGTTCGTAACCCAGTTTTTTCGCATGATCAAGGCAGGTTTTTATCAGCATATCACCGATTCCCATGTTCCAGTAATCTTTTGACACACAAATTCCAAATCCGGCTCTGTGTTTTGTTTTTATATTTCCTCTGATACAGGCGATTGCTGCATTGGCCACCAGTTTATGATCCACAAAGGCTGAAATATCAAAGCCTTTTTCATTCTCCAGAAGTTTGCTGATATAAGAAACCTCTTCCTCCATAGTTCTGTTAATTTCTTCAGGGTATCTTCCCAAATAATCGGTTTCCCCGGCGCATCTTACCAGATTTTCAAGCAACTCATTGGAGTCGGATGTCTCAGAACTCCTTAATGTAACCTTTTTGCCATTTTTAGTTTCATATGTGATTTCCTCTATTCTCATAACAGCCCTCCATGGTATTCGCAGATTATTTTGATGTTTCCATAAATTGATTTTTATTATATCATATTAGCAAAAAAGCCGATAACCATCAATGTAAAGTTTCCAATAACGGAAATCCCCACTTCCCCATATCCCCATTGATTCAAAAAAAGTGAAGCAAATTGGATTTGCCGGCGGTTTCATTGGAATGCTATACTCATCACATAAAGGAGGAAACCATGGAAAACCGACTTCCGGAAATTTTCCGTCTTGTCTGCCAGAGCAAACATGAGTTTACTGTTCGGGAACTGGCCCAGCAGTTTTCTGTAAGCACCAGGACTATTTACAGTGATATTAAAAAATTAAATGAATTGCTGGACGCTTCCGGCTATGCTGAAATCAATGGAGATAAAGGGAAAATATTTTATACAGAACCTTTGATGATTGAATTTGAGAGCCTGCTTCATTCTACCTCCACCTTTGTTTTATGGAATCCCAGAATCCGGCGCCTGCGGATCACCACCTCCATCCTTTTGTCAGGAGATCAGTTTACAGTGGATGACTTACTGAAAGAACTTGATATTTCAAGAAACACCCTGATCAGTGATTTAAAGGAAGTGAAGGAAATGCTCAGCTTTCATTCCATTGTGGTAGAGGCCACGCCCTTTAAAGGATACCGGATTTCAGGAAAGGAACGGAATATCAGGAATCTTCTGATTCTTTCCATCAGTGAGGACCCTCTGTTTTTTGAGGACAGGGCGGGAAAAAGAAACCTGCGGATCCTGTATTCCTGTGAGGAGTTTCTCGATGATGTAGCCAGGCAGCTTAATATAGAGTTAAGCGACGTATCCTTTCACCGCATGCTCATTGCCTTTTACGTCACTTATGCCAGGATCTCCATAGGAAAGGCTTTTACCCAGGACTCAAAGGATATCCTCACAAGAGAGGAAAAGGCTTTTGTAGAACGTCACAGGGAGATTGAGGCAATCTTTGGCAGGGAAGTCTCTCTTGATGACTGTTTTTATCTGGCCAATAAACTGGCAGAAGCTTCTGTAGTCAAATCCGAGGAGCTGCTGTCTGAAAAATGGCTGCCCTTTAATCTGGTAACAAACCAGTTTATTGATGCAGTGGCAAAGGAATATCCATATGAAGCTTTTCAAACGGATTCCAAGCTTTATGAAGGGCTGCTGAATCATCTGCGCCCTGCCTATAAACGGGCCCTGGCAGGAGAATGGGCTGAAAATCCCTTATTGAGTTATGTCCTTGAAAATTTCTTTCAGCTTAACCAGGTAGTTGCAAAAGGCGTAAAGGTGCTGGAGGAAAAGCTAAAGGTACATTTTAATGAACATGAGATATCTTATTTCACATTATTTTTTGCTTCTGTCATAGAGAGAAATGAAAAACAGGTTCGCAGGACGCCTAATGTGATCATCGTATGCAATGCAGGAATCAGCACCTCCGAAATATTGAAAAGCAGGCTGCAGGCAATTTTCCATGTAAATATACTGGGAACCTTCAGCGTGAGAAATGCAGCACTGTGGCTCATGGAGCACGTTCCGGATGTGATCATATCCACGGTACCTTTTCAATGGAAGGATACAAAGGTGCTGAAGGTAAGTCCTTATTTATCGGATTATGACATAAAGGAAATACAGAGCCACTTGTCCTTTCTCACAACCCGGATCCATTTAGCCGAAGTGATGAACATTATCGGCAAATACGTGGAGATCGAAGATCATAAGCTGGAACCTTTAAAAAACGAATTGAGTGTATATTTAGGAATTACAGAAAATTCGGAACAAAAGAAAGGAATTTATCAACCGATGTTAAAAGAAATTCTGACCGCGGATTTAATCAAAGCAAAGTTTGAGGCCGCAAACAGGGATGAAGCTGTTAAGGAAAGCGGAAAACTCCTTGTTGATAAGGGGTTGGCTGATGAAGCTTACATCCAGGCAATGCTTAAAAATGTTGAAGTGAACGGGACCTATATTGTGATTTCGCCCGGAATAGCAATGCCCCATGCCAGGCCGGAGGAAGGGGCCCTGGATATTGGCCTGAGCATTGTGACATTAAAAGAACCTGTTGTATTCGGACATCCGAAAAACGATCCGGTTAAGATTGTTGTAGGCCTTTGTGCCATTGACCATCAATCTCATTTAAAAGCCCTTACCGAGCTTGCGGACATTTTAATGGACGCAAAAAAGGTAGAAGAAATAACAAATGCAGATTCTGCAGAGGAAATATTACAAATCATAAAGGGGGATTCATTATGATAAAAATTGTTACGGTATGCGGTGCTGGTGTGGGAAGCTCCATGATGCTTCGTTTGTTTACCCAGCAGATCCTTGAGTCTGAAAAGATTGAAGCAACGGTAGATGCTTCGGATATTGGTTCTGTCAGCCCGGATTTTTATGATATTTTGATCACGACCTCGGATTTTGCCGATGTTTTAAGAGATTCCAAGGCCCATATAATCCGGATCGACAATATGATGGATAAGCAGTATTTAAAAGAACAGCTTTTGGAAGCAATAAACAAGAGATAAGGATCAGGCTGACGGCGGCCTTAGAAGGGAGAAAAAATGGGAGTAGTAATGTATTTGATTAATAATGTTTTCAGCCAGGCTGTTTTCATTATTGGAATTGTTGTGATTGCCGGTATGATGGCCCAAAAGAAAACCTGGGATCAGATCCTTCCCAGCGTGATTAAGACCATGATCGGGTTTACCATGATCAACGTAGGAGGACAGACCCTTGGCATGTCTCTGCTGCCTTTGCAGGGAATGATCACCAAGATATTCCGTATGCCGGCTGTGTCTGTGGATATCGGAGCTGCCCAAAGCGAAAGCCTTTCCGGAATTGGTACGGAAATGGCAATGATCTTTGCATTGGGCTTTCTGGTGAATCTTTTGCTTGCAAGATTTACCCGCTTTAAATATGTGCATTTATCGGCTCACGTATCCTTCTTTTACGCCGGATTAATTGCGGCACTGTTAAAATTCGGAACAAACCTGGCATTTGTGCCTCTGGTGGTCATTGGTTCCGTTTTACTAGGCACTTATATGACATTTTCCTGCGCTTATGTGGCAGTATTTATGAAAGAAGTAAAGGGCGGAGAGGGCTTTACCCTTGCCCATTCCAGTTCCGTTGGAATCCTGATTTCCTCTCTGCTTGCAAAAACCTTTGGAAATAAGGAAAATGACCTTGAAAACTTAAATATTCCCAAGAAGCTGAATTTCTTAAGGGAGATGACCATTTCCCTTACCATTGTTATGACGATTCTCTTTTTGATCATAAGCCTTATTTCCGGCCCGGCCTGGGCGCGGGAAAACATCACGGGCGGACAGGATATTGTTGTGTTCAGCTTTTTACGGGGACTGTCCTTTGGTATGTGGATTACAGTCATTATAACCGGTGTGAGAATGATGCTTTCTGAGATCATTTCCGCATTCCACGGCATTGCCAATAAGATTATCCCAAATTCCATTCCTGGGCTGGATATTCCGCTGCTGTTCCCCAATTATCCCAATTCCGTAATATTGGGCTTTCTCACCAGCCTGATCGCCGGGTTGATCGGCATGATGATCCTGGGATTTGTCAATTACCCGGTTGTAGTATTTCCGGCTTTGATTCCAACCTTTTTTACCGGTGCGGTAACAGCTATTTTCGGAAATGCCCACGGCGGACGCAGGGGCGCTATTATCGGCTCCTTTGTAAACGGTCTGATCCTTATTTTCGGGCAGGCCCTGCTTCTTCCTATGATCGGGACCTATGCGCCTATTATGCGTATTTTAAGTGAGACGGATTATTCTTTCTACGGTCCCATTTTAGGCTGGGTGCTTAGGCTGTTCGGAGGCGTCTGATGAAGAATCTGGTGTTTTATCTTACACTGCATTATCCGGATAGGGAAACCTTTTTTCAGATTCTGGAGCTGTTGGATAAGGAAAATGCCGGTTACGTTGAGATCGGTATTCCTGTTTCCGATCCATATATAGACGGAGGGGTGATCCGGCAGACCCACAAGGAGGTTTTGGAGAAAGGCCTGACAAAAGGGGAGGTGGTACATACCCTGGAGGAGATCCGCAGGCGTTTTGCCTTTAAAGTGGTATTAATGACTTATAAGGAAGGCGTGGAGCATTTTTGTCTTTCCGATGTTCCGAAGAATCTATACGATGGTTTCCTGTGTGTTGACGGGGAATATCAGGCCGGGTCTTTCCCTAACCAGATTGCTGTTTTAGGACAGTCTCTTGACCGCGGGGAAATAACAAAGGCTCTTAAGCATAATGAATTATTTGCCTATGTTGTTTCAGGGCAAGGGAAGACCGGTTCCTTTAACAAGCTTCCTGAGGAATATGTGGAAGTTGTGAAGAAAGTGAAATCTGTTTCAAAAATACCGGCCTACGTGGGCTTTGGAATAAAGTCCGCCGAAGATGTAAAGGAAGTCATGAAACATGGTGCTGATGGCGCCATAATAGGCACTGAATTTATAAAGCAATATCAACTTGGGGGCATGGAAGCTTTAAACGCTTATCTGGAGGAGTTAAAGAAAGCGGCTGCATAAGCTGGTTTTCCAGTCTGCTTCAATGGCAAGGGGAGTGTTATAATAGAAGCAGAGAAATAATAGATTAAACAGGCCGCTGTTTTTCTGACCATTGATCAGGAAAACAGCGGATTTTTTAATTTCTCTTGATTTATGATTGACATTTATTACGAAATTAAATATATTACTATTATAATATAATACGAAAGTCGTAATAAAAGGAGTGGCCGCATGAAAGACCAAATAACCGAGGAAGAAATAAGGGGTATAGACAAGGTTTGGCATGAGCTTATCTTTTCCATGCAAAAGACAAATGAAGAGCTATGGAAGGATCAACTGGAGGGCGTGTCAACCATTGAGATCAGCATACTCAGTATCATTGAACGGAATCCTGATGTCATCCTGAAGGAAATCGCAGAAATATTGGGAATACCGGGAAGTACGCTCACCAGCGCCGTTGACCGATTGGAAAAGCGGGGCCTGCTGATACGGATGATCAGCAAAAGGGACCGGCGGTCATTTGGACTGGGACTGACGGAAGAGGGCAGAGAGGTCCAGCTGGAGCACCGGGAGAGAGAAAAGGTTTTATGGGAAAGAGTATTGGGATCCTATGAAACCTCTGCTGAGCGCAGAGAACTGGTCCGTCTTTTGGAGATTTTGGCAAAGAACGTGAACAGGCCTTCAAGGGAGGACGGCAAGGATGGAGAATAAAACAGCGGTGATAACAGGTGCAACAAGCGGAATCGGAGCGGCTTATGCCCATAAATTCGGGGAACTGGGATATGATCTTGTCATAACAGGGAGACGAAAGGAAGCAATCGAGAAAGTCGCGGCCCTTATTCGGGAAAAATACCATGTAAGGGTAGAGGTGATCCTGTCGGAGCTTTCTCAGGCGGAAGGAGTTAGCAAAGTCACGGAATCCATAAAAGGAAAGAAGATTGAGGTTCTCGTCAATAATGCGGGATTTGGAGCAGCCGGACTTTACCAGAGATCTGATCTGACTGTGATGGAGGAGCTTGCAAATGTAAATGTGGCGGCTCCGCTGAAACTGATCCATGCAGTGCTGCCGGGAATGGTGGAACGAGGCAGCGGAACCATTATCAATATATCCTCTGAGGGTGTTTTTATGATCGTGCCTGGTAATGCCGTTTATTCCGGAGTTAAGGCTTTTTTAAAGATTTTCACAGAAGGACTGCATATGGATCTTATGGGAACAGGGGTAAAGGTGATGGCTGTTTGCCCGGGATTAACGCATACGGATTTTCATGAGAAGATGGGAATGGAAAAAGAGCGGCAGGTGGACAGAGGTCCGGTCAAATGGATGTCACCGGAAGAAGTGGTGAATCTTTCGTTAAAGGATTTAGAGAAGGGGAGAATCATCAGCATTCCAGGATTACATACTAAAATGCTCACCCGCTTTTTAGGTGTGATCCCAAGGAAAGGCTATTATAAATTCATGTATGGGTTCAGCCAGAAGAATTTTAAAAGAAAAACGGAGCAGGTCAAAAAATAGTTGACAATAAGTGAATGATCATTTATTATAGAGACATAGAGGTGATGGCATGAGAAAAAAAGACGACGAAAAGGTGAAAAGCATTAAAGAAGCGGTAATCAAGCTGATCCTGCAGGAGGGCTTCCATGGCACTTCTGTCTCTAAAATCGCAAAGATGGCAGGGGTTTCGCCGGCTACGGTTTATATCTACTTTGAGAACAAAGAAGATATGCTGCACGATATTTACCTGGAATACTCGGAAGAAATCTATGATTATATATTAGACAGCGTAAGACGGGATATGGAAGGACGGCAGCAGATCGAGGTGCTCATCCGAAGCTACTATAATTATATATTGGAGAACCAGGAAATCTTCAGCTTTGTGGAGCAATTTTCCAATTGCCCTTCATTAGCCAACAACTGCTCCGGGAAAAGAGGTATTTGCAATATTTACAGCCTGATGTCGGAGATGAAGAGGAGCAACCTCATAAAGAATTACAAAGAAGATAATCTGCTGGCTATTATTTTTCAGCCGGTGAAAGCGATTGCCGTTGATAACCGCAAAAACGAAGCACAAAAAGAGGATCTGCTGCAGGAGATGATTCAAATCATACAGAATGCAATACTGCGGTAAGTTTTATAAGCGGGATTCTTTTGTGAAACCATTCCACAAAAGAATCCCGCAAAAAAAGATACTATATTAAATGAACATTCACTTAAGGACTACGCACAGAAAGGATAAAACTATGATAAATAATTATAGTGATCACATAGGAATCGTTTTCCCAATATCCAATAAAGTTTTATTGCCGGACGTCGTAACCACGGTTCGTTTGGAAGCTCTTGGCGAAGCACAGATGAAGTATTTAGAAGACGAAGAGGCTGTAAAAATAGCTTTGCCCCAGAAACAGAATTTTGGTAAAAACCCGAAGAAGGAAGAGGACTTTTACCGGACAGGCGTGATTTTTGAGGTCATGGGGCTGGATCAGTCGGAAAAAGAGATTCTGCTTTCCGTTAAGTTTAAGGACCGGGTCGATATAAAGGAGCTGCAGATAGAAAACGGCGTTATATATGCCCAATTTGAGCTCAGTCCGGATCATGAGGATCTAAATGAAAAGAGCAGGGAAGAAATGCTCGGCTATATCAAGAACGTTACCAGCGAGATAAGCGCCAAATTTTCAGGTGGAGAGCAGTACCAGAGAGTTGTCAATGAGTTTAAGGACTTAAATTCCATCATCGTATATCTGTCTCAATTTCTTCAGATACCAAATGAGGAAAGATATGAACTGCTGGAAATGCAGTCCTTAAAAGGCAGAAGCCTCCGTTTTCTGGATTATTTGCTGAAGCAAAAGGAAATGATAGAATTGCAGATGCAGATTTCCGAGAAATTCTCTGAGAAAGCCAACCGGTATTACAGGGAGTCCGTGCTCAGGGAACAGTTAAAGGCCATTCAGGAAGAGTTAAATGAGGGCAAAGAGGAGACAGAGAAAAAAGAGACGGATTATTTAAGCAGGATCGAAGAGGCAGGAATGCCGCCTGAGATAAAAGAAGCTGCTCTTGAAGAACTGGAAAAACTGGAAGATCAGGGGCCTAACAAACTGGATTACAACGTGATCCGCAATTACTTAGATCTCCTGGTTCAGCTTCCCTGGAAAAAGGAAGAGGCAAAAGACATTGATCTTGACGAGGCAAGACGGATTCTGGATGAACAGCATTACGGGCTAAAAAAGGTAAAGGACAGGATCATTCAGCATCTTGCAGTCATGCAGTTAAACAAGGATAAAAAGGGTTCCATTCTGCTCCTTGTAGGCCCGCCTGGAACCGGCAAGACAAGCCTTGGAAAAAGCGTTGCAGAGGCCCTTGGCAGAAAGTATATCCGTTTAAGCCTGGGCGGTATCCGGGATGAATCGGAGATCAGAGGCCACAGGAGAACTTATGTGGGAGCCATGCCGGGAAGGATCATCCAAAGCATCCGGAAGGCGGGAAAGACCAATCCTGTTATGGTGCTTGATGAAGTGGATAAGATTATGTCCGGCGGTTTCAGTGGAGACCCGGCCAGCGCGCTTTTGGAGGTTCTTGATCCGGAACAGAACAACAGTTTTACAGATCATTATCTGGATCTTCCTTACGATTTATCCGATGTCTTCTTTGTGGCAACAGCCAATTCCTTAGAAAGCATCCCAGGGCCGCTGTTAGACAGAATGGAGGTCATCCAGATATCCAGCTATACCATGGATGAAAAATTCCATATCGGAAAGAATCATCTGATTCCGGCGGTCTTAAAAGAGCACGGATTAAATCCGGAGCAGCTGGTGATGGAGGATGAGGTATTGCAAAAGATCATCAGCGACTATACGCTGGAAGCCGGAGTCCGGGGGCTGAAAAAGCAGCTGTCCGGTCTGGCCAGAATCGCAACAGAAAAGATCGTATCAAAGAAAGTAGAACTGCCTTTTGAAATCAAGGCAGAAGATTTGGAGGAATTCCTTGGCAGGCAGGTTTCCCGCCATGACAAGGCTCAGCCGGACAATCCTCCGGGAGTGGTAACAGGCCTGGCCTGGACTCCGGTGGGTGGAGAAATCCTTTTCATAGAGGCAACCGATATGCCGGGAAGCGGAGCGGTCACATTGACCGGAAAGCTGGGAGATGTGATGAAGGAATCGGCTAAGATTTCCTTAAGCCTGTTAAAGTCCAGACTGCCTTTAAATGCTTTTGATTTTAAAGAAAAGGACCTTCATATCCATGTTCCCTCAGGAGCAGTTCCAAAGGATGGCCCTTCAGCCGGTATTGCATTATTTACTGCCCTGGCTTCTCTGGTTACGGGAAATAAGGTAGATTCCAGGCTTGCCATGACAGGAGAAATCACTCTGCGCGGAGCAGTTCTTCCCATCGGAGGTTTAAAAGAAAAGCTTCTGGGCGCTCAAAGAGCCGGAATAACCAGGGTTTTGATTCCAAAAGATAATGTAAGTGACTTAAAGGATGTGCCGGAAGAAGTGAAGAACCAGCTTACCATTATACCGGTAGAAACTGTAGAAGATGTGCTAAAAGAGTCTTTGGGGATTTTTCTTCCGAGAATCGAACATGTATTTCTCCAAAAGGGAGGGAACGGATTATTCTCCGAAGGATCAATCACACCACACAAAAATATGGAAAGAAAAGAGGTAATTTAAATGAAACTTTCAGTGACAAAGGATACTTTAATCGGTGAGGTTTTACAAGCGGATCAAACCACTGCTCCCTTCTTCTTTGAAATGGGAATGCACTGCCTGGGCTGTCCGGCATCTGCAGGAGAAACCCTGGAAGAGGCCTGCATGGTCCACGGCGTTCCTGTAGAGGAACTGATTGATAAGTTAAACGCCCATATTTCAGAGTAATTGCTGTATGAATAAAAAAAGGAAGGTGTCTTTATAAAGATGCCTTCCTTTTTGATGAATTAAGATTTTTTATTCAGAACCTCTTCCAAGAAGGGCCTCCGCCATGGCTTCATATCCATAAATCGATGACACATACTTTAATCCATCAACGATTTCAATTTTGGAAAACCCGCATTCTTCAAGAAATTTGGAATTTTTTTGATTTAAATACTCATAAAACATGAGCGCCATTTTGTAATGCTCCATATCCTGGGCGTCCAGAACATCCAGCAATTGATTTTCCGCTTCATTGACTTTTCCGTCCTCAATGAGATTCAGAAGATCTTTATATGCTGATCCTGTTTCCTGATCCTTAAAATTCAGTTCTTCATTTTTCCCTAAATCAATGTGAAAAACCAGCTTCAGCAAAGTGGTCACCATTTCATGGATCACGCGCATGATATAATCTTCTTCCAGCATAAATTTCTCCTTTTTAACCATAGTTAATGAAAAGCATAAAAATGTTTTGATAGAAGATAATTTACCACAAATCTTAAAAAAAGTAAAACATATATTTAGCGGATGGAGGCGTCAGGCTGAGGGATAAAATCCTCTGCTATTGAAGCAGAAAGCAAAGTATGGTAAGCTGTTTCTTAAAATGATGAGAAAAGTGCAAAGCAGAATAAAGCTCTGGGAGGCCGCGGATGATAGAAACAGAATTGGCAAAAAAATTCATTGAACAAGTCACACAATATACAGAATACAATATCAACATCATGAATGAGCAGGGCGTTATCATTGCCAGCAGGGATCCCAAACGGGTGGGAACCTTTCATGAGGTCGCCTATTATATTGTGACAGGAAGCGAGGACATGGTGGTCACCTCCGCTGAGGGGGATTATCCCGGCGTAAAGCCCGGAATCAACATGGTTATTAACATTGACGGCAGGCGGGAGGGGGTAGTGGGGATCACCGGAGTTCCGGGAGAGATAAAGCCCGTCGCCCTGATCACCAAAATGGCCATTGAAGCCATGCTGAAATACGAAAAGCAGCAGGAAGAGCTGAGGCGAAGAAGGAACCGGAAGGAGCATTTTACAAACCTTCTGATCCATGTGGAATATCCGGATCCCGGAGAGCTGCGGAACGTTGCAAAGCAGCTTAATTATTCGGAAAACATCATCCGGATCCCTATTCTTTGCAGGCTTGATGACATAAAGCCGGAACCGTTTCTGGACATGATCAAGAAGAGTCCAGGGCATGGGACGGAGGACATCAGCATTATCCTGGACAGAAGCCATATCCTTGTTTTCAAAACCATGCCGGAGCAGGAGCGTAAGGTATTTGCAGATTATAAATACATGATTGCGGAATATTTAAGCACGGCTTTAAAATGGCTTCGGGAACAGGAGAAGAGCTGTAAATTTTACATCGGTTCCTTTCAGGAAAACTTTACCCAGTATTACAATGCCTACCGGCACTGCAAATGGCTGGAGGAAAACGTGGATACCGGTTCCGCAGCCTTTTTTTATGATCATACGGGAAATTATGTCCGGTCCATTGTGCCGGTAAACGAGCTGCAGTGGATGTTCAATGTTTATGAAAAAGAGCTGAGTGAAGAATTTAAAAAGACATTTATGGAAATTGCCGGGGTTCTCATAAAGACAAATTATAATCTGGTGACAGCGTCAAAGGAGCTTTTTGTGCATAAGAACACGCTTTTGTACCGTTATAATAAGGTGAAGGATATCTTTAACATCAATCCCCTGGAGTCTTCGTCAGACCGTTTTTTCATGGAAACTTTTTATACTTTTTTAAGAAGAGAACACTAGTTTTGTATCGACGATACAAAAATCAGTGGTCATATTGATACTCATGACTGTAGAAATATCGGATCAATGATGATATGATACCCATGAAACAGCAAAACTGTTGCAAATGTTAAAAAGGGGGTCATTTTATGACAGGTTTACCATTAATTTTCATTTTTGTGCTGGCAATCATCCTGATGATCATTGCGATTTCCAGGTTCAAGATCCATCCGTTTATTGCCATCATGAGTATTTCCCTGCTTTTGGGGCTCATTGCAGGGATACCGCTGGTCGATAAGACCCTGGAGGACGGGACCAAGATAAGCGGTCTTGCAAATGTAATCGGAGCCGGCTTTTCCGGCACATTCTCCAGCATCGGCATCGTTATCATCCTTGGAGCATTGATTGGAACCATATTGGAAAAAACAGGCGCAGCCCTTAAGCTGGCTGATATGGTGATCAGGCTTGTTGGGAAAAACAATCCGGTTCTTGCAATAGAGATGATGGGTTGGGTAGTATCCATTCCGGTATTCTGTGATTCCGGGTTTGTTATTTTAAATCCCATCCGGAAAGCACTGGTGAACAGGACTGCCGCATCATCTGTGGCCATGACAGTGGGACTTTCTTCAGGCCTTTACATTTCCCACGTGTTTATTCCGCCGACACCAGGTCCTATTGCAGCAGCTTCTACCCTTGGCATTGGAGAAAACCTTCTTCTTGTCATGGGAATGGGCGCTTTATGTTCCATCTTCCCGCTGATTGCCGGATTTTTCTACGCAAAATATATCGGAGGAAAAGTACGGGCTGACGATGAAGCGGATATGGGTGAGATCGCAAAAACCTATGAGGAGCTTGTAGCCGAATTCGGCAAACTTCCAAGCGGCTTCAATGCCCTTGCTCCAATCATTGTTCCCATCCTTCTCATGGCTTTTTCTTCCATTGCAGCCATGGCTGACATGGGAGGTTTTGGAGCTGATGTCATTAAATTTTTAGGAACTCCTATTATAGCTCTGGCAGTAGGTACCCTATGCGGGATCCTTCAGCTGAAAGGAGCCGGTAAGATGGAGGAATTTTATGAGATTACCAATGATACGTTAAAGACGGTTGGGCCGATCCTGTTCGTAACGGCTGCCGGCGGCGTGCTGGGCAAGGTGATTTCTTCCACGGATATGGTGACTTATATTAAGGATCATGCTTCCGTACTCAGCACCATGGGAATTTTCTTCCCATTCTTCCTGGCAGCGATCTTAAAGAGTGCTCAGGGTTCTTCTACTGTGGCTCTGACCACCACCGCAGGCATTGTGGCTCCTCTGCTCCCAATGCTGGGCCTGGATAGCCCTGTCAGGGTGACTCTGGCCTGTATGGCTATCGGCGCAGGTGCCATGACGGTTTCCCATGCAAATGATTCTTATTTCTGGGTGGTGACGAACTTTGGAGCCATGACTCCGGAAAAAGGGTATAAAACCCAGACAATGGCAACGTTGATTTTAGGACTGGCAGGAATCCTGGAAATCTTTATCTTGTCCTTAATCCTGCATTAATGAGAAAAGAGAATTAAAATTCACTGGTAAAAGGAGAACTTTGTATATGAAATTATTGTTTGCATCCGACTCGTTTAAGGGGACTCTCTCCAGTGAACAGACCATTGAACTGCTTAAAAAGGCTGCATCAGAAGTGTTTGACCAGGTGGAGTGCACAGGGATCCCTGTGGCCGACGGGGGAGAAGGAACCACGGACGCGGTGATTGCAGCCATTCAGGGAGAAAGGATCCCGGTCACCGTCTGCGGGCCGCTTTTAGAGCCTGTGAACGCTTATTATGGAAAGCTGGATGAAAAACGGGCGGTCCTTGAAATGGCGGCGGCTTCCGGGCTTCCCTTGATCCCAAGGAATTTAAGGGACCCAAGGAACACCACAACCTATGGGACCGGAGAACTGATAAAAGATGCTTTGGACCGTGGATTTACGGACATCTCCATTGCAATCGGCGGTTCGGCCACCAATGACGGCGGAATGGGCTGTATGAGAGCGCTGGGAGTAAAATTCCTGGATTTACAGGGAAGAGAGCTGGAAGGAATGGGAAAGGATTTGGAACATGTCGCCCATATTGATATTTCCGGCCTCCATCCCATGGCTCATCAGGTGAAGCTGACAACCATGTGTGACGTCAACAATCCCTTATGCGGAAAGGACGGGGCCACCTATACCTTTGGAAAGCAGAAGGGCGGTTCTCCCCAGGTTCTTGATGAACTGGAGAGAGGAATGGAAAACTACCGGAATGTGATCCTGCGGGAATTTGGGATCGATCCGGATCAAATGCCTGGTTCCGGGGCGGCAGGAGGACTGGGGGCGGCTCTCCTGGTATTTCTTCACGCGGAGTTAAAGTCAGGGATCGAAACGGTCCTGGATTTAATCGATTTTGATTCCCGTTTGGAGGATGTGTCCCTGGTGGTGACAGGAGAAGGACGGACAGACTGGCAGTCCTGTTTTGGAAAGGTGATGCAGGGCATTGGAATGAGATGCAAGAGAAAGAACATTCCGGCTGTTGCCCTGGTAGGCGCTATGGGAGAAGGAGCGGAGAAGATCTGTGACTTTGGGATCTGCTCCATTATGACAACGGTCAATGGGGTCATGGAGCTGGATAAGGCCCTGGAAAATGCCGAAGATTTGTATTATGGCGGAGCGCTTCGGATGTTCCGTTTTATTAAAACAGGCATGGGAGTACAGGAAAATGCTGCGGGAGTTTAAACCCGCAGCATTTTTGGCTGTTTATCAGGAGACTGTACATTTAAAACCACTAATATTTGTCATAAACTTCCTCCACAACCGGAGCCTCATATTCCTCCAAAGGCTGGCTGTCCGGGGAAGGAGTATCCGTCAGCTGAAATTTTCCCACCAGGGATTTTAAATGAAAAGCCTGGGCAGACAGCTCTTCAGAGGTGGCCGCACCTTCTTCCGACGTTGCGGAGGTGGTCTGTACAACGGCGGATATCTGTTCAATGCCGCTGGTGATCTGGGTTAAGGCATCGGACTGAGCGGCAGAGGCTTCTGCGATTTCTGCCACCCTGACGGAAGAAATATTTGATTTCTCCACCACAAGCCGCAGGGCGTCTGCTGTTTCCCCTGCAATTTTAGTTCCCTTTCCAATGGCTGAAATAGCGTTTTCAATGAGGACGGTGGTATTTTGGGCGGCTTGTGCAGACTTGCCTGCCAGGTTGCGGACTTCATCAGCCACCACAGCGAATCCTTTTCCTGCGGAACCGGCTCTTGCGGCTTCTACAGCCGCATTTAAGGCCAGGATATTGGTCTGGAATGCAATGTCGTCTATGGTCTTAATGATCTTGCTTATTTCGCCTGAGGTATTTGCGATCTCATTCATTGCAAGGATCATGTCCCGCATTTTCTGATCCCCTGCCAGCATGTTTTCACATGCTTCCTGAGACAGGGAATTGGCTTCCAGGGCATTGGCCGCGTTTTCCTTCACCCGCTCTGAAACCTCGGTAATTGCTGCGGACAGCTCCTCAATGGAAGAGGCCTGCTCAGCAGCCCCCTGGCTGAGGGTCTGGGAAGCATCGGATATCTGTGAGGCACCGTTGGAAACCTGCTCCGAAGCCCGGTCAATCTCTGAAAGAGCATTGCTTAAGGTGAGACGGATATTTTTCATGGCCTCCAGGATATACCGGTATGCTCCGGTGTACTTTTCTTCATTTTGGGTGGCAGCTTTAAGATTGCCCCTGCTCATTTCTTCCAGAACATCACTGATATCCTGAATGATAAAATTTAAGTTATCAGCCATATCCATAAAGGTTCTTGAAAGGATTCCGATTTCATCCCCGGACGTGACCTCCATCCGGATATCCAAGTCACCTGATGCAATGCTGGCAGCAGCGGAAACCACGCCGTCAATTGGACGAAGGGTCTTTCTTAAAAAGATCATGATAACTATATTGATAAAGACCAGGGCAAGGACGGCTAAAAGGATCATTAATGTGATGATATCCGTCACATCCTTTGCCAGATCCTTCTTTTCCAGACAGCTGGATGCCCACCAGGTTTGTGATCCGCAGGTGATGGGGTAATAATATCTGGATTCCATGGTGCCATTGGATCTTTTGATGTCAATATGGAAATTGGTTTTTGTCTGCTGTAAGGCTGTGATTTTTTCATACTCTGAAGCAGGGATCAGCTCTTTTATGCCTTTCCCGATGTAATCGCCGGATTGGCTGTCAAAAGCGATGATGTTTCCTTCCGTACAGATATTAACATACATGGTAGGATATTTTGGGTCCGAAGTTTTTATCTTGGAAAAGTTTGAAACATTGATATCAGCCAGAATCACTCCGATTACCTGGTCCCCCTTCATAATGGGGAAGGCAATGGTGCTCATCATAATGCCGTCGTATGTATAAGGATCAGTGATATAGGAAGTCTTTGTTTCCTTGGCAACACGATAATAATCCTGTGAGGAATATTCGCTGTATGCACCAAGGGATTGAACGGTCTTGTTCTTGGCGCTTTCCTTGTCCACATAGAGGGAATAATCTTTGACTGCAGGATCAAATTGGTCAGGCTCAAAAAATGCTCCGATCCCATAGATATCCGGATTGTTGTTAACGGTTGACCAGGCAGAATTTAAGATATAGTTTTCAATTGCATAATTGGCTTCTTTTAATTCAACATTGTATAACCTGCTCTTTCGGTCCATGTTTTTCCAGTCGCTTATGGCTTCTTTGTCGTTATATGCACGGTTTAAGTAATCCTGTAAATTTTGGGCAGTTCCGGAAGCGTCATTGATTATTGCCTGTACCATAAGGCCGTTCTGGGCGGATATTCCGGAAAACTCCCCGTTAATTGCTTTTGAAACTGCTTTGCTTGCCTGTATTGCAGAGATGGTTATCAGCAATGTCAAACTTGCTGCCAGAATGATTCCCGTAGTAATGGAAGTCTTTGCAGCAAGCTTTAAATGATTGAGCTTCAGCTTTTTCACGTTCTTCATATTGTATTATACTCCCTTTGTAAGTGATCAGTAAAACGATTGCCCCCCAATGCAGAGCATGGAAAACATTACCAGTCCATAAGGGAAAAAATATACTGCATGGCATGCAGTAAGGTCTTATGCTGGTAAAAGGCAGGAACCTCCTTTCTTTTTTTTAGACTGGTTTATGCCATTCTTATACCATTTGATACAGTTTATATATTCGACATGAAGTTACAAAAAATAATAGTATAGTGTCATTATTTTATAAAAAGTTGCCGCAATTATGAATATTAGGCAGGTAAAAAGTACGGAAGGGGAAGCTGCCGGCATCAGCTTTCCAAAGTTCTTATGCAGATCAGCTGTCCTGTTTCCCTGTCAGGGAGGTGCTGCAAGAACAGAAAAAATGTTAAAAGAATATGGAGGGGCTGGCCCGGCGGCTTCAGTCCGGGAAATGCGCTGTTTTTCTTATACTACATATAAAATGGTCATTTCTTTCAGCTTTTCTTGGATCTGCTGCCTTAAAAACAGTTCTCCGTCTCTTCTTAAGTCATCCTTGTAACAGTATTTCCCTTTTCCACGCCCTGTCATGAGCTCTTTGTCATAAAGCCGGTCCGCCTGGGGAAAGGCTTCCGTGTTAATGGCGTTTTGAACGAAGCTGTAGGTCATGAAAATGATTTCAATGGGAGTCTGCTCCTTCACCTTTAGGGAAAGCTGTTCTGAAAGAGTGGTAATTAACTGGGAATACAGGTTTTTCCAGTCTTCCGTAAGGATGATGGGAGCGATTAAAAGTCCTGTCCGGTATCCGGCGTCACACATTCTGTTTAAGGCGGAAATTCTGGCATTCAGGCTGGAGGTGCCCGGTTCAAACCGGGTGATAATGGACTGGGGGTTAACACTCATCCGCATGATGACCCGGCCGCCGTGATTGATGTTAAGAAGAGGCTCTACCTGATTGAATTTTGTGGGAAATGTGAGAAATCCATAGTTGCTCCTGCTGAAATTCTCAATGGTCCAGGCCAGGTTTCCTGTTATGGTATTTTCAAGAACAAGGTCGCTGTTGCTTCCGATCTCATAGGTAAAATCTTTTTCATAACGGGCTCCGTGGTCCATGATCTTTTTCAGCATTTGCTCCCGGTTTACAAACAGGCGTAAATAAGCGCATTTGTTGTAGTTGCATACCAGATAGCAGTAGTGGCACATGGCTGTGCAGCCGGATGAAGTATAAGGAACAAGAAAATCCGATACCTTGTGATTTGGAACATAGTTGTGGGTTTTGCGTATGCCAATAATGAGATGCCGCTTCATGGCGGAAAAATCCTTGTTGGGGCGGGTGCGCAGTTCGTCTATTTTGTTGTGGCTGGTGATGGGAATCCATGAAAGGCTGCTGTATTTTTCTTTTAAATAACGTCCCAGCTCATATTCAAGGGATTCAGGTTCGTAATAAATTTTATCTGGAAACATGGAATACCTCCTTATGAAAGGTAGTATGTGTGAAAAGTAAAGAGGTAAACATATTTAAAAAATTTTGTTGTAATTACAACGGACAGAATTTCAGGCTCATAGTATGATAACTTCAGAAAGCAAATAAGAGGAGGTTCATATAAATGGTGCGTAGAATTATTCAGATAGATAAAGATAAATGTAATGGATGTGGTCTTTGTGCGGCAGCATGTCATGAGGGAGCCATTGGAATGGTCAATGGAAAAGCGGAGCTTCTTAAGGATGACTTCTGCGATGGATTAGGGGATTGCCTTCCCACATGTCCTACGGGAGCTATCACATTCGTGGAGAGGGAAGCAGCTGCCTATGATGAAGAGGCAGTGGAGCAGAATAAGAAAACAGCCGGTGCAAAAGAGCGCACAGCTTTTGGCGGATGTCCGGGAAGCCGGGCCATGGAGATTGAACGCGCCGCAAAGATGAAAAAAACGGATGAGGCTCCCATTCAGTCCCAGTTAAGACAGTGGCCGGTGCAGATCAAGCTGGTTCCTGTGAAAGCGCCTTATTTTGACCAGGCAGATTTATTGATTGCAGCGGATTGCAGCGCCTATGCCTACGGAGATTTCCATCAAAAATTTCTGCAGGGAAAAATTGTTCTTGTGGGATGTCCCAAGCTGGATCAGGTGGATTACAGCGAAAAGCTGACAGAGATCATAAGGAGCAATGCCATTCAAAGCGTTACGGTGGTCCGGATGGAGGTGCCTTGCTGCGGCGGCCTGGAGTATGCGGCTTTGAAAGCTCTTGAAGACAGCGGAAAAGAAGTTCCATGTGAGGTGGTTACCATCTCCGTGGATGGGAACATAATATAAATACAACAGAGGAGTCCGGCAGATGATCATGCCGGATTCCGTTTTTTATTTATGGAAAGCTACGTTCTGCAAGTTATCCCTCATGAAAATCTTCCTTTAAGGTGAACCGGTTCTTCTTATAGGTTAAGATTCCCTCGTCCTGTAATTTGCTCATTTCATTGGATAAGGCACTGCGGTCAATGGACAGGTAATCCGCCAGCTGCTGTCTGTTAAATGGAATGTCAAAGGTGGAGGAATTGCTTTTTAAGGATTCGGCGGAAAGATAGGAGAGGAGTTTTTCCCTGATGGTCTTTTTGGACATGTGCTGCATTTTTTTTGTGAGAACCAGATTCTTCCTGGCAATGGCGGATAAAAAATTCTGCAGCAGCCGGGTGTGGAAGTTACAGGCTGAGGTACACACGTTCAGTATCTTGTTAAAATCCAAAAACAGCACATCGCATTCAGAGTCGGAAATAACGCTCATTTCAATGGGAATGGAGGGGATGCAGGCATAGGTTTCTGCGAAAATGTTCCCTGGCAGAACCTCGGAAATAATGGTCCGTTTGCCCCAGAAATCTTCCTGGATGATGAGAGCAGTCCCTGAGAGCATCATTCCAACGGAACGAATGCAGTCCCCGCTTCTTATTATGAATTCTTCTTTTTTAAAATGCTTAAGCCGCGCTGATAAGCATTTTAACATGGCGCTTATCTCTTCTGAGCTGACCCCGTAAAACAGGTTTGATTTTTTTAATATAGGCAGATATTCCTCCATTTCCTCTCTCCTTTTAAATTATTTTTATAATGTTGTAATTACAACAGAAATGATGGGATTATTATATTATAATCTGCTTATAAAAGCAAGAGAAAAACAAGGAGGAAGACAAATGTCGGAAAAACTCATTAAAAATATAAACCATGAAGAAATCGTAGTGTTATCGGATCTGGTTCACGCACAGGAAGGCCAGATCGTCAGCAAGACCCTTGCCCAGAATGAAGCTCTTAGCATTACATTGTTTGCCTTTGATAAAGGGGAAGAGATCAGTACCCATGAATCCAACGGGGATGCCATGGTGACTGTTTTGGAAGGAACCGGAAAATTCACGGTAGACGGCAAGGAATATCTCTTAAATGCAGGAGAGACCCTTATTATGCCTGCTAAAAAGCCTCATGCGGTTTATGGGGAAGAACGGTTTAAGATGGCTTTGGTTGTAGTATTTTAACCAGTTGGAATGAGAATGACGGAATAGAAAGGTTGGATAAAGATATGGATAGTAAGATGTTTTGTTTTCAGTGTGAGCAGACGGCAGGCTGCAGCGGCTGTACCGGCAGCGCAGGAGTGTGCGGCAAATCCGCCAGCACTGCGAATTTACAGGATGAACTGACAGGCGCTCTGATTGGCCTGGCAAAAGCCTGCGGCAATAATACCCGTTTGGAGACTACTACGAGAATTCTTGTGGAAGGGCTGTTTACCACCATTACAAACGTAAATTTCAATGATGAAGTTTTAATAGAAATGATCGCAAGGGTACGGGAAGAAAAGGAAAAAATCGTGCCGGATTGCAGCAAGTGCACTTCTGTGTGCGGAAATACTTCTGATTATGATATGAAGGAAATCTGGGATACAGACGAGGACATCCGTTCCTTAAAGTCCCTGATTTTATTCGGACTGAGGGGCGTTGCGGCTTATGCTTATCATGCCATGGTCCTTGGATATGAAGACGAGGATGTCAATGATTTCTTCTATAAGGCGCTTTCAGTCATCAGCTATGACTTATCCATGGAGCAGCTGCTTCCGATTGTCCTTGAAGTAGGAGAAATCAATTTAAAATGCATGGAACTGCTGGATAAAGCAAATACTACTGCATTTGGAACTCCAAAGCCCACCAGTGTGCCTCTTACCATTGAAAAAGGCCCGTTTATCGTCATCACGGGACATGATTTATATGATTTAAAGCAGCTCCTTGAGCAGACAAAGGATAAGGGAATCAATATCTACACCCATGGAGAAATGCTTCCTGCCCATGGCTATCCGGAATTAAAGAAATATCCTCATTTAAAAGGGAATTTCGGAACCGCCTGGCAGAACCAGCAAAAAGAATTTGATGAACTTCCGGCTCCTATCCTCTTCACCACAAACTGCCTTATGCCTGTGAAGAAAAGCTATGCTGACCGTGTATTTACCACAGAAGTGGTTTCCTATCCGGAGATGGTTCACATAGGAGATGACAAAGACTTTACCCCTGTCATTGAAAAGGCACTGGAGCTTGGCGGATATGAGGAAGACCGGGAAATGACAGGAATTAACGGCGGCAAGGAAGTTATGACAGGATTTTCCCATGGAACCGTATTGGGAGTTGCGGATCAGGTCATTGATGCAGTAAAACAGGGAGCCATCAGCCACTTCTTCTTAGTAGGCGGCTGTGACGGTGCCAAGACAGGAAGAAATTATTATACTGAATTTGTAAAGCAAAGCCCTGAGGATTCCATCATCTTAACTCTGGCCTGCGGAAAGTTCCGTTTCAATGACCTTGACCTTGGAACCATTGGAGGGCTTCCAAGAATCATGGATATGGGACAGTGTAATGATGCATTCAGTGCCATCAAGGTAGCGGTGGCTCTGGCAGAAGCCTTTGGATGCGGGGTGAATGAGCTTCCATTGTCCATGGTATTATCCTGGTATGAGCAGAAAGCAGTATGCATTCTCCTTACCCTGCTGCACCTTGGAATCAAGAACATTTACTTAGGGCCATCCTTGCCTGCGTTCTTATCACCGAATGTATTAAATTTCCTTGTTGAAAACTATGGAATATCACCGATCAGCACACCGGAAGAGGATTTAAAGAAAATTCTTGGATAATAATAAATAATAAATGATAAATCAGGAGGAAAATCATATGATAACGAAAGAAATGTATATCGGAGAAATTTTAAGAAGCAATCCAAAGGCAGCGGAGATTTTAATGAGCTGCGGCATGCACTGTCTGGGATGTCCGTCATCCCAGATGGAATCCTTAGAGGATGCATGTATGGTTCACGGGCTTGATACAGACTCAGTGCTGGACAAGCTGAACCAGTAAAGGAAAGAGGTGTAAAATGAGTGCCTTTTTAGGACCAATCCACATTTGGTTATTCAACAAAATAAAATTTCAGGATGGAATGACTGACGCAATTTTAGATTTTGCTGAAGCAAATGGCTACAGCAAAGACTTAAGAACCAGAACTGACAGCAGATACGGAGTTCTTGAAAAAGGAAATTTAGAGGATATGATTGATACGGGAAATATCCATGGCTGGCTGCAGGAAAAGGTGAGCCTGGTGGAAAACAGACTGGCTTATGTTGTCACCGAGCTGACAGAACCGGATCAGGAAAGATTGTCTCATATCACTGATGCTGTCCTGGAATTTGGAAAAAGAAATTCCGCGGATAAAAATATCGGGGTCCGCAAAGGCTATGATTATCTGGAAAGCACCCTGCTTAACGGCATGCCCTGTGACAGAGTGAACGAGCTGGTTAAAGAAACGGAAGACAAACTGGTATGGAGACAGACCCAGGATATTCATGGGGCTTATTGGAACATGATCCATGGAAATGCAGCACATTATTATGCCTTAAGAGAATCTCTGATAAAAGGAATGTTTGAGGATTCTGATATAGAATTTCATCAGATTGAGGACCAGGTATACGAATTGAGGAGGCGCTAATGTACGGAATCGATATTTTAATGAAAGAGCATGAAAACATTCTGGTTTTTACCGGCTTTTTAAGAAGCATCAGCTCCGATATTCTGGAAGGGAAACCAGTGGATGCCCCACTGCTGCGGGAATGCCTTGAATTTGCAAGAAATTACGCGGATAAGCATCATCACGGAAAGGAAGAAAAGATCCTGTTCCGGATTATGATGGAAAATATGGGGCCTGTTGCGGAAAAGCTTATCAGGAATGGCATGCTTGTGGAACACGATCTGGGAAGATTATACCTTTCTGAGCTGGAAAAAGCCATTGATGAATATGAGAAAAATCCTGGAACAGAGCCAAAGCTGGATATTATCTCCAATGCGGTTGGCTATGGCGCCTTATTAAAGCGCCATATTGAAAAAGAAGATGAGGCCGCCTATTCATTTGCAGTACGGGCGCTGGCAGAAGATAAGCTGAAAGCCGTGGATGATGAAACGGAATCATTTGAAAGACAGGCAAAGGATCAGGGCGTGCAGGATAAGTACGAATCCTGGATCCGCGAAAAAACAAGGTAACAATGAAGGGACGGCTTAAAGGGGAAATAGGCCGTCCCTTCTGTTACAGGAAAGCTGGAGACTGTACACGGATTGCTTCGTGTTACAGTCTTTTTTTCTATATAAAACCGTAAAAATGGGCAGGCTATTTTTAAATTCTCACGTATAAAGAAAGCATAAAGATTTGCTAATATTAGTTATCATTTTGTAAAATGGCTTTACATTGTTATCATTTTTTTTTATACTTTTTTAGAAAGGTGTGGTAATAATGATAGGAAAACGCATTAGAGCTCTTCGTGAGGAGAGGCATTTGAGCCAGGAGAAGCTTGCAGCGGATCTTGGGGTCAGCAGAATGACGGTCAACAACTATGAAAATGAGAAGCGGGCGCCGGATATTGATTTTACCGGACATTTGGCAGACTACTTCGGAGTGACTGTGGGATTTTTAATGGGAGCGACTGAGTATCGTTACAAGCAGGATGAAATTGTTTCTTTAAAAAGATCCGAAACTCTTTACCGTATTATGGAGAAGCTTCCCCAGCCGGAGGTACAGGAGATGACCTCTTCTCTGATTGAGACCCTGGAAAAGTCCGTAGAGCTGGATATGACTGATGAGATTGTACAGGTGATAAATCTATTCTGTGTACAGGTTCGCAGGATCTTATACGGGTATGAAAATTTAAAGAGCGACATTGCAGTCCCGGTTAAGGAGCTGAAGGAGCTGTCGGTCCCGGAAGAGCGTATCAGGCAGGTGATTCATGATAAGCCAAGGGTCGTTTATGATGCCGCATTCCAGTCCGTCAAGCAGATCACCCAGGAGGTGGACCGCTGCGCAGAAACCATGGAGCGGAGACTGGAAAAGCTTCTGGAAGAGAAGCTAAAGGAACCAGTGAATGAAAAAAATTAATTGAAAGGAGGATGATGAAATGGAAAATTGGTATATGGCGGGCACAGCTGAGACAATTGAGAATTTTGACACAAACGAAAATACTGGATTAACAGAGCAAGAGGTGGTAAACCGACAAGGCAGATATGGGAAAAATGAGTTTGCAAGTCAGGAAAAAACCAGCCTTGTGAAAGAAATCCTCCACCAGCTTAAAGATATTTCAACTATAATCCTGCTTTTGGCTGCTTTGCTGTCCTTGGGAATGGCATTGCGGGAAGGCCATGGCTTTATAGAGCCGGTTGTAATCGTATCCATTGTAATCTTAAATCTAATACTGGCAATTACCCAGGAGCATGGCGCTGAAAAAGCCCTGGAGGCATTGTCAAGCCTAAACTCCCCCAACTGTATTGTTCTGCGGGAGGGCATCCAAAAGGAGATGGATACCAGTGAATTGGTTCCGGGTGATATCATTCTTCTTCACTTAGGAAGCATTGTTCCTGCTGACGCACGATTGATTTCCAGCACCAATTTGCAGGTGGATGAGTCGGCGCTTACAGGAGAGAGTGAGCCATCGGAAAAAGATGCAAATATTCTGCTCCAGGGAAGTGTTCCCCTGGGGGATCAGCTTAACATGGTATTCTCCAGCTGCCACGTAACCTCCGGACATGGAGCAGCTGTTGTTACTGCTACCGGAATGCAGACAGAAATGGGGAAAATCGCAGGATACTTAAACAACTCACAGAAAATAAAAACACCGTTACAGCAACGTCTGGAGCGCATTGCAAAGTCCATCAGCATGGTGGCTGTCATAGCAGCCGTATTGCTCTTTGCCATCGGTCTTTTGCAGGGCGAGTCTTTTTGGTCAATGGTTATGCTTGCTGCCACCCTGGCTGTAGCAGCCGTACCGGAAACCTTAAATCTGATTGTAACCTTATCCCTTTCCCAGGGTGTTAAAAATATGGTAAATAGAAATGCCCTGATCCGTAAGCTGTCTGCAGTGGAGACCCTTGGAAATACTTCGGTTATCTGCTCAGATAAGACCGGAACACTGACGCAGAACCAGATGGCCATTGAAAAGCTTTGGATTCCCGGAGATGAGCCTTTTAAGGCCGGAGATGAATTTGCAGGGGATCAGACAGAGCTTCTGACTCTGTTTGCCCTGGCAAGCAACGCATCTGTCCAGGAAGAGGAGGCTGGTACCTTAACCATCATTGGAAATCCTACGGAGAAAGCCATCCTGCGCCTTCTGTATGAAAAGGGCTTATCCCAAGAACGTATTTCCCAACAATACCGCATTGCAGGCGAAATCCCTTTTTCCTCAGAACGTAAGATGATGACCATTGTTTTGGAGGCTTCCTCAGGAGAATATTTAATTCTTACGAAAGGTGCTCTTGACCGGCTGCCTCTCAAGGCATTTGATGAGGAAACAAAAAAAGAGGTTGACAGCGTTCATAAGCTTTTTGCCGGAGAAGCACTTCGTGTCCTTGCCCTTGGAATCCGGCATACCAATGAGTTTCCTTCCATGGAAAAGCCGGAGGAAATTGAACGGGATCTGGAATTATGCGGGCTTATCGGCTTAATTGACCCGGCCCGTCCGGAAGCTGCCCAGGCGGTAGAAAAGGCAAAGATGGCAGGAATCCGTACCATTATGATTACCGGTGACCATGCGGCAACAGCAAGTGCGATTGCGAAAAATATTGGTATTCTCGGTGAAAATGAAAAGGTTCTTACCGGACAGCAGCTAAAAGATATGTCTGATGAAGAGCTTTGCAGGAATATCTCCCATTACTCTGTTTATGCCCGGGTTTCTCCTGAGGATAAGATCCGCATTGTTGAAGCATGGCAGGAAAACGGAGAGGTTGTTTCCATGACCGGAGACGGTGTCAATGATACACCGGCATTGAAGGCGGCAGACGTGGGAATCTCTATGGGGCAAAGCGGAACAGAGGTGGCAAAAAGTGCTTCTGATATGATTTTAACAGATGACAACTTTGCTACAATTATTGATGCGATCACAGAAGGAAGAAATGTTTATTCAAATATCAGAAAGACCATTTACTTTCTTCTGGTATGTAATATTTCGGAAATTGTCATTATGCTGGTTGCCCAGTTAAGAGGCTGGGGTATCCCTGTAACACCTATTATGCTGCTGCTTGTCAATGTGCTGGGTGACGGTATTCCCGGACTTTGTTTATCCCGGGAAACTTCTGATCCGCGTCTTATGAACCGGGAGCCAATCCGCAGAGAGGAAGGCTTTTTAAGCGGAGGTCTCCTTACTGTAATTATACAGCAGACCATTGCATGTTCGGTTGTGGTTCTGATTGGATATTACATCGGTACGTTTAAGGCTTTGCCGGGAATGGCGGACCCCTCTCCTGTAATCGGGCAGACCGTTGCCTTTCTGGTTTTGGGCTGGACCTCTATCCTTCATTTATTTACAGTCCGCAGCAGAAAGTCCATTTTCAAGCGGGCAATTATGGATAATCCGCCGGTATTATACAGTACCGTAGCCATGATTGGAGTATTCAGTCTCCTTGTGGCATTCCCTCCCATTGGAAAAATCTTTGGTTTAACTGCCATAGGCACGTATCACTGGCTGCTTGCAATTGGTCTTTCCTTAATACCGACGGCAGTAGCTGAAATTGGGAAACTCATTGATGACCAGACAAATATTCGGGAGATGCGGGAACATCGGAATCGTTTGATCCGTCACCGGATAAAAATGGATGATAATTTTTAATTTTATTCTTTAAAAGAGAGAGGTTTTAATTTTCCCTTCTGGTAAATCCGGAATAGAATGGAATTTAAAGGTGCAAAAAGGAGCCGGGCAGCCGCTGATTATATTCAGCTGCTGCCCGGCTCCTTCATGATAATATAAAAATTTATTGCTCAAATAAACATTTGGAAGTATAATAATTTGAAGTGCATTTTTTATTCCTACTAAATAGATAGAAAATTAAAGAAAGAGGTAGAATCGATTGTTAAACCAGTTTTCAAGAACCCAGTTATTATTGGGTGAAGGTGCCATGGAAAAATTAATGGATGCAAAGGTTGCAGTATTTGGCATCGGCGGTGTGGGCGGATATGTGGTAGAAGCCCTGGTAAGAAGCGGAGTCCGTTCCTTTGTGCTAGTTGATGATGATAAAGTTTGTCTTACCAATTTAAACAGGCAGCTCATAGCTACCAGGAAAACCGTAGGCAAATATAAAGTGGAAGTGATGAAGGACAGAATATTGGAAATCAATCCCGATGCAAAAGTGGAAATGCACCAGTGCTTCTACTTGCCGGAAAACGCGGATGATTTTGATTTTAAAGAATATGATTATGTGGTGGACGCGGTGGATACCGTAACCGCAAAGCTTGAACTGATCATGCGGGCAAAAGAGGCAGGTGTGCCTGTCATCAGCTGCATGGGCGCAGGAAATAAGCTGGATCCTACAAAATTTTTAGTGGCGGATATTTATAAGACGACCATGTGTCCTCTTGCAAAGGTCATGCGCAGGGAGTTAAAGAAAAGGGGCGTAAAAAAGCTTAAAGTGGTCTACTCCACAGAAAAGCCCACAAGGCCTTTGGAAGACATGTCCATCAGCTGCAGGACAAACTGCATCTGTCCGCCGGGAGCCAAGCATAAGTGCACGGAACGAAGAGATATTCCAGGCAGCGTGGCTTTTGTTCCTTCTGTGGCAGGGCTTATTATAGCCGGAGAAGTGATCAAGGACCTGGCATGGAAGGAATAAGGGAAATGAATGGATTAGGAGGTGATCATATGTTTGATGACGGCATGGACTGTGAGCAGGATATTTCCCTGGAACAGATGAAGCAGATGAGCCCGGAGGAATACTTGCTTGTGGATGTCAGGGAGGAGAGGGCGTACAACCATGGATTCATACCGGGAGCAGTAAATATAGAGAAAGAAGCATTGTTAAACGGGGACAGCCCCCTTCCTAAGGATAAGAAGATCATCCTGTATTGTTTAAAGGGGATCATCAGTGAAGAAGCGGCAAAGTGTCTGGCGGAACAGGGATATGAAGCATACAATCTCCGGGGCGGTTATGGGGAATGGCTGCTTCGTGCCATGGAAAAAGAGGACAAGGGTGACGACCGTCTGGAAAACATAGAAAAGAGCATCCGGAAGAAATTCCATAAGGAGCTGTTCAGCCGGTTTGCCAAGGCCATCAATGAGTATGAGCTGGTAAAGGAAAACGACAGGATTGCTGTCTGTATTTCAGGGGGCAAGGATTCCATGCTCATGGCAAAGCTGTTTCAGGAGTTAAGGCGGCACAATAAATTTCCTTTTGAGCTGGTTTTTCTTGTCATGGACCCGGGCTATAACGAAACCAACCGGCAGGTGATTGAAAATAATGCAAGGCTTTTAAATATTCCCATCACAGTATTTGAGACCCAGATTTTTGATGCGGTCTATGACGTGGAAAAGTCTCCGTGCTATTTGTGCGCCAGAATGAGGCGGGGATATTTGTACAACAAGGCAAAAGAGCTGGGATGTAATAAGATTGCCCTTGGACATCATTATGATGATGTCATTGAAACAATTTTAATGGGGATGATGTACGGCGCCCAGATACAGACCATGATGCCGAAACTGCACAGCACCAATTTTGAAGGCATGGAACTCATCCGCCCCATGTATCTCATACGGGAAGATGACATTAAAGGCTGGAGGGATTACAACGGTTTGCACTTCATCCAGTGTGCCTGCCGGTTTACCGATACCTGCACAACCTGCAGGACCGACGGCAGCACAGGATCAAAGCGGGTGGAGATAAAGAACCTGATCAGGGAGTTAAAGGAGATCAACCCCTATATTGAAAGCAATATTTTTAAGAGCGTGGAAAATGTGAATTTAAATACCATAATCGCTTATAAGGAAAACGGAACAACCCATCATTTCCTTGACGGTTATGATCTGGACACATAATAACGGATCTGGAGGCTGTGTCTTATGAAAATTTCAACAAAAGGCCGCTATGCGGTCAGGCTCATGATAGACTTGGCGGAGCATAATCATGGGGAATACGTTCCTCTCATGGATATTGCAAAGAGGCAGGAAATATCGGAAAAATATTTAGAATCCATTGTTTCGGTTTTAAGTAAGACAGGTCTGCTCATTTCCCTGAGGGGAAAGGGGGGCGGCTATAAATTGGCCAGGAAGCCGGAGGATTATACCGTTGGCAGCATTTTAAGGCTTACGGAAGGATCTCTTGCTCCGGTTTCCTGCCTGGAAGGGGAGACCAATGAATGCGGAAGGTCTTCTCATTGCCAGACACTTTCCATGTGGGAAGGATTAAATAAGCTGATCAACGATTATTTTGACGGAATAACCATAGCTGATTTGGTTTGCCAGGGTAATTATAGGGACGATTACATCATATAATTCCAAAAATGGAAAGGGCCGTATGAAGAATTCCCAATTATTTCCACTGGAAAAATGGAAACAGGAGTGTTATCATATGTTTGTAACATAAATGTAACATAAATGTAACAATTTCAAAGGAGGCAAATGAATTGAGAAAACTAACGGCACTTGGAATGATTACACTTACTTTAACGAGTATGATACCATTGACAGCGAATGCAGCAGTGGCCAGACCTTACAGTCAATGTAACAATGGAAGAAATGTTGTGACAGTGAGCAGCAACTGCAATTTGGATGATTTAAAAGCTAAATTAAAGCAGTTCGGAATTGACGGAAACAGCGCCAACTGGTCTAAAGTTATCAATGGCAGCAATAATGGTAAAACCTGCAATAATGGAAATAGCGGCAATACCGGAAATACTGGAGATACTGGAAACACTGGAAATACCGGAAACACTGGAAATACCGGAAACACTGGAGATACCGGAAACAATGGAAATACCGGCAACAACGGCAATGACACAAATACACCGGATGATTCCACCGGAAATACCTCCAACAAGTCTTATACCCAGCAGGTAGTGGACCTTGTAAATGCTGAAAGAGCAAAAGAAGGACTTTCCCCTCTTACCATTGATCCTAAAGTGGAGAAGGCTGCAACAGTAAGAGCCAATGAAATCCAAACAAGTTTTGATCATGTACGTCCAAATGGCAGTTCATTTTCAACTGCTTTAAAGGAGCAGGGCGTGGACTATCGCGGTGCAGGCGAGAATATTGCATGGGGACAGAAGACTCCTCAAGATGTTGTAAACGCCTGGATGAACAGTGCGGGCCACCGTGCAAACATTATGAATAAAAGCTATACACATATCGGAGTAGGTAATACTCAGAATAGTTCCGGAACTCAGTACTGGGTACAGTTATTTACATATTAATTAACTGAGTGGAATAATCCAAATCCTGTTGTAATGAATTACAATGGATTTGGATTATTTTATTTTACTGAAATTTTTGTGGTTGAACTTTATAAAAGAAATAGTTATACTTAATTTATGCGGGGCCAGTCTGTAATATGGGGAATGAGCCATGCAGGAAAGGGTATGTTTAACCAAAGCGATCAGGAAGATGAGATTACGAAGACCACGAAAATGCATGTCGATTCAAAATGTGACCATAGTCACATTTATCTGTCTGTTCCTTTTATCCCTTGTGGGTATTGAAAAACTTGTGTTAAACAATTGGCAGTCTTCCATAACCAGAGAAACTGCCGGAATGTCTGAAAAGATGAACCAGGATGTGATGGAAAAGGTGAATTCATTTTTCAGGGTTCCGGTTACGGCAAATGAAATAGGAAAAAAGCTGATTGAAAATGAAACCATTGACTTTTTTGATGAAAAGAGCCGCAACTCTTTTTTTCTTGGCATTTTAAAATCTTATGGGAAAGAGATTTACAGTTTCTCTTACGCATCAATTGATGGAGAATATTATGCTGCCCTTAAAAATAAAAAGGGTGAATTTGAACTCATAAAGAACAATAAGGAAACCGGGGGAGAATGCTGGTATTATTCCGTAAATGAAGATTTGACGGCAGGTGAATTTATGCGAAGTGCAGGTGCCCTTGATCCCAGGATGCAGGAATGGTATCGGGCGGCCGAAAAGGAGGGGGGACCCGCCTTTTCCTCTGTATATAAAGATTTTCACGTGGATGACCTGGCAGTATCTGTTTCGTGTCCTGTATATGATAAGGAAGGAAAGCTTATGGGCATTTTAGGGGCTCATATGCTTCTTTCTGACATCGGCAATTATTTAAAAAGCGAGGCAGCCGGTGAGAGCGGTTATGTGGCTGTTATAGAGGAAGATACCCGGTATTTGATTGCAAATTCCATGGGGGAGAATAATTACTACATAGCTTCCGATGGGTCACTTATAAGAAACACCGTCAATCACCTTTCTCTTCCTGCTGCAAAGAACAGTTATGAACAGTATCTTAAATCCCAAAAGGAAAAATTCTCTTTAAAGATCGGAGATGTGGACTGGTATGCTGACATACAGGAATACCAGAAAACAGGCCTTAACTGGATCATTATTTCCGCCATCCCGGGAAGCCTTTTGGCAGCGGAATTAAACCGGAATATTGGGGTTTCTGCAGAACTGGCGGTGATTGCCGGCATTCTTTCCATAGGGATCTTTTCCCTGATTATCCGAAGACTCTATAAGCCGATCAATGGCTTGCTTACGGTTGCTGAGGAAATCTCTGCCGGAAACTTAGAGCAAAGGGTGGAAATTGCAAGAAATGATGAAATCGGAAGGATATCCAGAGTATTTAACCGGATGGCAGATAACCTGCTTGATATTGTCAAGCATCTGGAATACATTGTTGAAATGAGGACCAGGGAATTAAACAAGGCAAATGAGGTATTAAAGGAGAATCAGTCCCAGCTTCATCTGATACTGGATACCACGGCGGAAGCCATATTTGGTACGGACTTAGACGGAAGATGCACATTCTGCAACAAAAGCTGCCTTCATCTTCTTGGATATTCAAAGCCAGAGGATTTGCTGGGAGTTGACATGTGGTCTGTTTTATGCTGCAGCGGGCAGGAAGAACAGGACAATTCAAAGGGAAGGCAGTTTTTTACGGATTTTCTTTTTCCGGAACAAGAGGGCGGGGAAAAGACCGGTGTGATCAAACGGGCTGACGGTATCTGTTTTTACGCGGAGTACCGGGCCCTGCCCCAATTAAAAGAGGAGAAGCATGTTGGATATGTCATCACCTTTTCCGATATTACCGAAAGAAAGAAGGGGGAGGAAAAGATCCGCTTTTTAAGCTATCATGATCCTCTTACCGGACTGGTAAACCGAAGATGCTTTGAGCAGGAGATAAAAGAGGCGGATGCCCAGCAAAACCATCCGGTTTCCCTGATTTTTCTTGATTTAAACGGCTTAAAGCTCATCAATGATACCTTTGGGCATACGTCCGGGGATGAATTCATCATTAAAGTTTCCCAGGTCTTAAAAAAGAACTGCAGGGAAGGTGATGTTGCCGCCCGCATAGGCGGTGATGAATTTACGGTTTTGCTGCCCAGGACTTCCAGGGAAGAGGCGGAGGAAATTGCCGGAAAAATAAAAAATCAGGTTGCCGGAGAAAAGGTAAACATGGTGTCATGCAGCGTTGCTGTGGGAATTGCCACAAAGGTCAAGCACTGGCAGAGGATTGAACGGATCCTGGAAACAGCAGAAAACGAAATGTACAAGGAAAAGAGCACATCCTCCATAAACTTTGGAATTCATGCAATTAACGGCATCATCACCTCTCTTCACATGAAAAGCCCATGGGAGAAACAGCACTCGGAAGAGGTCAGCAAGCTGTGCGAAAGGATCGGCATTGCCATGGGACTTCCTGAAACAGAGATTAAGAAGCTGCGGGATGGGGCATATCTTCACGATATCGGCAAGATCACTTTGAGCGAGTCCATTCTTGAAAAGACTCCCGAGCAGCTGACTGAAGTTGAACATGAGATGATAAGGCAGCATCCGGCCATTGGATACCGTATCCTGAACCTGTCCCAGGAAACCCTGGACCTTGCAAACGGAGTGTACGGGCATCACGAATGCTGGGATGGTTCCGGGTATCCCAAAGGCTTAAAGGGAGAGGAGATTCCTCTTATTTCACGCATTCTATCTGTTGCAGAAGCCTATGAACGGATCTTAAACCGGGAAAAGGACTGGAAAACGGGAACAGAAAAGGCGCTGAAGGCCATTTCACAGGGCTCCGGGCAAAAGTATGATCCGGCAATTGCCCAATTGTTTGTCCGCATCATGAGAGAGGATCAGTACGCTGATTAGGGACAGATGATATTTCATATCCGGTGTTATGCTTACGGAAATACCTGCTTTCTGTGTTATATTTTAGTTTAGAGATTAAAATATAGCACAGAAAAGGTGTTTCCGTTTTTTTATTGTTCAGTTACAGCACATGTATTGTAACACTATAAAGCTGATACCTTCCTTAAATATAAACATATTGACAAACTCAATGCATAATTTTAACATACTAAACATATATGTTATATAGATTAACATCCGCTGAAATCAGGCAGAAGTATTTCGCAGGTTTCATTGACCTGCCTTTACCGGACTTATATTAAGCGAATGTTTCCTGTGAATCTCTTTTTGCCGGATCACAGACAGGCAATAGCAGCTCTTTCAAAAACCGTATCATTAAGGTTGTTCTTTGTGAATATACTTTAACAATCCATGGGTGTTTGGGAAAATGAATATCTTGCCGTACATTTCCAAAACCGCCGTAGACTCAGCGTACCATGAAATGTTTCCGTAGATTTACAGCCGTTCCCCGTTAAACTGATTTCTGATGTTGCTGCGCTCAATATGTATGGTTCTTAAGGAGGATATTTATGGATTTATTATGGACTTTGGTCACAATAGCTTTTGTACTTATACTTGCCGGTGTTCTGTACTATATGCAGAAGAAACATGTATCCTTTGCAAAGAGAGTATTTGCTGCCCTTCTTATGGGAATTGCAGCAGGCAGTATACTGCAGATTATCTTTGCATCTGACAGCCCAATACTTGCAACTTCGCTGGATTGGATATCCATTATTGGTACGGGTTATGTAAATCTTTTAAAAATGATTGTAATACCCCTTATTATGGTTTCCATTATATCGGCCATGGTTAATTTAAAATCCCATACAAGTCTGGGGAAAATCAGTACATATGTGCTTGCAACGTTACTGCTGACTGTGTTCATTTCCTCTTTGGTGGGCATTGCAACTGCAAATGTATTTCATCTGTCGGCGGAAGAAATAACAGTGGGCCAGGCAGAGTCAGACAGGGCCGAGTATCTGGAAGGAAAAGTTACAACCGTACAGGAACAGACCATACCACAGCAGATTTTAAGCTTTATTCCCCAAAATCCCTTCCAGGATATGACCGGCAGCAGGGCTACCTCTACCATAGCCGTGGTTATCTTTTCCGCATTCCTTGGCATATCCGCTTTGGGAATACAAAAGAAAAAGCCGGAGGAAGCGGAAACTTTCCGGAAAATCATTAATTCCCTCTATGCCGTAGTTATGCGGCTGGTAACTCTTATCCTGAGATTGACGCCCTATGGCATTCTGGCTCTTATGACAAAGACAATCGCCACCACCAATACAGCGGGCATTATTGCTCTGTCTAAGTTTGTCATTGCAAACTATGTTGCGCTGATCATCATGTTTGCCATACATCTTTTAATTATCCTGCTGATGAAATTAAATCCAATAACGTATATTAAGAAGACTTTCCCAACACTTACCATTGCCTTTACATCCAGATCCAGTGCAGGAACGCTGCCCTTAACCATTGAAACACAGACAAAAAAGCTTGGTATTCCTGATGGAATTGCCAACTTTGCTGCATCTTTTGGAACAACAATCGGCCAAAACGGCTGCGCAGGCGTTTATCCCGCTATGCTGGCTGTCATGATCGCCCCGGTTGTAGGTATTAACCCTATGAGCATTGGTTTTATTATAAAACTGGCGATTATCGTTACAATCAGCTCCTTTGGCATTGCCGGTGTGGGCGGCGGTGCGACATTTGCCGCTTTGATGGTTTTATCGGCCATGAATTTACCTGTAGGTCTGGCAGGCCTGTTAATATCAGTGGAACCTTTAATTGACATGGGACGGACCGCCTTGAATGTAAATGATGCCATGCTGGCAGGCCTTGTAACAGCAAGGCTGACATCGGAACTTGATGTGAATTTGTATCATGCGCCTGTAGACGAAGATACGTCAGCATCATTATAATACAGTTTTTTCAGAGCTGGTTTTGGCTCCAAGTATTGAGACTAACTTAAATCGGGTTAGTCTTTTCTTGTTTAAGTTAAAAAAAGATTGACAAATAGGCAAGACAACAATATACTAAACATATAGGTTTAGTATGATTAAGGAGAAAGAGAAAAGATATGAAAACGAGCTGCAAGTGGAACATGAATCAATTGATGAAATGTTGTTGCTGTAGATGCTTCATGAGAAGAGATACAGTTTATTTGCGTGCGTGTCTTGGTTTCTGATTTCCAATTTTTTGTCTTGTGATACAGAGAAAATAAATGGAAGGAAGCAGGTATATGCGTATACCTGCTTCCTTTGGCATTTATTAATAAAAAGGGAGGAAGACAATTGATGAATCATATAAGAAAGAAGGAGGGGGAAAAGAAAAATCATGGATTTTGAGTTTATCCGTGCATATATACCGCTGTATGCAGAAGCGGCAGGTATGACACTTCGAATATCTTTTCTGGGAATCCTCCTGTCAGCAGCCATTGGCCTTTTGTGCAGTCTGGTCAAGATTTTTAAAATACCGGTGTTAAAGAGTATTGTCAATGGCTATATTGAGTTATCCAGAAATACGCCGCTTTTGATCCAGCTGTTCTTTTTATACTTTGGCCTTCCTAAAATCGGTATTGTTTTAAGCTCTGAAAGCTGTGCTGTGACAGGGCTGGCATTTTTAGGAGGAAGCTACATGGCGGAAGCCTTTCGCACGGGAATTGAGCAGGTACCGGTCATCCAGTCAGAATCGGGTCTCAGCCTGGGACTTACAAAATGGCAGGTATTCCAATATATCATCCTTCCTCAGGCGGTTACCACCTCAGTTCCCGTATTTTGTGCCAACATCATATTTCTCATAAAAGAAACATCGGTGTTCAGTGCGGTGGCACTGGCTGACTTAATGTTTGTGGCAAAGGATCTCATAGGAATTTATTATAAAACAGATGAGGCCCTCCTAATGCTGGTGGCAGCATACTTAATCATTTTGCTGCCAATATCCTTACTCTGTTCCTGGATAGAAAGGAGGGTGCGTTATGCAGAATTTGGGAATTAGGATCCTGTTTGAGGGAAATAACTTTCTAAGGCTGTTAGGAGGCCTTTGGGTGTCTCTTAAGATCGCGGTCATATCCATGGTTTTATCCGTGGGACTTGGAATGATCCTTGGAATGGTGATGACCAGCAAAAAAAAGCCGGTCCGGCTGTTTTCAAGGCTTTACCTGGAAACAGTCCGGATCATGCCTCAGCTGGTTCTTTTGTTTCTCGTTTACTTTGGGGCTGCAAAGCATTTGAATGTGAATTTCTCCGGAGAAATGGCAGCAATCATTGTATTCACCTTTTGGGGAACGGCTGAAATGGGGGATCTGGTGCGAAGCGCTCTGGAATCCATACCAGTCCATCAGTACCAAAGCGGCTTTGGTCTTGGTATGACAGAGCTTGCAGTATACCGGTATATTGTGATCCCCCAAACCATAAGAAGGCTGCTTCCGTCGGTTATGAACCTTTTAACCAGAATGATTAAAACCACATCGCTAGTTGTACTGATCGGCGTAATTGAGGTGGTGAAGGTTGGAAAGCAGGTCATTGATGCATCCAGGTACACGGTTCCTGATGCAGCCCTTTGGATATACGGGGTCATCTTCATCCTGTACTTTGTAATCTGCTACCCGTTTTCCAGGGCAGCCGCCCTGCTGGATAAAAAAATAAAGGATTGAGAAAAATGAATCAGGAAAAGATTTTAAAGACAGAGAATTTAAGGAAGTCCTATGAAAGCGGGCAGCCGGTTTTAAAGGATATTTCCTTTACCTTGGAAAAGGGAGAGGTCGTGGTGGTGGTAGGGCCTTCCGGCTGTGGAAAAAGCACCTTTTTACGATGTCTTAACATGCTGGAGCCCATTGATTCCGGTACCATCCGGTTTAAGGACCGGATCATTGACAGGAGCAAACGGGATGTTTATGAAATAAGACAGAAAATCGGCATGGTCTTCCAAAGCTATGATTTGTTCCCTCATAAGACTATTTTAGGGAACATTCTTCTGGCTCCTTTAAAGGTGCAGAAGAGGGATAAAAAAGAAGTGACAGAGGAAGCAGAACAGCTTTTGGCCAGGGTAGGGCTTTTGGATAAAAAGGATTCTTATCCCAGGCAGCTGTCCGGCGGGCAGAAGCAAAGAGTGGCCATTGTGCGGGCGCTTATGATGCATCCGGAGATCCTGCTTTTGGATGAGATCACGGCAGCCTTAGACCCGGAAATGGTGCGGGAGGTTTTACAGGTGGTGCTGGAACTGGCAAAGGACGGAATGACCATGGTCATCGTCACCCATGAAATGGAATTTGCCAGGGCGGTGGCTGACCGTGTTCTGTTCATGGATCAGGGCGTGGTGGTGGAAGAGAGCCGGCCGGAAGAGTTTTTTACCTCCCCAGGTACGGACAGGGCAAAGCAGTTTTTAAATACGTTTCATTATGAAGCGTTATAAAATAAAAAATTAAATGGAGGATACAATTATGAAAAACAAATTACTGGGTGCATTATTAGGTGTTACCATGGCTGCAGGTCTTTTAGCAGGCTGCGGCCAGGCAAAGGATACTGCAGGAACTGCCGGAGGGGCTTCTGCAAAAGCAAGAACCCTGTCTGAAATCAAGGATGCCGGAACCATTAAGATCGGTGTATTCAGCGACAAGAATCCATTTGGATATGTGGATTCCAACGGAAAGATCCAGGGTTATGATGTATATTTTGCAAAGCGCCTGGCAAAGGATTTACTGGGAAGTGAAGACAAGGTGGAATTCGTATACGTAGAGGCTGCCAGCCGGGTGGAATATTTAAAATCTGCCAAGGTGGATGTGATTCTGGCTAATTTCACTGTGACTGATGAGAGAAAGGAACAGGTGGATTTTGCTCTTCCTTACATGAAAGTAGCTCTTGGCGTGGTTTCCCCTGATGCCGCTTTGATTTCCGATGTGGCCCAGTTAAAGGATAAGACCCTGATTGTGGTAAAAGGAACTACGGCTGAAACCTATTTTTCTGAAAACCATCCGGAAGTCAAGCTGTTAAAGTTTGATGAGTACCAGGAAGCTTATGATGCCCTTTTAGACGGAAGGGGAGATGCTTTCTCCACTGATAACACAGAAGTTCTTGCCTGGGCGCTTCAGAACAAGGGATTTTCCGTAGGAATCGAATCCATCGGAAATCTGGATACCATTGCTCCTGCCGTTCAGAAGGGAAATAAGGAGCTTTTGGACTGGATCAACAGCGAGATCGAAACTCTTGGCAAGGAACAGTTCTTCCACAAGGATTTTGAGGAAACCTTAAAGCCTGTGTATGGAGATGAAATTGATCCGGAAAATCTGGTGGTGGAAGGCGGCCAGGTTTAAGTGGCAGGACATGAGAAAAAATATCAACAGCTGTTTTTGAAAGGCTTAATGAGAAAAATAACCGGCAGGACGTCTTGACGTCCTGCCTTTTTCATTCCATAATAGCATTGTTATATAACAGTGTTATAAAAAAGGAGAAAAAATGAGCGCTCAGGTAAATGACACGCGTCAGGCCATTTTGGAGGCGGGCAGGAAGGAGTTTTTGGAATATGGATATGAAGGGGCTTCCTTAAGAAGGATTGCCAGGGCGGCTTCTGTGACAACAGGAGCCATTTATGGGTATTTTCCCGGTAAGGAAGCATTGTTTGATGCTTTGACAGGAGATGCGGCTGATGGACTTTTGGAAAGGTACAGACAGGTTCATGAAGAATTTGCATGCCTTCCTCCCATTGACCAGGCGGCTGCCCTGGAAACTGTTACCGATGATACGATTCCGTGGATGATCAATTACATTTATGACCGGTTTGATGTGTTCAAGCTGTTATTTTGCAAGGGCATTTCCGGAAGCTGTGACAGCTATTTCGCGCAGCTGGCTCAGATCGAGGAGAAGTCCTGCTGGGATTTTATTGAAGCAATGAAGGAATTAGGCCATGAGGTCATGGATATTGACAGCACCCTGGTTCACATCCTGTCCCGCTCCTTTTTCCAGCAGATCCTGGAGTTTGTGGCCCATGATGTCCCAAGGGAAAAGGCTCTTTCTTATTCCCTGGTGCTTGGGAGGTTCCAGCACGCCGGGTGGAAGAAAATCATGGGGATTTGATAAAGCCTGTTTTTAAAGGCTGGTGTCCGGAAATAATTATTTTCATGTATTTGATATGTTTGCCGTAAGCTGTTTCCGGGTTCTGCCGGAAATAGTTTATATACAAAAGTTAGTCAAAACTAACTTAAAGACCAAATGAATTTATCCATGGGAATCGCTTTAATGGGTGAGGGTGTGCGCCTGGAGCAGAGTGACGGCAATGAAATGATGTTTATGAATGCCATTATGATGGGGTTAAGATACATAAGATATATGCGCATAAAAGGATTGTTCAGTCAACCGTATCTGTAACAATCTGTATAAACAGGATACTTTTCAAAAACGCTGCACAATGGGGCCGCGGCGGCATGGAATGGCGTCATCCATTATGAGCTGTTGGGGCAATTATGAAAAATGAAAAGAGTTGTATTTTAAAAAGAAAGGTGGTTCGTTATGAAACAAAATAATTCTGTGGCGGCAAAGCCCAAAACCGGTATGGCCAGGCTGATGGAGCTTGCGGCTACTAAAAAACCTCTGATGGTTTCTTCCATAATCTTATCGGCGCTGGCCTCTGTTGCCTCGTTTATTCCTTATATCGCCATATACTTTGTGGTGAAGGAAGTCATGGGAGTGTTTCCTGATTTTGAGAATCGTGACCTGCAAAGGACCATTGGGTACGGCTGGCTGGCCTTTGGAGGCATTATGCTCAATGTATTGCTTTATTTCGCGGCTTTGGTATGCTCTCATCTGGCAGCTTTCGGCACACTGTATGAGCTGAAGGTAAACTTTGCCTCCCATCTTGCAGGGCTGCCTCTTGGCTTTCATATGCTGGTTGGCAGCGGTAAGCTGAGAAAGATTATGGATGAAAATATTGAGAAGATCGAAGGCTTCATTGCCCACCAGCTGCCTGACTTAGTGGCCTCCTTTGTGGCTCCTGTTGTCATGCTGATCATCCTCCTGGCAGTGGACTGGCGTTTTGGGCTTGCCGCCGCAGCCGGAATTGTCATTGCCCTTGGAATCCAGATAAAGGCCTATGGAAACGATGGGGCAAAAACCATGATGGAGAAATATCAAAGCGCCCTGGAGGATATGAACAATGCTTCCGTGGAATATGTCCGTGGAATCACCGTTGTCAAAGCCTTCAAGCAAACAGTGTATTCCTTCCGCCGGATGCACAGCGCCATAAAGGAATACACCCGGATGGTCATCCCCTATACCTTAAGCTGGGAAAACTACATGTCAGCCTTTCACACGGTCATCAATAACATTTACTTATTCCTGATTCCCGTGGGCATCCTGATCGGGCTAAATACATCGGATTATTCCGGATTTGCCGCCACATTCATCTTTTACCTTATTTTTGTCCCTTCCATTGCCTCTGTTTTGATGAAAATCATGTATGTTTCCACAGGCGGAATGCAGATCATCGGAGGAGTGGAGCGCATGGATGAAATCTTACAGACCCCGCAGCTGTCCCAGCCTGAAAATCCCAAGGAAACCTTTGGCCATGAGATCGTATTTGAAAATGTTTCCTTCTCTTATTCCGGCCAGGAGGCCCAGGCAATTTCAGACATTTCCTTCCGGGCGGAGGAAAACCAGATCACGGCAATTGTAGGCCCTTCCGGAGGCGGAAAAACCACCATTGCCCACTTGATTCCCCGGTTTTTTGATGTGACGGAAGGAAGGATCCTGATCGGAGGCGTTGACGTGCGCCAGATGAGAAGTGAATACCTGATGGAAAAGGTCAGCTTTGTATTTCAGGATGTGTTCCTTTTTAAGCAAAGCATCATGGATAATATCCGTCTTGGAAACCAGAATGCAACCGATGAGCAGGTGATTGCCGCTGCAAAGGCGGCCCAGTGCCATGAGTTTATTGAAAAGCTGCCGGAAAAATATCATACGGTCATTGGTACAAAAGGAGTTCACTTATCAGGAGGAGAGCAGCAGCGAATTGCAATTGCCAGAGCCATTGTAAAAGATGCGCCCATCGTGCTTTTGGATGAGGCAACTGCATTTTCTGATCCGGAAAACGAGCACCTGATCCAGCAGGCCTTTCAAAAGCTGATGCATGGAAAGACAGTGATCATGATCGCCCACCGTTTGTCAACCATCCGCAGTGCAAATAAAATCATCGTAATAGACAAGGGCCGGCTTATTGAGCAGGGCAGCCACGAGAAATTGCTGGAAAAGCAGGGGAAATATTGTGATATGTGGAACGTATATACGAAAGCTCTTGACTGGAAGATGGACAGAAAGGGGATTAAAGAACATGTATAAATGGAAGGAAATATTGATGCTGACTGACAAAGGCTATTCAGACTTAAAGAAAGCCGTCGTTGCCTGCACA
Source organism: Lachnospiraceae bacterium (assembly GCA_902363835.1). Taxonomy (GTDB): domain Bacteria; phylum Bacillota; class Clostridia; order Lachnospirales; family Lachnospiraceae; genus Lacrimispora. The sequence goes on from CABJBM010000010.1 coordinate 171,483, forward strand.
ATCACCAATCTGGTGCTTATGCTGCCTTTTATGGTGACCATTCAGGTGTTTGCCGAGCTGTTAAAGCCTTTAATGGCACAGGAAATTTCCTGGGCCAGGATGTGGCTTTTGTTTGGCTGCGGTGTTGTGGCAGCAGTGCTGGTGTTTTTAGCCAGTAAAAATGATTATAAAAAAACATATGTTACCTCTTATCTGGAATCAGAGAATTCAAGAATCAGCGTTGCCGAACGGATCAGGAAGCTGCCCATGAGCTTTTTTAACTCAAAGGACCTTTCCGAACTGACCACAAACATTATGGCTGACTGTTCTACTACAGAGCATGTGTTAAGCCATCTCATTCCCCAGCTAAGTGCCAATGCCATCTCCATTTCCATTATCTGCATTATGATGGCCGCCTTTGACTGGAGAATGGCTCTTTCCGTATTCATTACCGTACCTGCTGCACTGTTCATTATCATGGGCAGCAAAAAGATTCAGGCGCGTTTAAGTGAGAAACAGGTGGAGGCAAAGCTGAAAGCATCTGATCAGGTACAGGAGTATCTGGAAGGAATCAAGGTTATCAAGGCCTGCGGGTTAGATGGTTCCAAATTTTCAGCATTGGATAATGCCCTGCATCTGATGAAGAAAATGGCAATTAAAATGGAATTCGGCACCGGTATTTTTGTCACCGGGGCACAGATGATCCTGCAGATCGGTGTGGGACTTACGGTTTTTACAGGGACTTACCTGCTGACAGGAGGTAAAATCCAACTGATCCCAATGCTCATGTTTTTTGTCATTGTGGTGAGGATATACGGTCCGGTTCTTGTGGAGTTCACCCTTTTGCCGGAGCTGTTTTACCATCAGGTGGCAACAAAGCGGATGCACACGCTCATGACCGTTCCGGTTATGGAGGGAGAATCGGAAACGCCTTTAACCAACTGGAATATTGATTTTGAAAATGTTTCTTTTGGCTACAATGTAGAAGATTCCAGAGAGAATATGGTGATCAAAAACCTTACGGTATCCATTCCTTCCGATGCCATCACAGCCCTGGTAGGACCTTCGGGCTGCGGAAAAAGCACCATTTCAAGGCTTATTGCACGGTTTTGGGATGTAAACCAGGGAAGCATAAAGATTGGGGGAGTTGAGGTGAAGACTCTTGATCCGGAACATCTCATGAGCTATATGTCCTTTGTATTTCAGGATGTGGTGCTGTTTAATGATACGGTTTATAACAATATACGCATCGGAAACATGGAAGCAACGGAGAAACAGGTCATGGAAGCGGCGAAGGCTGCCTGCTGTGACGGTTTTATAAACACCTTGCCCCAAGGATATCAGACAATGCTTGGGGAAAACGGCAGCACCCTTTCCGGAGGGGAACGGCAGCGTATTTCCATTGCCCGGGCGCTTTTGAAAAATGCACCCATCGTGCTTTTGGATGAGGCAACTGCCTCCCTTGACCCTGAGAATGAAGCCCTTATTCAGCAGGCGATTTCCAGGCTGATTGAAGGCAAGACCGTCATCGTCATCGCCCACCGTTTAAGAACCATATCAGGAGCGGATAAAATCATTGTGCTTGATGAGGGCAGACTGGCTGAGGAGGGGACCCATGAGGAATTGATGAGCAACAAGGGGCTTTATGAAAGGCTGTACCGGATCCAGCAGGAAAGCATGGGCTGGAGCGTTTAAGGGAAAATCGAAGGGGTATATGAAATGAAATCAAAGATCTGGAATTTGAATATTCAGTTAAAGAAATAGAAAGACAGGCCGCCATTTTTTGGCGGCCTGATTATTTTGAGAATAAGATGCCCCAGTCCTTATGAGGCGGTATAACGATTGATAGGGTAGTACTGTTTGCTTTACCCGGGAAAAGGTTTCATTTTTCCGGCCTCTTTTTCCAGTGGACATGTCCAGCAGCGCTGGGGATTTTTTTGCTTAAATTATGAATTATGTACATGTATATTGAAAAACAGAATTGAAAATTATGCAAAAGTTCAGAATGACAAAAGAAATGTAAGAATATTAAATGGAAAAATGCACATGAAAATCTTATAATTAGACCATCGGAACTAAACATTCCCCTATAATCGTGAACTCAAATAATTTTATAAAGGAGAGGTTATCTATGAAAAAAAGATTCTTAACAGCTTCACTGGCAGCACTGGCAGCATTAAGCTTATCCGCCTGCAGCGGCGGCGGAAAGCCTGCAGAAACCACGGCAGCTCCCCAGGCTTCTGCGGAGACAACGGCAGCCGAAACAAAGGCAGAGGAGTCAAAGGCCGGAACAGAGGCGGGGGCAAAGGCTCCGGAGGATTACAAAGGAACGGTTGTGGTGTATTCCCCTCATGATGCGGATCCCCTCAATGCAGGTGTGAACCTGTTTATGGAGAAGTATCCCAACGTTAAGGTGGAGGTTGTTGCCGCCGGTACAGGAGAGCTGTGCAACCGTATTGCAGCCGAATCAGCAAACCCCATTGCAGACGTATTGTGGGGCGGCGGCGCTGACTCTCTGGCAGCGTTTAAGGATTATTTCGCTCCCTATGTATGCGCCAACGACGAGTTCATCGGCGATGCTTATAAGGATGCCGATGACATGTGGATCGGTGAAAGCCCTCTGCCCATGGTTATTTTTTACAATAAAGATTTAATTGAAAAGGCCGGCCTTGCCATTCCCGAAACATGGGAGGATTTGACAAAGCCTGAATGGAAAGGAAAGATCGCATACTGTCTGCCATCCAAGTCCGGTTCCGCGTACACCCAGCTGTGCACCATGATCCTGGGCCATGGCGGCAAAGAGGCCGGCTGGGATTTCATTAAGAAATTATATGACAATCTGGACGGCAAGATCGTGGACTCTTCCGGCAAGTGCCACAAAATGGTTGCGGACGGCGAGTTCTATGTTGGTCTGACTCTGGAGAAATCCGCAGTCCAGTATAAGGATGATCAGTCCGTTGGATTCGTATATCCCAAAGACGGAACCAGTGCAGTGCCGGATGGCGTAGCTCTTGTAAAGGGCGGTCCAAACGAAGAAAATGCAAAACTGTTTATTGATTTTGTCACATCAAAGGAGTGCCAGACAGAGCAGAGCCAGAACTGGGGACGCCGTCCGGTAAGAAGCGACATGGAAGTTGGCGAAGGAATGGCGAAGTTACAGGATATCGTGCTGGTTGATTATGATTTTGACTGGGCGGCAAATGAGAAAGAAACCATTATTGAGAAATTCAACGACATTATGGTCAATTAATAAAAAGGATAGGAATATATTTTGACGAAAAAAGACTGTCCCGCCCCTTCGGGGACAGGGCAGTCTTTTGCTGTAAGGGGCAGGAAGACAGCCAAAGGTTTAAGGAGGAGCGATAAGTATGAGCCATGCAGTAATTATTAAACAGGCCGTGAAAAAATACGGTGATTTTACAGCGCTAAATGGGGTGGATTTAGAGATGAAGCCGGGGGAATTTTTCACATTGCTTGGTCCTTCCGGATGCGGCAAAACAACGCTGCTCCGCATGATAGCGGGATTCAATTCTGTGGATGGCGGGGAGATTTGTTTTGACCATAAGGTGATCAACAACCTGGATGCCCATAAAAGGGATATTGGCATGGTGTTCCAGAATTACGCCATCTTTCCCCATCTGACCGTGGCAGAGAATGTGGCTTACGGTCTGAAAGCAAAAAAATATCCCAAAGACCAGATTTCCCGCAAGGTGGAGGAGGCCCTGGACCTGGTGCAGATTAAAAATCTAAAGGACAGGAAGCCAAATGAGCTGTCAGGAGGCCAGCAGCAGCGTGTGGCCCTTGCAAGGGCGTTTGTTATTGAGCCGGGAGTGCTTCTCATGGATGAGCCTTTATCCAATCTGGATGCAAAGCTCAGAGTGCAGATGAGAACGGTTATCAAAAAGCTGCAAAGACGGCTTGGGATCACCACCATTTACGTTACCCACGATCAGGAGGAAGCTCTGGCTATTTCCGACAGGATTGCAGTCATGAAGGAAGGCAACATCATGCAGGTAGGTTCGCCGGAAGAGATTTATAAAAAGCCGGGGAACACCTTTGTAGCCGGATTTATCGGAGTATCCAACTTCATTGACTGTGAGGTGGATGGAAGCGCTCCGGACAGAGCCGTTTTAAATATCAAGAATGAATGCAGCTTAACCTGCAGGCTGAAATCCGCCTATAAGGGAAAGGGGATCATTTCCGCAAGGCCTGAACAGCTGTTTTTTGATGAAAGGGAAGGGCTGACCGGCCGGATCGTCATTTCCACGTTTCTTGGGGATTTCATAGAATACGAAATCCTGCTGAACAATGGGCAGACCATTCAATTAAACGAATACACAAAGGATGCCGGTGATCTTCGGCCGGACGGCCAGGAAGTGCGGGTGAACTTTGATATCAGCGCGGTAGGTGTATACGATGCTCAGACCCAGGAGGTGATATCATGGTAAAGAAAGGCTGGAAGCCGGACTTCTGGTTCTGGGTGAAAGTGGCTGTGGTAGGCTTTATGCTGCTGTTTCTGATTTATCCTTTCTGCACCCTGATTACGCGAAGCTTCTTTTCCGGCAAGGTGGAAGGCTTTACCCTTGAGAACTACATCCGTTTCTTCTCAAAAAAATATTATTACTCCTCTCTTGGCCGAAGTCTGTTCGTCTCCATTATTACCACAGCAACGACTCTGGCCGTAGGGGTGCCAATGGCCTATCTGATGTCCAGATACAATGTTTTTGGAAAGCGTTTTATCCATATATTCATCATTATGAGTCTTATGAGCCCGCCCTTTATCGGCGCTTACAGCTGGATCATGCTGTTTGGGCGCGCCGGTTTTGTGACCCGGTTTTTTGAAACCATAGGCATCCATCTTCCAGGCATTTACGGGAAGCTGGGCATTATTCTTGTTTTTACCTTTAAGCTGTTTCCCTATGTGTATTTATATACGTCGGGAGCAATGGGAAGCATTGACTCAAGCCTTGAGGAGGCGGCGGAGAATCTGGGAAGCAATAAGCTGCGAAGGCTTATGACCATCACCATACCGGTCATCCTGCCATCCATTGCTGCGGGAGCCATTATGGTATTTATGACCAGCCTTGCGGACTTTGGCACGCCAATGCTCATTGGAGAAGGTTATATGGTTCTTCCTGTGCTGGTATACAACGAATATATGAGCGAGATCGGCGGAAATGCCCATTTAGCCAGCGCCTTGTCCGTGATTGTGGTGCTGTGCTCAACAACAGTGCTTTTGGTGCAGAAATATTTTGTGACCAGAAAAAATTATGTTATGACAGCTATGAGGCCGCCGAAGGAAGAACAGCTTCACGGCGTGAAACGCTTCCTTGTAACATTGCCGGTTTTACTGGTGACCTTTGTCGGCATCCTTCCCCAGATTGTGGTGGTTGTCAGCAGCTTTGTGAAAAGCGATTTTACAGGCTTTAAAAAAGGCTTCAGCCTGGAGAGTTATGTGACGATTTTTAACAGGCTGTGGACCAATATCCGGAATACGTTTGTGTTCTCTACCGCAGCCATTGTGTTTATTATCGTGCTGGGCATGCTGATTTCCTACATTGTGGTGCGCCAGAAAGGAATAGCAGGCCAGCTGATGGATCTTCTCATTATGTTCCCCTTTGTCATTCCCGGCGCAGTACTAGGCATCAGCCTGATCGTGGCGTTTAATAAGCAGCCCATGATCCTTACAGGTACGGCTGTCATCATGATCATAGCCTTTGTAGTCAGAAAACTGCCCTACACGGTGCGGTCAGGAAGCGCTTTCTTGCAGCAGATGGATCCCAGTGTGGAAGAGGCTTCCATCAGTCTTGGGGTGTCCCCCATGAAAACCTTTGTCAAAGTGACCGCAAGACTCATGGCCCCGGGCATCCTGTCAGGAGCAATATTAAGCTGGATCACCTGCATCAATGAGCTGTCCTCCAGCGTTATGCTTTACGGCGGCAAAACAAGCACCATATCCGTTGCCATTTATACGGAGGTGGTCCGAAACAGCTATGGAACCGCAGCAGCACTGGCCTCTATATTAACTGTCAGTACGGTAATATCCCTGCTTATTTTCTTAAAGGTAAGCAAGGGGAGAGTTTCGGTTGTATGACATTCACGAAAGCGATGAGCAGTGCGAAAAAAGGCAGAAACAGATTTTCGTTGTGCTCGCACATAAGAAAATCTGTTTCTGCCTTTTTTCATAGGGCGAATGCCCGTGAGCTGGTAAAACCGCAGGTTTTACCAGCTGCACTGCGGACCCATACCACAACAATCCACCCAAAGTTTTCTCACGAAGACTTTGAGCATTTCAGAAAGGGAGGGATACAAAGGATGGTAACATTTGGCACCGGCGGCTGGAGAGCCATTATCGGAGAAGAATTTACAAAAGAGAACATCCAAAAGCTGGCCCTTGCCGTCAGCCTTAAAATGAAAGCAGAAAATGTGCAAGGAGAAGGAATCACCATAGGATATGACAGGCGCTTCCTGTCCAAAGAGGCAGTCATATGGGCCTGCCAAATATTTGGAGATCAAGGAATCAAAGTATTTTTTATAAACCGCAGCTCCCCCACACCTCTTATCATGTTTTACGTGATGAAGCACCGGTTAAATTACGGCATGATGGTAACCGCCAGCCACAACCCGGCCATTTATAACGGAATCAAGGTATTTACTTACGGAGGGCGTGATGCAGATGAGAGCCAGACAGGAGATATTGAAAAACATCTTCTGACAGCAGAGAGAATATACCAGCCAAACCATGAGGAATCCGGACAAATGCCGCCCCCTTCCTATCTTGAGCTTGTGAAAAAAGGAATCGTAAAAGAAATCAACCCGTTAAATGAATATCTGGACAATATCATATCAGTCATTGACATGGATGCCATACGTTCCCGTGATTTCCGGGTTGCAATAGACCCCATGTACGGAGTGAGCCTCACAGCCTTAAGCACCATCCTTTCCGTTGCCAGGTGTACCATTGAAACCATTAATGACCAGCATGACACCTTGTTTGGCGGGAAAATGCCTGCGCCTACGGAGCAGACCCTGCGCAGCTTACAGAATTACGTGCTGGACAGGTACTGTGATATCGGGATCGCCACGGATGGAGATGCGGACAGGCTGGGGGTCATTGACAATCAGGGCCGTTACCTCCATGCCAACAACATTCTGGTAATGCTGTATTATTACCTCCTGAAATACAAAGGCTGGAGAGGGCCTGCGGTTCGAAGCCTTTCCACCACCCATGTGCTGGACCGTGTGGCAGAAAGCTTTGGACAGACATGTTACGAGGTTCCCGTTGGGTTTAAGTTTGTATCGGCAAAGATGCAGGAAACAGGTGCCATCATCGGCGGAGAATCCTCCGGCGGCCTGACGGTTAAGGGACATATTCATGGCAAGGATGGAATCTATGCCGCCTCCCTTCTCATAGAAATGATGGCCGTATCAGGAAAAAAGCTGTCTGAGATCGCAGCCGACATCCGCAGAGAATACGGGGCAACCCATATGACGGAACGGGATTACCGTTTTACAGCCGGGGAAAAGGAGAGAATCAGCCGGATTCTTATGATTGACCGGAAACTGCCCCAAATGCCTTTTGAGATTCATAAAATCTCTTATGTAGATGGCTGTAAGGTTTACTTTAAAAACGGCGGCTGGGTGATCGCAAGATTCTCCGGCACAGAGCCGCTATTGCGGATCTTCTGTGAAATGGGAGCAGAAGCGGACTCTGTAAGTGTGTGCAGCTTATTTGAAGAATATCTCGGGCTGCAGGAAGGATAAGAAAATAAAAGGCTGCTGCAAAAGAAATCACGATTTTGCAGCAGCCCGTCTCTGCTTTCCTCATAAAGTATCAAAACGGATATAGGTGCGGTCGTCAAAGCTGTCATTTCCCTTGACCAGCCCTTTTGTACCCTTATTCTCCCGAAAACACAGAGGGTCTTTTTCTATAAGCTCCTTAAGGGCTGCCTCACTTTCTTCCAGAGTCTCCCTAAGAACAGGATAACCGTCACTTGCCAGAACCAACCGGGAGCAGGGAGGAATAGGATAGATGACCACATGATCCGGGTGAATAAGAAAACCATTCAATACATCATATCCATAAGCAGAGTTTTCATTGGCGAATACCAGCTGACGGCGCAGGAGGGGAAGGATATATTCCCGTCCGGTATCACGATCAGAAAGAGACGCTTCTGTCCGGCCTGAAAGCAGCTCCGTCTGAATGTAAAAGCTTCTGACCTCTGACAGCAGGCTGTCAATGGTCTTGCCATGGTGGTGGAGGACGCCGTTAATGAGACACTGGCAGTCGCCAAAGGCCCATACCTCCCTGCGGCAGAGACTGTACAGGATAATAACTGCCTGCAGCCGTTCTTCAGCCTTTTCCTTCAGCATGGAGCGGCGTCCTTTGCAGGAAAGGGCCAGAGCATTGTTTAAATAATCCATGGCACCCGCCCCGTCAATGTCAGAAGGCATAGACTTTAAGGCGTCCAGGAGCACCTCTTTTGCATAGCATCCGCTGGTCATGCTTCCAAAGCCTTCCCCCGGGTTTTCCGGCCAGGTAAGGACTCCCTTACTTGTAACTCCGTCGATCACGGCAATAAAATTCTCATTTACAAACAACCCATCCTCGCACAGGCTGCTTCCAATATGTTTTGGGAGAATGGATTGTTCTATGATATGTACGGCCATGGCAGGCACCTCCTATTGTCTATTAGGTAAAGTTTACCATAAATCAGGTCCTGTGCCCATGGCAAAATAAGCATATTTTTGATATAATGGATAAAGCGAAGTCATTTTACGGACAGGAGAGGGGGAGGTATCTATGAGGTGTTCTAAGGGCACCAGGGGAAAATGGCCGGCGGTCTTTTGTCTGTCTCTTATTTGCTGCTGCCTGCTGTCTTCCTGCCGGCAGGAAACGGGCGGAACACCCATGCTTTCCCAGGCTGATCTGGTGGTTTACACGGTCCAGGAGGAAGGGATCTATAAGCCTGTTGTCAAGGAGTTTGAGGAGCGCACAGGCTTAAGCGTAAAGGTGGAATCCGGGTCTTCGGAGGAGCTTTTAATAAATTTAGAGAACAGCAGTGACCAATACGGCGATGCAAGGGAAACATGGGATGTGATATTTGGGGTGGGAATTGAGACTCTGGAAGAGAAAAAGGAATACTGGCAGGCTTATGAAAGTCCTGAAATCCCATCCATAGCCGGGGCGTTCCGGTGCAAGGACCATAAGTGGACCAGCTTTTCCGCCTGCCCTTTGGTCATCATGTACAACACCAATGTGGTGACATACCGGGAGGTGCCCGGGAGCTGGACCAGTTTGTTGGAGCCAAGATGGAAAGGCCGGGTAGCTTTTATGGATCCCGGTAAGTCGGATATCTATTCCTCGGCTCTGGCTACGGCTGTTTATGGGTACAGGGGAGAAGGAGACTATATGGAGCAGCTGGCAGAAAACCTGGAATACGGGGGACTTTCCAGCTTAACAGAGGTGAATTCCGGCATTTTGGATGGCAGGTATTCCCTTGGGGTCACCATAGAGGGGGCAGCCCAGGCCCTGAGGTCCGGAGGCGCTGATGTGGATTACATTTACCCAAAAGAAGGGACCACAGTGCTGCCGGATGGGACGGCCATTGTAAACGGCTGTCCCCACCCGGAGGCTGCCAGGCTTTTTTTGGATTTCACGGTCAGCAAGGATGTCCAGAGGATCCTTGTTTCGGATTTAAACAGGCGCTCCGTGCGGCTGGATGTACCTCCTCTTCCAGGCCTTTCCCCTGTGAGCAAGCTTCCCGTCATTCATATGGATTTAAAGGAGCTGTCCAGGAAAAAAGAGGAAATTTTAGAACAATGGAATGAGATCCTGTCCCTGCATAAAAGGAGGGCCGGAGGATGAGGTGGTACGGTCGGTTTTCTTTTAAAACACGGGTGTTTTTGGGATGCCTGCTGGTGGCAATGGTGCCTCTTACCTTTTCAAGCGTGGTGGTGACCAGGCTTTTTACCGCTTCCATTAACCGGCAGCTGGCAGCAGAAGGAAACAGGCAGATGGAGGAAGTAAGCGCAAAGCTGACCCAGCTGTTTGAAAACTGTGAGAAGGCCTGTGAGGCTTTTACAGCAGACGGTACGGCAGCCAGGGTAATGATTGATAAAGATGCCATTGAGATGCAAAAGGATTTGTACCTGTCCTTATATCAGGCAGTTCAGGAAATATACAGCAGCGCCCAGTTCAGTATTTATGATTCCGGAGGAAAGCTCCGTTTTACTACGGATACCGGTTCCAAAAACAGCTCGCTCCCTGTTAATTGGGGGCTTTTAAGAAAGGTCCGTGAGGGGAAGGGGATCACCTATTACAGGACTGATCCCTATCTTCCGGGAACAGATAAAAATATCCTGATGCAGGGAGCCTATTCCCTGGAAAATTCCCATGGAGCCAGAACTGGATATGTTGTTCTGGATTTTTCCCGGGAGAATTTTGACAATCTGTTAAATGGTTTCTATTCCTCTGGGGATACGTTTTTGTTGCTGGATTCCCACCAGAGGCCCATTTACTGCTCAAGGCCGGAGTATGGGGAAGATGAGATCAATGACATCATCCTTCATGGAATATCAGGACAGGAGGGGGAAAAAGGGAGGGGAGTGTATACCAGATATTTATGGACAAGGGAACCCACCCATGGAATCCATATTATTTTAAGGCGTTCCGCACCCATCAGTGCCGGGGCCATCCGCACCATGGGAACCGTAAGCATTCTTTTATCAGCTCTGGGCCTGATCCTCTGCCTGATGATTTCCGGTGCTCTCTCCAGAGGCATTGCCCAGCCGGTGAGCCAGCTGGATAAGGCTATGGCAAAGGTGAAAAAGGGGGATTTATCCATCCGCATCCATACAAACCGGCAGGATGAGCTGGGAAGGCTGACGGAAAGCTTTAACCAGATGACAGGTGACTTGCAAAAATACTTGGAGGACACGGTTCAAAAGCAGAAGGATCTAAATAAGACCACCATTAAACTGTATCAGACCCAGCTAAACCCTCATTTTCTCTATAATACCCTGGATACCATTAAATGGAATGCCAGGATCAACCAGATTCCGGAAATCGCCATATTGGCGGAGAATTTAGCGGTGATCCTGCGCAGAAGCATTTCCAGCCGCCCTTTCATCACCTTAAGGGAGGAGCTGGAAACCATTGAAAGCTACATACAGATCCAAAAAATCCGTTTTACAGGACGTTTCCTCTATGAAACGGAGATACCGGACCAGCTGGAGGACTGCATGGTGCCCAGAATGTTTTTGCAGCCATTGGTGGAAAACGCCATTATCCATGGTCTGGATGGGTGTGAGAATGGATATATCTGCATTTTTGCAGATGGGAAGGATGGAGTGTTAAGCATTTCCATCACAGATGACGGGTGCGGGATGGACAGGGAAATGGTGGACTGGATCAACAGTGACAATCCTTTAAAAAGGGATGGGCACCTGGGTCTTTACAATGTGATCCGTATACTGAAAATTTATTATGGGCAGGAATACGGGATCAGGGCGGAAGTAACAAAGGAAGGAACCACCATTGCCATAAGGCTGCCGGTCCAGAGGGAGGTGACTGATGTATAAAGTCATAGTTGTGGAAGATGAGACAATGGTCCGCCGGGGAATCATTTTGACCATTAACTGGGCGGCTCTGGACTGTGTCATAGCGGGGGAGGCCGCCAACGGGGAGGAAGGGGCCAGTCTGGCAGAACGGCTTTCCCCGGACATTATTGTGACGGATGTGAAGATGCCCCGCATGGATGGAGTGGAGATGATCTCCAAGCTGCGGGCCAAAGGCTGCGCAGCCAGGTTTATCATTCTGACTGCTTACGGGGATTTTAAGTACGCGCAGAGCGCACTGCGCTTAGGGGTCAGTGATTATCTCCTAAAGCCCTTAAAAGATGGGGACCTGGAACAGGCCATCCTTCATATCAGGAGCCAAATGGAACAGGGTACAAAAAAGGAGGAAGGTGAGTTTGCGGCGCCGGTGCTCCGGTTTAATGCGGATAAGAAATCCAAAAACAAATATGTGGCTGAGGCCATCCGGTACATCCGGAAGCATTATCAGGAGAACATCACCATCAGTACTGTGGCGGAATATCTGGAAATCAGCGAGGGCTATTTAAGCCGTGTGCTAAAAAAGGAGACGGATTATACATTTACCAGTTATCTCACCTTTTACCGGATGCAGGTAGCCATGACCCTGCTAAAGGACTGCCGGGTCAAGGTGTATGAGGTGGCGGACCAGGTAGGGTATTCGGACACTGCCTATTTCAGTGCACAGTTTAAAAAGCTTTTGGGAGTGTCGCCCTCCGAATATCAGGAAAGATGCGGGAAATGAGAAGGGCTTTATAAACGGTTTTGACTTTTTCCTTCTATTGTAAATCATTGGAAAATATGGTATACTGATATTGAAATTCAATAAGGATTCCAAGGAAGAAGAAGGAGGTTATTGCTATGAAATTTTTAAAGTGTAACCGTTGTGGTAATATTGTGGCGGTTGTAGAAGAAAAGGGCGGTACAATTACATGCTGCGGAGAAAATATGCATGAGTTGGTAGCCAATACAACAGATGCTGCAACTGAGAAGCACGTTCCTGTTATTGAGATTGATGGACAGTATGTGAAAGTTACGGTTGGTTCCGTTGAGCATCCAATGCTTCCTGAACATTACATAGGCTGGATCGCATTAGAGACCGAGCAGGGCAATCAGAGAAAGGTATTGAACCCGGGAGATAAGCCGGTGGCTGAATTTATGCTTTGCGACGGGGATGAAGTAATTGCCGCATACGAATACTGCAACCTTCATGGATTATGGAAAGCGGATAAATAAGAAAAAGGAAAAAGCTCACGGGCCTTAAGGTCTGTGAGTTTTTTATTAAGGGAATCTTTGGCAATATCAATTCTTGACTTCTTCTCTGATTTGCTCTAGTATTATTTTGCAGCTTTACTTTAGAATAGGAGAAGACCGTAGAATGAATAAGAAAGAAGCCAATGAAATAAAAAAACTTTTTACTCCGGCAAACTGCGCCATCAGCCGTATCTGCGGCTGTTATGTGGACGCGGAAAAGAATAAACGGACGGAGATTAAGGAAGCATTTTTATCCCTCCCAGAGGAAGAAGCGTTTAAATATTTCACCATTTTCAGAAGCGCTTTGTCAGGCACCATCGGCAAGAATATGGTCAATATGGAATTTCCCTTACATACAGAAGCAGAAGGAGGAACCCAGAATTTCCTTTTAAAGCTTCGGGACAGCCAGCTAAAGGATGATGTCCTGATCGAGGAGTTCTACGATAAGGTCATTGCCAGCTATGATTACGGCGAAAATTATTATATCATCCTCATCCATTGTGCCTATGATATTCCGGCAAGGTCCTCGGACGGCCTGGAAATGTATGATGCCTCTGACTTTGTTTATGAATTCATCCAGTGCACCATTTGCCCGGTAAAGCTGTCAAAGGCAGGCCTTTGCTACAACTCCGAGGCAAACGTGATTGAAAACCGCAGCAGGGACTGGATCGTGGAGGCTCCTGATACCGGCTTTTTATTTCCGTCTTTTACGGACAGGAATACAGATATCCACAGCCTTTTATACTATGCTAAAAATCCGGAGCAGATGCCAGAACAGCTGATTGATGAATTGCTTGGCTGTATCATTCCCATGTCAGCCAAGAGTCAGAAGGAAACGTTTCAGGCCATTGTGGAAGAAACTTTGGGGGATCACTGTGATTTTGAGACGGTCAAAAGCCTTCATGAGAATTTAAATGAGATTCTGGAGGAAACAAAGGATGAACCTGCCCCCTTTACCCTGGACAAGTATCAGATGAAACGGCTTTTGGAGAACAATGGGGCCAGCCAGGAAAAGTTAGAAGAATTTGAACAGCGTTATGGGGAGAGTGAAGAGCAGTCTGTGCCGCCCTTCCTGGCTTCCAATGTGGTCAATACCAAAAGCTTTGAGATCAAAACCGCGGATGTGAGCATTAAGGTGGCCCCTGATAAGACCCATCTGGTGGAAAACCGGATGATCGACGGCCGGCCATGTATTGTGATCGGCATCAGCGAGCATGTGGAGATCAACGGGATCACTGTAAGGCCCATTGGGGCGGAACGGACGGCAGAGCCGGAGGAATAAAGCTTACCGGTTCTTAAATGGACGGGCCAGGCATTTGAAAAGGCTTTGAAGGCAAAAGACCACGGTCTGATCAAAGACAAAGGCAGCCACTGCCGATAAAACCAGAACCAGGGCAAAGGACAGGAGAGTACTTCCGGCCATTCCAAAGGCTGACCAGGCAATAGTAAGCCGTTCCCTGACAAAATAGAGAATTGCCCAGTGGACTAAAAGAATGGAATAACTGTACCGGATCAAAAAGCCCATGAGGAGTCCGGGCTTTGGCAGCCGGTTTTCCAGGGACCGGAGCAAAAGGAAAACAGAGCCTGCTATAAGGCTCATGGCAGGAGCCCCTTTTGCCAATAGAATGGCTTTGTAATCAGGTCGTAAGGCGGTGCAGAGAATGGTAAAGAAGCAGGAGGCAATGCCAAGCCCCCACCAGACTTTCCTGTATTTCATGGAAATTGGCTGGGAAAAGTAATAGCCAAGCAAAAACACTCCTTCCCATGGACTGATCATCAGCTCAAAGTTTAAGGGCAGGCCCATGGCAGGCAGATAAACTGCCAGACAGCCAAAAACCAGGATCAGCACAGCCAGCCAATGAACCATGGAACCGGTCAGATGCTTTAAAAGAATGGAAAAAAACGGAGCCAGAATATAGAGGGACAAAATCACATAGATCACCCATAAGTGGGGCGCCCAGTCAATGGGACCTGCTGCCATATCCTTTAAGGCTTTTAAGATCCCGTTGGTGAAGCCGGAGTTAAAATACTGGCAGGAGAGCAGGATATAAATGCAGTAGTAGCAGAAAAAGGGAAGGGCCACCTGAAGGAATCTTTTACAGTAAAAGGCCCCTAATCCCTCTTTTTGCCCTCTTAGTATTAAGGCTCCGCTGTTCATGATAAACAGGGTGTTGCAGACCAAAAGGATGGAGGAAAGGGATTGTACCCCCACCCAGGCCCTTGTTCCTTCCGTAAGCCTGGCCGTGGAAACATCAAGGCAGTGGACTAAAATCACAAAAAGGGCGGCTGTCAGGCGTATGTAATCTAAGTAGAGGATCCTGCTTTTCCCGGCGTCATTTCCTAAAAACAGATGTTTTAAGTAATCTCTGTCCCCAAACAGCCGCCTTATATGGAGGCAGCAGGAAATTGCCGTAAAAGCCAGTATTGTCAGGTGTAATTTTCCCATAATCTCCATTCCTTTCCCATTTTCTGAGATTTTAACCATTATATCACAGGAAGCCAGCCATAACAAACCAAACCCTGTGATCCTTCCATGGAAAATCCCATAGTCAATTTTTGGAGGCTATGCTATACTTAAGAAAACACCCTGCGGATACACCTTTAAACCCGGTGAAGCGGGACTGTGCCCAAAGAACACGGGCGGGAAAAAAGAAAAACACAGAGAGGAAATAACAGTGGCAGATCGGACATTTGGCTGGGTACAAGAGGCATATACCCTGGAAAATTTAAAAAATGTGGTATCCGCGTTTGTGCCGGATTCAGAGATCAACAAAATCCTGCGCATGGATAAGATCCCCAGGCTCATATCAGAAAAAGACGGGAGAGATGAGTTTATAAAGGAGCTGAGCGGCGAGGAGATTTCCATCCCCTATACCCATTTAAAGGGAAAGGGGACTCCTGTTGGTTATACAAGGAGCAATGCCCCCTGTTCCGGGATCATCCAGGCAGTCCTTCCGGGACAGCGGAAGGAATACCAAAGCGACTGGCCTGCAGATTCTTTTCTAAGATGGGCGGTCAGCATTGGTTTTCTTCATTACAGCCGGAAGCAGGATGCCTGTTCCTTATCCCCCCTTGGGCGCCAATATGCGGATGCGCCGGAGAAAAGTGAAGAGGAGGCTTTTGCATTAAAGACCGCATTTCTTTCCTATCCTCCCGTATGCAGAGTATTATCCCTTTTAGGGGAAGAAGGGCATTTGACAAAGTTTGAAATCGGGGCAAGGCTTGGCTTTATCGGTGAGGCAGGCTTTACTTCCATTCCCCAGTACATGATCCTCCAGGGGCTGTGGGAAGCGGAAACCAGGGAAGATAAGACAAAGCTTCTTCAGGATACGGAAGGCACCAGTGATAAATACGTCCGGACCATTTGCAGCTGGCTTCTGCAGATGGGCTGGGTCAGCAAGGTGCCAAAGGAAGTAACCGTTTCCATAGGAGGCCGGGCGTATACCGGAACCATCCCCCAGTCTTACCAGCTGACTCTAAAGGGCAGGACCATATTAAAGCATGTGACAGGAGTGTCCAGATTTTCCAGGATCCCAAAGCGGGTGATGTGGGATATGCTGGCAACCAAGGTGGCTGACCGGGAATATCTGCGCAGCAGAAGGACCCATATCATAAAATATCTGGAAGGTTCCTACCGCTCTCCTTTGCAGGTAAAGGAGCATTTAAAGAGCATTGGCATGGACGAAGAAGAAGAGACCATCCTGGATGACATCCGAAGCTTTGAAAATATTGGCCTTCAAGTGAAAAAGACCGGAAATACCTATCGGATCATGGAGGAAATAACCGGCCTTGAACTGCCTGCCGCAAACCTTGGGCAGGCCCCGGTGAAATCAGAGGTGTCCTTGTGCAAGGATTATTTAAGATCCCATTTGACCCATGTTGACCATAAGTATCTGGTCCTTTTGGATCTGGGATTTGACGGTACTTCTGACAGGGATTATGAGATACAGACGGCCCAGCTTCTGACCTCTGAGCTGGATTTTAAGGGAGCCAGGCTTGGGGATACGAGAAAACCGGATGTGTGCGTGTATTATGGGGAAGACGGGCTGATCATTGATAATAAGGCTTATGGAAAGGGGTATTCCCTTCCCATTAAGCAAGCTGACGAAATGTACCGCTACATAGAAGAAAATAAGGAACGGAATGTGAAGCTCAATCCAAACAAATGGTGGGAGATTTTTGATGAAGGTGTGATCCGTTATCGCTTTGCTTTTGTTTCAGGGGCATTTACCGGCGGATTTAAGGAAAGACTTGATAACATCCGGATGCGTTCGGGAATCTGCGGAGCAGCAGTCAATTCCATGAATCTTCTTTTGATGGCGGAAGAACTGAAGTCCGGACGGCTGAGCTACAAAGAATGTTTTGAACTTTTTGACTGCAATGATGAGATTGAGTTTCAATGTTCTTAAGCATATGGAGGTTTGATGATATGGTATTAGGTGAATACCTTCCTTTCTGGAATAAGCTGACGGAGAAACAGAGAATGCTCTTAAAAGAAAATGCCAGGGAAGTCAGATTTGAAAAGGGCGTGCTGGTCCACGGCGGAGCTGACGGCTGCAGCGGGCTTTTGCTTGTGACCGAAGGGCAGCTGAGGGTTTTCATGATATCCGATGAAGGACGGGAGCTGACGCTTTACCGTTTGCTTGAACGGGATATTTGTCTTTTTTCCGGTCCCTGCATGGTGAAAAACATCCAGTTTGATGTGACGGTGGAAGCGGAGCAGGACTCTGTGGTTTCAGTGGTGCCGCCGGAGGTTTACAAGAGTCTGATGGAACAGTCGGCGGTTGTCTCCAATTTTACCAATGAGCTGATGGCCTCCCGGTTTTCTGATGTTATGTGGCTGATGGATCAGGTCTTAAATAAAAAAATGGATGGCCGATTGGCCGCCTTTCTTCTGGAAGAGGGCAGGCTTACGGGTTCCATGGAGCTTTCCATTACCCACGAGCAGATCGCCCACCACCTGGGAACGGCAAGAGAAGTGGTGACCAGGCTTTTGCGGCTGTTCCAGGCAGACCATCTGGTGAGGATCACAAGAGGAAGCGTGGAGCTGCTTGATGAAAAAGGCCTTGAGCTGCTGGCTGTGGACAGCCTGAGATAGAAATTCTTGTATTATTTAAAGAACATGGGAAATTCCCTTGCATTCTTTTCTTTTCACAGCTATATTAAAAAAAGTTTATAAAAAATTTATAATATACAAAGGAACAGAAAAGATGAAAGATATTATCCCCCAGTTATTTTTATCAATGAAGTTTTACACAAGGGAGCAGTTAATAAAGGATGTGATTTCCGGAATCATTGTGGCGATCATTGCCCTGCCCCTATCCATCGCTCTTGCCCTTGCTTCCGGCGTAACGCCGGAGCAGGGGCTTTATACCGCCATTGTGGCAGGCTTTGTGATCTCCTTTTTAGGCGGAAGCAAGGTGCAGATCGCAGGGCCTACGGCAGCATTTGCCTCCATTGTAGCAGGTATCGTCTTAAAACACGGACTTGACGGTCTGGCTGCCGCAACCATCATGGCCGGGATCATCCTGATCATTATGGGATTATTACGCTTGGGAAGCCTGATACGTTTCATCCCTTATACCATTACCACCGGCTTTACCACAGGAATTGCGGTGACTATTTTTATCGGCCAGATAAAGGATTTTCTTGGACTGACCTTTGAAAAGGCGCCGGTGGAAACCATGGAAAAGCTGGAGCAGGTAATTAGCTGTATGGGAACCATTAATCCCATAGCACTGGTTGTCGGTATGATCGCCCTTGCCGTACTCGTGGTCTGGCCAAAGTATTTTAAAAAGGTGCCCCCGTCTTTGATCGCGGTCATTCTTACTGCCGTTTTGGTAAAGGCGCTGGATCTTCCGGTCAATACCATTGGGGATCTGTATACCATTTCTCCTAGCCTTCCGGCTCTGCACATTCCAAAACTGTCCTTTTCCATGATGCAGAAGGTCATGCCGGATGCAGTGACCATTGCCCTGCTGGCTGCAATTGAATCCCTGCTGTCCTGTGTGGTGGCTGACGGCATGATTGGCAGCAGGCACAATTCCAACATGGAACTGATTGCCCAGGGCGTGGGAAATACCTGTTCCGCTTTGTTTGGAGGAATCCCGGCTACAGGGGCCATTGCGCGGACGGCAGCTAACGTGAAGAACGGGGGAAGGACCCCTGTGGCAGGGATGGTTCATGCAGTGATTCTTCTGCTGATCCTCATATTTCTCATGCCTTATGCAGCGCTCATCCCAATGCCTGCCATTGCTGCCATCCTGTTTATGGTTGCCTATAATATGAGCGAGTGGAGAGAGTTTGTTTCCATTGTAAGGACTTCTCCTAAAAGCGATTGGTCAGTGCTTTTGGTTACCTTTGTACTGACTGTGGTATTTGATCTGGTCATGGCCATTGGGATTGGCCTGATATTTGCCTCCCTGCTGTTTATGAAACGAATGGCTGATGTGGCCGAGGTAAATGGCTGGAAGTATCTGGAGGACGGAAAAGAGGATCCTGACAAAGACTCCGTTGATTTAAAGCCTGTCCCAAGGCATGTGGCCGTATTTGAGATCAATGGCCCCATGTTTTTTGGAGCCGCCGATAAAATATCCAAGGTAATTTTGGAAGAAGGGAAGCGTGTGCTGATCCTTCGGATGCGGAGCGTTCCGGCCATGGATGCCACCGCCTTAAAAAGCTTAAGAAAGCTTTACTACAATTTGAAACGAAAAAATGTCATACTGGTATTGTCCCATGTAAATGAACAGCCCATGTCCATGATGGAAAAGGCTGGGTTTTTAGATGATATGGGAAGGGAGAATCTTGTGGGATGCATTGATGATGCATTGATGCGGGCTTCTGCGTTATAAAACCCATCAGCCGGAAAACAGGCCGTAAGCGGTCAGAGAAAAGGGAATTCTCTGGCTTCTTATGGCTTTTCTGTTTTCCATCAGCCGTTTTAATCACATCTTTGATAAGGAAATAATGCATGTCAAGTAATTCAGAATCAGCCATACCTTTCACGAATAAGGAAACAATGGCTTTCAAAAAAATAAAATAAGTAATTGTTAGTTCCCGGAATGGATGATAGAATCAATACAGGCAGGTTTTGGTTTATGTAATTGTTTGGGTTTCATCGCTTAACAATGTACGATAAACTCAAAAACTGCCCTGTTTATTTTATGGGGCAGTCGAAGTACAGAGAAAATGCCGGCAATAAAACAGAAATACGGGAAGGAAAGGTTTTGACGCAGATACAAGGGTCATCCTCTAAGGTGGTTTTATGCTTGATTGCAGCTTCAAGGAAATCAGTATTTTAAACATGCTTTTGGAAAACAGTTATGTGGAAAATGAGAAGATCATGGAAATGTTCGATATTTCCCTGCGCACGGTACAAATAGAAATAGCGTCCTTAAATGATAAGCTGAAACAATACGGAAAATCCAATGTCAGGATACGAAACAAAAGGGGAAAGGGATATTTTCTGGAGTATCTTCCTGAGGACAGGACCTGGATTGATGAGCTGAAACGTTCCTGCTACGGCTATCTGAATCTATCCTTAAACCGGCTTCTGGGCCGTAAGGATAGGGTACAGCATATCATCCGCCGCCTTGTGTCCTCAATCAACGGCATAAAGGCAGAAGAGCTGGCCAATATGCTTAACATAAGCCTTGCGACTCTGAATAAGGATATGAGAGCCGTAAGAAAATACCTGCTGCTGTATCAGATACAGATTGTTTCCATCCCTTATCACGGAATGAAGGTGACCGGAGAAGAGCTTGCCATCCGTTCCTGTCTGATGGATTTTTGCGATATTTATCATGATTCCCAGCAGAGCATCTTTCTTTTTCACTGTTTAAAAGAGTACGGAATTACCCTGGAGAACATCAGGAAGAACATGGAAATGCTGAAACAGGTTTTATATGAAACCGGGTACCGGGTGCCTGATACTGGATTTCACAGGCTGGTTCTTTACCTGGCGGTTTTGCCCTTAAGATCAGGCTGTAAAACGATGAAGGCACAGGATTTTCCGCCTCAGATTGAAGAACTGAAGGAATTTTCTGTAGGACAAAAGATTTTGGGAGAGGGCAGGGAGCCTGCCGAGTACTATTACATGGCTCTTTTTCTTTTGAGCAACCGGGAATTGTTTGAAGACGGGGCAGGGGAAAGCTATGAGAAAATAGTGCCCGAGGGTCTGGAAATCTATAAAAAGGTCATGAAATTTTTAAAGGACAGCATATTTTTGGACCTCACTCCCTATAAAGAGGTCAGTGACCACCTTCTCCTGTTCTTTTACAAATGGCGGCTGAGGAACCGGTTGGGCATTGTGGAGCTGGAATATCCCTATTTCATAAAATCCAGAACCAACCGGATGATCTCCTCCCAGGCCCTGGCAAATTATATTTACAATGAGCTTCCGGGGCACAGAACCGATGAGATACAGGACATGATGTACTATGAGCTGATCATTCTGATCTATAATCTCGTTTACCGCATCCGGAACCGGTATGAGCCTACCAATGTCATTCTGATCAATGAAATAGGAAGGGCAGCGGATTCCACGATCATAAGGAGGCTGGGGTTAAATGCGGATGAATTGAATATTCATTTTCATTCCCATTATTTATACGAGACCGGGGAACTGGATTACTCAAAGTATGATTACGTTTTTTTGCCCTTTGGGATGAAATTCAAGCCGGATTATTTTCCTATTCCTATTTATTATTACGATTTTTTCAGTAAGTTCTCTTATGATCTTTGGGCCAAGGTTATTTCAAAGAAGAGAAAGGTGGGAGCCATTTTAAATTACATGGGATCCCCTGATATGGTGGTGCTGGACTGCGGAATAGAAAACCTGGCAGAAACGATTGCAGAATATTTCTGGCGGGAAAATATGGTTCCCGGCTATACGAAGCTGGGGTTTTACAAATTAATGCACAGCGCCATTTACCATACGGATTATGTTGCTGAGGAAAAGAAAAAGTACATCAATATTTTTACGGGAGCCGAGCCTCATCAGCAGTATTATATCTTCTGCCTGCAAGAGGAGGTCTTGTTAAATGGAGGGGCAATAAAGGAGATTCATTTCATTCTTTTAGACTTAAGAAAAGGGCTGGTGGAAGTGAAGAACGGGGATTCTGAGCTGCGCCACCATATTGACGGCTGATCCCAGCAGCCATATCTTTTCCTATTTTTTTGCGCAATAAGGCGCAAATATTTCCTGCTAAATTTGTGCGCGTTCAGTGATGAAAGTAAACGTTGAGGTGAGGGAGGTTTTGTGATATTTTTTGTATATCAAACAAAGGGGGTTTACAATTATGGCAGTTTGGCAGGCGCTACTTATAGCGGTATGGGCCGGGTATTGTTCATTTGACGATCAGGGCCCGCAAATGCTCCGGAGACCTTTGCTCATAGGTCCGCTGGTGGGCATTATATTGGGAGATGTGAAGACAGGGCTGATTATTTCCGCAACCCTGGAGCTGATGTGGATGGGGCTGGGAAACATGGCCGGTTACAGAACGCCGGATATGATTATCGGAACCATTGTGGGAACCACGATTTCCATCACCAGCACAGGAGCAACGGCAGAGGGGATTGCAGCAGGCGTTGCGGCAGCTACCACGGTAGCGGTTTTATCCCAGCAGCTTCTTCTGATCTTTGATTTTGTCCGCCAGTTCTTTGCGGTATGGGCAGACAGGCTGGCTCTGACCGGGGAATTTGACAGCATTTTAATGGTGAATTATGTGGCCATTGCATTCCAGTTTTTGCTCCGGGCGGTTCCGACATTTCTTGTGGTTTATTTTTCAGCAGGGGTTGTGGATAAGGTTTTAAATGTCATTCCCAGCAATATTTTAAAGGGCCTAAGCACTGCCTCCGGAATATTGCCGGCAGTGGGTTTGTCCATCCTCATGACAATGATGATGAAGGGCTTTATGTGGCCTTTCCTGATTTTCGGTTTTGTGGTGTCAACCTATCTGGGGCTTGGAATTTTGCCGGTGACCTTGATTTCCCTGGCATTTGCAATGCTGTATTCCGTCATAATGGAGATAAAGGACCGTCAGAATGAAACACCGGTGGTGGTTTCAGGACGGGGAGATGATGAGGATGGAGGTTATGACTTATGAGTGCTGGGAAAGAGAAAGCGGTGGGACTGGATAATCCCAATACACAGGCAAAAGGAAGTTACATAAAAATAACCCGTAAGGATTTGAATGCGGTCTATTGGCGTCTGCAGATTTTCGGCCTTGGGATCACCATAACCTCAAGCAATGCCCAGGCCATTGGATTTATTACTGCATTGGCGCCGGTATTAAAAAAGGTTTATAAGGATGCAGATAAACAGGCAAGGGTAGAGGCAATGCAAAGGCATCTGGCTTATTTTCTTTCTCAAAATACGGCTACGGGCATGATCCTTGGGATCACTGCGGCCATTGAGGAAACCACGGAATTGGATGAAAAAGATGCGGTAGTTGCGGTAAAGGCAGGCATGATGGGACCTTTGGCAGGAATCGGGGACAGCGTATTTAAAATCACCATCCAGGCAATTGCAGGAAGTATTGGTGCCGCCTATGCCCTCCAGGGAAATTTGATCGGCCCCATTCTCATGTTCCTGATTTACAACGGAATTAACATTGGGGTCAAGTATTTCGGCACTGTCATGGGATATGAAAAAGGGATCGAATTTGTACAGAGCGGGGAGCAGGCAAAGGTGATCCAGAAGATCATAAATATTTCCACCATGGTGGGTGTGATCGTGCTTGGGGCTCTTATAGGAAATTATGTGAAAATCAATGTAGGCACGGAAATCGTCATCAACGAAACCGTTGTAAACATTCAGGCCCTTTTAGACGGGATCCTTCCCAAGCTGCTTCCGCTTTTGTTTACCATCGGACTTTACAGGCTTCACAGCCGGATGCCGAGAAAATATTTGATCCTGCTCATTTTCGGCATTTTGATTGTGGGAACCTTGCTGGCAATGGCAGGTATTCTGGTTTAGTAAAATTGTCTGCAGAAATAAAAAACAGGGGAGAAAAAATAGATATGGGAATTCGCATAATTCTGGCAAGCCATGGCCTGTATGCCCAGGAGGCATTAAATACGGCCGGATTGATCATCGGAGATATTGCAAAATATGTGGATGTCATTTCCGTAACAGCGGATAAAAGCTATGACCAGTGTCTTAAGGAGCTGTTGGAGCTGTATGCTTCCTATGAAGACAAAGGATCAGGAGTTTTGATCTTAACGGATATTTATGGAGGGACACCGGCCAAGGCAGCCACTTACTTAGCATTGACAGCGCCTGACATCCTGGTGTATTCCGGGTTTAGCATGCCTGTGTTAATGGAACTGTTTATTGCACAGCCTGAAACACTGGAAGAGGCGGGCACCATTATTGAAAGGGCTTATGAAATGGGTCTGGTCCGCATAAACGACAAGCTGATAGAAGAGGGGGAACAAGATGGCGATCAAATGGATTCGTATTGATGACCGGTTGATTCACGGTCAGGTAGCAACTTCCTGGTTAAGCCACATCGGAGCGGAGCAGGTGATCTGCATCAGCGATGCCGCTGTGGATAATCCGGTGCAGGTGCAGGTACTGAAAATGGCGGCGCCTGCCTATATTGTCCACGTGTTCGGCGTGGATAAATTCATCAGGGTATATGCCAACAATCCCATTAAGAAAAACACATTTCTGATCATGGGAAGCTTCAGCGATGCTTTAAGGCTGAAGGAGGGGGGCGTGCCCATTGACCACATTAATTTCGGAGGGATGAGGACGACTCCGGAAAGGACCATATCCTATGACCATATTATCTGCTTTTCTCCAAAGGAAGAAGAGGATTTTAATAAGCTTTTGGATATGGGGGTCAAAATCGAATATCAGGTCGCTGCCTACGATGCCCCTGTGGATTTGAAAAAGAAGATAGAACAGTTTAAGAGGTAATGCCATGGAGATAAAATATATCGAGGCCTTTCCTCTGGATAACGGCAAAACAGAATTAAACATTGTTTCCCACGAAGAGACCATGGAGGAATATCAGCTGTACTGGACCTATGAAAAGGATCCCTTTACCAAAAACCGAAGTTTTCTCCTCTCATCCAGGGAAAAAAGGCTGACGTTCGATGCCGCGCCTGAAAAAAGAAAACAGATTTATTTTATCATTGAATGGAAAGGCCAGGCCCCCATGGTATTCGGATACCGGATTCTTCCGGTGGACGGAATGTATAACCTGCGGGACATAGGGGGATATATGACCGGGTCGGGAAAGAGAATAAAATGGGGCGTAGGATTCCGCTCTGATTATTTCGCTTTTCTGGAAGACACGGGACTGGAGTATGTAAATAGCCTGGGAATTAAAACCATCATTGATTACAGAAATGAGGGGGAGATAAAAAGAAGCCCTAACCGGGAGTTGGGAGAGGGTGTGACCACTTACTCCTGTGATCCCAACGCCCATACGGCCATGGTTGCCGGCCTCCTTCATAATAACGTAAACCTTGCAAAGGATGAGGACATCATAGAGCAGGCCCGAATTGCGGTGGAGGAGAATCCCAATGCCGGGGATTTAAGGATGATACAGCAGCAATTGAATTTTGTCACATCTGATGAAAGCCGTGCTGCTTTTGGAACCAGCTTAAGGCTCCTGGCCCTGGAGTCAAACAATCCCAGCGTTCAGCATTGCAGGGGAGGAAAAGACAGGACAGGATTCGGAGTAATGCTTTTGGAAGGGATTTTAGGGGTTCCGAAAGATATTTTGATCTATGATTACATGCTCACCAAAAGGGCAAGAGCGGAAAAAAATGTCCGCTATTATCAAAAATATCTGGAACTGGCAAAGGATAAACGGGTGGCAGATTACCTGTTCTCCCTGTTTGATACAAAGCCGGAGTATATCGAAGCCTCCATCAATAAAATACTTGAGGATTACGGCACTATCAGGGAGTATGCAAAAGCTGCTTTATCACTGGATGACACGGTCATCAAACAGCTGGAGGATATTTTCCTGGAATAACAGATGCCCCTTGCGATAACCATGAGCACAATAGGGAGGCGGAAATATAGTCCTGTCCCCAAATTGTGTACAAAAAATGGGGCTGTGAAATAAGTCTCTACAAAAAAGGAGGATTCTCTTCTGAGCGATAGCTTGGAAGAGG
>CABJBM010000011.1 GCA_902363835.1 Lachnospiraceae bacterium
TCAGTTGTCAAAGTACACAATAAATTTAATTAAGTTGACGACATTGGGCATTCGCCCTATGAAACAGGCCACAAGAAAGTTTTCTTATGTGCGAGCACAACGAAAACTTTCTTGTGGCCTGTTTCGCACTGCTCATTGCTTACGTGAAGATTATACCACAAATCTTCTTTTTTGGAATTTACATTTTCATTACGTTACATGTCCCCGATCCCGCCCTGGCGCGTTTTTATGGCATGCTTTTGGCTGAAGATGGCATCCTGAACGCGCCCCTTTTGGAACTTTCTGAAATTTACCGGTTATAAACCCGGTCGAATCTTATTTCCTGCAGCTTTCCGGTTTTTTTATCAGGAATGTAATCGGCCATATAAAAACTGTTGTCCTCTCTTACTTCAAATATTTTGCTCCAGTCTTTCTCAGGTACCTCCTCTCCGTCTATAATGATGGCAATTCCCTGATCCCGGTATTTTTTAAGCCCTGCCAGATACTCATTTTCCTTTGTGCGCTCGTTTCCTTCCCTGGCATCTTCTGTTCTCATCCACATCTCCCCCGTATATGTTCATTTGTACTCACTGCATAAGCCCGGGAAAGGACCACAAGGGTATTGCCGTGACACAATCCCTCCCCGGTGCTTAAAAAAACTGCTGATAAAAGCCTATGATTTCACCTGTGACAGCAAACACGTCTACTGAAACCGGAATCCGATAGATGGGGATTTTAAGCCTCTTTTCCGCATTCCCTCTGGCCTCCTCGCTGCCGAATGACACGAGAGTTTTCCAGCTCTTCTCCGCTTTTTTACCTTTTCCCTCAAACTCCAGAAACGCTTCCATCTGCCACTCGCTTAAGCTTCCGAGAACAAACTGCCTGTCACACCTTAAAAACTCTTCCAGATTCCCTTCCTTTACAGCTCCGTAATCCACAATCACCGCCTGGTACCCGGACTTTTTACACAATAACAAGGTATCAATCCCCGCTTTTTCGTAATAATCCGCTTCCAGTATCTGATATCCTTTGGCCTGGATCTTTTCCTTTGCACACAGCCTTTTCATATTCTGAAAGTCCCCGTGTCTGTTCCATTCCAGAACCGCACACCGCTTTCGAAGGACTCCGCCCAGATATCCTGCCGTCATAACCGTAAAATGGGTTACTCCCACCCCTCTGCCGGTTCCGATGATCCCAATGACCTCCTGGCTGACCGGTTTTTTATTGGAGTGGAAAAGCTTCCATACGTTTTTTGCCTTTCCATTCATAAGGCATTTATCCTTTCCCTGTGGTATGGCTTTTGTCCGTGAAGTGACCTTTACCCGTTATGTGTCTTTTGCCTGGAATCACTCCGGCCAGATATCCTGTGATCCGGTCTCCGATTTCGCTCATCCACCTTTTTCTCCCGGTTTTTATCTCTAAAACTTCTTTCAGAAGAGCCTTGTAAAAATCTTTTGCATCCGCATTTGGTTCAAAAGGATCCGGATAATAAGGGGCCTTTAAGCACCGGGAAGGAATTGCCTTATCAGGCAGCCTTATCCTGGTTCCCCTGGATACGTGATTGTAAATGATCCCGTAGGTAATACGGCCTCTCACCACCTGTTCCCCGGATAAAAAGGCACTGTTTCTGCTCCAGCTGCTGCCGTCGCACACCAGTATCACGCCATCAGGGCCTTCGGCCGTGGCCTGTTCAAGATTTTTTCCATAATCCAGGATTCGGACTTTAAAAGGTGGTTCTTTTAACTTTACTCCAGGGCCGTAATAAGGTCTCCAGACAAAACCCCTGTATCTCATCAGGCCATACTGGTCCCGTTTTACGGCAGCATAGTCACCAAGTCCGGTGCCCATGCCGGAGTCACTTTTTTCTTCAAATAGGTTGGGATATCCATGATTTCTAAGATAGACAGACAGGCCGATTCCGATATGAGTCGTTCCGGCCCCTGATTTGCTCCCTGCAAGAGCAATTGTAAGAGATGATGATTGTAGACGGTCTTTTGCAGCCGTTCCCATGTTTTCAAGCTGTCTGAGCCTTTCCTCCAGCTCCTGTGCGGATGAAAACCGCTCCTCTTTATCCTTTTTTATACACCGGTTTGTGACGGCAGCCAGATCAGCATCCATTGATGCAGCTGGTTTGTAAGGCAGTTTTGGAAATTCTCCTGTAAACAGATAATGAATGATAGTACCAATGGCATAAATATCCGTTCTCTCATCCAGCGCTCCATCCTTTAAATACTGCTCCGGCGCCGCACATCCTGCGGTTCCGTACCGCTCTTTGGGCATGTTTGCATCATCCAGGGACGCGGAAAGTCCAAAGTCAATCACTTTAATGGTGTCATGGCACAATAACAGGTTTTTCGGCTGTAAATCCAAATGTAATATGGGGTTTGGTCCTGCGAGATGCAGGTAACTGATGATGCTGGTCAACTGAATTCCATATGATATGGTCAGTTCCCGCGATAGATGGCCCTGTTTTTTTACAAGGTCATATAAAGATTCTCCTTCCAGATACTCTTCGATTAAATAACTATAAAATTCGTCTTCTTCTACGTCATAAACAATGGGAATTCCAGGATGGCGCAGTTCCTTAAGAACCAGTGCTTCACGCCTTAGATCTTCATAATTGAGAAAGCTTTTGGGTACCCGCTTGACCGCCCGGTATTCCTCAAGCCCAAGATGAACCGCCAGAAAAACTGTCCCTGCCCGGCCGGTTCCCAAGATGCCGCATATCTGATATTTGCCAAACAAAACGGCGCTTACTAAAATCACCTCCTCTTGTCTGTCCAATATCATCTCTTGGGGTATATTCTAATATATTCCGCTTGCTTTTTCAACTATTTTCTTGAAAATCTAAAAATAGGGATTGGTGGCCATGAAAAGTTACCAATGGTATTTCATCCGCACCACCTCCCATCTTATGTATGATGGAAGGCCAACGCCCTTACAGTGACACGATTGTTCCGTATCATTACGGTAACATATCCCATTTCAATTCGCAATTATTTTTCCCGGCAGTTATCCATAATATCTCTGCTGTCTTTTATCATAACTGGACGCATGAAGTATCCACCATATCAGTCACACCAATACGGCAAACTTTGGGGTTATTTTATATAGTCTGCCACGCCGCTTGCTCTTACTTTTCCGCACTTAAAGCTATCGGTTTAATCTTTCTAAACATCCTTTTTCTCCATGTGAGCAATATATAAATCCCCCCACTTTTCCAAACTGTCCAATACAGGTTTAAACTGCCCTCCCAGCTCGCTCAAAGAGTATTCCACTTTTGGCGGAATAGTATTATAAACGGTACGGGTGATCAGACCATGCTCTTCCAGATTTCTCAGCTGTTTTGTAAGGGTAGCCTGGGTAATGGGAGCCAGTTCCCGTTCCAGCTCCTTAAACCTAAGGGTTTGCTCAGCCAGATGGTGAAGAATCAGCAACGCCCATTTCCCGCTCAATACCTTTTGGGATGTAAAATAGGGGCAGATACCAAATAAGTCCTTTTCCGTTTCATTTTTCATAATAAATCCTCCAATACTATCCAATTAGATACTTACTATACTAAAAAATCGTACTTGTATTTTAATTTGTACATAATATAATTGTAGCATAAAACAAGGCAAAATACAATTTGTCATCAAAAGAATGGAGGATCAGTTATGATTGATTATGCAGCTGTTTTAAAGGAGAACCCCAATGGCGTTTTGGCGACACAGGATGGCAGCAAAGTAAAAACCCGCGTATTCCAGTATTTGTTTGCGGACGGCAGCAAAGTATATTTCTGCACCAATAACAAAAAGCCGGTCTATGACCAGATCAAGGCCAGCCCTTATGTTTCGTTCTGCACCTACCCTGCGGATTTTGCTCCGGTAGTATCTGTCAACGGCAAAGCCGTTTTTGTCAGTGATATTTCCTTAAAAACCCGTGCGCTTGAGGAAAATCCCGGCATAAAGGGTATTTACAAATCGCCTGATAATCCTGTCTTTGAGCTTTTCTATATCGATATAGAAGAAGTGGAAACCTTCAGTTTTACCGATGGTCCCAAAACCTATACGGTTTAAAGGGAACGGGAATGGGCCATTTCTGCATCAGAGAGCAAGCCTCTGCCAGCAGCACAGTCCCAAAATCAAAAGGGCAGTTCTATGCTTAACATAATGCTTTCTCACCAGCATTCTCATTGAGGTACTATTTTTATCCGAAAAAAGGCTGGAAAAGAATAAGGACAAACCTTAAACCTTTATTTATGCAGGCTTAGGGATTTGTCCTTATTGTTCTATCCAGGCATACCCATACAACAACTTTGTAATTGTTCTGTATCAGGTACAATGCCCACATACTGGATAATATTCCTTTCACCAACAGTATTTTTCTGCTATAATTTAATCAAACTCACAGGTAAACACAAATTTGTCAGGTGGTACAAATATGATTGAGGATTATATTATAACCCAAATGAATATAGACTCTATAAAGGAGTATGGTGCACTGGATTTAGTTTGGCGGATTTTTCTGGAATTTGAAGCTCCGGACTATTCAGATGAAGGCATTCAGGAGTTTAAGAAATTTATAGATTTGGATTTCATTGAACAAAAGATTGCTAAAAACGAGATGCTTTTCTGGGGATGCTTCTCCGGTGAAAACATTGTGGGAGTGGCAGCAACCAGACAGCCTTGCCATATTTCACTTTTGTTTGTGGATAAAGAGTATCACCGGCGCGGGATTGGGAGAGAATTGTTTCATGCCATAATATCTTTCTTCAAAGCTGAGAGTTCATATGAGGAAATAACAGTTCATTCATCTCCTTATGCAACAGGAGTTTATCATAAACTGGGGTTTATGGATACAGATACCGAACAACTTGTAAATGGAATACGGTTTACTCCAATGAAATATATATTCAGCTAATTCTTTTTTGCTCCGGCAAACAGAATAGGTATCTCATCATATCAACATACAAAGCCCCAGGCAAACTCTTATTCTTTGCAAAACGCCTTCAAGACAGCTAATTTGTAAAAGATATTGTTTTACTATGATAGTACTGTGATAAAAGTTTGAAAAGGTATAAGGCAGACCTAAAACTCCCAGTATATGCTGGTTTTGGAATTTATTCTTATTACATTAATACGGGCACAACGGCACGCTCATAAACAAGGAATTTTTGCCTTATTTTCCAGCAATAGTATTTGTCTACATCCTATATGGCAAATAATGTTTATAGACGTTTTCTTCATACCGTCACGCAAAATTCCGAGGAAGTTACAAAAAACAATATAAAATTAGAATAATACAGAAAAATATAACCGAAAAATTCCAATAATCAAATAGGATACCCGATTTTTAGCATACAAACCTTAAAATTATATAAATTTTTTCACATAGTAATTGCTTTTTCGCTATATTATATAGTATAGTTATGTTGAGGAAGTATGTAAACATTCATTCACCATTTTAAAAAGAACAGGAAGTGATCCTATGAAGATAGAACGTATTAATGAAAATCAAATTCGTTGTACGCTTACCAGCTTTGATTTAAGCGTCCGAAACTTAAATTTAGGCGAGCTTGCCTACGGGAGTGAAAAAGCCCGCAACCTGTTCCGCGAGATGATTCAAAAAGCCTCTAACGAAGTGGGATTCGAAGCAGAAGACATTCCTCTCATGGTAGAAGCAATTCCGTTATCCAATGAAAGCGTGATGTTGGTAATCACAAAAATCGAGGATCCGGAAGAATTAGATACAAGGTTTGCCAAATTTTCACCATCAGCTGACGAAGACTTGGATTCCATGCCAGGAGATCTGGCAAGCGAACTTTTGGAAGGCGCTGACGGATTGTTAAACCTGTTGGGTATTGACAAAAAGGAAGAACCGGAAGCGGAACAGCCAAAAGAAAAATCAAGCGCTTCCTCTATAAGAATCTATTGTTTTCAAAGCCTGGATCAGATATCTGATGCCGCAAGGACCGTCGGACAGGTTTACGATGGTGAGAATACATTATATAAAAAACCTGATACCAGACAGTATTACCTGGTGATCAGGAACACTCCTGACAAATCTCTGGATTTCAGCCGTGTCTGCAACCTGCTTGCGGAATATGGTTCCAAGATTCATCAGGACTACGCTTCTGAAGCGTACTACAAGGAACATTACGAGGTGCTGATTGAAGGCCACGCCCTTCAGTCTTTAGCAAAACTTTAATCCGTTCCTTTGTTCATAGTACTTCATCACAAACCAAAAATGAGGTTCGGCCCCCACAAAGGGCCGAGCCTCATTTTAAAATACCAAATCTTTTTCCAGAAAAAACGCAAAAATCAATTCCAAAGTGGCATCGGTTTCCTTACATGGGATCAAAATCCAGTCATGGATCATTTTTGCCCCCTTTTTGTAAATGATTTCCGTTTCCTGCAGTTTTCCTGCCTTTTCCGCCAAAAGCTCACAGTCCGGTGTAAGGATTTCCTCTGTCCCGGAAAAAACCAGGATCTGCCCCAGATGGTCCCAGTTCCCGTAAAGGGGTGAAACAAAGGGATGGTCGGGCTCTAAGGGACCGCGGTAACGGACTCCGGCTTCCTTCAGCCCTTCCACAGGAAGGACAGGATCTGTTTTTTTCATGATCTTTATTTTCGGATTGTTAAGGGCAATATCCAGCCACGGGGAAACCACTGCCGTTCTTACAGGCATAGGCAGGTTCCCAATATCCCGCAGCTCCTGTAAAAACGAAAGAGCCAGACCCCCGCCGGAAAAATCCCCAAACAGGAAAACTTCATCTTCCGGATACTCTGCAGCAAGGCGGCTGTACACCCGTACCAGATACCTGTGGGCATCCAATGCCGTGTACTCAGGAGCAAGAGGGCACTGGGGTATTGTTACCTTTACCTGATGTTCTATGGCAATATGCTCTGCCATTTCTCTGTAACGGTCTGACGGCTCCAGGGTATAAGCCCCGCCCGGAAGCATAAGAACATGGGCTGCTTTGGCATAGCTTCCATTTATGGTGACTGCTGGAAAACCATCTACGTTCCAGACCTTAACCCGGACCCTTTTTGTAAAGCGTTCCTGGGCAAAGGCCGCCCTTCCCCTTACCGGCTGTTCCAGTTCAAGAGCCATCTTTTTATCCGCTTTTTTTATTCCTGCAAAAAACCTTGCCATCTCCGCTTTCATGCTCATGGTTTCCATTTCCTCTCCCAGTATTCTATATGTTACAGTTCAGTCATGTCATCCATGATCTGGCGGTTACAACATATTTATGAAAAAATATATGGGTATGCCGCCAAGTGCATCTGCACAGCTGAACTGTAATTTCCATATTATAAAACTTTACATGACCTGTTTAACTTTTTCAGTTCATACAACACAAACTGGCTGACAATGATCATTGATGTAATATCCGCTATAGGCCCTGCATACAGGATTCCTTCTAAACCAAAGGATAAAGGAAGGATAAGAATCAGCGGTATCAACAACAAAAGCTGGCGCAGCATGGATAAAACAGAGGCCTTTAAGGGCTGTCCTGTTGACTGGAAATAGCTGGTGGTCGCAACCTGGAAGCCTGCCGTAAAGATTCCCAGCATATACACCTTTAAACAGCGTATGGCAAACTGGGTGAACTGCACATCCTCCGTCCCAAACAGGCTTAAAATCTGCCCTGGGAACAGCTGACAGGCAAGCCAGCCTGTCAGGGAGACCGTAGTTGCTGCCCCAGCAGCCAAAAGATAGGTTCTCCTCACACGATCTGGCTGATTTGCCCCCTTGTTAAACCCAAGAATGGGCTGGGAGCCGATTCCGATTCCGATACAGATAGAAATGAGGATCATTCCTATCTTATTTACAATTCCCATAGCGCTTAGAGCCACATCGCCGCCAATGGATGTCTGATTTCCATAATACACCAGAGAATTGTTCATGACAATCTGTAAAATGGTAGATGCTATCTGGGTGATGCCGCTGGAAATTCCAAGAGATAAGGCCAACCGGCAAATGTGCCCATGAATGCGTATGCTCTTTTTATGAAGGCGCATATGTTTCCCCTTGAACATAAAATAATGCACCAGCATAATCGCGGAAATCATCTGAGAGGTGATGGTCGCAATGGCTGCCCCTATCACGCCCCAATGAAATACAAAGATATATATGGGATCCAGAATGGTATTTAAAATGGCGCCCAATAAAATGGCATACATGGATAAAGCCGGATTCCCATCGGTCCTGGCCATATTGCTCAACACCACGGAAATCATGTTAAAGGGGGTTCCCAACAGTATGATAAAGGTATACTGCCTTGCATATTCCATGGTATTTTCAGTAGCTCCAAAAATCCTTAACATGGGCGTTAAAAGAGGAAACGCCACAGCCATTACTACAACGCTGGCTGCCAGAGTTACCAAAAAGACAGTTCCAAGAGTCTTGTCCGCCTCTTCCTCATTTTTCTCCCCCAGCTTGATGGCTGCATAGGCACTTCCGCCCGCTCCCAGCATGGTGGAAATGGCCAATATAATGGTGACAATGGGAAATGCAATGGTGGTTGCCGCATTTCCCAGATATCCGATGCCCTGTCCGATAAAAATCTGGTCAACAATGTTGTAAATCGAATTCACCAGCATGGAAACAATCGCCGGAAGTGCAAACTGCAGCAGCAAATGTCCTACTGGCTTATATCCCAGGGGATTTTCCCCCTGCTTTATCCTGTTTTGGTCCATAAAATGTTCTATTCCTTTCCCTTCTGTTCCATGATATGATCGCGGGCATTGCAAGCCATGCGGATGAGTATTTGCTCCGCTGCATCACGTTCCTCTTTGGTAAACCCCTTTAATATAATATCCGCCCATTCATTTACGCTCTCCAAAGTTTTTTCCACAACAGACGCCGCCTTATCCGTAACGTAAATTCTCCGGATTCGTTTGTCCTCCTTGGCCATTTCCGTTAAGACATACCCCTCTTCTTCCAGCTTCTTCACCGCACGGGTGGCAGTCGCTTTATCGTAATGGCCAAAGGAGGCCAGCTCATGGAGGCTCATGCCCGGATTCTTAAAAATCTGCAATAAAAAAAACTGTTGTCCACAGCCTATCTGATAAGAGGATAATTGATTTGCAAAATACATATTGTTCAGTCTCTGGAGAATCGAGATGTGCTTCTCGATTTCCCTGCGCTCGTTCATGTTTTCTACCTCCATGCCATAAGGACGCATTTATCTATTTTAAATTGATACTCAGCATATCACAAAATGGTTGCACTCGCAACTATTTTTTTAAGGAATAAAATGGTTTGGATTCCATGAAAGAAGTCCAGACATCGCTGCCTGGACTTTTTGTATCCAATATGGTTTAAGCCGGTGAATCACAAGACTTTTTTTCAATGAAAATGAGGAAAGAGGCAAAATCCCCTGTCTCCTTTAAAAGACGGCCCCTGTCAATGGGAATACCGGCATACATAAGCTCGCTTCCATAGTATTCACCGGTCATTCCGGGAAGGGAAACCTGGTACAGCATATCCTCACAAAGGCCCTGAAGCTTCAGCCTGAGCCAGCCTGCATTAACAGGATTCAAAACCTGGTAATAGGCGGCGACTGCCTGCTCAAGATCCTCCGACACTGCCATCCATGCCGTGTCATTTCCTTCAAAAGGACTCTTAAGCCTGTAAAACGTTCCCTGGTGCAAAAGCTTCCGGTACTCCTTATAACATGCAATCTGCTGCTTTACCATCTCTATTTCCTCAGAAGTCAGCTGATTCAAATCCAGTTCATATCCAAAAGCTCCGAAAATTGCCGCATTTCCCCTGGATTCCAAAGGTGTGATCCTGTGGACCTGATGGTTTGGAATTGCGGAAACATGGGCTCCAATGCTGGAAATGGGATAAACCATGCTGGTTCCATACTGAATCTTTAACCGGTCCATTGCATCCGTATTGTCACTGCACCATACCTGGGGAGCAAAGTAAAGCATTCCAGGGTCAAACCTGGCCCCTCCGCTGGCACAGGATTCAAACAGGATCTCAGGGAAATCCCTGGTGAACCGGGTATATAAGTCGTAAACTCCCAGAATAAATTTATGCATCACCATTCCCTGTTTGTCAGGAGAAGTTCCCTTTGAGTAACATTCCGTCAAATACCGGTTCATATCCCATTTGATATAGGAAATCCTTGCATTGGCAATGATCTCCTTTAACATGCCGTAAACTGCATCAACCACTTCCTTCCTTGAGAAATCAAGAACATGCTGGTTTCTGCTGGGTGTTTCATAACGTCCGGGAGCGGACAGGATCCAGTCTGGATGAGCCTCGTAAAAACGGCTGTCCTTATTGACCATTTCCGGCTCAATCCACAAACCGAATTTTAAGCCAAGGGTCTCAATTTTCTTTGACAGCCCGGAAATTCCTTCCGGAAGCTTTTCCTTATTCACATACCAGTCTCCCAAAGCCCTGTGGTCGTCGTTTCGCTGGCCGAACCAGCCGTCATCAAGGACAAACAGCTCCACTCCTGTTTCCTTTGCCTTTTTGGCAATGTCCAGGATCTTTTCTTCATTGAAATCCATGTAGGTTGCTTCCCAGTTATTTAAAAGCACAGGTCTTTCCCTGTCTCTCCAATATCCTCTTGCAAGCCGGGTCCTGTATAACCGATGGAAAATCTGGCTCATATGAGAAAGCCCCTGCTCCGAATATACCATCACAAGCTCAGGAGTCTGGAAGGATTCCCCTGTTTTCAGAGGCCATTCAAAGGTATCCGGATGGATTCCCATGAGCACCCGTGTGGTATCATGGGTGCAGACCTCCACCTGACCTAAAAAGCTTCCGCTGTACACGAGGCTGAAGCCGTATACCTGGCCGCTTTTTTCTGTTGTTTCTTTTCTTGCCAGGGCCAGAAATGGATTGTGCTCCGCGCTGCTGATCCCTCTCATGCTGTAGATGGACTGAATCCCCTGTTCCAGGGGACGTCTCTTTAAATACCTCTCTCTGGACCATGCCCCTGAAAGCTGGATCATCTCATAATCACAATCCGGCAAATCCACCGCTCCGCTCATTGCATTCAATAAAACGATCTCTTCCCTGCCATGGTGATCAAAACGAGCGTGCCTTGTAAGGGCCGGTATCTCTTCGTAGATGGTATAGGAAAGAATTAAGTCCGTATCCATGACACCATCATGAAGGGTGATCTCCAGGGTCACTGCCTCCTTATCCTCCTCCACATAGGTGGCAGGAAGAGGCTCTATGGACCGTTTTCCTTTAAAGATTTCGTGGGAAACATAGGTGAAGCTGGTGATCCTGCTGCCATTCTCCTGTTTGACGGTGCAGGCGCCGTACCGGTAGTCCCCTGTCCCGTAAGCCGGATATTCCTGCTTTGTATACTGCAGACAAAGGCTGACCGGTTCCGGACAGGTGATGGCGGCATGAGAGCGCTCTCCTGTCTCAAGAAGATAGGCATGGGACTCCCTGTCCCTGATCTGTTTCCCATAGTACAGATTTCCCAGCTGTCCATTGGCCATGATCTGAATGATATAACTTACAGAATGGTTATATAAGTGAAACTCTTTCGCTTGTTCATGATAAATGATAGGCATAAGTCAGACTCCTTTTATAATTTTCCTCCGGATGTAGCAATTCCTTCTATAAACTGTTTCTGGAATATAAGATATATGATAATCATTGGAATACAGGCCAGCAAAGATGCGGCCATAAGCTCCGGATAGTTTGTTTCAAACTGTCCCTGCAGCTTTGCAAGGGCAGCGGATAAGGGCATGGTGTTTTGCTCCGTATTTACAACCAGGGGCCACATCAGCTCCTTAAATGCAAACAGCGCCGTAAAAATGCCGAGAGCCACCATGGAAGATTTCGTAAGTGGAGCCATTACATAGAGAAAGGTCTGGCCGATATTGCAGCCGTCAAGCCTTGCCGCTTCTTCCAAAGAAGAAGGAAGTCCCATGTAGGCCTGCCTTAACAGAAAGGTTCCAAAGGCAGTCACAAGCCCGGGAAAAAGCAGTCCAAAGGAAGTATTTAACATTCCCAGCTTACTCACCATTAAGTACTGGGGGATAATAAAGATCTGGGATGGCACCATCATCTGGAAAAGAACCAGGGAAAAGGCCAGATTCTTTCCTTTAAAATGAAGGCGTCCAAAGGCATATCCAGCCATAGTTGCAGTGAGCACCGCACAAATAACACGTTCCACAATGAGAAAAAGAGTATTCCAGTACAGCTTAAAAAAGTTCATCTTGCTCACCACTGAATGGAATGCTTCCTTCCGCCATACGGTTGGAAAGATAATGAACGGATTCATTTGGGTGGCTTCTGATGTGCTTTTAAAAGCTGTTAAAAGCATCCATAAAAAGGGTACCAGCATAATGGCGGACCCTATAACAAGGATTAAGTAAACAATACCTGATTTGATTTTTGTATTCTTATTCATAGTTCTCCTTTCCTAGCTATAGTTCACCCATTTTTTCTGGCAGATCATCTGGATCACCGTTATGAGAAGGATCACCAAAAGCAGCAGCATGACAATGGAAGAGCCGTATCCCTTGTTTCCTTCAATAAAAGAGTATTTATAGAAAAGATACACCAGGGACTGGGTCTTTCCCAGGGCCGGATTATTTCTGCCCATCATCATATAAATGCTGTCAAACACCTGCATGGCCCCAATGACCCTGGTCACAGTAACGAAAAACATGGTAGGGGATATTAAAGGCAGGGTAATGGTGAAAAACTGGCTGATGCCATCCGCTCCGTCAATCTGTGCCGCCTCATAATAATCCCTTGGAATCTCCTGAAGCCCGGCAAAAAACAGCACCATATTATAGCCGATCACGGACCATATTCCTACAACAGCCACGGAAATAAAGGCAATATTGGGATTGGAGATCCAGTTCACACCTGACAGGCCTATCGCCCGCAGCAGATGGTTAAGAAGTCCGAACTCCGAGTTATAAAGCCACCTCCAGACCATGGCCACCGCAGCAGGAGCCGCTACCATTGGCAGGAAAAAAATAGTCCTCCAGACGGAGCGTCCCCTGATCTTTCCATTTAAAAAGACGGCTATTACAAGGGCAATTGCAATGGAAAAGGGTACCTCAATCACCGCATATTTACACGTATTCCACAGAGCCTGCCATACGGCCCCGTCACTGAAAAGCTTCCGGTAATTGTCAAACCCGATAAATACATTGCCTTTGCCGAAAGCCCCTGTTTTAAAAAAGCTCTGATAAATGGTCTGGAAAATGGGGATGATGTTTAAAATAATGAGACCTGCCATGGTGGGCAGCAAAAACATCCACCCCCACAAAAATTCACTTCTCTCCCGCCTTGATACTTTTGATTTTCTATTCATGCAGACCCTCCGTATTTCTTTGTCAGGCGGATATTCCCAATCCGCCTCACTGCTTGCTTGATCCGGTTAAAAAGGGGAGGCGCTTTACAGCCTGCCTCCCCAGCCCTTCCTATTCTTGTGCCAGCATGGCATTCATTTCCTGAGCAATGTCCTTGCAGACATCTTCCACGCTCTTGGCTCCTGTCCATGCATCAATCAACTTTTCATGGCTCATATTGTTCCAGGCAACCGTTGATTTGGAGTACGGTCTGATAACCAGATCACCCATCATATCCAAGTATGCCTGAAGATTAAAGTCCGGATAAGCCTTGATCCAGTTATCCGTTGTTCCTTCGTAGGCGGAAATAACGATTCCAAGGTCAGACTGCTTCTGCTGCGCTGCCTTTGATCCCATGTATTCAATGAGCTTCCATGCTTCCTCAGGCATGCTGGTATTACCGGAAGCTGCCCAGCCCAATCCATTGTAAATGGAAATTCTCTTTCCTGTTGCAGCATCCTTTGGAAGCATTGCAATGTCACAATTTGCCTTTACATAATCATTGTTACAAAGTTCCGGAAGCATCCAGGACCCCATTGTAACCATTCCTACCTTGCCGGCTTCAAATAAAGCTTCCTCCGTATTTTCTGCCATCACCTCATATGGAGGGGCATATCCCTCTTTCATTAAGTCTGTTATAAAGGTCAAGCCCTTGATGGTTCCCGGCTGGTCAAATCCGGAGGACTTCTTATCATCGCTGATCACATAACCGCCCATATCATAAACGATGTTGTTCCAGCCTGCCTGGTCATTGGTTGGCCTTAAGGCAAATCCGTACTGGCTTCCATCGGCCTTGGTCAGTTTTTTTGCTGCATCTGCAAAATCATCCCAGGTCCAGTCCTTGTTGGGATAAGGAATTCCTGCTTCATCAAACATGGTCTTGTTGTACCAGAGAGCAATGGTGTCAATATCCTTTGGCACCGCATACTGCTTTGTGCCTTCCCAATTATAAATCTGCACAATATCCTTTGGGAATTTGTCCATTTCCAGGACCTTGCTGTCCTTGATCCGGTCTGTTAAATCCAAAAGCATTTCATATTCCGAATACCTTGCGATCTCATTGGAATGCATCCAGAAAACATCAGGAAGAGATCCGCCGGTTGCTCCGGCCTCCAGCATGGTCCAGTACTGCTCCCACGGAGTTACCTGGATCTGTGTCTTGATTCCGGTTTCCTTTGTAAAATCCTTCATAATCTCTGTCAGGCCCGGCTCCTGGTTCTTATCCCAGATCGCAACCGTCAGAATTCCCTGGGCTCCCCCATTTCCTGACTCACTGGAGCTTTCTGCTTCCTGTTTTGTTTCCCCCGAGCTTGCAGGAGCAGTCTCTTTCCCGGCCTTGCTTCCGCAGCCAGCCAGTGCTGCTGCCATAACCGCCGCCATTGCTGCTGTTAACCACCATTTGCGTTTCATTTTGTTACCTCCCTTTAATTAGTCAGTTTATATAGTTAAAACTGATTTCACAACTATTATTTGTATACTTTTCTTTTTCTAATGCTGATTATAAACCATTTTTCATCTATATTACATAGACTAATGTGACAGGTACATGGTGTTTTGTTATATTTACCGAACTTCTTTCCTCATCCTTTTCCGGTATTGAAAAGGCGATTCCCCCTCTGTCTGAAGAAAACTTTTGCAGAATACCGATGCATCGTGAAACCCGCAGGACAAACCGGTTTCCGTTACGCTTAACATTGTATCCTCTAACAAACGCTTTGCTTCCATGATCCGGTAGGCCGTTAAATAGTGCTTTGGAGAAATCCCCTTGTATTTCATAAAAAGCCTGTACAAATAGGTCCGGTCAATCCCCACATAGTTGGCCACATCCCCAATCTGAATGGGATAGCTGTAATTATGGCGAATATACCCTTCTGCCCGGGACAAATAACTCTGCTCATACTCCCCTGCTTCCTTGCCGGCCTTAGGAAACCGGGAAAACAGCAGATAAAGATGCCCTGCCATCTCATCCATATTATGGCCTCCGCTTTGAAAAGCAGCCACCAGTCCTTCCATGTGGGTACGCCATTCATTTCCATGATCAAAGTGATAAACATACCCGTTTTCCTCCTGGCGGTAATCAGCTAAAAGCCTCTCCGCCTCAGTGCCTGCAAAAGCTGCCCAGGCATATTCCCAGGGCTCGTCCTTATCCGCCTGATAATAGGTGACCTCCTGCGGCTTGATCAAAAATGCATCTCCTTCCTTTAAGGCATACTCCTCTCCTCCTGTCCGGTAGATGCCTTTTCCCCTAAGCACCACATGCATCAGGTAATGTTTCCGTATTGCAGGCCCGAAAAAATGCCCGGATGCACACTGCTCACTGCCGCAGTAATAAATGGTTAACCCCCTTGCCAACTGATTCATCCTAATCCCTCCATACAACAAAACAACAACTTTGTGAAACAAACATCCTATCTTTTTTTCTGCTGTAATTATACAATATCCTCATAAGACAGACAAGGAAAACAAGGAGGAAAGAACATGGTTAAAATAACTTTTATGGGGGCGGGAAGCACGATATTTGCCAGAAATGTCCTGGGCGACTGCATGTGCACTCCAACACTTCAGGATGCTGTGATTGCTCTTTATGACATTGACCCGGTCCGGCTTGCGGATTCGGAGCTTATTCTGAATGCAATCAACAAAAATGTAAATCAGGGACGGGCTGGCATAAAGACTTATCTGGGAGTAGAAAACAGAAAGGAAGCTCTGTCCGGAGCCAACTTTGTTGTGAACGCCATTCAGGTGGGGGGATATGATCCATGTACCATAACAGACTTTGAGATCCCTAAAAAATACGGCTTAAGACAGACCATTGCAGATACCCTTGGAATCGGCGGTATCATGCGGGGGCTGAGAACCATTCCCGTTATGGAGGACTTTGCCAGAGACATGGAAGAGGTCTGCCCTGATGCCTACTTCTTAAATTATACCAACCCAATGGCCATTTTAACCGGCTATATGCAGCGTTATACGTCCATTAAAACCATTGGTTTATGCCACAGCGTCCAGGTATGCTCAGAAACCTTATTAAAGGGACTTGATATGGAGGATAAGCTGGAGGGAAGAACAGAGCTGATCGCAGGAATCAACCATATGGCCTGGCTTTTAAAGCTCCATGACAAGGAGGGAAATGACCTCTACCCTGTCATCCGGCAGAAAGCCCTTGAGAAAAACCAGGGATCAAAACATAAGGATATGGTCCGCTTTGAGTACATTAACCATTTGGGCTATTATTGTACGGAATCCAGCGAGCACAATGCGGAATACAATCCATTGTTCATAAAATCCGGGTATCCGGATATGATCGAAGAATTCCAGATTCCTCTGGACGAGTATCCCAGGCGCTGCATCAAGCAGATTAATGAATGGGAGGAGGAAAAAAACTCTATTCTGAATAACGGAGAGATCACCCATACCCGTTCCCATGAATACGCTTCCTATATTATGGAAGCAATTCTGACCAACAAGCCTTACAAAATCGGTGCAAGCGTATTAAACCACGGGCTGATCGATAATCTTCCTGCTGATGCCTGTGTGGAAGTTCCCTGCCTTGTAGACGGAAGCGGGATCACTCCCTGTCATGTAGGGCGCCTCCCCACCCAGCTGGCAGCCATGAACATGACAAACATCAATCCCCAGCTTCTCACCATAGAAGCAGCTCATAACAGAGACAGAAAGACCATTTACCAGGCAGCCATGCTGGATCCCCACACTGCTGCCGAGCTCAGCATAAAGGATATCCGCTCCATGGTGGACGAACTCATTGCAGCCCACGGCGACTACATGAAAATGTACCGTTAAAAAATATCCCCAGGAACTTTCATTTGCAAATTACGTTTACTGCCTGTATACTTGACCCTATCAAACATCCTAATAAAAGCGGATTGTCTGACAGGGTCTTTCACCATTTTGAGGGGGTATATTTTTGAGCGAAAAACAAACCACTTATAAAAACGTAGCCGGTTTCCGCTGTTTAAGAAACATTAAGCGGCAGACCAATGATCTGTATCTGGTCCACTGCGGAATCCAGCAGTGTCCTCCGGAATACACCTACGATCATAAAATCCCAAATGAAAATCACCTTCACTTTGTACTGGGCGGCGCAGGCACCCTGGAAATTGACGGAAAACGGTATGATTTAAAGACCGATGACATCTTTCTTATTCCAAAGGGCCATCCCGTTCTTTATAACGCAGACCACAAAAACCCATGGGAATACATGTGGATTACCTTTGACGGGGAAATGGCTGAGGCTTATTTAAGCTATGCAGGCTTATCTGCCCAGCTTCCTG
Organism: Lachnospiraceae bacterium; assembly: GCA_902363835.1. GTDB lineage: Bacteria > Bacillota > Clostridia > Lachnospirales > Lachnospiraceae > Lacrimispora. Next base: position 17,609 of record CABJBM010000011.1, read on the forward strand.
CCATCCATTCCCAGATTCCCAATCAGCTTTACCTTCCAATGATACACAAGATCCTGGATACCAGTGAGCTGACCTTTGCCAATGAGATCAAACGGGTGGGATATTTATATGAGATAATGTCCACTTTGATCGAAATGCAGAACACCATAAGAACCATTAAAAAGAACCAGTATGATTATTCCATAGATACTTACGTGGATTATGCCCTGCAGTATATCAAGCTGAACTATGACCGGATCAAGGTTCAGGACATTGCAGACTACATTGGAATCAACCGCTCCTACCTGACCTCAATCTTTAAAAAACAGCTTCATGTTTCTCCTCAGGAATACTTAATGAGATACCGTCTGGGCATTGCCGCCCATCAGCTGGCTACCACCTCCTTATCCATTCAGGAAATCGCCACGGACATTGGATATCATAACCCTTTGACCTTTTCCAAGATCTTCAAGCAGGAATTCGGCGTCAGTCCAAAGCATTACAGAGATGAAAAACGGCAGCTATAAGATTCCTGCTTCACAAGTTAATTACAGCTATCACAGCAAACGCCAAATGAACATGCAAATATGTCTGTCCGGCTCATTGCCTGCAAAAAAACAGGAGGCCTGTCCTTTCGGACCGCCTCCTGTAACATATTCTATCTTTCTGTCAACACTTCATTAATCTGGGAAACCAGTACATCACAGTCTATTCCATGAACCTGGCAGGCTTCCTCCAGGGATTCCCCCTGAGATGCCGGACAGCCGAGGCAATGCATACCTGCGCGCATTAACATAGGTGCAATGTTCTCGTCCATCTCAAGCAATGCGCCTATTAACATATCCTTATGGATCTGCATCTTGTATTCCTCCTTAAAAAATTGTACTTACTGTCTTTCTAATATAATACTTTTCCCTGTGATTAGCAAGGACTAAATTCCTTTTTTTCTTCCAGATCCATTCTCCTGATAATTTTTTCTCAATATGAACTCTTGACATTGTATACAGTATTCATGTATAATGTATTCATACAAGGATTGTATGAATTATAATCTTTGACGGCACTCATTAATAATTTCCACTTATACAATAGATTTTACGGAGGTACAATGCTATGAGAACAGAATGGAGAGCCTTCACAGGCGGTGTTTGGGAACGGGAAATCAACGTCAGGGACTTTATACAGAAGAATTACACACCATATGACGGCGATGATTCCTTCCTTGCCGGACCGACCGGAGCAACAAAGGAACTTTGGGCACAGGTCATGGACTTATCCAAACAGGAGCGGGAAGCCGGCGGCGTGCTGGATATGGATACAAAGAACGTCTCCACCATTACCTCCCATGGACCGGGATATTTAGATGTCAATAAAGAAACCATCGTAGGCTTTCAGACCGATAAGCCATTCAAGCGTTCCTTACAGCCTTACGGCGGTATCCGCATGGCAGAAAAAGCATGTGCGGATAACGGCTACACCATTGATCCTGAAATAAAGGAATTTTTTACAACTCACAGAAAAACACACAATGCCGGCGTTTTTGACGCTTATACCCAGGAAATGCGGGACTGCCGTTCCAACCACATCATCACAGGCCTTCCGGATGCTTACGGACGGGGGCGCATCATCGGGGATTACCGCCGGGTAGCCCTTTACGGCATTGACCGCCTGCTGGAGGATAAGGAAGAACAAAAGGACACGACCCGCACCACCATGTACTCTGACGTGATCCGGGAAAGAGAAGAGCTTTCCGAGCAGATCCGTGCTCTTAAAGAACTTAAAAAGCTGGGAAGCATCTATGGCTTTGATATTTCCAGACCGGCTGCAAATGTGAAGGAAGCCATCCAGTGGCTGTACCTGGCTTACCTTGCCGCTGTAAAGGAGCAGAACGGAGCTGCTATGTCCTTAGGACGTACCTCTACCTTTATTGATGTTTATGCACAGAGAGACTTAGAAGAAGGAACCTTTACCGAGGAAGACATCCAGGAGTTTGTGGACCATTTCGTTATGAAGCTTCGCCTGGTCAAATTCGCCCGCACCCCGGAATACAATGAGCTGTTCTCCGGCGATCCTACCTGGGTAACTGAATCCATCGGCGGAGTTGGCATTGACGGACGCCATCTGGTGACCAAGACCTCCTTCCGTTACCTCCATACTCTTAAGACCTTAGGAACTGCTCCGGAACCAAACTTAACTGTTCTCTGGTCCACAAAGCTTCCTGAAAACTTTAAGCGCTTCTGCGCCAAATCTTCCATTGAGTCCTCTTCCATTCAGTATGAGAACGACGACTTAATGAGGGTAACCCACGGAGATGACTATGCCATTGCCTGCTGCGTATCTTCCATGAGGGTTGGCAAGGAAATGCAATTATTCGGCGCACGGGCCAATCTGGCAAAGTGCCTGTTATATGCCATCAACGGAGGCATTGATGAAGTCTCCAAAAAGCAGGTAGGCCCTAAATACCGTCCCATCACTTCCGAATATTTAGAGTACGAGGAAGTAATGGCTGCCTATAAGGATATGATGCAATGGCTTGCAAGGGTTTATGTAAACACCTTGAACATCATCCACTATATGCATGACAAATACAGCTACGAGCGCATTCAGATGGCTCTTCACGATAAAAAGGTGACCCGCTGGTTTGCCACAGGAATTGCCGGGCTTTCTGTGGTGGCCGACTCTTTATCCGCAATTAAATATGCCAAGGTAAAGACCGTAAGGGATGAAAACGGAATCGTAACCGACTACATTGTTGAGGGAGACTTCCCCAAATACGGCAATAACGATGACCGGGTAGACCAGATTGCAAATGAACTGGTTCACACCTTCATGAATTATGTAAAAGGAAACCACACATACCGGGGAGGCATTCCCACTACCTCTATTTTGACAATCACATCCAATGTGGTATATGGCAAGAATACAGGAGCAACTCCAGACGGACGAAAGAAGGGAGAAGCCTTTGCACCTGGCGCAAATCCAATGCATCATCGGGATACCCACGGCGCCGTCGCTTCCTTGGCATCGGTTGCAAAGCTTCCATTTAAAGATGCTCAGGATGGTATCTCCAATACCTTCTCCATCATACCAGGAGCTCTTGGTAAGGAAGACCAGATCTTCACAGGAGATTTAGAAGTAGATTTAGAGTTGGATCTTAAGGAAGATCAGATTTAAAAGAAAAGCATCCTTTAAACTTGAGTTTGCGGATCAGCCGGATATGTTTGCATATCCCCTTGATTCGTCAGTATACCAAAATAAGGAGTAGCGGTTATGGCGGACCCAAAGGAAAAACAAATTGATGATATCGTGTCCATGCTGGACCAGTTCATGGCTAAAAACGGCGGACACATGAACATCCGTGTATCAGAAGACGGTACCGTAAGCACCGATAAAACAATGGCAAAATCAGTTACAACCATGAATTCCTCAGATTGTGCAGACGGAAATTCTGCCTGCAGAGTACCCACGTTATTCCAGGGCATGGATAGTGATACTGATAATGAAGACCCGGAAAGCAACCGGCTGTTTATGGAAGACACTTATTAAAAACACAAAAGGAGGCTATAATATGGCAAATATCAGTGAATCTCAAATCAACAATCTTGTAAATTTATTAGACGGTTATGTAGAGGAAGGCGGACACCACTTAAATGTCAACGTGTTCACCCGTGACACCCTTTTAGATGCCCAGATGCATCCGGAGAATTACCCTCAGCTTACTGTACGGGTATCCGGCTACGCAGTGAATTTTATCAAGCTGACAAAGGAACAGCAGGATGAGGTAATCTCCCGTACGTTCCATAACAACATGTAATAAAAAGCAAAGAAGGCGATCCAGATGACAGGATATATCCATTCCATTGAAAGCTTCGGCACCGTTGACGGGCCGGGAGTCCGCATGGTGGTCTTTTTACAGGGCTGTCCCATGCGATGCCAATACTGCCACAATCCGGACACCTGGAAAATGGCAGGCGGCACACCTACGACAGTAGAGGAACTATTAAAGCAATATGAGTCGTCCCGGAATTTTTACCGGAGCGGCGGCATAACTGCCACCGGCGGGGAACCCCTTATGCAGCTGGATTTTGTGACTGAACTTTTTGAGGCCGCAAGAAGGAAAGACATCCATACCTGTCTGGATACCTCAGGTGTCACGTTCCATAGGAATGACCCGGATTACATGAAAAAGGTAGACCGGCTTCTGGATGTTACGGATCTTGTCATGCTGGACATCAAGCACATTGATGACCCAAAGCATAAAACCCTTACCGGACATTCCAATGAAAACATCCTGGATTTTGCCCGTTATTTAAGCCAGCGGGATATCCCGGTGTGGATCCGCCACGTGGCAGTGCCCCAGATCACGGACCAGTCCCCTGATTTATACAGGCTGGGGCGCTTTATCGGCGAACTCAAGAACGTCAAGGCCCTTGATGTCCTTCCTTATCACGATATGGGAAAGGTGAAATACGAAAGTATGGGGATGGACTATCCCTTAAAGGATACCCCTCCCATATCCAAAGAAGGGGCTGTTGCCGCCAAGAAGATCATCTTAAGCGGAATCAGGGATGTCCGTACAGGAATCCCAGACCGGTATTGCTCCCAAAATTAAACAATAATTGTACCATTTTCTACTTGAATATTTCTCATTAATAGTATAAAATATAGAAAAATCTATAGATTATAAGGAGGTAATTTGTCATGGCACGTGTTATTAGTGACGCTTGCGTTAGTTGCGGAAGCTGTGAAGCTGAGTGCCCAGTAAGCGCTATTAGCCAGGGTGATTCTCAGTTTGTTATTGATGCTGATACCTGTATTGATTGTGGCGCTTGCGAAGGTGTCTGTCCAACAGGAGCTATTTCTGAAGCATAATTATGGATACATAAATGCCTCTTCCTTAGGGAAGAGGCATTTACTATATCATCACGTTCTTTATATCTGCATACTAATGAATCAAGCGGATTTGGCTCCATATCCGGCTGATTCGCAAATTCAAGGTTGAAAGATGTTTTTCTTTCAGCCTTTAATAAGGAAAGGACATTTCTAATATGAGAAAACCACTGATCGGATTAACCCCCGCACACGATATTGAAAGCGGCGATGTTAAGGCGCGTCCTACTTATATGAGGGCATTAAAAGCTGCAGGAGCAATCCCTGTTGTGATGCCTTTAGATGCCTCAGAGGAAGATTTAAAGCAGCTTTCCAAAGAGCTGGACGGTTTTCTGTTTACAGGCGGTCCTGATGTCCACCCCTTCCTTTTCGGGGAAGAGACCCAGGCCCACTGCGGCAATGTATCCCCGGCCAGGGACCAGATGGAGATTTCCCTGCTTCCCATGATCATGGAGCTTCAAAAACCTGTTCTTGGAATCTGCCGGGGAATTCAAGTCTTAAATATCGCTCTTGGGGGAAACATCTGGCAGGATATCCCCTCCCAGGTAACACGGGATTTCCCTCTCGCCCATTCCCAGCCGTTTCATTATGACATGCCCTGCCATACGGTTTCCTTAACCAAGGGCAGCCTTCTTGCCAGGATATCAGGAGGTTCCTCCATAAAGGTCAACAGCATGCACCATCAGGCGGTCAAGGATGTTGCGCCCGGACTTATTGCTTCTGCTTACTCTTCAGATCATTTGGTGGAAGCCGTTGAAATGCCTGGTTATCCCTTTTTTATGGGGGTTCAATGGCATCCGGAATATCTATGGGAAAAGCAGGACGAGGCCTTCCGGCTGTTTCAGACGTTTGTAGAAGCTTGCAAAGAATGACTTATATACGTAAAAAATCCGCAGTTTCCACTTTCAGCGGCAGCTGCGGATTCCCTTGCCTGAGCCTGCCTGGCGGCTCTGATTATCTGAAAGTAGTGTGGATCTATAACTTTTTTCCATTTCGCCCGAATTTCTTTTTACGGTTAAAAAATGGGATCTTGGAAGCTGCTGCTTCCGCACGCCCTTTGTTGTCTTTCTGATACGAACGCATAAGCTCGTCCAACTGCTTGAACCGCTCTTCCTCTTTCTCTTCTTTTAAATTCATTAAATATTCCATTTCCTTAATGACCTTGTCATTAACCAGATTGCTGACATCCTGGCTTAACTGCTCATTATTCACTTCTAAGGCCCTTCCAATAATATGGTTCATGATCTCCTGAAACTGCTCCATTTTTTCCTGGGCAATGGAAATCTGTGCCGTGTTATGTACATCCAGGCCTGTCCCGTCCTCCGTTCCAGATATTGCACTGTCCTTTAACTCCTGAGCTACCTGCCCCTCTAATAATTCATCTGGTATAACAGGATCCCTGCCGTCCTCAATAACCTTATCAAGCGCTGTCTTAATGGCTTTTAACTGATACCCCTTTTCCTTTAAGTCTTTGATCTGCTTGAATAAACGGATGTGTGCTTCAGTGTAATACCGGTGTCCCATCTCATTTCTGGGAATCTTTAACTCTAGCTCGTCCTCCCAGTATCTAAGGACATGGGACTCCACATCGACTTTCTTCGATGCATCCGATATTAAGTAATGTATCTCAGCCATAGCTATATCCTCTCCTTTGGTTCGTTTAGTTTTCATAACCTTACTATTTATATCATATGCTGGATTCGGAGGGATTATGAATGGGAATTGGAAAATTTTTTAGGGATTTGAGAAAAATCTTGAAAGGAATGGGGGGAGAAGGGAGAGGCTCGAGGACTTGGAGATAGCATTGGGAACTCAGGGAATAACCTCAAATCCGCAGGAACCATCAGGGAGAATGGATTCGAGTATCGAATCCATTCTCCCTGATGGGGGCGTTCGCCCCATAGAAACAGAGGGACCCCTGGCCCCGAAAAGCAAACTTGTTTGTTTTTCGGGGCCAGGGGTCCCTCTGTTTCTATCCTGCTCATTGCTTGGCCATGTTTGCAAACTTCGTATACTCCGGTCTCCAGACCAGATTAACTGTTCCAATAGGACCATTCCTCTGTTTAGCAATAATAACTTCCGCAATATTCGGCATATCCGTATCCTTATTATAATAATCATCACGATACAAAAACATAACCACGTCAGCATCCTGCTCAATCGCCCCGGACTCTCGAAGGTCGGAAAGCATAGGCCGGTGGTCTTGCCTTGTTTCACAAGCACGGCTTAACTGGGATAGGGCGATTACGGGAGCGCTTAGCTCTCTTGCCAGGCCCTTAAGGGATCTGGAAATTTCTGAGATTTCCTGCTGGCGGTTGTCGCCGCTTTTTCCGCTTCCGCTCATCAACTGAAGGTAGTCAATGATGACTACGCTAAGACCATATTCCAGCTTCATCTTACGGCATTTGGAACGCAGTTCTCCGATGGAAATTCCCGGGGTATCGTCAATGATCAGTTTGGAGTTGCCGATAACTCCGATCCCCTCTACCACTGCATCCCAGTCGGAATCAGATAAGGTTCCTGTTCTGAGCTTTTGGGAATCCACATTGGATTCCATGGCAAGCATACGGTTTACCAGCTGCTCCTTGGACATCTCAAGGCTGAATACCATACTGGGCAAGCCTTTTTTTACGGCAATATGGTCTACCAGATTAAGTACAAAAGCCGTCTTTCCCATGGAAGGGCGGGCGGCGATCAGAATGAAATCAGAAGGCTGCAATCCGGAAGTTTTGTAATCTAAGTCAATAAAGCCTGTGGGGATTCCGGTTACGGTTCCCTGGTTTTTAGAAGCCTCTTCGATCTTTTCCAGAACGTTCATTGCAACCTGGCGAATAGGTACAAAATCTCCTGAATTCCGGTTCTGAAGCAGGTCGAATATGGTCTTTTCCGTGACTGCCATAATGGTTTCCAGCGATTCTTTTCCTGCATAGCAGGTGTTCGCAATGTCTTCGTTTACCTTAATAAGCCGCCGCAGGACGGCTTTGTCCCGCACAATATTGGCATAGGACTTTACATTGGCGGATGTTGGAACTGTGGTGATGATGTCCCTTACAAACTCCAGGCTTGAAACCTCCGGAGGGACATCCTTTTCCTTTAAACGGTTCTGAAGGGTCACCAGATCCACCGGTAAATTCTCATTAAAAAGCTCCAGCATGGCCTCAAACATGATGCCATACTGGTGCTGGTAAAAGTCTCCTGCTGTAACGATCTCGGAAGCCGTGATGATTGCATCCCGGTCCATCAGCATGGAACCGATGACGGATTGCTCTGCCTCAATGCTGTGAGGGAGCACCCGTTTGATCAGGGCATCATCCATGTCCTTGCCTCCTAGCTTTCTACTACCTTAACAATTATCTTGGCTATTACATCCTTATGAAGCTTGACCGGAACCTCGTGAGAACCAAAGGTTTTAAGGGGTTCAGGAATGACCAGCTTCTTTTTATCAATATCATATCCCAGCTGATTCTTAATAGCAACGGAAATTTCTTTTCCTGATACGGAACCAAAGGCTCTTCCACCTTCTCCCGCACGCATGGTTAAAGTGATAGAGGATTCTGAAAGCTTGGCTCCAAGTTCCCTTGCAGCCTCCAGCTGTTCCTCCGCAATTCTGGCTTCATTGGCTTTCTGAAGCTTTAAATCATTTAAATTCTTAGCCGTTGCTTCCATTCCCAGCTTTTTAGGGAGAATGAAGTTTCTTGCATATCCATCGTTGACCTTAACGATCTGTCCCTTCTTGCCCAATGCCTTTACGTCTTCTAATAATACAACTTCCATTATGATATGTCTCCCTTCTCTAACATCTCTTTAATAACCGCTTTTACGCGGGTTTTGGCTTCTTCAATGCTGACCCCTGCAAGCTGTGCACCTGCAATGGTACGGTGTCCGCCGCCGCCCAGCTTTTCCATCATGACCTGTACATTTACTTCATCAATGGAACGGGCACTTATATACACCGCATGGTTATAATCTGTCATTACAATGGAGGCCTTGATCCCGGCTATGTCAAGCAGCTCGTTGGCTGCCTGGGCTCCCACAACCGTAGGACTTCCGATTCCTTCCGAGGAACATACGCTGATGGCAAAACAGCCCTCGAAAATTTCCGCCTCCCGGACGGCTTCTGCTTTTGCCTTATAGTCATCCAGATTATCCCGGAACATCTTCCGCACCCGGACCACATCCGCACCGTTTCTTCTTAAGAAGGCTGCTGCTTCAAAGGTCCTGACTCCTGTCTGGTTGGTAAAGTTATTAGTATCAATGACAATCCCTGCATACAGGGCATCTGCTTCCTGGGATTTGATCTTGATTCCATCTGCAATGTACTGCAGCACCTCTGCTACCATTTCACAGGAGGAGGAAGCATATGGTTCCACATAAGAAAGGACCGCATTGTCAATGATCTCGCTGCTCTGTCTGTGATGATCCAGAACCACAATGGCCTTTACAAGGCGCAGAAGCTCCGGTGCATCGGTAATGCTGGGGCGGTTTACATCAACCACCACCAAAAGGGTGTTGGCATCCACCAGCTCCGATGCTTTTGCCCCGGTTAAAAATAAATCCTCCGGGTAATCAGGGTTTCCTACAAAACGGTCCAGCATAGGACGGACCGAGGTAGTTACTTCATTAATAATGATATTGGCCTTTTTATCCATGGCTGTTGCAATGCGGTAAATTCCAACTGCAGCACCAAAAGCATCAATATCCGTTAAACGGTGCCCCATAATCAGCAGACGGTCCTTTGTCTCCATCAGCTCCCTGAGGGCATGAGCCTTTACGCGGGCTTTTACACGAGTTGTTTTTTCTACCTGCTGGGCTTTTCCTCCGAAATACTGGATCCGTTCGCCATCCTTGATCACCGCCTGATCGCCTCCCCGTCCAAGGGCCATATCAATGGCGATTCTCGCGAAATCATAATTCCTGTAATAGCTGTCTCCATTCATTCCAAGGCCAATGCTTAAGGTCACTGCCATCTCATTGCCGATATTAACGGTTTTCACTTCCTCCAAAATGGAAAAACGGTTCTCTTTAAGCTCCGCAATATAGGACTGCTTAATAGCGATAAAATACTTATCCTTTTCCAGTTTTTTAACAATCCCGTTCATATTGGTAATATATTTAGTGATCTTCCGGTCTATGAGGGCCGTAAGCAAAGATCGGCGCACCTCTTCCACGCTCTCCAGTGCTTCATCATAATTATCCAGATAAATAAGGCCAGCTACCATCTTCTGGTCATCCACCATCTGCTTATAGGTGAGGGTTTCTGTTTCATCAAAAAGATAGATTGCCACAAACATCTGCCCGGCAGCCTCCACTCCAATAGATGAGATAATGGCTTCCGGGGAATCTTTCATATAAATGGCTTTTAAACGGATCTGGTATTTGCGTTCATCAAGTGCTGCATATAGAACAGCTGCGCCCTCGTTAAGTTTTAAGGTCTCTTTCGTTATCTCCGGAAAAATGGTCATGATGTTCTTTTTTGTGATCTTTAAAGGTTTTTCTTCCCTCAACACCTCTGCAAACGCTGTATTCCCCCAGAGAATCCTTCCGTTTTCATCCGCCATTCCATACGGAAGTTCCAGATCCGTAAGGAGCTGCTTCTGCATCCAGGAATATTCCGCGGAAAATTCCACAAGGCCGCTCATCAGCAGTCTCCTTCTGTAAATATAGAGCCAGACTGCTATGCCTATATACAGAAGTGTAAAAACCGACATGATGATGCCCGCTTTTGTGCTGGCTGCACCGATCACCGTATTGGCGGCAATCAGCAATGCGCTCAGATAAAGCGGCCACTGCATATAGGTTCTCAGCTGTCCCTTTATTTTGAACTTTTCTTTCATTTCTTTCTCCTTATGGAAAAAAAGGGTCTCTTTTTCACTATCTTAATATTATATCATAGTCATCTGGGTTCGTCCATTAAAATACAAAAACTAAGGAAATACAAGGCTTTCGATGAATATGAAACAATTTTTTAAAGGGCTTTTGCGTTAAAAAAACCGCAAAAACCCCTTTGGAAGTAAACCGGTATGCCATTGCTGCCTGACACTGCTGTCCGTCTTTCTCTGTCTTATACCACTTTGCTTTTATTTATCATATATTGATTGATCATTTTAACAATCTGCGTTTTTTTATAGGGCTTTATGATGAAGCCAAATGCACGGATCTTCCATGCCTCCAGCGAAAAGCCGGGAATGCCGGAAAGGAGTATTACCTCCGGCGGGTCAGGAAGTTCATACAGCTTTGCTGCAAGGGTAATTCCGCTGATGTCCGGCATGACCACATCCGAAAACACCATATCTACCGGATTTTCCCTCACATATTGCATGGCTGCAATGGCTTCATTAAAGCTTCCGCACAGTTCAACTTCATCTATTTCCTTTAAAATACGAGTCAGTTTTACTAATAATTCCTCCGAGTTATCCACTGCTATGACTCTGATGCTCATAATTCCTCCCTGGTTCCTTTAACTTTTTTCATTGAATGTAATAATACTATTATACTTAGAATTGTATATTGTTTCAATGGGGACATTCATTCATGTTTTGTTTATTCTTTAACAAATATATTTATAACCTGTTTCCGGCTATTCTATTCCATTTCTCCAATTCTCCGGTTTGCTTTTGTTGTAATAATCCCGGGGTTATAAACACACAGGAATGAAATTTTCTACATGTACGCAAATCGGAGAAAGTGCCATAATTTCTCTCTCCAGCATAAAATATATGGCAGGCATTATTATGCGCTGTTTTTTTATTAATTAGAAATATATGGGGAGGAATTACAATGAGCAATTCCGCGCTGCAAATAGACTTAAATGTTGCCTCATCAGTTGGAAACGGATCAAATGTCCTTTTTGATTCAATCGAATATCTTTCAGGAAATATCAGCTATAATCCAGCAACTGGTACTGTCCTTATTCTTGAGGCCGGAAGATATATCATCCATTGGTGGCTGGCCACACAGTCATCATCATCTTTAAATGGGGCGGCTTTCGCCATATCTTCATCACAGGGAGATTCTATAATAGGCAATTCTCCCTTAAAAACAGGAGAAGTGTATGGAGTTGGAATTATTGAAGTCACAGCTCCGCCTGTTACTTTTTCACTTGTGAACATTAGTACATCAATTGTATACTTTTCTCAACAGGTTCCCCTAAGAGGAACTTTGGTTGTGGACGAGGACGAAACAAACGAGGTCGTTGGACCTACTGGGCCTACCGGGCCTACGGGACCTACCGGAGCCACGGGTGCCACTGGGCCCACTGGGCCTGCCGGTGCTGCAGGGCCTACTGGTGACACCGGACCTATCGGGCCTACCGGACCTACTGGGGCTATTGGCGCTACCGGACCTACTGGGGCTACGGGACCTACTGGACCTACTGGCGCTACCGGCGCTACTGGACCTACAGGACCTACCGGCGCTACCGGTGCTACCGGCGATACCGGACCTACCGGTGCTACCGGCGCTACGGGCGACACTGGACCTACCGGACCCACTGGCGCTACCGGCGCTACTGGACCTACTGGCGCTACCGGCGCTACTGGTAACACTGGACCTACTGGACCCACTGGGGCTACCGGCGCTACTGGCGATACCGGACCTACCGGACCTACTGGGGCTACCGGTGCTACTGGCGACACCGGACCTACTGGGGCTACCGGTGCTACTGGTGACACTGGACCTACTGGACCTACTGGCGCTACCGGCGCTACTGGCGACACTGGACCTACCGGACCTACTGGAGCTACCGGCGCTACTGGCGACACTGGACCTACCGGACCCACCGGCGCTACTGGCGATACCGGACCTACCGGTGCTACCGGAGCTACTGGCGACACTGGACCTACTGGACCCACTGGGGCTACCGGCGCTACTGGCGATACCGGACCTACCGGACCTACCGGCGCTACTGGCGACACCGGACCTACCGGACCCACTGGGGCTACCGGTGCTACTGGTGACACCGGACCTACTGGGGCTACCGGTGCTACTGGTGACACTGGGCCTACTGGACCTACAGGAGCTACCGGCGCTACTGGCGACACTGGACCTACAGGAGCTACCGGCGCTACTGGCGACACTGGACCTACCGGACCTACTGGAGCTACCGGTGATACTGGTGACACTGGACCTACTGGACCTACAGGAGCTACCGGTGCTACTGGTGATACTGGACCTACTGGAGCTACCGGTGCTACTGGCGACACTGGACCTACTGGGCCCACCGGCGCTACCGGAGCTACTGGCGACACTGGACCTACCGGACCCACTGGGGCTACCGGTGCTACTGGTGACACTGGACCTACTGGAGCTACCGGTGCTACTGGTGACACTGGACCTACCGGACCTACTGGAGCTACCGGCGCTACTGGCGACACTGGACCTACTGGACCCACCGGTGCTACTGGCGCTACTGGCGACACTGGACCTACTGGACCCACCGGTGCTACTGGTGACACTGGACCTACTGGACCCACTGGGGCTACCGGCACTACTGGTGACACCGGACCTACCGGGGCCACCGGCGCTACTGGCGACACTGGACCTATAGGACCTACCGGCGATACCGGACCCATCGGGCTTACTGGCGACACTGGGCCTACTGGCCCTATCGGACCTACTGGTGATACCGGGCCTACCGGACCCATCGGGCTTACCGGCGATACCGGACCTATCGGACCTACTGGTGACACTGGGCCTACCGGGCCTATAGGACCTACTGGTGACACCGGGCCTACCGGACCCATCGGACTTACCGGCGATACCGGACCTACCGGGCCTATCGGACCTACTGGCGACACTGGACCTACAGGACCTATCGGACCTACTGGTGATACCGGGCCTACAGGACCCATCGGACTTACCGGCGATACTGGACCTACCGGGCCTATCGGACCTACTGGTGATACTGGGCCTACAGGACCTACTGGCGATACTGGACCTGCCGGACCTATCGGACCTACTGGCGACACCGGACCTACAGGACCCATCGGACCTACTGGCGACACCGGACCTACTGGACCTACTGGCGACACCGGACCTACCGGGCCCATCGGACTTACTGGCGACACCGGACCTACAGGACCCATCGGACCTACTGGCGACACCGGGCCTACCGGGCCCATCGGACTTACTGGCGATACCGGACCTACAGGACCCATCGGACCTACTGGCGACACCGGACCTACAGGACCCATCGGGCTTACTGGCGACACCGGACCTACAGGACCAATCGGACCTACTGGCGACACCGGGCCTACCGGGCCCATCGGACTTACTGGCGATACCGGGCCTACAGGACCCATCGGACCTACTGGCGATACTGGACCTACCGGGCCTATCGGACTTACTGGCGACACTGGACCTACTGGACCAATTGGTGATACCGGACCTACCGGGCCCATTGGTGATACCGGACCCACCGGCCCTGCATCAGGATTTATTATTCCTTTTGCAACAGGTTATATAAATGCAACTCCTGCCACAAATGCATCCGGTGCATCATCCTCTATTTCTTTAGTCGGTTATGGAGAAAGTGCAACAACCATAGCCCTAACAAGCGCGACCACCTTTTCAATCAATATAGCAGATGGCTGGTATACCTTTACAATGCCAACCAGTGGAACACTTCAGGCAATTTATGCAAACTTTGCTACAGTTGCAGCATTTACGCCAACTACCAATATAACACTATATGTGGCAATAGCAACCGCCCCATCCGACAGTACCAGCTATACAATTATCACCAGTTCCATTACACCGGCAACTCAGGTTTATGCGCAGGGAACTCCCTACGGTGCTTTTGTAACCCGGGCGGGGAACTCCACCGGACTGGGAATCCCACTTACAGTTGGTACTCAGGTTGCAATCGTATTAGGATTTACAACCAGTGGCGGTACGCAGACACAAAGCTTACCTTTCTTCTATTCAGGAGGTCTGCTTATACAGTAACAAAAGCCAAGGGAAAGGAATTCATTCCATTTAGCTCACAATAACAGAAACTAAAAATCAGCGTATTCTTCTCTTTTTAGAGGAGAATATGCTGATTTTAATAAATATCCCAAAAAGCACCAATATTCATTTTACGCTCTGGCAAAAGCCCCTGCTGAGCCGGAACCTTATTTCCGGCCTTCACCACTTTCTCATTTTCTTTTCCGATCGCTTTTCCATCCGCCGGGCTGCCCTCTGTAAAGGAATATGGGGTGAAGCCATGATACGTCTCAGTCATCATTTCTTTAATATAACCATTTTAAACACCAGCGTATTACTTTACTTTTGAAAAAACCAAGGAACTTTTGACTTTTCATAATTAACGGCCGCAATTTTCATAACATGAAATTATACACAGGTTTTTCAGGCTTCAGACGATTACAATGCCGCCGTTTTTCTCTATTTTCACCACCGGATGCCTTCTGAAATACTCCAGGACCAGTTGGGGAACCTCTGTACCAATGCGCTTTAAGACACGGCATTCCTTGTATACCTCATAACCTCCGGTACCGCTGGCCCGGTAATCGCTCATGCAAAGACTTAAGGAACGGCCTGCAAGAGGCTCTCCTTTATATAGAATCCTTTTCACCCGTTTTCCTACAGGTTCTTTCAAGTCCGCTTCAAAAGTGATACCGGAAAAATAATCATAATTGTAATGTTCCACTTTTGGCTTTAAGAACACGTCTGATATCTCCAAATTCCCGTCTCTTAATGTGAAATATTCGGCACACCGCTCCAAGGCCCTTTTAAGAAATTCCTCATTTACTTCAAGGACCACAAGAGTATTGGAAAACGGGTACACCCGTACCAGATCCCGCATGGTCACATGATCCGGCAGACTGATGGGCGAATTTCCAAGGCCAACGCAGGAAATATCAGCTCCCGAATGTTCCAGCTGGACCTGATTGAAAAGGTCTGCAATAGCTGACCCATAAAGAGCCATTTCAAGCTTGTTCTTTTCCGGAATTGACTCTTTTAAGCAGCCGATATCCACATCCAACCATTTCTGTACCGCCTCTTCCATCGGAAGAAGAAACTCATATAGTTCTTTTCCATGAACTCCCCCGGCAGGGCAGATGGAAGACTTCACTGAGACCTTCCCGTTCTCCACCTTAATATCCACGCAGGCATATTGCAGGGCATTAGGGGCAAGCTGCAGAGTATGCGTTCCAAAAAAATCTCTTCCAGGAACAGACATGTGCTGATGGGCAGTCAAAAGAAGGTCATAATCCAATTCCCTTAAAATGCGGCAGCCCACATTTTCGCCTGTTGTATTTAAAACCGTTCCGTTGTCAAGATCACATTCATAGCCGCCGTGATAGATGCATACGGTGACATCCGCCCGGTCCTTTAACCTTAACAGCTCCTCTGAGGCTGCTTCAAACGCATCGGTGATCTGAATCTTTTCTAAGTGCTCCGGCTGCTCCCACACATTTACATAATCCGTAACAATGCCCGTTACCCCCACCCGGAGCCCGTTTTCCAAGGTGAAAATATGGTTCCTCACTATCCGGGCCTTACCTTCCAAATCCCTGGCATTGGCACAGATGCATACTCCCTGCAGGGCCTGAAAATACTCTGCAAGGCGTTCATAGCCAAAATTAAAATCATGGTTGCCCGGAACAACGGCATCGTAACCTGCCGCGTTGTATACCTTTGCAATTGGATCCATCTCCTGGGCAGATTCCTTGTGAGAGGTAATATAAGTAGCAAAAGGCGCCCCCTGCAGCGTATCCCCTCCGTCAAAAACAAGAGTATTTCCGTCTTTTTTAAAATTGGAAATGCAGTTTAAAAGGCCCATTGGCCGCTCTTTTCTGTCTCCGTAGGAGGTTGGGAATAAGTATCCGTGAACATCCGAGGTGTAATAAATTTTTGCCTGTTTCTCCAATTGATCACCCCCTGGCCAGCTTTACGCGGATTTTGGTGGAAATGTATTCCACAATGAGAACCAGAACCACCAGGCCGACTAAAATAGCCCCCGCCTCATTCCAACGATAGGAATTCATGGCAAAGATCAGGGGCGCACCAATGCCTCCGGCCCCCACCAGTCCCAGGACCGTTGCATCCCTTAAATTAATGTCAAACCGGTAGATCACCGTTGATGCAAAGTTTGGAATCAGCTGAGGCAGGATTCCATACCGGATTTTTTGAAACGTATTGCAGCCGCAGGCATCCAGGGATTCCAGTATCCTGGTATCCAAGTCCTCAATGGCTTCAATATACATCTTGGATACCATGCCAATGGAGCAGACGGACATGGTCAAAAGTCCGGTAAATGCACCGGGTCCGCTGACACGGATGAACATAAGGCCATATACAAAGGCCGGAATTGTCCTCACAGCCATGATCACCAGACGGCTGAGATAGGCAATGGGAGCCGGCATCAAATTGGAGGCGGATAAAAAGGATAAGGGAATGGCAAGAAACGCTCCCACAATGGTTCCTAAAAATGCAATGCAAACCGTTTCCAAAAGAAGGTAGGGAACCCCCTGTACAGTCAGATTAAACAGCAGCTTCTTATCCGGATGAAAAATTCCGTTTAAAATATTTCCCGCAATCTGAAGCCCTCCAAGGCCGCTTCCTGAAAAATCCACGGCAGAACCGGACCACAAAATGAGGGCCAATACTATGGCAGAAACGGTAATCTGGTAAACCGTGTTTCTTGGGCGTTCCTCATATGCTTTTTCAATTTGTTTATTCATCTGTCAGCCCTCCTACACCAGCTTCCGGCGGCAGTAACGGCTCACCGACTCAATCAAAAATACGGCAACAAACAGCATGATAAGGATCATGCCCACACTGGGATACTCTCTCCAGCCCAGCTTCTCATTCAGGATCAGCCCCAGTCCGCCTGCGCCTACGTAACCTAAAATGGCTGCATAGCGGACATTTCCTTCAAAGCAGAACAATCCATTGGAAATATAGGAAGGAAGCACCTGGGGGATGATGGCGCTTACAAAAGCACGTATCTTGGT
Organism: Lachnospiraceae bacterium; assembly: GCA_902363835.1. Taxonomy (GTDB): domain Bacteria; phylum Bacillota; class Clostridia; order Lachnospirales; family Lachnospiraceae; genus Lacrimispora. Next base: position 35,437 of record CABJBM010000011.1, read on the forward strand.
GGCTCCAATGGCTTCCATTGCCTCAAATGCCCCCATATCTGCTGTTTCAATCTCTTCATATAAAATCTTACCCATGTAGGCAAAAGTGAAAACTGCAATGGCCGTGGTTCCTGCCAGGGTACCCAGACCGAACACATAAGTGGCGATGAGGGCAGTTACCAAAGTGGGAAGCGTTCTTACAACGCTTAAAAACAGCCTCATAATGCTGACCACTACAGAGTTTTTTATAATATTGGTAGAGGCTGCCATGGCAAAGGGAATGACCAGCACAGCCCCCACCACGGTCCCTAAAAGAGACATTTTAATGGTATCAAACAAAGGCTTCCAAACCTGGGAGCTATAGGAAAAGGCGGGAGGAACCATCATTCCCAGAATAACAAAGAACTGGTTCCCTCTTTCCAGTAAGACCCTCATATCAAAGCCGGTGATTTTTACTGACAGCATGGTTAAGAACACCAGGATCAAAACCACCAGAGGAAGCCTGGAAACCGGCCGACAGACGGTCTTTCCGCTGGACAATACGATTTTCCTGGGAGGAAATATCTTGTCATATAAACTCATCCTGCCGCCTCCTCTTCTCTACCTTCATATATTTGATCTAAAATATCCTGGGTAACTTCAGAAGCCGGGCCATCGTATACAATCTGGCCTGCCCGTATACCTACAACGCGGCTGGCATACTGAAGTGCCAAATCCACATGATGGATGTTTAACAGTATGGTAATGTTCATTTCCTTATTAATCCTTAAGAAATCTCCCATAACCTGCTTTGCTGTCACCGGGTCCAGGGAAGCTACCGGCTCATCCGCCAGGATGATCTGGGGATTCTGGGCCAGAGTCCTTGCAAGGGCCACCCTCTGCTGCTGTCCTCCTGACAGCTGGTCCGCGCGGACAAATGCCTTATCTAAAATTCCCACCTTATCAAGGGCTTCCAAAGCCTCCAGCTTATCTTCTTTTGGATAAATGCCCAGTAAAGCTTTTAAAAACGGCAGTTCCGGTACCTTTGACATAAGAACATTGTTAATGACCAGGGTCCTGGTCACCAGGTTAAAGGACTGGAAGATCATGCCGATCCTGCGGCGGAAGCGCCTTAATTCCTTTCCCTTTAACTGCATCACATCAGTCCCATCAACGGTCAGGACACCTTCCGTAATATCATGCATGCGGTTGATGGTCCGCAGAAGTGTGGATTTTCCAGCACCGGAAAGACCGATGATCGCCACGAATTCCCCCTGCTCAATTTTTAAGTTAACGTCTTTTAAAGCGTGAAAGCCATTGGGATACTTTTTGCCCACCTGATTAAACTCAATCATATTTTCCTCATTTCCCAGGATAGAGAGAAGAGGCGCCGCAAATGTTTTCCGTTTACGACGCCTCCGCAGCCTGTGTGTATTATTTATTTTGCATTTAATTCCTTGATCATTTTCTGTGCCGCACGTTCGTTGTCATAATCAGAACTCTGTGCAGGCTTATATCCCTTGTGGCTGTAGATGGCGATGACTTCTTTGCCCTCATCAGTGTTGCCGATGTTGATAAACGCATTCTGAACTGCCTTTTTAAAATCATCATCCATGATTTTGGAGGTCTTGCTCACGCTGACCGTATCATTGAAAATAGGAGGAGTTACACCGATCACGCTTGTTTCTTCCCAAATGGAACCGGCTCTGTTGTATTCCGAGTTCCATTTGTCCACATAATCCCTGCGGGCATCTGCATAGGTACAGAGAACATCCACCTGGCCGGAAGCAAGTCTTGCAAATGCGCTTCCATAGGAATCAGACTGTACTGCATGGGAAAGGTTTAAAATATTCTTCTGGAAATTATCCTGAAGCCATAAGGATGGGTAAATGTATCCTGCCGGTGAGGAGGATGACATAACACTCCAGTTTGCTCCGTCTAAATCCTCAAAGGTCAATGCTTCGCCCTTATTTACCTTTGCAGCCAGCTCCTGTCCCTTTTCAGAAGGACCTGAAATAATCAGCGCCCGATAAGAAGTAGCCTGGTCCGTAGTTCCCTCAGTGGCCTTACCGTCATTCCAGTCTTTTGCCGAATCGGAATTTTTACTTAATGCGTCCCTGGTAGCCGTAAGAATCACTTCGGCTCCATCATCATAGAGAACGTAGGTGCCTCCTGGGATTAATCCGATATCCGCAGTTCCGGCAGAAAGAGCTTCTCCAACCGCTTCGTAGCTGGTTCCCACCGTGATCACGACTTCGCCGATATCATAGCCTTCTTTTCCCAGCTCTGATTTCAGCATGTCTTTTAAAGGTTCTGTGGCGGTTACGATCTCTTCCGGCTCTCTGGAAGGAACAAAGTATACGTTCAGTTTGTTAATTTTCTTGTTCTCAGCTTTTGCCTCCGCCTTTGAGGTTTCTCCTGCTGCAGACGATGCTGCTTCCGTCCCTGCTGCAGTTGTGGCTCCTGTTTGGCTGCTGCCAGAACATCCGCCGATCATTGCTGCACAAAGTGCTGCTGCCATTAATACAGAAACTGTTTTTTTCATACTGCTCTCCTTTTTTGTGATTCATCGGTTCTTGGGATCATGAATCGTCACGCACTGTCCCCGACTTCTAACTTTGTTGGGAGATAAATTGTCATATTGTCCTTGCGGCCTTCCTGGATCTGTTCCAGCAAAAGCTTAATCGCCGTCTGCCATACGATATCAGGGAACATCCGGACCTTTGTGTAGGACGGCCATTTGGATTCCAGGGTCTCAATATCCTTATAAATGACCACTGCCACATCCTTTGGCACACGCAGCCCTGCATCCTGGAACGCTTCCAAAGCTCCTTCTGCCACTTCTTCGCTTCCCAAGAGCACCGCTTCCGGCAGACTGCCTGATTCCACCGCCTGTTTTGCCTGCTCATAGCCGCTTTCTCTGCTGATATCGCCTATGTAAAAATTCCCTTCCTCATAAAGGCCTCTCTGCTTAAAAGCCGTCCGGATTCCTTCCAGCCTCCTGTAGCCGATTTTTACCTGGCCCTCCTCATAAAGGCCTCCGATATAGCCGACGCTGCAGTACTTTTTCCGGTTCGTGAGATAATCCAGCATTTCATGGATCCCTTTGTTAAAGTCCATGACAATGCTGTCGTACTCATAATCCTTTGGATCCGAATTAATGAATACAATGGCATAGCTCTGCATCCGCAGAAACTCCATCTCTTCCTCAGAAAAAACACCGAAGGCCATGATACCGTCGTACTGTCCGGGCATGCTTTTATCCAGACGCTCAAACCGCACATCATTTTTCCCTGACATGGACTTTACGATCAAGTCCAGGGAGGAAAGTCTGATGTTGGTTCTGTCTTTCCGGATAATATGCCAGTCAGCCACTCCTATGACAATTCCTCTTTCTTTCTGCGCATGACGCATCCTGGGTGGGACATATTTTAACTGGTGGGCAATTCTGAATATCCTTTTTTTCACTTCCGGACTCACCACAATGGTATCGTCCTGGTTCAGCACCCTTGATACCGTTGCAATGGATACATCCGCAAGCTGCGAAATTTCTTTTATTGTAGCCATAATCTATATCCTCACCTTTCAATTTTCATTATAATTGCAGTTTCTGCCACCGTCAATAAGCAAAGTAAAATTTTACTAAATTTTTACTTCTCCATTACCATAAGTTAAAAAAAGGATGTCCCAGACGTATATTTCAAAGCAGCAAACATACTTGAGACATCCTTTCCTACGGGGAGGTCTTAAGAGACACGCTACTCCTCGTTTCCTCCCAGGTTCAGCTTTGCAAATGCATCTGCAAATGCTGAATTAATGGGTTTATTCTCTTCCTTTTTTTGTTGATTCAAATATTTTGCCACATCCTTTTTGGATACCCCGGCCCCTTCCTTGGTCCGCCGTTCCTTAAAGGAAGAAAGCTTTTCCTTATAACCGCATCTGCAGACAAAGATCTGTGCGTCCCCTTTTCCCTTAAGCTCCAGCTTCTTATGGCAGACCGGGCATCTTGCGTTGCTGGTCCTGGAGACCACCTCCCGATGGCCGCACTCTCTGTCCTGGCAGACCAGCATTTCGCTGTTTTTGCCTTTGACTGCCAGCATCCGCTTGCCGCAGTCCGGGCATTTGTGATTGGTTAAATTGTCATGGTTAAAGCTGCCTTCTCCTGACTTAATCTGATGGATCAATTCCCCGGAATACTGCCTGATGTCCTTCATGAATGCAGCCCGTTTCAATTTTCCCCCTGCAATTTCAGAAAGCTTCATTTCCCATTCCGCCGTAAGCTCCGGTTTCTTTAAATCTTCAGGTACAAGGGTAAGGAGCTGTCTGGCTTTGGAGGTGAGGTAAATATCCTTTCCCCGCTTTTCCAAAAGAAAACTGGAAAACAGCTTTTCAATGATATCCGCCCTTGTTGCTACGGTCCCAAGTCCCCCTGTTTCTCCCAGGGTCCTTGCCATGTCCTTATCCTTTGTTTCCATATAGGAAACCGGGTTTTCCATGGCAGATAGAAGGGTTGATTCCTGAAATGGTGCCGGAGGCTTTGTCTTTCCTTCGGTCATTGCAACCGTCAGCCCCAAAAGCCGGTCCCCTTTTTTCATGACAGGAAGATTCTGTTCCTTTAATTCCTGCTCTTCGTCTTCCTCTTCCTGATTATCATAAACTTCCTTCCAGCCCTGGGCTTTCACAGTCTTTCCCCTGGCCACAAGCGTCTCTCCCCCTAAATCCAGAGTGATCTCTGTCTGTTCATATTCAAAGGGCGGATACAGCACTGCCAGGAATCGACGGACCACCAGATCATAGATCTTCCGCTCATCAACAGTCATATGGTCCAGCTGGACAAACTGTTCCGTAGGGATGATGGCATGATGATCCGTCACCTTTTTGTCGTTTACAAAGGAAGGTGACGCCTTGATTTTCTGGTTTACCAGCCGGCCGGCCAGCTTCCGGTAAGGTCCGACACCGCAGGCTTCAAGCCTTTCCTTTATGGAAGGAACAATGTCAGAGCTTAAATAACGGGAATCCGTTCTGGGATAAGTCAGGACTTTGTGGTTTTCATAAAGCCTCTGCATGATGTTTAAAGTCTCTTTTGCAGAATAATTAAACCGGCGGTTCGCTTCTCTTTGAAGCTCCGTCAAATCATAAAGCTGGGGAGAATCGGTCTTCTTTGGGGTGCTTTTCACCTCCGTGATCACGCCTTCTTCCTGGGCTTTCATCTTATTAAAAAGGGATTCCACCCGGTCCTTGTCAAAGGAACGGAAGCTCTTTGATTTCTCATCCCTCCAGGTAAAGGAAAGGGCTGGACTGGTACACTTGGCTGTAATTCCATAATAGGGCTTTGGAACAAAATTTTTGATTTCTTCTTCCCGCCTTGCAATAATAGCCAGAGTCGGGGTCTGTACCCGGCCGCAGCTTAAACTGGCGTTGTACTTGCATGTCAGCGCTCTGGTGGCGTTAATGCCCACCAGCCAGTCCGCCTCGGCACGGCACATGGCGGCATCGTAGAGATTATCATACTCATGGCCATTTTTTAATTTTGCAAAGCCTTCTTTAATGGCCTTATCTGTAACAGAAGAGATCCACAGCCTTTTTATGGGCTTTTTATTCCCTGCCTTTTCCAGGATCAGCCTGGCTACAAGCTCCCCCTCCCGTCCGGCATCGGTGGCAATGATGATTTCCTCCACCTCTGTCCGGTGGATCTGGGCTTTTACCACCCGGTACTGTTTCCCGGTCTGTTTAATGACTTCCAGCCGGAACTGGTCCGGCATCATGGGAAGATCCTCCATCTTCCATTCCTTATATTTAGGATCGTAATCTTCAGGATCAGCCAATGTAACCAAATGGCCCAGTCCCCAGGTGATCACATAGTTTGCCCCTTCTATGACTCCGTCATGATTTTTTGTACAATGAAGCACCCGGGCAATATCCCTGGCAACTGACGGTTTTTCTGCTATAATTAAAGATTTCATATAATTCCTCCAAACTCAACTCTCTCCCAATTATAGCGTATTGTCCTTATTATTACAACTTTTACATTGTATCCGGACTTTTTATTTTCCCAGTCAATGGAATATTTGCAATCCGCTTTGCTGTTTGATTCGGTTAAATTCCCATCAAAAAAGCCGGCCCTGTCATGCGGTAACAGGAGCGGCTTTTTTGCAGGAGTCATGATCCTTCACGGGTCAAATGAAGGATACAATCAGAGGGTTAGTCTGATGTTAGAATATTCACACGGAGTTAGCTTTAACTAACTGTAATAATATTAACATAAACCCTATTAAAATACAAGGGATTTTTTGAGAGTATTTCTCATCATCTGAATCCTGTCCTTTATTTATAATGCGGGTAGGAATGAAACAGCCTTTTGACTACATCATAAGACATCTTCCTTCTGCGGAACTCATCAACGATCCCCTTATTGTTCATGGTTCTGGGCCTGCTGCCGAACCATTCATCACTGACCCTGATATCGCAGAATTGCCAGATATAAATACCGCTGATCTCATGATGATCCAATACGGCCCGGATCTGGTTCTCCAATGCTTTGGCCTGGTATTCCTCAGACCATTTGCACATGGTCTGGGACCGGTATCCATAAAGTGCTCCCGCACCGATTTCAGTCACAAGAAATGGTTTGTCCCTGCCGTCGCTCTCTGTCTGGACCCAATGGTAAATATCCTTTACATAATCTTCGGCAGGCGTATCATGGTACCATTCCGGATATAAGTTGTAGGATACGATTTCCGGAAGTCCAAGACAGATGTCTGTTTTGAATTTACAGCTGGCAGAGGATCTTGGCCGGGTGTTATCCAGGCTTTTTATCAGATCATACTGCTTTTTATAGCAGTCATAGCCATATTCCGTATCACTGGCGCATTCATTTAAGATTCCCCATATGATAATGGACGGATGGTTATTATGGGCAGTGACCATTTCTTCAATGCAGCGTTCCGCCTGTTTTTCAAAATTTGGATTTTTCATCTGCTCCAGAGTCAGTCCTCTTGCATGATTTTCCTCCCATACCAGGATCCCCTGTTCATCGCATAAATCCAGAAAAAGCTCATCATTGGGATAATGAGACGTCCGGATGGAATTGGCGCCTAAATCCCTGGCAATCAGCAGATCCTGCTGCATGGCAGAAAAAGGAATGGCACATGCAAACATGGGATGATCTTCATGGCGGCAGAAACCCTTGATAAGAAGCTTTCTGCCATTGAGAAGAATATTCTTTCCTTCCGTTTTGATCTCTCTGTACCCAATCCGGTCGATCAAATCGTCGATCTCCCTTCCTTTTTCGGTCAGGACCCCACGGATTTCATAAAGCCTGGGCCTTTCCATTTCCCAGGTTTCCACCTCCCCGGGGGAAATATCTGCCTGAACCAGCTTTTCCTCTCCCGGGCCCAGTACGATCTTATCAATCATAACACGCCTTCCGTTAAGCTGGATTATGAGACCATACTCTTTTTCTTCCGCTGATAAATTATTTAATTTTACCCATACCTTGGTATTCCAGCCTTCGTCCAGCCGGACAGGCACTGCCTGAATATACTCAATAAAAGCATCACCAAGGGTTTCCAATACAACTCCTCTGTTAATTCCTCCATAGCTCATATAGTCATTGGGCACGTGCAGCGCACTGTTTTCATGGAAGGAATTATCTGCATATACCTCTAATAAGTGATCCCCTTTGGCAACATTTTTCAGGATAAAAGAAAACGGAGTATAGGCATTGTAATGCTCGCCAATAACCCTGCCATCCAGGCATATTTTTGCGGTATGGCTCACGCCCTTAAATACCAGCCTGATATTTCCTTCTGCTTCCATTGTCCTTGAAAACAGTCCTGTTCCCCGGTAATTTGATAAACCCGGAATCGTTTCCCAGCAGCATGGGACAGCAACGGGGTATTTTTCATCTTTATGCTCTCCCGAACACGGGAAAAAATTCCATAAGCTGCCGCTTAACTCCCGGGTTTTCCTGATTTTATTAGTTTGAAACGTTCTGATCATTTATTTACCTCTGTCTTGTCTCAGATTTAATTTTCCTGCTGTTCCATGGCCTCAACAAGTCTTTTCACATAATTAATATCATTCTTCAGCTTTTCTTCTGAACTGCCCGCAGAAGAAAAATCCTCAAAGGTCAAAAATCCGTCATAGCCCACCTCTCTAAGAGCCTGAAAACACCTTTCAAAATCTGCATGCCCCTCCGTAAACGGTGCCCATGTGGGGACGTATTTTTCTTTTCCATCCATATCTTCTTTCACCCATTTGGCATTTTTTATGTGGACCTGATCCAGATATGGCCCTAAAATTTCAAAAGCCATCTTATATTCCTCAAAGCCTTCGTAGATCACATTTCCGGTATCATAGATCACGCCAATATAACGGGGATCAAACTGTGAGGCCAGACGGCAGGCTGCGCTTGCGCTGGGGGTAATGGTTTTCATATGCATTTCAAAATCAGCTTTAACCCCGTGCTTTTTCGCCAGCTCCTCAACCTGCTTAAATCCCTGTACCGCCTCCTCAAATAATTCGCCGTAAGCCCGTTTCCCGTCATAGGATGGGGCATTGACCCTGATCCGTCCGCAGCCCATGGCCTTTGCAGCCACCATACAGCGTTCAATCCTGTCCCCGCTGTCCGAACATTTTAAATACGTTGCCAGCGCATGAATGCAGATGCCGTATTGGTCGGTGAGGGCTTTTATTTCTTCCGCCTTTTTATCAATGGTTTCAATGTCAATGGTGCAAAGATTATTTCTCCAATAAGAGGGCTTTTCCTTTAAAATTTCAGCATCCCCAGGAATATCTGCCACCCTCCAATCCACACCGTCATATCCCAATTCTTTCATGTTCCGCAATGCCTGTTCCGGAGTCATATCCGGCACACTCACTGTAAATAACGAATATTTCATTATTTCCCCTTTCTGTTACCCTTTGATACCCGAACTGGCGACCCCTTCCACGAAATATCTCTGAAGCAATATAAAGAGGATCAGCACCGGGATCAGCGCTACTGTGGCTGCTGCCATGATCTGTGCATAGTTAGAGGAATACTGGGTATTGAACATACGCAGCATCAGCTGTATGGTTTTCTTTTTCTGGGACGACAGATAAATAAGAGGTCCCATAAAATCATTCCATTCAAAAGTAAAAGATGTAATACAAAGGGTTGCCACCGCTGGCCTGGACAAGGGAAGCATCAGCTTTGCCCATATGCCGTACTCGCTTAACCCGTCAATTCTGGCCGCCTCTAACAGTTCCCCGGGAATGCCCATAAAAAACTGTCTCATGAGAAATACCCCCATGGCAGTAAACGCATGCATCAATATGATACCAAGATGACTGTCAGTCAGCCCTAACCATGTCATAAGCTTATACTGGGGTACCATATAAACCTGCCATGGAATGGATATGGTCATTACATACAGCATAAACAGCGTATCCCTGCCCTTAAATTCCAGCTTTGCAAAAGCGTATGCTGCAAAGCTGGAGGTGATAATCTGAAGGACTGTCGTAAACAGTGTTAACTTTGCTGTATTTAAGAAACCGGTCAGAAGAGGCACCTTTTTCCATATCTCCAGGTAGTTTCCCCACTGGGGTTTAAGCGGAAGCCACAGGATGGGAAAAGAAAACACATCTTTCTCCATTTTCAGGGATGCAGATATCATCCATGCAAAGGGGATCAGCATAACAACAGCCATTAGAATAAGAGCGGCATACATAAACACAGTCCTCCCTGCGGAAACAATCTCTTTTATTTGGTTCCTGCTCATAAACGCTGCCTCCTTACAGATAGCTTGTAAATTTCTTTTCACCCTTAAACTGGATGAGAGTTACCATCATGATAATTCCCAACAATACCATGGCAACAGCACTGGCATATCCGAATTTTGAGCTTATGAATGCACTGTTATAAATATGATAGGCCAGTACCTTGGTCGCCTCCCCGGGGCCGCCCTGGGTTGTGATATACATGGTATCATAGGATTTAAAAGTAGATACCATAAGCATCATCAGAATGAAAAAGGTGGTGGGCGTCACACTGGGCCAGGTAATATGTAAAAACTGTTTCCATTGATTCGCCCCGTCCAGGGACGCCGCTTCATACAATTCTCCGGAAACTCCCTGGAGCGCTGCCAAATAAACCACCATATAATATCCGGTGCTTTTCCAGACCGTAAGGCCGATGATAGTGGGCAGAGCCCACTTCGTAGAAGCTGCCCACCTGGGAGGCTTTAAGACCCCGACAGCCATGAGAATGCTGTTAACAGGCCCCCGGTCAGGATTAAACAGGGCCATCCATACAACGGCTACTGCCACAAGAGATGCCACATAGGGAAAGAAAAGAACGGAACGGAAAAACACACGCCCTTTTAACTGCTTGTTCATTAAAATCGCCAGGAACAATGCAAATGCCATGGTAACAGGCACCGTTACCAAAGTATAATACAATGTATTTTTAAGTGCAATCCAAAAACTGGAATCCTTTGTAAACATTGTTATAAAGTTTTTAAATCCCACAAACCGGATGGGATTGCCGGAATCCCATTCACAAAAGCTTAAAAGCAGTGAAAATATAATGGGTATCAAGGTGAAAATTAAAAAACCGATCAAATTTGGAAGAATAAAGGAATATGCCACCAAAGTCTTCTTTCTGGCTGGCAACCTTATGTTCTTGACCGGATAACGTTCCTTCCTCATAGATTCCCCCCTTCCAGGATAATGCCTTTTGGCTGCTTACTGTTTCTGCACTTCTGAGACTCTGTCATAAAGCTGTTTTAATCCTTCATCCACAGTAACACTTTTGGTCATGATTGCACTATGCTGTTCCTGTAAAATATTATCAATTTCCTTTGTCAGCTTGTCCATGCGCTGCTCTACCATATATTTATCAACATCAATGTATTCCGACAGATTTTCAGGTGCATTGGGGTATTTCTCATGCATGGAATCAAAGATCCCACTGATCTTCTCAGAGTTGTAACCCGGTACGATTCCGGTCTGGGCAAGAAGTCCGGCTCCTTCCTCTCCGCAAACACTGGTGATGAATTTCCATGCCTCTTGCGGATGCTTTCCATAGGCGCCGATGGCAACGGGGGTAACTCCTCCAATGGCATTTGTATTGCCGATCCCCTCTTCATTGGGTATGCTGCAGCAGCCCCAGTTAAAATCTTTTACATTTTCAAGGCACATATTGATGAACCAGGAACCGATCTGGAGCATGGCTGTCTGCTGGTTGTAAAATACACCGGAATAATGGATATTGGAAGCCTTGAGGGCGCCGTAATCCTGAATAACTCCTTCATCCTGCATGGATAACATTTCTTCATAATACGGCTTTAAATTCTTATAGCTTTCTTTATCCAGCTGATCAAATGCTTCGATTCTTCTTGCATAATTATAAATATTGCTGGGCCATGTATGTACGTGCGCACCGTATACCTTTTCATTCCCGGTTCCACTTGTCATTTTAGCAGCCAGTTCATGATATTCCTTCATGGTCATGCCATCCTCCGGATATGGAACCCCGGCCTCATCAAAAAGAACCTTGTTGTAGAATATCATGTTATTGTCTTTTCTGAATGGGACTCCATAGATCTTTCCATCCAGCTGCAGCTGGTCTATCAATCCTAAATAATGATCCTTGCTGAAGGAATCATCCTTTGCCATGAAATCATCCAGGGCAAGCACATGCCCCTGCAGGATCAGGGCGCTTAATGCCGGCGTCCCCTTTGTAAACACAACATCAAAATCCTGCTTTCCTCCAAGCTGCGTGGTTATGGTGTTATCATACTCGTCTGCGGAAAACTCAACCGGCTCTACTGTAATATTAGGATTTTCTTCCATAAAAGCATCAAACATGGTCTTATAATACTGGGTATTGGAATAATCCCAAAGAGCCACTTTAATGGTCACCTTTTCATTTTCTCCGGTTTTCCCTGCAGGCTGGCTGCCGCTGCATCCTGTAATCCCCCCGGCTGCCATGATAATTGCCATGAAACCTGCTAATAACTGTTTCCTTCTCATACTTGTCCTCCTATTCCTGATACTCTCCTGTGACTTATCATTTTTTACATGATATCATATGCAAGCTTTTGAGATATTGGTTTTTATGCTATACTTATGTCATATTGTACTGAGTTTCATTGGTATATCCCCCTGTTTTTTATTTCAATTTACTTGCTTTTTATTTATATTGCATGCTTTATTTGCAGATAGGAGGAGACTTATTATGAATGAGATTACCATTCAACCAATTGAACAGCTGCTTGTATCACATATCAGAACCTGCCAAAACGCGGAACGGACACTTCATTTACATAATAATGCATATGAGATCATGCTGTTTAAGAGCGGAAATGTAGATTATTTTATCAATAACGTCACTTACCATTTAACGCCGGGCTGTCTGACCTTTATATGCCCCAATGATATTCACGGACTGTTCATCAGGGATAATAATCCCTACGAAAGAATTCCAATCCACATTGAGGAAAGGTTTGCGGACAACTTATCAACATCTGTTACAGATCTTTTTAACTGTTTCCACAACGGAAAGCCGGAACGGCTTTATCACCTGAACAAAGAACAGATGATGGAATATGAGCATTATGCCGATGCCATCATAACGGCTCTGAATGATAAAGGCTTTGGTTATGATCTCAGGGTAAAAGCCTGTCTGCTGTTCATCCTTTTGCTTGCCAATACGGCTGCCCGGTCCAATAATATGTATCTGGGAGACATTTCTCCCAAAATCATCCGTGATACCATCAGCTTTGTAGATGCCAACCTTACCGGCGATATCTCGATTCAGACGATTGCTGATTTTGTTAACATCAGCCGTTCCAGACTGAGCCATTTATTTAAAGAATACACCGGAACCTCTCTTTGGAATTACATCATCACCAGAAGAATACAGTATGCACGTACCCTTTTATTAAAAGGTACTTCTATTACTGCCACCTGCTATGAATGCGGCTTTAAGGATTATGCCCATTTCGTTAAGGTTTTCAGCAAAATCAATGGCGTTTCTCCCGGCAGATACGCCAAGAATATTCCAGCATATAAAAAAGAAGCTTCCTCTTCGAAGCTTCTTCTTTAATCTTCCTATTCCGTTACAATATTATGTATCCACACTCCCTTTTTTACCAGAACAAAGCCAACAATGCATTTGATGATCTCCACCATCTGGCACATAAAATACAAGGGAACAATGGGAATGGAGGTATACCTGCTTAAGGTGTAGGCAACCGGAATGCTGACCACCCACATGAAGACGCTGTCAAACAAAAAGGTGATCACCGTCTTTCCGCCGGAGCGCAGGGTAAAGTAAGCCACATTCATAAACGCATTCATGGGCATGCACAACGCCAGTATACGGATAAACTGTACGGCCAGGCTCCTGACCTCGTCCGTGGTGTTGTAGATCATGGGGAACAAAGGGGCTGCGATTGCCAAAAGTCCTCCCATAAGCACACAGGAACCAACAGAAAAAGCAATCAGCTTTGTGTCCGTTTCCCTGGCCTCCTCCATTTTTCCGGCTCCCAAAAGCTGTCCTACGATAATGGAAACCGCGCTTCCAAGGGCCAGGTATACCACATTAAACACATTTCCTATGGTAGAGGATATATTAAGTCCTGCCACAGCGGTCAGCCCTCTTATGGAATAACACTGCATTAAAGTGGCCACTCCCCCTGCCCAAAGGGCTTCATTTACGATGAGGGGCGTTCCTTTAACAAAGATCTTCCCAACAAGTCCTGCCGGTATATAAAAGCTTTTATATGCTCCTGCAATAAACGGATGCTTCCTCTCATTCCTGTGAGTCCAGGTTATGATAATCGTTGCTTCCACGAATCTGGCCATAACGGTAGCAATTCCCGCTCCCACCACTCCCAGAGCCGGGGCGCCCAGCTTTCCAAAAATCAGGATATAGTTAAATAGCAGATTAACCAGAACCGCCACAATTCCGGCTTTCATGGGAAGTACCGTTTCTCCGCACTCCCTTAGGGTACTGACATAAGCCTGTTCCAATGCAAAGGGCACCATGCCGATGAGCATAACCAGCATATACCGCCTGCCGTGCACCAATGCGGCCGCAAGCTCCCAGTCACTGCCCTCCCCATGGAGGTACATGGTGATCATATTCTCTCCAAAGAAGAAAAACACAGCTATTGCAGCGGCAGCCAGAAAGGCGCAGCAGATGATTTTAAACCGGAACGTATGACGCACTCCGTCATGCTTTCCGCAGCCGAAGAACTGAGCGCCGAAAATGCCTGCCCCTGATATGATTCCAAAAATGCTGATGTTAAAGACAAAGATCAGCTGGTTCACAATTGCTACACCGGACATCTGTTCTGTTCCCACCATGCCCACCATAATATTATCCAGCAGGCTGACAAAGTTGGTGATCCCGTTCTGGACCATAATGGGAATGGCGATTGTCAGCACCATCTTGTAAAATGCCTTATTTCCGATAAATTTTTTCATACGTTCTTCCAGTAAAAGCGCACTTTTCTGTTATACCTCCATGATGTAATTTTCTGCCTTATGCAGTCTACTTATTTCCGTATCATAACTTTATATGGAATAAGGGTCTATGTCAACAGAATCTGTTCATTTTACCAGTTTCTTAAAAAAAAGAGACTTAACAGTACCACAAAAAGAGGACATCTTAAAGTTCCTGCTTCATGCGGAATCTTAAGATGCCCTCTATCTATTTCAGCTCCCCTGCTGTTTTAAATCCAATTTTTTAATCCAGTTTCTCCCCATTGGTTTCAATCACCTTTTTATACCAGTCAAAGGATTTCTTTTTCTTCCTGGATAAATCTCCGGTTCCATCGTCGTACTTTTCCACGTAGATAAAACCGTAACGCTTTGCCATTTCTCCTGTGGAGGCGCTTACCAGATCAATGCAGCCCCATGGGGTATAACCCATAAGGTCCACACCGTCCTCCACGGCTTCCTTCATCTGCTCAATATGCTTCTTTAAATAATCGATCCGGTAATCGTCCTTAATGCTTCCATCCTCTTCCTTCTTATCATAAGCCCCCAGGCCGTTTTCCACCACCATCAGAGGAATGCGGTAACGTCCGTAAAGCTCATTTAAAGTATAACGAAGTCCCTTTGGATCGATCTGCCAGCCCCAGTCACTGGATTCCAGATAAGGATTTTTCGCTCCTCCCATTAAGTTGCCTGAGGATGTTGCCTGTTCCGGAGAAGCGGTGGCACAGTTGGACATATAATAGCTGAAGGTATAATAATCCACACAACCCTCTTTTATGATTTCCAAATCTCCCGGCTCCATCTCAACGGTGATCCCGTTTTCCTTAAAATAACGGCTCATAAAGCTGGGATATTCTCCCCTTACCTGAACGTCACCGCAAAACTGGTTCAAAATCTGATTCCTTTTCTGTGCTTCTAAAATATCATCAGGATTGCAGGTCAAAGGATACGTTGTAATATGGCAGATCATACAGCCGATCTGACACTCCGGATCAATCTCATGACCTGCCTTGACTGCCAGGGCGCTGGCCACGAACTGGTGATGAAGTCCCTGGAACCGGAGCTGGGGAATATCCACCTGATTGGTAAAATCTGTGGTCCCCTCATTTAAAATACCTAAGGAAAGGAAACCGCCCATTGGCATTGCTCCTGCGTTGATTTCGTTAAAGGTCAGCCAGTATTTTACCTTGCCTTTATACCGTTTAAACAGGGTTTGTGCATATTTAACAAACAGTCCGATGCATTCCCTTGAAGTCCAGCCATTGTACTTTTCCGTAAGGGCAAAAGGCATTTCATAGTGGGATATGGTGACCAGGGGTTCAATGCCATGGTTTAAGCACTCCTCGATCACCCGGTCATAAAACTCCAGGCCCGCCTCATTAGGCTCCTCCTCCGTGCCTGTAGGAAAAATCCTGGTCCATGCGATGGAGAAACGGAACACCTTAAAGCCCATTTCAGCAAACAGGGCAATATCCTCTTTATAATGATGGTAAAAATCAATGGCTTCATGGCTGGGGTAAAATGTGTCCGGCTCTATGGTCCGGGTGATCCGCTTGGATCTGCTATGGGAACCTCCCGTACATACATCAGAATCCGATATTCCTTTTCCCGCCTCATTCCATGCGCCCTCACACTGGTTGGCCGCTACTGCTCCTCCCCATAAAAAGTTTTCCGCAAATACAGACATATGACACCTCTTTCAAAATGATTAAACAATGGTCAACAGTTTCTCTCCTGCCTTAATCTGCTTTCTGTCGCAGGCCTTTAAGCTTACAAAGTTGTTCATATTGGATACAAGCACAGGAGTTGTCAGGGAAAATCCCGCTTCCTTTATTTTCTCCATATCAAATTCCAGCAAAAGGCTTCCCTTTGTCACATGGTCCCCCTCCTTGCAGTGAAGAGTAAAGCCTTCTCCTTTAAGCTGCACCGTATCAAGTCCCACATGGATCAAAACCTCTGCTCCCGTATCTGTTGTGATACCCACTGCATGCCTGGTGTCAATCACAGCACTGATGGTTCCGTCCGCAGGAGCATATACCTTTCCTTCAGACGGGATTATGGCTGCTCCTTCTCCCAGCACTCCGCCTGCAAATACCGCATCCTCCACCTCTGCTAAAGGAATCACAGTCCCTGTAAGAGGGCTTGCCAGTTCTATGGTTTCCACCAAAGGCTTTTTCTCTTCCGATACAGTCTCAGCGTCAGATGCTGGTTCTCCGGATGGTTCCTCCGGCTTATAGAGAATAAGAGTGAGGATAAAGGAGAGTACAACAGTAATAACAAGGGCGATAACGCCGTTTATCAGGTTGCCAAAGCCGCCTCCTCCGATCATCTGGATTAAGGATAAGGTAGAAGGGGAACCGCCAAAGGAATAAGCCACCAAATGGGTAATTCCCGCATAAATCCCTGATACGCCGGCTGCAATGACAGCTGCGATCATAGGAGTCTTATATTTTAAGGTCACACCATACATGGCCGGCTCCGTAATGCCTGCAACAATGGCAGAGACACCGGCTGCAGAAGCGGTGGATTTCACATTCTCATCCTTTGCCTTTACTGCAACGGCCAGGGAAGCGCCGCCCTGAGCCAGGTTGGAACAGAACATAGTAACAATCAGGATAGCGTCAAAGCCCAGGCTGGTAAAACCGATGGTCATCAGCGGGATCAGAGCATAGTGCATACCAGTCATAACGATAAATGGCATTGCCGCGGAAAGCAGCATGATCGTAAGCCATCCGGCCTTATCATACAAAAAGCTGATGCCGGAAGCCAGATAATTTCCAAGGATGCTTCCAAGGGGACCAACTACAATAAGAGCAACAGGTATGGAAATGAAAACAACGATCAGAGGCTTTAAAAACACCTTTACAATGTTTGGGCAGATCTTATCCGCAAACCGCTCAATATAGCCCATAATAGGAACTATGAGAAGCACAGGAAGCACTGAGGAAGAATACACGGCTGACGTGACCGGCAGCCCAAAATAAGCGGTGTTACCCTGGCCTAAAAGAGCCGTAATATCAGGATGGATGAGCAGCGCGGCCACTACCATTGCAAGATAAATGTTGGAACCAAGGCGCTTTGCTGTTGTCATTGCAAGTAAAATAGGCATGAAATAAAAGAATGCATCACCTGCTGCATTTAAGATCACATAGGTGCTTCCAGTGGTATCAACCAGCCCAAAGGTCATGAGAAGGGTCAGAACCACCTTAATCATACCGCAGCCCAGCATGGCCGGAAGCAGAGGGGTCATGCAGCCGGCTACAAAGCTGCACATGCGTGAAAACAGATTCTCTTTCGGCCCTTCCGCCTGATTCCCTGTGCTTTCTTCAAAATGTCCAAGCTTTAAAAGCTCCTTATATACATTTGTTACTTCGTTGCCAATGACTACCTGGTACTGTCCGCCCTGGCGAACCACCCGGATTACCCCGGGCACCTTTTCCACTTCAGAATCCTTTGGAATGGTGCTGTCTTTTAATACAAACCGCAGACGTGTCATACAATGGGTCAGTCCGCTCACATTTTTTTCTCCGCCAACCTTATCAAGCATGGTTTGCGCTGTCTTTGCATAATCAAATGCCATATGATTTCCTCCTTATTTTAAGGTTCATTGATTGTTATTATTGCCATCTATCTGAAAAAGCGTCTGCCGGCTGTCTTATAACGCCTTATCATTCATTAAAAGAGAATCCTGATAAAGGATTTTCTGTTTTATAAAATAAAAGGACCCTGCCGAAAAGCAGCCTGCAGGTCATATAACCATTGCAGCCTACTTTCCATGCAGGGTCCTGCCCGGATCACAAATTTCTGTCCGGTAACAATCCCAGCCCTCTGTTTTAAATCAGTTCTCTGGTAACTTTTTCTATGTGGATCATCAGATACATCATTTCCTCCCGGTCTATTTCATAATAATACCGGTCGTGTATATAATTTGCTATTTTTACAATACAGTTATAGGACCTGCGGTACTTATCCTTTAACAGCTGATACCACTCTCCATCGGTTTCCTCATATTGCTTATGCTGCAGCATCCGCTGAGCAAAAAAACGTATGTGAGTGACAAAACGCCTGTAATCCCAGGAATCTGTATTCAGCCTGATCTGAAAAGAAGCCTCCACAATGTCCACAATATCCTTGATGATTCCTGTAATGATCTCCAGGTCATCGGTTTCCTGCCGGTTCAACTGGCCGTACACAAAATGAAACGCCAGGAACATGGCCTCATCCTCTTCCATGGAAATGCCCAGTCTTCTCCTGATTAAATCCACAGCATACTGACCTACCTTAAACTCATTGGGATAAAACCGTTTTCCCTCCCAAAGCATGGCATTGCGCAGGATGTCCCCGCTTTTGTAACGGTCTACAGCACCGGAGATATGGTCGCACACCGGAAGAATGATCCGGGAATCCAGCCGCATTCCAAACTCGCTTTTTGCATAATCCACGGTTTGTTCGCTGATCTCCCAATATTCCTGGGGAAGCTTAGCAAAATACTCTTCAAAGTGACGGGCATCCCGCTTGTCATTCTGTACAAATACCCGTTCCACCAGCTTCCGGTCCACCTCATCGCCTTTTTTCTTTCCAAAGCCAATGGATTTTCCCTTCAGAATGATTTCCTTCCCCTCGGTATTGTAAGCCGATACCATGTTATTGTTCAAAACCTTTTCAATCTTCATATTCCCTTTCTATAACAAAAAAAGACAAGCTACGAGGACCATCACATAACAAGGATACGTGATAACAACCCTGTAGATCTTGCCTGCCTTACCAGTCACAAACTACACACCTATTTTCTAAACGCAGTATATCATGGATCATTGCAAAAGTCCATTTGCAAAATTGTTTAATAACGCTGATACCTTTTGTGCAATATACACAACACTAAGACAAAGTGTTATAACATGATTCAACCGATTTTCCGGCCTCCTTCAGCAGATCATTCATTTCAAAACGCTCCTGTCTCACCCCCTGCAAGAACATAGGGTCTGCTTTGCAGACTCTCACGCCGGAGGCCTATTATAGATATAAAAAATGCCGTTTCCAGTCTCATTGCGGCCGAAAACAGCATTTTCTCTTATTTCACCACTTCTTTTATTATCTCATAAAGAGCCAGAACATCCGGTATCCTGGTTGCTCCTGTTTCTTTTTCAATGATGGAAGAATAAACATGAGGGATAATAAGCTCTACCCCTGCATCCACCACAATTTCTAAGATCTCCTTAAAGTTCCCAAGGTCAATTCCTCCCGTAGGCTCCAGGCCAAAGCCGGTCTCTTTGCAGGCCTTTGCCACTGCCTCCAGCTCTTCCCGGACCTTAAGGCCTCCCATTGGGAAGTACTTTAAGGAATCGGCTCCCTGTTCCCTTGCCATGGCGATGGCTGTTTTAACAGGCACCACGGCAGGCTCCAGATCCTTGCACAAAGGTCCGGTGGAGATTTTTACATACCCAGGCTTTCCGCAGGGAGCCACCATGGAATTTATAAACGGTCCTTCCCCTGCCTTTGCCCTTGTATATCCGCCTGCCGTAAAGGTCTGGTTGATGTGCTTTGGCTTTATCTGACCGGAGATTTCCGCCACTGCCTTCCACTGTCCCGGATTTCCCGCACCCAGTCCTACGGAAATATTGTTGTCCACTGCTGCCTGATATTTTTTCATATCTTCCACAGCGCTTTCCACATCCGGATAATCCGCCGATAAAATGCCAACAGCCACATGGCCCTGTGCAGCCTCATAGATTGCCTTTGCATTTTCCACGGAATTAGTCAGGCAGTTTAGACAAACCTTTCCTTTATAAAAATTCAGTTTTTCCATCCTTTACATTCCTTCCTTTGCCGACTGCTGGATTTTTACAAGCCTTTCATGGATCATATTCAGCTCAGCCACGCTGTTTAACGGCCTGGGATCAACTGCGACGGAACCTAAGTTAGCCTGATAGTCCCTGGTAAAGACGGCCACAGTTCCCTCTTTCAGCTTCTCTGCCACAGTCCTTGCATCCATGCCGTAAAGCTCCGGGTCAAACTCGATCCTGCATCGGTATATCTCTCTTCCGGCCTCATCCTTAATCATGGACGTCTTACAGCCCCGTATCTCCCCTACACGGGCCGCAAACGCTTCCAGTTCTTCCTTTGTCACAGGGCTTGTTTTTTCTCCGGCCAGATATTCCTCAATGGCTTTCACAAGGCCCATGGTACATTCTTTCCCCACCTTCATGGTGCGTCCGATGCCCTTGTACTGAAGCCTCATATGATCTGCCAGCTCTTTTGTCTTGCAGGCCGCAAATCCGCTGGTCGGCCCTTCAATGGCCTTTGCTCCGCTGTAGCATACGAAGTCGGCTCCCAGGCCGGCGTAGACCCTTAAATCCTCTTCCGCGGCCGCATCGACGATGCAGGGGATTCCCAGGCGGTTTGCCAGGCGGATCACGGTCTTTGCATCCACCATCTCCTTTTGGACGCAGTGATGGGATTTGACGAAAACCACCGCCAGCGTGCGTTCTGTCACAGCCTGTTCTATATCATCGGCCGTAGAGCCGTTGGCATAGCCGGCCTCTTTTATGGTTCCTCCTCCAACCTGGATCATCTGGGCAATGGGGGCGCCGAAGTCCACATTCTGCCCCTTTAAGAGAATCACTTCTCTTTTAGGCTCAAGGGGCAGAATATCATAAAGATGTTTTACCTTTTGAAGATTGCCCCTGCAGATCAGGGAAGCCACTGCCAGGGCAATGCCTGCAGAAGCGCTTGAAGTAACGCAGGCATCCTCTGTCCCGATCATGCTTCCGATCTTCCTTCCTGCCCATGCATAGAGATCGTCAATTACAACGTAATTACCGGCTGCCTCCACCAGCGCTTCCCCCACCCCTTTTGAAATGGTGGAAACGCCCAGCTTGGTCATTCTCCCGGAAGCATTGATCACGGCCTGTAAGCCGTTTCTGCTATATATGTTTTCCATATTCATACTCCTTAGAGGCTCTTACAGGATGCCAAGCAGGGAAGCGATGACAGCTACTGCCACAACCGTAAGCAGAATCCTGTTATAGTAAGGCCCCCTTTTCCTTAAATAAGTATAGATGGTAAATACGGCCGCCAAAGGCAGTAAGCCAGGGGCTATGGTATTTAATATATCCTGGACCACGATCTGGGTTCCGCTGACAAATTCAAATTTCAGCGGGGTAGTGATGTTAACATAGCTTGCAGATAATGCCCCCATCATGGTAAGACCGATGACATTGGCCGTAAAAATGATGGATTTCATCTTCCCGCCGTGGAGCAGGGACATGACGGACTTTTTGCCCAGGGTATATCCGTTGTGGATCAGGCCGTAGGCAATTGCAATGGAAATGGCCGGATACAGGATCAGAGGCATGATGCCCCCCAAAGCTGATCCGCTGCTTGCAAAGGGCAGGAAGATGGAAATGATAATAGGCATAATGGCCGCCCATACAATGGCATCTCCCATCCCGGCAATAGGGCCCATGAGTCCTGTCTTAATGCCTGTAATTGCCTCATCGGTCACATTTTCCCCATTGGCCTTCTGCTCTTCCATGGAAATGGCAATCCCCTGGATGATCGCTCCGAAGATCCCCTCTGTGTTAAAGAAAACCAGGTGGCGTTTTAAGGCTGCGCTCAGTTCTTCATCCGTGCTGTAAAGCTTTTTTAAAACCGGCGTCATGGATGCACAGAATACAAGACTCTGCAAACGCTCATAGGAATTGGAAAGTTCCGCGCCGGCATAATAAATCCACATGGATTTTGTAATATCTTTTTTTGTAAGCTTTTTTACCTGTGTCTGCTCTCCCATCTTAAACTGCCTCCTCCTTTAACTGGAATAAACCTAAAAGCAATGCCATGCAGGTGGCAAAGATCGCCACTGCCATGGTGTCAAGCTTCAAATACATGACTGCAAAGAATCCAACGATAAAGAACGGCACCAGTGCCTTTTTCCCGATGACCGACAGGGTGATGGCAAAGCCCAGAGCCGGAAGAATGCCTCCCATGATCTCAAAGGAATGCATGAGCCACCGGGGAAGGATGGTGATCAGCTGTTCCACGGCTGTTACGCCGAAATAGTCAATGGCAAATACGATTGGAAAACGGATGATCAGGCCTGCAATGGCCGGATAGAGAAAAGCCGCCCTCAAAATCCCCTTTGTATCCGCCTTCTCTGCATAACGGTCCGCCATATGTACCCAAACCGCATTGGTAGTCCTTCTCAACTGGTCTACAAATACGCCGATAACACCAAAGGGAATTGCCAGGGCAATGGCAACCTCCGGCATCATATTGGACATGACCCCCAAAGGAATGGCAATACAGCCTGCAAGGGCCGGATCACTTGGAACATTGCCTCCCGGCGTGGACGTAACTCCCAGATAAACCAGCTGAAGCCCTGCCCCGATCTTCATGGCCAAAGGCATATTTCCGGTGAGCAAGCCTACAAAAACCCCGATCACTACCGGCTGAAGCAGCATGGAAGAAAAGGTGTACCCAAATCTCAAACGGCAGAACCAGTAATAGAACCCCATACATACAGCTAACATCAACACACTCATGTCATACCCTCCTTAGTTATTGTATTTTTTCAATATCCCATCCAAATTTTGAGGAACATCCTCCGGAATGGTCTGGAAGATGATCTTCACACCCGCTTCCTGAAGATAAACCAGCTTTTTCACATCCTCATCATCCAAGGTGATATTCTGAAATACCACCTTACGGTTAGGCGCTCCCCCAAGGCCTCCTACCTGAATGTCCGTAACTTCAATCCCTCCTTCATATACTTCCTTCATGCTTCCCAGATCAGGAAGTAGCAAAAGGACCCGTCCGTTTCCAAACTGGTTTTCCTTCCAGTTTTTAACTGCATCCGCCTTGCTGTAGCATTCTACCTTAACCCCTGCAGGAGCGGACATTAAGTAAATCTCCAGAATGAATTCATCAGCTGCAAGGCTGTCGCTGACCACAACAATTTTATTTGCCTGGGACTGGTTGACCCATTTTGTCATGACCTGTCCGTGAATCAGCCTGCTGTCGATCCTGCATAATACGATTTCTGCCATATTTCCTAATTCTCCTTTCTTTCCATGGATTCCATGATCTGACTCACCACGTCCATGACCGAAGCCTGTCCCTGTTTTAATACCACATCAAAGTTACAAGTCCCCGTGTACTGGATCTGTGTGCAGGCCTCAATCATAAGAGGTGCATTAAGGCCTGAAATCACCTTAATGTTCCGCTCTTTTCCGATTTTTGCACCTGCATTGGTAGTGGTTCCCCCAAAAACGTCAGTAAGGATCAAAGATCCCTCCGGCATCCCGGCTGCGTAACTCTCCACGAGGGCGTAATATTCGGCAAACGTCACTTCCGGTGTCAACGGGATCTCATGGACAAAATCCACGCTTCCCATAATCATCTTAAGGCTCTCCGTCAGCGCCATTCCCCAGCCTCCGTGGGTCAAAAGCAATATCTGCGGCTTTTCCATTTCGTACCTCCATTTCTTATGATGTGACCCTTGATAATTGAAATTGTAGCATACTACATTTTTAATGTCAATATTGTATTCATGGTATTTGTACATATAAAATAATGTATTTTACTACTTTTCTTGTAATTATAACTTTTTTATCCCTGGAATATTGTATTTTGATTTTAAAATATGATATACTTATTTTGAAATTCACTACAGAAGTGCTACAGAAATAACAACACGCTTCCCTTTCCGGGAAGAGTGAAAGAAAGGCTGTATAACAAATGACTGAGAACTATGAACTTTTTACATTAATGGCCCGGATTGACGGTATGTCAAACCAGTTTACCAAGACTGACTGGAAAATCGTCCAGTATATTAAGAAGTCCACGGCCAAATTCATTGAACTGAGCGCCCAGGAGCTGGCAAAGGAAATCGGGACATCGGATGCCAGCATTATCCGCTTTGCTCAGAAAGTAGGATACTCCGGGCTTAATGAGTTAAAATATACCATGCAGAAGGAGATCGACAAAAGTTCTTCTTCCGTCAATCATTCCGACTACTCCACTCTGCTTAACGATAACAAGATGCTTTTGGACAGCCTGTTTAATCTCACAAACCCTTCGGACATCAACCATGCCAGGGAGCTTATGCTAAAATCCCAGCGTATTTTTATCGTTGGCCTGAATTTCAACCAGAATGTAGCAGAAATCATTGCCCACAAATTCATGACCATTGGACTTACGGTCCAGGCCCTGACCAATTATGATACCCTAAAGCTGTATCAGAGCCTGTCCAGGGAAAGCGACCTTTTTATCACCATCTCCCTTTCCGGCAATCACAAGCAGCTTTCCTCCATCCTGGCTGACTTTAAGAAAAACGGGAGCAGCATTCTGCTTGTCACCAATTACGAAAAGTCCCTCTGCTCTCCCTATGCGAACATAACACTTCTGGTCCCAAAAACAGACCTGCTCCACAGCAGCAACACCATTTCCAGGGAGATCCTCATCCTGGTTCTCTTTGACATGCTGTTCCATAACTTCCTCACAGAGGATGTGAAGTCCTTCCAGGCCTTCCAAAAGGCTGCCTCCTACTCTAAGCTGAGCGCGGCTGATGATACCAGGGATGGCCTTAGAAAGCTGATGGATCTGCTGTAAATATTGATGAGCCGGCTTTTATAAAACAAACCGGCCCCGCCTCTGCCCCACATAAGAGAAAATGCTGTTTCCAGCCCTGCCCGGGCCAAAAACAGCATTTTCTTTTATTTCACAGCTTCCTATATCTTATACTTTTATCTTTTTTCAGACACACTTCATTTTCAAGCTGTCTATTTTATTCCAAGCTTCAAAATCCTTTAATTAACTCTCCATTCTTAGGTTCAAAGCGTCCGGTAAAGAAGCGCAGAACTTCTGGCTCATATACCCATTTAAGACCGCTGATGTCATGCCTCATCTGATACAGCTGGATTATTGCTTCAGCAACATAGTCCAGATGTGCATATGTATAAACTCTTCTCGGAATGGTCAGACGGATTGTCTCCAGCTTCGGCACATGGTTCTCTCCTGTCTTAATGTCTCTTCCTGCGGAGACAATGCCGCGTTCCATGGTTCTGACACCGGAGAATTCATAAACAGCTGCTGCCAGAGCCTGTGCCGGGAAGTCCGTTTTCTGATCCAGATGATCTAAGAATGCACGGGCGTCCACGAAAATTGCATGACCGCCGCTGGGCTTAACCATAGGAACTCCTGCAGCGTCCAGCTTCTCCCCAAGGTAACGGATCTGATTTACGCGGTGGCTGATGTAGTTGTATTCCATTGACTCTCTAAGGCCAATTGCCATGGCCTCCATATCTCTTCCTGCCATTCCGCCGTAGGTAGGCATGCCTTCATACTGTACGACCATTCCAGTTGCACGGATATATAAATCTTTATCATTCATGCACAGGAAGCCGCCGATATTGGTCAGGCAGTCTTTTTTTCCGGACATGGTACAGCCATCGCCGTAGGAGAACAATTCGTGAACAATCTCCTTAATGGTCTTATCCTCATAGCCTTTTTCTCTTGTCTTGATGAAATATGCGTTCTCCACACATCTGGTGGCATCGAACATTACCTTAATGCCATACTTATGAGCCATCTCAGACACAGCCTTAATGTTAGCCATGGAAACCGGCTGTCCGCCTGCCAGGTTTACAGTGACTGCAAGGCAGATATATGGGATCCTGTCTGCACCGACTTCGTCAATAAGAGCCTGGAACTTATTTAAGTCCACATTGCCCTTGAAGTCCAGAATTGCGCCTGGATCATGGGCTTCATCAATAACCACGTCTCGGAAGGTCGCTCCATTGTGTTCCTGATGGAACCGGGTTGTGGTGAAATACATGTTACCAGGTACATAGTCTCCCGGCTTAATGGTAAGAGAAGACAGAATGTTCTCTGCGCCGCGTCCCTGATGAGTAGGAACAACATATTTGAACCCAAAGAGTTCGCGCACAGTCTCCTCTAAATGGTAAAAGTTCCTGGATCCGCCGTAAGCTTCGTCACCCAGCATCAGTCCTGCCCACTGTCTGTCACTCATTGCATTTGTTCCGGAATCTGTCAGAAGGTCAATAAAACATTCCTCTGATTTTAACAGGAACGTATTATATCCTGCTGTCCTGATGGCTTCTTTTCTCTCTTCTTTGTTTAAGTTGCCCATAGGCTCTACCATCTTGATTTTGAAAGGCTCCGGTGCAAATTTCATCATATCCATTACTATTCCTCCTGCAAAATATTTATATTTTTATTTTTTTTAATTAAAAAATTCTTTTCGTAATCCTTAAGAGATGCAATGGCCTGACCTGATAAGGGAATGATTGCCAGCATATTGAAAATAGTCATAAGTCCTACACCAAGGTCTCCTAAATCCCACACAAAGCTATATGCAGCGATTCCGCCCACAAACAGCATCACCAGTGCAAAAATCTTATATCCTGTCTGAGCTGCCCATGTATCCTTGAAAATATAAGCCACATTGCTGCGTGCATAGTACAAAATGCCAATAAATGTGGAAAAGCTGAACAGAAACAGGATAATCGCGATAAAAATAACTCCGAATCTACCCAGGTGATAGTTCATAGCTCCCTGCAAAAGATCCATTCCCTCTAATCCGCTGATAACCTCAGCCGGGGCCAAAAGCATCAGAAATGCGGAACAGCTGCAGATTGCCAGGGTATCAATGAAAACACCCAGAGACTGAATCAGCCCCTGCGTTACCGGATGATCCACCTCAGCAGCCGCTGCTGCACAGGGGGCGGAGCCGCTTCCGGCTTCATTTGAAAAAAGTCCCCGCTTTACTCCGTTCATAACAACGGCTCCCATTCCTCCGCCTACCAGAGGTTTAAGTCCAAATGCCTGGGAAAAGATGCTGCCAAACACAGCCGGAAGATGAACAATGTTCCTGGCAATGACGAAAAGCGTAATTGCGATATAAGCGCATGCCATAATCGGCACAACCTTATCCAGTACCTTCACTGTGGCATTCTTACGGAGCACGATGCATGCGGAAACCGCAACCAGAACCACAGTCGTGGTGATCTGAGGAATGCCAAATGCATTTTTAAAGGCAGTGGAAACCGAGTTTCCGATTACCTGGCTGATACCGGCCCAGCAAAGCAGACCAGAGAGCGCAAACGCAATTCCAAGAAATGTGCACTTGCATCCTTTTATGTAATAGGTGTTGCCGTCCATTGCCACATACTCTGCTTCCTTCTTTACATCCTTTACAAAGATATCTTCATGCTTCACCTTTGTAATAAACCGGATCCGGTTCATGAAGTAGGCAGGTCCGCCTCTGTATCCTCCATAGAGAGGATCCTTTTCTTTGTAAATCTGCGCCAGCGTTGATTCAATGAATGAAGTAGATGAGCCTATAATGGCAGTCACCCACATCCAGAATACTGCACCTGCGCCGCCAAAGGAAATGGCCGCTACCACGCCTGCCAGGTTCCCCATACCCACGCGGGTGGCTGTGGCGATGATCAATGCCTGAAGACCAGAGATGGAATTCTGATCCTCTCCCTTTTTTTTCCTCAAAGTCGCCCGAATCATTTCAGGAAAAAGCCGGAACGGCAGGAATCTTGTTTTAACGGTGAAATAAAGTCCTGCGGGAATCAGCAGGATTACCAGCAATGATATGCCGAACTGGGTTTCACCATTTGAAAATTCCAGAATAAACATGTCGCCCCACAACAGTTTATTGAGTGCCGTTACAATCTTTACGATGTAAAACACCAGCCATTCAAATAGATGCATTTCCCTATCCTCCTTTACATATTTAGTTTTTGCTTTCTACCTTCAAGTCCGTTTTGTGATGCATTATGTATGATGCATCACATGTGTTAGGTTTATTATACAACTAAAAGGCATTTTGTCAATATTTTTTTAACATTTTTTATATTTTTATATTTCTGCGGTTGTGGGAAATATATAGACAAGCCCGACCAACAATTGTCCCTATTATTGCTTTTAAAAGAGATTTATAGTAAGATGTAAACTACAAGTAATTAAGACAAGCAGGAAGGAGAAGATGATAATGAGTACTCTTGTGAAAATGACCTTAAGCGAACAGATATACAATATCCTAAAAAATGAGATCATGAGCGGAACCATTCCTCTGGGAAGCAAAATAACAAACAGAGAACTGCAGGAACGCTTTTTAGTTTCCTCCACACCGGTGCGGGATACCATCAACAAGCTTTATCAGGATGGCCTGGTAAAAGAGGTTACTAAAACAGGCGCCCAGGTAATCAGCTTTGACTATGGATATGCCACAGAAATCAATGAATTCATTGCGTCTATCTCCTGTGTAGCTCTTAAAATGACTGTTGCCAAGGGTACTGACAGGGAAGTGACAAAGCATTTGGAGGAATATTTAAAAAAGCAGACAATTGCTTCGGATGATGATGCCTACTTTGATGCAGACTTCCATTTTCATAAGTCATTTTTTGACTTCTGCGGCAATCAGTTCTTAAAAGAGACCTACAAAAGATACAATCTTCTCCGTTTCCTGCTGATAAAGTTTGCTATCCGCACAGCGGAAGACCGGTCCTGCTCCACCAAGCAGCATGGGGATATTGTCAATGCCTACAGCTCCGGCCAATTTGACCTTGCCTCCCAGCTTCTGGAGCAGCACTATATCCACGGCCTTTCGCTGATTAAAGGATACAATCCATAAGAAAAACCAAGAGGCTGAGTAACCGCTTTAAATCCCACCTTACCATGGGCGGGTCCTGCCTATATCCTTCCTGCTGCCGGTCGCATTTCCGGACTTTCACCTTATAGAACGTACACCCGTCGGAAGCATCAAAAAAGAAGCTGCACACTAATCACTTAGTGTGGCAGCCCCCTCTTTCCCTGCTGAAATATTCTATTTCTTAAGTTTTCCGCCTCAATCCCCTTATAGAAAATATCCGCTTATCTGACAAGGCGATCAGTCATCCTCCTCCGGGACCAGCTCCGTAGTCTCATTCTTAGGCGGCATGGCAAAGGAGAAAATAATAAATCCAATCAGCCCCGCGATCAGTCCCGGTATAATGGGCTGGCTGAATTTGACTCCAAACAGCACGCCTCCGGAAATATGCTCTAAATATACCACCACAATGGTTCCTGCTATGAGAGAAGCAATGGTTCCCGCTGATGACGCCTTTTTCCAGTAATGCCCCATAACATAAGGGAAGAACGAGCCTGCAGCCCGAAGGGTAAAGCAGAACATGAGAATGGATACGATGCTCTGGGTATTAAACAGGGCAATGAACATGGAGGCCACGCCCACCAGACACATGACTATTTTTGTGACTCTCATGACAGACTGGCTGGAAGCATCCGGCTTTAACACGGCTTTATAAATATCATTGGAGAAGATGGACCCTGCTCCCAAAAGGTCGGAATCCGAACTTGACATGGTTGCTGAGATAATGCCGGAAAACAAAAGTCCGCAGACCACTGCAGGCATGGTGTTGATTGCCAGGATGGGAAGCGCATATCTGGCTCCTACCTCAGCAAACTGTTCAGAATTAAATTTCCCCATATTCATCAGTGCCAGGGTGATGACTCCCAGAATCGTGGGAATAAAGGCATAGATGAAGTTAATAAGGGCTGCCAGCCAGGCTCCGCCTTTTGCTGCCTTCTCATCCTTGGCCGCATAAAAACGGGATACCGCCTCCTGCCCCACGGAGAATGTAGCTGTGTACATGATGATAAGGGAAATGATTCCGAATAAATCATAGCCCTGAAACATGCTTAAGGTCCCCTCCGGAATATTAGCCGTCACATTTTCCCAGCCTCCTGCATACCGGAGCGCAAAAGGTACTGCAATGATCATTCCGATAACAATGAGAAACACCTGGACAAAGTCCGTCAGGGTAACGCTCCATAAGCCTCCCATAATGGAGTAGACCGTTACCACTACCGCCACAATGATGACCGCCACCTGGTAATCTATGCCCAGCATGGTGGACAAAATGACCGCTGATGCAATAAACTGTCCCGCCGTAAGCCCTACCAGGGGCAAAAGCATGATAACAGCCGTAATGATGCCGCAGGACTTATTATAACGCCTTCGGAAATATTCCGGTACCGTCTTAACCGTTGCAGCCCTGAACCGGGGCGCAATAAAGCTTAAAATGGCAAATGCGATCCCCATGGTGATTATGTACCAGGAAGCACTGAGTCCAAAGCCTGACATCCCGTTCTGCACCACTCCAAGGGAACTTCCCCCGCCGATTTCCGTAGCAGCCAGCGTTCCGGCCATGAGAAGCGGCCCAAGGCGGCGTCCAGCCACCAGAAAGTCTGTACTGGTAGAAATCTTGGAGGATGAATACCAACCGATCCACAGCATGAGCAGCAGATAAATGATAACAATAGCAGTAACAACAACATTTGCTCCCATAAAAAACCCCTCCTGTTTTTATATGAAAATTCTTTTATGAATCCAGTTTAACACATTCACAGGGCAGGGCACACAACCGATTCTGCCGATTTCCCACCAAATATGCAGATTCTTTCTCTCCGCTTGACTTCTCTGAAAAATCTCAATAAAATGGAATGAGATCGGAGGGACTTTTCTATGCTGCGTATTGCCATCTGTGACGACAGCAGAGAGGACAGGAAGAGGATTCTTGACTTTGTGCGCGACTACTATAAAAAGCATGATATGGATGCTCAGATTGATGATTTTGAAACCGCCGGAACATTGCTTTCCGCGGAAGAAACCTATGACATCTATCTTCTGGATGTCATCATGCCTGACATGACCGGCATTGAAGCCGCCAAAAGGCTGGTGAAAAAGAAAGAAGCTCCTGTAATCATATTCATCACCTCATCCTTAGAATCCGCCGTAGACGGTTACCGGGTCAATGCTTCAGGCTTTGTCTTAAAGCCCCTGGCGGAAAAGGATTTTGAGGAAACCTTAAAACGGGTCATGGAACAAAACTTTAAATCCAGGGAAGCTGCGATTTCCATCGTACATAACCGGGTTCCCATGGAGCTTAAGCTAAGCCGGATCCTGTACTTTGAAAACAGGCTGCACCGGGTCTACATTGTCCTTAAAAACGGGGAGGTTCTTTCCATCCACCAAAAGCTCAATGAGCTTCAGGAGGAATTAAAGCCTCAGACCTGCTTTCTCCGCTGCCACCAAAGCTATATTGTAAACTTGAACCACGTGGAAGCTTTGGAAGCCACGGGCTTTGTGATGACAAACGGGGATATGGTCCCTGTTTCCCGCAATTTTTACAAGGAATGCAAATATGTTTACTATCATTTTCAATTGAAGTGAGGCAGCCATGAACGAAGCAGCATGTAATGTTATATTAAATCTGATCAATCTGGCAGTCCGCATGATGCCTATTTTCGTCTGTCTGGAGCCAAAAAGGAAGAACCGGGAAAACATCGCGGCCGTATCCGTTTATCTCTGGGTCATCATGGTATCCCTCCAATCTCTGTTTCACATCAGGGAACCGGTGTTTCTCTTTGTCCAGGGGATCTTTTCCTGCCTCTTTTTTCTCCTTCTTCTCATATTTTTTAACGGAGAGCTGATAAAAAAGGTATTTCTTTACTTATCCGCCTGGCTTTTTGCAGTCTTATCCATGTCATTAAACGAGTTTGCCGCCTCGGTTTTGGGAAAATCCATATTCCTTTCCTACAGCCAGATCTGCGTCATCGTTTCCTTCCTGTCCGCCTGCGGATTTTATATTTTTGTCCGTTACTGGCTGAAGGACAGGACCGGTCGGCTTTTTATCCAGCTGTCCAGACGCTCCCATCTGCTCCTTGCCGCGTATCCGGCTATTTCCCTGGCCATTTCCCTGTTTGGCACCTCCACCATCTTTTCCAGAGAATCCCTTGCAAAAAGAGGGTTTGAAGATGTGGTTTTCTATCTTGCCTTCTGCACCATGATCCTGGTCCTTTATGTCATGATCCTGGACGGCACCCTGGAAGCTGTATCCAGAAAGAAAACAGAGGAAGAGCTTATATTTGCCAGGCAGCTCATTGGAAAGCAGAGAGAGCATTACAACCAGATGCTGGAACATGCCGATGAGCTTCGGATCATCCGCCACGATTTCAGGCACCATATCCACGCCCTTCTCCATATGGACAAGGACCAGCAGAGAAAGTACCTGCTTGACTTAAACAAGGAACTGGATACTTCAAAAGAGCAGAATTACTGTGAAAATCCGGCCGTCGACCAGGTCCTTCAGGAATATGGGGCCCGCTGTCAGGAAAACCAGATCGAATTCGTGGCAAGCCTGGATATATCAGCCCACATCCCAATCGATGACTTAACCCTTTGCATCGTCATAGGCAACCTTCTGGAAAACTCCATGGAAGCCTGCATAAAGCTTAAGGAAGGCCGCTTTATCCATTTGCAGGCGAGATGGAGGCAGGATCATCTCATGATGCTTGCGGAAAACTCCTATAACGGCCAGATCAAAGAAAGCGGAGGAAGGCTTTTATCCAGCAAACAGGATGGGGGCCTGGGGCTTTTAAGCATCCGCAGGATATTGAACCGGCCGGGAGATGACTTTGATGTATGCTTTAACGATACCACTTTTACGGCCATGGTAAATATTATGGACCGCTCAGGAATCTGACGGGTTCTCACCTATAATCCTTCCTCAGATAAAAATAGTCTTACATTTACATAGCTGCTATATATAGAAATATCCTATAAATACTTTGTATTTATAGGATATTTCAATTTGACTAATTCATACAGGTAAGACATAATGAAAGAGTTTCTGATTAAAACCGCTGTTTATCGCTGTGAAACTTTCCATGTACTGATACAAAATAAACCATACAAACAGATTAGGTGCAGCCGTGATAGAAATAAAAAATGTAAACAAAACCTTCGGAGATCTGCAGGTTTTAAAAAATATCAGCCTTACCATTGAAGACGGAGAGGCATATGGGCTTGTAGGATCAAGCGGAATTGGAAAATCCACACTGTTAAATTGTCTGGCCGGACTGGATTCTTATGAGTCCGGTTCTATTATTGTAGACGGTGTGCGTCTGGAATCCCTGGGCGAAAAGCAGGCAAGACTTTTTCGGAAAAATATGGGGATGATTTTCCAGAACTTTTCTCTGGTAAGCAGGAAAAATGTATACCAGAACATTGCTCTCCCCATGGAATGCTGGAAGGTTCCAGGATCTGATATTAAAAAAAGGGTCTATGAACTGGCAGAGATGGTGGGGCTGGAAGACAAATTAAAGGCAAGGCCCGCGGAATTAAGCGGCGGACAAAAACAGAGAGTGGCCATTGCCCGGGCCCTGACCATGAACCCTAAATATATACTTTCTGATGAAAGCACCTCTTCCTTAGATCCCAATATCACTGCCTCCATTTTAAATTTGCTGGACAAAATAAGGAAAGAAATGGGAATCACCATTGTCTTAGTTACCCATGAAATGCCTGTGGTTCAGCAATTCTGCAGCAAAATGACCATTATGGAAGCCGGTACGGCAGCAGTCTCCGGAGAAGTAAGGGAGCTTTTCTTTCAAAAACCCCCTGCCCTGCAAAAGCTTCTGGGCATGGATAACGGAGAAAACATTCCCAAATCAGGAGTCAATATCACATTGGGGACTTCCCATGACACCCTGTTGTGGGAACTGGGAAAATTGATGGAAAAACCTTATAAAATGGTAAATTCTAACTTTTTTGAATTTCAGAACCAAAAACATGGCAATATAACGATTAATATAGATGTACAAGATCTTCCCGTTTGCGAGAACTATCTGCAATCCCATAGAATTCTTTACCGGACAGAGAGGAGCGTGCTTTGATGAACACCATTTCCCAATGGCTGGAAAGATCATACTTATTTCAATATTTCCCCTCAGTCATCGTACCGGCAATCTTCGCCACTCTCCAAATGGTTTTTGTCTCCGCCATTTTATCCATTTTCTTTGGCATGATCCTGGGGATCATTCTCTTTATCACGGATAAAGACGGGCTTTCTCCTAACAGAGCGGTAAACTATGTCCTTGGGAAGATCACGGATATTGTCCGGTCATTTCCCACCATGATATTGATCGTTGCCATTGCACCTGTCACCAGACTGGTCCTTGGAACAAGGATCGGAACCGAAGCCGCAATATTTGCAATTACCATCGGCTGTACCCCTTTTGCAACAAGGATGACAGAGAATTCCCTTCAAACAGTGGACCCTCAGCTCATAAAAGCAGCCAAGGCCTTTGGTGCTTCCAAGCCTCAGATCATATATAAGATCATGTTAGTAGAGGCGTTGCCAAGCCTTGTATCCAATTTCACCATTATGCTGATCAACATGCTGAATATGACCGCCATGGCAGGCGCCGTGGGAGCAGGAGGCCTTGGAGCCGTTGCCCTGACCTATGGATATCAGCGGTTTGATTACGCAATTATGTATTTTGTAGTTATCATTCTCATTCTGTTCGTTCTTCTGATCCAGGGATTAGGAAAAATGATATATAACAAGCTGAATTAGCAAAGGAGAAAGCAATGAAAAAAAGAACTATATTTTTAGCTTTAACTGCCATGCTTACAATCGTAAGTACAACCGGATGCGGAAAAAACAGCGCCCAGCCAAAGGCAGAAGAAACCACTGAAGTCACAACAAGTCAGGAGACCACCAAAAGCGAAGAAACTACGAAAAGCAAAGAAACGAAAAAAACGGCATCTAAAAAAATCGTAATCGGAGGAACCTCTATTTCCAAGGTTTACTACGATGCCATCAAGGATATCTTTGAAGCAAAAGGATATGAAACGGAATTTAAAACCTTTGATTCCAATCCGGTGGTTCTGGAGGCATGTGCAAGCAAAGAAACAGACATGGCTCTGGGGCAGCACAAAAAGTTCGTTATGAGCTATAACCAAAATAACAATGCAAACCTTGACATGGCAAAGCCATATGCTATGTATACAGGAATCGGCCTGTATTCTGAAAAACATGCCTCAATTTCAGAATTTCCTGACGGCGCAAGGATCGCGGTAATGAATGATGCCATGAACGAGGACATTGCCCTTAGGATTCTGGAAAGCCAGGGCCTGATCAGGCTGAACGCAGACCAGAAGCAGGCAACAGTGGCTGACATCGTGGAAAACCCGAAAAAGCTTGAAATCATTGAAATGGACCAGGGACAGACAGTGACCACTTTAGGTGACTTAGACGGCGCATGTGTATTCTTTACCCACATGGCTGCCGCAGGTAAGGATGCATCTTCTTATATTGCAAGAGATTCTTCCATGATCAATTATCCCATGGGCGTCATTGTAAGGAAAGAAGACGCGGATTCTGACTGGGCTGTTGCTTTTGCAGAGTGTTTTAAGGATCCGTCAGTCCAGGAAAAGATAAACAAGGCCTTTCCAAATGTATTTGAATTCTATACAAACGACGATCAGGTAAAAGAATAATGAATGACCATTGGAAGGAAGATGTTGCAAAATTATATGCTTCTCTTGACCTTTCCCGTAAAGCCGTAGGAGTAAAGCTCATTAAAACGGAAGCTGAGTTTCAAACCATTGGCGCGGTATTTCCTCAAAAGCCCATCCGCTACTGCCAGATGGTGAAAGGAGCCTGTGCAGGCCATAGCATTAAGGCCAATGCAGGTTCCTTCTCCTGCCAAAGCGGCCCAAGAGTTCTTGGAATCAATCCTGCCGATGAAAAAAACGCTCATGGAGAAAACTGGGCCAGATTAGGCTTATACGCCAGCCGGGAATTAAGTGCACAGGTACGGGAAGGGCTTTCCTACTCTCAAAATCCTATGTACGGAGTACTGGTACAACCACTGGAAAAGTATGAAACAGCGCCGGATGTGATTATAATCGTGGCCAATCCCTACAACCTTATGAGAATTACCCAGGGATACGCTTATTCTTACGGTATGCCCGGTAACATCAATATGCTGGGGAATCAGGCCGTCTGCCTGGAATGTTCCGCAAGGCCTTTTGTGACCCAGGACATGAATATCTCTCTGTTATGCATCGGTACAAGACATTTGGCCGGCTGGGGAAAGGATGAGATGGCAGCAGGAATCCCTTCATCGAAATTTCCCGGGGTAGTTGACGGAATTTATCAAACCATTAACATCATGGAAGACGATGAAGGCAAAAAAAGGATTGCAAAAAATTTCGCGGAATGCGGAATTTCATTTGATATGAAGTATCAGTATAATTACTATAAGGATTGCTAAAGCAGTTATAAAATTCTGCAAAAAACAAGCATGAAAAATATCGGCTTCCCGGTGATTTTTCATGCTTGTTTTTTACTTAAAACCTTATCCTGATTGTGCCAGGATGTTCTTGCCTGTGGCATTAACAGCCAAATTAATTTATTCTCTCTGCCTTTTCATTGTATTTACAATGGATAATAAAATGACCGACCCCACAACGGAAACGATCAGGCTCCAGATATTAAATCCGGTAATGCCGGTTCCACCCAGGAGTCCCATGATAAATCCACCGATCAATCCGCCGACAATTCCTACCAAAATATTGGCACCGGCTCCCATACTTTTATTATTACCGGTGAACATACTGGCAATCCAACCTGCAAGAGCACCAATAATAATCCAGCTTATAATTCCCATTGCTTAATTCCTCTCTTTCAAAACTTTATTTATAATGAAATTTTCATTATTTGCGTGATGATCTGTCAATTAATATAGATCTTTATCAGAACAAAAAAACATCCACGCATTGATACACGGGATCCCATGTATCAGTTTTTAACCTCACCAGGTATTTATAGTTAGATTGTGCCATATTTGTATTTTTTATACACGAAATTAAATTTTCTCTTCCCAATAATAATACGGTGCCGCAGGATTTATTTTTCACTAAGGCTTAGTCCCATGATTCCTGCCTGAACCTCGTTAATCCTGTCATTGGCAATGATTGCTTTTCCTTTAATTCCCTCCAGACTTTGGATCATCTCCCCATCCGGTACATTAGGGTACGCTCCATTCTTATACTTCAATACAGAATACTGAGTCTTGCTTTCGCTATAATATGGAATAATTAAATTATGGTAACCATTCTCCAGCTTATCACTGATTATGACCGGCTCATTTACTAATGTAAACTCCTGAACAATATGCAGTTTTCCACCATTTTCAGACAGCAGCAATGCACTGCTTCCACCGGAGCCACTGGTGTAAGGCCCCGCGACCATAACAAATATTTCATCTTTCCCGTCATCATTTAGATCAAGGTAATTATAAAAGTAATGTGTTGTTTCGTAGTATTCCTCCGGTACCTCCATATCTTCAATGATCAGATCCCTCAATTCTTTAAACGGTTTAGTCTCTGCTTTCATACCTGATATGCCTTCCGGTAATTTCAGCATTGGGATTTCAGCCGTTCCGGCTTTTACCTTATCGGCAACTGTAGACATATCGGCAACGGTTGCTTCCTCTGAATCATCTGGTTCCTCTGATCCTTTTTGTGATGCTTCCTCTGTTACTTTTGCAGCTTTATTATCCCGCTGCAGGCCGGATGCTTTATTCCCGCAAGCGCTCACTGACAGCGTTACAGCAATTGCAAGGCTTCCCAATAGTAATATCCTGTAATTCTTGTTTTTCATTTTAAAATCCTCCATTTGTTTTTTAAGTACCACTGTATTTTCACAAATAGATGTAACAAACTTGTATTATTCCTGAGGTTCTTTTAAATATCTTTCCCACTGCATGTTCAAAACATCATCCTCTTTTCCTACAGGCTGGATGGACAGGACTTTACCGCTTTCTTCCTCCAATGTAATCTGATATTTAATATCCTTTATTGTCAGAAAACCTTTCCAAGTAATCATAGAAATTGACGGTGTTTCCGGGTCAATCAGCAGGTAAGGAGTTATATCAATCTCATTTAATATGGGACCGTATATGCTTACCTCCAGAACAGGGATCTTGCACAATTCTCGAAAGCATTGCCTGCGCGCTTCATATAAACTATACCTGTCCCCTGTCTTGAGTTCAATATGCCTTAGGTTTACATTACCGTCAGATAATAATGCTCTTTTTTCTTCTGTGGTTAAGGCGTTACGATTCATCCTGTCCATTTGAAAAACGTTCATATCCATTTCTTTTATCTCACGGAACAGCCTTTGGTCCTGATATTGAAAATAAAAATGCGGAAGTATCAGGATTCCAAAAGCCAAGGCTGATATCTTGGTAAAATATATTGCGTAGTCAAATGTCCTGTTCATCCACAATTCCTTTCCATATCAATGTTACCGTAGTCCCTTTACCAGGCTCGCTTTCAAACAGCATTTTTCCATTATGAATGTTCATAATGTTAGCGCAAATTGCTAATCCCAGGCCAGCTCCCCCTTCTGCTCTGGAACGGGATTTATCCACCCGGTAAAATGCTTCCTGAATTTTAGAAATCTCCTCTTTTGCCATTCCCATTCCATTATCCGTTATTGAAATCCATACTTGACTGTTATTACAGCCGGATTCTATGGAAATCTCCCCATTCATTCCTGCTGCTTTTCCCCCATTATCCAATACATTTAACAATACATTTTTCATAAGCTCCATATCTGCTTTTATGGGAAAATCCATAGAAGACTTTTTTACAGTAATATTCTTTTTGTCAAAGACTGGTCTCATTGCTTCCAGCGCATCCTCCAGCAAATTCTGCACCGTGCTGACGGTATCATTGGGTACTGCGTTCTTTTCTATCAGCAGCTGCATCATCCTGTTAGAAAGCGTTTCCAGCCTCTTTCCTTCTGAAATAATATAATTAACCGCATATAGGAAATCCTGTTCATCCATTTTGCTTCTCTTTATCAAATCTGCATACCCTATCATGGCAGTAAGGGGTGTTTTAATTTCATGGGCCAGGCTTCCCGCTAATTCTTCCTGCTTTTTTGCTGTTTCCTTCAGCAACCGGATTTTTTCTTCTAATTGTTCTGCCATGCTGTTAAAATCAGATGCCAGTATACCGACTTCATCTCTTTCCTTATATTCCACCCGCTCTGTATAGTCCCCTGATCTGACTTTTTTCACTGCATAAATCAATTTGTGAATTGGCTTAGTCAGCTTAAAAACATTGACGGCATTAATCAAAGCGCTTATGGTTCCCACAGCAATTATGGTTATTATAAATATTCTTTGCTGCTCAGCTTTCTCCGTGAAAATATGTGTTAAATCCTTATTGACCTCTATTATAACAGGTTTTTCCAGCAGCTTTGTCAGAACTGACATCTGCAAAAAGTATCCCTTTTCGTTCTTTTCTACACCATATACAATCCTGTAAAGAGACAATTCCTTTCCCTTTTTATCCAAAAACTCTGCATCATGGTTCTGAAAAAGTACCTTTCCGCTTTCATCACTTATTCTATATGATTCTCCCCGCCAATTATCTTTCAAAATATCAATTGCAGCTTCAATACTTTTTATTGGCTCCTTATACAGCGTACTGCTGTCATTTGCCAGTACGGTTATCAATTCCCTATGAATATTTTCTATATTTTCTTTTTCCCGCTCAACTTCCAGCAAATATGCTTTATGAAATGTTGTGGACAGCAGTACAACTCCTTCCAATGTTAAAGAAAATAACACAACCAAAAATGTATTTGAGAATATCTTCCAGGAAAGCTTCATTTATTCCTCCAAACGGTATCCAACCTTAAATACAGATACCAGTTGATCATATAAATCTAATTTTTTGCGCAATCTTTGTATATGCATGTCCACCGTCCTGCTGTCTCCGGTATACTCCCCTTCCCATACCTTCTCATATATTTGTTCTCTAAATAATGCCAGATTTTTATTTTGAATAAATAGTACCAATAATTTAAATTCTTTTTCTGTAAGCGTAATCTCCCTTTCCGCCTTTGTAACTCTGTGAGATGATACATTCACTGAAATATTTTTATAAGATAAGATTTCATCCGTTTTATAATACCGCCTGAGTACGTTTTCAATTCGAGCCTGCAATTCTTCAATCTGAAAGGGCTTTGTCAGGTAATCATCTGCCCCCAGCTTAAAGCCCTTTACTTTGTCCTGTGTACTTCCTTTTGCCGTCAAAAAAATTACCGGTATTTTCATGGGGCGAATAAATTCCATTAATTCAAATCCATTCGCTTTTGGCAGCATGACATCCAGAAGAATCAACGAATATCGTTTTTCCAAAATTTTATTTGCTGCTTCTTCCCCGTCATAAGCCTGTTCACACTCATATCCCATAGTTTTTAAGCTTAGCCTGATAAAATCAGATATGGGCTTTTCATCTTCGATAATTAAAATATTATGCATTTCTATTTCTTTTCCCTCCGTTTTCCCTTTTATCACTTTGCAATAATCTTCACCTTATTATTCCATATTGTTCAACTTACTATATAAGAAAACATATAAATGTATCAATCTTGTAAAAAGCAGTAATTAACCGAACCAACTAATGATACGTGATTTATCAGATACAACATGAAAAAGACTCCACACTTTCATGTGAAGCCCTGTTTTAAACAATTGAACTCTCTTATAAATCTGTGTTGTACAACGTTTGAATTATATAATTAAAACTTCTTTTCCCATTTCCAAACTTCATTTTCAGCTTCTGTTAAAAATCCCAAATCCCAATAAAACTGTTGGTTGCCTCCAACCATCCCCTTGCATAATGGGTACTTTTTCATGACTCTGTTGGCTAACTCATAAATCAATGCTCTTGCAATCCCCTTACGCCTGCACCACCATACAACACCCAAAGGTTCTAGTTCACAAAATCGCATGGCTTCATTGTACCATATGATAGCAAGGCCCACTGGTTTTCCTTCCATTGTTTTGATCACAGATTCAGAATAAACAAAATGGACAGTCACTTTAATTTCCCGGCCGGATCATTTTTTACGAGACAAGCCATTCCTTTGCCTTTTCCATATCATCGATACAGGCCATCATAAATGAAATATCTGCTTTTCTCTTTTTAACATGGCCCTTCATTTTTAAACTCAGTCCCACAAAAACCACTTTGCTCAGCGGCCTCTTTAGCATAACAAACCTGTCAATGATCAGGTCCAGAATTTCTCTGTCAACATCCGATTCATCAAGAACAACTATGATAAAGGAACTTGCAGACGGTCTGCTGATCTGTATGAAATCTCCTTCAAACTTCTGCTTTAACAATTCCTTTTCTCCATAGAGGGAATCCAAATGTTCACACCATATTTCTCCCCCATTAAAAAACAAGGAAAAAGACTTTTTCTTTAAACCAAGTTCATACTTCTCCATTGAACACTCCCCTATCAGATTTTTCGTCCCATACAGATTGAATCCGGCATATCCACATACTGCCCATAATTTGGAATCATTTTATACCCTGCCTTTTTGTACAGACAACAGGCAGCCTCTAAGGGCTTTCCGGTCTCCAGAATGCACCAGCCATATCCTTTGATTTTTGCCTTTGCTTCTAATCTCCGAACCAATTCTGCACCCAGCCCCATCTTCCGATGGGATGGCTCCACATATATTCTTTTTAATTCTGCATGTTCCTCATCATACATTTTAAAGGAGCCGCATGCAACCGGCTCACCTTTCTGATAAGCCACAATCACGTCATGAATGCTGTCTCTTTGATTATACTGTTCATACTGACTCCTCTGAAATGCCCCACCAACAATTTCATCAAGAGCACTGTCCAGCCTGCTGCAAAGCAATGCAAAATCCTGATCTTCTCCATCCGCATCTTTAAACTCCAATTCAGACAGATTTAACAAGTCCGCTTTTGCTTTTTTACTGAATTTATGAATAACAGCATCATATGCTTCATCAATCATCTGAAAAAGCATTTCCATATCAGAGAACCCATCCAGATTAACCGTATTCCAATATGGCTGCTGCACAGGAGGGCAGTGATATCCCCGGATCACAATCCCCGGATAGAGCTGCCGATAAAGATTTGCTTTATCCGGCTCACATTTTAATGTGATCTTATAAAATCCTGCTTCCGGATTAAGCTGCGCAAATATCTTTCCCATGACCTTATAACAGATTGGATACTCTCCAAATGGCCTTGCCTCATATGCGCCAGGATGCTTTAAACAGTATTCTTCTATTGCTCCAATTATTTTTGTATGATTCTCCACGCTTTGTCTCCCATATCGCATTGAAATTCACAAGATCCATGATTAATATCTTATTGCTGCATTAAAATACCGTTCATTGCTTTGTTTCGGTTAAGTATTTTACTACTGATCATTATATATCATGTTGTTTTTATTTACCAGTTAAATGCTGATCTTTCATTACCCTATCAAATAAAATTAATATATAATTTGATGCTTGTTGCAGAGGAACAAGGCAAACAGGTGGATGCGTCTAAAATTGAAAAGCGCCTTAGTATACCGGTTATCCCTTTTGTCGCAGCGGACAAAAAGAATTACGACCTGTTCTATAAAGCTAATGGTAAGCCTGTGGTAAATTAAAAGCTGTAAAACCATGCTATTCCAGTGGTTTTACAGCCTTATGATTAGGTTCAGCAGT
Source organism: Lachnospiraceae bacterium (assembly GCA_902363835.1). Classification (GTDB taxonomy): domain Bacteria; phylum Bacillota; class Clostridia; order Lachnospirales; family Lachnospiraceae; genus Lacrimispora. The sequence continues at coordinate 78,334 of CABJBM010000011.1, forward strand.
TATTCCGGACCTACTGAACTTCTGCTGTGTCTCCCGCCTTTGCTGCCACCATTTTCATTCTATTTGAAAAATATCCCCTTTGCCGTTATTTACCGGCATAGTTCATATATTTTTTTCTTTTTTAATACATTAATGATATCCGTCTGAACCGACTCAAAAAAACGACGTACCCCGCAGCTGCTGCTGAGCGGCCCATGCATGCTGCAATGACTTCCCTCTTCCAGGCAGCGGTTGATACGGATGCTTCCCTCCATAGCTTCAATGATATCGTAGAGAGATAAATTGACGGCATTTTTTGCTAAACGGTAGCTATCGTCATCACCTTGTACTGATTCAATAAAACCAGCCTGTTTCATGGTTGTTACGATTCTGTTGAAATAATTATAGGTAATTCCCAAACGTTCTGCAATTTCCTTTGCAGTAAATATTTGTGCATCATGATTAGCAAGATCAACCATAATACGGATTGCGTAATCGGTTGTAATTTGAAATTTCATTTTATATCCACCGTTCTCTTAATTTTCTTTCGTATAATGTTCGAAGCAAATTTGCGCCTTTGGCTTTTTAAAGTAAATAATTTTGTATGTTAATGGGGCGTCATCCTTTCTTATGTTTGATGTATAGGCGGCACTTTCATTTGCTTCTCAATGCAAGTTTAATTTGGGCGGAAGTTTTATGTTAAGTTTTGTAACGAATTTATATTTTAAAGTAATGGATTTTATTATTTCATATATTGATTGCCGGAACATCCCAAAATGCCTTTCTTTGTGACAGAAGCGACAGCATATGATAAAATGTATTTATATACCTTTTTATTGACTTTTTCCAGGGCGGTGTTTCAATGATAACCAAAGAGAACCTATTAACATATCAATATCCTGCCATTTTGACGGACGAAAACAACGTAATTGTTGCGCCCCACAAATTGCTGCGTAGGATATTCCAAAAATAAGAGGAAGTCCTTGTTAAAGCATAAAAAATGACGGAAACCGCTGATGAAATCAACGTGCCCGTCATTTTTTATGAATCAGGGAGCAACATTCTTAACCAGAACCTTTTGCAACGCTCCCTCTTCAATATTTCTCACTTCCCTAAATAATCGAAAGTGCCAGTTCCATCATCCTGGTAAAAGAATTCTGCCTGCCCTCAGCAGAAATTTCTTCCTCTTCAAACGGCGAATCTGAGATCGTTAAAATACACAATGCATCCGCTTTTCCATAAGCCGCATTGGCATAAAGTGCAGTGGACTCCATCTCACACGCCAGAACCCCCATATCCGCCCATGATACCCCTGCTTTCGGAAGCTCCGGTTTATAAAATGCATCTGTGCACAGAATATTGCCCACATGATACGTCAGATCCATCTCTTCCGCGCTCTGTACTGCCTGACGTAATAATTTGTAACTGGCTGTACAGGAATAATCTCCCGGCAGCTGGTATGTTGCCAGATAATTGGTCTCCGTACAGCTGCCAATGGCAATGATGACATCCCGCAGTTTCACCTGAGGCTGCATCGCTCCGGCAGTTCCGATCCGAATTAAATTCTTCACACCGTAAAAATGAATCAGCTCATAAGAATAAATCCCCATTGACGGGCAGCCCATTCCGGTTCCCATCACCGATACCCGTTTACCCTTAAAGTAACCGGTATATCCCAGCATTCCTCTTGTATTATTAAACTGTGTTACATTTTCCAGGAAGTTTTCCGCAATAAACTTAGCACGCAGCGGATCACCTGGAAGCAGAATTGATTCTGCAATATCACCCGGCCTTGCATCAATATGAGGAGTTGGTGTGTGTTTCATAGCATCAATTTCATTCATCCTTTTATCTTCCTTTCCTTTTGTTTTTTATCGTTTCTTCCACTTCTTTTCGTTCCGGGATTGATGGTGCCGCTCCTGGCCTGGTGACTGCAATGGCCGAAGCCACGGACGCCCGGTACAAAACATCCTCAATCTTTTCCTCTCTCATAATCCCGGAAATAAAGTATCCTGTATAAGTATCTCCTGCTGCCGTTGTATCAACTGCTTCCATACTTACCGCTTCCTGATGGTAAATCTGCTGTCCATCCCAGTAAACAGATCCTTTTTTCCCAAGTGTCATGACAATTTTGGCATCAGGAAATTTCGCCGCCAGCTTTACCAGAACCGCTTCGTCACTTTCGTCCGATGATTCTGCTAAAGATGCTGCTTCCGCCTCGTTCACCAGAAAGTAATCCACCAGATTTAACGGCAGTTCCAAAACCTTATGATCCATTGGAGAAGGATTCAAAACAATCGTCATTCCTATTTCATAGGCCCGGCTGATGATATATCCCAGTTCACTGATCTCATTTTGCAGAACAATAAAATCTCCGGCACAAAAACCAGACAGAACCTGTTCAACCTGCTCCTTACCAATCCTTTGATTTGCTCCGCCGAAAAGAATGATGCAGTTATCCCCCTCACTGTCATTCTGGATCATTGCATGACCGGTCTGAACTTCATCGTGGACTGCAACACAGCCGGTATCCACCCCCGCCTGGTTTAAGACCTCCAGCAAAAATTCACCCTCATTCCCAATAGCTCCGGCATGATATACTTCTTCCCCTGCTCTGGCCAGGGCAATGGACTGATTTAACCCCTTCCCGCCGCTGAATACATTTAAATATTCTGAAGATATGGTTTCTCCTTTGCGCACAAAGTGTTCTACTTTATATACATAATCAATGTTCATAGAGCCAAAATTTAATAGTTTCATATTATACCCCGTAGCTTTTTATGGTTTGAATCAGCAGTTCTTTAAAACGCGCCTTATCAAACTCCATTGCAACAAGCACATTCTTTTCGCCGCTTTCTGCCGGATAGCAGACTTCCCTGCCAATATCCTCCTTTGGTGCCATTCCGATATAATCCCGGTAATCGCAAACAGTCATTCCTCTTGTGAACTCTCCCTTTGTCTCCACATCTACATGCATTGGCAGGGCGCAGGTAATAATCTCAGGATCAATCAGCCATGCTATGGTACAAGCATCACACAGTTGTGATTGCCGCCCCTGATTGACCGAATATTCCAGTAAATCTGCTGCCGCTGCCGCTACCCGTCCCGGCAGCGCCTTAAGCTGTTCCACTTCATCTATTGTCATGGAATTCTGACGGCATAAGTTAAGCCCAACCATGCGGATGGGAATCCCGGATTCAAAAACAATTTTTGCTGCCTCCGGATCCGCAACTATATTAAATTCTGCACAGGCGTTATAATTTCCGTTTGTAACTGAGCCCCCCATAGAGATGACTTCCGGAATTTTATGCTTTAACTCCGGCTCCTTTAAAAGTGCCTGTGCTACATTGGTCAATGGCCCCAGCGTTACCAGTGTCATGTCTGTCTCATCACGGAAAGCATTAATTAGCGCATCCACCGCATGTTCCTTTTGGGGCGCTCCTTCCAGTTCCTGCACCATGATATTCCCCAATCCGCTGCTGCCATGAACATATTCCGCCCGCTCAGGTTTTGCAGACATCGGCATATCGTAGCCGGCATAAACGGGAATATCTCCATATCCCGCCAGCTCCGTCAAATATCTGGCATTACGAAACGTATGTTCAAGTCCGGTATTTCCCCCAACCGCTGAAATCCCCACAACCGCCAGATGCTTCATTGCCAGCAGCAGTGCAAAACTGTCATCAATTCCAGGATCACAGTCAATCCATACCTTTTTACTCATATCCATTGTTTACGCACCTTCTCTCTTCAGTCCTTTTTCTATCCGCTTCTTCTGATTGATCCGTATCATATTAATCAATACAAGAGCAATGATTGTTGCTGCATAGGGAATCATTTCAATGAATTCCGTTGGGAAATTAGTTCCCTGACTCTTCAGCGTAGTTGCCAAGGCATCTGAAAAACCAAAGAAAACTGCTGCCACCGCGGTTCCGATGGGATTACTGCCGGCAATGTTCATGGCTGACAAGCCGATATATCCCCTGCCGTTTGTCATGTTTTTCATAAAGAAACTAACCCACCCCATGGACATGAATGCTCCGGCAAAACCGCAAAGCACTCCTGAAACCAGAAATGATATGTAACCAATCTTTTTCACATTGATTCCTACGGATGATGCTGCCTGTGGGTTTTCCCCAACTGCCCGCATCCTGAGTCCCAGCCGGGTCCGGTACAGGAAAAACCATACCAAATAAATGCTCAAGAACGCCAGATAAGTAAGCAGGTTATGTCCCGACAGTACCTGTCCCAAAAACGGGATCTTATCAATCAGGGGGATTACCACCGAAGGAATCGTATAAGCCTTAATCGCTGCCGATGTAGCCGCTTTTTCTCCGGTCAGCAAATACATAACAAATACGGTGCCGCCGCCGGCAACCAGGTTAAATGCAATACAGGTCAGATAAAGATCTGTTTTTCCGGACAGATTGGACAATGCCAGTACCCCGCCGGCAAGCACGCCAAAGATAACCGCCCCCAGCAAACCAATCCAGACATTCCCGGAAAAGCCGGCAAAAATAACGCCTGCCAGGGCTGCCGAAAGCATCATTCCTTCCAGTGCCATGTTAAGCATTCCGGCCTTCCGGTTAATGACCGCTGCCAATGCTACAAAAATCAGCGGTGTTGACAAACGCAGTACTGAAAACCCAAAATTTGCAAACCATTCTATTGTAAACATATGCGTTTCTGCATGGACCTTACTCCACGCTCTCCTTCCCGGCTTCTGCTGCATTGTCTGCCAAAATTTCCTTTGATTCTTTTTCCCGGTCCTTTTTCATGTCTTCCTGGGCCGCTTTATAGATCAGTTTCTTCTTATACCTTCCCATGAATTCCTCAGCAGCTACCAGAAGAATAACAATCCCCTGGATAACAGTAATGAATTCAATGGGAATATCACCTTTGGAGTTTACAACATCCGCACCGATCCTGATATATGCCAGCAGAATTGCCGCTACCGGGACCAGAATCGGATTCCTTCTCGCCAGAACGGCTACCATCAGGCCATCAAAGCCATGCTGGGTACTGACGACCCATTTGTAACGGTCATAATTGCCCAGGATCTCACACGTACCGCCCATACCGGCAAAAACACCGCCAACTAACTGAGCCAGAATAATTGTCCCGGTCATGTTGATACCGCTTGCTTTGGCAAAGTTCGGATTACTTCCAACAACCCGCATCTTATATCCGAAAATGGTCTTATAAAATAAAACTCCAACAAAGGCCACAGCAATCAATGCCACAAAAAATCCCGACTGAACCCGGAACTTGCCAAAGATCATAGGAAGCTTTGCCGAATCCGGAATCATATAGGATCCCAGGGAACCAATTGACGGATCCCGCATAAAATACTTCAGCACCCAGATGGATAAAAATGTCAGAATGCTGTTAAGCATCAGGGAAACCACCACAATATTGGCCTTAAACTTAACATCCAGCCAGGCCGGAATAATGGAAACCAGAAACCCCACTACCGCACCAACTGTCAGCAGGATCAAAAGCATAACCAATGTCGGCAGACCTGCCCCTCCTAATGAAATAGCAGTCAAAGAAACAATGCACCCTGAAAACATAAATATGCCTTCACCGGAGAGATTAAACTTATTCACTGCATACATAAAACAGAAACACAATCCGGTGAATGTAAACGGAATCGCCAGGTTAATGATGCTTCCGGCTCTCCGCACGGAAGAAAACGGGCCTAACACAAATTGCTGAATAATATAGACCGGATCATCGCTGATGGCAAATAATGTGACCAGCGCAATTCCGTAAGCAATGCCGATGGCAACCAGGATGCGCACCAATTCGACTGTTGTTTCTATTCGCCTTGTTTTACTCATAGCACAGCCTCCATTTCTTTTGCTGTCATCGTCTTAATACCCAGCATATATTCCCCTAATTCATCTTCTGAAACCAGGTTCGCCTGCTTAAATGCTGCTACAATCTTCCCTTTTCGCATAACCATCAGCCGGTCGGAACACTCCAGCACTTCGTTCAAATCAGCTGAGATCAACAGGGAAGCCGTCTTTTCTTCCCTTGATTTACGGACAATTGTCTTGCGGATCATTTCCGCTGCGCCAACGTCAATTCCCCGGGTCGGCTGATTGGCCAGAATAAAATTGCTGCCGGAAGTGAACTCTCTGGCCACCACCACCTTCTGGATATTACCACCGGAAAGCATACGTACCGGCTGGTTTCTATCATCGCAGGCAATTTCAAAATCTTTAATGCACTGATCTACAACCTGGTCAATATATTTTCTGTTAATAAACGGCCCCTTCCGGTATTGAGGCTGAAAATATCGGTCTGAGATGATATTATCCCGGATTGACATATCTCCGGCACAGCCAAAATCCATTCTGTCTTCCGGAATAAATGCCAGCCCCAGCTGCCGGATCTGGTGAACGGTTTTTCCTGATATGCTGGTTCCGTTAATAGATACTTCACCGGAAGAGAAGATCCCAAGTCCTGATAATACATCAGAAAGTTCACTCTGGCCATTGCCTTCTACACCGGCAATGCCTACCACTTCCCCCTCCCGAATATCAAGAGATACACCATCCAGTACGGTTTTTCCCATTTCGTTGATCTTAGTCAGATCCTTAATATGTACAACAACCTTGCCGGGCTTTGGCTGATCTTTGTCAATTTTTAGCACCACATCCCGGCCAACCATCAGCTTTGAGATATCGGATTGGCTCATATCCTCCAATTCATAACTGCCCAGGCAAAAACCATGGCGCAGGACCGTAACACGGCTGCAGATCCGTTTTACTTCCTCCAGCTTATGGGAAATAAAGATAATCGAATGACCGCTGTCCTTTAACAGAATCAGCTGTTCAAACAATTCATCTGTCTCCTGAGGCGTCAGGACTGCCGTCGGCTCATCCAAAATGATAATTTTCGCTCCCCGGATCAATACTTTCATAATCTCAACCTTTTGCATCTGACCAACCGAAAGATCCATTACTTTCATTTTGGGATCAATGTTAAAATTATACTTTTCTGCCACTTCTCTGGTCATTTCCACCGCTTTGTTATAATCAAACGTTCCTTTTTTCATAGGTTCGATTCCCAAAGCCACATTCTCCGCTACAGTCAGTGACGGAACCAGCATAAAATGCTGATGTACCATTCCAATGCCTTTATCAATGGCATCCAGTGTATTTTGAATATGAACCTCCTGCTCTTGTACCAGAACACGTCCGGACTGGGCATTTTCCAATCCAAAGAGAACTTTCATCAACGTCGTTTTTCCTGCTCCGTTTTCCCCTACCAGAGCCAGAATTTCCCCTTCATTCAGCCAAAAGGTAATGCCTTTATTGGCAACAAATCCATTACTGTAAATCTTGGTAATATTCTCCATTCTCAAAACTTCACCAGACATATCTTCCTCCTACGGCAAACTGCCGAAATTTCTGTAAAAAATCCCGGCAGTTTACGTTTTGTTCTGTTAAGGTGCCACACTGTCAAGCATTGCCTGATACTCGGCCTCATCAGCAAAATCATAGTAAGATTTTACTGTTTTTTCGCCGCTGATGATCTTAGCCTGTGCCTCTTCCATCTTCTGACGCACTTCTTCAGGAACGTTTTCTTTGAAGAAATCATTATCTACATATCCAACCGAACTTTCTGCCAGACCCAGACGGTTTACTTTCTTCCAGACATCTTTTCCAGCCTCTACATCATGGAAAAACGATACAAAAGAATCACCCACATTTTTCAGCATGGAGGTTAAAATCACATCGGCCAGTTCCGGATTCTCAGAATTTTTATAATACTGATACTGGTCGGAATCCACACCAATTGCCCAGGTATTCAGCTCTTTACAGGCTTCAAACAAACCGCCGCCTGCTCCGCCGGCAACCTGATAGAATACATCAGCTTTTTTATCTCTTGCCTGAGACAGACAAAGCTCTTTCATCTTGGCCGGATCCGTCCAGGAACCAACTGCCGCCTTAACAACCTTGCACTCCGGATCGTAATCCTGAACACCATTTACAAAACCGGTGACAAAGTCAGCAATAACCGGATTATCCATTCCCACATTAACTGCCACAACTTTTGATTTAGACATACCGGCGGCCAGCTGGCCTACCATGTAAGAGCCCTCATTCTGAGCATAGAAAATCAGAGCCATGTTTTCCGGTATCTCAGATTCATCCATGGAATCATCAAAACATATAAACTTAACATCAGGATATTCCTTTGCCAGGCGGATCAAAATATCACGATACGTGGAGGATGCCACAATATATTCATAACCTTCGTCAATGGTATCCAGCATGGCATCTTCCCATTTGTCCGCTTTTGTCTCATCACCGGCTTCAACAGTCTTGCAGTCCCAACCTTCCTTACGCAGTATTTTCATTCCCTCTTCACCGGAATCGTTAAAAGACTTGTCCCCCAGATTTCCCACAATATAGGCAATCCGTCCTTTTTCACCGTCCTTGGCAGCCGGGGCCCCGCTTTCGGCTTTTGTTTCCTTGCTGCCGGTATCACCTGCACCGGAAGATCCTGTTGTTCCTCCAGAACCACAGGCTGTAAGACCTGCTGCCATTGCCATGGCTATCACGACCGCAATTACTTTCTTTACACTTTTTTTCATATGAGACCTCCTCTTTTCTATTTGGTTTCTTGTTTTATTTTCAGCCCGATGTCAGATTGCGGACCCATTTCATCGACCGAATCCGCCATACTCCCACCAGTGCTTCTAATACAATATTAAATTTAATGATTCCGATCACCACCGCAGGCGGCCAGGCAAAAACAAAAGCACCTAATGATGCAAGCGGTATGGTTACCAGCCACATGGTAAAGATATCCGTGATCAGCCCGGTCTTTCCATCTCCCCCGGCCCGCAAGGTAGCAATGATTCCGGTCATCTCCACACCGGCAAAGGGCCAGATCAGGGCCAGAATCGCCATAAATTGTATGGCAAAAGCCCGGGTCTCATCAGTCAGCCGGTAAAGCTTTGTAAAGGGTATCCCAAATAGAATCGTGATCAGCCCCATCAGCGTTCCTCCAACAAGTCCAATAACCAGAACACTGTAAGCCTGCTTTTTAATCTCCGCCTTCTTCTGCCCCGAACCGATAGCTTTACCAATCGCAACACTGCAGGCCTGTAAAATTCCGTTCATAACGCAGGCAACCAACTGGTAGAACGTATTGGCAACATTATAGCCGCCAACTACGCTTATACTCATCTGCCCGGTGATTGCACTTCCTGCTGTTGTTCCCGTTGACCAGATCAGCTCATGGACAACAATCGGAATACCAATCAGGTAAAAATTTCTGCTTAACCGTTTGTCCGCTTTCAGTAAATCTCTTACTTTCAGCTGAATTTTCTTTTCTTTTTTAAATACAAATACACCCAGAATAACAAACTCCACCAATCTGGCAATCACAGCTCCCAGGGCTGCTCCCTGAATCCCCATCTGTGGAAGTCCGAACTTACCAAAAATCAGACAATAATCCAGTAAAATGTTAATGGGATAAGAAATCACATTGGCAATAAATGATATCTTAACCTGTTCAATTCCCCGGCAGCAAGCAAACATCATGGTACTCACACCGCACGGAAGATACATCCAGGCCGCAATCCGCAGATAAGAAGCCCCCAGTTGGATAATGGCCGGGTCACTGCTGTAGATCCTCATAAATATCCAGGGAAATGTCAGTACCAGACATGAAATCACCGTTCCAAAAACAGCCACTGCCCGGATACCTGTTGCAAAAAGTATTCTTATCTCTTCCTTGCCCTGACGCCCCCAATATTGAGCAATCAGGACGCAGCATCCTGCCGAAAAACCGCTGCATAAAGTATAGAAAATAAAAAATATCTGCTGTGCCTGGGAAACTGCTGACATTTGCACCTGGTCAATCCGACCCAGCATAATGCTGTCCGCCGTATCAACACTAACCCGCAAAAACTGCTGCAGGATGATGGGTACCCCCAGCATCAGAATATTGGAATAAAACCGTGCCTCATTAACAATGGGAAAGCTTTTGCCCTTTACCAGGCTCATAGTATGCGGCTGTTGCCGATGCAGCCAATCAACCATTCCTTAAATAAATCAACGCGGATATCCATTGCCACCTTCACATTAGGCTGCCGGTCCAGGGTATTTCTCAAATCCACTGCTGTATGACCTACCGTATAAGAATCCAGACACTCAACATCCACAAAGTAATCATTGCATGACAGGCACTGCGGACACAACGCAGCGGCTAAGGCCAGGGCATCGTGCATCACCGCATCCTCTCCGCCTTTTTCATGCCGCCTGAACATGTAATCCAGAATATCGGCTGTCAGTACAGCAGCTTTTGTTCCCATGTTTCTTAAAATTTCTTCATCCTGGTGGTTCAGGATTGCCAATTCCGTCACATCTAAGCCCACCATTGTACAGGGAATCCCGGATGCCAGAACCAGCCTGGCCGCTACCGGGTCCACCCAGATATTAAATTCAGCCGAGGTAGAAACATTCCCGCCTTTTACCGCCCCGCCCATGAACCAGATATGCTTGATTTTTTCTGCAATGTCCGGATAGAGGGAAAGAGCAATGGCAATATTGGTCATCGGGCCAATGACAAGCAGTTCCAACTCACCTTTTAGTTCGTCTGCTTTCCGGCGTATCACCTCAATCGCATTTTCTTCTGCAAAATTACTGGTCACGGCAGTTGGCAGCACAATATCACCAAGTCCTGTCTGGCCGTGAGTATTACCATAATGCAGCGGCCTTAGAAACAGAGGCTTCTCAGCTCCCCTGGCAACCATAATATCAGCGCCAAGATACTCCATCAGATTCAGATTATTCTGTGAGGTATACTGGTGCGATACATTTCCATTTACCGAAGTAATAGCCGCCAGTTCGATCTCCGGACTGTATAAAGCAGCTATAATCGCAATTGCATCATCAGTACCCGTATCACAGTCAATAATAAATGTTCTCTTTGCCATTGCCGTCAACCTCGCTTTCTTCTTATGCCTTTGCTCTGTTTTAATAAGATAACTGTTTCCGAAAGTGTTTATTTTATTAAATAATACCACTTTTTTCCAATTTGTCAATTATTATTATGCATTTTAAATAAAAATAAGTTTTAGGAAAGCTGTTTATTATGTATTCTTTTACATTTCACTTTATCTTCGCCGTTGACAAATATATCTTTCTGTATCATAATTCATTTATAACAATGAAACGGAGAGATCTCATGACAATCAAAGAAATTGCCCAGTTAGCGGGTGTATCTATATCAACCGTATCAAAAATCGTAAACGGCAAGGATGACAGCATTAACCCAAAGACCCGAAAGCGTGTTCTGGAAATTGTAAAAGAGTATAACTATACGCCTTATGCCAGTGTCAAGCTCGTTTCTGAGGCCAAGACTTTTGTATTGGGGGTATTGCTTAATTCCTTCACCAGATCAAGCCTGTTTTTAAATGGTGCCATTGCTGTTGCCCAAAAAAACGGCTATGGACTTTTGGTCTATGACAGTCTGGGTTCATTGGAAACCGAACTGAAAAACATCACTACAATCTGCAAAAGTCAGGTAGACGGCGTAATCTGGGAACCGGTGAGTAACGAAAGCAAAGAATACGAGCATTATTTTAAAAAATATAAAATTGAAGTCTGCTGCATTAACTCTCCCTTTGACCCGAATCATTATTTTATCGATTTTTCCCAAATCAGCTATGAGGCGACCAGGCTCCTCCTTTCCTATGGCCATACAAAAGTAGGGTGCCTGATCAGACGCGGCAGCATCCGTTCAGAATTAGCCTTAGAAGGCTTCAAAAAGTGTCTTCTGGAACATGGGATTCCTTTTCGGGATAACATGGTTCTTCCTGAGGAAAATGATGAATGGTACAATCAGATCTTTGCACATTTACTGACCGGCATTATCAGCACCCATTTCACCTCCGCACAATTACTGGTTGAGGATTTAGAAAAAAAAAGGCTGCAAATGCCATATAACCTTTCACTGATCAGCTTAAGAGATGATCTGCGTGGGAATGCCCAGTCCTCGAAAATTTCCAGCATCCGAATTCCTAATTATGAACTTGGTTCTTTTGTTTGTGAACGGCTCATTGAAAAATGTGAAAAGAGGCAATTCAATACAGAAAGATTCCAAACCGCTTATCCGCTGGAAAATACAAACAGCCTGGATGTTCCTTACTTTTCCCAGACCAAGCAGATCGTGGTAGTTGGAAGTATTAACATGGATATAATCCTGAATGTAACCGAACTGCCCCAGCCGGGACAGGTAGCCAGTACAAATACCAGCTTTACCATCCCTGGCGGAAAAGGTGCCAATCAGGCTGTTGCTGTGGCCAAACTGGGGCATCGGGTGTCCCTGATCGGAAAAGTAGGTAATGATTACGACTCCGCTCTCGTCTATTCAATTATAGAAGAAAATCATGTAAACACCCTGGGAATTCTGCGCGCCCCCCAGGCCGAGACCGGCAAGGCGTATATCCACCTTCAGGACAACGGGGAAAGCACGATCACACTTTTAAACGGTGCCAATGAAACCCTGTGCCCGGAAGAAATCCTGATGCATAAGGATCTCTTCCAAAACGCCAGTTACTGCTTATTACAAACGGAAATCCCGGAGAACGCGGTTGAAGCGGCCGCCCGCCTGGCTCATGAATGCGGTGTAAAAAACATCCTGAAACCAGCAGTGATGAAGCGGCTGCTCCCGTCATTAATGAAGTACATAGATATCTTTGTACCGAATAAAGCAGAAGCAGAGCTGCTGTGCCCGGAAGAAACCACAATTGAGGGGAAAGCTGAAGCATTTATCAGGTATGGTGCCAAGTCTGTTATTATTACCCTGGGACATTCCGGATGTTATATCAAGGATCCTGCTTTTACCGGTTACCTGCCGGCGATCCATTTTTCAACAATTGATACCACCGGGGCCGCCGATGCCTTCATCGGAGCCTTGGCCGCTTACTTAACCGATGGATATCCCATTGAACATGCTGCACGAATCGCTACCTATGCCGCCGGCTTCAGCGTTGCCAGACAAGGGGTCATACCGGCACTGATCGACCGCAATTCACTGGAAGCTTACATCAAAAAAGTGGAACCCCAGATTATTCAGACCAGAAACAGGAAGGAAATTACATGAAAATAAAAAAGCAGATGCTGACCGATTCCTTGGAAAAACAAAAACAAGAGCTAAAAGAGCTGGGCCGGACACTATTTGCCTGTCCGGAAGTGGGATTCCGGGAAGAAAAGACAGCCGCTCATCTCCTGTCATTTTTTCAAAGAAATGGTATCTCCTGTCAGGGAGATCAAGCCCTGACAGGTGTACGCGCGGACATTGGAGAGCGAAATGGCTCCGGTTATCATATTGCCCTGGTTGCCGATATGGATGCTCTTTATGCCGGCAGCGGTGATAAAAAACAGGCGATTCACTCCTGCGGCCACAGCATCCAGGTTGCTGATATGGCCTTTTCCATGAAGCTTATAAAAGAGAGCGGACTGCTGGATGAAACCGGAGGCAGCATTACCTTTATCGCCACCCCGGCCGAGGAATTTATTGATCTGGAATATAGGGAAGCCCTTGTACAGGCCGGAAAAGTTCGTTTTTTCTCAGGAAAACAGAATCTAATTGCCGATGGTTTCTTCGATGACCTTGACTGTATATTATCGGCTCATGTAAATAGTGAAGAACACACCCTTTTTGATATTGGCAGCAGCCTCACCGGTTTTACAAAAAAACGGATTATTTTCACCGGACAGGCCGCACATTCCGGAGCGCTGGCTCACCAGGGGCGCAATGCCATGCATGGAGCGGCGTTATTTATCAATGCATTATCATTTTTAAAGGAACAGTTTCCCCCGGAAAAAGGCATTCACATTGCTCCGGTTATTACCAATTGCAATGGCAGTGTCAATGCCATTCCGGACCAGGCTGTTTTAGAAACCTATGTCCGGGCCAATTCCCTAAGCACCCTGCTTGAAGCATGCCAGTCATTAGATCGCTGTGCCAATCATTGCGCCCTTGCATTAAATCTAAAAAGTTCAATCGAAAATCAGACGGGATATATGCCTCTTCAACAGTCTGAGCCGCTGCTTCAAGTTGTTTTCCAAAATATGCTCACCCTTTGTCCGGCCGAAAGGATTCTTAAAAATACGGTTTCCGGAGCCTCCGGTGACATTGGTGATTTAAGCTGCCTCATTCCTTCCGTACAATTCGGTTTTTCCGGTATTGAGGGGCAGATCCACAGTGCCAATTTCAAGATCCGGGATGAAGAAAACGTCTACACAAATGTGGTCCGGGTGGTTTTAGGAACCATTTACGATCTGCTGACCAGAAAAGAGCTGCAGATAAAATATGATGATTACGATATTCGTAAAAAAGCATACTTAAAGGACTGGCTGGGAATTTCCCAGAACAATATTACCTGAGCACTTTCAATTAAAACACCCCATGAATTCAATACCAATTCATGGGGTGTTCTCTGTCAGTCTATCTTATTTCCATTGCTCTCAATTACCTTTTTATACCAATCAAATGATTTCTTTTTTCTCCTCTGCAGCGTCCCGCTTCCGTCATCTGCCCGATCCACATAAATAAGGCCATAGCGTTTACTCATTTCTCCTGTAGAAGCAGAGACAATGTCAATGCAGCTCCAGACCGTATACCCCATTAAGTCCACTCCATCCTCCATGGCGTCTTTCATTGCCTGAATATGGCTTCTTAAATAATCAATGCGGTAATCGTCCTGTATGCTGCCATCCTGCCTGATTTCGTCTTTTGCACCCAGACCGTTTTCAACGATAAACAAAGGTTTCTGATAACGGTCATATAACTGATTCATGGTAATTCTAAGCCCCAGCGGATCAATGCTCCAGCCCCATTGGCTTGTTTTTAAATAAGGATTTTTTACAGAACGGATAATATTCCCCTCATTTGCTGTTTTGTCATTCATATCCGCAGCCACACAACGGCTGGCATAATAGCTGAAAGAAAGGAAATCCACCGTATTTTTTAAAATCTCCAAGTCTCCCTCTTCCATTATAAGGCTGACGTTCTTATCGTGAAAGAGTTTACGGGCATAAGACGGATAAGCCCCCCGTACCTGTACGTCAATGAAGAACAAATTTTCCTGCTCTTTCTTCACAGATTCCCAAACATCCTCCGGGTTACAGGAATAAGGGTAAAAACTGCCTCCTGCAAGCATACACCCCACCTGATTCCCCGGATCCCATTCATGTGCCTGCTTAGTGGCCAATGCACTGGCCACCAAAATATGATGGGCTGACTGATAGGTAACCTGGGCTTTATTTTCCCCTTCCTGAAACGCAATTCCCGCACCGGAAAAGGGACTGTGTAAAATAATGTTGATCTCATTAAAAGTCAGCCAATACTTTACTAATCCTGAAAATTCCTGAAAGCAGGTATTGGCATAACGCAGGAAAACATCTACAACCTTTCGGTTTCTCCATGAACCGTATTTTTCCACCAGGCCCATGGGAATATCAAAATGACACAAGGTCACCAAAGGCTCCATACCATGTTTTTTACACTCCAAAAACATATTTCGGTAAAAATCAATTCCTGCCTGGTCAGGAGTTTCCTCATCTCCCTCAGGGAAAAGCCTTGACCATGAAATGGAAGTACGGAATACTTTAAAACCCATTTCCGCCATTAAAGCAATATCTTCTTTATAATGATGATAAAAATCAATTCCCTCATGACTGGGGTAATATTCCCCTTCCTGCAACTCAGGCTGAGGAATATTACCTGTTTTTATTTCCAATCTTTTCGTTCCATGAGGAATCACGTCAATGTTGCTTAATCCCCGGCCGCCTTTACGAAAGGCGCCTTCCGCCTGATTGGCGGAAATGGCCCCTCCCCAAAGAAAATCCTCAGGAAACTTAAAATCGCTCAAATTATTCCTCCTCTTCCGGAAGATCCTCAAAACCAATCACCAAAGTCAGGACAAAGGATAATACAATAGACAAAATCGTAATACCTGCAATCCATGCGATACTGGTTCCAGGATGTTCCGGATCAATAAACTGCACTCCTGTCAAAACACTGGGAGAAACCATGGAACGGCTGGCAAGTCCCCCGATTCCCGCTAAACAGCCGCAAACAAATCCTGTAATCAAAGAAGCAATCAAAGGACGTTTTAAACGGACTGCCACACCGTAAAGTGCCGGTTCCGTGGTTCCGGCAATCAGGGCGGAGGAAGCAGCTGCAAGGGCAGTTTGACGAAGTTCCCTGTTTTTGGTTTTTAAAGCTACGGCTAATGAAACTCCGCCCAGAGAAAGATTTGCACCTATTTCTGAGGGCATAACGGTTCCTTCCATTCCTGTATCAGAAATCGTCTGCAAAATAGTGGGAGTAAACACCCTGTGCATGCCTGTAATAACCAGCAAAGGCCAAATTGCACCCATAATACCAACTGCCAGGAAACCAAGCTTCGCCTGTACAAAGAATACGAATTTAGAAATTGACGTACCAATTAAAATTCCCGCCGGTCCAATGATCAAAATCGCAATCGGAGCGGCAATTAATAAAATCAGCATTGGCTTTAAGAAGTTTTTCGTCACAGCCGGCGTAATTCTGTCAACACCCCGTTCAATATAAGATAAAATCCAGGTCATACAGATTGCCGGAATTACGGTATAAGTATATTTTACGGACGCTATGGGGACTCCCAGAAAATGAGCCGCCGTTTCTCCAACAGTTACAGCCTCCATCAAACCACGGAAATCCGGATGAATTAAAGTTCCCGCAATTGCAATGGAAAGAAACATATTTGTTTTAAACTTCTTAGAAGCAGAAGCTGCCACCATTACAGGCAAGAAATAAAATGCACCATCTCCAATGGAGTTAATAATCTTATAAGTGTCGCTGTCTGCAGGTAATATGTTTGCCATAGCCAATAACATAACCAACAGCTTTACCATGGAACCGCCGATAATTGCCGGGATTAATGGTGACATGGTTCCCACAATTGCATCTAAAATGTTATTTCCGACTTTTTTCAGGGTCAAAGGTTCCTTCTTTTCTCCCCTTGCAACTTTACTTTCTTCTCCAAAGTCTCCTAACTTTAAAACTTCCTGGTAGGCAGTTCCCACATGGTTTCCAATAATAACCTGGAATTGCCCTCCTTGCTTTACCACTCCCATAACGCCGTCAATGGCTTTGACCGCCCCCTCATTTGCCTTACTTTCATCTTTTAAGACAAATCGTAAACGGGTCATACAGTGGGTAAGGCTGGAAATATTATCAACTCCACCAATGTTTTCTACAATTGCTTTTGATACAACCGCATAATCTCTCGCCATTTTTCCTTCCTCTCTTATAATCTGATGAATTTTTATAGTTTTTTGCTGATTGTGATTATACTGTTTATCAGGTTTCTTGTCATCAATTCTAAGGCGTAAAAAAACAAGTGACGGCTTTTCTCACTTGTTTTTTTTACGTAACAATATGTTTTTTTAACTTGCAGATTGCTTAATTTAAAGTATGATCCGATCCTTCAGAAGTATACCGGTACAGCTTTTTCCCCAGCCGTTCCACAATGCTGACAGCAGGCATCTGAGTAGTAATATCATAAACCTTCAGCCGCATATAGGTCACGTAATATGCAATGTTATAGTCAGATAATTTTGCCACAGTGCAGTTTTCCGTATTGGTCACACTGAAAATCTGGCAATTTTGTTCCTTAAAACGGATCACATGACCAATGGTATCATTGGACTCTCCTGAGACGGAAAATACAATAACCAGGGCATTTTCAAAAAACTTGCTTTCTGTTGGATAATGGGGTTCGTCAATGTAAAGACAGAACTTTCCCATACTGGAAAAATACCTTGCCCCATATTTTGCCACAATCCCAGACATGCCGCTGCCTACAAAAATCACGCGGTTTGCACGGACAATAACTTCCGTCATCATTTCCAGCTTTTTCTCAAATTCTTCCGAAGTAGTTTTCTTTAAAAAATCAATGACTTCCGTTACATCATCCGCCGCATGTAATTCTTTTCCCTTATCAAAATGCTGTTTTAACTTTATCTTAAACTCAGCATAGCCATTACAATCCATTTTCTTGCAAAAACGCAGCACCGTAGAAGTGGAAACATGGGCTTCCTGAGCCAATTCCCGAATTCTCATGTACTTCACTTTATCATAGTTTTTCGTCACATAATGATACACTTCCATTTCCAGATCATTCAGTGATTTAACCTGCTCCACACGAAACATCCCTGTTCCCCCTCCTATGAAATGAAACCACCTCTCCTTTCCCATTGAGAATACTTTAAAAGAGAGGCTGGAATAAATGGATGTCACTTCTATATGCTATAAAATATATTTAAGCCTGAGCTTGAAACTGACTCATATACAGTTTTTCATAAAATCCTTTCTTTGCTATTAATTCCTCATGGGTTCCCTGTTCAATAATCATTCCGTTATCCATAACAAGGATCAAATCCGCATTTCTAATGGTTGAAAGACGATGGGCAATTACAAAACTCGTTCTGCCCTTCATGATATTTTTCATAGCTGTCTGAAGCATTAATTCAAGTCTGGTATCCACTGAACTTGTTGCTTCATCAAGAATTAAAATGGCTGGGTCGGCCAGGAACGCTCTCGCTATTGTTAAAAGCTGTTTCTCACCTACTGATACGTTTGAGGATTCTTCATTTAATATCATATTGTAGCCATCGGGCTGAGTTTTGATAAAATGATTTACGTTTGCTGTTTTTGCAGCATTTTCAATCTCTTGCTGGGTTGCATCCTCTTTCCCGTATTTTATATTATCTGCAATCGTTCCTTTAAATAGCCAGGTATCCTGTAACACCATACCAAAAATCGAACGGAGGTCATCCCGTTTCATATCCTTAATTTTCACACCGTCAACCTTGATTGCGCCTTCATTTATATCATAAAAACGCATTAAAAGATTGATAAGTGTTGTTTTTCCGGCTCCAGTGGGGCCGACAATTGCTACCATCTGACCGCTTTTCACGTTAACATTCAAATGTTCAATGAGCATTTTATCTTTGCTGTAACCAAAAGATACATCTTCAAACGTAACGTTTCCTTTTATGTTGTCTATTACCACAGGATTGGAAGTTTCCGGCACTTCTTCTGTTTCAGAGAGAAACGCAAATACTCTTCTTCCTGCCGCCATTGCAGATTGAATGGATGCGGACAATTGTGACACCTGTTCCAGCGGCTCATTTAACTGCCACATATACCGGATAAATGCCTGAAGCTGTCCAACCGTTACGGCGCCTGTAACTGCAAATGTGGCACCTAATATGCACACAGCTACAATCCCTATATAAGTAATGAACGAAATTAACGGTGACATAAGCCCGGATATAAACTGCGCCTTAAATCCGTTCTCACAAAGATTATTATTAATCTCCTTAAACTGTTCTATGGAATCTTCTTGCTTTCCATATAGTTTAATTTCAGTTAACCCGGTGTATCTTTCTTGAATATAACCATTTAAATTTCCAAGTGCAACCTGCTGTTTTTCGAACATAGAAGAAGAGCGTTTCATAATAAATCTCATAATAAAAGCGCTTCCCGGTATCAGTAAAACCGCAACAGTACCCATAACCGGATTAATATAAAACATTAACACGGTTGCCAAAATAACGGATAAGAAGGCACTCAATATCCTTGACAAACTCTGCTGAAGGGCATTTGACATGGTATCAATATCGTTTGAGATGATGCTGAGAATATCTCCCACCGTGCGTTTATCAAAATAGCTGATTGGCAGCTTTGTAATCTTTTTCTGCACATCATTTCTCAAGTCACGCATTGTATTTTGTATGCCATTTGTTAAAAAATATTGAGAACCAAAGTTGCTGAGTATGTTTCCGATATAGATGGCAAGTAACAGCTTTAAGATTTTAATAACATAAGAAAAGCTGATGGCTGCCCCGGGAACTTTGTTGGCGATATCTACAACATCATCTTTCAGTCTTGTTGTAATTAAGCCTTCCACCATTGGTGCTGCTGATAAGAAGCCGGAGTATCCTATGGTAAGGAGAATCGCAACAATAAAATATTTCAAATATGGTTTTATATATGGATATAACTTTTTCATTGCTCCAGTTCCTCCTTTGTTAATTGTGAATCTGCAATTTCATAATATACACTGCATGATTTTAATAGTTCTTTATGGGTTCCCATGCCAACCACTTCACCCTCATTCAGTACTATTATTTTATCCGCATTCATGATTGTACTGATTCTTTGTGCAACAATGAATACAATGGATTCTTTTGTTTCTTCCTTAAGTGCGGCACGTAAAGTAGCATCTGTTTTATAGTCAAGGGCAGAAAAACTGTCATCAAAAATGTAGATTTCAGGTCTTCTTACCAATGCTCTGGCAATGGAAATTCGCTGTTTTTGGCCTCCCGAAACATTTTTGGCACCTTCACTTATATATTCCTGTAATTGATCCGGCTTATTCTGAATAAACTCCTTTGCCTGTGCTACTTCAATTGCATGATCAATTTCTTCCGGTGTAGCATCAGGATTGCCGAATTTAAGATTTTCTTCTATGGTTCCTTTAAACAAAAATGCCTTTTGAGGGATAAAGCCGATTTTTTGACGGAGGGCCTTTAAGTCATAGTCAGATGTATCCACACCATCAATTTTAATAGAACCGCTTGTCACATCATAAAATCTTGGAATCAAATTAATTAATGTACTCTTTCCGCTGCCTGTACTGCCAATAAATGCAACGGTTTCTCCCTTGTTTGCAGTAAAAGATACATCCTTTATAACAGGGAGTTCGCCATCAGGATACTGAAATGTTACATGATCAAATTCCACTACACCTTTGTTTTCAGCCGTAACGCCCTGTAAAGGGCTTTTCACCAATGGTTCCTCATCTAATAATTCCTGAATACGGTTTGCAGATACCTGGGCTCTGGGGTACATGACAAATACCATGGAAAACAGCATAATAGAGAACATCGCATGAAACTGATACTCTAAGAAAGCAACCAACTGTCCCACCTGTAAGGTGCCATTATTAATCATTATACTTGATATCCAAAACACTGCCATCATTGCAAGGTGCAGCAAGAAGAAAAAGGCCGGCTGCGTAAAGGACATAATTTTAAATAATTTCTTGGAATTAGTGGCATAGTCTTCATTAGTTTCTGCAAAGCGCTCTGCTTCATACTCACTTTTCCGAAAGGCCCTGATTACACGGACCCCTGTTAAACTTTCTCTTGAAATCCGGTTCAGCCGGTCCATACCCTTTTGCTGCTTTTCGGAAAGAGGATTGGTTAATTTGGCAATGATAATAACGCCCGCCACTATAAAAGGAAGACTTCCTCCAATAACCAGAGAGAGATTAACACTAGTCTTGATGGTCATAAAGACACTGATAAAAATCATGACAGGTGCCAAAAGCGCGGTTCGAAACAACAGATTGGAAAACAGCATTAACTGGAATGCATCGTTCGTTGTTCGTGTAATCATGGAAGAGACGCCAAATTTATTATACTCTGTGTGGGAGAATCTCTGGGACTGTGCAAACACATCATTTCTGATGTCACGAATCATATAGGTTGAAATTCTCGATGAAGCGAAAGTTAATAAAATAGTTCCTGCACCCCCAAGGATGCAGATAATCAGCATAATTCCTCCCATTCTCTTTATATAAGCTATATCACCATTACCGATTCCGTTATCAATCATCCATGCCATGACAGTAGGAATTCCCAGCTGCACCGCAACGAAACTAAAGATTCCAATGGTGTTTAATAAAATTAGCTTTGGATATCTTTTCAGATATTTTAACATTAATTTCATACCATAACTCCTTTCCTTTTACTGATTAAAACGCAAATAATTTCAGCCAAATTCCTTGACAGGAAAAGGCTGCTTGACTATTATAAACTATAAGGTTATCTTATAGTCAAGAAGAAAACAGCAAGATAAAATGTATTAAACCCGGGGCTGTGCTGCAGCTGCAAACAGACCCCTGTAAAATGCAGTATAAAACGAGGTGGTTTTATGTCCGAAAATAAAAACGAATACTTAACAACAGGAGAATTTGCAAAAATCTGCGGAATTCCCAAACATATTTTATTCTATTATGATCAAATAGAGCTTTTTCAGCCGGAGATCACAAAAGAAAATGGTTACCGCTATTACTCCTTCCGGCAATTCGATACATTTTCCATTATTTCTGCCCTAAAAAGGCTGGGAATGCCATTAAAAGAAATCAAAAAGTACATGGATGAAAGAACCCCGGCAAAATTAATAGATTTACTGGAACAAAAGTCAAATGAAGTGGCAAAGGAAATTATAAAGTTAAAAAACACAAAACGGGGGATAGATTTTCTTAAGGATTTAACTGAAAATGCCTTATCCGCAGAATATAATATCATTAAACCCGCTTATCACAAAAGCTTAAAAGCTCTATGCAGTACCTATATGGATAATGGCAAAGATGATTCTTACTCAAACTTTCTAACAGAACTGATTGCATTCCGAAATGACAACAATGCAAGCATGATTGATTTTCTGGGAGGATCACTTACCATTGAAAATATCCAGGAAAAAAGATTTGACAGCTTTTCCTATTTGTATACGAAAACTAACAATGTTGATAAAAAAAACAACACTCTGGTGCGAAAAGAGGGCTGGTATCTTCAGGTTTATTATAAAGGAAGTTACCGGAATATCAGTGAAATGTATACAAAGATTATGCAGTATGCAAATGAACATCAGATCAAGCTTGGAAAGAATGCTTATGAGGAATATCTTATCTTTGAGATAGGTACAAAAAACAGAGATGATTATGTTACGTTAATATTGGTTGAAATTGAGGGAGAACCATAGAAACACAAATGAAACAGGGTCTCCCTATGGGAAGCCCTTTCTTATTACCGTATGCTCATTCGCGGAAGCTGTAATTACAGCTTCTTTTCCATTTCTACATAAAGACCATTGCGAAATGTTTCAAAAAATCCGGAATGTTGGTACAATGTAATTGCAGGTTCAAGTGTAATGCGTGTACTCGAATGCAGGGTATGGTCATCACACTGTTTTGCATATTTCTCAACCATATCAAGCAATGATTTCGATATTCCACGTCCACGATATTCATGTTTTATAAACATACGTTTCACTTCGCCCACATCAGAAGATTTTTTGCGATAAGCAACGCAGCCGATCGGTAAGTCGTCAAAGTAGGCTACCCAAACTTTTTCTATATTTTCACTTTTGCTATAGCGGGCATAATAAACACTATCATCACCGAGAAAGTCTATCATAAAATCATCTTGTTCTGAAAAGAGTTTCAAAACCTCTTCGGAAATAACCTCCACGAGTGTTATCTTCATAATTACAACCTCCCGCACAAAATACGATAAATTTGCGGCTCACATTTTACAAATAGTATGAACTGCAACTTTATAAGCACTTTATAGCCTATTTACTATTTCAATCATTTTATTATTTAGTTTTATTAATTCATCCCTTTCCATTCTAGAGAATTCCCTTGACACGGAAGTTCGTTGTACTCCAAATCTATTGGCAAGTTCTGTTTTTGAAATAGGTAAAGTAATGATAGACGAACCCTGAAATAAGCTTTGCGAATATAAATATTCCATAATATTATTCCTTAATGGCTTTCGCTTGGCAAGCCTGATTTTATCGCCGAGACTTATGGCACGATCTGAAATAAGAATCAAAAACTGTTTAAGGACATTGGGCTTTTTTATAAAAAGATCAAACAAAAACAACTTATTAACCTGCAATAAAGTTCCTTTTGTTTCAGAAAAAAAGGACAAAGGATACTTCGCCATAGTTCCAAACAGGATATTACCGGCAATTATTTCATAGCTTTCAAAAGTATTTATAACCAATTCTGTCCCATATTCATCAATTTGCATACTGACAATACTGCCAATCAGCAAAATTTCCAGACTAAGACATTTCTCACCCTCCAAATGTAAAAACTGCCCCTTATCGAAATGCTTAATTATCAAATCAGAATTCTTGCGAGCCATCCTTATTTCATCATCTGTCAATTGACAGCCAATAAAAGTATTTTTTATCAAATCTACATATTTCATCAAAATTCGCCTCAAAATCGTAGCATGTGACACGGTGGGTTATCTAATTATATGCTAAAATTAATTAACTGTAAAGTATAGTTATTAGCAATTAAACCATAAAACAGGAGGTTTCCACAATAAAAATAAACATCTTAACTGATAAATAAAAAGAATAAATAACTAATTCATTATGTACTTTAGGCCATGTCCTAATTCTGTATTCATTCCTCACCCAGAAACATTGTTAAATGTTACGCCGTTTATAATATTACAAATCTATAAATGAGGCTTTAATCAAAGGAGGGATATCATACATGAAAAAAATCTATAGAAAATTGCTAAAGAGTATGGTGTTACAGTGTCAGAATTAAAAAATCAAAACAATTTAAATCAATTAATATTACCGGGAGGTTGGGACGATGAAATCAATCAAATACAAACTTTTATTGATATTTACAGCAATTATTCTTATCTTAAATATAGGCATAGGAACCTTTACAACAACTGCCATTACCAAACAACTTGTTCGAGATGCCCACGATCATTTAATGGATATGGCAAAGCAAGAGGCAAAGTATGTACAAGCAAGAATTGACGGGCAACTGGCTTATATCAGCTCTCTTGCCCAAAACCCTATTTTATTAGATGAAAATCTAACGCTTGACGAAAAGGTTGCCTTTTTTGAAGCAGAAGCCAAAAGATCCGGGTATCTTGCTTTCGCCTTTGCTGACAAGGAAGGAAACTCAACCGTTTTTAACTCAAAACATGAAACCACGAATGTAGCTTCCCGCGAGTACTTTCAAACTGCCCTAAACGGTCAGACATCAGTGTCAGACTTGATTATTAGCAGCGCTACCGGTGAACTTGTCACCATCTTTTCTGCACCTGTTTATGATCAAGGCGAGCTTGCAGGTGTCATCTATGGAAGAAGAGATGGCAATACATTAAGTGAAATTGTAAGCAGCGTCAGTTATAAACAAACAGGCTATGCTTATATGATTAACAATCAAGGCGTAACAGTGGGGCATAAAAATACAGATTTGGTTTTTGCTCAGGATAATGACATCGAAAATATGAAAACCGATGAATCTTTACGAGAACTGGGAGAGCTTACCCAAAAAATGACTTCCCGTGAAATTGGCAGCGGAGAATATACATATCATGGAGTTACAAAAATCGCAGGTTACGCACCAATTCAGGATACTCCCTGGATTGTCATATTCGGGGTTGAAAAAAATGACATTCTATCCAGTATCAACTTGCTGGTAAAAACCCTGGCGGTTATATCTGTTGCGGCAATCCTCATAGGTGCATTAATAACGTATTTTGTCAGCAGCAGTATATCCATGCCTATTAAAAAGGTCACTATTGCAGCACAGGAAATCGCTCAAGGTAAATTTGATGTTATGCTTTCCATAAAGTCCAAAGACGAAGTTGGCCAGCTTGCTGATGCGTTTAATCTTACCATTAAGCAACTGGTAAATTATCAGGGATATATAGATGAAATATGCGATGCTTTACAAGATATGTCACATGGTAATTTAAGAATTGAGCTTCATAAGGAATATGCCGGTCAATTTAAAAAACTTAAAGATAATATGCAGGCATTGCTTGAAAACTTAAATTCTACATTACTGCAAATTAATCAATCCGCAGAACAAGTTAACAGTGGCGCAGAGCAAGTTGCAAACAGTGCACAAGCTCTTTCCCAAGGAGCAACCGAACAAGCCAGCTCCATTGAGGAATTATCAGCTTCACTTGCCGAATTAACCGAACAAATTAGGAAAAGCGCTGAAAACGCAAAATCAGCACATGAGAAATCAGGATATGCGGAAAAGGAATTACATGGCAGCATTGACCAAATGAAGGATATGATAGCCGCAATGAATCAGATCACCTTAAAATCATCTGAGATATCTAAGATCATTAAAATTATTGATGATATTGCGTTCCAAACAAATATTCTCGCCCTGAATGCTGCAGTTGAGGCCGCCCGTGCAGGTTCCGCCGGAAAGGGCTTTGCTGTTGTCGCAGATGAAGTCAGAAACCTTGCCGGAAAGTCAGCTGAGGCAGCAAAAAATACGACTGTTTTAATCGGCGAAACAATTAAAGCGGTTGAAAATGGATCTCAAATTTCCAGCAATACAGCTGCTTCTTTAAAGAAGAATGTAGAAGTGACAACGGAGGCAGTTGCATTAATAGACGAGATTGCACAAACTTCTCAAGAACAGGCTATGTCAATAACTCAAATAAATCAGGGCATTGATCAAATTTCTTCAGTGGTTCAGACAAACGCTGCCACTGCGGAAGAAAGTGCTGCAGCAAGTGAAGAACTATCCGGTCAATCCACTGTTTTAAAGGAGCTTATTTCTAAATTCAGTCTTGCTGAAATCAATTACTTGTCATATTCAAAGAATGATAATATGGAATCCGATGATTCCTTTTTGGTTAATAACAATACGGTAAGCATTATCGATAGAAAATATTGAAGAAAGCATTAATAAAATTTAATTATTGTTATTTCTGAAATATAATGTCTCAAATAAATGCAGCTGCAAATTCCAACATGGAATTTGCAGCTGTAAGTTTAAGAAAAGTTCAGGTGAGCAAATGCAATCCTGTATCAAAATTTATTACCAATTACTTTACGGCAATATGGAGCACCTGCAATCGTACTCATATAATGTAATTATCCAACCATTACTCAAATTATAACTTAACTTGAGGCAATTTTAACTCATGTACCAATACAATATTAAAAACCCCGCTTCATTTGCTCCAAGTAAAGCGACTTATTATCAACTGCGCGCATTGTAGCTAATATTCCATCTAAATGATCATATTCATGCTGTAATAACTCTGAAAGATCACCTTCCAAATACATCTTTTGTGGATTTAAATCTTTATCCAAATAGGAGATCTCTGCACGCTTGTAGCGTTCTACTTTGACTATCAGGCCTGGAAAGGACATGCAATCATCTAATAATGTGTATTTTTCGTTGTCAGGGAAAGACATTACCGGATTTATAAAAATATAGGGTTTATCCGTAAACATGTACAGCAATCGCTTCTTAATTCCTATCTGTGGTGCTGCAACCGCACGACCCGCTCCATATCTTTCCCTATAATCCATAAGAGTATCATGTAAATCTTGTACCCACTCCGGCAAAGAATCAAGATCCGCTTTCGTAACTTCTTCACTTATTTCGTATAATTGCGGATTTCCAAGTTTCAATATCTCCCGTACCATCGCCTTTGTTCTCTCCCCTTCAATTAAATCTATGCCCTGCAAATTCTTATCCTCACAACGATTTATTAATCCAAATAGTTATGCAAACTAAATCTATATATACACTTTTCTGTTTCTCCGTTTAACCTCATGTCATTTTGCTCTGGCAATTGAACTACCTCTTTTAAAATTCCACCGGCATACTCACATGCCTTTCTCGAAGCATAGTTATCAGGATTACAGGTAATAATCAGATATTCCATATTATGCCTTCTTGCAAGTTCAAACAACAGCTTACAAGCCTTCCCTGCAAAATGGTGTCCCCTGTATTCTTTATATATGTAATAACCAATATTGCCTCCATAGTACGCTTTTTCGTTATGACCAATACGTAAGTCACAGTCACCCATTTTGGTACCATATTTATTGCAAATAGCAAAGTGATATACCGGAAGCCAATCTTTATCTGTATTTCCTTCAACAGTTTTTTCTAACTTAAGAAATATTTCATCGCTTCTAAGAAAGTCTGTATCTATAAACATATTTGGTTTCTCCTAAAACAGATATTTCAATCAATTTTTATATCCATGTGAATCAATTTCTTTTATTATCATTTTTGTTTTTCCCTGGTTGCTTTGTCTGCTTGATAAACGGAAAATTACAGGTGTTATTCCTATCGCTCTACCATGCTCCAATCGCAAAGAGATTCGTTTTGTGTAATCCGGCGAAGTTCGTCCCTCACTTCCATCAAGGCAAAGCCCAACAGATTTTGGCCGCGCCATTTCAACGGAGTCTGTGCATCAGGGGAGTCTGCGGAGAGTCGGATTCCCCAGATCGCATCATAGGGGCTTGCTTCCACCAAAGCGCTGTCACCAGTCGAAATCAAAAAGTCCCTCAAGTCCGGGTTCTGGCTGAATTTGCACCAGTTCCCATTGAGTACAATAGAATATTTGGCCTTATCCCATATTGCCTGGTCAAAGTCCCGGACTTTTCGGCCAAGTGCCTTAATCTGATTGGGTTCTTGACTCTCCAAAATCTGTCGCCGGATTTCCTCGTCTCCAAACAGTTTTGCTTTCTGTTCCATCATAAACTGCTCCATACAGCAGTAGTTGTGAGCAACAGACCAGAACTCTTCTATCCACCATTGACTAAAACAGCTTTTGGTGATACTTCCATCTTTTGAGGGTTGATGCCCCCAAAACAGGCACAAGTCATGCTGCTTACCATTGGCAGCCTCTTGTTGGAATTGGGTCTGAGTGTATTTAGGTTCTCCAGACTGCTGCCATAAGGGAATACAAAACTCGCCATGCGACAGCACCTCGCCGGTATCATCATCTTCCCACCAACCTTGCCATGTGACTGGCTCTGGGAATAAGGTCTGGTACTCTGTCTGTTCCTCTTTGGAAAGAGAGTCCGACCAACTAGAAAATCGGCCTATGTAATCCTCCCCATAACCCATGCGCCAACCAATGGAGTATCGTTCAATCTCTGGGTAGGCCAACCAGGGTGGAGGCATTATTTTCTTATCTTTTTTAATCTGCATTTTACTTCGTCCCTTCTGATCGATAGCCCATGAAAGACTCCTTATTTTCGCGTCAATTTCCGATTGTCGTTCTTTTCCTTTCATTTTACCATAATTCAGAGAACGTGGAAATATCTTCTTTTTCAGGGCGATTTCCCACCTTCCGGATATACGGGAAACTATGACAAAATACGGAAACAGTATTTAAAGCTCTTAGGACAACTTGCAAGGCTGGTTGTACTTTAAGGCTCCAGGCCAGGTTGACCCAAAGTCAAATAAGGAATGAGCGACAATGATATAAGACAATAAAAGCCGGGGCTGAGGCGCGGAACACAGTAAATATAAGCAAACTAATTCCAAAAGCAACTTGACTGTATGTTCCAATAAGACATATGGACGTAAATTTCCTGCAGTAAAATGCAATAGTAAATTCGTGTTTGATGATTTTAGAATTGCCATCTCTCATCCCATCTAAGGAACAGCACCCCTCCAGGCTTATTTATCCAGACTTGAACTCCTCCTATATTTCAATAATCAACCACTTTCTTTCCAGCCTTGGTCTAAAATCCAAAAGAATCTGCGAAATTTACAATCCCCGCTAAAACCTTCCTAAAATTGCCGCATCAAAAAAGACCCCACACTTTCATGCGGAGCCTCTCTGTAAACATCTAATGTTTTCGATATTTGTTTAAACCTTATTCCACTGGTATAAAATGCTTTATTCCATTGTGTAAGGCATAAGAGCGATATGTCTAGCTCTCTTAATTGCAACTGTAAGCGCTCTCTGATGCTTTGCGCAGTTGCCAGTGATACGTCTTGGAAGGATTTTTCCTCTTTCAGACACATATCTTTTTAATTTATTTACATCTTTGTAATCAATAACGCCATTCTTCTCTCCGCAGAATACGCATACTTTTTTTCTTCTGCGCATGCCGCCTCTTCTGATCTTAGCGCCATCAGCTTTGTCATTCTTATTATATGCCATTGGTACTACCTCCTGTTAGATTTAGTTGAATGGAAGTCCTTCGTCTTCGACTCCATCCGGAATATTCATAAATCCGTCGCCGATTGCGCTGGAGGGTGCCGGCCTGGAGACTGGCTGATAACCGCCGCCTTCTCCTGGTGCTCCGCCCTTGCTGTCAGCGAATTCCTGATCTTCTATCACAATATCAGTTGTGTAAACTTTAACGCCTTCTTTATTCGTATAACTTCCAGTCTGGATCCTTCCGGAAATCAGTACTCTCATACCCTGACGGAAATACTTCTCCGCAAACTCTCCTGCTTTGTCAAATGCAACGCAATTGATAAAATCAGCTGTCTGCTCATTGCCGTCCTGATTCCTGCGGCCTCTGCGGTCAACTGCAAGGGTATACCTTGCAACCGCCATAGCGCGTTCACCCTGGGAATATCTTACTTCTGGATCACGGGTCAATCTGCCCATAAGGATTACTTTGTTCATACGATCACGCTTTCTTTATCTATTATGCCTCTTGTCTTACGCATAAGTATCTGATGACAGGTTCCATAATACGAATGTGTGCTTCCAACTCGTTGGGAGTTGTGGAATCGCCATCAAATTTGATGAAGTAGTAGAATCCTTCTTTCATTTTCTGAATCTCGTAAGCTAATCTCTTCTTACCCCATTCATCAACATTGGTTACAGCGCCGCCGAAACGAGTAATATAACCTGTAACTTTTTCGATGGCTGCTGCTCTCTCTTCATCTTCGAGCTTTACGTTAAGAACAACGGCTAACTCATATTTGTTCATGCTTCTTTACCTCCTTGTGGTCTCTGGCCCCTGCTTTCAGTTTCAGGAGCAAGGAATCTATATGTCACGGATTAATATTATACAGGAAACATTTGATAAAAGCAAGTCCTTTTCCCATTTTCTCGAACTTTTTCCTTTGTTTTTCGTCATATTATGCCTTTGGAAGTCCATCATGTCCTTTCAGTCCCTTGGTGTTCTTTTCCACCAGCTTCCTTGACACCATGACCTGATGGCCGCAGCCCATGCATTTTAACCGGAAATCCGCACCAACCCTTAAAATTTCCCATTCCTGGCTTCCGCAGGGATGCTGCTTTTTGAGTTTTACAATATCTCCAACCTCGTAATTCATATCATTCACCTGCCCTGACCTCCTTGAAAAACTTTCCTTGTTTCCTGTTATTTTAAAATGGAATCAATCTTTTTCAATTCTTCCTGTGTAAATTTTAAATTCTCAAGGCAAGCCGCACTGTCTTCCAGCTGCTTTACGCTGCTGGCTCCGATGAGCACAGAAGTCACAGCCTGTTCCCGAAGCACCCAGGAAAGAGCCATTCTGGCCAGTGTCTGTCCGCGCTTCAGGGCCAGTTCATTTAACTGCCTTATCTGGTCCACCTTTTCCTCTGATAAATAGCGGCCGCCCACGGTAGTTCCCTGTCTTGAGGCTCTGGACCCCTGAGGAATGCCCTTTAAATACTTGTCCGTCAGGGCACCCTGAGCCAGAGGACTGTAGCAGATGCAGCCAACGCCGTTTTCAAGAAGCGTATCAAACAGCCCTTCTTCTGCCCCTCTCTCAAACATGTTGTATCTGGGCTGCTCGATCAGACAATGAACTCCCATATTCTTTAACATGAGAACCGCTTCCTTTGCTTCATGATCCCCGTAATTGGAGATTCCCACATAAAGGGCCTTCCCATGTTTCACAATGTCAGCTAAGGCTCCCATGGTTTCCTCTAAGGGCGTTTCCGGGTCCGGCCTGTGGTGATAGAAAATGTCCACATATTCCAGTCCCATCCGTTTTAAGCTTTGATCCAGACTGGCCATTAAGTACTTTCTGGATCCCCAGTTTCCATAAGGTCCTGGCCACATATCAAATCCAGCCTTGGTGGAAATGATCATCTCATCCCGGCATTTTCCCAGATCACTTTTTAAAATTTCTCCGAAATTTTCCTCCGCTTTCCCTACTGCAGGAGAGCCGTAGTTGTTTGCCAGGTCAAAATGAGTGATCCCCATATCGAATGCCCTTAAAAGAATTTCCCGCTGCTCCGGCAAAGGCTTTTCCAGGCCAAAATTCTGCCATAAACCCAGGGATACCATAGGAAGCAAAACTCCGCTCCTTCCGCAACGCCTGTATTCCATTTTCTCGTATCTGTTTTCTGCTGCCTGATACATACCTTTTCTCTCCTTCTATTCATGCTTTTATGATTCGCTCCAGCAGCAATTTCTGCAGCCGGATATTTTTTAAAACATATGGCGGATTCAAACGAACCCGCCAAAACTTCTGTATTACATTTCCCGCCCATGACCCCCTTAGGTGATCTCGTCAAAGAACACACCTTTTAAAGGCCGGATCCGTTCCACCATGGACCTTCTGTCCTCAGGCACAGTTGGTATACAATATCCAAACAGCCAGGAGGTCATTTCATTGATTCCTAAGGACAAATGAGGTTTTATCCCTTCCCCGTCCTTTACAGGGAAAAGGGAGGAGCCTTCCTGATCCAGCCTCCACCGGAACACTCCGTCATTCTGGCGGATAAAATCATCCTTTACCTCAATGAACAATTCCATCTCACTGACCGGACATTCCTCCTTTAAGCGTATTACGGAAATAAACTGTTCCAGGTGAATGATCCTGCCCATGACAGCCGGTTTTAAGGGTCCTGTTTCCTTTACATAATCAGGCAGGCAAATAAGCTCCCTCTGGTTTTCCCCAGTCTCTCCGTAATAAGCCCATACTCCGGACAGTTTTTCCCTCTCATCCCTGGAAAAAAGAAGGATCAGATCTCCTCTGTCACTTCTGACTTCCCGGCTGAGATTCTGATAATATTCCTCATCTCTGAGTGCATAGACCTCATACCTTTTCTCCAGCTGCCGTCCAACAAATCTTGCAGCTTCCCTGCACTCATCTGACCGTTCCACAAAAGCCCGGCGGCTGAGCTGCAGCCGCCCCTTTTCATTCAATGCCACTTCCGGCAGATCACAGATATAGGCAAAATCAAAAGGAAAATAAATTGCAGGATCGGCAGGCACAAGAAAACAAAAACCCATCCGCTCCATATACATATCGGAAAAGCAGCGGCTCAAAAGCCGTCTCATATGTCCCTGATGGCGAAAGTCCGGATCCGTAGCAACCCCTGCAATATAATCCACCTTCCAAAGACGGTCCTTTACCACTACGTCATAAGGATTGCGGTGCAGCATGGCTACCACACGGTCCTCCTTCCAGACAGTGAGAAGCTTATTTTTCCGCACTCTGTCTGAATAATAATAATCAATAAAGCTCTGGGAATCCTCAGAAAAAACCTTTTCCCAAAGCGCCCGGCTTTCGCCTTTTTCTTCCTGCTTCAAATACCGTATCATAGTTAAAAGCCCTTCTGAACTACTCCGTATTTTCTTGCAAAATCAATGGGGTAATAAGACATCTTTGCCTTTCGCAGGCCTTCCATTCCAACATCATCCTCCCGGTTGACAAGCACCGGGTTTTCCGGAAATGCGTGAATTAAAAACTGCTGGTTAATAAACTGATAAAGCCCCTTAACATTTGGGTCAGCTTTTTCGATATGGATGACCGCCATATTTTCAAAGGGGTTGTAGGTACCGATGGTAAAAGCCTTTAAAGCGCCGTCAATGTAAACGCCCGCCATCCTCACGTTAAGCAGAGAACAGTTCTTTAAAATATCGTGGATGCCCATCACTTCATAATCCAGCTGGCGGACAAATTCTGCGGCTTCCACCTTATTCTCCCACCAGTCATCCAGAAATTCCAGCACATCATCCCGGTCCGAGCAGCAAAGCGCCCGGTACTCATACCTGCCTTCGTACTCCCTTAAAAATGAGTTTAAATGGTTTTTCTTCTTATGAAGCTTTTTCCCTGCCAAAGTCCTCATGGCGTCTCCGTTATAAAGATAATCCTTTAAGTCCTCTTCTTCCTTGACTTCAAACTTTTCCGGGTCCAGCTTTAAGAAATTAATTGCCTCTTCGTCTGCAAGAAAAATGCGAAAAGGCTTTTTTAAAACCTGGTTAAAATAATCTACCATTTCCTGAAAGTAATGAGGAAGATCCTCTTCCTTGCACATGGGCATTGCGGTAAAAGGCTCTCCGTCTTTTTCCATTAAAAACTGCAATGCCTTGCCATCGCTTATGGCGTATTGCACATGGTAATAGTCTCTCCAGATAAAACTGTCTAAATATACACTGTCACAGGTCCTGTTGGGCCGTAAGGCGTAAAAAGGAGCTATTTTTCTTATGTCCTCTGCCTCGACCGGCTTAAATTGTAAATTCATAATCGTTCCCTTCTATTATTACTGCTAACTTTTTTTAATAAAATCCGTCCCGCATTTAGGGCAATGAATGCTGATCTTTCCTTTTCCCCTTGGGATCCTGATCTTCTGCCCGCAGCTGGGGCATTTATAAATATGAAATTTCCTGCTTTGCTGAAGCTTAAAACGCCATTTCCGAAATGCTTCCGAGATACGAAACCAGATGCGTTCAAATTTCTGGTTTTCTTGGAAGCGCTTTCCTATATTCTTTGAAAACATGCGGAAATAACACAAAATCAGAAAAACCATCCCTGCCATGTCCAGAAGTCTGATCCGGCTGAAAAAACCGGCCGCAATAAAAACAAAAGCAGCGCCGTTTAAAAAATGTCCCAGCCTGTCCATGCCATATCTTCCGACCATAAAACGCTGAAAATGTTCCCTAAACCCATTCATCCCGTGCCTGCCGTCCCTTCATCATTTTGCCTTAACTATAATAACCTACGGGATGAAAGTCAATGTTCCAGGGAAATATTTCATAATCTTTTCAGAATTAGTCCTTAGACTTATCCCTGTACTGCTTAGGCGTCATTCCATACCGTTCCTTAAACAGCCGGTGAAAATAGCTGCTGTTTTCATAGCCGATTTCCGCAATGATCTCTTCCACCGGCTTTGATGTGGAGGCAAGAAAATTTGCCGCCCTGATCATCCGGATAAGCTGAAGGCATTCCGTAAACGTCACTTGAAAATGCCGTTTAAACAAACGGCTGATGTAATACGGCGGCTGCATGGACAGAGCCGAAAACTCTTCCAGGGTTGCTGAGGGATAATTGTTCTCTAAATATTGATATGCAGTCATTGCCATTTTCTCCTCATATTGAGCCAGATCATGCAATTCTGCCTTATCTGCATTATGAAACAATTCCATGATCAGTATTCCCATGGTAGCCTGATTAATTTCCTGCCTTCCCTTTTTATCTCCAATCATAGACCAGATCAGATTCTCCAACAGGTTCTGGGCAGGCAGCATATCCTGTAAGTGAAAGTGAAGGTAATCCGCTACAGAATGCTTTCCAGAAGCCGGTCCTGTAATAAAATGGCGGAGAATGCTTCCATCTTCTACCATAAGCTCCGGCTGCAAAAAGAATTCCGGCTGTAAAAAGAAATGAACTGCAATATCTTCCTCGCCTGCCGGTTCAACGGCATGACTCGTCCCCTGCCTTAACAGCAAAAGATCATTAGTATCCAACCGCAGGATTCCGGTTCCGTTAATCACATGAACCGTGGAACCACTGCACATATAAACCAACTCCACATAATTGTGGCTGTGATCCGGAATAGGAACATTGCAAGGCTGACAATACATATCCATCAATCTACCCTGCCTGATTACAATATTTTTATCAACCACATTGCTTCCCGGTTCAGTTACACCATTACATAAGATCGAAGATGTTTCATTCCATATACCGCACTTCACCTCAGATGCGTTTTTTAAATATTTTAAAAATTCTTCTTTCATGTTACCCTCCCAGCGGCAAATTCTCGTGCCCTTCCCCTGATCATTATACCACCGTTTCGACATTATTTGCAAGAAAAGACGGTTTTTATACAAATTTAGACATAGCTTGTTCATTACGCATTCCTTATAATAATGTACATAATTTATTCAAATGTAACTATTTTATTAACGAGGTGATCTATATGAAAAAATACCCCATTCGTTTAAGAGGTATAGACGAAGCGACTGCATTTGTCAGGACAACCATTAAGTATGACTACGACATGGATTTGTGCAAAGGAAATATGATCATTGATGCAAAGTCTTTTCTCGGTGTTTTGACCATCTGTCCGGATGATGATCTGGAGCTTATCATCCACAATAACGATCACAATGATATTCTGGATTCTCTGTCTGATTTTCTACATAATCAAAAAACAGCATAATCAGTGCATAAAGCTAAAGATGCCCGGTAAATTACTTACCGGGCATCTTCTTTAATGATTCATTAATGAAACTTAAATTCATTTACCAGATCTTTTAACATCTCTGCCTGATCGGAAAGCTCTTCGCTGGCGGCAGCTCCTTCTTCTGCTGTGGCAGAATTGGTCTGAACCACGCCGGATATCTGGTCAATTCCCACAGAAACCTGCCGGATGGCCTCAGACTGCTGAACCGAAGCCTCTGATACCCTTCCTATCATTTCGGAAACAGAACGGGTGCTGTTTACGGCATTTGTCAGGGACTCAGCCGCTTCATCCGCAAGTCTGGAGCCATTTGCAACTGCCCGAATGGACCCTTCAATCAGATGAGTGGTGCTTTTAGCCGCCTCTGAACTCTTGGAAGCTAAGTTCCTTACCTCATCGGCAACCACTGCAAAGCCTTTGCCTGCTTCTCCCGCACGGGCCGCTTCCACAGCCGCATTTAAGGCCAGAATATTGGTCTGGAAGGCAATGTCCTCAATGGCCTTAATGATCTTCCCGATCTCACTGGAACTTTCATTGATCTCTGCCATGGCTGAAACCAATTCATTCATGTGATGGTTGCTGGTCTCCAACTCCTTGGAAGCAAGAGCGGCCTGTTCATTGGCACCGGTGGAATCCTTTGCATTTTGCTGAATCTTATGGGAAATCTCACTGATGGTCGCTGCCAGCTCTTCCACGGAACTGGCCTGTTCTGTCGCCCCCTGTGCCAGAGCCTGGGAACTGGCTGAAATACTCTGGGCGCCATATGCCACCTGATCAGAAGTAATTGTGATCCGCTCCATGGTGGTGGTAAGAGTGCTCCTGATATTCAGCAGGGACCTTTTAATTTTCTCAAAATCACCTTTATAATCGTACTGCAGCTGGAAAACCAGATCTTTTTCCGCAATCTGATTTAATACCGCGGCGATTTCGTCTATGTAATTCACATAGTTCTTTAACTGGCTCACCGTATTTCCCAGGGACGATGCCACCATGCCGATCTCATCATTGCTTGTTACATCCACCTGAAGATCAAGCTCTCCTTTTGCGATCCGCTCCGCAATAACGGACAGTTTTTTCAGCGGCCCAGATATCCCTCTTGCCATGAGGAAAATAATCAGGACAAGCATAACGGAGCCAAGGGCAAAGATTGTGATTATAATGCTCACTATCGCTTCCTTAGCGGAAAGCACCTCCGTCTGGTGAATGCTTGACAACACAAGCCAGCCCGAATCTCCTACCCGGTTAATGGAACCGAAATACGGCACCTTTTCCATGGTATAATCGTAATTTCCAACTGCCTGGCTGGTAAATGCGTCCTTGATATTCTGGGAAATATCAATCTCCGAAATGGTCTTCTGGATCAGGCCGTTGTTAGGGTGATACACAATCTGCCCGCTTTCTGTGGCCAGAATTACAGATCCAGTCTTTCCAATCTTATAATTTCCTAAGATTGTAACCAACTGGGATAATTGAATATCAACTCCCGTCACCCCCAACGGTTCCCCTGTTTTGTCACTAAATACTCCACAGACAGCACTAACAATAGTCTGTCCCGTGCTGACATCCACATAAGGCTCAGTCAGTATGGGATGGTCCAGTTCCATTGCCCGGTACCAGGGCCTTGTGGTAATATCCCATCCCTCACCTGAGGTGAAATTATCCGACTGAGTCACCTGGCTCACATCCAGGTCTGCGACCCACGCTGCAAGAATATTTTCCTTATCCGTAGCCTGCAGCTTATCCAGGGTTTTCTTTATCTCCGGATACCCCTCACTGTCCGGCAGCCTTACCTTCCCAGTAGCATTTGCAAGAAATGCTTCTACCTGGCTGCTGGCCGCTGCGCTCTGTACTTCAGCCAAATAAAAAGTCAGAAATGAATTCACTTGATTTGCAGCCGCCAGGGAAGCCGAGTCCAGGGTTTGTACTGACTGGGCCTGCATGCTCTTTCCCGTCTGCGTTGAAATGAATATTCCTGACAGAATAAAAATTAATACAACTGGAATGGAGATACCGAACAACAGCTTTGTTAAAATGCGTGTTTTTCTTTTGTGCTTCATAGACATCCGTCCTCCTTTGCTTGGTTACACTAAATATAGCATGGCAGATGCATGTTAGCAACCAAAACGATGTGTTTTTAATGACCGCTTTATGATTGTTTTAAATTACAATTTTATAGGTGTGGAAAGTAAAATTTCATAACTTGTATCAAAGCTTCTCTATCTTTATCCTGCATACGGGTCAGGGGAAGTCTGTAGGTTTCATTGCACAGCTTAAGCATGGATAAGGCCGCCTTCACCGGCACAGGATTCACATCCATAAACATGGCGTTCATGATATTCAGCAGCTCCAGCTGCATGTTCCTGCTTTTTTCTATTTCCCCCTCAAAAAAGTACTGGCATATCATATGCATCTCAAAGGGCATAATATTGGCTAAAACAGAGATCACGCCCTTACCTCCCAGGGAAAGAATCGGGACAGTCTGGTCATCATTTCCCGAATAAAGATCAAGGCTGTCACCGCATAGGGACGCAACCTTTGCAATATGGGAGATATTTCCCCCGGCCTCCTTAATTGCTTTGATATTCGGATGCTCTGAAAGCTTTGCATAGGTTTCCGGATTAATGTTCACCCCGGTACGGGTGGGGACATTATAAAGGATGATGGGAATATCCACGCTGTCTGCCACAGCAGTAAAATGCTCCACCAGCCCATGCTGGGAGGTCTTGTTGTAGTACGGGGTCACCTGTAACAGTGCGGAGGCCCCTAAGGACTGGGCTTTTCGCGACAAACGCACGGCATGGGACGTACAGTTGCCGCCGGTTCCCATGATCACAGGAACACGATGGTTTACATAATGCACCACAAATTCGATCAGTTCCAGTTTCTCCTTTTCTTCCAGGGTGGAGGATTCCCCTGTGGTCCCATTGACTACAATGGCATCCGTGCCGTTTTCCAGCTGAAATTTCAGTAATTTCTCCATTGCCTTAAAGTCTAAGTTACCATGCTCATCCATGGGCGTAACGATGGCTACTGCTGAGCCTTTAAAAATCGCATCTTTCATAGGCACTCATTCCCAAAATTAGAGGTTCATACTAACAAAAGTATGACAAACATCCCCTGTTGGTACCATACACAAATCATTTTTTTTATCATATAAACCATTATAAGGAGTGATGACCGTATGCATAATTTTCTTCTATTAGGCGGCGATTCAAGGCAGCTTTATTTAAACCAAATATTGATCAAAAACGGCTTTCAAACAACCTTTCACTATAGCAGCGGGGATTCCTCATTTTCCATGGAGGAAGCTTTGAAAAACAGTGATGCCATCCTTTGTCCCATCCCTTTTACCAGGGACAAAATCAACCTGTTTTCCGTCAATGGTATGGAAGACCTGGGAATTGGAAATCTTTTAAGCCTTTTGACATCTGACCACACCCTTTTTGGCGGAAACATCCCTGCCTATGTAAAGGAATATGCCGGAGAAAACGGCATTGCATGTTTTGACTATATGGACATGGAAGATGTCACCGTTAAAAATACCATTGCCACCGCAGAAGGTGCCATTGCCGAGGCGATCCGCTTAAGCCCCGGATGTCTTCACAAAAGCAAATGTCTGGTAACCGGTTTTGGCCGGTGTGCAAAAACCCTGGCAATGAAATTAAAGGGCCTGGATGCCGACGTGACCATTGCAGGCCGGAAAGAAACACAGCTTGTTGTGGCGGACTCCATGGGGTTGCATACCAAGGCCCTCAGTGAGCTGTCCATTGATATGGGAAATTATCAGTTTATCTTTAATACCATCCCTGCACTTGTCCTGGAAAAAGACCTGATCCGTTCCATGGATCCGGACGTAACGATTATTGATATCGCCTCTGCCCCCGGCGGGGTTGATTTTGATTTCTGCAGGCAGCAGAATATCCGCGCTAAGCTTTGCCCCGGACTTCCTGGGATCTATGCGCCCAGAGACTCAGCGGAGATTTTATTTGAAGCAATTGTAAAATACCTGTAGTAAAGGAGTGTCCTATGAAGC
The DNA here is from genome assembly GCA_902363835.1 of Lachnospiraceae bacterium. GTDB lineage: Bacteria > Bacillota > Clostridia > Lachnospirales > Lachnospiraceae > Lacrimispora. The sequence continues at coordinate 118,381 of CABJBM010000011.1, forward strand.
TGGAAGGAATAAAAGTAGGCCTGGCAATCACCGGGTCCTTTTGTACTTTTGATAAAATAGAAAAGGAAATAAAAGTTCTGGTGGATAAGGGAGCCGATGTCTATCCCATTTTCTCCACTAATGTACAGACAACGGATTCCCGTTTTGGAGATACGGGAGAATACATGGATCGGATCTTTGCCATGACAGGCAATAAGCCCATCTTAAGCCTGGAGGAAGCAGAGCCTATCGGACCCAGAGGTTATCTGGATATCCTGCTCATTGCTCCCTGTACCGGCAACACCCTGGCAAAGCTGGCCAACGGCATCACTGATACCCCGGTGCTCATGGCAGCCAAAGCACACTTAAGAAATTCCAAGCCCCTGGTAATCTCTCTTTCCACCAATGACGCTCTTGGGATCAATTTTAAGAATGTGGGTGAATTATTTAATATAAAGAATATCTATTTCGTCCCCTTTGGCCAGGATGATCCGGTGAAAAAGCCCAATTCCATGATTGCCCACACCGAACTTATCCCGGATACACTGGAATACGCTTTAAACGGGAAACAGATTCAGCCTGTCATTTTTTAATCCTTGTGATGCAAAAGCCTCAAAAACCTGTGTATACGGGTTTTTGAGGCTTTTTTATAAGCATATTCTCATCCGTATTCTGCTTTCCCCTCATATCAAAATAAGCTATAATGAATACAAGAATCATACGTTGAAAGGAGCCTGTTTATGAATCAGACATCAGTAGGGATTACGCTTAACAGCATTAAAAATATACTTCCCCACACCCACAGCTGCCTGGAGTGTGTACTGCTGCTTAAAGGGAAATTACAAGTGGAGATCAATGGTGATATTTACCACATGTCTCCGGATGACATTGTGCTGATCAATTGCAGGGACATCCACTCCTACTCTGCCCAGTATAATAATCTGGCCATTATGCTGCTCATTGAAGAAGATTTCTTAAAGAGCGAATGTGAAGAAGTATTAAACAACACCTTTCAATGCAACTCCATCCTGCAGCCAGATTCAGACAAGCTATATGACATCAAGCGCCTGCTCACCCGAATGCTCCTTGTACATATGAAAAGGGAAGAGGGGTCTGATCTGGAATTCCGGTCTCTTTTATTCCGTTTTTTAGTCACCCTTATGCAGCGCTTTAAGATTGAGAACAATTCTCCTCATGGAAAGCAGAGGCAGAGCACGGCATCCCTCAACCACATTGTAGATTATATCCACCGCAACTATGCATCCACCATCACCCTTGCAGATACAGCCAAGCAACTGTACCTTTCCCCTCAATATTTCTCCAAATATTTTAAAAACAAAATGGGAACAAGCTTTTTGCAGTACTTAAATCAGGTCCGCCTGGAACATGCCGTAGTGAGTTTGCTGGGAACCAGCCAGCCCATCATTAAGATTGCCATGGATCATGGATTTGCCAATGCCAAAGCCTTTTCCGCCTCCTTCCAGAGGCAGTATGGAAAATCTCCCGGAGAATACCGGAAACTATATGCAGCGCCCAAGGAAAAGAAGACCAGCAGTCTGGAAGAAATCACGTCAGATTTGCAGGACGATCTGCTGGAACTGGTCAAATATATGAAACGGCATGATATGGATCATGACATAGCCCTGTATTCTTCAGGTGCCATTAAACTGGATATGACCAAGGTATCCCCCATCCATCTGAAAAAACCAAAAAAAATGATCTACATAGGCCATATGACAGACATTCTCAAGGCGGAGCTTCTGGAGCAGCTTAAGGAGCTGCAGCGGCTGTCCTTTGACTTTATTTATTTTGAATCCTTTGATTTAGATGATATCAGAGCAGAGGAGGACCATTTTTATTCCAATTATATTTACAATCAGTGCATACATCAAATTTGTGAACTTAAGCTTACCCCTTACGTGCAGATTGATGTATCCCGTCACTTCAAGCGCTGTCAAGGTGATCTCAATGGTTATATGAAGCGTTTGTCCTGCTTTGCCGGCATACTGCGCTCTAATACCAGTTGCCAGGCTATGGAGCAATGGAAGTTTGAAATCGCATGCAAGGATCCGGCCCATTTAAAAAGCTTTGTGGATTTTTATAATTCCCTGTGGAAGCTGTTAAAGCAGGAAGAATTTAAGGTTCAAATGGGCATCCTGATCCCGGACTGGGCCTTAACGCCCGGGGAAGGGCACAGCGCTTTTTATGAAGCTTTAAAAACTCTTATTTCTCCTGCCTGCTTTGCCGGATTCCACGCATATCCCCACCCGTTTCCAGAGCAGGACCATTTAAGAACAAAACAGCAATTGGAGGATTTCTACGTATGCCGGATCAAAACCATAGAAACGTCCTTTCAAGCCCATGGGCTGCCGGTTCCTCCCTTGTATATAACCCGTTGGAATACCCTTGCAGGCTCCAGCGTGGCAGAAGCAGGAGCCTTCTTCCGCTCCGCCCTGATCTTTGATACGATGATGAAATTATGCGGTAAAGTGGAAGCCATTGGATTTCCGGTGAGCACTTACCATATCCAGGAGCTTGAAGGGAGCAACGATTTTGGAATACTGGGCTTATTCCTTCTTAAAAAGATCAAGCGCCCTGTTTACTTTGTACTGGAAGCCTTTAATTATGTAAGCGGCAGACTGGTATTTTATAATAACAATCTTGTGGCTGCCAAAGAAGGGGAGGATGAATTTCATATTGTCATATACAGCCCCCATTACATGAACCCCCTTTATTCTGTGGATCTGTATTTAATTGAACATGAGATCCATCAGATAACCTTAAGCCTCCAGGGACTGACACCAGGCACCTACCGGATCAAACGGTTTATCTTTGACCAGGGAAGCGCAGGCATATTCAACCGCTGGTCAGGAGCCGGTCTGCCTGATCTTAATGATCCTGATGTTATAGAGTATCTGGAACGGGTCGTGCAGCCGGATTTCTATTTTTTAGAGCAGAAAATAGACGGGGAATGCTCCCTTCATACAAGCCTTACATTTAACGGTTTAGTGCTTTATATCGTAAAAAAACAGTAAAATTATTAAAAAGTGACCTCCTATTTTTATCCTGCTTTTAATATCAGCTTAAAAAAGGATTGAAACCTCCCACATTATATACAATAAATCATTTCTTTTTTATGATTTTTTCTCTAAAATTTACTTATTAAGAGTGGGATCGCTCAAAAAAGAGGAGGTCTTTTATGAACAATTATTTAGACATCGCAAACGGCGGTGTGGTATTCCTGCTTTGCGCCATTGTTATTGCCTATGTGCTGGCACAAGCCGTCATATTCATGCGCAAGGCCTGGGCAAGGGGCCTGGAACTGGGGATGGAAAAAAAGGCTATGAAAAAGGTCATGATCAACAGCTGCGTTGTATCTGTTCTGCCAAGCTTGCCCATCCTGATCATCCTGCTGCTGTTAATGCCTTCCCTTGGACGCTATTTCCCTTGGCTGCGCCTCAGTGTGGTGGGCTCCGGCGTGTATGAGAATATGGCGGCAGACGTTACAGCAAAGGCATTTGGTCTTGAAGGCATTGCTGACAACCGGTTTTCCCTTGAGGTTTTTGTCAGTGCCATGTGGGTCATGACAATTGGCATCATCTGGGGGCCCCTGTACACTGCCTTTGGTTCCAAGCTGATCCAAAAGGGAATTAAGGTGCTAAAGGGAAAACAGGAAAAACGTTTCCAGGCAATCTTTGCTTCCATGTTCCTGGCACTGCTTTGTGTCTTTTCAGGACCATATTTATCCTCTCCTTTCCGGGTAGGAATCACAGGGTCCATCGGCCTTGTTCCGCTGTTGGTGGTGATCGCTTCCATGGCAATCAGCTGGCTATTGGACATTGCAGCCAAGAAAAGCAACATCAAGGCCCTGTCAGAGTTTTGTTTCCCCATCAGCCTTGTGATGGGCATGATCTCTGCAATTGTATTCAGTCAGATATTAGGGTAGAGGAGGAGAAAAAAAGATGAAACAGAATGATTATTACAGTTCCATTCACCGGTTAGGACGCTGGTCCACCCTGATCGGCATTGCACTGATGTTCATGGTGCCAATTGCTACCACAATCATTTATGATGTGAAACTGAATACTGCAACCGTAGTGGCTGCCGCGATTCAGCTTTGTATTGTGTTTATCCCCACCCAGCTTACAGAGGTTATCTCCTTTTCTCCCATCCTGGGAGCAGGCGGAACTTATCTGTCTTTCATTACCGGCAATGTTATGAACATGAAGCTTCCTGCTGCCGCCGCAGGCCACCGCCTCATGAATGTGGAGCCTCACAGCGACGAAGGAGAGGTAGTTTCCGTGCTTGCCATCGGCATGTCCTCCATTACCACCACTTTGATCATATTTGCAGGCATGTTCTTATTTACTCCGTTTATTCACTATTTAGATAACCCTGTATTAAAACCAGGTTTCAGCAGCGTTATGCCGGCACTTTTAGGAACCATGCTGCTGCCCTATCTGCGTAAGAACTTTCCTTTGGCAATCACTCCGCTCATTATCAGCACTTTATCAGGAGTCCTGTTTGCTGCCAATTACGGCCAGGTTCAGGGATATCTGCTTCTTGTTACAATGATTCTTTCAGTGGGAGCATCTATTTTAATTACAAATGCAAAAAACAAATAGAACGAAAACAAGAAAGGGAGACTTGCTATGAGCGGAAAAGAACGTATTATAGAATTAATTGAACAAAAAAAGGATTTGTTTACAGACCTGTCCGATCAGGTATGGGGATTTGCGGAGACCCGTTTTGCCTTAAAACAATCGGCTGATTTATTATGTGATGCAATGGAAAAACAAGGCTTTAAGATCACCAGAGACCTTGCCCGCATGAAGGATGCCTTTATTGCCGAATACGGTCAGGGAAGCCCGGTAATCGGAATTCTCGCGGAATACGATGCACTGGCTAATATGAGCCAGGAATCCGATGCTGCGGCTCCGTGTCCCATCAAAGCAGGGGAAAGCGGCCATGGTTGCGGTCATCACCTGCTAGGTGCAGGAGCGGCCGCAGGTGCGGTTGGCATTAAGGATTACATGGAGGAAGCCGGCATATCCGGTACCATCCGCCTCTTTGGCTGTCCTGCAGAGGAAAGCGGCTACGGAAAAGCATTTATGGCAAGGGACGGCGTTTTTGACGGCACAGATGTTGCCCTTACCTGGCATCCCATGGATTCCACAGGCATTTGGGATTTCAGCTCCCTGGCAGTATTCCAGACATATTTCCGGTTTAAGGGACGTGCAGCTCACGCTGCCGCAGCCCCAGAACACGGACGCAGTGCATTGGATGCCGCGGAATTGATGAACATTGGAGTGAACTTTTTAAGAGAGCATATAATCGACGAAGGGCGTGTTCATTACGCCTTTACAGATGCAGGCGGAACTTCAGCTAATGTAGTACAGCCTACATCGGAGCTTTACTATTTTGTACGCGCACCAAGAACAGATCAGGCAAAGGAAATTTATGACCGAGTGATCAAGATCGCCCAAGGAGCTGCAATGATGACGGAAACAGAACTGGAAATTGATTTTGACTCCGCCTGTGCAAGCTATCTGGTAAATCAGGAACTGGGCCGGATCATGTATGATAACATAAAGCAGGTAAGCCCCATTGAGTATACCCTGGAAGAAATGGCCTATGCAAAACAGTTCTATGACCAGCTTCCGGAAACTACCAGGAACCAGATCGCCAGAAAGATCCAGGCTTTCCTTCCCAATGAAGAGAAATCAGTCATTGAAAAGGAAGCAAAAAGCCCGATTAACCGCCTGGTAGCCCCCCTTACATTTCCCAGAAAGCCTATGAGCGGTTCCACGGATGTAGGAGATGTGAGCTGGACCATTCCTACGGTCACCGCAGTTGTTACCACTGCTCCAAACGGAACTCCCGCCCATTCCTGGCAGTGGGTCGCCACAGGTAAATCGAGCATTGCCCATAAGGGAATGATCGCCGCCGGAAAGACCATTGCAATGACTGCTCTTGATCTTTTAGAGAATCCTGAGATCATTATAAGGGCAAAAGAAGAGCATGAAAGAAACCTTGACGGCAAGCCCTATGTGAGCGCTATCCCACCGGAGGTATCCCCCCGTTAAATTCATTGCCTAAATAAAGAAGTTTCCCATATTCACCTTAACGGAAGGTGACCCTGCCATTGCCATTTCCAGTCTTATGGATCTGGTATGTGATCCCATTGTCAAAAACAGAATGACGTTGATGCTTCAAATGCACTGGTTTGCAGGTCTTACCAATAACAGCCAGCCTTTTAATCTATGCTCAGATTATAAAAGGTTGGCTGTTTTTATAATTACAAATCCACAAAATACCTCATAAGCTCTTGCAACGATTTATAAACATCATCTTTGACAAGCAATTCTGTCCCGCTTATAAGGCAAGCAACCAGGCGATTCCTCTCATTCATTATTTCAGGCAAATGCGGTTCAAGTAACTTCTGGTATTGTTTGTATTATTTATCCCATTTACATCATTTTGATTAAAGCTCATTAAAAAGTGAGTTCTTGACTGATCATAAATCTTAAATCCAAATTTCTTATATATCTCTTGAATCGGATCAGATTTATAAGTATTAAAAAATATCGGCTTGTCTGTATCCTTGGAAAGCGATGTAATATGACTTAGGTAAAACGATTCTATCCCTTTGTTTCGAACATCTTCTATAAGCTGGAGGGATATTTCACTGATCCTGTCTGCGTGTTCATTATATGCAAAAAAACCTACCACCTTATCGTGCAGCAATATCTTTTGAAAACAAGTATATTTTTGCATTCTGTAAAAACTATCCGTGTTTATTATCACTTGTATATCTTCAATCCAGCCGCCGTTGTATTCATCTACGTATTTGTGGAGCGGTGAGCAAAACGCAACTGACCTTCAAGCAAAACGCAACTGAAAAGAAGAATTAAAGTAATTTTATGCACTTGTTTTTGTATAAACAGCTCTATATTTTAAGCCTATAAAACGAGTTTAAACCGCCTTTAAAGGGTTCTTAAAGACGGTTTAAAGCCTTACATTTCATGTTCGCTTAGGAAGTTTGCAAGCCATTCTCTCAGGTAATCAGGAAGGGCAGTATTCACCTTTCCCATTGAAATTTCCATCATGTGTTTACCCTTTACAAATCCCTTGCCCCCACGAGTTCTATGACCATATTCCACATGCTCCACGTATTCGGTGTTGTTGTAAACTTCAATGTAATATTCTCCATCTCTCTTTACAATATCCCCGACATTCCAACCGTTTCTTAGATTTCCGGTTTCCCCGACTGGAGTATTTTCTTTTACCTCACCTTGGAGCTGAAACGCTAAATCAATAACCATTTTTTCAAATTCTTCTGGATAGTCCTTTTCAATGGCTTGGGTCAATGCCTTTTCCAGTTCGTCAAGTCCATCAAATGAATAATCTGTGTTGCTCATAGCGTCCTCCTTTATGCCTGCTGTCTTGATACATAGATGGCATTTTTCTTGTTTTTCAGCACAAACGCATCAAAGTATATACGACCTTCCACAAGCCAACCGTTAATTCCCTGTGGGTTCTCATGCTGTTTATAGTCTGCCAGCTTAATAGGGGCGGTCATAGCCATTGGGTGAGTAATCAGGTAATTTACACCACTTGCAAAATAATCGGTAGGAGCTACAATGATAGAGGTCTTATCAATCATGCCGACCGCTCCATTAATGGCAAGTTCCTGTGCTTTATCTCCTGATGATACAAAATTCTTATCCAGCTTGACACACTTATAATAGGCTGGGGTTACAAATGCGATTCTTCCGCTTGTGGGAACTTTGGCATCAAACAAAATCATTGATGCTTCCAAGAAGGAAGAGTAAGCGTTGTCACTTGTAATAGTTTCCTGTTTTACCTGATTAACCGGAGCATTCAATACCCATTTGGAAATTCTATATTTATCAATAGTAGGGGTTACCACTTCTTTAATCTCTCTTGCCAGTGCCTTGGCAGCACTCATTGCCATCATGGTATCAGTGGCATTTCTGCGGTCAATGCTAAAGGTAAAAGATTTATCCTGTGTAAGTTCCAGTGTCTGGACATCATTCCCAAGCTCCACAGGTGTTCCATAACGGTTACTTTCAGCATTCATATCGTAATCATTCAGCGGAACGGTTGCAACGGAATACACATTTACTTTATTTACTCCATCAAAATCATAATCTTTATTCACAGCACCATCAGTCAGCGATTCCTTGCTTAACTCTTCATCAATGATACTGGAAAACTTTTCAGCGTAGTTTACAGCCATAATAAATTATCCTCCCTATTCTTTCATTGCTTGTACAAAGGCACTTGCAAAGGGGTCTTTCATGGTATTTAAACCGTGAGCTGCTCCTCCAAGTCCTTCCGGTGTTTTTCCTTTTAGTCTCATGTTAATGCCATCAGAAACAAGCTGATTTACAATCTTTATTGTGTTATTAAGACTGTTCATTGTACCTTCTTCATCACTGTACTGAACAAGGTCAGCCACTCCAATAGGAAGTTGTGCTTCTTCCAGTCGGTTATGTACTTTTACCTTTAAATCTCTCTTAAGAATTTCGGCTTGCAGTTGCTTGATCTGATCGTCTTTCGACATACTTTGAAGCTGTTCCCGTTCCCAAGTCTTCCGATTCTCGTCAAGAACCTTTTGTAAATCCTCTTGGGTATAAGTCTTTGGTTCTTCCTGACTTGCTTCCTCATCAGCCGGAGCAGTCTCTTCCTTGGGTTCGGTAACAGGTTCTTCATCAGGTGTTTTTGTTTCATTGGTTGCCTGTGGAGCGGTAGCTTCCTCACTGGCAGATGGTTTCATTGCACCAACAATTTTTTCGATAAATCCCATGTTTAAATCAATCCTTTCTTTTTTACAATTTCTCTTACCCATGTTTCTGTAATGTCATATTTCAAAGCCAGCTCCCTGTAGTTATGACCATCAAATTCATTCATAATAAATTGATTTCTCAATTCACGTTCCAGACTTCTGACCCTAGGAATATAAATAGATGCACCATTGTGCAACCTAACAAGGTTTTTAAACCCTTCCAGTCCGACACATTTAATTAATGCTTGGCTCTCTTCACCAAGGAACTGTATTTTGTCCTCGGTTATCAATTCAATTATTTTCATGCTATCACCTCATGTTTAAGGGTAGCACTTTCTTTAAGCACTTTATATTAAAGTAGTTAAAGAAACAGATTTTTAAAACAGATTAAATCATGCCAACTATGATTCATGTTTTGCATTGAATTGCTTTTTTATCATCTCATTAACCCATACCATGGTTATTCCGTATTTAGTAGCTAATTGTTTATTGGATAAGCCATTTTCATAATCTTTTATAAGATGCAAATTTCTAGCTTCCCTTTCAAAAGCGTTTGGTTTTGCAATATAAATACTTGTTCCTGCAAAGCGCTTAATAAGTTTGTCATAGCATTCTATCCCAACACAATCGAGAATTTCCTTCTGGTCTTCGCCTACCTGTTCAATAACGGATAATATTAATTCTTTTTCCATTGCTCAGCACCTCTTTCTATATGTAGCATAGCATTTCCTTAAACAACTTTTACAGAAAAAGCACTTTATATTTTGACTTTTGTGTCAGAATATAAAGTGCTTCTGAAATGCTCAATTCATGGCTTCCATAAATAAATTAACTGCTGTCTTAAATCCGGCAATAAATCCATTCTTAGATAAAAGTGATTGTTGTTTTCCAAGTTCTTCATCATACCGAAACATGATTTCTTTCGTCTCTTTGTCATTTCCCATCTTTTCTTCGATTTGCTTATAGAGAAGATGCAGCTCCTCATATATAATACTTTGTTCCCCTGTCATTCTTCCTATATTAGAATTGTTATCCAAAATAGAATGCAAGTCAGCAATGTACTTGTTACCGTTTTCAGTGCAATCCATTTCCTCAAAAGGGGAAATGTACTTTTCACTTTTCCGTTTAAAGAAACGAGCTTCTTTTATATTTTCGACATAGGCAAGATAGAAGCTTTCCTTTACCTTTTGGAGTGAACTTTCCATATTCTCATATGTAGAACAGTCAACACCCTGTATCAGGTCTTCCGGAAGTCCGCATTCTCTCAAATGGCTTGTAGCTGCTTCTTTATACACCTTATTCATCATTGGAATTGTTGGCGGTTCTGTTTCAAATATTGCAGAGCCTTCTCCTTTTAATAGCCAAGAAAATGAGCATTTGAATTCAAATGATATTAATTTCAAAAGCATTTCTGTCGGTTGTTCTCTATCTGCTTCAACTCTGCTGATATAAGAGCCAGATACAAAAACCTTATTCCCAAATTCTTTTTGTGTAAAATGCAATTCTGTTCTAACTGCTTTAATTCTCTTTCCAACTGTATTCATTCGGTTACCTCCTATAATTTGCTTTATATGCCATTTAAAAACCTGTAAAACCCTTTTAAAATCGTTTAAATAATCAACCTCATAGAAATATGCCATAACTACTCAAAAGTGAATATATGGCGGTTAGGCGGTTGCTTCCATAATCTCTTGATAGATGGCTCCCTTTTCCCAATAGAAATGTACCCAGCCATCAGGAAAGACAAGTTTAAAGTTAATCGGTGACAACCTTACCGTTTCATATCCGTTAGAACGATACTCTTCCATGAGCCTAGTCACAGCAGTATGAGCTGTCAGAACGTCATAATGTACCTTGATAAGATCCCTCATTGAAAACTCCTTTCAAACTCTGGTTGAAATACAAGTGATAATCTGATACACTATCAAGGAATGGTAGTTTGACAGTGTATCAAATCTTGGGTAGCCAGCTCTGCAAAGCTGGCTATTCTTCTATTCCAAGACCGATTTGCGCAGGTTCGCTAAATGTTCTCGCAATTGCTTGTGCTGTAAAATAGGCAGTGTCATAAGTCATTGGCGAATGTTCTAATCTTTTATGCACTAATCCTACGATTGGAATTTCTAAGAAAACATCAATATTAAAACGTTCCCTTTCTTTTAAATCTCGGTTAATCATTATATTTACATGGTATTTTTTCATTGGCTCAACCTCCGAATAATTGTTTTTTTGTAGCTCTTAAATCTTTTAAGGTTACCGTTCTGCCCATTTCATCCGCATATTCTGATGCTATCTCTAAGATTTTTATTGCAGTTCTAAGGCTTTCTTCACTGGATAGCTCCAGCATGAAGCCAAGGCATTCATCATTTAGTGTCGGGAAAATGCTGTTCAATTCCTCGACCGTATAATCATTGAAGACACGCTTACGGACGATAATTCTTGTCCGTATCTGGTCAAATTCATAGCCATGCTTACTTGTGAGCATCTGGTTGTAAATCTTGTCATTTCCAGATAGGACAATGCCGACTTTGGCTTGGTCATTCAAGTTTCTTATTGCCTGTAATGCATTCAAGGTCAGATGATCCGCTTCATCAATAATAATCAGGCGGTTTGTATCACTTAACTGCTCTATCAGTTCTTTCATTAATGCCGAGCGTGAATAAGTGACCTTTTTACCCAACTTTTCCACTATAAGCGAAAGAATAGCAGTGGCAGAGGAAGCACAGGAATTAGCTGTCACCATAATGACACCGGGGTTATTTTTACAATAGTATTCTAAGGCGGTTGTCTTTCCGGCTCCTGCAGCTCCGCATACAAGCGTAATATCATTTTTTATGTGTGCGTGTGAGCATGTAAACAAGACTTCTTTTGTATTATATAAATCCTTGTAAAATTGCGAGGTTTGAAAACCGTTTAAACGCTCTTTACTAACTGATAAATATTGAATGATGGTATTTTCTACCTTGTCATTATTTCCGGTATATGAATTATCCAAATACTGTGAAATAACCGAGGTGGAAAGACCTGTTTCTTTTGAAATCTGCCGTTGTGATTTTCCCGACTCCTTCATAAAAGTACTTAACATATTTCTTACATCCATAATCTCAACCTCCTATTGCTTTTTTATATTTCGCCATAAGGGAAGCACTCACGCTTTCCTCTTCTGGAGTCCGTTTTGATTCCACCGAAGCATTTAAAATTCTGCTGTTTTCCGTCATTTTGGGATTAACACTGTCTACAACCTTCATATCAGGGTTTTCCTCATACCGTTTTTCAGTCAACTGGTTTCTTGCTATAATCTGCATGGCATCCAGTTCCCTGACAGGCTTATATTTTTCAACCAGCTTCTTGGCATTCTTGATTTCCTTTTGTGCTTCTCTCATTTGTTCCTGTGTCGTATGACGGAACGGAGTTCTTACTTTAGCCATTGCCTTGCAAATTGCCCTCATATCCATATCAAAGATATTCAGCTCGTCCATGTTGTAAGGGTCTGCATTAATTATGACTTTTTCTCCAACATGAGCCAGAAGCTCCGTATTGTAATACATTCGGTTCTGATACCTAATACCATTTTTATCAACGGTTCTTTCATCGAAAGTTCCGCAAAGAATACGGAGAATTGACTTATCCATAACCTCTTTCTTGGTATGTAGATTTTCAAAGTACACCTGTTCCGGACATTTATTGTCCATGTCGATTCCCTCGCTGGCTGTATGATTGTATTCTTCGAAATAGCCTTTTAGCAATTCTGTGAATTCCTCCATTGTTGGAGCAATGGGAGCCAGTTTATCAAACATGACACGCATATTTTCTGGTCTTTGTTTTGCATCTTTTCCTAAATAAGTAGGGAGGAACTTACAAAGCCTGTCTTCAAAAGTTCCAAAGAACCGTTCTACCGTTTTTGCCTGTCCATGGTATGGACTAGCATATATGGTTCCGATTCCCAATTGTTTTACTAAGGAAATAGGAAAATCTGCATTAAATGATTTCTCCCTGTAATCCTTTCCATTATCAAAATAGACTTCGTTTGGGACTCCATGCCCTTCCATGCCTAAGCGTAAACATTGTTTAACGACAGTGGCATCTGCTGATTTATCCCTTACAATAAATGATATTACCTTGTTAGAACGTGCATCAAAGAATACGGTGAGCCAAGGTCTGAATACCCTGCCCCGATTATTAATAACTGCGGCATCAACCAAATGGTGGTCAGAAAACCAGATATCATTGGAATTGATGTCAAGCCTGCTTCTTTCCATAGACGGAAGATTATCACGAAAAGCCTTTTCTCCTTCCCGGTAATAAATCATGACCAGTTTTGGAATGGTAGCTATTTTTCGTTCAAATACCGATACAGACGGAATATCATTATATACTTCTTGGGTCTTTTCCCAACAGCGTTGTACTGTCCTTTTCTGCAATGTCATATACAGGGCATAGAAGTAATTCCATGCATCATCAGATATATTTATCTGTCCTCGGTTGTAACCGCCCCTTTTGTCTATCAGGTCAGCCACATCACCAGCTTTGTATTTGCGTTGCCATCTGAAAAGCTGTGTCTTTGTAATCATGTCATCAGGATTATTCTGATTAAAGGTCTTCACGAATTCATCAGGAGATAATTGCGACTTCCTATAATTTTCAACAATCAATGCCTTGAAATTGGCTTCTTCTCGCTGTCTTCCTGAAAATTGTGTAATCTCTTTATATGTGATTTCTTCCTGAATGTTGTTATATCTGTTCTGTGCTTCCTGCGGAAGACTTTCCAGAGCGATTTCTATTTGAATACCGCCCCTTCCTTTTCCTTTAATATGGCGATACTCATAGTTTTCTATATTTAATTGTATCGCTCTTTCAGTTTTTCTCAGTAGTTTTGCTACTTCCTTAACCTTTAACCATATCAAAGGATTTCACCGCCTAACTTTTTTCAAATACTGCTTTCATTAATTCTTCAACGTCTAAGCCAGTCACTTTTGATATTTCATATACAGTTCTTAAAGATGGATTGTATTTACCTTTAAGAAGCTGATATACATAGAGTTCCGAGAGACCAGCTTCTTGAGCTAGGTATTTTTGACTTTTATCCATCTCTTTCAGCCTGATGACAACAAGTCTTCCAAAAGGACTCTTTTTATCTAGCGTCATACGTCTTGACATCTCTGCACCTCCTAGCCATTGATTTTTCTTGATTTTTTAGTATAATTAATGTAGCTACTTATATTATAATGTCGGAAACCGACATTGTCAAGCATAAAAAGGTCGGAATATTTCGGGAGGTATATCATGTCTACTATAAATGAACGATTCAAGGAATTAAGAGATTTGCTAGGGTTTAATCAAAAGGACTTTTCTAATGAAGTGGGAATATCTAGAACGCACATATCAGGTATAGAAAATGGAAAGGATAATCCTTCTTTGTCATTGTCTAAATTAGTGTGTTACAAATTTGGTGTGAATGAAGAATGGTTATTAGAAGGGATAGGGGAGGTCTTTGTTACAGGTAAATCATTTGATGACTTTTCTGACGATGGAATAAAATCAAAATATGATGTAATGAAATCCTTTTTAGAACAAGTAATCTATAATTTAAATGGAGATGACCTTAAAAATGTAGTTACTGCATTTTCTAACTTTGTCAGTATTATCACCATGAAGGGATTAGACGAAGAAAACAAAAGTAGGTACTTAGATAAAATGTCCTGTGTTATGAAATCTCTTGAACAAATTACTTATAATTCATACATGCTTAAAAACATATCTGATAGTAATTACAAGTCTTTACTAAAGTATAAAACAGGCACAGAAGATGGAATAAAAATAATAGATGAAAACATTAAGGAAGCATTAACCTGTTACTTATCACAATATGAAAAAGATTTAAAATTATAAATGCATATAAGTCATTTATATTGTATATTTATACATTTTTTGGTTCCTTAGTATTTCGTTAGTCATTCCTTATAAAAAAACATAAGAAAAGTCCGTTAAACATTGATTTAAACATGTTTTACGGACTTTTTAAACATTTCATCAAATTTCGTTAGTGATAAAAAATTTAATACTCAGTTGCGTTTTGCTTCGTTAGTCGGCTTTAATTCGATTTAATGAATTTTAAGGCTGAAAGGTGCATAAAATAACGAGTTTTCAAAAATTTTAAGGAGATTTAAGGGTCTTTAAAGGTATAACTTTCTAGGAAACACTAACGAAATAGTTACTTTTTGTGTACAGTCTCACAGTATTTTTTGCAGCAAGCCCTTTTTATGTCTATGTATCTTTCCAAGTCATCTTTGCCTGCATCCTGTAAGGAAAAACCATTATTAATCAAGTCATCTGTTAATACCATATGTCCTCCTGACTGCCGACAGCCATCTGCTTATTAATTGATCCATGCCATATAAAAGGAGATGACGGGTATCGGCCATATTGATTTTATGTGTTATTATTATCATAATCGTATGAATGGATAAATATTACCATATCTGACAAGCAGGTCCCTGCTTTGCAAATTTTGTCTCCCCAATAAATTAAAATTAGGTCAAGAGTGACAGGTACTTTTCTGCTTTTTTATCATAACATAAGGCAAATTGTTTTATTGAAAGGCATTAAAATTATGGCTTCTTGCCCTGTAGGACTATCTCCTTATACCATCAGATCCGGCGATACGCTATGGCTGATCTCACAACGTTATTATACCTCCACTGCTGCAATTATGGCAGCAAATCCAGGCTTAAATCCAAATAACTTAACAGTGGGGCAAACCATTTGTATTCCGACAAGAAGAGCTCCCCGCCCTCCGGTTCCAGCTCCACCTTCCGGAGGTTCCTCAGGAGGCCGCCCGAGCCGCTGTCCCGTAGGACTCCGCAGCTATACCATTCAGCGAAATGATACCTTATGGAATCTTGCCCAGCGTTATTGCACCACTGTAGAAAGCATCAGGGTCCTGAATCCCGGATTAAATCCCAATAATCTGAGGGCCGGCCAGACGATCTGGATACCGGCCGGGTACCAGCTGCCCAATTTACCCTTCTGGTTCCGTTCTCAGGCTATTACACCAGAGGAACAAACCGAAGACAATGAAATGGCTTTCTGCCCGGAGGAAGCTGATTCCTATGTCATTGAATCCGGAGATACAATATGGCTGATTTCTCAGCGCTTTGAAACTACGGCAGAAGAAATTATCGCTGTAAACCCAGGTATTGATCCTGCCAATCTGCTTGTCGGGCAAGTGATCTGTATTCCCAGGAGACGAAATAACATTCTTCAGCCGTTGCCTATACCTCAGCCAACACCACAACCAATGCCCATACCTCAGCCAACACCACAGCCGACTCCTCGGCCAACACCACAACCGACTCCTCAGCCGACTCCTCAGCCAACACCACAACCGACTCCACAACCAACACCACAACCAACTCCTCAGCCGACTCCACAACCGACTCCTCAGCCGACTCCGCAACCGATGCCTATACCTCAGCCAACACCACAGCCGACTCCACAACCAACACCACAACCAACTCCTCAGCCAACACCACAACCAACTCCACAGCCAACACCGCAACCAACTCCTCAGCCAACACCACAACCAACTCCACAACCAACTCCTCAGCCAATGCCCATACCACGGCCTATGCCTGAGCCGACAGAACCTCCCCTTTTCCTCTGGGTAAGCAAGGAAGAGCAGAATTTAAACAACTATCTTCGCCTTTTATGGATACAGCATGTTTACTGGGCCAAAATGGCAATGCAGAGCATAATAATGGGTCTTCCGGATGCACAATCAGTTGCCAATCGACTTATGCAGAATCCAAAAGATTTTGAGGTAGCTTTACAGACTTTCTACGGAAATGACGTTGCTGCAAATTTTGAAAAGCTGCTTAACGATCACCTTTCACTTGCTAACGATTTTATCATGGCTATAAAAGCAGGAAATACATCAGCAGCAGCGGACGCCGAAAAACAGTTATATCAAAATGCTGATCAGATTGCAACTTTTCTTGGAAACATTAATCCAAATTGGTCAACAGAAGAATGGAAAAGTATGCTTCGCGACCATCTTGCACTGTTGAAAGAAGACCTCTGTCATATATTATCCGGTAATTTTGAGGACAGCGTCGGTACATTTACCGATATCGAGAGGGGCGTACTGGAAATGGCCGATATCATGGCCCTTGGAATTGTAAAACAATTTCCTCAGTATTTCAGATAAGCCGGGTTAAAACCATCAGCTGAGGCGTGGCTTATAACTCTGTATCCATCACCAAAGCACTCATCTCATGCACTTTGTAACCATCAAAAGGCTTAAACATGTTAAGATAGTAAAAAGCCAATTGCCGCTTTGGCTTTTTCAAATGATCGATTATTTATCAGGAACCAGACAACGGCAGACGGTTCCTTTTCCAGGTTCCATTATGTAATTATTTTTTCAGCCACTAAGTCCCATGAAACCGCCTGGAACTATAAGATTGGATTCAAAAAATATTTATGTATTGGAACCTGGAGCCGGAACCGGACATTTAAGGTGCCATATTTTATAATCAGTCTCTGCCTTTGGTATCATGTACAAAAGCCGGCTTCCAATCTTTAGACTTTTAAACCTCTGAAAGAGGAAACCAGGAAATTGTGACCTGCTTCTCCATGATACATTCTCCGCTGTCAGTTAATTTCAAACAAAGATACTTCAAGGCTGCCTTTCCATTTAATCGTATCATAAGGGGTGTCAGGGAATACGACCATAGTGACCATATTAAGCCCTCCGTCTGCAAATACTTCCAGAACAGATACATCAAAAATCACTTCAAGATCCCAGCTGCCTTTTTTCAGGCGTTTTGCGGAGGCAACGGAATATTCCGGTGTCATAAACTGTTCATCAAACTCCCGATATCCGGCAATCGTCCGATTCACAGTTATGGTATCTTCTGTTACCTCAATCTCCAGCCTCTGTCCTTCGCTGTTTGCCAGATAGATCCTTCCCTCTCCCTCTCCTTTGATTTTCAAGCCAAAGGTTTCTGTCAGCAGATGCGCACCGCTGTTAACCGGATATGCCATATGCCGGAACTTATCAAGACCTTCCGCATGACCGGCCAGCCGGTATCCCTCCTTTGTTTCACAAATGGACAAGCTTCTTGCCAGAGTCGCCTGACCACAGAATTCATTGGTAGGAACCATGGATGCATAGGCCCAATTCATGGCCCAGCCCATAAACAGGGGAGAATCATAATTCTGAAACGTAACACCAGCATAATTATCAAAGCCGTCATCCAGCCAAAGCACCTCATCTGCCGGATGAGTACAGATGAACTTGTCCCCATCAAAGTCCCCGATAAAATACTGGGTCCTGCAGCGATTCTCATCCGTCTTGGTCATACTCACTACCAAAATCCAGAATACCTGATCCTTATGCCTGATCCGAAATAAATCCGGACACTCCCATACACCTTTCCCATAGTTGCCTTCAGGGCCGAATTCTCCTGTTTTTTCCCATTTCTTCAGATCCTGGGAACTGTAAAAGCAAACCCGGTCCTGGGCCGCCAACACCAGGCTCCAGCAGCGATGGACAGGGTTCCAGAATGCCTTGGGATCTCTGAAATCAGGAATGCCGGGATTTTCAATCACCGGATTTAAATAAGACTTCTCAAAATGCTTTCCCCCATCAACGCTGTAAGCAATGCTTTGCTGCTCCAGTCCCGTCTCATTATTATGGCTGGTATAAACGGCAATAATAGGGGGATTTTCCTTTGTTCCGTAACCCGAGGTGTTATACTTATCGTAAACGCTGCTGCCCGAAAAGATATACCCCAGTTCATCCGGATACAGCGCCATAGGGAGATGCTCCCAGTGCAGCAGATCCTTTGTCACCGCATGCCCCCAGTGCATTGGGCCCCATACGGTATCAGATGGGTATTTCTGATAGCAGAAATGATACGTCCCGTTTATGTACACCATACCGTTAGGGTCATTCATCCAGTTATCGGCTGGAGTAAAATGAATCCTGGGCCGAAAATCTCTTATTCCTTTTGTGCTCATGGTATTCCTCCTTTTTTCAGTCTATTTTGGCTACTGAAGCTGGTATATCTGCACCATCAAATCCCCTTGTATGGAGATTTTCTCATAAGGGACATCCGGGTACACTGTCATAGATGCCGTTTCCAGTCCCTTGTCCGCAAATACTTCCAGATAAGAAACATCAAGCAATAGTTCCATATCAACATCTCCGCTTAAAAGGCGCTTTGCTTCACCTACGGAATGAAGCTTATCACAATACTTTTCCGAGAAATCCCAGGCTCCCGCCCGGGACCGGTCAATTCTGATCACATCTTCTCTGATCTCAATTACCAACTCCTGTTTCTTTTCATTTGAAAATGCTATCTTTCCGGATTGGCCCTGCACCTTCAATCCAAAGCGTTCACTGATTAATGAATCTCCATCAGCAACAGGGTAAGAAACAGCACGCAAATGATCCAATCCAAAAGGCTTTGCCGCCAGGCGGTAACCTCTTTCCGTCTTTATCAGGGAAAGCTCTCTGGCCATAGTCATCAATCCTGCAAATTCTCCTGTAGGTACCTGGTTGGCGTATTCCGGGCTGACTCCCCAGCCTAAATAAATTGGTTTATCATAATTGTGAAAAGTAACCCCGGCATAATTGTCAAATCCAAAATCCAGCCAAAGAGGTTCCTCTCCCTGCTTTGCGGCCCGGAATGTGTCTCCGTCAAACTCTCCGATAAAATACTGGATATTGGCGCAGCTTTTTCCCGGAAGTGCCATCATACTGACCAGCAATACCCACTTTTCTCCTTCTTCCGTCTGTAGAGGAAACAAATCCGTACATTCCCAGGTACTTTCAACCCGATTCTCTTCTCTGCCGAACTCACCTGTCTTTTCCCAGTTTTTTAAGTCCGGGGAGGCATAAATATAAGCACAATCTTTGGCCGCCAGAATCATGCTCCAGCATTTCCGCTTCTTATTCCAGAACACTTTAGGATCTCTGAAATCTGTCAGGCCGGGATTATCAATAACAGGATTGCCATAATATTTTTCAAAATGAAATCCTCCATCCAGGCTGTAAGCAATGCTTTGGCACTCATGCCCATCCTCCGGGCGGTGGCTGGTGTACATTGCCACCACGGGAACCTCCCCCTCCTTGCCAAAGCCAGATGTATTTTCCTTATCATAAGCCATGCTTCCTGAAAAGATATATCCCAGTTCATCTGGATGCAGTGCGATTGGCTGATGTTCCCAGTGCAGCAGATCCCTGCTGACAGCATGGCCCCAGTGCATCGGTCCCCAGGCAGGCTGTTCCGGATGATTCTGATAATAAAGATGCCACAAACCGTCCATATAGACCATTCCGTTGGGATCATTGCTCCAGTTTTTTGGCGGTGTGAAATGTACCTTTGGCCTGAAATTACGCACACCCTTTGTACTCATGTCTTATCCTCCTAGCAATATAGCAGAGGCTGCCGTACAGTCTATCCTGTGTGGCAGCCCTGTTAATTTTTATTATTTTACAGCATTCTTTGCTCTGTCTACAGCGCCCTGATAAATATCAACAATGTCTTTCACTCCGGCTGATTCCAGTTCATTCTTATAACTTGTCCAGCCTGCATCATCTACGCCTTCTGTAATCCATTTTGCAATGTAACGATCCACAATATTGGAAACGGTAGGCTGAACCTGTGCAAGTCTTGAGATTTCGTCAGTTGTCATCATTACTTTTGGAATTGTCTCATATTCCTTCAAAATATCTTCTTTGCCGTTAACTACCTGATATTCATAAAGCTTTACCGCATCAAACGTATATTTTACGACTGTGTCATAATAACTGTTTAATACTGCCATTGGGGTACGGGTAATTGTTGTATTGGCACGCTGCTGGCCAAAGTCTGTCCATGGATCCTGAGTTATGATATGGCCATTGTCATCCAAAGGTGTTTCCATGATTCCCTGGTCATCTTTTACATAATTGTATCCCATTGCACCCCAGTTGGTCTGGATAGAAATGTCCGGGTTGCCATAGATATAGTCATAGAATCTTGCCACCAGGTGAGGGAATTTGCAGTCTGTTGTAATGGCACCTATAGAAGAATCCTGCATTTCTGACTGGTTTAAGGCAAAGCCGATCTTTCCTGCTTCTCCCTCTAATCTTGGAAGGGGAACGTATTCATCATGCACATCTAAGTTTACGATTTCCTGATCTGCCCAAACACCGAAAGAACCGATTCTTGCTACATCTTCTTTAATCAGAGAGCTCTTAAATGCAGCGCTTTCCGCATTTTCAAAAGAACCGTTCCATAATAATCCTTCTTTGTAAAGCATGTTAAAGAATTCTGCTGTTTTCTTAATGGATTCATCCATTGCAGTAAAGGTTACCTTACCGTCAATAATTCTCAAGTGGTCAGCGTATGGATTGCCGCCGCAGTAAGAATCTGCATTTCCAAAAGCACCGGTAAATCTGTAAAACAGGTTATAAGAACCGAATCCATCCTGATTATGCTGGCCAAACCAGCATGCCATTGGGATCTCATCCGCTTTGCCGTTTCCATTTAAATCACCGGCGTCACGGAATGCTTTCAGGCAGTCTACCCATTCATCCACGGTTGTCGGCACGTCTTTTCCTACCTTGTCCAGCCAGGTCTTGTTAATCAAGAATGGCCCGGGAGTCAGAATTAAGCCTTTCATCTGCTCGATCCAGGGAAAGCCGTACATATGCCCATCCGGGCTCTGTACTTCCATCATGTAAGATGGATTTTCATCCAGGATTTTCTTTAAATTTGGCATGTAATCCTTTACAATTGTTTCTGTTGGAAGAAAAATGTTCTGATCTGCATATTGGGCAACTGTAATTCCTGATTGAGAACCTTCAAAGTTCCAGAACACGTCAGGAAGTTCATTGCCGGCAGTCAGCATTAAGTTGATTTTTTCTCCTGCATTTTCAGGTGGGATGGTTGTCCATTCAAAGGATACTCCTGTATCTTCCGCCCATTTCTTTACTATTTCAATGTCTTCAGGTTTTGTTACACGCTGGGCGTCACCAACGTTTAACACTTTGATTTTACCGTATTTCTCCTCAAACTTAACAGGATCTTTGATAATAGGAAGAGAACCATCCAATTGAATAATACCTTCATCAACGGCTTCCTGCTCCTCTGCCGTCAGTTGTACTGCTCCTTTTTCCGCATCAACCGTACTGCTGCTGCCTTTGGATCCGCCGCATCCGGAAAGCAAAGATGCTGCCATTGCCACGGAAAGAATGCCTGCTGCCATTTTTCTTTTCATATTTATTCCTCCTCTTAAAATAATATTTATTTTGCTTTTATACCATGTTCCATTATCCTTTCACCGCACCAATGGTAACGCCCTTTGCAAAGTATTTTTGCAGGAATGGGTATACGGCCAGCAACGGAAATGCTGAGACAACAACAATACAATACTTTAACTGCTCCGCAAGCTTTTGCTTTGCCACCAGCTCTGCCGCAGAAGCTCCTACGTTTCCGGCCTGATTCATCAGCACCAGATTCCTTAATACCACCTGCAAAGGCATTTTATTCTCATCCCCCAGGAACATCAGCGCATTGAAAAACTGATTCCACATGGCTGTCGCATAAAACAGCGTGATAACTGCGATTATGGTCTTGGATAGAGGGAGGGCGATCCTGAAAAAGAATCCGAAATCGCTGCATCCATCTAACTTCGCTGCTTCTAAAAGTTCCGTGGGAATTCCGCTTTCAAAGAAAGAGCGGCATACAATTAAGTTGTAGGCTGATACAGCCACAGGAAATACCATGGCCCAGATCGTGTTGTAGATCTTCAGCTGAGAAATGGTCAAATATAAAGGTATGATACCGCCGCTGAAAAACATGGTAAACGTAAACAGGAACATCAGCACCCGGTTTCCTACCAGATCCTTTCTTGAAAGCGCATATCCTGCCGGAATGGTAGCAATAAGGGATACTACGGTGCCTACCACCGTGTATTTAATCGTGTTCCAATATCCGCTCCAGATGGGTGCATAGCTCAATGTTTTCTTATAGCCATCTAAGTACAGGGATTCCGGAAACAGGAGCAGTTTACCGGAGTTTACAATGACCGGATCCGTAAAGGAAGCCAGCACCACGTAGTAAAGGGGATACACAATTACGATACATACAAGCAGCATCACAGTCACATTCACTGCCACAAATATTCTGTCACCTGCTGATAACTTCATCTTATTCTTTTTTTCATTCATCCTTAATCCCCCTCACCTTTAGAAGATGCTGATATCACTGGTTTTCTTGGAAACAAAGTTTGCAATCAGCAGGATAACGAAATTCACCAGCGCATTAAATAATCCGACCGCAGTAGCAAAACTGTACTGCGCGCTTTTCAAGCCGACTTTGTACACATAGGTAGAAATCAATTCGCTCACTACCGTGTTGGTGCCATTTTGCATCAGGAACGCCTTCTCATAACCTACGTTCATAATATTTCCTACTGTCAGAATCAGCATCAAAATGATCGTAGGCAGAATCAGGGGGATGTCTATGTACAATACCCTTTGAAACTTAGAAGCTCCGTCAATAATTGCTGCTTCATAGTAGTCAGGGCTGATTCCTATCAATGCCGCAATGAATATGATGGCATTAAATCCCATGGTCTGCCAGATGTTTGATCCGATAAACAAAGTCCGGAACCATTCGGCGGAGCTGGTAAACAGGATTTCCTGTCCCCCTGCACCTCTGATTAAGTTGTTTACCAGACCATTTGCTGAAAACAGAACAGTAATAATGCTTACTACAACTACGTTAGACATAAAGTAAGGTGCATAAGAGATCGTCTGAATTGTCTTTCTTGCTCCATTTTGGGTGATCTGATTCAGCAAAAGAGCAAAGACGATAGGTATTGGGAATGCGATTACCAGACTCAGTAAACTGATGGCAACCGTATTCTTAATTGCAGTCATTGCAATGCTGGTGCTGAAAAACGTCTGAAAATGTTTAAACAGCGGCACCGCCCAGGGACTGTAGAGAATCCCCACTCTTGGCTTGAAATCCTTAAAGGCAATAATCAACCCATACATAGGATAATAAGCAAACACTGCGAGCCAGATCAAAGCAGGGATCAAAAGCACATACAACTGCCAGCAGGCCAACGCTTTCTGCAGACTCCCTTTAAAATCCCTTTTGCTTTTCAGCATGACTTTTGTTTCTTTACGACTTTTCCTCATACTTAATTCCTCCTCCTTTCCTTTTACGGAACTATGAATGGATAGCGGTTTCTTTTCCCCTCAGCAGCCTGCACATATCCCCTGTATGGGATAGCTTTTGTAATATTATTTATGTGAAACCCGTTCCACATTTTGTATTATAGTTTAAATTGTACAAAATATCAATATGTCTGTAAAATAAAAATTATATTTATGGATTAATGCTAATTAATTCTCACTTTACTTGTGCATTTCAACAATAACCAAAGGGTGCGTTTGGGAATTCAGAGTCTTTTTGCTATTCTTGTTATTCTTCATATGACTGTTCTGTGACTGTATTTCGCCCATTTGTTCCACATTTTGTTCCATATCCCAATTTTACTATCTTGTTCCATGTTTCTGTTCCATGTTTCTGTTTCATGCCTATGTTTCTTACTTTTGCTTTTTACTACTGTTTCTTACTACTGTTTTTTACTACTATTTCTTATATCCATTCTTAACTTTGTTTCTTACCACTGTTTCACACCCCTGCTTTATTCCTTTGTTTATGTCAGCTCTATATCCCGTTTATATTTTGAATCTGGTATCATAGCTTTTCATTTCCAGCCAATCAATTCTGGCACATACAAAAAGCAAAAAGAAAAGCCGCCCCACGAAGAAATGGACTAACTTCTTCATGGGGCGGCTTTCACTATATAAAAACTGTATACTGAATTATATAGGGCATACCGCCATACTTTCTATTTTATTTCCCTGTCCGCTTAAACAGTTCCTCCTTCCTGGAGACTTACATTCACAATCTGGTCCAGCTCTATATGCTTGGCACCTTCTATTTCCTGCATAATGGTATTTACACACCGTTTCGCTATTTCCGGAAGATTCTGGCATATGGTTGTAATGGTGGGGTGTATGATTCTGGTAAGAGGTATTCCGTCATACCCTATGATTTTAAGCCTTCCAGGTACATCAATCCGGTATTCTGCAGCTACCTTCAGGCAGGTAATGGCCGCAATATCATCGGCGAAAATACCATCGGCATATTCAATAAACCTGATACACTCCCGTTTCACCCATTCGCTGTATTCGAAAACCATACGGTCTCTGGGAGTATATACTTCCAGAACATTCCGTCCGTCCTCTTCCATCCTTTCCCGAAACGCTTTATGCCTTTCCAAAAAACACCAATTATCATATGGCATGGGCATGAATTGCACCACCTTTTGGCAGCCTCCTCTTAATAGTGATTCCGCTGCCATCCGGCCTCCCCGGCGATGGTCTGAATGAATATTGGCGACATCAGATCCCCAGCTTCTATCCATACATACAATCGGACGCCGTATATTACTTATATCCGTATCCACAGCCATATCTACACAGCTGATCAGCCCATCCATAACATTTCTTTGCAGCATCTCCAGATATTCTTCCTGCTTTAGGAACTTCTCATCAACACCGCAGATCATACACTTATAGCCATGTTTATACAGTTCAATCTCTATG
The DNA here is from genome assembly GCA_902363835.1 of Lachnospiraceae bacterium. GTDB lineage: Bacteria > Bacillota > Clostridia > Lachnospirales > Lachnospiraceae > Lacrimispora. The sequence goes on from CABJBM010000011.1 coordinate 143,850, forward strand.
TATTTAGTCAAACCTGCAAAAAAAGGATGTTCCAAGTCCGGAACCATGACCCCTACAAAACCGGAACGCCTACGATAAAGATTCTGAGCCAATTCATTGGGCACATACTCCAGTTCCTTCACTGCATCAAGAATCTTTTTCTTCGTCTCTTCTGCTATATAACCAGTTCCATTCAAAGCCCTGGAAACCGTCCCTATTCCAACTCCAGCCTTTAACGCAACATCCCGTATACTGGCCATATTTTATTTACTCCTTTCGTTCTGCATCATAGGTTTTAACAAATTATTTTTATCTTATCTTATCCTGGGGTAAAATGCAAGATGGCATTTGAAATGCAGTTGCGAAAGGTCATGATGGTGGAAAAACCTCAGAAACTCTTGATTCTCCAAGTTTTCTGAGGCTTTTGTCAAGAGATAGCAACCCGATTTGAACTGGAGATTGCCTGAAAAACGTAGGAAAAAAAGAGTTTGGCGTGCCGGGATGGGTACTTATGCTAAATGTTCTGATTCTACATGAGTAATCACTGCTCCATAACCATTAGTTAATATAATCTGGTTACCTGTCTTTCCATTTATCCCCAGATATCATTCAAAGTTTTTGCCTCCAAAATAATCCTGCTGGACGAATATCTCGGTCCCTGAGGTGCCAAAGCCCTCTTTTCTCCAAGACCCACCGAGTTAATCTTTTTTAAAGAGCCTTCTTTAAAATATACAATATATTTATTACTGTCTTCATATTTATCAATCCAAGCAACCTCCGCCATATATGTAATGGCAGAAACAGGCGCCACCTGATAAGCTGCTATATATTTGATCTTATCAATCATAGCACTGGATATTCGAATGGCATACCAACGGTTATTTTTAATAAACTCCTCCTGAAATCCATCATCTCTGTCCGGAACAATAATTGTATCCAACTGATCCGCATCCTCTACAGTCGGAAGGTCTTCAAGTATATCTTCTTTAAAGGGTGTAAAACGATGCAGCTTTTTATCACCCTATACATAGGTCTGGGCCTCTATTACTTCCGTTGCCATGGTTAGCTGGGCCATTACGCGATTCAATTCCTCTGTTGCCTCATCAATTACAATAATAGCAGAGGGGCGATTATCAAAAATCACCTGATCCAGCAATTCATTCACATTATTATATTTGGATCTTTTTAAAAAGGCATTTAATTTCCCTTTCTTTTCATCATCTGAGCCAATACTATCCAGTAAAATGTTTTTCATTTTATACTTATCCATTTCACTGGAAATACCAAAGCGTAAGATCTGTTCTCCGATATGTCCATAAACATCATGACTCTTTAATTCAATTTCTACCAAATATAATTTAGGGTCATTATGAAAAGTGAGATCCAGATAATAACCATCTGGTATGGAAGCCCCCTTTTTGGGTTTTCCAATCAATTTCTTAATGTCAAAATATAATCCCTCAGCGCCTAAAATAGTATCGGCGTTTTGGACAATCATTCTTTCAAAATCCGCTTCCCTCTCATAATGAAACAATGAATAAATCTGTCCTGACTCATCTATTATCTTATGCACGCTAGCCCCTCCCAAGTTTATTAACTTTCTATCTCATCTCTTTTTCTTGGTCCATTCCCGTTCAATGTTATACCTAAATGTATCAACAGAGCACTATGATTTTTATATTGTCACTTCAATCAAAATACTTTATATTACTTTCGTATTACCCATAAAACCAATCTTTAAATCCGGCATTTTTAGCTGCATTATATACAGGTGTGTAATCATTCATAGCATTTTCTCCTTATAATCTAATTTATTATTAAATAAACTTTCCTGCTTGTACTCCTTTTCGCCCATATAGAATACGTATTCCATGCTTACTGAATATTCGTGATTTTACTTAAGTCACCACTGCATAAGGCCTCAAGATTATTAAAGATTTTTTCCGCAGGCCAGTCCCACCACTTCAAATCAATAAGATAATCAATCAGCTTATCATCAAATCTTTTCTTAATAATCTTACAAGGATTTCCTCCCACAATGTGATAAGCCGGCACATCTTTTACCACAACAGAATTGGCCGCAATAATCGCACCGTCACCAATATGGACTCCCGGCATAACGGTAACATTCTGTCCAATCCATACATCATTCCCTACAACAGTGTCGCCTTTCAGCGGCAAGTCTTCCAGGGATGGAGTACACTTTTCCCACCCATGACCCATGATATTAAACGGATAGGTCGTGACACTACACATCCTATGATTTGCACCGTTCATTATAAACTCAATTCCTCTAGCCATGGCACAGAATTTGCCAATAATAAGCTTATCACCCAGAAATTCATAATGATGAGTGACATGTTCCTCAAAATTTTCAGCTCCATTCAGATCATCATAATAGGTATAATCTCCAACAATAATATTAGAGCGGGTAATTACATTTTTGATGTAACAAACACTCTTTATTTTTTCATTGGGATATATAACATTGGGATCAGGCCCGTATTGCATAGTATTCCTCCAATCTATTTTATAAATTACCTGCGTCTTACTAATTCAAAAGTTTTTTCCAACCTTCCACTGCACAGAATAACCTGCTTACGGAAAAATAGTTATCCGCTCTTACTAAAAACCTGGGCAATATGCAGGATTATCTTAGTCCAATACCTTTAAGAACATCAATTGTATTAATACCATCATACATATAGGCCAGTTCATTAAGTTTGAACGGTATATTGGCTCTGTCATCAAGTTTTATCAGTTTATAATTGTTCTCTAAACGGCAGCTATTGCGTATAATTGACTCTTTGATTGATGGCTTGTCGATCTTTTCTGCATGAACAATTATTTCTTGCAGACTTCCGAACTGATTTATAAGTTTCGATGCCGTTTTCGGTCCTACTTTATCCGCTCCTTTAATGTTGTCCGCGCCATCACCAGTTAGTGACTTAAAATCAGCATATTGCCAAGGATAAATACCATACTTATTTTTCAAATACGTTGTGTCGCAAATGATAGTTTTGTCACCGCGGTAACGCAGGACACTCACATTCTCACTTAACAACTGAAAAAAGTCGCTATCAAACGAAGCAATCGTAATTTGACACTCATTACCATATTTATGTGTATAACTTGCAACAACATCATCTACCTCAAGTTCTTCCACTTCTGTATGCCTAATCCTCATAAATGTGAGAGCAGTGTAAACATCATTAAGCTGTGAAAACGGATTTTTTTCATCAGCAACTTGTGAATAATCGATGCGGTTTGCTTTATAGTCAGCAAGCAGTTCTGTCCGATCGTTTTCATGTTCACCATCAAATAACACAACAAGGTTTGTAGGATTTATCATTTTAATTATCTTTATTAAAGCGCCAACAAAACCTAATACACCTTGTATTGCTTTACCATCAGTATTTATTATTCTTGACGACATACCAAAAAACATTTGAAAATGTAAATTAAGTCCGTCAACTATTAAAAGTTTGTTCATGCCATTATCTCTTTTTATGAAGGTTATAAAAATATCATCGTTGTTTAATAGTCCCATTTTATCATATCAACTGCCAATATTCTACCTCATTCCGAAGTTCAACTACGGACTTTTCTTCAAAAATTTAAAACAAAAAACAAATTCGTAAACCTGGGAAATAGCAAAAGACCAGTAAGCGGTACGGAAACCGCCTTTCCAGTCTTTTGTCAACTTATTATCCATGCCTCGTTTCTAATTACACATCACTGCTCCAAAAATTCAGACTACTGTCGCTACCGCTTCAATTTCAATCATAACTCCATTGTTAAACTTTCCAATCTCCATAGTACTTCTGGCGGGCGGGTTTTCCGGAAAAAACTCCTTATAAGCCTCATTGAATACATGAAACTGATCAATATCCGCAACAAATACCAAGGTTTTAATTACATGCTCCAGATCGGACCCTGCTTCCAGCAGAATCTGCTCAAGATTTCTCAGAGCCTGACGGGTCTGTTCTACAATATCCCCCGGTGCAACAAGCTGCCTTGTTACCGGATCATGGGCAGTTATGCCAGCTGTATACACCAAATCTCCTGCCCGAAATGCCTGAGAATACCAGCCTCCCGGCTCAGGTGCCTTCCTTGTAGTAATTTTCTCTGCTTTCATTTCTGTTTCCTTTCCCTCTTAAATTATATTTCTTCCAATTCACAAAGTCTCTGCAAGGTCTCGCAAAGCACCTGGGCTCCTGCTGCCAAATCTTCTTTTGTTGTAAGCTCTTCCGGACAATGGCTGACCCCGCCATTAGAACTGCGCAGGAATATCATTGCCATTGGGTATAACCTCCCCATCTGCATTGCATCATGGGCCGGGTAACTTACCATATTCATATGGGGGATTCCATGTTTATCCGCACTTTCTGCAATTATTTCTTTCAGCCTTGGATGGCAATGACACGGTGCCGTGCTGATTGTGGACTTTACCTTATAAGTCAGCCCCCTCTCCTCACACTGCTTTTCCACAAACTCTATCAAATTATCATACAGCTGCTTCCATATATCATCTTCCACTTCCCGGAAGTCCACTGAAAATGTAACTTTATTAGCCACTATATTATGCTCATTTGGTTCAACCTTTAAGTATCCTACTGTTCCTCTGGTTGGGGAACCGGATTCCAGCGCAAGCCGTTCCACTTCGCAGGCTGTCATTGCTGCTGCCGCAAAAGCATCGTGTCTGTCTTCCATTGCCATGCCGCCTGCATGCGCGGATTCACCATAATATGTGATATAGAATTGGTGAATGCCAGCAATGTCATTCACAACCGCCACAGGCAATCCTTTTTTAAGCAAATATTTCCCCTGCTCAATATGGAGCTCAATAAAGGCAAAATAATCTTCTTTCTTAATGAATGAACCTTCAAAGTTATCCGGCTCCAAGCCCATATCGTATTCCAACATAGCCTCTTTCATCGTTTTCCCGGTATTCCGGTCCACAGATACAGATGCAAAATCATGGGGCAGCATTCCGCAAATTGCCTTGCTTCCAAAATGGCCGCCTAAAAACTGACTTGCTTCTTCATTAATAAATGCGATCATTTCAATCGGGCGTTTGGGCTTATAGCCGGCTTCTCTCATTGTCTCAAGAGCCTCCAATGCCGTCATAACCCCTGCCAGCCCATCGTACTTACCTCCCATGGGTACCGTATCAAAATGAGAGCCGGTCAAGACCGGGGGCAAATCTTTCGTTCCTTCATATCGCCCATAAATATTTCCTACGGTATCCACCCTCACCTTTAGCCCGGCCTCTTCCATCCATTTAATTAAAAGAATTGCCGCTTCCCGATATTCCGGCGTCCATGCAAAACGGCTGATTCCACCTCTTGGATCTCTCCCGTATTCACCAACTTCCTGTTCCCTGTCCCATAATCTTTCCGCATTAATTTTCATAAACTGCCTCCTGCCAACTGTTTATTGCTGCGGCCTAACAAACTGCCCATAACCACCTTTTACCATAATTGTATCATGATCAAATACAACCTTTCCTCTCACTATCGTAGCCATCACCTTACAATTTACCAACCTTCCCTGATAAGGAAACTTTTCACTCCTGGTTTTGGAAAAACTTTTGCTGCGATCAATCTTCCAGGGAAAATGTGAATCAACGATTGTAATATCTGCATCTGCTCCGACTCGGATACTTCCTTTCTGCGGATACAGTTTAAACCTTTTTGCAGCATTGGTTGCGCTTAATTTGGCAAACTGAACCGGACTCATTCCCCGTTTCAAAACTGCCTCATCAAACATCAGAGGAAATGCCACATCAATGGAGGGCGTGCCGCCGATTACCTTCCATTTGTCCCCATCTTCCGGCTCCTTATCCTCTGCCGTATAAGGAGCGTGATCTGTTCCAAGGTAATCGATAGATCCGTCAAACAAATAATCCCACAACTTTTCCATCCGCTCTTTTTTCCGAAGCGGGGGCTGAATTAAGGCATATGTATCGTACTTTGCATCATCCTCCACATTCAGGAGAAAATAATGGGAGCAGCTTTCCGCTGTGATATTCACGCCCTCCTGTTTTGCCTTTGCAATTAACTCCGCCCCTTCCGGAATAGACAGGTGGCAGATATGCACCGGACAACTGGTTTCCTTTGAGAACAGAATAATCTGATTAATTGCAGCCAGTTCCGCATAATAAGGCCGTGCCTGATCGTGAAGTTCAAGATTCCACGGCTGGTTGCAGTATCGTTTTGCCAGCTCTGTAATAACAATCGGGTCCTCTGCATGGAATCCAAAAACTCTGTCAAGTCCTGATATCTTCTGCATGGCTTCCATTTCCATCTCTGTATTCAGGTAAGGAAATGTTGGGCCAGCATCCAAAGTAAATGCCTTATACGCCACACATCCCAGATCTTTTAATTTCTCCAGATTCCCCTGGTTATCTGCCGTTGCACCTGCCCAGATTGCATAATCCACAACAGCACCTTTCGCTGCCAGTTGTTTTTTCAAATAAAATGTATCTGCATCAACCACTGCCGGATTGCTATTGGGCATTTCCATGATACAGGTAAACCCTCCGCTGGCCGCTGCTCTGGTTCCATGGGCAAAATCTTCCCGGTAATCCGCCCCAGGCTCAAAAAAATGAGTGTGCGTATCAATTGCTCCAGGCATCACATAACGCCCTTTTGCATCCAGCGTCTGCTTTGCCTGAATACAATCCGTTTCACAGAAGCCCTCATCAAAAATTGATGATATTTTCCCATCACAAATCCCGATATTTTTTCGGACCACTTCATCTTCCAGCACCAAAAGCCCATTGGTAATTACCAAATCACAATTCATAATCACATTGCCTCATCTCACTGTTCTTACTGCAGGTTCATTGTTCCAAGGGGATCCAGAATCTTAATAATATCCTTGTCATGAATATTATCAGATGTCACCAGCACAGAAGCATTTTCAATAAATTCCGGAAAGTCGGTCTGCCCTTCTGCCGCTGCAATTGCCTGCTTTACAGAATTATATCCAAGGCCGTATGGATTTTGAGAAACCATTCCGTCTAAAACTCCGTCATATACATACTTGATCAAAGATTCCGATGTATCATAACCAAATACCAGCAGATCCTCTCTCTTTTCATTCTTAATTGTCTGGCAGGCACCTTCTGTTGTGCCTTCGTTTACCATAAATATACCTTTCAGATCCGCATTTTCCATGAGTAAATCCTGAGTTGTATTCGCAGTTTTTTCCAAGTCACCATCGGTGTAAAACGGCCCAATGCATTCAAATCCATCCGCTGCTGCCAGCTTGTCCATAAATCCCTTTTCCCGCTGCTGAATAACCGCATTTCCTGCATTCGTGGAAATCACAGCAAATTTTCCGCCTTCCGGACTATGCTCAATCACATAATCTGCCACTTCTCCTGCCGCTTTATAATGGTCTACGGAAACGCTGGTAGTGCAAACAGAAGAATCCAAACCGCAGTCCCAGGCTATAACCGGAATATCCAGAGACTTAAGCAAATCACTGACCGCATCCGCATTTGTTGCGGAAATTGCCAGTGCATCAATTCCCGTTACAAGCATATCTTCTACAATTTTTCTTTGCCCGGTTCCATCCGTATCCGTTGTGGTGCCCTGGTAATTAATCTTATATCCGGCCTCAGCCGCCGCATCATTGGCGCCCTTCTGAACATAATCATAAAATACAAACAGCGTAGACTGTGGAATCAGGCCAATTGTCATGGTCTTTTCTGAATTGGCTGTTTTTGTTTCTTCTGTCTTTCCAGTTTCCTGTTTCTCCTCCGTCTTGCTTTCTGCCTTGATCGAACTGCTTCCTGTATCAGGGCTTCCACATCCCATTAACGCAGCTGCCACAAGACCGGTTAATGCCATTGCTTTCATTTTTTTCATCTTACCCATTTGCTACACTCCTTCTTTTATTTGATTTTATTTTGAATAACATTACCTTTAAACTTAAATTCCCCCCACTTACTGATTCTTGAACCTTACTCGTACAACATCCAAAAATACTGCCAAAATAATGACACAACCAACGGCTACCTGCTGCCAGAACGAGCTCAATCCAATTAAATTTAATCCGTTATTTAAAATACCAATAATAAATGCTCCAATAATCGTTCCGAGCATATTGCCTTTTCCTCCTGACATACTGGCTCCGCCAATGACTGCGGCAGCAATTGCAAAGGTTTCATCCCCCTGTCCGGCTGTGGGAGATGCAGAAGCCACTCTGGAAGTCAGGATAATTCCTGCAACAGAGGATAAAAAACCACAAAGCAGATACACTTTAAACTTTGTTGCATTAACCTTAATGCCTGACAAAAATGCCGCTCCCTCATTGCTTCCTATGGCAAAAATAGTCCTGCCAAATCTTGACTTTGTCAAAATAATTGTTGCAAGCACCGCAATAATGGCCATAAATAATACTGGATAAGGCAGCCATCCCCCCAACTTTCCTTGTCCAATCCACGTAAATGCTTCGCCAGCGGATGATGCCGAAAGTGGAATTCCATTTAATATGACATAAATCAATCCCCGCATAATACTATTGGTGCCAAGCGTTGCAATAAAAGGAATAATTCCCAACACCGTAATTGTAAACCCATTAAAAGCCCCGCAGAGAATTCCAACTAAAATCCCCAGCGCAATCGCTCCCGGAACCGGTACTCCATGATTCAGAGCCATGGCAACAACCATTCCGGATGCTGCCGACATAGAGCCAATGGAAAGATCAATCCCTCCGGTAATAATTACAAAGGTTTCTGCTACCGCCAGCAGCACGGCTACCGATGTCTGCAGTGCGATATTCAGTAAATTTCTCTGGCTTAAAAAGTTCTTGGTATTTAATGAAAAAAATATCATCAACAGAACAAGACCAACCAAAGTAACAACCAACTGCATATTAAACCTGGCTTTTGGCTTTTGTAAATTCATTGCTTTTATCTGAACCATTCCTTACCCCTCCATCATCTCAAATTGAAGTATCTTCTCCTGCGTTGCTTCCGCCTTATTCAATTCCCCGGAAATACCACCATCCTTCATAACCAGTATTCGGTCACTCATTCCGAGTATTTCGGGCATTTCAGAAGATATCATGATAATAGTCACACCCTTTTGAACCAGTTCATACATAAGCTCATAAATTTCATACTTTGATTTTACATCAATCCCCCTGGTCGGTTCATCAAAAATGACTATCTGAGCATGATTACAAAGCCATTTCGCCACCATTACCTTCTGCTGGTTACCTCCTGACAGAGTACCGGCTGCCTGCCTGGAGCCATGCATCTTAATGCTCATCTTTTCCGCATATTTTAAAACCGCTTCTTCTGCTCTCCCGTCGTTTACAAAGCCTCTTCTGGTAAATGCATCATAACTGGAGGAAATAATATTTTCCTTAATGGATAACCCCAGGAACAAGCCATCCTTTTTTCTGTCTTCGGTCAAATATGCAATTCCTTCACGAATAGCTTCTTTCGGGCTTCGAATATGTACTTCTCTTCCATTTACTTTTACAGTACCGGAACTTTTATAATATGCTCCGAAAATAGCCCTCATCATCTCCGTCCGTCCAGCTCCCATTAGGCCGGCAATACCAAGAATCTCTCCTTTATATGCCTTAAACGATATATTATGAAGCCGTTTGCCGGAGTTTAAATTCTCCACCTCCAGAGTGACATCTCCTCTGTTGTAATCTGGTTTTGGAGGAAATTGCTGAGTGAGATCCCGACCAACCATTTCACGGATCAAAAGCTCCTTGATCTGGGGATTATAAGGGCGGGTGCTGATGAGATAACCGTCACGCAATACGCTGACCGTATCTACTATCTCATCCAAGTCACTCATTCTGTGAGAAATGTAGATAATTGCAACCCCTTTATCTCTTAATTTTCGGATGATTTTAAACAATACCTGGATTTCATTATCTGTCAGCGCTGCCGTCGGTTCATCCATGATTAACAGTTTGCAATTGTATGACAAAGATTTTGCTATCTCCACCATCTGCTGCTCCGCCACGCTCAGTTCTTCCACCTTCCGTTCCGGATCAATCTCACACTCCAATTCCTTTAGAATATCCTGAGCCATGGCATTAGTCTTATCATCATCCAGAAACCCCTTTATTTTTAGTTCGGGTTCCCTGGCAATAAAAATATTTTGTGCCACCGTTAAATCCGGCATTAAGTTAAATTCCTGATAAACAATCCCGATTCCCAGGTCAAAAATATCTTTTGGATGATTAATGACAAGCGCTTTCCCTTCATAGGTGACTGTTCCGGAATTTGCTTTGACCACTCCTGTGATGATCTTCACCAAGGTTGATTTCCCGGCTCCATTTTCCCCCATCAGAGCATGGACCTGACCTTTCCTGATTATGAGATTAATATCTCTTAACACTACATTGCCTGAATATGACTTCCCAATACTTTCTGTTTCCAAAAGAACTTCTTTCATGCTTTGCTCCCCATTTCTTCCGAAGTCTCTTTACATCATTACGTCTCCCAGATTAGGACCCAGAGTCTGTCCTGTATACAAATTACCATCTGGCTCTGCAGCCAGGAATACAGCTGTGGGAAGAATTTCCTCAAGCTCACCAAACCTTGGAAGAACCAGCTCTGATTCTTTCTGTTTTCTCCATTCCGGGCTTACCACGCCCATAAGCTGTGTCTCAATAGGCCCTGGGGCAATGCAGTTTACGGTTATATTGTACTGCCCTAATTCCCGCGCCAGTGATTTGGAAAAGCCGATCAGGCCCGCCTTCGCCGCACTGTAGTGACAATGCTCTACGCTGCCTTTTTGCGCAATCTGGGAAGATAAGTTAATAATTCTTCCAAATCTCTGTTTGATCATATAAGGAACTGCATATTTGCAAGTCAGAAAGCAGCTGGTTAAGTCTACTTCAAGCATCCGGTTCCAATCCTCAAGGGTCATATCTACCAGCAATTTAGGATTAGAAATTCCGGCAACATTGAGAAGAATATCCACTCTCCCGAATTCGTCAATGGCTGTCTTAATCAATTTTTCGGCCACTTCCGGTTTTGAGATGTCCCCTTCCTGCATTACAACACGGCTGCCGTAAGCTTCCAGCTCTGTTTTCAGTTCCTCCATTTTAGCCATATCATCCTTGTAATAATTCAGCACAAGATTTGCGCCTTCCTTTGCATAAATGGTAGGAAACCCCCTGCTCATTCCATGCCCCGCTCCAGCGCCTGTGATGACTGCAATTTTTCCTTTCAGTTTCATTTTAATCCCTCCAACTTCTTATTTTTAGGTACAAAAAACACCCATACCAACAGTATGTTTGCGGTAAACTTTGTTGTTATGGGTATTTAATTCCATCTATATAAAGAATTACTTATTCTTTCTGATTTTTTGCCAAATCCAAATAACTATAGAGAGTGTACTTTGAAATTCCCAGATATTCCTGTACCCGTTCTCCTGATTTTGTAATCAAAAAAGCTCCTTTTTCATTCAGGCACCGTACAAAATTTATTTTGTCTTCCCTGGTCATCTGCTCTAGTTCTTTCCCCATATTTTCCTGTGTTTTCTTTATTATGCTTTCTAAAAGCTGATTTACATCTGATACAAAAATTTCATCCTCCGGATTATTTAAATCACACCGGTTCATCTCTTTTAGCACTTGCTCGAACTTAAGCGTTTCCGTAATATCTGTATTAATACAAAGGCATCCGACAATCTCCCCTTCCTTGTCCCTTATGTAAAGTGAAGAAGAACGTAAATAACGGCCATCCTGGAGTTTCGTAATATAATTGTATTTATCCCCTTTCCCTGTTGTCCCTTTCATCACTTCCAAACCCAGGTTACTTCCGGTTCCGCCAATCTTTCTGCCCGTGATTTCTCCGTTTCGAACATCAACAATTGTATGTTCATAACCATTTCTCAAATCATGCAGAACAATTTCTGAACTTTTCCCCAACTGCTGTTCCAGCATGTCTAACAATCTGCTTACAAAATCTGTATCAAAAAACTTACTATTCATTTCCATAAGTATTACCTCTTTCAGTAGTTCTTTACAAAAACATAATACAACACTTTTTGTTTTGTGTCAATATGATATCATAACTTTTTGTTTTGATTTTTTTACATTTTAGGCAATTACTCAATACTTTTTGTTTGTTTTTTAGTTTTAAAAAACTTTTTGTTTGTTTTCTTGATAAAAACAAGCGTTCAATTAAATAAAAAAGAATCCTCAAATATCCGTGAAACCAGCTTTCCAATCAGAGAGGAAAAGTTAAAGCCTTCTATTTTCCTTTTTTCTTCTTGGTTGATGCATCAGCGTCATAGCCATTCTCTAGCGCATAGGATGACACACCTATGGCGGAGTAACCAACTAATCTGACTGAAAGCCTGGGAAATTTACAGCGTAGATAGTTAGTGAGTGAATTTTATTTCATAATAAAAAGACTGCAATTTGTCAAAAATCAAAACCAGACCCGATGATGGGCGGAAATATTTTATAATCAAAAAAACAATAAGCAGCAATCCCGATGAGAGATTAATCGATAAGCTGTACAATCACCTCTTTAGCATTACCGCTGCTACCATGGAGACATATTTTGATACCAGAATGGAATGGAGGTTGCCGAACTCCAGAAGCTACTATGCCGCATCAATCTTAATATGACCCACCAATATCTCCGGAGCATAACTTTCCAGGAGGAAATAGCATCAAAAATAAGAACAATCCCAGATTCAATAATCTTTAAAACACAGAAAATGCCCCATAGCCAGTCCCTTGACAAAAATAACAGCCGTCATTTCTGACGGCTTGGATTACAGATTAGCTTTCCGGCATTCTGCAGGCAGATCACTGGACCAGGGAAGCAGACGTTCAAGGAAATCTACGCTGGTATCATCCATGTGTTTCGGTATTTCTGTCAGCAGATGCTCAAAATAATAGTACGGCTTTAAGTGGTTCGCCTTGGCCGTTTCCGCTATGCTGTATATGATGGCACTTGCCTGGGCTCCATGGATCGTATCAATCATATGCCAGTTTCGCTTCCCGATACACAATCCCCGGATTGCCTGCTCCGCAGCGTTATTATCTGCCGGAACCCAGCCATTGTTCAAAAATACCTTTAGATATTTTTCCTGGTTTAAGCAATAAGTAAAGCCTTTTCCTGTCTCTGATTTTGGGGGCACTTGATTCTGATTGGCTCTTATCCACTCAAAATAGGCCTCAACCAGTACTTTGGTGCTGGACTGACGCCTTCTGACCCTCTCCTCTATGGACAGACCTGCCAATGCTGCTTCCAGTTTAAAGATTGCTCCTATCTGCTCCAGGGCCTGATAGGCAAGCGTGTCTTTTGCCTTTTCCTTGCTCAGTGACTTGACCACATCAGCAAACCGGCGGCGGGCGTGAGACCAACAGCCTGCGATTTCTAAATCCTCCCGTTCGTTTTCCAGGGTGTGGTATACCTGATACCCATCTGTTACACAGGTTCCCCTGTAGTCTTTTAGGAATTCCCTGGGATGGCTGGCGTTTCGGGTCTTTTGATACTCGTACAGAACAATGGGCGGTGAGTCATATAGTTTCCCCGTCCGATAGACCCACATATAGCTCTTGGAGCCAGCCTTTCTTCCATCTTTATTGACAAGAACCGGTGTCTCATCTGCCTGTATGACCGGGCAGCTGCATAGTTCCCTATGCATACGCTCCCAAAGCAAAGACAGGTAGCGCTCTGCACACTGAATGGTCCAGTTTGCCATGTTCTGCCGGGACAGATGAACCTCATTGCGGGCAAACTCCTGCTCTAATCGGTACAGAGGAATGGAGTTGACGTACTTTGAGTTCATGATGGCAGCTTCTAAAGACGGAGTCACAACGCTGTTGCGGAGAAGGTCATGGGGGCGTTTTGCCTTTGCCATGGTCTCATTGTTCTTTCCCGCATAAACTGCCACATGGTGTTCCAATACTTTAAAAGTAGCCGGGTGAAAATCCAGACGCTTATAAACTTCATCCGGCAGCCGTTTCCAGCCGCCTTTGCCGAAGATCTGCTCCAGCTGTTCTTCACTTATCTCGTGCAGGACCTCCACGGTTTCAATGCCTTTTAAATCTTCCTCACGCTTTCCTTTCTGCTTATGGCGTTTATAGGTGCAGGGAGAAATTTCCTTCATCTCCGGTTCCGCTGACGTTCCCTGACCGGCAATGACCTCTGCCTCATTAAAGCAGTCATTCATGCTTAACTGCCCATCGATTTCCTGCTTCTCGCTAGAACGTCCGAACCGTTTCTGATTTGTAATGGAAAGCTGCTCAATCAGAAGCTCCATGTTCCGGTTCATCTGGTTCATCTGCTCCTGCATGGATAAAAAGAGCTGCACAAGCACCTCTTTGCTGCATTGATTCAGTTGTTCTTCTGTAAATGGGTTGGCCATGTCAGTCCGCTCCTGATTATGATGGCTTTATTATACAATACAACGTAGAAAAAAGCGAATCTAAGAATCAGAAAGCATCGGCATTTTGACGAAAAAAGGCAGATAAAAAAATGAGCATAGATTACTGGAAAAGCTGGATATCGGGGGACTTATCCACAAGGACCCTGCTCTTCCTGGAAAGTATCAAGGAGATGAGAAACGTCCAGGCATCCTCTTGTGGATAAGCGTCTTTCTTAAAAGAATGTACGGTTTTCGTCCCCAAACAGTTTCTCTGTTTTGCACAAACTTATAAAGGTCTTTTTGACTGAATCTTCTTGATTCTCCCCGTCTGTTCCATAGACAGTCCCTGCATCAGCCAGGTGTACTGTTCTGGAGTGATAGCAAGGACCTCCTGCTCATTGCGGGGCCACTGGAAGCGGCCAGCCTCCAGCCTCTTATAAAGGAGTAAAAATCCATCCTGCTCCCATAAGAGTCCTTTGATCCGGTCAGTTCTGCGTCCGCAAAAAAGGAACAGAACGCCGGTCTGGAATGGATCGAGGAGGAACTGGTTTTTAACCAGGGAGGAAAGACCGTCAATTCCCCGGCGCAGATCGGTATAACCGCAAGCAAGGAATACCCTGTAACCTCCGCCGGCATCATTAAGCATGATGCATGAGCTGGATTAGTTTTTCCAGCAGCTCTGCTGAAATCGAATTCCTTATTTCGATGGAACAGCCACCAAAGCACAGCACGGCATCTGGTCCATTTGAGTTTCCTATAGAAGATACGGTGGGAAGACTGGCAAAGACTGGAGCGGGAGCGCTTTGCTCCACCCCATCAAGGCAGGCCTAGCGGACACGGCGCAGTCGATAATAGTAATTCGCTTTTGTAATGCCATGATCATGGCACCAGGCAGCTACAGATACATCTTTGGGACGCGTCTGGCACTCCTGGATATCAGCAGCCCATTGCTGGATACGGTATTCTTCCGCAATCATACTAGTTGTAGAATTCATTGGGATCCTCCTGACCGGTATTAAAAGTTCAGGACTCAACTTTTAATACTAAGTAATAATAATTGAGTCCATTATCTCAAAATGGTCAGGAAGAGTATAGGTTCTGATGACGTATAATTAATTTCGCAAATTCAATTTCATAAAAATAGACATGATCTATAGCCGTTTGGTAGAATTAAGTTACCACACAAAATACTCTCAAAGGAGGCTATAGAACATGTCTGATAACATTATACAATTAAACCAGGAACTTATCCATAACGAATTGAAAGATTTAGTACGCAACAGCGTTGAGGAAACTCTCAATGCCTTGCTGGATCATGAAGCAGAAGAACTTGTTAATGCTGAAAAATATGAGCGATCCGGTGATCGCAAAGGATATCGTTCCGGTCATTACAGCAGGAACTTTCAAACCACAGCTGGTGAGGTCAAATTAAAAATGCCAAAGCTAAAGGGTGTTCCGTTCGAAACTGCCATTATTGAACGCTATCGCCGCAGAGAATGCTCTGTAGAAGAAGCTCTCATTGAAATGTATCTTGCGGGTGTTTCTGTTCGCCGTGTTGAAGATATCACCGAGGCATTATGGGGAACTAAAGTTTCACCTGGAACAATAAGTAATCTTAATAAAAAAGCTTATGAACACATTGAAACGTGGAGAAGCCGCAAACTTAGCGGTTCTTATCCATATGCTTATGTTGATGGTGTTTACTTAAAGCGCAGTTGGGGTGGTGAAGTTCAAAACGTCTCTATTCTTGCTGCTATTGGTGTCAATGAAGATGGATGCCGTGAAATCATCGGCACAGCAGAAGGTATGAAAGAAGATCGTGAAAGCTGGAGGACATTCTTTGTGTGGTTAAAAGAACGTGGCCTGGCTGGAGTGCGCCTAATTATTGGTGATAAATGCCTTGGGATGCTTGAATCCATTCCAGAAGTATTTCCGGATGCAAAGTATCAAAGATGTACGGTCCACTTCTATCGGAATATATTTTCGGCCACTCCTCGTAATAAGATGAAAGAAGTCTCTATGCTGCTAAAGGCTATTCATGCTCAAGAGTGCAAGACATCTGCAAAAGATAAGGCAAAACAAGTAGCTGATAAACTTCGCGAGATGAAATTAGCTTCGGCAGCTAAAAAGGTCGAAGACGGAATCGAGGAAACCCTTACATACATGGATTTTCCTAGCCAGCACTGGACTAGAATTCGCACCAACAACACCATCGAAAGACTTAATAGGGAAATCAAACGTAGAACCCGGGCAATTGGTGCTTTTCCTGATGGGCAAAGTGCTTTAATGCTTGTATGTGCCAGACTACGACACGTAGCAGGGACCCAATGGGGTACAAAGCGCTACATGAATATGGAGCATCTGAAAGAAATGGATCTCCAGAACCAGTCTGATATCATAGCCGGTTGACTACCGGCTACTGAACGGTTGAAATATAATTTGCGAAAAAATCTTGACACTATCTAGGTTCTGGCTATTTGACGTTTACATACAAACAAGCACAAATACCAAAAGCACAAAGCAAAAACCCCAGAAACCCTTATTCTATCAGATTTCTGAGGCTTTCATAAAAGAGGCGACAACTAGATTTGAACTGGAGATCGCTCAAAAAACATAGGAAAAAGGAGGGTTTGGCGTGCCGGGATGGGTTTGCGCAAGCGGGGGGCAAACAACTGTGATTATATGCACTAATTTATTGGATTGCAATAATATTGTTACTTTTTTTCTTTCCTAAAGTAACACTCCATCATAGACATAAATTTTCTTTCCATCTTTTCTGACTCAATTTTATCAGCTAACTAAGCATGCCTTAACAGCAATCTCATACATCAGGCAACCTCCAAATTTTTCGATTAAATATTCATTACATCAATTTAATTAAAATTGTTTTCGAACTCATTCCATATTTGATCTGCAATCGCCTTGCCTAAATTAGGTGGTACAGCATTTCCAATTTGTGAACATATTGCACTTTTATTTCCATAAAACACAAATTTGTCATCAAAGCTTTGTAATCTAGCCGCTTCTCTCGCTGTTATTGATCTGTGCAAGGCAGGATGAGAATTAGTTCCATTAGAAGGAGTGTCAAAACGAGTATCTATTGTGGGAGAAATTTCATCCCATATAAGCCTGCACCAGGTTGTGTTATACTGTTGCCGTCCTCTCAGTTCTTCGGGAAGGTACTCTTTTCCCTTTTCAGGTGGTATCATCATTAACTTTTTTAGCGCGGCTTTAGAATGATTAGTTGCTTTGTGATTATAAAGAACCTGGCAACTCTGCCTCATATCTTTTTGATATTCGGACTGAGGTTCAATAAGATAAGCAGATTCATCTTCCCCTTCTCCTGACTCAAGATAAGCTAAATCGGAAATTGCATCCCTGGTTGTTACTATTGTACCATAACCATGTGGTAAACTAACCTTTTTACTTTTTGAACATAAAAAAATCGCTCTTTCTCTGGATTGCGGAACGCAATAATCTTTTGCATTTAAAATGCCATAGCTAACATTGTATCCTAAATTATTAATATAATTTAAAATTTCATTTCTAAACCATCCATCAGCTGTAGTTAATATACGCTTTACATTTTCTATTACGAAAACCTCTGGCTTTAATGCTTCAACTATCTTCAAATATTCTAAGAAAAGAAAATTTCTTTTGTCTTTCAGTCCCAGCTTTTTGCCCTTCATTGCAAACCCTTGGCATGGTGGACCACCAATAATCATATTTACTCCTGCTGCTTTACTTTTTTTTATAACATTTTTTCTTATCTCAGAATCTGTAATGTCCCCAGTTATAACATCTGTATCAGGCATATTCAATTTGAAAGTATTGGTAGCAGCAACATTAAAATCTAAAGCAACGGCTGTCCTAAAGTTTTTATTTTTGTGCATTCCATAAGAAAAACCCCCTGCTCCACAAAACAAATCTAAAATTACAAATTCATGTTCTTTACTCATCTCCTATACTTCCTGTCATTTTATTCTTCAGCATCCGATAAGCCAACACGATATTTGATTTCATAATTTTTTATGTAATCAAGTTCTAAATCGGTGAGACCATAATGTTTCGCCAACATGGTATCAATCATATCGATGATCTCCTTTGACTTTTTCATATAGAATTCATCGTATTCTACTCTACCAGATGTCTTATAATGATATACTCTCCTTTTAGATTTCTTAAGCATATCCTCTGCCAATAAATCATTTATTTCAATTAACTTTTGTTCAATTTCATCATTGTTAATTGTAAATCCGAAGTTCTTTATTTCTGGTGCATTTAAATGATAACAATCAGATTGAGATACCCACCAAACAAAAAATAGTGAACTGTTCAAAATTGATGAAGCTATAATCATATTATGCTTGTTTGGAAATTCAAGTTTTTTTAGCTGTGTTGTAACACCAACGCCATCTCGCTCACTACAAAAATATGGTGTAAAAGTATGTGAACGTATCCAGTTAACCGGAGCATTATGATAATAGCAAACCTCTGATCCTCTTTGATTCCAGAGAAGAATACTTTCCTTTTGAACTTTATTATAAATATCTGCAAACAAAGGAGACGGCGTTTTAACCAAAATATGCTTATACGAATACCCTGCTGTATTATTGTAACAAATATTTCTGAACAACGTAGGTCTCTCTTCTGCATACCATCTTGTATATTTCGTAGCATATTTATCTGTAAACCACATTGATACAAATAATACTGCAAGTCGGAATTTAACTCCTGGAAACAAACGTGAAGGATTTGCGTCTCCGCTCAAATTCACAATATACCAACCGTTAAATTTATCATAGAATTTATCTACTAATGGTTCCATTCTTTCTGTACTATGCCCACTTAACGGAACAATCACGCCTAAAACACCTGATGGCTTAAGCAAATAATAACATCTTTCCAAAACATATGCATATAAATTGCCACAATTTAGAGTCTCATATCCGTTAATTTCATACTGCTGTTGTGTTGTAGAATACTCAACATAAGGAGGATTTCCGATAATTATATCAAAACCTCCATGACCATCCTCTTTCGAGATAATATTGTAGAATTCAGCAAACCAATTGAATGGCTTACTATTTTTTAACCATTTCTCATACGAATTCTTATCAAGGCCTCCGTCTGTTCGTAGTGTTTTATTTAAGATTTCATCAACTTCTTGTTGCTTTTGATCCAGACTCTCTTTTATGGATTTTAGACTTAAACGTACTTTATCAGCAGTTAACTGTTTAGTCTTAAATTCTTTTGTCGCTTTTGATAATTCCTGAAGTTTTTGTATTACATCCTTCTCAAGTTGAAAATTAAATATTGTGCCAAACAAGCCATTGTCTATTTCGCTTCTTGTTGCATATCCTACAAGTGTATTTCCGCACTTTATATTAAAATCAATATCTGGTAATGGCTCAATACCAATGTTGACATCGTCATAATCAGGCATTGCTGTAGATACAAGTGTTAGGAACAAACGCAATTTTGTCGTTTCAACTGCTTCATTCATAATATCAACACCATACAAATTATTTAAAATAATGGATTTAATAATAAAATATTGTTTGTTTGTATGTTCGTTTTTCTTTTGAATAGTAGTTTCAAATAACTCTTTTGCATTCTTTGGTAATGCCTCTCCAAATGCCAAGAAATCATCCATTCTGCATATACAACTGTCATATAACGGTTCAAGGATATTAAGTGCCGCAAAGAGGAATGCACCAGACCCGCATGTTGGGTCAAGTATTGTAACATCTATTATTACTTCGTAGAATGCTCGTACGAATGCTGAATCATCAATCGTATCAATTAAATCCTGCATAAACGAACAGATATCAAGATTGTATGTAATAAAATCTTGGATGCTTGTGATTGCTCCATCCTCAATTTTCTTTTTAATATTTGCATATCGCAATCTTCTTTCTACTACTTCTCTCCATATCTCAGTAGGCATAGCATATTGCTCTTCCGCCACCTCGTTCCATCTAGCTCGCCGTTTTATTACATCCGGTGCATTTGAATCAATTCCTTTTTTAATATAATCTGGTAATCCAAGCTCTACACCTTTTTTAAGATTTTCAAATATATATTTGTCTCCACTATTTTTTAAAAATGTCCATACTTCTCTACCAGGAGCAAAAATATCACTGTATTTTTCTTCAACAGCATGTAAAATATATGGTAGAATGCTTTCACGACTGATATACTCCGTGATATCCTCCAACGTATAATACGCTCCCATTTCAGATCTTTCGTTGATATACTTTTCAAAAATATATCCTAAAACATCTGGAGATATTTCATTACCAGATGCACACTCCCTACTATCTAAGTACCACTCGAATGTATCAAAGAAATTAAATACAGCGCTAAATGCAGTATCATCTATCACAATATTGGGATATTTTTTTTCAAGATAATGTACTTCAAAAATACCACCATTAAGATATGGCACTTGTCCCAGCATTTTGGTAAGTTCTTCATCGTGAGAAGGTTTTGCCAAGCCATTGTGAAATAAAACAAGAA
Source organism: Lachnospiraceae bacterium (assembly GCA_902363835.1). Taxonomy (GTDB): domain Bacteria; phylum Bacillota; class Clostridia; order Lachnospirales; family Lachnospiraceae; genus Lacrimispora. The sequence continues at coordinate 164,732 of CABJBM010000011.1, forward strand.
GGAAATTCCTATAGAAGGAATAAAACTTGTCTTTTCCTTTTTTTTCCACACATTCATTTAATTTATTTCTTAAATAGTTCTTATCATTGTCTAAAAAACCTCTCTTTTGGATAAAGTAGCAAAACATAAGTCTATTAAGCATTATAGAAGCATACCATTCTTTATCCGTGCCTTCTTCAACACCTACCATAAAATCGATAAATTTAGAATGCTGTTTTCTAAATCCATCATAAAATTTCTTGGTAACCTTTTCTGTATTAACTGCAAAATTGGCATTCATTCTTTGTGTAACGTCAAATATAGTAATATTATTTTGTTCGTCAATATTAAAAAATAATCCTGCTGCTCTCTGATACAACCTTTCAGAACTCTGTGCTATATTGTATATAACTTCTGCTCTTCTTACTTTATTATTGAATCTATGTGAATATAGCCATACCTGACTTGTTTTCGCTTGATTTCCAAAAATAATCATATGCTCCTGAACTTGTTTCTTTAATTCGTTGTCAATTCTTGAGCGAACAGAATATGGCGGTATCTTTCCATCCTGCGATCTACATTCAACAATCATAAAAGAACTTTTGTGCGCAATAGGGGTGAATAAATAGACCTTATTTTTAATCTCCACTGCCGGAAGATTTATTTTGACATTATCCCAACCAAGATAATTAAACAATCCTTTAAAATTAAAAGATTTGATATATTCGTCAAACATTTCTCTTGTAATTGTCATTCCTTAATCCGCCTTTCTCATACCCAACGAGCATATTATCTGTGTTGGTTTAAAATCGCTATCGTTCTCTTCTGTAATACACAGCCGGTTCTCCTCTCGAAGCATCACCGCTATACCTGCAAAGTCCTCATCCGAAACATCGCTTTTTATCTGACGAGCCAATACATCTCTAGCATGCTCACACAAAGGGAATTTATAGATGTCATCCAAAACCCTTTTGTATTTATCTATGTCAACTAAATTTTCTGTATTTTCGTCAATAAACCGGTTTATCTTCATATATGCCTTATATCTGATACCTGTTTTTCTACCAAGTGTCCCCATTCCAGTGTATTCGTCCTTTGAAATTTGCTCAATAGCACTTTTCACAATTTCATGATGATTCTTAATTCTAGGTTGTGCTTCACAGTTATATTTGCATTCTGCTGCCTTCAGAATTTGATACTGAGACTGAGTAATAACTCTATGATAAGAATCAACCCATGAAAAGACATCGTTACCCTGTCCTGTCCTTGAATATACTATAACGCTGTCATCATCATATGTTTCAGTATTATTTTTAGTGCTAAACACGACATTAGACATTGCCGGAATAAGATGCTTAAGTTCAGGATGTTCATCTGTTGCATTCTTCCAAATCTGATATGCATAAGACGACAAGTCAACATCTTGATCAGCCTCATCATCAAGAATTCCTGACTTCTCACTATATATATCAGCTATATTTACAGGATCACCATCGAAGAATACTTCATCTGATCCAACCACCTCTGCATTTTGTCTTATACGATTTTTTAGCTTATTTCTTAAACCGATAATCTGCTCAATACCATCTTCCGGTAAAAATGAATAACAAAGTATTTTATCAGAAGTCTGACCAAGTCTATCTACACGACCAGCTCTTTGTACAAGGCGAATTAATGCCCAGGGTAGATCAAAGTTAACAACAATATGTGCATCCTGCAAATTTTGTCCTTCACTCAATACATCCGTTGAAATTAAAACTCTGATTTCATTTTCTTTCGGTATGTCACACTCATTACTTTTTGGGCTAAAACTCTTTACCAAATTCGTTACATCACCAGACTCCCCAGTTGCCATTCCAATATGAGAAACTCCTTGCTTAATCAACTCATCTCGAAGGTAGATGGCTGTATCAGAGTATTGTGTAAATATTAGAACTTTATCCTTTTCATGACTTAATGTTAACATTTCCACTAAAGCTTCCAATTTCCTGTCTCGTACCGGATCCCATGCTGGTACTTTCTTGAGAATTGACAATAATTTCTGGTTATCTTTATTTAAATCATTTGATAAAGATTCATTATTAAACACTCCTGCTCTCAACCATTGAAAACGCTTATGTTGATTTTTATATATTTCCTCATAGAGTTCCTTGGCCCTTTTCCTAAAATCCTCTTCATAATATACTTTTGAACTTTCCACATTTATATCCGAGTCAGCATCCTTATCACCATATTCATCAAATTCAGAATTAGATTTATCATCTATTTCAATTGAAACTGCACTACCTCCAATCGGAATGGGCAGTCCATTATTTGCAGCATATTCGACAATATAGTTCCTTAAAATTAATCTATGTATTGAAAGTATGAATGCAAAACCGCAACTCTCCAGTCTTTTAAAAAGATTAGTTCGACAGAAACCTTTTGTCCTATGTCCAGCCCTTGATAAATTATCTAGTATGTGCTGTTCTTCAGCAGTAACCTTTTTACACGCCTTTTTATCTATATAATCAAGCATTGTGTATCTTGGTAATGCCAAATCATCTAAAATATCAACGACTTCCGCTTCATATAATTTTGCATACTGATCATTCGTATCTTCTATCGACATTGGAAATGTTATTTTTTTAGGAAGTCGATCAGAGAAATAGGAACGTAAACCATTAGAAAATTCTAGATACTTTCTTCCGTTTGCATGATCCGTATGTGCATAATTATTCTTAATAAAGCCCCTTGTTCGTCTTACAAGATACAATCTCATTAATTCACGCCAATCATCAGCATTCATACTTTTTTCAAAAGCAGAAATACTATGAACTGGTATATTATCGTGCTTCATATGAAATTGAACCGATCCACCTAATGTCTCTATATATCTCTCTGGTCCAATACCCAAATCAAGATCTTCAGGAATGAAAAGTTTAAGTTGACTTGCTAAATCCTTATATGACTTATTATAAGGTGTGGCCGAAAGCAAAATTACCTTACTTTCATTTTCTTCAATATATGCCCTAACGACCTTATAAGTCTTGTTCTCACTGTTTCTGAAATTATGGCTTTCATCTATGATAACTAGCCTATACCGTTTTAATGTTACTAGCTCTGAAATTATCATGCTATGTGATAGAACATGTGCATGTAGACCATACTTCTCCACATATCCCTTCCACATACCCACAAGATTTTTGGGGCATAAAATGAGAGTATTAAGCATAAGATCTTCTTCCATGATCTTAGCAATAGCACAAGCAGTTATAGTTTTACCAAGACCAACAACATCACCTACCATCACACCATTACGTTTATGTAAATGCTGAGAAGCGATCAATACCGCCTTCTGTTGAAAATCTAGTAATGTTGTTTGGAATTCACGTGGTAGTTTAAACTCACTAATTCCACTTCGCGCTTCCTGCGATAAATGATAAGCCATCTTCATATAAACATAGTATGGTAAAATATCGTCTACTCTTGCCCAACTGTTTTCAATAACCTCAATCAGTTCTTTAGTAATATCAATGCACCATCTACTATTCCATCTATGGTCAAACCACTTAGACAGTTTTTCTGCTGCATCTTGTTCGAGAATATCTACATTCAATTCTCCTTGGTTCCGTAAACCTGAAAAAGTAAAATTACTACTACCAATTAATCCAACTGCATTTGTGATACTATTTGAAGTATATGAAAGATATAACTTTGCATGCAACTGATACTCTAAAAATAGTTTTACTACTACTTTACCTGATTTCAATTGCTTAACCAACTTTTTAATCGTTATTTCATCATCATCAGTAGGTACACCGGCTTCTAACTGTTTTTTTAATTCTTCAGCAAGTTTCCGTTTTATTTTTGATGCCTTTTCATTATCAATTAATTCCCCATCCGGATCAAGACTATCAATAATAGATTCAAATGGAGTTTTAGTCATACCAACAAGGAGTCGACAATATCGTATTACCTTTTTACCATCTTCACTTACTTCCATTCCTTCTAAGTTGTCAATATCTTTACATACCGTTTTCCAGCCTCTTATATTAAAGTAGCCAACACAATAATCCACTCTTTTTGCTATATTCAAATGCTGCATTAATCCATCGGCAAATTTCTGTCCGATATTATCATAAATTGTAGGCATGCCATTCCTCCATCTATACTATCTATATTGCAATTCATTAAAGAACTTATTCATTCTCATTTTAAATTATATTACCATGCTTTAAAAATTTTCCACTTTTAATTCTATATCTTTCGGCTTCTCTGCATCTGCGGGAGTTGCCCAAGAGGAATCAATTTTTGTTGCTCTTGGTATTTGGTTTTCCACGCATAATACCTGAATTCCTCTCTTGGACCTCCCCCACCTTTTTGCTGTTTGACGAATTGAGAAATACTCCTTACTTCAATCTCCCATAGCTAAAACAGATTAATATATCTTGATTATTATAAGCCTATTTACGAATAATATCAATCTAATGACGTGTCTATCATATCTTGTTCAAAAACTGTTTTTCTAATTCTGTAATGCTGCATCTCCAATCTTAAGCATTTGTTACTACATCTCCAAAGTACGCAACAGCAATGGCATTTAACTGTGCAGCAATATCCTTAAAATCACAGTTCAAATCAAGCGTTTTTACACTGATTTGGTTCCCACTCATTTTGTAGACATTGTTCGGCTGTATTACTTCGTCAGTTTTTGCATACAACAGCATTCCAGAAACCTCGTGTGGTTTATCACGGAATTCTAAATCTTTATTCTTTACATATGTGAAAATCTGATACAGATTATTCGAGTGTAAGGTATGCTTATCGTGCAGCGTCTGCGTTGTATGCGTGTAATACTTCGCATCAATAATAAGGACTTTATTTCTAAGCGATAGCGTAATATCACTCTGCATAACCGGTAGCATTGTTCCAATACCATCATCCAGAAACCACGGAATCTGAGAGGCATTAACAGTAAGTTCAGGAAATTCCTTATTGTAATATTCCAGAATGAATTTCTCATACAAGAGACACATTCTCTGTTCATCCATAAAAGATGCCATCTTATGCTCGCCTTGTTCTGTGGTAAGAAGCATACCTTCTATTATCAACTGGCATAGGCTAATAAGCATTCGATACGTCTGGTTATTTTTTTGGAATCTTATCGCCGACCACTTGATAGAATCAGGCTCAATAGTATCAACATTTGAGAAGAATAACATTTCCTTCTTCAGAACGCTCTTTCGCTCTGAATTTACTTTTGAGTGGCGAAGCAACAGCACAACTGTGGTTTTCAGTATCTGATTCAGAAGATTATTCTCTGAAAGCTCATCATACTCACAGGTTAACATCTGCTTTCTGGCCAGTTTAGCTTTAATAGTTCCGGGCATATCTATTTTGCCCCGCATAATCGACATATCTTCTTTTTGATTCAGATACTCACGATACAAGCCTTGCTTTAATTGCTGCCCGATACCTTTTGCAAGAATTGCTGCAAAGAGGTTATGAATATTCTCAAATTCCTCTTTTGTTATGTCTTCATAGTTCGACTGATTTAAGGTGGTGAAAGCATAGGATAACATATAATAGATGTTTTTTATTAGTATACTTTTGTCCTTAGTCATTGAAATACACCACGCAAAACATACTCCCAACGCTGCAGCTTTCCTGTATCGTCGAACCAATATTCACTGAGCATAGGCAGGATGTCATAATCTACAATAGACTGCAGCCATTCCTCAGTGCATTCTGTTTGTCCACAGAAATAGCTGTGTCCAATACAAAAGCCTTTACCCAAAGACTTATCCAGGGTAATTTCCTTATTCAGTTCCTTAACCTTTGAAACAAGCAACGAAAATGTTTCGTTGTTCAACGTGTGCTGATATTTAACAAAACCTTCCGAATCAAACCCCGGCTCAATGTCAAAGAAACTGAAACGACGGCGCAGTGCATAGTCAATCATTGCCAAACTACGGTCTGCAGTATTCATCATACCAATAATATAAAGGTTTTTCGGTACTGTGAAAGAAAGCCCATTGTAAGCTAATGTAGCCTTTGTGCCTCTGTAATCATGCTCTATCAGCATAAGCAACTCACCAAAGATTTTACTCATATTACCACGGTTGATTTCGTCAATGATAAAGAAATATTCCTTATCCGGCTGGTTAGCCGCCTTCTGACAGAAGCGATAGAAAATGCCATATTTCAATTCAAAGCCATCATTCACTGGTTTGTAGCCCATCATAAAATCCTCATAGGAATAGTTCTGATGAAACTGTACAAATTCTACCCTGCTCTCATCCTTTTCATCCATCATAGAGTAAGCCAGACGCTTTGCCGAAAATGTTTTACCAACCCCCGGTGCACCTTGTAGAATGATGTTCTTTTTATTCTTCAACACTGAAACCAGCATATTATAGCGGTTTTCTGTCATGTACACTTCATTAAGGAAATCTTCTCTAGTATATTTCTCAGCTTCTTCCTCAAAATCCACCGGATTTTCCTCACGAATCATGTCATAAATAAAGTCATATTCTCCCTTAGTCAGTTTGAAAAGACTACCTTGTGGATTTACGAAATACTCCATCTTCTCAAGTTCAGGAAAGCTCTTTAATGTCTGATAATCAATTGGTGATGTGAGACCTTCAACTTTTTCAAAATAAATCTGCTCACCATCTTGCTCTGCTCTAATACGTCCAACTGCCACAATTTGCTTCACAGGATTCGACTCATATCCGATAATCATATCGCCGGCTTTAGCATCCAAGAAGTTCTGGAAAATACGTCTCTTATTCCCGTTGTCATTATAAAGTGTGTAGGACTGCACTTCACCTACAGCAATGTCAGAAAAGCTCCAGATTTTGGGATTGGCATTCAGCCACCAATATCCGTGTTCTTCTTCTCCAGGAGCAGATGCAGTATACAGTTCGATCTGTGAAAGATCCACTTTATCAAGAGCCTGTGAAAGCTCATCACGTAATTTCCAGATATAACTGCCTTCTTCATTTTTACCAGCATTTCTGCCGATGTAAAGAATTGGCCACCAATGAAATTTTTCTGTATCTCGTTCCATCACAGGGCAGCCTGTTTTTTCTGCTACTCGACGTGCAAGTGCAGAGGAGCCACTATTATAGAAATTTTTGCTTTCGCCATACTTAACAGCAAGCTCTATACAAGTAGCCTGACCTCCATAGTCTTTCATACGCTTCATGATTTCGAGGCTTCCGGTTGTGAATACTTTTTCATCACCAAGAAGTCCTACCCAATCTTCCACCGTCAGTTTAGGAGAATAGTCCGACGGGAACCACGAATCCAGAGAAGGCTGATCTACATGCGAAAAGAAGCGGCTAATATAGAAACCTACGTCAATGGTAAGTGTTCTGAACTCTGAGTCTGGATAGCAAGTATCTGTGATCTGCGATTTGAACAAAGCCAAAAGCTCATTATCCCCCTTAATTTCTTCGCATATCTCATCATAAAGACTGTAGAAATTACGAAGATTATCAATATAGGCACCCTTCTTAAAATGCAGATCGCTACCGAGTTCATGTGCTACAGATTTAATTTCACCGTATTTGTAAATGTAATATTTATCAGGGTAACGCAGCCATAAATATGTACTGACAGCATTTTCATACTGATAATGCTGACCAGCGCCATTTCCATATTTCTCAAGAAGAATAGATGACTGGTTTTTAAATTCAATAATTCGAGTTACAGAATCCTTGCTCTCATCGAACAAAGCGATATACATTGCTCGTACTTCTTCCGGAGCTGTTCTGGCAAAGCTCTGTATCATTCTTGCCGGGAAGTTGTTCATCGACGCAAGTAGATTATATGTCTTTGCTAACGAACGAGCCAACATATCAGAAAAGTCGATTGAATTCACATCCCAATTGTCCTGAAAACATTTTACTGCTTCCCATTTGTATTTTTCATTACCCCACTGAGAGGATACGAAGTTCTCTTTGTACTTCATAAGAGCTTCTTTCAAACGAAATTTATCAAACATGGTATCACCCCTTTACTTAAGCATCATGTAGTCTTTTGTATATTTCTTTTGTAAAAATACCAATCACCTGCCTTTTGATTTCGTCGTTCCCCAACAGCAGCGAGAGGAAATCCTGATTCTGTGACAATCCTTCGATGAGCGCGTTATCAATATTCTCAAAGTATAGAACTCAAAGTCTTTGACTGTATTGTTCTTTGCACTTTCATTTACTAATAAAAATTACGATATATTTTCTAATTAACATTTTCCACCGCTGATATTGCTATCTCTGTTAATGCATTAACCTTTTCACGCCCTTCATCTCCTGCCACTTCATCTAATAGCGCTTCAGCCAATTGCTCACGATCGTACTTCAGGCGTTTCAATATTGGTGCATGTCTCAACTCAAAGCTTTTAAATACATCGTCCCATGTATATGTATATACTTCATAATTATCTACCTGAACTACCAAACCTATTTTACCCTTGTCTTTAAAAGCTTCATAACGGCTCTTTACATCTTCATCAATCTCTTTACATACAGCGATAAACTTCCATCTCCTAAACTCACTATTATAACTGGGTTGCTTTCTCACAAAATCCATATAATCTTCAATCTGCCTCAAAACTTTTTTTGATAAGGGAACCTTTGGCGCTTTCAACTCTACAATAATATTTTCTTCCAACGATGTTTCAAATGATGTTTCTATTTCACGTGAATGACATATAAATATATCCATTCTACGCTCTTGCTCAACATCCGCCATCAAAATTGAATTTATATCATTTTCCCCATATAAAATATTAATATAATTTTCTAACGCTTTTTGCATTCTCTGATCAGCACTTGCAAGATTATACTGCTCTCCAAAAAGCCAAAAATGATGCTCAATAATTTTTTGAATATGATTTCTTTCATTTGCGAATTCGGTTAAATCATATACAATACTTTTCAATAGTTCTATAACTTTGTATCTATCTTCAATAAATTTTATAGACTCAATAATATTTTCCAGCTTGGTCTTTTTCAAAATATCGGAAAAGTCTCTCCTTTGCTCCGGAGATAATTCAACGATTTGCTCTATAATATTTAAAACATTTTCTCTTTCTTCTGAACTCAAAAGTAAATTCAAAAAGCCTAATAGTGATTTCTCTTGGATGGGTTTTAGCTTATAGAATATTTTAGGTTCAATTCTATACATTTCTTTTGTAACCGTTTCTAAGTCACGTTTTCGCATCCTTCCATAAGCATCATTGGGGAATATTGGAAATGTCTTTCTTTCCTCTATCATTTTTTTAACTGCATCGTCTGCTCTTTGAGACAAATAAATCCCAAGTTTTTTTTCTATAAAAGAAGCTATAAAGCTTTTTAATATTTTAAAATTTTTCTTATCATTCTCTGGTGTAAATAAGCTTACCTGTTCACTTTCCAACTGTGAATTTATATTATCCTTATTGTCAAAAAATTCAGATTTTACAAAAACACTATGATTAAAATCAATAGTATTTCTATTAAAAGTAGTTGTTTCTTTGCCCTTTACAGCATCATTACTATCAAAATAATAATTACAAAATTTCTCTTTTATTGATTCTTGCCATACAACTAAATTGATTTCAAATTTAACACCATCAATTGTCTTTATAACTTTTTCACTTAACTTAGTATTGATATATTTTTCATAATTAATAGGCTCTCCATTAACATAAATCCTTATATTTCGATTTTTAAACAAATACAAAAACCATGCATATTCTTTTAATAACATGGGTTCAAGCATATTAAAGCTCATATTTTCCATAGTTAATGTATGAATATCAAAAAATTCTACTGTAGTACCAGTTTCTCTTTTTACTGAAACTTTTGGTCCTGTGCAGTTGATTATTTCTTTTTTATCATTCTCTAATACTATCTCATATTCTTTCATTCCTATATCACTTTTATATACAGTAATCCATTTTGCACTACGTGCAAAGGTTATAAAAGAGAATCTGCCCTTACCTTTATTTGCTTTTGATTTCATTTGTAATGACATTAAATTTTTTTTCGATGCTAAAAAAGCACCAAAAGTATCACTTAACTCTTCGTAACTAATTCCATCACCGTTGTCAGAAATGGATAATTTCCCAACCCCAAATGCGGCATTGTGGTAGAAATTAATATTTATCTCTGTCGCATGTGCTTCCAATCCATTCCAAATAAACTCACATAATGCCTCTTTATAGTCATTGGTTATACCCGATGTTTCAATACTTTGGTTCTTTACGCTTAAAGGCATAATCATAGTACCTTCCCCCTTTTTATAAAATACTTTATCAAATCTATGTAATTTACGATATTAAAATGAATTTCATCTTATTTAACTTATAATCATATAAGTAAATAACACTTTTCCACTTTAGACCTTATTTACACAAAATATTATCACTTTTCCTTATTAAAATTATAAAGTTAAAATAAAAAAATCACGCATTGTAAAGCCAATTCTTAAATCCCGCATTTCGTGCTGCGTTATATACTGGCAAAAGAATATTCTCAAGGCTTTCTTGAAATTCACCCTTTGATATACCATCTCTATATAATTTCATAAGCACGTCATCACTATTTACATGCTCTCTGCTACATTTTAAAAACTCCTTATGTACAACATCATACTTCCACATCATCTGATAAGAAAAATACTCTTTGTCACACAATGCCGTAAAATACTTATTCCACTCTGGAAGATTATTACTTTTGCTGCTATTTATATTTTTCGTAGTAGGATGCAAATTCCAAAATTCGTCATGGGCCACATAAGACCACGGAATAAAATGATCAATCGAAAGTGTTTCTTCCGTCAATACTTCATTTCCATAAATATCAGAAACAGGAGTAATCTCCATAATTGTCTTCCAATACTTAATTACTTTATTCAACTTCCTATCCTGAGGAGGCTCTAACTTGCTGGAAATTCCCGGAACATTCGGATTTCGCCTTTGCAAATACATAATCAAATTATACTGAATCCAGCCTTTCAAAATGTCCTGATTCTTTCTTATATAAGTACACCATTCCGTTCGTACACAAATAGAAGTATCTATACCGCTGATATCAGCATAATAATACATCAGCCTTTTTTCCTGATTCATTCTTGCTACAAGATTTTGTTTTGAAATATTCCACTCATTCCCTGTAAAAGTATCAACAAAAGGAGCCTGTAAACGATACGGAACAAAATATGTCAAAGTCCGCTTCATAGCAGCAACTTTCTTATCTTTACACTGTTCCAGGTAGCCAATAATATTAGCTTTCTTTTCACTGGTTTTCAGACCGCTGATATCATAGATATAATGAACTAAAGCTTCCAATGTATCTGACGGTCCCAGATTTAATTTATACTCTGACACCATATACCAGGAGTCTGCAATCATTTCATTTATCAATTCTTGATATGTCAGCGTCTCTTTCCCATTAATCACTTTATTCACAATTGCCTGAAACCAAAATATCTTATAAGATTCACTCATCTTATCAAACAATCTTCCTAAACGCTCAATACTCAAATTTTCAGAATATGGTAATTGCATCATAGTATTCTCCGCCGTAATTATTTCCGTTAAATATTTTTCAGATACAGCCTCTCAAGCCCCAATGCCCTGATAAGATCCTTTTCTGTCTCTGCAATAACCTCAAAATTGACTTTAGGCCCATCTATAAGTTCGCAAAATTTAAAAAACATTTACTTATGCCATGGATATAAAAATTTTGACATAATCTTAAATTATAATTTATTTAAAAATATACAAAAAATGGAGAAATATTTTTATTGTCTTCTAACCATTTATTTTTCATGATAGCTATAGTTTGAAAATCCTTATTTGATAAGCATGTAAAAATATCAACAAGGCTTCCCCAATTACCTTTCCATATTTGCAAAGAGTGCTGCCTACCCCCATACATGCAAAAATGAATTTCATATTTTTGTTTCAAAGAGTTATCTTCAGACATTTTTTTAATCAGCCTATAAATTCCTGTTCTAAATGATTCTTTACTTTTCCCCGCATAGTATACTATTGATACTGCAATTATCTTTCCTTCTTCAGATTTGGGAAGTATTCTTTTTATAGAATTAATATAAAACTCCCAATATTCAAGATACTTAATGGCCTTCTCACCTGGAATATTATAATAAGGAATATTGACTGTAATAGGTATCGCTCCAAATCCTGTGGTCAAAATATAAGTAGGTACTTCATGATTAGTTTTATTCGCCTCAATATTTGCATTAGTGATTATTTTAGTTCTTTGATTTGAATAAAAATTTTCTTGTACGTCACCTATCTTAGAATCATACGTCATTTCAGGTAATTTCGTTTTTGCTTTTCCATCTGCAACCAACATTATAAGCTGATTTCCTTGTTGACTAGACGGTTTATTATTGTATAAACTTTGATTTATATCGAAAGAGTAAAATTCATTTATATAGTCACTTGCGAATGGAAAAGAATATTCCGGAAACTGATCCCTTTTCATAAAACTGATCATCTTTGTATTAGAAAACAAAAATTCCTCGACTTCCTCCGTAGTAATTTTCTTTTCTTTCGCCACAAATTGAAGCATGGAAATGTAATCAATAAAAAATTCTATTCCTCTACTTCTAAAACGCTTAATTCCGAAAAGGATGGCGGCATTGTTTGATGTAATACTGTCTTTAATTAATACTTTGGGGTTCGACTCATCAATTACCTTGCATAAAAAATAAAGGATTTTTGTAAAAAAAGATTCACCAATCCCCGGTATATGATTTGCACCTTCCCACAATAAATATGCGCTTTTAATATTGTTTTTTTTCAAATAGCTTAAAGATCCAGATATATTTTTACTAAGTTTATCTATATACAAATTATTCTCAAGTATCTTTCCAATTCTATATAATCCATAACCTTGTGAGGCATACCCCCACATAAGGCAAAGAACTCCAAATTTCAATGCACTATCAGAACATAACTCTGCTTCTAATAATTTATTCTTACCAAATAATACAATTGTTTTTTTAGTAATCTGAAGTTTGTCCTCAAATTTCAATAAATTAATCTCAGATTCTGCCAAACCTAGATTAATCTTTTTTAATATTAAACTCAAATCATCTAAGGTATATTTACTACCATATATCTTGTCATATAAATAATTATCTGAGTTAACATCATTAATCATCAGTCCTAATCTCTGCCTAACTTGACACTTTTCACACTCACTCAGTGACATAATACCTCCAACACATAACTTTTATTTTCACTTTGAGATTTTGCATTATAAGGTTTCATCAATTGTGCATCAAACCTATGACAAAGTCATCTCTAATAATTTTAATATATACTTCTAACACATATTAAAGTCTGACATGTCAAGCCCAGATACCCTGATAAAATCCTTTTCTGTCTCCCTCGTATATGCAATAGACCAGATAAATTTTTCCGACTCTACGTACGCACCTTCCAGAGCCCGTATATAGTCATTTATTATATAAGGAGAGATAACATAAGGCAAATACCCCTTTGTATCAAAGTTTTATTCTTCAGCAACCTAGCCGTCCCCAATTCCCATCTTCAAATGGTGGGATAAAAATGAATCTCCGATGTAATTCTGCAGCAAAAGTAATAGGATCATAGTTGTTTCACTCTTTCTCTATTCAGTCACATAGATATTTTATTTCCTGTCCTATCCTATCCAGTGTACAAACCGTATAAGATGAACCTGTGATAACGACACGTACCTCTCTATATATCCCTGCATTTTCCTTAATGGCCTGTAGACATTATAACATACTTTACCCGCTTTAATAATAATATCCTATCTATTTTCTTATATAAAAAATAAACTCCATTTGCATATTGCCCCTATGGGATTCAGCCATAGGAGCAATGAATGACATACCATGAATCTACTTTTATTTAATAAGACTAATTCTACAATCATACCGAGAATACTTATAAATCCTATTTGACAACACATCCTCTTCCGGCACTTCACTTTCATTTATCTCACGAACCATTTTTCTCAACTCCCCATAATCCAACTTCCCACCATCGGGAACCAATATAACTTCGTGTGTACTGGATGGCAATATAACAATATCTGAATTCTGAGAATCAGCGAAATCCTTCAGACACCCATCATATAAAATGCACCCGGCCCCGTTAATCTGCTTTTTGTTCGAAAGCACATACAAAGATGGCTTCTGTGAATCAAAATCCAATAAATCATCTACCATCTCTTCCATTTTCAATTCCTCTAAATGTTCCTTCAAAATATCACACATAATCTCTTTCATTGTTTTAATTTCCGGCGGCAGCAAAATGGGAGTATTCTTCTCTGCAAGACGATACAATTCCTCTTTCCCCACTCCCCACGGCTCCATATGAGAGTTATGAATCAAAGCCGTCATTTGTCCTCCTTTATGTTCATCCAAAACCAAATAGAACACCACTGCCAAATCAAGAAATTTAATATATGGAACATCCTTTAAAAGCTCCTTATTTTTTTCCATCTGAATCAGCTTAAAAGCGACCTTATCCTTTACATTACTAAAATCCAAAAGCTCTCTCATATCCCCCAGAACCACGTCATTATTCTCTTTATACGCAGATATAATATCTTCCAGAATTTCCTGCATTGACATACCATGGGTAAAATGTATATAATATGAATTTAAGTAAATTGTGGGAGCAATACTTTTACTTGTCTTCCCAATAATCAGCCCATTCAGCACGATTCCGTTATTTTTTATGATTTTCTGAATGCGAATCTCATAATCTCTTCCTAATCTATCCTGTACTGCTGCTCTGACTTCCTCTAAAAACTGATTGTAATTCATTTGTTCTTCCTCCATTTTCTTACTCGTATTTTTAACAACAAAAAGATGCATCTCCTTAGAAATGCCTCTGACAGAAAAATCACTTATTCTTTTACCCACTTCACATAGCCAATCTCACGCTCTTTTATCAATGCAAAATAAAGCAACAGAAAAGAAGCTATAATCTCAACTCAGACTACAACTTTTCCCCTACTCAAGACTTCTCTTCATTCCCTCTTTCATAATCAAGCCGAACTCTTCCCACCAGATATATAGGCACAGTTATCTTCCGGTCTGCCATGCCGCCATAAGTATCCCCTTTCAGGAAATAAATAGCTTCCACCTTTTCATCTTTTAAAAGCTGCTGCGCTGTCTCTATCTCAGATTTTCCATCCTTTACCTCCACGCCATAGCTATTATCATTTTCCCAGCGTTTTATAAGGAAATCAATCTCCCCATCCTTATACGTTCTAAACATTGGAGCCATTCCTGTTATCTCAAATCCCCTGATATGTTTCAACAACTCAATATACACAAAGTTTTTACTTATCATTCCCCTAAGAGTAGGCAAATCAGCTCCTGCCACATCCAAAAAATATTTGCATACTCCAACATCCATAAAATAAAAACGGTTGTGCAAAGATACGTTCACGGGATCACATTCATTGGCCTTGCCACAATAACCTATGATATCTGAACAATATAGCCAGTCTATAATTGCACTAATACTTTTCCTCATGGTTCTATTGCTTTTTCCGTTATAAATAATACGGGATAATTCTGTAATTAAATCACCATGCACCTTTTTCTCCCGGACAGAAAGCTGTGCAATCGCAGGAAATATCTGCTCCAGTAAAATCATTTCCTGTATACCGCCTAAGACTCTTGTTGATTCTTCTATAAAAGTCCCGATAATCTGCGTCAAAACCTTTTTGCATTCTTGCATATCCTGTGTTTCCATATAACAATTTATTACATCCGGATAGCCGCCTATTTCACAATATATTTTATAATATTCTTTTAATTCATCATATTGCAAGGGATTACTGGAACCAAGCAAATCAACGCCATTATAAAGTTCCCTTTTTCCAAATGCCGCTACAAATTCTTCGAATGACAATGTATTAAGCATCAAATTCTCTGTGTCTCCCGCTGAAAGAAAACACCTCTTTTCCAATGTCTTCCCTAAGTAACTGCCTGCAACTATAAAATGGCATAAAAACTCTCTTGAAAATTCTCTGATTCTGGAATACACTTTCGCTGATTCCTGAATCTCATCTATAACAATAACGGTGTCTTTATTATCCTCGAACCGGGAATCGAACAATCGGAAAGCTTCATGCAGCGCCTTTTCTATCTGCGGCTCTCCGGGCTTCCAGGCAGATGCCTGTTCCATACAAGCCAGAAATTGTTCACCGGATAGCTGAGCCATATTGATATAGATATAAATTTTGTAATTTTCTTTTGCAAATTTATCCAGAATAAATGTCTTACCAGTCTGTCTGGCACCTTTTAATTCCAGGACCTTACCGCTGTCACGCTGCTTCCAGCGAAGCAGATCATTGTAAATATTTCGCTTCAGTTCCACCAGAGTCATCCTCCCTTTTCCAATATTTCTACTGTAACACACCATAACCCTGATTCAAATTCTTTTCAGTAAAATATATTCCTGAAATCCTTATCTTTCATTATGGCTGCTCCCTTTATCATAACTTTAAAATCACCTTTAAAACCCTGGCTCCATCTTTCATGCCGGCAAGATACAGATAGCGGCTTTCTTCTGCCGACTGTATAACCCACTCATCCCAAAACTGCTCCATAGCAACTTTTGATTCCTCATCCAACCGTTCAAGAATATCCTTCATCTTGTGGTTTAGCTCCCTTTCCTCATGAAGGGTTTCATCAGAACATGCATTTAACAGCATCTCAATACGGTCACAAATGATCTGTTCCAGTAAATCTTCCACATTCATATCATCACCTTTTCCTTCCTTTTTGCAACAAAAAAAGCCCCCGCAGTCCCACACCGCAAGGGCTAATCCTATTGTACTCGTTGAAACCAATCCGGCACATTATGAGAAACACGAACCGGAAGCCCATCTTTATAGATGGCAATTCTTCTAAATTCCCTAGTATTATCATACAGAGAAGCCAGATTACACATAGGAAGAACAATCTTCAAGTTCTGGAATGTTTCCAGATACCGTTTTTCCACATCCTTATCCGGTATTCCATGCCCACCTTTTGATACACGGTAGGCAATCCTCTGTTTTGCCAATTCCACAGAATCAACTCCTACATAATAAAGTTCAATGTAATATCCCTGATTCCTGGCTTTTTCTATTGTTCTAAAAATGGTCTTTCCACAGAGCGTTGTTTCCTGATTAAAGGAACTTCCCATAGATAGACATTGATTCAATTCCTGAACAGCCCGTTTTCCAGCTTTCATAACATCACTGGTTATTTTCCAGTCCCCAAATGTTTTAAGAATTTCATCTGTATTTATTCTAGGCATCTGATGATACTTGCGAAAAGTCTGATACAGCGTAGACTTCCCAGCCCCATTCACTCCCGCAAAAATAACATATCGTTTCATCAAAACCGATTCTCCTCAATCACCTTTCTCTGTCTCTGCTGAAGGACAAGGTCACTGATCATGGAATAAAATTCCTGCTCTTCTTCCGTCTCCGCCGCAAGGATTAACTGTGTAGTCTCATCCGGATCTAATTTCATGCACTCTTTGTACAACATTTTCAAGGTTTCATTCGTTGACATATCATCACTCCTTCCTTGTAAGTAAGTCCATTATATCATAGGAGCATAACGAAATACAATGAGCGCTCGAACATTTGTATCGGCTTATGCCAGATACTCGAACATTTATGCCTGTACATTTTTTGCCACGTGCTCTGTAGATCAGTCTTCCATTTCATTCTGCTTCTGCTCCTTACTCAAGTCTACAAAGAGTTCCTCCTTGTTCTTTCATAAATACTTAAAAATATTTCCTCCGCTATCTCTTTCTGTCCCAGGCTCAGTTCAAGAAAACCCTCTCCGGTATACCGCCTCCCGGCAAGATCCGGAATATAACAAACTCCGAATAAAGAACGATAAAATGCCTCCCGGTTCTTATAAATCTCTCTCTTGGAAAAACATTTTTTTGAAGTTGCCCTAATGCTATTGCATCTTGAAAAATACGCTATCACTCTGACTTACCTTTATCATGCCACCTCACCGCTTTCCAATGTTTCCGGCAAACACTCATTCCGTATCTCGCTCATATCAATGGAAAGCTGTGTTTTCACAGTTTCATCCAAGGTGATGGCTTTCTGAAAATCCGACTTAATCGGTGCATATTTTAACAGCTGCTTAATCACCGTCTTTTTCGCCATCCCCTCATAATTACTCTTCCACGGGCTAAAATCCGAAGTAAACGCTTTTGAATACTTGGTGGCATAAGCATCTACATAGCTTTTGCTCATAACTTCAAAGCGAAAACCTCCATTATCCAGCCGGAAAATTGCGTAGAAAGCCCTGATCTCTCCCGGCTCATCAAAAGATGGCCTATGGGTCAAAGATGGATGAAGCCCCAATTCATAAGAAAATTCATCATTTTCATACACCACCTGGGCCTCAATGCTCTGCATCCTGTCATTGCGATATGCCAAATCAATCAGTCCCCGATATCCCAATTGAAACTGACACTCCAATACCCCTTTGTTTTTATATGGGATTAAGTAGGCCTGTCCCAAAGGCGTATTTGGCTCCAGCCCCAGCTGAGCCGCATTCATTAAAGCCGCAATAAAACTCATAGGCGTACATTCTCCCAGCTTGGGAGTATTGTTAATCGCCGATAATGCCATATGCGTAAATCGTTCCGGCGTAAGAATACTTGGAAGCGCCCGTTTGATTTCCGGCTCAAGGGCCTTAACCATATCAACGATTGTCATATTTTTTGTCAGCCTGACGGATTGACTTTGACCTCCGCCGCCTGCTGCCCTCTTCTCTAATTCTTGTTTTACATCTGACATTTTCTCATCCCTTTCATTTTAATTCATTTAATTAATTTGAAAAAGGACCATCCTGCATCTAGCAAGACGGTCCCTCTCCTCAATACTCAAAATATTAAATTAACATAATTACATCTGAAATTAACGACTGAATATATAATTTTGTATGATTCCTCTCTCTCATCTCATAAAAAACCAAATCATTTACCTGACTGTCCGCCTTTATATTATATTACATCACAGGTCGTGAGACTTCCCCACTAAAAGATTTTTGCGGATATCCGAAAATGTATCCTCTATAGAAGCAGTTCTTTCATTTTCCACATCAGCCTGAGCTTCCGTCAACATTTTCCACAATTCCAACTCGGTTTTCATTTTTTCATACTGGACATGGCTCATTAAAACGGTATCCTCCCGGCCATCTACTGTAATAAAAACTGGTTCTTGGGATTCCCATGTTAAGGCTGATATCTCCAAATACTTATTTTGTAAATCAGATGAAGGTATGATAGCTTCCATTATGCGTCCTCCTCGTCATGATTCTATGGCACTATTATAACGTGATAACGATACATGTACAATCTGCATTTTTTCATTGAGCAAAACAAGCATCCTGTGAAGTGTTAAACTTGTGTCTTTACATCTTTAAACCTCAGACCATTACGCCGCCTTAACAGTAAATCGTCTTGACTGGCTGCATGTGGCAAAATCCCGGTAAAGATCTGGCCGCTCCTCCTTTAATCGCTTGCTGTCAATACGGACTGTATCCACATTGCTCCAGGAAACTCTATAGTGCTCATTAAATGCCATTTCATATTCGCCCATATAAAGCTTAAGCTGCTGTTCAATCTGATTCTGCTCCTGTGACAACTTCTTTGCCAGAAGAATGATTTCTTCCCTTCTTTTTAACTGCTCATTTAAATGAGACGGAAGAGGAATCGTCTTTTTACGGGCTGTTGGAAAATACCGGTTAATCACTTCATTTGAAATATCACTGCCGTCCGGGTCTGGCATATTTCCTGACAAAACATGGTCCTCCCAGAATTCCTTTTCTATGGAAATCAGATTTTGAATCAGCTCCTCATCACGTTCGATCTTCTTATACTTGAATTCCCTTCCCAAAATCACAACAGCCAGATACCAGGCCTTCGCCCCGGTCACCGCCATATAATGATGACATTGGATTTCATAATGGGCAGGGACAGATTCTCCGGTCCATTTATCTGCATTATAGGCACTGGCAGTTTTGCATTCAAGTCCCATGTTTTCCCCTGAAATAAGGCGGTCAACATTTGCCAGCATAAAGGGATATTCTTCGCTCTGATACATGACATTGGACCGTCGTACCTTTAAGCCTGTCTCTTCCATAAAGCGCCGGGCCACATATTCTTCTAGGTCTCGCCCCTGTCTCATGGATTCATTATCATGATCTTTTACTTCTGAGCTTGTTTTTTCATAGAAAATACTCATAGGGCTGACATAGGGATTAAGACCACAGATTGCACCTGCATCAGACCCACCTATTCCCTGTTTTCTGTATTTCAGCCAATCTTAATAAGATAAGCCGTTTGTTGAAATTAACTTTTTCATTCATGCCACACCTCCAATTCCAAAAGGCTCAATCCTTTCTTCCCGGAAGCTTACATATCTGCCCTCTGAACCAATCATAATATGGTCAAGCAATTCGATTCCCAGCAATACTCCGGCTTCCTTAATCCGACCTGTAATAAGAGAATCCTCTCGACTTGGCTTCGGCTCTCCAGAAGGATGATTGTGAAAGCAAATAATTTTTGAAGCATTTGAAAGAATGGCATGTTTAAATAAATCCCTTGGATCTATCCCACATGAGCTCAAGCCTCCCACTGCGACGATTTCCAAAGCGATGGGCGTCATTGCTGAATCCAATGACATTACCATCATCATCTCACGATCCGAATATTCAAAGAGAGGCCTCACCATATCCACTGCCTCTTTTGCTTCATGAAAACGTTCAGTTCCATAAACGGCAGTTCCTTCCCGAACCATTTTAAGCTTTATGATTCCTACTCTCTTCTTAGGAATAGGCTGCTTCATCATACCGATTACCTTTTCTTCCTGTGTTGCGTTCTTCATAAATAATCGCGCCTCCTTGCAAAAACGGAAGCTTCCAGTATTCAAGAAAGAGACTTCCGTTTTCTATATAATTATTTTATTTTTAATAACTTCCACAAAATACTCTCTTCACATCAAGACTTCTGTACTACCCTTTCACAGCATAAGAGAATATTGTATCAACGAACTTTCTGGAACAGCATTCCTCCGGAAATAGGGAATGTACTTTCATGTTAAAAACAAATTCATTTTTACAGCACTCCCCACCCTTCGATTTCCATCAACAACATCGCAGTATCAATGAGTCCCTCATACCAGCATACACTTCTGGGAACTTCATTCAAATAACATTCTGATAGCTCACCCATATTCAGGTATTCCTTAATCTGTACTTCAAATAAATCAAGTATATCCGGATTCGCATTCTGAACCAAGTATGGAAAATCTCTGCAATTACTTAAAGCTTCCCACCTCTCCTCACCCCCACCTTCCGGCTCAACTGAGATACCTTTTTTCTGGCTCTGCTTTTTCACCTTGCCCTTACCAGCTCATAAGCTTTATCAATCATGGCGTTCCCTTCTACTGTACGCGCAAAAAGACTTTCCTTATAATTTGCCCGTTCTCTTAAAGGTTTTGCATGTGTGGCAAAATCCGATACAGCATTCAGGAATCGCCAGCCATGCTTACCAGTAAATTTTAAATCCGGCGCTTCAAAATACCTGATCTTTAAATCCTCTTTCAGCCTCATCAGATTCTTCTGCTGCTGTTCCGTAGGGTTATCAAGCAAAGGGAACAATGCATCAATATATTCATACACCTGATGGTCTGTCATCTTAATTCTGCTTAGTTCATCAATAGCCTTACCAAGCTCTCCCATGTACCTGTTGGCATAAAGGAGCGTATTTCTTGCATCTTCCATCTTTCCCTCTATATTTCCGGTATGGTTTGCAGACCAGGATCTCTTTGCTGTCGCCAGGGCCAGGTTTAAAGTATTCTGGCAAACCACCCGAATAGGTGTCACTGCAGCCTTTATACCGCCTGTTCCATCGTGAGAATTCATAAACACAAGGTAAGGTTCGATTTCATCTCCGCTTATAATATAATGCTGAGGAAGCTTTGCAAGCAGCCAGGTCTTTCGCCCTTCCTGAAGAGAACCCGCCGTTTCATAGGTAACACCTTCACCAAGTAATTCATCTGTAAAAGCAAAAGCTTCCTCATTCTGAACCACTTTGTAGCGATCGGAAACAACTCCCAGAACCTTTTCATCCATGTCCCGAATATTTGCCTTGAAGCCGTTAATTGGTATACCATCCTCCGTTTCTATAGACTTCTGAATCACCTGCCAGTCCAACCCGGCTAAAGCCAGGGCTTCTGCAGATGCAGGTGCCTCCATCACCATTGTTCCCAGCCCGTGCCAGGGCTTTTCTCTTGTGTAAAACATTGACTCCACGTTCGCTGACATAATTGACCTCCTTTAATTGTTGATTTTTATTCTAAGAAATAATATATATTTGTTTTATATTTACATTGCAGAACACCTACATAACGCTTATAGATCACCCCTTATAATCCGCTTTTAACCACTTATAGTTTATACAAGTAGTTACTTTATTTTCATCACAGTTATAAAGACATTATCTGAAGCGTTAATATACTCGGATTTTAAAACACAAAAAAACCAGAACGAAAACGCTCTGGCTTATATCATATTAACCTGCAGGAGCAGGTTCAATTAACTGTCCGGCTATGTATACAACTCCATTTTTATCAATATCAATGACAGTTCCATATACTGTCACATAATCGTCAGCAAATACATTAGAGTTATACGCTGACAAAACTACGTATTGACCTTCACCATAAGCATCACTAATGAAATAGGCATCCAGGTTCTCCATGGTGTTATTATCATACCAATCCATCATACCAACAGAATTTCCAGTACCAGCATAGGTAAACAAACCCGTTATATTTACTTGGCCGCCAATAAATCCGTTATCCTTAATCACTTGAACATTGGCTGTAAAGTAATCAGGATTATATCTTATATCATCCGGATTGGTATTATATCCAAAATCATACTTTGCCTCTGTCGGGCGACTGGAAGATTCATCAAAAGATT
Organism: Lachnospiraceae bacterium; assembly: GCA_902363835.1. Lineage (GTDB taxonomy): Bacteria > Bacillota > Clostridia > Lachnospirales > Lachnospiraceae > Lacrimispora. The sequence goes on from CABJBM010000011.1 coordinate 187,736, forward strand.
CCATATCATTTATTTCTGATGCCATAACATCATTGCCGCTATTGCCCCCGGGTGAAACCACTGCATCCGTTCCATCAACCACAGCTTCTTCATCCGTAAAAAATTCAGCCCAGATTATAACATCGCCTTTTGAATTCACACCAACCGGATAACCATATATCATCTTCCATTCATTCGTATAAGGCGATGATTCCTTAGAAATCACGATATAACCACCAGGAGAGTCACCACCACTGCTCATACAAAAGTATGCATAATAAGTATCCAACAGGTCACTCCACTCGTTTGCATCATAAGCCAGTTCTGTAACCCCTTCCATATAATCCTCTGGAATCGATTTTCCTATGATCAACCCCTTTACCTTAATTCCAATTCCACTGTAATCATTAATATTGTTACGAAGATCCTTAAACTCGGGAGTAACAGCATTCTGCATAAAGCTATTTCTATCTACGGCTTTTGTTGTATAAGATTTAGTACCTTCAATACCATCACCATTTTGTGAAACTTCCGCAGATCCGGTATCCTTAGAAGGTGATTCCGCATTAATATCTGATACATCTATTGAATCTCTAACAAACATGCCTGCCAGTACAGTAATACTAAATATAATTCCTACAGCAATTAACAGCACTTTACCAAAACCTGAACGTTTCTTTGGTTTGCTTACATTCTGAGACTCTGATACCTTTTGAGCTGCTGTCTTAGGGTTGTTCCTCTGACCTAAATCTTCTTTATATAATAACTGCCCACATACAACACAAAACTTCTGTCCTGGTTCAAATTTTGTCCCGCATTTAGGACAGGTATTAATAACCTCTACTTTTTCACCGCACACACTGCAAAACTTCTGGTTTTCCTGAAGATTGTTTCCACACTTTTTACAATTCACGATTTATTCCCCTCTTTCTTAAACCGATATCGCTTTATAAACGATATCAGCTTCTTCTTGTTCCATATAATACGCTTTAATACTTGTTCCGCTTTTCAATGAAATTATCATTGTCTTTTTTCTGCTTGTAAAGACGATCAAAGCAATTGCTGCTGGACCCACAATCAAAAGCGGTGGTATTACGAATCCTAAAAGAGTGGCAACAGAAAGTCCCGCTATTTGCACCTTTTCAAGCTTAGTGAGAAGCGAAGTCTTTTTATAAACAACGCTTCCTATCTCTTGCTTATTAAAAATCAAGGAACTAACTGGAGATGCCTTTGTGGTTTTCCTGTACGATGTTGCAGTCACCTCATTTCCAGTGACCTCAAAGACAGTTGTCAACTGTCTTTCTCCGTTTATAGCAAGCGCACCTGCTGTTAATTTATAAACCAAAGTATTTACCTGCTCACTCTGTGGTATAAAAACGCTATCTTCTTCAATCATTTTGCTTTGATCATCAGTCTGAGCTGGTGTCCCGCAATCAGGACAAAAACTTCCATCATATTTTTTTCCACAATTACTGCAATACATATATTACCCTCCTGTTTTGGCAGCTACGCCATTTTTTATAAGTTTATGATTTCTATCCTCTATTCCCATTTTTGAAACAACCCTGTACAACATTTACTATTTTACCTGTACCCCTGCTTTTTCCAGTTCCTCAAAAAAATTTTTTGTACTGCTCACATTGGCCCTCCCGATATGTGTCATTTATTTAATTAATCTTTTTCTTTCTCTTGCTCCGCAGTCATATTCCGTTCGGCTTCAAGTCCCGCTATAAAAATTAATACTTTGGATACTTGCTCCGGTTCTAATTCCATAATCTTTTTTATTACAATATCTTTTTCTGTCAGTTCCATATTCCCCTCCATTTTGACCATATTAATCTAAATTGAATTTAGTTTATCATGATTGAATTTAGTTGTCAATATTACATTCTTGACTGAATTTAGTTACTATGATATTATTTTGGACAAAGGCGGTGAGCAATTTTGAATCTAAGCGAAAGAATTAGATTATTACTTGAGGAAAACAATTTAAAGCAAAAAGATTTAGCCAAAGAAATCGGGGTAACAGAGAGCTACATATCTGCCCTCTTAAACGGCAGAAACTCCAACATATCCCAGGCGCTTGCTACATTAATTGAGGAAAAATACGGGTACAGTAATTCCTGGATTCTGTATGGAACAGAACCCAAGCTAAAAATGGTAGGGAAAAACAAGACTTTATCGGACATCCATAAGAAAGCAATTTTACAAATAGAGAAATTGAACCCGGGACAAATAAAGGCCGTACTGGCCTTTGTAAAGGCATTGGAAGAAATAGAAAACGACTTCAGAGAACATCCTTAAGACCCGTAGTATGTACCCACAGCTTGCCATGCATAGATGTACACCAATATGAAGCTAACATCCAGGACAGAGGATGCCTGAAAAATGAGTTACGGCTCATATGAGGCAGCCTCTCTTTACTTGCGTTTTTCCCTGCCTCAATCTTTTCATCTTATGACAGTAAATCCTCGCTCCGATTTGAGGACACTAAGATTTTTTTGAAATATCGCTCCGTATATCCAAGCTCCTTTGCCAAAACCTTCCCATTTGTTCCGTCATAGCGTTCTTTTATCTGCTTCTCAATATATGACTTGCTGTATAGTTTTACTGGAAATGTAATCTGTAATCCATGCAGATGCTCATAGATACGGATTGTCGTCTCCACTCCCAATTGCTCTGCCAAATCTCGGTAAATACCGTAAAAATCCTTTGCATCCATGAATCTTCCTCCTTTGCCTTCCTATTATAAGGGTTTCATGAATACTATTTCTTCTGTCATTATCCTTATTTTTCCTCTTGTAATTTTTCATATTACATTTCTACGAACCTCCCTATCTATAAATTTAACTTCTGGCATCAACTATCAGCATTACTTCAATAATATATAATTGGCCGTAGTCAACTTTACATAATAGTAGTAATGAAAAATCATTGCCAAATTTAATAATTAATAGCATAAAAGGTGCCATAGCTTCTGTACGCTATGGCTTACTACGTTCCTATGTTCCCCTCATACAGCCATGCTGCAGATTAACATGGATATAATATATATCTGAAAATAAAAAAAAGACTTTTTTATCTTACTAAGTTATATATGAGAGCCCACTATTTATAACCATCATATCCAACACCACAGTTTTGCCTGCACTTACATTAAAAGCATATAGAACAACCTATACCCCGTTTTTCGCTCTCTAAATAATATGATCGGCCTTTTTTAAATCAAGACCGGTCACCCCAAACTATATGCTATATTTTACTATTCTTATTAAATTTAAAATTAAAAAGAGCAAGGTACTATAATACGGTGCGTAAACACCTTATTTTCATATACCTCACTGCTCAATCTTTTTTATATATTCTTCCTGCACCAACTCAGCCTGTTCACATGGAAAATCTGAAAACAAGTAAACTGTACTAGGAAACCTTAGTAGTCTGGCACGTCCGATACTCTGCTCTAGTTCACTTTTTATAAAATAGAGCTGTATTTCTCGTAACATCGGGTTATTGTATGTGGTAAACCCAAATTTATATCCTCCATATTCTATTATTTGCCAATGCAATGCATCAGAAGCATGAACTCCTAAATGGAATGCAATTAACTTATAAACTGTTTCTGCATTATGTGGAGTGCCTACTACAGCAATATTTTTACCTGTAAAAGCATTTATTCCCTCAGTATTTCCAAAATGAAGTCCATATTCATTATAACCCTCTCCCATTCCTTTAAATGTTATTATTGGAATATCGCCACAAATATCCTTAATTGAATTGATTACCTTGCCACCTCTCTTAGAAATATCCTTCCGGCTCATGGAATAAGCTGAATATTGTATTAAACGCCCTAAATAGCATGCCTCCTTCTTGGGATACTCCTTAACATACCAGCCAAGGAAATATCGTCTGTACAGTGACGGTGATAATGAGGCTGATAAAATAATGTATTTTGATTTAGGCAACATCTTCGGGTAGAAGTACTGTACCCCACCATCTTTCTCTTTATAATAGACAGTGGCCTTTACTAAATCATTAACGTTTTCCGATATGCCATATTTATAGAGATCTTCTTCTGATATTACATTTTCTTCTGACATCGGCGTCACTTTTTTATATATATTATCCTTTGTATCTTTAATCTGTGACAATAATGTCTTTAACGCCAAAGGGCAATGATCCAAGCTCAGTACTTTTTCTACAGATTTTAGGCTGACCTTCTTTATATTTTTAAATAAATATAATAAAATATCTTCATCGATAATAACGGTATAACCCTTTAATTCAGCCTCTGATAAGGTAAGTAGCCTAGCATGAGTCGTAACAATATATTCAAATTTTGTTATATTCGAATAAAAACTTAAATACTCTTTGCATTTTTGAACTGCCAAGATTATTTCTGGGCTCCTTTCCTTCTCATGATCAATAATAAATTTTCTCAGAACCTTAGCTGCCATTCTGCTTATTCCAATATCATAATAATATTTAACCTCATCGACCAGTTCCCCGGGCACCTTCATTTCCTCAATAGAGGGGGTAACTACAGCATTGATTTCTCGTATATGTAATTCTTCTGCAACTTGTTGCTTTAATAAGTTTGTAGGAACTGCAATTATAATCTTCTCATTTTTTAGAGATTGTACAAGATTACAATATGCCTGGGTCTTACCGGAGGCAGTCTGGGCTGGAATTAGATATAGCCCATCCCTAATCTCACTCATAGCATCTTTTAGACAGCTTTCTATATGGGCATACACCTTTTCCACGCTAACATATTCCTTAGAATCATCTAACCTCTGAATCTTTTCTCTTTCTGCTATTGTCAGCACCATATTTGCTTTATGATTACAATAGTTGCAATACTTACAACCATTCTCACAAAACTGCGGTTTATATCCCATGGATTTAGCATATCCAAAATAAAAACTCCAATCTTCTAGATCCTCCCCCCTGTTTTTAATATATGAAAGGAATTTACTCCTTCCCCCTCTTATATTAACAAAATTGGTCAACAGCAAGAATTTTTCATTATGTTCAAGCTCCCCACCATTTAGAAAATCCCTATATAACGCACATTTTTTTTCGTTCTCTGACCATTTAACCCTAATTTGATTATTTAATACTTTATCATCGCGCTTATCAGTCTGGTAGGATGCCATTTTAATAAAAAATGAAGATTTTACGTCATTTCCTATTATAATATAAATAGGTTTTTCCGAAAAATCTTCAATCCTACCAAGTTGTGATGCGCGATCAATTTCTAAATACGAACCATTTAAGGCCACTTTGTTCTTTTTTGCAAATCCTTTTATTGTTCTGGAATAATTAGAATAGTTAGTAATGTATTCGTATTTCTGATATTGCAGGGCCAAGCTTGCTATATTAAACGTTTCTTCTTGAAAACATATCAGACCTTTACCGCCTAAGAACATTCTAGAGACATCTTTACATTGTCTATCTGCATCCGGAAAGATTTCAAGCAATAATGCTAGTATTACCTTTGCTGCAATAGCATTACTTACAGGACATTCATGAATAAATACAACTCTAAATCGTTCCGATAACTCCGTAGAGCTAAACGTATGATAGGCAAACGCAATTGGTAAGTCATATTTCTCTGCTCTGGTTCTTATCATTTCAAAAGTAGCCTCTGAATCAAAATCAAGAGCAAATATTTGCATTTCATTAAATGCATCTGACTTTCTTTCTCCATTATTAAATACTGCCGGGCAAAATGAGTAACCATAATTACCCACATATGAAGCCAATTCCTCCAGCGATAAATTAACTGGTCTTTTTGCAATTCTTTTACTTATTTTAGCTATTTCTATTTTATCTGGCTTTACTTGATACTGTGTTCCATCTAAACTCACACTAATGTTCATAGTTGTCTGTACCTTTCTTATAAAATTATCATAGGGATTTTTATAGCTTTTATTGCTTCCAAATGATTTATTAAATTGTTAGAGGATTTGTAACTATTTAATAAAATAAATTTTAAAGGAGATTACCGACTATGTTAGAACAATATGATGATGTTATTTCTGTAAAAGAACTCTGCAAGATATTGAAAATCGGAAGAAACAGGGCATATGAATTGTTACAGACAAACCAGATCAAGGGTTTCCAGATGGGGAGGCCTTGGAAGGTAAGTGTCAAATATGTTGGTGTATAGAAAAACAGACAGCCTCTGTTTATAATTGAAGGCTGTCTGTTAACG
>CABJBM010000012.1 GCA_902363835.1 Lachnospiraceae bacterium
GTTGCTTGTTTTGTTTTAAAATAATCTATGGTATTGTTTTTCGTCATAGTTAAATTTTACCACAAAAATAGGACTTTCGATGCACGAACGTGCTTCGGAAAGTCCTATTTTATTGAGGAGTTATTTCACAGCCCCTTGTTTTTTGTTTTGTGTCCTAATAAATAGAACGAAAAATAAATAAGGAGGCAAAACAATATGTCAAAGCGGAACCGAAATCTTCGGCTAGATGTCATGGTAACGCATGAGGAATTAGCCGCCATACGGTAATGCATGGCAGAAGTTAACAGTCAAAATCAGAGTACCTTTATCCGCAAAATGGCCATTGATGGATATGCCTTAAATGTTGACCTTGTGCCTGTAAAATAACTCCTATCACTGCAACGCCGAAACGTGAATAATCTTTTCCAAATTTCTAAGTATGCAAAGGCTCATAATTCCTGCCAATCTAAAATTGCAGAACTGCAAAAAGGCTATGACGAGCTATGGAAACAGTATTCAAAGCTCTTGGAACACCTTGCAAAGTTGATTATACTTTAGGACTTCGGGCCAAGTTGGCTGAAGTCAAATAAGGAATGAGCGACAGCAAAATGACGCAACATTAGCCGGATTTGGGGAGGCTCCCCAACAAGCAATTTTAAGGATTTTGCCGCAAGGGAAAATCCCCAAAATTTGCAAGTGTGTGTACACTTACCCTGCTTGCCATTTAGCATAATTAGCTATTTTCGTTAATTTGCTGCTATTGGGATAATAATTGAAAGAATAACTGAAACACGTTATACTGAAATTAATCTTTCTAATGCGACAGCTATATGTCGCATTAGAGATGCTATAATCTTTATTACAATAAGGAGGGCATGAATGCAGATTGAGCGTTTGGTACAAATGGTTTTTTATATAATAAATCGTGAACAAGTTACGGCTAAAAAACTGGCAGATTATTTCAATGTATCAACAAGAACAATATACCGTGATATAAATACCCTAACTGTTGCGGGAATACCTATAATATCTGCAAAGGGAACAGGCGGGGGGATTTCTTTAATAGACGGATACACGATTGATAAATCGTTGTTATCTAAAGAAGAACAGCAAAATATATTTCAAGGATTACAGATGTTACAGGCTACGAAATTTCCTAATGCAGAGATTACACTTAGCAAAATTGGTGCTATTTTTAGGAATGTTTTAGAACCTAAATGGTTAGAAGTTGATTTCACATATTGGGGAAGTGATGAAAAGCAAAAAGTCAGAATATCTGAATTGCAGTACGCAATCATCAATAAGCACCTTATAACATTTGATTATTTTAACTCTGAGTTACAAACGTCAAATAGAATAATAGAGCCATTGCGATTAGTATTTAAGTCACACGCATGGTATATTGTTGGGTACTGCCGAAATAAGCAAGACATCAGAATTTTTCGTCTGTCAAGAATGAAGGAAATTCAAATTATACCGGAAGTGTTTGAACGTGAATTACCTCAAGATTATTCATTAACACCTAACTGCAACGAAGCAATTAATCTACCTGTTTTCAAATTAAAGTTTTCTCCTGAAATTGCTGTTAGGCTATTTGATGAATTTCAAGAAAATGAAGTTTCGGTATGTCCAGATGGTAGTTATATGGTGATATTTCAATATGAATTAAGTAATTGGACATTCAACCGCTTATTATCCTACGGGAAATATGTTGAAGTAATTGAACCCAAAATAGCTCGCACTATGCTAAAAGAAAAGGCTTTAGAAATAGCTGGAATGTACGATTGACTTAGGAGATAAAATAAGCAAAATTCTTGAAAGGAGAAGAACATATGGAGAAATGGTTGTATGTTATGATAATTGAAAAGGGTAAATTGTATAACAAAGTTACCAAAGCGGTGGTTGAGCGGCACGTTGCAAACTTAAAAAGTTTGGATGACAAAGGCAATTTGGAACTTGGCGGAGCATTTAAAGGTTATAAGGGAGTCGCTGGCATGTATATCCTTAAAGCCAATAGCTACGAAGAAGCTGAAGAACTTTGCAAGTTGGAGCCGCTTGTTGTGGAAGGATATGCAACATATAAGCTAAAGGCATTACAAGTGGCTAACAGAGAAAATAACTATTTACTATACTAAAAGCAAAAGGAGAATAACAATGAATTTGAAAGAAGGCAGCATACTATATGTTAGAATTGATTACAAAACTGGGGATAAAGAAGAAACACAGCAAGACGCTCTTGATTCTATGGAATATTTACAGCGTATTGCCCAAGAACGCTATCTTTTAGCAGGTATATTTGGAAATATGGAGATGGAGAACATGGATGGAGCAATGATACTCTTTGAAGCCAAGGATTTTGAAGAAGCTCAAAGAATTGCTAATAACGATCCCCTCATCAAAAGAGAATTTTACCGATGTGAGGTACATCAGTGGAACTTAATGATCTTATCAGAAGTACCAACAAATAAGTATTATCCTCGTGCACAGTAGGACTTAATTACAGATTCCGAGCCAATTTACCTGAAGTGACAGCACAATAAAATATGAAAATGCCCGCCGCTTATGCGGAAAAGAAAAAACGTTGCTCGGCGGGGCGTAGCTAAGCTATAAAAATGTATTGCCACTGAACAGCGGTTTTGAGAAATTAAATCCGCTGTTCTTTATTTATGGAGAGTTTGGTTTATTGCACCCTTTTATAAGACATATCGGCATTAAGGAAAAATGATGCCATGTCTTATTATGCTCATTTACATCTATACAACAGGTCGCAAAGCAAGGGTTGCGGCCTGATCTCAACCAAGTTCACTCAATTTGTTCCTATAACGCTGTCATGGTTTATTCTTGAAAATAATTTTTAAAATTAATCTTGACAAATACAAATATAGGAATTATAATTAGAATAATTCTAAAATAGAGGTAATGATATGACTACTTATTCAACACTAATTCTTAATATTATTAATTCATCAGACGATCACCTTACTGCGGAACAGATTTATCTAAAGTTAAAAGAGACTTCCTCAAAGATAGTGTTAGCTACTGTATACAATAATTTAAACACACTATATGAGAGTAAGCTCATTCGTAAGGTTATAATAGAGGGCAGTCCAGATAGATATGATAAAAACATCATAAGACACGATCATCTAGTCTGTAAACAATGTGGACGATTATCCGATATTGTACTTAAAGATCTGACAGTTAATTTAGAAGAAGAAATTGGAGAAGCAATTCTCTCCTATGATTTAAAGGTTAGCTACATTTGCCCTTCCTGCAGACAGGGAAAAGTGAGCAAATAAGCATGACTCCAAGGAGTATGTGCTTAAAATATAAAAGGAGGTATTATATATGAGATCTATAACTAAACTAAACATTCAGTACTCCCATCGTTTCCTTAATTATGAGGGAGAGGCTCAGTATCTTCACGGACATACCGGATTACTTACCATTGAAGTTGATGGCGACGTTGACGGCAGAACAGGCTTTGTGTATCCCTGCAACAGTATCAAACGCATTGCCTGGGATTACTTAAAGAACTTTGATCATGCTTTGATCTTACAGAAAGAAGATCCTATCTTACCCGAAATCTTAAAAGTTTATGAAGCACAGGGAATCCGTGACGGTGCAGAAACAAATACCATGGTTGGCGAGCCATTTGATACCGCCTTGGCAAAAGCTTATCCGGAGTGCCGCCTTGTGGTAGTTGAGAAAGTTGCTACCTGCGAAAATCTCATTGAGGTTTTCTACAGTCTGCTAAAAGACAAATTGAACATAAAGAAAATGACTTTCGCTTCCGGCGACAATTGTGCTTCCGCGGAATTCTAAACATCTTTTGACCAATTAAAAGAAAATGGGGTTGTCATAGAAATAGATGAAGAATCTTAAACTCCCCCCTCTGTCAAGCAGACCAATTTAAAAATAAAAAATTTTTGTATCTCCAATCATGATTGCATGGTTGGAGATATTTTTATGCTACTCTTTTTTACAAGTAATTTCTGTATTCCAAAGGCATCATAAAATTAAGCCGTTTTTGATATTCACGGCTATTCTAATGCTCGATGTAATTGATCACCGCTTCTTCTAATTCTCCATAAAAGTTAAAGTTCCTTTAATAATATATCTCTGATTTCAACATCCCTCGGAGGATTCCACTGATCCCTTGTTTCTATACAACGTGATACTTGTGGCATACTCTGGATCATCCCAACTTCATCAAGCCTATTTTTCTACTCTTGTGATGTATTCTAAGATCCAGGGTTACAGTAAATTGGTTTTGCATCATGTTTCTTCTTGCTTATATAAGCTATCCTTTCTAACCAGACAGTTCCATTAAAAGCAAGTATAGCGTTAACTTAGATATGGAAGAAGACTACCCCTCGAAACTAAAAATACCTTTTTAGCTTACTTTCCAGATAATTTCTTTTGATTTTTCAAACATATGTTTGTATAATCTCCTTAAATCTTGGAGGTGATATCAGTCATGGTAGGAATATGCGGTCTTGCGCCGAATACAAATCAATATCCTAACTACAATGCAGATACAAGGAGCTGTGCTGCCAATAATCATGTGCGTGAATTTTTCAAAGAACCAGGTGAAAATAAAGAAAAAACAGAATACAAAAGAAAATCACGATGGTATGAGAAGTATTATAAAAGGTAGAGGAACAGTTCCCCTACCTTCTTTTCGTAGAATAACATTCATATTACTTCAGAGTGCCTAAGGGCACTTTGACTGGTTTTCTTGCTATCACTTCACTCTTTTACCCTTAATATGCCACACACTCTAAATGCCTTGAAAGTACAATAATCCATCTTAAAAAGCTGAAATACAGATTAACTCCATAATGACTTTCCTGAGAAATTTAAGTTAGCAAATGATCCGGTTCTAACTTCCTGGAGAATAAGAAACACTTCTGGTTATCGTTGTTTGTTTTCTGTTTCAGAAAAGTGAATGGGCAGCCATCTTGCGTCAAGATTTCTCATTGCAGTAATCACTTAAGTTTAATCACCTGTACCACAAGCCACAGGATCATCAACTTCCCTATGCTCTTTAGCGAATTCGGGATCACGGATACGACCAACGATAATGATTGCTACAATGAAAATAGTAAACGTAAACACAAATGGCAAGCGGCGGTCAATACTTGATAACCAGCCCGCAAAGTAGCCAAATGGTGAGGCAAACGCAATAGTAAAGGACATAATCAAAGCATTAATACGAGCCCGCTCCTTGGGATTAATGTTTAGCTGGAGCAACGCATCTTTACGAGGCATTACGAGAGCACTGGCTACTGCCGCAACAAAGACATAAATGATAATAAACGGTATGCTACCAATGGGAGCCAATATAAGAAGAATTGAGCACGCAGCATACAATACCAGGCCGATCCACATAGGTATCCGGAATTTTACAAATTCCAAGCGATGCTGTATTCCAATCATAAAAATCAACATCACAGCCGCATTCAAAATAGGAAAAAATGCCAGATAACGGTCTGCTATGCCTAGTCTTTGTGTTACATACAGGCTAAAGAAGTTGGCACTGACAAGATTCGTTATATGTAATATCACAGAGACAATAAGCACTTTCATAATCTCTTTATCTCTCAGCACTTTGGGTATCAGATCCTTGTATTCATATAACATCTGTAAAACAGGAGTATCTTTTGTCTCGTTCATACGAATCTTTCCTTGCTGAGTTTCATTACAATGCCGAAAAGTAATAATCACCTTAATCAGCATATTCACAGCAAAAATAAAATATAAAACGCGTACAACCGGAACCATAGTAAAGGAATTTATCAACAATCCCGAAATTGGTGCAAAAAAGACTGCAACCAGGCCTCCTATGTTCACCCAGGTATATATTCCTAATAAATCCTTGGAATCTGCATCTTCAATCAATAAGCAAAACCATGCTGTCTGGTTAATCTGCTCAAAGCTGTTAAATAAAACTGCAATTAAGAAGAACCAAAAATTTCCTGATATGGACCATATCAGGCATGCAACACACCAGCCAAAGAAATCACCCATCATGGTTGTAAATTTTCGCCCAAACTTATCTGTGATTATACCGCCAAAGAAAGAAAAAAACACCTGAACAAACATAGCAACCGACAGAATCAGTCCAATTTGAACATCCGTTATTCCCTGCGTGTACATATACAGTGTGGCAAAGGGGGCGATTAAGTTATACGGAATCCCCCAGAGAGGCTCCATCAAAATTAGAGTTTTGGGATTTCCTTTGTTATGTTTTAATAATTCAATTAGCGGGTGCTTCCGCAGAGTTTTTATTTTTTGTACTGTATTCACTGGTTTCTCCATTCTACGATTGTTTCTACATTCATGGCTGTTCAGTCAACTTCTAAGGATGGGGACAAGGCGATGTAGACAATATTATACCAGCCATTTTTCCACGCCTCGGTTCCGGGATGAATTTCTGTTAATCTGAGGCTTACATATCAATCCCCACTGTTATCTCTCCAGGATAGTCCGCCTTATCTTTTCGAGATAATAAGACACAAGTTTCCACATGCCTCGAGAGGATAGAATGAATGTCAATTCACTCATGGATTATTATATTACTATAAAATGGATTTTAAGTAATCTAATAAATCTGATTTAGATAGAGGGTCTGCATGGCTTAAAATGCAATAATTACAATCCATACTTTCTATCAAGTTTATCAATATTTTTAATTTTTCTTTATCCATATACCCATCATTGAAGAAATCTTCGCTTGTTGAATCTCCTAAAAACAATATTTTTTCCTCAGGAATATAGATAAGCACTGTATCTTCCGAATGGGGAGAAACCGTATGAAAAATCTTTGCATTCATTCCACCAAGATTAAAGGTAAGCTCTTTTTCAAATTGAATATCCGACAGGACGACAATAATTCCCTTATTTTCCGCATATTATCTCCCGATACACTCATCATCTGTTTTTATAAATTCTATATATTCATTATCAGATAGTTTTGCAATTTCCTGATTCAAAAACTCATTGGTTTTACGGTGTGCAATAGATAATCCGTTAATATGATGCATTCCAAATGTATGATCCCAATGCCAATGAGTAATCACTGTGAAATCTGGTTTTTTTAGTTTCTCTATTTCTAAGGTTTTATAAAATTCATCAACATGGCTTTCCGAGTTTCCTGCATCAATAGCGAGTGCTATCTTTTCACCTTTTATATAAGCCAGCATAGGTCGATCAGTCTCTGGTTGATGTGGATAATAAAATATTCTGTTGCTTATTTTCTTTAGCCCCATTTGCTATCCCACCTTTCTGGTAATAAATCTTTCAGCGGAACTTCTTTCATTTCAGGTAACACAGTTTTAGTTTCCATATTTCGGTCGTCTATCTGTGCTATAAATTCCCTACACCTTCCACATGGCGGAAGAATATTCCCATCTTCATACACAGCGACAATCCTTTTAATCGCTGTTTCATTGTTCTTTACCATTTCAGAGATTGCTGACTGCTCAGCGCATAAACCGATAGAGCATGGCAAGTCAATACATATTCCCGTAAATATTTTACCTTCATTTGTCTCCAACGCACATGCAACATGTCCCGAAGTTACGTAGTTTTTTATGATTAATTATACTGAAAGCAATTTGATATAGTTCTTGTTTATTCATTTTCTTCTCCATCGTGTAGAATACACTACTCTGAAATAAGGCTATCAAGATTTTTCATATCGATTTTATCAACTTCTCTGAGCTCGTATCCACTGTGAAATAACTTTTGAGCTTCAGCAGAAATACATGGAATAACTCGACCCTCAAACACTGCCGTCGAAAACCATTTTGCTTCAAACTCATACCAACCACCTTGCGGATTAGCCTGCCGAGCGCTCCCATCTTCACTTATTATTAAAGGGTGTATATCTATATAGCTCAATTCAGGATGATATAACTCGATACGAGAAGGACTCCAATCAACTACAATCTCATAACCTTTTTCTATTAGTATACTTAATAGAGCTTCCGTATACTCTCCATCAAAATCAACATCAATATCTCGATGTTCTCTGTTTTGCTTTCCAATTAAAATATCTATTCCCCAACCACCATCTATCCAATATCTCATTTTCATACTATCTAATAAATCCAATACTTCTATTAGATTTTCTTTGGTTACAATTTCCTTTTTATTCATAAGGTCTCCTCTCTACAAGGGCTTCACCAGGTATTTTCTCCTTATACTCGGGATAAACATTTACATCTATCTCCACAACCCTACGGTTGTTATCAATGCGGTCAACTCAACCCTACTTCATTTTCCGATTCTTTTTCTATATCTCGATATGTTCCCGTAAACGCATTTTGGCACTTTAGGTCGAGGAGACAAGATGGATGTAAGCCAGCAAACCCTGAAAATTCAAGACTTACACCCTTGACATCAATGCCACGCACTCAACATGCAGTCCCTGCGGAAACATATCACACCCTCTGACCTTCTCCACCTCATACCCTCTCTCAGCCAAATACTTCATATCCCTCGCCAAGGTAGCAGAATCACAGCTCACATACACCACCCGCCTGGGCCCCATCTTTACAATAATATCCAAACACGCCTCATCACAGCCCTTTCTGGGAGGGTCCACCACAATCACATCCGCATACACATGATTCTTCTCATACTGCTCCGGCAGCACTTCTTCCGCCTTCCCTACAAAAAACTCCACATTACCGATCCCATTCAATCTGGCATTCTCCCTTGCATCTGCAATGGCCTGGGGTACAATCTCTACTCCGTACACCTTCTTTGCCTTTTGCGCCAGGAAAAGAGAGATGGTCCCGATTCCGCAGTAAAGATCCCAAACCGTTTCCCCGCCTGTCAGCCCAGCATATTCAAGAGCCGTGCCATAAAGCTTTTCCGTCTGTACCGGATTTACCTGATAAAAGGACAGGGGAGAAATGCGGTACTTCACCTCCCCAATATAATCTGTAATATACCCAGGACCATAAAGATTTTCCACCCTATCTCCCAGGATCACATTGGTTCTCTCCTTATTTATGTTAAAGGAAATACTGGTCATACCCGGAATCTCCAGAAGGCTTTCCACCAGCTCACCGCTGTGAGGCAGGCTGCCGCCATTAATAACCTGGCACACCATAATTTCCCCTGTACGGAACCCCTTGCGGATTAAGGTATGGCGGATCAGCCCCTTGTGGATGGCCTCATCATAAGGAAGAAGGTGATATCTCTCCATATGGGCCTTAATCCGCCTTAAAACCTCCTGGTTCTCCTCTATCCCCAAAAGGCAGTCCTCACACCCTATAATGGAATGAGTCCGCCCTGCATAAAAACCTGTAATAATATTCCCATCTTTATCAGTTGCCCATGGAAACTGCGCCTTATTCCTATATCGCCACGGCTCGTCCATCCCCATGATCGGCAGCATGGGCACTTCGGAAAAGCCGCCGATCCTGATGATATTGTTATAAATCTTCCGCTCCTTATACCGGAGCTGTTCTTCATAATCCATTGCCTGAAGCTGGCAGCCGCCGCATGGTCCTGCCACCGGACACTTAGGCACTACACGGTTTTGGGACGGCTCTGTGATCCGTTCCAGCTTTGCAAATCCATAGGATTTCTTGGTTTTCATCACCTTAGCCTCAACCCTGTCTCCTATCACCGTATCCTTAATAAACCAGGTAAATCCATCGGTCTTACCAATCCCTTCCCCAGTTTCACTCATATCTTCAATCACTACTTCTATTCTATCATTCTTCTTCCACTCTGCCATCATAACCTCCTGTTTATGCATATCCGCTTCCAAGCCGGCTGCCACGGCCCACTCTGAACATTTCCAGGTCAAAACTTCCTCAAGCCCGCAATCCACTCTGGCCACGCCCCATTCTGGCCGCAACCTGTTCTGCCCCATACCATATCCACATCTTGAACTTATTTTAACTTCTTTTTCCACAAGAAGCAAGGAAACCTTGCAAGAAACCTTTTACCCTCAAGGCAAAAAAACAGGAGCAAGGCGGCTCCGGTAAGACATGTTGTCTTCCTTCATCGTCCAGCTCCCGGAAATTTATCTGCCTTTTCCGTTGGCTTTTTCCATATGGATATTCTTTCCTTTGATCTTTACATCCTTCATGGCCTGTAATATGGCGTCGGCGTTTTCCCTCGGCACCTCTACAAAGGTATATTTGTCATACATATCAATGCTTCCAACCATCTTTCCAGGCATACCGGACTCTCCGGCAATGGCACCCAGAATATCTCCCGGTTTCACATTCTGGTTCTTTCCAATGTTAATGAACAGACGGGCCATATCATCTCTGGATGAAGAATCGTATCTTCCTCCCCGGCCGTTTCCGTTTCTGCTGTTGCTGCTGCTGCGTCCCCGGCTTCCTCCACCGTATAAATTATCCAGTGCATCAAGGGAACGTGGCTCTCTTGTATCAATGATATCCTCATTTTCCTCGCCCATCATCATTTTAAGCAATGCAGCTGCCAGGTCAAGAGAGGTGTAATCCTCTTCCAAAAGCTTCTTTTCAATGATGTTCACCGTCTTGCTTAAATCCGTATCCCCGATGGTGTCCGCCACACTTTCCAAAATTTTATCAACTTTAATGGCTGTGACATCATTTAAGGATGGGATTGCCTGAGGAACGATCTTGGTCTTGCAGTAGCGCTGAATGTCCCGAAGCTTATAAACCTCTTTTCCCACTACAAAGCTGAAAGCAATGCCCTCACGTCCTGCACGGCCGGTACGGCCGATTCTGTGAACATAATATTCATCATCCTGGGGAAGGTCGTAATTAAACACGGCCTCTACGTCGTCTACGTCGATTCCACGGGCTGCAACATCAGTAGCCACAAGAATCTCCGTCTTACCGTTACGGAAGCTGCCCATGACCCTGTCACGCTGGATCTGCTTTAAATCCCCATGAAGTCCTTCTGCAAAATATCCCCGTCCCTGAAGAGCCTGCACCAGTTCGTCTACCTGCTTTTTTGTATTGCAGAAAGCAACGGACAGCTTTGGGGCATACATGTCAAGGAGACGGCACATAACCTCCACCTTGCTCTTAGGCTTTACTTCATAATAATACTGGGTTACCTTTGGAACGGTCAGCTCCTTCTTTACTACTTTAACGGTCACTGGCTCCTGCTGGAACTTTCTGGCGATTTCCATAATAGCCGGCGGCATGGTAGCGGAGAACATAACAGTCTGCCGCTCTTCGGGAAGCTGGCTTAAAATAGTTTCCATATCCTCCAGGAAACCCATATTCAGCATTTCATCAGCTTCATCCATGACCACTGTATGAACGTGGTCGAATTTCACGGTCTTTCTGCGCATATGATCCATAACACGGCCCGGAGTCCCGATGATGATCTGGGTACCGTCTTTTAAAGAACGAATCTGTTTTACAATATCCTGTCCCCCGTAAATGGGAACAACCTTTACACCATGCATATATTTTGCAAGCCGGCGGATTTCATCTGCCACCTGAATGGCAAGCTCTCTGGTAGGACAGAGGGCAACCGCCTGAAGCTTTTTCACCTTGGGGTCAACTTTCTGTAACAGAGGGATACCAAAGGCTGCCGTTTTCCCAGTTCCTGTCTGAGCCTGGCCAATAATATCTCTGCCTTCTGCCTGGACCGGAATGGCCTGGGCCTGAATAGGAGATGCCTCTTCAAATCCCATATCCGCTACTGCCCTCAGAATTCTTTCATCTAACTGTAATTCATCAAATCTAACTGTTTCCATAAATGCTTGATCCTTTCTTACGGCCAACCGGGTTCCCATGTCGCCGACGGCCTCGCACACACTTTTCGCAAACAAAACGAGAGGTAGCAGGCACGTTTCAGACCTTCATCCTCTCGCTTCACAAAGATATACTATAGCAGATTTTCTTTTAAGTGTCAAGGGCCACGGATTTAATTTTCTAATGTCTTTTTTAAAAAAACAGAAAAATACCCGGACTCCTGCCTTCTACTTTTTTAGCCATCCGTTCTTATTAAAATACCATATCTCCCCCAGAAGAATCACGGCGCTGGCCGCCACACAGACAAAATAGCCGTACTCCCAGTTAATCTCCGGCATATTTTTAAAATTCATGCCATACCAGCCGGCAATCAGCGTAAGAGGCATGAAAATGGCAGTTACCATGGTGAGAAAGGACAGTACATGGTTCTGTTTCATATCCATGTGTACCTGGTACATTTCCCGAATCTGCAAGGCATATTCCCTCAGTTCCTTCCCGTACTCGGAAAGCCTTGCCATACGGCCGGAAAACAGGCGGAACAGGGCGCACTCTTCATCTTTTAGCAGACCGTTATAATTTTCCGTCAGGGTCTGGCTGATATTTAAAAGCTGCCCATAATAGGAGGAAATCTTTGCAAGATCCTTCCTTGCCTTTAATATGGCTCCAGAAACATTACTCCTGTCCCTTCTTCCGCTCATGAGCCGGTCTTCCATCTCTGCCAGTCTTTCCTCATATTTCTGCAGAAACTCAATCTCATCTTTTACCTGATACTCCAGAAATTCAAAAAGCATATGGGAAACACAGGTTTTATCAAAGATCTGGACTCTCTCCATCTCGTGAAGCATTCTCTCCGCTTCCCCGCTATCATCAACGAATATGAGCCGGTTTTGATCCATATAATAGCCAAAGACCACCGGCCTGCCTAAAAGCTCCTTTTTAATAGGAATAACAAGAGTTCCTATGACACAGTCTTTTAATAAGTCTGCCCTGCAGTACTGGGCCCTTTCCAGGTTTTTTATCAACAGATGGTCCTCATACCTGGTATGGTAGTCTTTCCAGTATTCTTCTCTTGTCATGATCTCCACAAGAGCTTCCCCTTGGGAAACCATTTCATCAGCTCCCACCGGAACCAGCTTTTTCTTTAATTTATAACGCACGTTCCTTTCCTCCTGCCGCCTCATATTTGTCAGGCTGATATACTTTCTTACCCCA
Organism: Lachnospiraceae bacterium; assembly: GCA_902363835.1. Classification (GTDB taxonomy): domain Bacteria; phylum Bacillota; class Clostridia; order Lachnospirales; family Lachnospiraceae; genus Lacrimispora. The sequence continues at coordinate 12,924 of CABJBM010000012.1, forward strand.
TCTCTGGCAGCCTGCCTCTTTGTCCTGTTTCACTCCTGCTTTCAAATGCATGAAAAATCCACCAGCATCAGCATAACTTTTTAACATCAGCAAATCTCTTCCAACATCAGCAAATCTCTTCCAATACCAAAAAAACAGGCCACTTCAGTGAAAACTCCGGGCTTCCACCCATGTTTCACTAAAAAGGCCTGTATTTATAAAAAGCTTCTCATTCCGGTTATTCTCCATACAGCTGGTGCACGATCTCTGCGATCAGCTTTGCAGTTCCCGTAACCCCAAGGAGGGAAGAGTCGATCATCAGGTTCTTGTGTTCCGGATCACCAGGCAGGTAACCGGCGTATTTCTTATGATAGGCATTTCTGGCCTTGTCTACGGAAGCGATCATCCGTTTTGCCTCACCCTCAGTCATTCCAAGAGTGTTCACACAGTTTTTCAGCCTCTTTTCATAAGGTGCATATATGAAAATATTGATGTTATTCTTTTCCTTTTCCAGCAGGTAATCCGAACACCTTCCTACCAGAATGCAGCTGGACTTTTTTGCCAGATCCTTGATAATGCCCTTTTGCACATCAAAAATAATATCCTGCATATATGTTTCGTCCGTTCCCAGAGGGAACATCCGGGGCAGAAAGCTCTGCTTTGATTTTTCTTCCTCATCACTGATTGTGGAAACAGGAAGATTTAACTGATTTGCAACCTCTTCCACAATATCACGATCATAGAATTCCACCCCCAGCTCTCTGGACAGCTCCTTGGCAATGGAACGCCCCAGGCTTCCGAATTCACGGGTAATGGTAATTGTAAACTTTTCCATAGCAAGATATTCCTCCCTAACCGGTTACAATTGTTTTTTGATATCCCCTCACAACACAGCTGAGGGCAAAGCAGATGGTAAAATAGCAAAGTGCTTCAAAAGCGAATAACATCAGCATGCCTCTTGTATCATAAATGCTTCCAAGGACAACGGAGCAGTTTCTCATGAACTCCGCCACATCCACCATTTTTAAGAAAGAAGTGTCTTTGATAATGGTGATCACCTGGCTGAGCAGGGCAGGAATGACCTTTTTATACATCTGGGGAAGCACGATATAAAGAAGAGTCTTTACAAAGCTGAATCCCTGTGACTGGGCACCTTCAAACTGCCCCTTGGGAATGGAGTTTAAGCCTCCGCGGAATATTTCAGCCATAACCGCTGAGGTGAAAAGGGAAATCGCAAATACTGACACTCCTACCTTATTCCCCTTTACGGTAAAATAGATCCAGAGTATCCACAAAAGATTGGGGGTACAGCGGAAAAATTCCGTATAAGCGGCTACGATCCCTCCTGCCCATTTCCATTTTCCTGAGGAATAAGTCCTGATAAGGGCCAGGATGGTTCCGAAAAATATGCTGATAACCGTGGCCAGAACGGCGATCATGACCGTCATTCTCAGCCCGTTCAGCATGAACACCACATTGGCCTGAGTAAATATCTGATGAAATAATTCTAACATGCTGCCTCCTCATCTGCCTGAAGATCAAGCGTTTTTGCAACAGGCAGCCGCATGGATCTGATCTCTAAATAGCGGGCCAGCCTTGCCAGGGGAAAACAGATGATAAAGTACATAATAGCACTGGTAAAATACGCCTGAGCAAAGTATCCCCTGTCAGCGCCCCAGGAATCCGTAAAATACATAAGATCCATACCGGCCACCATAGCCAGGATGGAGGTGTTTTTCACCAGATTCAGCGCCTGATTTGCAAGAGGCGGCATGATAATCTTTATAGTCTGCGGCAGGATGATATGATACATGGTTTCCAGATAGGAAAAGCCCTGAGACGAAGCTGCCTCGGACTGGCCTTTTGGTATGGCTTCGATTCCGGTCCTTATAACCTCTGATATATAGGCCCCATGATAAACTCCCACGCCAATCACTCCCAGGACAAACTTGGGGATCCGGAAGCCTGAACTGGAAAATATCATGGGCAATACGGAATAGTAGCACAGCACCTGCAAAGCCAGCGGCGTATTCTGTATGAATTCCACATAAATTCGTGAAGTTATCTTAAATGGCTTAAATTTAGCCGTGGAAAACATACCAAATACCCCTCCAAGGGCCAGCGCAACGGCCAGCCCTACCAGTGATATTTTAAGCGTCATAAGAAAGCCCGGTATATAATATTCGGGAAATGCCTGAAACAGGGCATTCCATCGTTTTGCATCAAAAAGACCTTTTATCATGTCATCTATCCTTTACATAAGGTTTACTGCAATCCCCATTGATCCTGAAGGGCCATAAGGGAACCGTCAGAAATCATGGAAGTAACCTTTTCATCAACAAGAGCAGCAAGACCGGCATTCTCCTTTGCAGCTGCTACGCCGTAATCCTGCTCAGCAAAACGGTCGTCCATGATCTGGTTTCCGTCATTTACATAGCCAGCCAGAATAGCACGGTCTACGGAGAAGCAGTCGATCTGCTTGGTTGCCAGTGCCTGAGCCAGTGCCGGATAACCGTCAAATTCCTGGAACTGAGGATTTACCTTTAAACCTTTTTCATCAACATATTTCTTAAAGCCATCCTTTGTTGTGGAGGACTGGGCTACGCCGATGATCTTTCCGTCCAGATCTTCGATGGAGTTGATCCCTGAGGCTTTATTGACCAGAAGTCCTACTGCGTCGGTATAATATGGAGTAGAGAAGTTATAAGTCTCTTTTCTTTCCGGTGTAATGGTAAAGGTAGCGATAACAAGATCAATCTCTCCGTTCTCTAAAAGAGGTCCTCTTGTCTTAGCGGTTACGCCCTGGAATTCTACCAGCTTCTTTTCTTTTGCTTCATCCGCGGTACAGCCGAAAATGGAGCCTGCGATTTCATAAGCCAGATCATCTTCAAAGCCTTCGTATTCTCCGGTTGCCGTATTCTGTAAGCTGAACTTTGGAATATCCGCCTTGCAGCCAACCTTTAAAACTCCCCGGTCAATAATTTTCTGTACATCTGCGGTCACTTTTCCGTCTGCTGCTCCTGTAGAGCCTGCTGCAGTGGTTCCTTCCTTTGCCTCTGTGCTGGCAGCCGTGGTGGTTTCCGAAGCACCTCCGCCGCATGCGGTTAAGGATACAACAGCTGCAAAAGCCAGAGCCAGTGATAACATTTTCTTCATCATAATTGGTTCCTCCTCATTATTATAATTATCTTAAACAGCATCCTAATGAAGGATTTTGCTTAAAAACGCTTTGGTCCGTTCATGTTCCGGGCACTCAAAGAAGTGTTCCGGAGTTCCCTCCTCCAGAATATATCCCCCATCCATGAAGATCACCCGGTCTGCCACCTGCCGTGCAAAGCCCATTTCATGAGTTACACAGATCATGGTGATATTTTCATGAGCCAGCTCCACCATAACATTTAATACCTCCTGAACCATCTCAGGATCAAGAGCAGAGGTAGGTTCGTCAAAGAGGATCAAGGGTTGTTTGGTGCACAAAGCCCTGGCTATGGCAACTCTCTGCTGCTGTCCGCCGGAAAGCTGTACCGGATAATTCCCTGCCTTTTCCTTCAGGCCGACCCTCTCCAGACATTTGATGGCGTTTTTCCTTGCCTCTTCCTTGGGAACATGCTGCAGTTTGATGGGCGCTAGAGTCAGATTTTCTAAGACAGTGAGATGGGGATATAAATTAAACTGCTGAAAGACCATGGAGGAATACTTTTTTGCCATTTCCAAATGGTTCTTTTTTGTCACTTCCGTGCCTGCCACGGTTATCTTTCCGCTGGTGGGTTCCTCCAGATAATTAATGCAGCGGATAAAGGTGGACTTTCCTGAGCCGGAGGGTCCGATGATTACCAGTTTTTCCCCCTCCTTCACCGTCAGGCTAATATCCTTTAAAACCTCTAAATCTCCGAAGTTCTTTTTTAAGTTTTCAACTTTCACCATATCTGGCATAATTCCATCCCCTCTCTGTAGGCTTTTTCCGTAAATATGCAAAAAGACGCCTTAGATTCTGAATTTCTTAAGCGTCTTTGCTTAGTCATTTTAATTGTTGTTATTATAAAAAGTTTTATTTGAAAAGTCAAGGATTATTTTCTTGTCACCCTATAAGCGGAAGGCAGGAACAGGCCACAAAATGTCCGGGAGAAACCTCTTTCATCTCCGGCACCTTACCGCTGCACTCCTCCCTTGCATACATGCATCTGGTGTGAAAATGGCAGCCGCAGGGCACATGCATGGGGCTTGGAAGCTCTCCCTGAAGCATCAGGCGTTTTGACTTTGAAGAAAGCTCCGGGTCTGCCACCGGGATGGCGGAAAGAAGCGCCTTTGTATAAGGATGGAGGGGATTTTCATACAGTTCATCACTGTCTGCGATCTCCACCAGCCTGCCCAGATACATAACTCCGATTCTGGTGGAAATATGGCGCACCATGGATAAGTCATGGGCCACAAATAAGTAGGTAAGTCCCATTTCCTCCTGCAAATCCTCCAGCATGTTCACGACCTGAGCCTGAATGGAAACATCAAGGGCAGAAATAGGTTCATCGCAGAGCAAAAATTCCGGCTCCACTGCCAATGCTCGGGCAATTCCGATCCTCTGGCGCTGCCCGCCAGAAAATTCATAGGCGTACTTGTACATGTCATCCGGCTTCATTCCCACTTTTTTAAGCATTTCTTCAATCCTGCCATCCATTTCACTGGCCGCCATTCCGGATACAGCCGTCATGGACTCCCCAATGATTTCCCGCACATTGTGGTGGGGGTCCAGGGCAGAATAGGGATCCTGGAAAATGATCTGCATCTGACGGTGGATGGGGAGCAGTTTTTTTCCCTTTACGCTGGTAATATCCTGCCCCTTAAACCGGATGGTTCCGCTGGTGGGATCGTACATACGGATTAAGGTCCGCCCCAGGGTGGATTTTCCGCAGCCGGATTCCCCTACCAATCCAAAGGTCTCTCCCTTGCGGATGGTAAGATTCACACCGTCCACTGCCTTTACTTCCGCCTTTTTTCGGCCGAAAAAGTCCTTGGCAGGGAAATATTTACAGACTTCCCTGGCCTCCAGCAGGATTTCCTGGTTCCTGTTATCCATATCACTCCACCTTCCTTTCCTTTGCATCAAGCTCCTCTGCCGAAAAGATGCACATGGCTCTCTGAGTGTCCGAGTATACCCGGTACTTGGGAATCCCCTTTTCACATTGTTCACATGCAAATTTACACCGCTCTGCAAAAGGACAGCCATCCGGCGGATCGATCAGGGATGGAGCCATTCCCGGAATAGGCTCCAGCCGTTTCCTGTCCCCTGCCTGGGGTTTGGGGATTGCCTGAAGAAGCGCCCTGGTATAAGGATGCTTTGGTGCATAAAAGATTTCTTCTGTCAGCCCCTCTTCCATCAGAAGTCCGCCGTACATAACCAGGATCCGGTGGCTTAAGCTTGCCACCACTCCCAGGTCGTGAGTGATGAGTATGATACTCATTCCCGTCTCATCCTGCAGCTTTTTCAAAAGCTCCAGAATCTGGGCCTGTATGGTCACATCAAGGGCCGTAGTCGGCTCATCTGCGATCAAAAGCTTTGGCCGGCAGCAAAGGGCCATGGCAATTAATACTCTTTGTCTCATGCCTCCGGAAAATTCGTGAGGATACTGGTTTAACCTCTTTTCCGGGGACGGGATTCCCACCTGTTCCAAAACAGCAACTGCTTCCTTCTGAGCCGCCCGTTTATCCATCCCTCTGTGGCGTTTAAGCACTTCTGTCAGATGAAAGCCTATGGTCCTGACAGGATTCAGCGCTGTCATAGGATCCTGGAAAATCATGGCAATCTCTTTTCCCCGCATCTTTCGCAGCTGTTCCTGCGTCAATTTAAGCATGTCCTTATCCATAAACATAATCTGGTCCGCAGTGACCTCTGCATTCTCCGGCATCAGGCCCAGGATGGATTTCATCAGAACACTTTTTCCGCTGCCCGATTCTCCCACAACAGCCAGGATCTCCTGATGGCCTGCGTGAAAGCTTACTCCCCTTACAGCCTTTACTGATTTTCCGTGAGTATGAAAGGTGGTATGGACATTTTGGGCGGACAGGATCTTATCATCGTTTTTCTTAGTCTCTTCCAATTCCTGTTTCCTCGCTTTACTCTTTCTCGTCATTCATAATTTTAGGTTCCACGAAAACCCGGAGCAGATTTCCCAGTTTATTAAAGGCAAAAATCGTGATTATGATCAGAAGGCCTGGGATCAGCGCCATGTAAAAGGTGTTCTGCATGGTTCCCTGGGCATTTTGCAGAAGGCTTCCCCAGGAAGACATTGGCTGCTGTACTCCTACCCCCAGGAAGCTTAAGGAAGACTCCGTCATAATCGCATTGGCCATGCTGGTGGTTGCTGACACAATAATTGTGGGAAATACGGAAGGTATGATATGGCTGGTAATGATCTTCCATACGCCCACGCCGGAAAACCCGGCATACAGGATGAATTCCCTTTCCTTGAGAGAAAGGGTCTCAGCCCGCACCAGTCTGGCAATCTCCATCCAGGTAAAAAAGCCGATGACCAGAATTATGGATTTTAATCCCGGCTTTAAAAAGATGCTGACAACGGTAACCAGGATCATCCATGGGATGGAATACAGGACATCCACAATTCGCATAAGTATCATATCCACCATTCCGCCGCAAAAGCCGGAAACAGTGCCCACTGCCACCCCAATGGTAAGGCTTGTGAGCATTGCCAGGAATCCAACCAGCAGGGAAACCCGGCCTCCGTAAATGACTCTGGCAAAATAATCCCTTCCAACTTCATCGGTCCCGAACCAGTGTCCGGCTGACGGCGGCTGAAAACGGCTTGCAATATTGGTAGCATTTGGTTCCACAGGAAGAAAGGGCGCAATCACTGCAAATAAAATAATCAGTCCCAAAAGTATCAGGGAAATGACCGCTGCCTTATCATGCTTTAACGAAAGCATTACGCTGTCTACTCTGACGGATCTGTTTTTCTTTGTGTTCTTTTCGTTTCGTTTCATCTTCTGTCACCCCATTTCCCTGATGCGCGGATCCGTAATGCAGTAAAGGATATCCGACAGCAGGTTTCCAAGAATTACAAGGGTCGAGGACAGCACCAGAATGACCATGACAATGGGGTAATCCATGCCCTGGATCGCCTTGATAAAATAAGGTCCTATCCCCGGCCAGCCAAATACGGTCTCCGTAATGATGGCCCCTGTTACCAGCAGCTGAAGAGCCAGTCCAAGCCTTGTAATAATGGGAAGCAGCACGTTCTTACAGACATGCTTGTACATGATTTCCCATCTGGAAGCTCCAAAGGCCCGCTGAACCAGCACATAGTCCTCAGAAAACTGGGTAACAGTGGAGGAACGGACAAATTTTAAATTAGCCGGTAAAAATGCAAAAACAAGAGTGATAAAAGGCATGATATAATGCCTTAAAAAATCAACCACAGAAGCTTCCTTTCCTACGGAATGCATGCCCACAATGGGAAGAAGCTTCAGCTTATAACCCAGGATGAAAATTAAAAGCATGGAAAACCAGAAGGAAGGAACCGCGATCGCTACGGAAGAGATCCCGTCAATCACCTTGTCTGCCGCCTTGTTCTTGTGGGACCCTGCCAAAAGTCCCAGGATAATTGCCAGGATATAAGCGACTCCATAGGCCGGAAGCACCAGCTTAATGGTGTTTGGAATCCTCACCGCAAGATCTCCTGCAATGCTTTGCTTGGTCACGATGGAATATCCGAAATTCCCGTTTAATATTCCGTTCAGCCAGCGGAAATACTGGATGAACAAAGGCTGGTCATACCCATATTTTGCCTTAATCAATTCAATTGTTTCCTGTGACATCCTTGGTGTTGTCATTGCATCAATGGCATCATACGGTGCAAAATGCATCAAAGCAAAACATAGAATTGTGATCAAAAGGATCATGGGTATGGCTGTCAATATCCGTCTTACTATATATTTTGCCATATGGTTTCTCCTTAAATATAAGAAAGAGGTGTCTGCTGCAGGATTCCGGCAGCAGAACACCCTTCACTTTTCACAGCTGATCCTGCCGCACCATTTCTGCAGCTTACACACCTGCTGTCTGCATTACTTCATCTGTAACTTGGAAGTATCTTCAAAGGTATAAACAGGAACCAGCTTTGCGTCTTCAATTCCTGATACGTCTTTGGATACTACAAGAAGGCGTTTATTGGAATACAGAGGATAAAAGCAAGCGGTCTCCTGCAGCTTCTGCTGGATGGTTGTATAGATTTCCTTACGCTTTGCCTCATCTGTTTCCTTACGGCCCTGAGCAAAAAGCTCATTTATTTCAGGATAGTCGTAATGCATGTAATTGTATGGGGCGCCTGTTTCAAATAAGCTTGAAAACGTATCCGGGTCAATGCCCATAATATAGCCGCCAAAGTACATATCATAGGAATTGCCTGCCTGCTTCATCTGCTGGCTGAGGGCAGTGGAATCCACACCGGTTAAGTTCACTTTAATTCCCGCTTTCTGAAGCTGCTCCTGTACCATGATGGCAGAGGTGGACTGAAGGCTGTCGGAAGCGTTATAGGCAAGTGTTAATTCCGGATTTGTCACGCCGGAAGCTGCCAGAAACTCCTTGGACTTATCCAGGTTCTGTTCATATTTCTCCACATCCTCTGTAAAGAACTGGCTGTTTGGAGGCATGAAGCTCCATGGCAGGTCATAATATTGAGGATCAAGGAGAGCTGCATCTGCAATGGCACTTTTGTCCAGGGCATAGAGGATCGCTTTCCTGAAGTTTTCATCCTTTACACGCTGAGCATTGATCATCATATAGCCTACACGGCCTTCCTGATATGGGTAAACAGTCAGATTAGCTGACTCCAGATTCATCTGCGCTACCTGGGCAGGAGTTCCGATCCATGCGTTCACTTCTCCGCTCTGAATGGCTGTCATAGCTGTATTTTCATTTTCAATAATCCTGTACACGAAATTGTCAATGGAGGGCGCGCCCAGGAAGTAACTTTCATTCTTTGTGAATTTCACATAGGAGCCTGGGGAATATTCTGCCATTACATATGGCCCTGTACCTACAGGCTTGGTGTTCACATCATTATTTTCAAAGTTCTCCACATTTTCATAGATATGCTTTGGCATGATGAAAATCTGGGAAAACATCTCTACTGCTGCAGAGTTAACAAAAGGCATGGTAAGGGAAACGGTATAATCATCAATCTTTTCCACCTTTACCGTTCCTTCAGGAAATACCAGCTGAGAATATGCCCAGCCTGCGTTTTTCTCCTCTTCCATTGCCTCAAACGTAAAGACTACGTCATCTGCGGTGAATTTCTCTCCATCTGACCATGTTACGTCATCCCTTAAATGCATGGTATAGGTCATTTTGTCATCAGAGGTGTCTATGCTCTTTGCCAGGAAATAATTGATTCCATCCGCATTATACATATATAAGGGGGAATAGATCATCTTAATGGTCATAAGGCCGAAGCGGTCACTTGTGGTGATCACATTCACATTGGCCCCCGGATCACCTGCAATTGCATAGGTAAATGTGCTTTCTCCTCCTGCTTCCGTTTTTCCGGCCCCATCACTTGATTCGCCGGCACCGGCTGTACTGGAGTTGGCAGCCGTCGTTTCCTCTGCAACCGGGTCCTTTCCTCCGCAGGCAGTTAAACCTCCCAGCACCACAACAGATGCCAGCAGAAAAGCCGCGCTCTTCATAAAAATTTTTTTCATAACTATCTCCTTTCATTCTGCATTAATAATAACCGATCATGTACCGGTTATCCAGCAGAAAAGTCAAATTTATTATAAACATATTTTCAGGCTTTTTGCAACTGTTTTTAAGATTATATCCTACTTTTTCTATAGGTTTTCAGGCAATCTCCACCAAAAATTGGTTACAAAACCTTTTTATGGGAAAAACAAGCTTTCAGCCTTAACCGCTGATGGACTCGATTCTCTTGTCATTTGACCACTTGATGATCAGTTCATTTTTTTCATAGCCCGCCGGATAAAGAAGGTCCAGTTCCACTTTGGCGGAATCCTTTGCTTTTCCCACCTTAACGTTTAAAACCTTGATTTTTTCTGCATTTAAGCTGTGAAGCAGTTCTGTCATAAGGCTGTCGTACTGGTTCGTGGTGATTTTTATGACACCTCTGTAAGGCTCCCTGGAGAGAAAGGGGACGTCATGCAGGATGATCTGGGTAAAAATCAAAAAGAGACCCGCCCCACACCCCATATAATAGGCACCTGCTCCAATGGCCATTCCCACTCCCGCAGTTGCCCAGATGCCTGCTGCAGTGGTCAGGCCGCTGACCGAATGGTTCTTTACAAAAATTACTCCTGCTCCCAGAAAGCCGATCCCTGATACGATTTGGGAAGCAATCCTGGAAGCATCAAAATTAGGGACATCCCGAAACCCGTACTTGGAAACTACCATCATAAGAGCCGCTCCCATGGCCACAATGGCATGGGTCCTCATTCCCGCCCCTCTATAATGGTTCTTTCTCTCATATCCGATCAGATACCCTAAAAATCCCGCCACAACAATTCTAAAAAACAAACCTGTCTGATAAATAAGGTCATACCGTTCCACAAGGCTGACCAGCATTTCCCAAGCCTGGCCCATGATTACTCCTCTTTTCTGAATATCAATCCATGTCTTATAAAATATGCTGGCGGTTCATCATGTTTGCGTAAAAGCACCTGCTTAAAATCTGCCTGTCAGGCCGTCTTCATTCCTCCTTGTGTCTTCAGAAAATCCCCCTTGCAGCAAAGGCCAGAAAAAGACAGAATCCATATGTTTTATCATAAATAAAACCATATGCTTTCCGTCCCTTTCTGACCTTTGATAAAGGATATCCGTTTATTTTACTTCCTTGATCCAGTTGTACCTGGGATCATCCGTCCGCGTTGTCCAGGGATTTCCAGGAAGATGGCGGATCATCCAGCAATAATACATGGGAAATCCAGGCGCCGTTGCCTGGGGGTGGGTCCTGCCGCCGGGAATGGCGGCACAGCTCCCATCCTTGATCTTAAAGGCCTCTTCCCCAATAAAGCAGGCCCCAAAGCCCTCCGGCCGTTCAAAGCGGTAATAATAGACCTCAGGCTGAGGATGATCATGAGGGGTGTAACTGGACCAGCCGCCCTGGTGAGTGATGACTTCCCCGTTTACCATATTGGAATAAGGAGCGTTTCCGTAATCAAAGATGGTGCGGACTGTCCGCCTCATCTTGTTTTCCCAAAGCCCTTCTCCAAAAATATCATTGGTACAGTCCTCCGGCCTATAGAAAACGCTGTCAAACACCCTATCATTTTCCGTGGACTGAACCAGGACCTGGCTGTCTTCCTTTGCCAGTACACTCACCAGAACGCCCTTTGGAACGTGAAGGCAGTATGGGCCTTCCTCCATCAGACTCCTTCGTTTTCCCCATTCCTTCCTTTCTTCCCAGGAAAACTGGATTTCCCCGGTGAGGAGAAGGACCGCCATTTCATCCTTTAGGCAGGAAAAGGAAAGTTCCTCCCCTGTTTTCATCTGATAAACGGCAATGTCCATTAACATATCATTTTCCCCATCCCCGGCTTTTGTCAGGGTTTTCGTTCCTTGGGAATCAAATTCCGGATAACTGAATATTTCGCTCATGGCAGCTCCTTTCTCCTCCTTTCTCCTATATCATAATCTCAGAAATCTTTACAGGTCTGTGCTCTTCTACAGATTTCTTAGCAGCAATCCCCATTAATACAGGCTTTAATCCATCTTCCACGCCAAGAGGGGTAGGAGTATCATTTACAACGGCTTCAATAAAGCAGTTCACTTCCTTTGCAAATGACTGCATGTAACGCTCTAAGAAGAAGTAAAGGGGCTTTTCTCCGGTAACGCCGTCAGCGGTGCTCAGCACTGCGGTGGACTCGGTATCATTGGCGGTTGCCACCATGCCCTTGGAGCCAAACACTTCCGCTCTCTGGTCATAGCCGTAAGCAGCCTTTCTGGAATTATCAATAACTGCAATTGCTCCATTTTCCATTTTCAGGGTGATGACTGCTGTATCCACATCCCCTGCTTCCCCAATAGCCGGATCTACCAGCACAGCTGACTGAACATAGATTTCCTCCGCATCGCAGCCTGCCAGGTAACGGACCATGTCAAAGTCATGGATGGTCATATCCAGGAACATGCCTCCGGATACGGCAGCATATTCAGCGCTTGGCGGCTCCGGATCTCTGGAGGTCACCTTGATAATGTGGGGATCTCCGATCTTACCTGCTGCAACCGCATTTCTCACTGCCTCAAAGTTATGGTCAAAGCGGCGGTTAAAGCCTACCTGATATTTTACCTTACTGTCCTTTAAGGCTTCTATAACCTCTTTGATCTTTTCAATGTCATGGTCAATGGGTTTTTCACAAAATACGTGCTTTCCCGCCTTAATGGCCTCAACGGAAATAGGGGAATGGGTGTTGGTGGAGGAGCAGATCAGCACGGCGTCAATTTCAGGGTCTGATAAAATCTCCTTGTAATCCTTCGTCGTATTGGGAACCCCCATACTCTTTGCCCATTTGTCTGTTTCCTCATTCATGAACGGATCTGCAATGGTCTTGATCCTCGCATTTTTTACCAGGTTGCAAATGCTGGTAGTATGTACCTTTCCGATTCTTCCTGCTCCAATAATTCCTACTGTTACCATAGTTTTTTCTCCTTCTCTTTCTATCATTTAAAGACCGGTTTTTTCAGCAATAAACTTTCTTGCGCGGATGGCATATTCCAGCGGATTTGCCTTTGCAGGATCCTGCTCCGCTTCCACTACCATATAGCCCTCATAAGATGCTTCCTCCAGTACCTTGAAAATCGGATCAAAGTCAATGCAGCCGTCTCCGGGAATGGTGAATGCGCCTGCGCGGACCCCTGCCAGGAAACTCATCCGCTCTTCTCTTACCCTTTTTACGATCTCCGGGCGGATATCCTTTAAATGTACATGCTTGATGCGTTCCACATACTTTTCCACCATTGCCACCGGGTCCTCGCCGCAGTATGCAAAATGGCCGCTGTCAAAGAGCAGGCTTACATATTCCGGGTCAGTACCTGCCATCATCCGCTCTACCTCTGCCGCACTCTGGACAACAGTTCCCATATGGTGATGGAAGGTCAGGGCCACCCCATACTTTTCCCTGGAAAGCTTTCCAAGGCGGTTTAAGCCCTCGCAAAGCAGCTCCCATTCCCTGTCATCCATTTCATGCTTTCCTTCAAATACCGGCTGATCCTGGATTCCCTGTGTGCTGTAGCTCTGTTCGGAAACTCCTACCACCCTGGCCCCCATAGCCGCCAGGAATGCCACATGGGCTTCAAACCCTTCTTCCGTCTCTTCATATGGCCTGCTGATCAGGAAAGTGGAAAACCATGCATTGCAGATTTCCACGCCCCGAAGGTTTAAAGCCTTTTTTAACACTTCTACATCCCTTGGATACTTGTTGCCCACCTCAGAGCCGGTAAAGCCTGCAAGTGCCATTTCACTGACGCACTGTTCAAAGGTGTTTTCCTTCCCTAAATCCGGAAGATCATCGTTGGTCCATGCGATTGGTGCGATTCCTAATTTCACTTTTTCTTTGTTTAACATTTTTGCGTCCCTTCCCCATCTTATATTATTTTTTAGACCGCCGGTTTTACAGCGGATATCCTCTTTGTTATTTTAAAATTCAGCCTTATGAAGTGATATCAATACTTTCTGGCTTCATTTCTTCCTTCCAGAACCTTTTCCCAGGCTTCTCTCACGCCGCTCTTTTCAGAAGTTGTGGCAATTCCCACGTTCCACCAGGATTCATAGCCATCCGACATGGTTTTGGGAATCACCTTTAAATCAAACAGGCATGCCCGTTCCTGTGTTTTGGCATCTTCCAGGGCCTCTTCCAGTTCTTTGATGGTTCTGCAGGTATAAGCCTTAAGGCCATAACCCTCTCCGATTTTGGCATAATCAACGGGAATTAAATCCTCTGAAGGCTTTTTCCCGTCCGTATAGCGGAATTCCGTGGCAAGGCTTCCGATTCCATGGTTCATTTCCAGGTTGTTGATGCAGCCAAAGCCGCAGTTGTCAAATATCAGAATATTGACCTTCTGCCTTTCCTGCATAATGGTCATAATCTCACTGTGGAGCATCTGAAAGCTGGCGTCACCTACAACACAGTAAACTTCTGTTTCCGGTTCAGCAAATTTAACCCCCAGTGTGGCCGCCACTTCATACCCCATACAGGAATACCCGTATTCCGCATGGTATCCGCCCCGTTTGTCAGTGGTCCACATACGCTGCATGCAGCTTGGAAGGGAGCCTCCTGCCGTAATAATGGTAGCATCTTCATCAATGACCCTTCTGATCGCTGCAAGTGCGGCGGTCTGGGTGATCCTTCCATTAGTTAAGCGGACAAACTCCGGAATGGTTCTGGGATCCCGCGCCTTTATATTGGGTTCAAAATCCTCCCCGGTGTATTCAATGCTGCCCAAACGCACCATCTCTTCATCCCATATTCTTTTTGCGTCAGCGATCTCGTCTTTGTACTGAGACACATACTGTCTTTCCCTCAGCTTTTTTGCCAGCGCCTCAACGGTTACCTTTGCATCTCCCACTGCCTTGACCGCATCCATCTTGTATCCATGGAATCTGCTGTTATTAATGGTAACAAATCTGACATCTTCATTTTTATACAGCCACTTTGAGCTTGTGGTAAAATCGCTTAACCTGGTTCCGATGGCAATCACCACATCCGCATCCTTTGCGATCACATTTGAGGCATAGGTGCCGGTAACTCCGATTCCGCCAAGACAATAGGGATTGCTTGATTTACAGGCGCTTTTTCCTGCCTGGGTTTCTCCAAAGGGAATTTTAAATTCCTCACAGAATTTTTCCACGGTTTCTCCTGCATCGGAGTAGCGGACTCCTCCGCCTACGATTACAAGAGGTTTCTTTGCCTCTGCAAGGATGTCCGCGATCTCATCCAGTTCTTCTTCCACTGCAAGAGGCCTGGTAATCCGGTGAACCCGTTTCTTAAAGAAATAATCCGGATAATCATAGGATTCTCCTTCCACATCCTGGCAGATGGAAATGCAGCATCCTCCGGTTTCTGCCGGGTCGGTCAGCACACGCATGGCATTGACCATAGCGCTCATGATCATTTCCGGTCTGGTGATCCTGTCCCAGTATTTGCATACCGGCTTGAACGCATCATTGGTTGTGGTCGCAAGGCTGCTGCTTTGCTCCAGCTGCTGCAATACCGGATCAGGCTGCCTGGAGGCAAAGGTATCTGCCGGAAATACCAGCAGCGGAATGTTATTTACCGTTGCGGTGGCGCAGGCTGTCACCATGTTGGCCGCACCCGGTCCCACGGATGAGGCACATGGAATGATTTTCTTCCGGTTATTCTGCTTTGAAAATGCAATGGCTGCATGGCACATTCCCTGCTCATTTCTTCCCTGAAGCACCCTAAGCTGTCCGGGGTCCGTATCCAGAGCCTCTCCCAAGCCAACCGCAATTCCGTGACCGAAAATGGTGAAAACACCTTCAACAAACTTTGTTTCCACTCCATCTGCAGAAACATACTGGTTATCCAGGAACTTCACAAGTGCCTGTGCTGTTGTCAGCCTTATTGTTTTTGACATGTTCCGCTCTCCTTTACATTTTTATACACGGGCGATCATTTCACCGAATTTTTCCTTTTCTTCTTTTATAAATGCATGCACTTCCTCTGGCGTAGGAAGGGAATCCGAACAGTTATTGCTCTTTACCATCATAGAGGCTTCTGCCGAACCAAATTCCAGGCAGTCAATAATATCCCAGCCCTGATACAGGCCGTACAGGAACCCTGAACCATATCCGTCGCCGCCGCCAAATCCCTTTCTGGCCTCCACCGGGAAGGGTTTAATGGAAAATGACTGTCCGTCATAAGTATATGCGGTGGATCCTTTCATTCCGTGCTTGATAACCACGATTCTGGCATGATAGCTCTGCCACAAAGCTGCACTTTCTTCGTCCGTCATGCCCGGTTTGATCAGTTTTTCCGTAAGGTTAAATTCTTCTCTTGAGCCCATAATAATATCAGCTTCTTTGGCAACTGCAGAGTAGTAAACGGAGATCTCATCCGCATTTTTCCAGTTATATGCTCTGTAATCAATATCAAAGATAATTCTCACATCGTTTCTCTTTGCCAGCATGACCGCCTTAAGGGCTGCTTCTCTTGACGGGCTTTGTGCAAGCGCGGTACCTGATATTAAAATTGCTTTTGCCTTTTTGATATACCCTTCGTCTATGTCTTCCACATCCAGCTGTAAATCAGCAATGCAGTTCCGGTACATCAGGATATTGCTGTCACTGGAGGACAGCATTTCTGTAAAGGTCAGTCCCAGCTTTTCTCCATTTTTGCATTTTGTAATGTGAGAGGTATCAATTCCCTGGTCATTGAAATAATCCACTACAAATTCACCAAACTGGTCATCTGATACTTTTCCGATAAATCCCGCCTTCATGCCATGTCTGGTTACACCTACGGCGATGTTAGCCGGAGAACCGCCCACAAACTTTTCAAACATGTGCACCTTTTTTAAGGGTTTGAACTCTTCTTTCACATACTCATTGTAAGCCGGATTAAAATCAATTGCCACCCTTCCAAGAAGAATTAAGTCCATTTCTCTGGTTTCATCAAACTTTACATATTCCATCGTTACATCCCTCCCATTGGTTTTACATGCCTTTGTTCTTAATTTTCTCCCGGTGAGCGCTGTTTCTCATTGAATCTTCCGGTCAGTTTTCGAATCCGGCTCCCGTCTTTTTACTTAAAAATATGTCAGATTGACAGCCATTCCATAGCACGAAAAAACACACTGCAAGGTTTTAACTCACCTTGCAGGGCGTTTTTATCCATGATCGGCTGGTATTTTTAGATCGTACCATCCCAGGTATTCACGTTTGTGGATTCTCCGGTTTCTTCGTCGAACCACCTGCTGGTGACAACTTTGTTTTCTGTGAAGAATCGGTATCCATCCTTGCCTAAGCAATGCAGATCTCCGATAAAGGACAATTTCTTGCCGTTAAAAGGAAACATGCCAACCGGAACCGGAATTCCCACATTGATACCGATCATACCGCCGTCCGTGTGTCTGGCGAACTCTCTGGCGTAATGACCGCTCTGGGTAAAGATAACAGAACCATTTGCATATGGATTGGCATTCATGATCTCCAATCCTTCTTCAAAGGTCTTCACTCTCTTGATGCACAGTACCGGCCCAAAGATTTCTTTTTCCCCTACACTCATGCCGGGAGCCACATGGTCAAAGATCGTCGGCCCTAAATAAAAGCCGTCTTCATAACCTTCAACTACAATATCCCGTCCATCCAGCACAAGCTTTGCGCCTTCTTCTATTCCTGTCTCAATCCATTTCACAATTGAATCTTTATGAGCCTTATTTACCACCGGACCGAGCTTTGTGCTCTTGTCATACGCCGGGCCCACTTTAAGAGTCTTTGCCTGAGCAATGATCTCAGCCACAAGAGCATCGGCGATTTCCTCCTGTGCTACCACAACGGGCAGAGCCATACATCTTTCTCCCGCGCATCCGAAAGATGAATTGATGATCCCTGCTGCCACTCTCTTCACCGGAGCATCTTTTAAAACCAGGGCATGGTTCTTTGCCTCACAAAGAGCCTGCACTCTCTTGCCTGTGGCCGCAGCTGTGGAGTAAATATGCATACCAACAGATGTAGAACCTACGAAGCTGATTCCTTTGATGTCGGGATGAGTGAGAAGAATCTCTGCTTCATTTCTGGAGCAGGTGACAATATTAATAACGCCATCCGGCAGTCCTGCTTCTTTATACAGCTCTGCTATGCGCATACAGGACTGAGGGGTAAAGGATGCAGCTTTCAGTACTATGGTGTTGCCACATGCAATACACATGGGGGTCATCCAGCCCATGGGTATCATTGCCGGGAAATTAAAGGGTATGATACCGGCAAATACCCCCAGGGGCATGCGATAGAGCACCGTATCAAATCCGCTGGAAGCGTCCATCAGACTCTCACCCATCATCAGTGACGGGGCACTGATGGCCTGCTCGGTTCCTTCTTTGGCTTTCAGCACATCACCCTGAGCCTCTTCCCAGTTTTTACCGTTTTCTTTTGCTACCAGCATGGTCAGTTCATCCATATGCTCTACTAGCAAATCCCTGAGCTTATAAAGTACCTGAACCCTTTTTACCACAGGGGTGGCTGACCAGGACGGAAATGCCGCTTTGGCTGCTTCCACGGCTTCCTCCACTTCTGCCGGAGTACAGCACGGCACCTTGGCAATTACTTCACCTGTACTGGGATCGTACGCATCAGAATACTTATTCGTTGCCGATTCCTTCCATTGACCATTTACAAGATACTTTAATTTTTTTACTTCTCCCATTATTATATCCATTCCTTTCTCTTCGCCCAAATCACAAAGCCTTATGAAAAACGGGTGGTTTAAGCGGTTTTATTTTATAATTTTTCATACATGGAATCCCGTATATAAACGTTTATTTACAGCACACTGATTTATGTAAGCGGCTCCGCACAGTGAAAAATCCGGATATGCTCTTTTACATTCTCATACACCCCACGGACCATTGCTTCATTCAGCCCGAAATAATCATGCTTTCCTTCCGATTCCAGATACTTTTCAGCTTCTTTTGTAAGGCTGTCAAAGCTGGCTGTGGCAATGTTGATCTTCCGGATTCCAAGACCTATTGCTTTTCTGAAGTCCTGCGGGGTAATTCCTGTACCGCCATGAAGAACCAGAGATACATCTGTCTTTTGGTCAATGGCTTCCAGAACATCAAAGGCCAGTCTGGGCGCCACCGGATAATTGCCGTGGGCATTGCCGATTGCCACTGCCAGCGCATCTGCGCCGGTCCTCTCACAAAAAGTTCTGGCATCGTCAGGATTGGTGCAGCGGATTTCCCCATTAATGCTCCCATCCTCACTGCCGCCCACCAGGCCAAGCTCCGCTTCTACGGTTGCTCCATATTCTCTGGCAAGATTTACTGCTTCCAGGGTCTTTGCCATATTCTCTTCAAAGGGAAGGTGGGAGCCATCCATCATCACGGAGGTGAAGCCATAGTCCAGAGCCTGTTTTAACACATAAAGACTCTTGCCGTGATCCAGATGAACTGCAATATCCACCTTTGCATTCTTTGCCGCCTCCACCATCATCGGCCCCATGAGAGCCAGAGGGGAATGGGGAAGGCGCACTTCCGCAATCTGCAGGATAATAGGGGCATTCATTTCTTCAGCCGCCTGTACGGCTCCCTTCACCATCTCAAGATTTCCCACACTGAAGGCCCCTACCGCCCTGTCCTTTTCCGAGGCCTGATTCAGCAATTCCTTCATTTTTACTAATCCCATACTTCTTCTCCTTTATCCGGTTTTCACCCCCGCAGACTGGGGAAAATCTCCGTCACATCATCCCTTGCCATCTCTTTTCTGGTATTGGATGAACTTCTCTTTTCAATGCTGTAAGGAAATCCCACTTCTCCTCCTCACAGCTGTCCGGGCCGGCGAAGATCACGGTCTCCGCTGATTCCGCCATCACTTTATCAATGACAATAAAAGCTTTCATCTCCTTTTTTCTTCATGGGCATGTTTTGATTCTTTTCATGTTGTATTATGGTTACATTCTAACATTTGTTTGAGAAATAGTCAAGAAAATCTTCAACATTTTTAATAACATTGGTAATGTTTTGGTTACTTCTTGATATTTTCTAAAGCATCTGTTATAATCTCACCATAACAGCATGCCAAAGAGGCTGCCAAGTAAGGAGTACATCTATGAGAATTTCCCGTATTGATCAATTAGAACAGTATATATTGGAGCATAAGGCAGTATCCATTGACGCCTTGTGTGAAGAATTTGAAATTTCCAAAAATACCCTGCGCCGGGACTTGGATATCCTTGTCTCCAGGGGCACAGTGGAAAAGGTTTACGGAGGTGTGGTTGCATGTGAAAATACGTCAGCCATCCCGGGTCTGGTCACTTTCCACGAACGCGCCGGCAGAAATGCCCAGGGCAAGCAGAGGATCGCAGCTCTGGCCGCCTCCTTTGTTCGGGAGCGGGATATCATATTCATTGACAGCGGAACCACCACCATGAATATTGTGGACCACCTGGCTCATCTAAGCACGGTTACGGTCATTACCAACAGCCTTCAGGTCATTAACAAGTCCATGAATTATCCCAACATCAACTTAATCGCCCTGCCTGGATCCTTAAAGAGAGACACCGCCTCCCTGATTGGCAGCTCCTGTGTGGAATACTTAGAGGACTATAATATTATGCGGGCGTTTATGGCCTGTACAGGGATCTCCCTTCAGGCAGGAGTCTGCAACGCTTCCACAGAGGAATACACCATTAAAAAAGCAGCATTAAAAAAGAGCCAGAAGCATTACCTTCTGGCAGATTTCTCTAAATTTGGACGCACCTCTCTTATGACTTTTGGAGAGATCGGGCAGTTTGATTCTATCCTGACCGACCGGATGCCTGAAGATGACTTCTGTTCCTTCTGCAGGGAGCTGGGCTGCGGCATTGAGGTGGCTCCCGAGCCATAAGCCGGATCTTTGTCTGGCATTGAGAAAAAGCGTATCCCGGAGTTCCTTCCTGACCGGACTCCTGGATACGCCTTTTTTATATCTGTTGTTCACTCTTAGGGTTTAAATTTTTTCCAGTATTTTTCTAAGGGCTTCACAGGCCATGGTAAACGCTTCTTCTCCACTCATTTTTTTCTTCTGGGAGGAATTCTGCTCCAAAGCGTTAAACCCTGCAAAATCGCTTAAGTGAGGCTCCAGAGATAAAAATCCCTGATATCCTCCGGCTTTCATCATCTTTAAGATTTCTTCCACATGTCCGTCTCCCATGCCTGCCGGAACCACACTGGCATCGGACCACAGGGCATCCTTTACATGGACATAGGCGATGTAAGGCTTTAACATCTCATAAGCTTCCAGGGTTTCCTGCCTGCACTGAACGAAATTGGCAAAGTCAAAGACCGCTTTAAAATGCTCCCCATAGAATTCCTTCATGATTTCCAGGCAGCGGTCAGCCACATCTCCGTAAATATCCTTTTCATTCTCATGAAGAAGTATTGCCTGGCTGGTCTTTGCATAATCTGCAAGCTGTCCCAGCTGTTCCATAACCTTTCCCCTGTAAGGAGCATAACTTTCATTCTCAGGCATAAAAAAACTGAACATACGGATGTATGGAACTTCCATCTCATGGGCAATTTCCACTGTATGCTTGTAAAGCTCCATATGAGGGGCAAAATCATCGGTGATTTTTATCTTTCCAATGGGAGAGCCTACAGAGGACAAACGGATGCCCGCATCATCAAGGTGCTTTTTGATTTCCTTTACTTCAGCCATGGAATGCTCAACCAGGCCCTTTCCATTGACTCCACGCATTTCCACATGGTGAATATCCAGCTTCTTTAATACGTTAATCTGATTTCCCAGGTCCATATCGATTTCATCTGCAAAACCAGATAATTGAATTCCATCCCACATAATCATTTCTCCTTTTATCTCCTAATAGCTTCCTTCTGTGTCAAATACCACACCGGTTCCTTCTTTTTTCCTGGATTCCCTGCGGCGCTTATTAAGCTCCTCCAGGAATAAGTCCTGGTCAAAGGGAATCTCCACTTCCCGCTTTAACCAGCTGGACAAATGCATGGCGTTTGACAAGGTCAGTCCATTGATCCCCTCCACGCCTTCCGCAATCAGAGGTGTGCCATGAAGGATCTTCCCTGCAAATGCCTTTAAAACTCCCACATGCTGTTCATTCTCTCCATCTGTCGTGACCTCTGTCACAATGCATTCCGGGGTGTCAAACCCGCCCTTTGCCGTTTTGCAGAAGGTGCGCTCGTTTTCCGCCAGCTTATGAAGCATGAGCTTGTTGTTTTCACAAACCAGCTTGCCCATTTCCAAAGTGATCTCAAACCGGTTGGTTCCCGGCGCATCTGCGGTGGTGGTGACAAAGACTCCTGTTGCCCCGTTTGGATATTCCATATAAGCCGTTACATCATCTTCCACTTCAATGTCATGCCATTTCCCGTTGTGGCAGAATGCCTGTACCTTGCCGGGCATTCCGCAGATCCACTGGAGTAAATCCATGTTATGGGGACACTGGTTCAGCAGTACGCCGCCGCCTTCTCCATCCCAGGTGGCTCTCCAGCTTCCTGAGTCATAATAAGACTGGGTGCGGTACCAGTCCGTCACGATCCAGTTGACCCGTTTGATGGCTCCCAGTTCCCCGCCCGTTACAAGCTCATGCATTTTCCGGTAAATGCAGTTGGTCCTCTGGTTAAACATCATTCCAAAGACCATGCCGCTTTTTTCAGCCGCTTCGTTCATTTCCTGAACCTGCTTGGTATACACTCCCGCAGGCTTTTCACACATCACATGCAGCCCATGGTTCATGGCATCAATGGTCAGTTCAGGGTGCTGGTAATGAGGCACTGCAATTAAGACCCCATCACATACACCTGCTGCGATCAGATCCTTTCCTTCCTCAAAAACAGCAACCGACTCCGGCAAATGCTCTTTTGCCCAGGTTCTTCTGCCTTCCTGGCGGTCTGCCACAGCCGTCACTTCCATCTCCGGAACCTTTCCCTCCAGAATGTTCTTTAAGTGGCCGCTCCCCATGTTTCCAATTCCAATAATACCCATTCTTACCTTGTCCATGTTCTATCTCCCCTCATTTCTTGCGGAATCATAAATATCCATCATGGTGTAAAATGTATTCTGAACCGAGGCTAAGTCATTGAAATAAGCCTTTCCGTTTTCCAAACAATCATAAAAATCCCTGATACAGGCTTCGTGTCCGCTGCCCCAATAGGTTTTTCCCAAAAGGGAAGCCTTTTTCGCCTGCCATACCACAGGCTCCTCCTGTGCCTCCGTCTGATACCAGACAGCATTTCCTTCTAGGCGGACGAACCCGTTTTCACATACTAGTTCCAGGAAAACCGGGGCATCCACGGCATAAGCAGTGGTGGCATAAAAGCTGGCGCTTACCGGCTCAGCTCCTTGTGTAAAAGTCATATAGGCTTCAAGGGTATCCTCTACTTCAACAATTCCCTTCAGATGGTGGTTGCTCATGGAAGCTTCCGTGCTCACAGGTTTTCCAAGCCAGGAAAGAAGCAGATCCAGAGCGTGAATGGATTGGTTGATTAAGGCCCCTCCTCCCTCTGTCTCAAGCTTTCCCCGCCATCCGCTTGACTCGTAATAGGGAGCATCCCTGTGCCAGGTCACAAAGGCTCTTCCGCCTTTTATCCTGCCAAGCCTTCCCTGGGCTAAAAGCTCATTTACCTTTTTTGTGGTTTCATTATACCGGTTCTGGAAACAGATGCCTAACCTTCCCCTGCTCTGCCCTGAAACCATTAAAAGCTCTTCAAACTGCTCTCTGCTTATGGCCGGCGGCTTTTCCATAAATACATGAAGGCCTTTCCTTAAGGCTGCCGCCGCCATGGGCACATGACAGTAATGGGGCGTGCAGATATGGACCACATCAAGCTCTTCCTTTTCAAACATTTCCTCCATGGATTCATAAGCCTTTGCATTTCCGGCCGTAAAGCGGGCCGAATATTCTTCTGCCCGTTCCAGGCGGATATCTGCCAGAGCACAGATCCTGACCTGTTTTATTTCATTCAGTACCATGGCGTGAACTCCCCCGATGTTTCCGCAGCCGATTATCCCAACCCGAACCATGATTACCTCCTCTTTTCTTTTTGCTCATTCTGTGATAGATTTATTATATACTGTTTTTAACGCAATTTGTTTGCGCAGATTGACAAGAAGTATGCGCAAATTGTCTATTTCAGGAGGAAGCCATGAATAAGGAAAGCCCTTACCATTACAGCGAATTTTCCGAACCCTTCACTTGTGATTTTACCACCAGCCAAATGGCGGGAAACGTGGATTTTCACATGCATAACAGCCATGAAATCTATCTGCTCATAGATGGCCGTATCCAGTATTTCGTAGAAAATGCCTGCTACGATATGACCCCGGGAAGTCTGATCCTGTTTTCCAACCGGGAGATCCACAAGGCCATTAATAACACAAACCAGGCTTTTACCCGGCTGGTCATCCACGTAAACCCGGCCTTTATCCGCCCTTACTGCACTCCCAGCACCAATCTGCTGGGCTGTTTTCACCGGGAACCTGCCACAGGCAACCTGGTCCTGCTTTCAAAGGGGGAATACGAGCACCTGGTTTTTATGGCCAAAAGCCTTCATGAGGCAATAAAAAATCGCTGCACTTACGGCAGCGATTTAACGGCAATGACCACATTAATCCAAATTCTGATTCTCATTAACAAAGCCTGGCAAAAGACAAGCTCTGCCAAAACAGCCCCAAAGCCTCACCGGGCTCAGGCGATCATGAGTTATATTGACAAAAACTTAACAACCCCTATGACCCTGGATTCCATTTCCCAGGCTCTTTCCCTTGATAAATATTATATCAGTCACTTATTTAAATCTGAGACTGAAAGCAGCATTTTCCAGTACATTGTGGTAAAACGGGTGGCCCTGGCAAAAGAGCTTCTCTCCCAGGGGTATACGGTTTCAGAGGCCTGCCATTTATCGGGCTTTCATGATTATTCCAACTTCATCCGCACCTTCCGTCAGACTACCGGCTACACCCCCGGGCAATTCAAACGTTTGGGCCATTAAGCTTACCGCTGCTTATAGGCAGGATCTGCCGGATATCCGCCCCGTATCTTTTGCATCCCCCGCTGCAGGGCGTCCTTTGACTGCTTCCAGTCCGCATCCCGGTTTAAGTAATCAAATTTCTCAATGAACCAGTCAATATCCCCTGATACCCGCTCCATGTTCCGGTCCATAAGCCCAAAAATAACAGGGTAGAACTCTTTCCGCTCCCTGTCATTTAAATGCTCATCAGCCCCGCTGCATAAGTCTCCAAAGTGGTGGAGGCAGAATCCCCTGCTCTTTTCAAGCTTTTCCCGAAAGGCAGGATCCTTTTTGTATAAGTGGAAAAAGGTCACCACATACCGCTCATAGGTTTCGGAAAACCGGTCGCATATGTAGCAGGTCTTCTCCTTCCCCTGGATCCAGGCGCTGACAGAATTGTGATTTCCCGCTTTTCCTGTGATCCGGTCCTTTAAGGAGGTTTTTCCGGGAACAAACTCCTTAAATTCCTCCTTCATTTCCTTTATGAGCTTTTTATAATAGGTTTTTAATATCCAGCCATTTCCCAGAGCATTGCCGTAATCAAACATTTTCTTTTGATGAATCCGGCAAAAACCTGTCCGGTCCGTGGCTTCTCTTGTGTCGCTCTCCATATAAGAAGCACAGGAACCTAATACAAAATCCATAAGCTCCTGTTCTGCTTTTCTCTCAAGAAAGCAGAACAGGCACTCGTCATCCCTATCTATGGCGTCATTTAACGGTATCTCATATAACTTTTCCTTCATCTCTTATACCTTGAACCGGTAGCCAACTCCCCATATCGTCTCAATATACTGAGGCTTGGCCGTATTGAATTCAATCTTTTCCCTGATCTTCTTAATATGGACCGTAACCGTGGCAATATCGCCAATGGATTCCATATCCCATATTTTATTGAACAATTCTTCCTTTGTAAATACGTGGTTTGGATTCTGGGCCAGGAATGTTAAAAGGTCAAATTCCTTTGTAGTAAAGTTCTTTTCCTCTCCATTGACCCATACCCGCCTGGCTGTTTTATCGACTTTAAGGCCCCTGATCTCAATGATCTCATTGTCCGGCGCTCCGCTTCCGATCAGCCTTTCATAACGGGCCAGATGGGCTTTCACACGGGCAACCATTTCGCTTGGACTGAAGGGTTTTGTGATGTAATCATCAGCCCCCAGGCCTAAGCCCCGGATCTTATCGATATCTTCCTTCTTGGCGGAAACCATGATGATGGGGGTATTTTTTACTTCCCTGACCTTCCGGCATATTTCAAAGCCATCCACCCCCGGCAGCATCAGATCCAGGATCACCAGATCAAAATCCTCATGAAGCGCCATATGAAGTCCTTCTTCCCCGTCGTTCTCAATCTCAACCTCAAATCCGCTCAGTTCCAGATAATCCTTCTCCAGCTCTGCAATGCTTTCTTCATCTTCTACTATCAGAATTCTGCTCATTCCTGTAAAACCTCCTGGTATTTTCTCAAAACAAAATGTATCTCCGTTCCAATGCCTTCCTTGCTGGTGGCCCAGATCCGGCCTCCATGATCCTCAATAATCTTTTTAACAATAGACAAACCAATTCCGCTTCCGCCCTGAGCCGAATTTCTGGAAGAATCGGTGCGGTAAAACCGGTCAAAAATACTGGGCAGATCCTTTGCCGGAATACCTCTTCCGTTATCTTCAATCTCCACTTGGATAAAGTCTCCCACATCCTTGATCCGGATATTGATGATCCCGCTCTTCTTATCCATATATTTCACTGAATTGCTGACAATATTATTAATGACCCGGCGAAGCTGCTCAGCGTCGGCAATGACCACCACATCCTCATCCACGTAATTAAAGTATCCCAGCTCAATGCTCCGGTCCTCCATCTCAAGTCCCACTTCATCCACGCAGTCCCTGAAATAGCCTGCAACATTAATCTTGGAAAAGGTATAGGGAATCTTATTGGTGTCGATCTTCGAATAAAAGGTCAGTTCATCAATCAGCTTATCCATGTCATTGGCCTTGTTGTAAATGGTGCGTATATAACGGTCCAGTTTTTCCGGTGAGGAAGCAACTCCATCCATGATTCCCTCCACATAACCTTTAATGGCTGTGATAGGAGTCTTTAAATCATGGGAAATATTACTGATCAGCTCCTTGTTCTCCTTATCGTACTCCACCTTTTCCTCTGCAGATTCTTTTAGGCGGATTCTCATCTCCTCAAAATCCTGGCAAAGCTGTCCGATCTCATCGTCATTCTCCACCTCAAGGGAGAAATCCAGATTTCCATCCCGTATCTTCTTGGTGGCAATTTGAAGCCGCCCCAAGGGGCTTACCACAGACCGGTACACCCACATCATGAGAATGGCATCGGTAAACACGATGATCATAATGATGGCCATCAGCATTTCCGCCATCATGACCTTGATCTCTGGAAGAAGGCCGTTTACATTGGAAACAATGAACACACTCCCCTTGTCCCCATCAGGATAGAGAAAATCCATCTGCTTTACCAGATGCTGTGTCTCCCCATCCAGATAAATGGCACCGTCAATGTTGCTGTCCATTTCATCGTATTTGGGAAGCTGGCCATAAAAGCCCTGGGTAATGTGGCTGTTCCCGTCAAAAATCAGGGAATCACCCTTTCGGACAATCATATAGGCATACTTAGACGCCAGATTGTCGTTAATCTTTGTCAAATAATCCGTATCCTGAAACTGCCCCGGGTCACTTTGAAGAATCTGGCTGATTTCCTTTTGCTCCGACCTGGTCAGACGGTTAAAAATCTGCAGGGAATTGCTTGACAAAAGATCAATCTGTTCCGTTAAATTATAGGCTTTCCGGAACGCCTTCATCTGGTAATTGCTAAGCCCTGCAACCACTGCAAAGATCAGGGTCAGGGGGATTACCGTTATAATCAAAAATGCTACAACCAGACGGGTTCTTAATTTTAATTTCACTCTTCTCGTCTCTCCCATGCTCTGAAACTTCATTTATAACGAAAAATTAATATTACATAGGGGTATTATAACACACATGGACAAGAGAATTTATAAAACAATTCTAAAATTTAAGACTTTGCTGCGAAATAACTGGATTTTATCATAAACTTTTCCAATTCCATCATTTTTTCATTGACAGCAAAAATGCTGTATCCTTTCTGCAATAAAAGGATACAGCATACATGGCTGTTAATATTTTGCCTTCATTTATAATTCCTTTGGATCTATTTCAAAATGATCAAAAAGAATCTTTTCCGCTTCCCCATTCCACAGCCCCTTATGAGCCTTACAGGATTCACTGAGTTTTTTAAACAGCGGATCAGTCTTTCCCTTTTCCTCAAAATCTTCTATTGCTGTCAAAGGCATTTCAAATTGTGTGTAGGTAAGTTTCTTTCCGCCGGGTATGGAAGGCAGATTCTTTGTGGCCTCTGCAATGCTGTCAATGCCTCCCACATGGGTGACCATAACAGCCGCTTCAATGGCACCTTCTGCTGACAGCTGATTGGCTTCCACCAGATCATCCGTATTGCCGCCGGTGGTTCCCATAATATGAGTGCTTGTATAGTGGCAGTTATAAAGATTGATTTCCGCCTTAAACTGGCTGTCTGACGGACCGGCAAAGAAGTTCATGCAGCCATCAAAGGCCAGAAGTTTATCTCCCATCTCCACCACTTCTTTTACAGGGACATATACGAACACATCATCATAGCCCTGGCCATCGGTGATCTCCATCAGTTCAGAAATGGGATCAGCCATTTTATTTGTATTTACATAAAGAAGCTCAATTCCTCTTTCCTTTGCTGATTCTTCCGAGATCACTTCCCTTGCCCGGGCGATCCGGTCATCGCTGATGTCCGTAACCACAATCCTCTTTGGTTTATTTTTAAACTGAAGTCCATAGCTGACTGCTCCAAGTCCCATGGGACCGCAGCCGCCCATGATCAGGATGTTTCCATCCACCTTTGTTCCCATGGCATGATCATAATTTCTTTTATTAGTATGGTAGTTGGCATGAAATCCGCCTATGATGCAGCTCATAGGTTCTCCTAAAGATGCCTCAAAAAAGCTCTCCCCAGTGTATTCCAGCAGACACCCCAGTTCCATGACCTCATTTGGCATAATGCAGTAAGTACATGCACCTCCGCAAAACTCATAAGAATATCCTGGGGAATCCAGCTTTCCCATATAATTTAACGCAGGCTGCAGAGAAAATTTCTGTCCCGGCTGAAACTGATCCTGCCACTTTTTACCTACTTCTACAATCAGTCCTGAGCACTCATGACCAATGATCACCGGATTGGTATCTATGTTTTGAGGCGCTCTTTTATGCTTTTTCCCCTGTTTTACCAGCTTATAGGTAGACATGCAGATGCTGTCGCTCATGATTTTTACAAGAATCTCGTTTTCACTGATCTGGGGAAGTTCAAACTCCTCCAGCCTTAAATCATCAGTACCATACATTCTTACCGCTTTTGTTTTCATATTTTCATCCTCCAACCTTATTCATCAATTTTTACTCCTAAATTTCCAACAGCTGTACCTGCTTAACCAATTCATCTACCAGGCTGCGCTTGGGCGGCTTGGTTCCTATGCTGGTGACAGCGCCTGCCGAAGCTCCCATACATAAACGGATACAGGTTTCAATAGGAAGCTTTTCATTCCATCCGTAGGCCATGGCCGCTACCAGAGCATCTCCGGCTCCCACGGTTGAATGGGCTTTCACCCGAAGACCCGGGCACCGGTACCGTTTTTCCTTTGTTAAAAATATGGCTCCCATCTGGCCAAGTGAAATTGCAGCCATGACTGCTCCATGATCCAGAAGCTTTTCTCCCATGGAGACCAGCTCCTGCTCAGAAGCTCTGTAATCCAGCTGATAATGCCGCTCCAACTCTGAGCGGTTAGGCTTTAACATATCAGGCGCCGCTTTCAGTGATTCAGAAAACAGGGGACCGTCCGCATCCAGCAAAACCTTTGCCCCTTTTCCATGAACCTGTTCCGTGATCCTGCGGTATATATCAGTGGGTATGCCTGCCGGTATGCTTCCGGCCAGAACAAACAGGGTATCAGGCTTTGCATAACCATCCAGCCTTTTAAGCAAGTCTTCCAGCTGTTCCTCTGACACTTCCGGCCCTGGTTCATTAAGCTCCGTTACTTCTCCCGCTTCTTCTACCACCTTCAGATTCGTTCTCGTCTCCCCTTTTACTTCCACGAAATCTGTCTGAATGCCCTGATCAGCCAGAACCTGTTTGATGATGGTGCCGCTGGTTCCTCCCACAAAACCAGTGGCAATGCTTTCTCCTCCCAATTCCTTAATTGTTTTGGAAACGTTAATGCCCTTGCCTCCGGCATCCAGCTCCACACGTTTTATTCTGTTTAAATCCCCTCGTTCAAGCCTGTCAATATCCACGGTTTTATCAATGGCTGGATTCATGGTAACTGTAACGATCATTAGGAACACCCCTTTCCTGTGAACATGGCATGAATCTCTTGTGCGCTGCACTTAGTAATCCGGTCCACATCCGCCGGATCTGCAAGGCATTCGGCAATGATGGAAAGTATTTCCAAATGCTCTTCTCCCGCTCCTGCGATTCCTATGACCAGCTTCACCATTTCTCCGCCCCAGTCTGTTCCGTCAGGAAATACCATAACTGCAATGCCCGAGCGTTTGATTGCTTTTTTAGCTTCCTCCACGCCATGAGGAAGTGCAATCCCATTGCCGATGTTAGTGGGAAATGTCAGCTCCCGCCGAAGCATTGCATCAATGTAGGATTCCTCCACACAGCCGCTTTGGCAAAGCATTTGACCCACCTCTCTTATGACCGCTTTCTTTTCTCCGGGTCTGCAATTTAAACGGATATTTTTAAGTTCCAGAAGTTCTGTATTTTTTTCTTCAATCTTTTTTCCGTATCCAAACACGCGCTTGCCCTCCTGTGTCAACTTTCTAAGTAAATTATAGGGTCTGCCTTCCCCCTTTTTCAACGAAAACAAAATGGCATTTGGCGCCATCAAATGGTGCCAAATCTGAAATGTATCACCAAAAGCCGGCAGCTTCCTGTTAAGGTGTTTGGATAAAGATAATAAGTTTGGGGCGTTAAACAGCAAAAGGCTTATAAACCCCAGGGGTCTATAAGCCTTTTGCTATTCAAAAATCAGTCCTTGAAAAAGATTGGTAATCACTACTTTTTAAGGTATTCATAAGTGAAATGGTAAATCATGGCCTGATGAAACTTTTCATAATCGTGTTCATAAAGTGCCTTAATGATGCGCTCGTGCTTTTCAACGGTTATCCCAATGGATTTCGAGTTGAGCTTGGTGGTGTAATATTTGTCATAAGCCCAGAAAAAATCAATGATGGAGGAAAGGAGAACATTGTCCACTTTGGAAAACATGGTTTTATGAAACATGGCATCTGCTTTTGCAAATTCAATGCCCAATGGCTTTGTTCCGCTATCATCCACCCCCAGATGTTTCTGCATAATGACTACCTGCTCGTTCATCCGGTCAATATCGGCCAGCCCCAGACTGCAGAAGGCCTTTTGATCAAATCCCAGTTCCAGAACATGACGCAATTCTTCAATATAATCCTTGATCTTGCTGTCATTGGAAGCGTCTACGTGGGAAATCAGGGAAGACATGAAAAAGTCGGAATTAAATTCCCTGATGATGATGCCCACACCTGGCTTGGAGGTCACCACTCCGGTGATTTCCAGGGATTTAAGTGCTTCCCTGAGCACATTCCGGCTCACGCCCAATGCCTCACAGATTTCCATTTCCGTGGGAAGCTTATCGCCTGGCTGAAGATTATGCTCCTTGATATACTGCTTGATTTCATCATATACCTGTAAATACAATTTTCTGGTTTTTAAATTTTTCATAAGTCAGCGATCCATTTCTGCTATATTTGTATTACAAAGTATTAACTTTTTTATTATTATAATTTAAAAGTAAAAAAGAGTCAAGAAAAGAAGCTTGAAAGCAAAAATGATAATAAAGTCAGAAGATAAACAGTATATGCATAAATTATAAAGTGATATTAAGCAAGGTTATTGATTGATGTTTTAAAAGTTGATTAGACTTATATTCACAATTATATTTCTATTAGCACTACAAAGTACAATATAAGAAAGAGAGGTTCTTTATGCTTGCCGATTTAAAGATAAAGTTAAAAATGATCCGGGAAAAATATCAGGCAGGAGAATTGGAAGTATTCCGTTTTTAGGCAGTATGGAAATCAGGCCCCCCCATCATTCTTTCGCCGGACAGTTAAGAACCCCCATTTTTAAACTGAAAAATGGGGGTTTTTATTGGATTTGGGTTTTCGCCCTTCATGCATGATCTTCAGGGAAAAGATCATTTGACAATTCCCTGTATCAATTACATCTTATCCAGATAAAATCTGAAATATTGATTCAGATACTTGGAAACCAATGCTCTTATCTCCTCTTTTGTCCCATATCTCACAGCTTCCAGAAACTCCTCCTCCTCTATGAGCCTCTCACTTAATACGCCCAGGATCTCACTGTTTTCCGCCCCATGGTCATCATTTGGCACCAGCATGATCAAAACAACACTTACTCCTCTGAAATAAGGGTCGCTGAAAGGCTCTCCATCTTTTGTCTGGCAGACGGAAAACACCGGCTTTGCCACGCCTTCTGTCCTGGCATGAAGCAGGGCAAAGCTTAAGTCGGGAAATATCTGGCTGCACAGCCGTTCCCTTTTCATGATATCTTCCTGGATCATGCTCTGCCGGTCAGCGTAGGAAGCCAGTTTTTCGCTGACTGCAATCAGCAGCTCCTCAAAGGTGATCCCATTATCCACCCTTTGGTATTCCATAAGCCTTATGATATTTTTGATTTGGACAGCCACATAATTCACCTGATCCAGCTGAATGGTAAACTCCTGATTATCCTGCTTTTTGGGCATATACTCACACTGGCGCACTTTCCCTGCGATCCGTTCCATATCATCAGCCGGAAGCAGGGGGCTTACATACAGAATATCAGCTTCTTCCTTAAGGGGCACGGTGGATACAAAGAAATCCGTCTTACTCAGCACATAGGGGGATAAGTCCGTCATTCCATAAACAGACAGCTCCACCCTGTCTGAAAAGTCCCTGGCAACCTTGGAAGACATGAGCCTGGAGATCCCGATCCCGCTGGCGCAGACGATCCCTATATTCACCTTTCTCCGGCTTTCCCTTCTGCTTTCCATCCGCACCTCTGCCGCACCGAAATGAACCGCTAAAAACCCGATCTCCGGTTCCGGCACCTCATACCCATACCGGCTCTCGATCACCTTGGCAACGGTCCTGCACCGCTCAAATATGGCCGGATAATCCTGTTTAATCTGTTCCAGCAAAGGGTTCTGAATCTTCATCCCATTGGCAAGGCGGACCAGGGTTGGTTTTAAATGGGCGATTAAGCCCTGGATCACAAACTCCTCGTCCTGCTTTAACAGATAGGCAAGGCTGTCATCGTAGCTGTCGATCATCTCATTGACCACATCCCACAGTTCCCTGGATTCCTCGATCTCACTTCTTGACTTCTCATCAATATTCAGCTGCTGGATCTTGGAGCCTTTGATATGCAGGCAGATATAGGCGCACTCGATTTCCGGAATCTGAATCTGGAATTCCTCTTCCAGGGATTTGGTGATTGTCTCCGCCAGATCATAGTCCTGGTCATTGTGCAGAAAATTCGTCATATGAGGATTTTCCTCAATGATCTCCTGCCTGCGAATACGGTTCACGGCAATTGCCACATGAATCACCAGCCCAAGGTAGGAATCCTGGGTCAGATTGAGTATGCGCTTATCCCGTATTCTCATAATACAGGCTGTTACCCGTTTTACAATATCGTCATCAAGGATTCTGTAAATATTCCTCTCACTTTTATTCTGAATTACCTTTAATACGGACTGGTTCCTGTCTTCATACATCTCCTGTATGATCTCAGTATGGATGTTTTCATCGATAAACACCCGCAGGGCCCGGCGGAAATCCCGTTCGCTGCCCTCAATAAATACGCCGTATCCCGGCTTTCTCTTGATCTCCAGGTGATACTTGTGAAACCACTCCTTTATTGCTTCTAAATCTGAGCTGACGGTGGCCTCACTGACCCCGAATAAATCACTGTAATAATACAGCTTTTTCAGTGTTTTATCCTTGAGAATTTCCAGGATCAGGCGTTTCTGGCGTTCAATCCGGTCGGAAACATCAAGGGCATCATCAGCTTCAAGCTCAGCCTTTAAGGCTTCCATCTGATCCTTGTCTCCCTCCAGCCAGACACCTGTCCCGGTTTTGGAGCAAAAGGCCAGCCCGTACTTTTTCAATGCCCTGGGAATGTATTCCAGCTCCCTTTGTACGGTTCTTTTGCTGATATTGATCTGATCTGCAAGCTGCTTTACAGGAATCGGTCCCTTTTCCTCCAAAAGGGCAAGGACGATCTGCTGCATCCTGGGTGTAAAATCATTACCTGCCATCTCCTTCACCTCCCATTAACCAGTCCAGGAGTTCCTTATAACCAGACATATCCGTCAGGTTATCCACAGTAAAGCATGGCTTATTAATTCCTGACAGAAAACGGGCAAAATCCTTTTGACAGACAATGGCATCTGCATCAGCCGGAATGCGGTCAGCTGATACATGGAATACCTCCACACCTGACAAGCCTTCCAGCTTAAGCCTTTTTCTAAACAATGCACTGGCCATGGCACTGGAGCCCATGCCCACATCACAGACAAAATATATTTTGGCGTGTTCCATTCTCTTCATCGGCATCTTTTCATCTTTCTGTTCATTTCCTTTATCAATCACTATTTCTTCATTTTTCCCCGACATGATCAGGCAGGATAAAAGGCAGGTCACCGCAGCAGAAACAAAAATCCCCAAAACAATTCCCAGCAAATGCTTTTTGTCAGCCATAATCAGAATGGTAATGATGCTCCCCGGGGACGCCGGTCCCAAAAGTCCGCTGCCGGTCATCATGAAACAGTAATTTCCCGCTATGCTGCCTGCTATGGCTGCCGGCAAAAGCCTGATATTTGACAGTACATAGGGAAAATAAACCTCATGGATTCCGCCCAGGAACTGAATGATAATGCTGGAAACCATTTGTTTTCTCATGTTCCGGTATACCAGTGCATAGGCAAGAAGAATCCCAAATCCAGGTCCCGGATTGGTCTCCAGGAGGAATAAAATGGAGCTGCCTTTTGATTTCAGCTGTTCCAGCCCAAGGGGAAGGAAAAATCCGTGATTGATCCAATTGTTAAAAAATATAATCTTTAAAGGTTCTACTACAAAGCTGATAAAAGGGATGATTCCCTTTTCTATCATAAATGATAAGCCGTTTCCCAGAAAACCTAGCAGCCATTCTGCCACCGGTATTAACAGGAAATAGGCTGCAGCCCCAGCAAGCAGCCCCAACCCCGCTAAATATAAGTTGCTGATAAGCATCTCAAACCCGGCAGGAATCCGATTCTTGATCCTGTCCAGCCCTTTTCGGCAGAGAAAACCGGCGATGCTGCCTGCTATGGCAGACAAAATCATGGCAGAGGCAGGCTCTGTCATAACAACAGCAGAAGCGGCAAGGGTGCCGGCTATACCGCCAACATCCCCGCCGCACAATGTGCCTGCTTTATATCCCATAAACACCGGAATTACCAGAAAAGACAAAATATCAGCCATTTCATGCAGGTGATTATTCTGGAATATGCCTGCTGAAAGGACTGGCAGCAGACCTGCTGTCACAAACAAAGGTATGCACTCCGCAATCACTCTGCTGTAATACTTCAGTACTCTTCCTGCAAATTTCATGTATGTAATTCCCCTTTTGAACCGTTATACATAAGTTATAAGGATTGTATCAGATCCGCAGTGGAGCTGGTAAAACCTGGGGTTTTACCAGCTCACGGGCATTCGCTCTATGAAATAAGACGGGAATAAAATTTCTTATGTGCAAGCACAACGAAATTTTATTTCCGTCTTATTTCGCACTGCTCATCGCTTTCGTGTACATTATACCACGGTTTACAATAGGATACCAGAAAGGCTGTCTTTTTATTCTATAATTATTCCTAATTGTTTTTTAAGGATTCTACTAACTCATCATATTCCGGTGCTGCCATGAAATTGGTGATCAAGACCAGCTGGGCTTCAGGATTGCTGTGAGCCGCACGCTCTCTCAATTCCTTATGGGTCACCACAATCTGGGCATCCTGCGGAATGGAGGACACCGGTGAATGAACCACCTCAATAGCTCCAAGCCCTGCTGACGCCAGTTTCTTTTTCAATACGGTTGCGCCCATAGCGCTGGATCCCATACCTGCGTCACAGGCAAACACGATCTTTTTAACGTTTCCTCCGGAGACTGTTTTCATTTCTCCGGTCTGATTTCCCTTGGACTCCTGCTTCATCTGCTTTACTTTATCCTTGGACTCCTCCAAATCTCCGCCTTTTCCTGTAAACCGCAGGAGAGGAAGAGCTACAACAAAGGAAACCGCAGCTGCTACAGCAACACCTGCCAGCACACCAAAGTAACCGCCTCTTGGTGTCATTGCAAGAACAGCCAGGATGCTTCCAGGAGATGCCGGTGAGGTTAATCCTACACCAAGGAGCTGGAATACAAAGATTCCGCTGGCTCCGCCTGCCATAACCGCCAGAAGTAAAAGAGGATTCATCAGGATATATGGAAAGTAAATCTCATGAATTCCGCCTAAAAAGTGAATGATAATAGCGCCGGGTGCCGAGCTCCTGGCAGATCCCTTACCTGCAAGGCAGTAAGCCAGTAAAACGCCCAGTCCGGGTCCCGGGTTTGCTTCCAGAAGAAAGAAAATGGATTTTCCCACTTCCTCTACCTGCTGGATTCCCATAGGGGAAAGAATTCCATGGTTAATAGCATTGTTTAAGAACAAAACCTTGGCAGGTTCAATGAAGATACTCGCCAGAGGAAGCAGCTTATTGTCCACGAAGAATCCAACTCCTGCCTCCATTACCCGGTTCAGCACCTCAACAATAGGTACAACTCCCTTCAAGGCGATAAGCGTCAGGATGGCGCCGATGATACCCATGGAAAAGTTATTTACCAGCATTTCAAAGCCGGCAGGAATCTTGTTCTCTATCTTTTTGTCAAACTGCTTGATTACCCATGCACTGACCGGTCCTACGATCATTGCACCGATAAACATAGGAACGCTGGAACCAACAATAACACCCATGGCTGAGATTGCGCCGATCACGCCGCCCCGCTGCCCATAAACTGCCGTACCGCCTGTATATGCGATTAAAAGCGGAAGAAGCATGCTGGCCATAGGGGAAACCAATGCCCCCAGCGTCTCATTTGGATACCAGCCGGTGGGAATAAACAATGCCGTAATCAGTCCCCATGCAATAAATGCACCGATATTGGGCATTACCATGCCGCTTAAAAAGCGGCCGAATACTTGTACCTTCTCTTTCATATTTACATACCCTCACTTCATTATATAGTATTTACTGTGTGATCCGTGGAAGGTATGATTGGCCAATCAATTCCTTTTCATAGCCCTATTATAATCAATATCAGCTTCAGATTTCAACACGAAGAAACTGGGATTTGGCGCTAGTTTTAGTGCCAAATATTAAAAAACCATAAAGTCTTTGTCCTATGCCCTCATGAGATCCATTTGCAACCGCCTTTATCCATACGGAAAAAGATGCCGCTCACCAGCTGTAAATCAACTGTTTTGCGGCATCCTTCTCATATATTAAAGATTATAAATACTCTTTTAAAAGGGAAACCTTGTCAAGCTTTTCCCAGGGTAAGTCTAAGTCATTTCTTCCAAAATGGCCGTAAGCTGCTGTCTGCCTGTAGATGGGACGGCGTAAATCCAGCATCTTAATGATTCCGGCGGGACGCAGGTCAAAATTCTGGCGGATGATATCAACAAGCTTTTCATTGCTCAGTTTCCCGGTTCCAAAGGTATCCACCATAATGGAAGTGGGGTGAGCCACGCCAATGGCATAGGAAAGCTGGATTTCACACTTGTCAGCCAGGCCTGCTGCCACAATGTTCTTTGCAACGTAGCGGGCTGCATAAGCTGCGGAACGGTCCACCTTTGTGCAGTCCTTGCCGGAAAATGCACCGCCGCCATGACGGGCATAACCGCCGTAGGTGTCTACGATGATCTTGCGGCCTGTCAAACCGCTGTCGCCGTGAGGTCCTCCAATGACAAAACGGCCCGTAGGATTAATATAGAATTTAGTGTTCCCATCCACCAGCTCTGCCGGCAGAACTTCGTCAAATACATATTTTTTAATGTCAATGTGAATCTGTTCCTGGCTCACATTCTCATCATGCTGAGTGGACAAAACCACTGCATCCAAACGGAGAGGCTTGCCGTTTTCATCGTATTCCACTGTTACCTGGGTCTTTCCGTCGGGACGGAGATAAGTCAGTGTTCCATCCTTGCGGACCTTTGTAAGCCTGAGAGCCAGCTTATGGGCAAGGGCAATGGGATAAGGCATATATTCCTCGGTTTCATTGCTGGCAAAACCAAACATCATTCCCTGGTCTCCTGCTCCGATGGCATCGATTTCTTCGTCAGACATTTTGTGTTCCTTTGCTTCCAGAGCCCGGTCAACGCCTAAGGCAATGTCAGCGGACTGCTCATCCAAAGCTACCATAACGCCGCAGGTATCGCAGTCAAATCCATATTTTGCACGGTCATAGCCGATTTCTCTTACGGTTTCCCGTACCACCTTCTGAATGTCCACATAAGCATGGGTGGTTATTTCTCCCATGACCATGACAAGGCCTGTGGTACAGCAGGTTTCACAAGCCACACGGCTCATTGGATCCTGCCTTAACATCTCATCTAAAATCGCATCAGAGATCTGGTCACACATTTTATCCGGATGTCCTTCTGTAACGGACTCGGATGTGAATAATAATTTTTCCATGTTGTCATTTCCTCCTTCTTACCCATGTACTTTGGGCATGCAGGCATGGCCGCAGGGTGATCTCCTTCCTGCCCTCACTCTTTGGGCATGCAGGTATCCCCATACGTCATCCCTCCTTATATGATATGGGGGAATAACAAAAAGAAAAGTCCGCAGCAACGCGGACTTGATTCAACAATGTATCAAATCCTCTTATTGCTCGATTTCTCGCTCAGGTTGGCACCTTCCAATCGCGCTTTGTGGCGAAACGCCATCATTTCCGGTCGGGGTTGCCGTGACTTCACAGATCCTTTGTATCTCCATCACTCTGAATAAGGGATATTACGTACTTTTCATTTGTTATTCAATTGTAAGCAGTATATACTGCAAGTACATTTTAACGTATTTAAAAACAGCTGTCAAGAGTTTTTCACCCTTTGCCAGGGCAAACACCGCCACTTAATCTTCCAGACTCCGCCTGGCCTGTGCCAATGCGCCTCTGCCGTCAACCATTCCATAAACCTTCATATCGATTGCTTCAATTATTTTTCCGGGATATTCTTTGTTCAGTTTATTGGACATATATCGGACCTGAGGCCCTAATAAAACAATATCTGCTTCTGGAATCACCTCCGGTGCATCTGCTATGGGATATGCATTTATTTCACATTCATAATTATCTGCTTTTGCAGCATCCCTCATATGTAATACCAGCAAGCTTGTTGACATTCCTGCCGAGCATATTAAAACAATCTTTTTCATATTCCTGCCTTCCTCTCTCTTATCTCTCTACTCATTATCTATTAACGCTCCATGCATATATGCTTTTACAAAACCATGGCTTCCCGCTTCAATCGCCCTTATGGTACTCATAGAATGATAATAATCGTAATATGGAACATTATTAATCTTACCTCTGAAGATTTTATAATTCTGTAATCCTTTAAACCAGGTTTCCATCTTTTGTTCACTCATGCTTACATATACAGTGGGAGTAAATCCAATCAGATCTTCACAATTCTCCCCATAATAAATCTGTATGGGATTTCCTTCGTCATGAAGTATTCTTACGGCCTGTGTTACCGCCTCATACGTATAATAATGTCTGGGGTGCAAGGTTCCCCGTGCATGAGTTATTACACAGTCCGCTTTTTCCTTTTTCAGATATTCCACTATAATTTTTGTAAACTCTTCCACAACCGGCAATTCCGCTGAACTATAATCCATGCTAAAGCTATTACACCCCATGGCAGCAGCCGCATGTTCCATCTCATCGTTTAATGCAGTCTCATATGCTTTTTTCTCATCCTCAGTTGCTGTTAAATCCGTAAGACGTCCCTTAGTCACATGTACAAATGTACAGTCAGCTCCCTGTTCCGCATATTTTATCAGCATTGGCCCACCCATGAGTTCCGCATCTAAGGGGTGAGCACCAATGGATACGATTCTGTTATATTTTGCCATTTTAATATTCCTCCTATATGCTTTTCCGGTAGAGCTGGTATGTTCTGTATACACTCATTCCATGCCGTTCATAGAATCTGACTGCATCACCGTGAGTCCATAAAAAATATGTATAATAAATTCCTCTTTTCTGCATTTCCCGCATCTGTAAATCAAATAAAATTCCTCCGATTCCTTTTGAGCGAACAGACTCCTTTACTCCGATAGGGCCAAATCTTGCATCATTGCCGTCGATTTTCCGCATACAGTATCCAATTACCTGGTTTTCCTTATTCACTGCAATTAAAATGGTATCTTCTGCTTCTCCATTACGAATCGCCTGTAAAATATTTCTTACCCACCCGGCATCAAATTCCTGCTTAACAAATGCCAGTAATTTTTCCATATATGAAAATGAATACGTATGAAACTTTATTCCTTCATTCTTCAGCTGCTCTACCATTTCCAGAGTTTTCTGGGGCATGTTATAAGAAAATAAGTCTTTTTTCATGCTCACAGCATCCATTCCTCTTACATAA
This sequence comes from Lachnospiraceae bacterium, assembly GCA_902363835.1. GTDB lineage: Bacteria > Bacillota > Clostridia > Lachnospirales > Lachnospiraceae > Lacrimispora. Next base: position 53,489 of record CABJBM010000012.1, read on the forward strand.
CCGTTTTGTTCAAAGAAAGGCAGCGCTTTTTCATATTTCAAATCCACACCGGGAGTAAAATAATTGGGACTGTAAGCACACAGAGTAATTTCCTTTACCTGCTCTTTTTTTAGATTCTTTTCCACTTCATTTAACAATGCCTTTCCATATCCTCTTCCCTGATACTCTGCCCGGACAAACATAATGCTGATCCAGCCTCTATGTTCCTCCAGCCCCCGGGTTAAATATGGATATTTTCTTTTAATTCCAAAGCAGAATCCTGCAACCTTATCCTCTGCCAATAAAACAAGTGCCAGATCAGGATCAAAGTTTTCGTCCATTAAAACCTGCTGTAAAAATCTTTCTTTACTAATCGGATCAAAAACCAGTGTCTCATTCCAGCCATTAATAAGCTGTTCCATATATTCCTGTCTGTATGGTACTATTCGGTATTCTTCCATCATTTATTCCTTTCTTGTTCCAATCCGTATTGCTCCTCCTCTTTTAAAGCCTGTTTTTCCATTACTTTGAAAAAGGGCAGAAACATGAAGAAGATAATTGTAAAATTCATCAGAGTGATAAGCGGAGCTATTATATTGAATCCACTGCCAATAAAGGATGCCAGCGGAGCAGGCATCGTCCATACAGTCATTGCAACAACGGGCGGAGTGATTCCTAATATTCCAAGGATGGCATTAAATATGTAAAGCACTGCAAATCCAAGTACCCAGGGAACAAACATAAGGGGATTTAACACAATTGGCAGTCCGTACATAATTGGTTCTGCAATATTGAAAACAGTTCCCGGAAGAGATAATTTCCCTAATACTTTAAAGCGTTTTACCTTACTCATGGTGCAAAGAAGTGCCACCGGGAATAAAGAACATCTTACATAAAAATTAATCCATTGTTCCGTAAACATATATGGTACCTTCTGGTGTGCCGCAAATGCATTAATATTATCAGTTATCATAGTGGCCCAGATCGGCTGCATAACAGATGAAACGATGTTTGACCCATGTAATCCTACAAACCAGAGCAGTCTATCCAAAACAAAGCCAATCCCCTGTGCAGCCGGTCCGCTTCCGCCTACTACCAGATATGCCGTGCCCTGGTTTAACATACTCAGAAAATTAAAGTCTCCCAAGCCCTGCCCAATCAAAGTACACAGTGTAATAACCGCACAAACCGGAATCATACTGGTAAATGCCGACGCTATCATTGGCGGCACTGCTTCCGGCATCTTAATGGTGATCTTTCTTCCAATGAGGAATCTGTAAACCTCTACCGCAAAAATACTGATCAGTAATCCTCCAAATAAGCTGGGTGATCCCAATATGTATACGGGCCAGTCAAAATCGGCACTGAGCTGGGAAAAATCAATAAAACAAAGGAATGCGATCATAGCTACAACTGCCGATGCTACCGCAGTAACATTGGAATCCTTCCTGTTATAATAATCTCCAAGAAAGTAGCCATTCAGCAAAGCTGCAATCATGGCTAATAAATTAATTGTCACAAAAACAATCTGAAACAGCCATGGCCTGCATGGAGCGATCACACTGTCAATGGCATTTGCAACACCAGGCATATTTAACCCGGTTTCCTCGGCAAACAATCCGCTTAGATTTAAAATAAGGGTTACCGTCGCACCTAATACCATATACGGCATTAATGTTATAAAAGTTCTCTGTAATGCTTCCAGATACCGTACCTGTGACAGACTTAACAGAGGTGGTGCAATTTTTTGTTCAATAAAATCCGTACTTCTTTCCAATACTGTTTTCTTTGCTTGTGTCCCCATAATCGTATACCTTCCCCTTTCTAACCTCTCTTTTTGTTCTGTTTTTCATATTATACAATAATCTTCACACCATTTCAATAATTTTCTCATTTATTTTGGGAAATTTACCACTTTTGTTTTCATGTGTGATATGTTATAATTTTTACAATCAAAATCACTATGGAATTATGTATGGAGAATTTATATGAACCCTATGGAATTAATCAATCTGCATGAATCAGAATTTACAAAATCAGATGAAAAAATAAAAACTTTTGTCATGAATAATCCGGACTATATTTCAGCCTACCCGATTATTAATGTTGCCGCTAAAGCAGGTGTTTCTAAATCTGCTCTGCTGCGTTTTTGTCAAAAACTGGGCTATGATGGATATTCTGAATTTAAATACGAAGTTTCCAAGTATCTTCAATCCGGCAGATTTAAAAATCCAACTGTTGTTAAATCTAATATGGATATCATTGAAAATTATATAAACTGTATACAAAAGCTTCCGGGCTATATAAGTGAAGACAGCCTTATTTCTCTCTGTAAATATATTCTGGACGCTTCCCACATACGAATCTTTGGTCTCCATGAAAGCGGTCTTTCCGCCACTTATTTTTCCTATCGTCTTGCCTCACTGGGAATTGATTCCGAAGCAATAATCCATGGCGGTATCTTTAGTGAAAAAGCCTCTTTTTCTGCTGCTTCTGACTTCCATATTTTTATATCCGTATCAGGTACCACGGATTGTATCACTGCGGCCGCAAAAACTTCTTTTGACCGCTGTACTCCCTGTGCAATTATCACGCAAAACAGCAAGGCCAAATATTCCAATAAATATGACTGCTTTATTTCCATCCCATCTCTTAATTTGGATAAAAATCAGTTGTTCCTGGATTCGCAGGCTATTTTACTCATTACCATTGATCTGATTATTAATAAGTTATCCAAATTACTCTGACCTGATTGCTTTTATAAAATTAAAAACCTCCTGCCTTTACCGGGCTGCAACAAATAATTCTTCCAGAAAATGAATTATCTTGCAGCCCCCATAAAGCAGGAGGTTTTTTATAATTTTCTTCCCATTAAAACCATCAGCCCTTGACTCCGCCCCCGGTAATGCCGGCAATGATCTTCTCCGACAAAAAGATATAAAGAATAAAGGTAGGAAGAAATACGATGATAACAGAAGCAAACATGCCTGACCAGTCTCCCGTATATTTCATGGAATTGATCATGGAATAAAGTCCTACCGCAACCGGCCTCACCCTGTCGGAGTTTGCAAAGATCAGGGAAATGAAATACTCATTCCATATATTAATAAAATTAAATATAGTAACCGTAATGATTCCTGACTGAGCCATGGGAAACATGATCACCCAGAAAGCCCTCATGGGAGGACAGCCGTCAATGGCAGCCGCTTCCTCGTAAGCCCTGGAAATATTGGCAAAAAATGTGAGAAGAAAAATCGTTGTATAAGGAACGTTAATCCCCACATAAAGAAATATCAGTACTGCCTTGTTTGCAATGTAGTTGTTTAACACGTTCATACCAGCGATCAGGCTGAACAGGGGCAGAACGATCATGACCACAGGCACTCCCATGGCAGACACAAGGCTGGTCTGGATCATTTTATTCCCTGCAAAACGGAAACGGGACAGTACGTATGCGGCAGGTGCACAGATCAAAACCAGAAGTGTGCACGAGATAACGGAATACATCAGGGAATTAAAGAAAATAGAGGACACATTGGAATTGGTCCATGCCTTTGCATAGTTCTCAAAGTGAATTCCCTGGGACAGGACTTTGCCTGAAAAAATAGCCTTTGTTGTAGAAAAGCTGGCGGCTACCACCCAGCCCAGCAATACAACGGTAAATAAAATCCAAATACTCAGAAGCAGATATCCCGGTAAAAGCCTAAGCTCTCTTTTCCAGTTAAACGGCTCCATAAACTTTCCCTTTTTAGCCATAGATTCCCCTCCTTAGAATTCCAGATCATCATCTTTTATGAGTTTATTGCATATGAGGAAGACCGCTACCACACAGATGCTTAACAGAACGCCGATTGCCGCTCCAAGGCCAGCATTTCGCTCGGTCATGCTGTTTCCGGCTCCAAAGATCATCATATACATATAAACCATGGGGGTAATGGTCTGAGTATCCGCCGTAACCGTTGAAAACAGCTGGGACCAGACGAAAAAGCCAACTGATGTAACGCTCCACATGGTGATATTGGTTTTAAATACCCCTTTTAACAGGGGAAGTGTAATATAGCGGAACTGGTTTACCTTATTTGCCCCATCCAGAGTCGCCGCCTCATAGTAGTCCTCTCCGATCCGTTCAATTCCGCTGGCAAAAATCAGCATGTGGTATCCCACCATTCCAAAGCAGTAAGCAATGAGCAGGGCCATGAATTTGTGTTCATTATCAAGCCACTGGACCTTAGACAAATACTTAAGCCCCATGGCTGAAAATACATCTTTCAGGAGACCGAACTTCGGGCTGTATACATACTGGAGCCACATGGTCGCAAGGGCAACCGCGCTGACTACGTTGGGAAGATATATCATTGCCCTGAAAAAGCTCTTAAAGCGTATGCCGCTGGTGATGATGACCGCAAACAAAAGAGCCAGGGACATGACAATCAATCCGCCGATGAGCCAGATCCGGAACAGATTCCACATGGATATGCGGAACAGGCTGGTTGCCGCAAGCTTGCTGTAATTGGCAAATCCGGTGAACTGCCACTTGGTCATAGAATCCGTGATTCCTTCGATCTTAAAAAAGCTCATTAAAATCGTCCTGAGAATAGGATAAAGGAACACAAGGACAAACATTAGGATTGCAGGTGTTAGAAATACGGCAATCATGGTCTTATTCTTCTTCATGTTAAATACCTCCCCGGCTTTCCTTAATCGCGTGGTGACACCGCCAAAGCGGTGCCACCCTATGGAATCTCATAAATCCGGATTATTTACCTGCTGCTTTTAAAGCATCTACGAACTCTGCTGCCGTAATGGAACCTCCGCAAAGCTTCATAAAATTCTCTTTGATAATCGGTGTCAAGTCTGCATTGGCTTCTGCTCCTGCTGCCCAGGGATACCTGACGGTTAAGCTTTCCATTACAGGCTTCACGCTGGCAAGCTGTGCCGGCCATTCTGAATTTCTGGAATCTGCCGGGATACCCATTGACATTTCAGACATCTTTTTGTCAAATTCGCCCTGAGTAATGTACTGGATCAGCTTAAATGCATTTTCTCCGCTTTTGGAGTTCTTATTGATGGCCAAAACCTGAGCGCCGTAGTTGGAGGCATTGGTCCCATCCTTTCCGCCGTCTACTGCAGGGTAGCTGAAGCAGCCCCACTTAAAGTCTTCTCCTGCCATATCCTTTACTTCATTGGGAAGCCAGGAACCGTTTAAATACATGGCTGCTGTTCCCAGTGCAAGCTCCTGGTTCTGTCCTGCAGGCCATACGTTAGAAGCGATGGTCTCTGAAAAATATCCTTTCTTTGCAAAATCCTCATAGGCCTGAGCCGTTTTAAGAACTGCCGGATCATCCCATTTTCCTTCTTTCACAATGGCTTCCGTTGCCGGTTCGCCTAAAATTCTGGACATGTGATAGCCAAACATGGCTGTAATATAAGCGTCATCACAGGTAATTGGGGTATAACCTGCATCCTTGATCTTCTGGCATGCTGCATCCAGTTCCTCCCAGGTCTTTGGTACTTCCTTAACCCCTGCCTCATCAAAAATGGACTGGTTATAGAAAAATGCAAATACATTAGGCTGGTAAGGAATGGACTTTAACGTGCCCTTCCCAACTTCCCTGCATGCTGACATTAAGCCCGCATTGGCATTGGCTTCATAGCCGGAAGCCTTTGCCAGTTCCTCCAGATCCATTAAATACTGTCCCCATGTGGTATTTACGCGGTCAATATCCTCGTCAAACAAGTCAATGTTAGTTCCTGCATCCAAAGCAGGCTGCAAACCTTCCCGGATTCCGGTACGTCCCTTAAACTGAACGTCTACCTTAACTCCTGTATCTGCCATAAATTTGTCAACTGCCATCTGGATCGCCTGGCCCTGAGGCTCTGTTGCCTCCCACATGGTCCAGTAGACAAGCCCGTCTCCGCCGCCTGCAGCCGTTTCCTTCGCGGCTTCCGTGGAAGCTCCGGCAGCCGTTGTAGCCGCTGTGGTGGCTGTGGAAGCCCCTCCTGCACATCCTGCCAAAAGACCGGCAGCCATAACCGCACTCAGCATCATACTCATAAAATGTTTCTTCATAATTCTACCTCCCTCTGTTATCTGACTTATCTGTCAGATGTTCTTGGTGAGTCTATATTATTATACTTTTGGGCAAAATGCTTTGTACAAAAGGTTATCATTTTTTACTTTTTAGGTTTTTATCATTTGCTTTTTTCATAATTAGAAGTTAAAATACAGGTAACTTATATGCTAATTGCACAATATTACTTTATAAACAGGCTTTATTCAGCCTATGAAACAGGGGGAAAGTATGAAATATAAGTATACGGAACTGAAAGAAGAGCTGATCATCCGCCGGATCATCAGCATCCATTATTTTGAGTATATGAGCGACTTCACCTTTGCAGGGGAATCCCATAACTTCTGGGAATTGCTCTGTGTGGATAAGGGAGAAGTGGACGTGGTGGCCGATCATGAACGGATGACCCTGCAAAAAGGAGAGGTCATTTTCCATCAGCCAAATGAATTTCACCGGGTCCTGGCCAATGGAGTCATTGCTCCCAACCTTGTGGTCATTGGGTTTGACTGCCAGTCGCCCTCCATATCTTCTTTTAAGGAGCAGATCTTAAGCGTCAGGCAGGAGGAGCAGGAGCTTCTGGCGAGAATTATTGCGGAAGCGCGCCTGTGCTTTGAGGGAAGGCTTGACAATCCCTATCAGGAAGTGCTGGTACGAAAGGACCATGGACCTTTCGGGGCAGAGCAGATGATAAAAATCTATCTGGAACAGTTCCTGATACAAATGTACCGCCGCTCTCTTTCCGCCCGTCAGGCTCCTGCCATTCACAAGGATACCTCTTCCGCAGAAGATATCTACGAAACCATCCTTCATTATTTTGAAAAGAACATCTGCACCCAGCTGACCATTGACCAGATCAGCCGGGATAATTTGATCAGCACTTCCCAGTTAAAAAAGCTTTTCTATGAAAAGGGGAACACAGGAGTCATTGAATATTTTAACACCATGAAGATAGATGCTGCCAAGCAGCTCATACGGAACCGGCAGCTTAATTTTACCCAGATTGCCAATCATCTTGGTTATACCTCTGTCCACTACTTTTCCAGGCAATTCAAGCATTTGACCGGAATGACTCCATCTGAGTATTCCACCTCCATTAAGAAGCTGTCTGAAAAAAACGTTCTGCGGGATACAGGGCTTTAAGACTTTGTCTGTAGCCGCTGGAATCCCATATAGAAAACCTGTGACTCCTTTATTGGATGAAAGGGTAATAGTTTTTTTCTATAGGTATTCATATTTTTTTGATATTACGTTATAGCCCCGTTCTCATGTTATGATTTGTAATAAATTAATCGAAAGGATTTCCGCCATATGAGAACGTCTGTTGTTGGCTACCCAAGAGTGGGAGCTTTAAGAGAATTAAAATTTGCATCTGAAAAATACTTTAAAAAAGAAATATCTGTAAATGAATTGCAGGCAACGGCTAGAAATTTAAGAAGTACACATTGGAACACACAGAAGAATCACGGGATCGGCTTTATTCCAAGTAATGATTTTTCGTTTTATGACACGGTTCTTGACACTGCGGTTCTGCTGAATGTGATTCCGGCACGATACCGCAATCTGGAGTTGTCACCTATAGATACATATTTTGCCATGGCAAGAGGTTACCAGGGTGCAAACGGGGATGTAAAAGCCCTTGCAATGAAAAAATGGTTTAATACAAACTATCATTACATGGTTCCGGAAATTGATGATAATACAGAAATACGGCTTACAGGAACCAAGCCGTTTGATGAGTTTGAAGAGGCGAAGAAACTGGGGATTAAAACGAAACCTGTTTTAATTGGGGCATTTACCTTTTTAAAGCTGGCAAGGTTTACAGGTGAAAAATGTGAAAAGGACTTTACAGATACTGTCATATGGGCTTACCTGCAGATCCTCACAAAATTCAGTGAAATGGGAGCTGAATGGCTGCAGTTTGATGAACCATTCCTTGTACACGATCTCACTGATGAAGACATTCTCTTATTTAAGCGGCTTTACACCGCCATCCTTTCTGTAAAAGGAACAGTGAATGTGCTTTTACAAACGTATTTTGGTGATGTACGTGATTGTTATCAGGAAATAACAGGAATGGATTTTGACGGGATCGGAATGGATTTTATTGAGGGCAGGAAATCCCTGGAACTTGTAAAATCAAACGGGTTCCCCTCGGATAAAGTGCTGTTTGCAGGTATTATAAACGGCAAGAACATCTGGAAAAATGACTATAAAAAGTCTTTTGATATTATTTCTGAGCTGAAAAAACATTGCAGCCACATTGTCCTTGGAACCTCCTGCTCGCTTTTGCATGTTCCCTATACTTTGCAGAATGAAACAAAACTGCCGGAGCAGCAAAAAGACTATTTTTCATTTGCCGTAGAAAAACTTGGAGAGCTTAAGGAGTTAAAAGAAATTTGTTCATCCCAGAACCCTTTGGAAACGGAGGAATACAAGAGAAATATCAATCTATTGGGTAAAGGCAGAAAGTGCAGCAATGAGAAAGTGCAGCAAAGGGTATCAAAAATCAGGGAAAGCGAATTTACGCGGCTTCCGGAGTTTTCGGCCCGTGAAGCGATACAGCAAAAGAACTTTGATCTTCCATGCTTTCCCACCACAACGATTGGCTCTTTTCCACAAACAGCCGAGGTAAAGGCCAACCGCACTGCCTTTCGGAAAGGCATTATTACAGAAACACAATACCGTGATTTTGTTAAGGAAAAAATCTTTGAATGCGTCAGGGTACAGGAGGAAATCGGACTGGATGTTCTGGTACACGGTGAGTTTGAACGCAACGATATGGTGGAGTATTTTGGTGAATGCCTTGACGGATATTTGTTTACAGAGAAAGGGTGGGTACAGTCCTACGGCACACGCTGCGTAAAGCCTCCTGTTATTTGGGGAGATATTTCCAGGGAAAAACCCATGACTGTTGAATGGTCTGTTTATGCCCAAAGCCTTACCAAAAAACCCATGAAGGGTATGCTTACCGGGCCGGTCACAATTCTGAACTGGTCCTTCCCGCGGGAGGATATTTCATTAAAAGAAATCGCGTACCAAATCGCCCTGGCCATTGGTGATGAAGTACTTGACCTTGAATCAAACGGCATCAGAATCATTCAGATTGATGAGGCCGCCCTTAGGGAAAAGCTCCCTTTAAGAAAATCTGACTGGGACAGCGAATACTTAAATTGGGCGATTCCCGCGTTTCGGTTGGTACACAGCGGCGTAAAACCTGAAACCCAAATCCATACCCATATGTGCTACAGTGAATTTACCGATATTATTCCTGCCATTGACAATATGGACGCTGATGTGATTACCTTTGAGGCATCGCGTTCGGATTTGATGATTCTGGATTCCCTGAAAGAAAATCATTTCAAAACAGAGGTAGGCCCTGGCGTTTACGATATCCACTCGCCAAGAGTCCCGTCTGTGGAAGAAATAGAATCAGCTTTACATGAAATGCTTAAAAGACTGCCCAAAGAAAAGTTATGGGTAAATCCGGATTGCGGATTGAAAACACGGCAATATGCAGAGACAAAATCCAGCCTTGAACATATGGTTCAAGCGGCAAGGCGGTTGAGAAATGAAGCTTTCTAACATCTTAAAAAACCAGGCAACCCTTTCCTTTGAGATTTTTCCGCCGAAAAGAACCGGCTCCATTCAGACCATTTACGATACCCTTGACGCATTACATGAACTGAATCCCGACTTCATCAGCGTAACCTATGGGGCAGGCGGCAGCGGTAATGGGCAGGCTACCTGTGAAATAGCAGCCACGATTAAGAATCAATACAAAATCGAAAGTTTAGCCCATTTGCCTTGTGTTGGCCTGACAAAAGAAGACGTGCTTATTCAGTTGGAAAACTTCAAGCAAAACGGTATTGAAAATATCCTTGCCCTTCGGGGAGATATGTTAGATCCAAAACTGCCAAAAGGGGACTTTACCTATGCCAGTGACATGATTGGGTTTATTAAGGAACATGGGGATTTTGACATAACGGCAGCCTGTTACCCTGAAGGGCATACAGAGTCAAAGAATCTCATTGAAGACATCCAGAATTTAAAGAAAAAGGTGGATTCGGGCGCAAGTCAGTTAATTACGCAGCTTTTCTTTCATAATGACTATTTTTATAAATTTCAGGAACGTTGTTCCCTTGCGGGAATTCATGTTCCCATTGAAGCAGGCATTATGCCTGTAGTTAATAAAAAGCAGATTGAGCGCATGGTATCCCTTTGCCATGTGGAATTGCCTTCAAAATTTATCGCAATGATGAACCGGTACGAAAATAACCCGGAGGCAATGCGTGACGCAGGCATTGCTTATGCAATCGATCAAATTGTTGATCTGGTTGTGCAGGGGGTCAATGGTATTCATCTTTATACAATGAATAATCCTTATATTGCCACAAAAATATATGAAGCGGTTCACCGGCTGATTGCGGAGTAATCAAATAAAGACTTCACTGGAATGCAGTGAAGTCTTTGCTTTACCTATTTCAGGAGAACTGCAGAAGAACAATTACAGTCCAAGGCTTTTCACTTATCCGCCTTAATGATACCTTAGTTTCACCTTTACACTGCAAATCTTATGTACGTCCTGTCATCAATCGAACTTTTTCCGTTTGTGAAACCAGAACCAGCTTTGTAATAATCAATGCATAACGGATCCTTTTCCTTCAGCTCTTTTAAAAACAACTCACTTTCCTGTAATGTAGGCTCTAATCTGGGATAGCCGTCAGATGCCATTATTACCGTATCCCCTTCCTGCACATCACAAGTAATTACTTTTAAGAAATCATCACAAAATCCGTCTAATACGCTAAATTCGTACTTACCGCCTTTATCACAATTAGAAAAGTATAGTTGATTTTTTATGACCGGCAAAATTATTTCCTGGGATGGATCCAAAAGGCAAAGCTCTTCAACCGTTTTTCCCCTGAGAAGCTCTGAATGAAGATAAGCAGATCTGACCTCTGCCAATAACAAATCAATTTCCATTTCCTTTTTTAACGCCTGTCCGTTAATGCTGAATTGACAATCTCCAAAGCTCCAAATCTGTTTATGCCTTTGGCTGTAAATTACAATGGTAGACCGCAATCTCTCTGTTGTATTTTTAAGGAAATAATCATCATTGCCGTTATATTGCTTACGAAGCTGAGAATTCAAATATTCCAACACCTGAACCGCATTTTCACTTCCATCTAATTGTGCCATTGCATTCATCAGAATCTCTTTTGCATGAAACCCGCTGGTTTTGTTATTCCATAAAAGTTCTCCTTTGGCAGTGACTCCGTCCATGACTGCAATAAATTTATCATTGATAAACAGTCCATCTTCACACAAAGAATCATCATTATACTTTGAAGCAATAAATTTTTCAATAATTTGCATTTTACTATGTATGCAGTATACAAACTTGCAATCCTTTCTTAATTATTTTACCACAGACCCAATCCTTAACATTTTATTGAAAACATTTTCTCACAAGCTTTAGACAAACAAAATAAAAAAGTATCCGTCCAACGAATGATAATCATAAGGATAGATACTTTGACAACGGAAATCTTCAGTTTTAATTGCTGTAACAGGAAAAAGCCACGTTTTATAAAATTCCAAACTCCTGCTCCTGTTTTAAAGCAGTTTGAGTTTCTATTTGCATTTGCTTTATTTTAATTCGCTTCAACGAATTCATAAAATCCAAAAGGAAGTCTATTTTGTTTTTCATTCCCTGAATTTCCATCTCTACATTTCCGCTCTCAAGATTCTTTATCCACCCACTTAATTTCAATCTCAATGCAAGCCGTTCAATTTCCAGGCGAAAACCAACCCCTTGTACTCTTCCCGAAAAAATTATATGATACCGTATGATTTTATCCGGCTCAAATTCTGGAATGTTAATTCTTTTCACCTGCTCAATGACATAATTATTCCTGATCCGTTTAAACATCTTTTTAATGTTCATCTTTAACCTCAAAATAACTTCAACTTTTTTTATTTAGATGAAACGTAATTCAATGCAAATGGCAGATCTGCGGATCCAGACTTGATCATTTTGGAAAAGGCATCTGCCCCCGGCTGATCATTGATCAGATCAGCCGGGACATGATGCAGGGACATAACCTCAGGCCTTTACCTGTATCCATTTGGATTACTGGACTGCCATCTCCAGGAATCCTGGCACATTTCATCAATTCCACGCTCCGCTTCCCAGCCAAGTTCATTCTTTGCCAGGGACGCATCCGCATAACATTCTGCAATATCACCTAGGCGGCGGGGTTTGATGGAATATGGAATGGATTTCCCGCATGCCTTTGAAAACGCTTCGATCATCTGAAGAACACTAAAGCCCTGCCCTGTTCCCAGATTGTAAATGCGGACTTCAGGCTCTGAGGAAGCAATCTTTTCAAGGGCCTTTACATGTCCAACGGCCAAATCCACCACATGAATGTAATCACGGACTCCGGTTCCGTCAGGCGTATCATAATCGTCTCCAAATACTCCCACTTCTTTTAACTTGCCTACTGCAACCTGGGTGATGTAAGGAGTCAGGTTATTGGGAATACCCGCAGGGTCTTCTCCGATCAAACCGCTTTTATGAGCGCCTACAGGATTAAAATAACGCAGAAGAATTACGTTCCATTCCGGGTCTGCAATATGAAGGTCTGAAAGAATCTGTTCCAGCATGCTCTTTGTCTGTCCATAGGGATTGGTGATCTTTCCCTTAGGACAATCCTCTGTAATGGGCACAAAGGCCGGATCCCCGTATACGGTGGCAGAGGAGCTGAATATGATATTCTTCACCTTATGATTCCTCATAACATCACACAGAATCAGGGTTCCGGTGATATTATTGTGGTAATACTCCAAAGGTTTTGCAACTGATTCTCCCACAGCCTTTAACCCGGCAAAATGGATGACTGCATCGATGGTCTCATGATCAAATATCTTCTCCAACGCCTCCCTGTCTAAAAGGTCAGCCTCATAAAAGGTCACCTTTTTTCCGGTAATGGCCTCTACCCGTTCCAATGAAACCCTGGAGGAATTGCAAAGGTTATCCACCACAACAACTTCATGGCCTCGTTCCAAAAGCTCAACGCATGTATGGCTGCCGATATATCCGGCGCCTCCGGTTACCAGTATTCTCATATTCTCTCCTCTTTCCTATTCCTATTTTGAACACCAATGAAGCTTACACTCCCAACTGCCCTTAAATACATGAATGAAAAACTTATTTTTCGCTCCTGCGGACAATCTCCTCCATTTCTTCCCACTTCTTCTCCATATCAGCCACAAGCGCAAACTGAGTCCTGGTACGGTCCAGATTGTGGTTTTCTCTGCTTATATGAAAATAAGTGTCTCCCTGAAGAAAATCCGTTAAAAAGCGGACGCCGCATTCAAAGGTCATCAGCTTTGCTCCCATGGGAAGCATCCTTTTTTCCTCCGGTGTCAGACTTCCCTTACACCCCTCCAAATATCCTTTGGTATAAATCTCAAACAGGGGCAGGGATAAGGATACCTTACTCACATCAGGTTCATCCTCCTCTGCCGTATTGGCTCCGAAACGAATGGAATCCCCAAAGTCAAAAATAGCCAGGCCGGGCATGATGGTATCCAGGTCAATAATGCACAGGGCCTCCCCGGTTGCATCATCGATCATAATATTATTAAGCTTGGTGTCGTTATGAGTAACGCAGAGCGGAAGCCTTCCATCCTTTAACATATCCATGGCAATGGACGCTTCTTTCTCCCGGTCAAGGACGAACTTTATTTCCTCCACCACCAGATGGGCGCGGCCGCAGACATCGGCGTTCACAGCTGCCTTAAACGCTTCTAAGCGCACCGGGGTGTTGTGGAAATTGGGTATTGTTTCTGAAAGCTCATCGGCGGGATATTTTGCCAGCTGGCGTTTAAACCGCCCGAACGCCTTGCCGCTCTGATAAAAATCTTCCGGATTTCTTACTTTATCATAAGTGGTTGCTCTTTCAATAAAGAGATAACCTCTCCAGTAATTTCCGTCACTGTCCTGGCAGTAATCCTTTCCGTCCGTCGCCTTTACAATATTAAGCGTCTCCCTGGCCGGATCTCCGCCCTGGGCCTGGATTCGTTCCCTCAGAAAGGAAGTAACACCTGCAATGTTTCTCATAAGTGAAACCGGGTCCTTAAACACCTCATGGTTGATCCTCTGAATGATATAGTGCTTTTCCCCTTCTTCTGCCTTGCAGATTAAGCGAAACGTATCATTAATATGGCCGCTTCCATAGCGATTCCATGAAACCGGCTCTCCCTCAAAGGCCAGAAGTCCAATGGCCTCTTTAATTTTTCCGCACTGTGCGTCTCCCATTACTTTTCCTCCCATAACCTTTCCGGATACAGACCTGCTTCTTTCAGTTCCTTGATGGCATTCACAACTGTCTCTTTATCTTCCTTGTAAGTAACTCCATACCAGCGGTCCACGCTCTTTAACACCGAAACCTCTGCCTTACCTTCTTTTAACAGTTCATCCACTACAAAGGGAAGGAAATATTCGCATTTCACCGGATTTTTCGGAAGCTCTCTGTCTAAAAATGAAGCAAACCGTTCCTCAATCTCTTTTAATATGCTGCTTGTAAAGCCCCACATATTCATGGAAACAATGGTATCCTCCCCAAGCCCGGTCCAGGTCTTCCCGTCATCCTCGGTATACTCTGCCTTGTCGCCATGTTTTTCGATCCTGGTCCGCTCATGGATGTCAACCAGCTTTCCTGTCTCGTCGGTGGTGCACACGCCTCTTGCCACATGGCCATTTTCTGTCAGGGTGTTGTAAAGCTGGTAGCCTACCATAGTATACTGGTACTTTTCTCCGTCAGATACCTTGCTAAGCTGGTCATAAATAGAAATAAAGGCACTTCTGCCGTAATAATCATCCGCATTAATGACTGCAAATGGTCCGCCTACCACGTCCTTGCAGCATAAAATGGCATGTCCTGTTCCCCATGGCTTCACCCTGCCCTCTGGTACCTCATACCCTTTTGGAAGGTTATCAAGTTCCTGATATACGTATTCCACCTGCACATGAGCCGCCATGCGGTCTCCGATGTTTTCCTTAAATTCTTTTTCAATGGCCTTTTTAATGATAAAGACGACCTTTTCAAATCCCGCACAAACCGCATCATAAATAGAAAAATCAATGATTTTGTTTCCATAGGCATCCACAGGGTCAATCTGCTTCAAGCCCCCGTAGCGGCTTCCCATGCCTGCTGCCATGATTACCAGAACCGGTTTCCTGTTCATCGCTGTTACCTCCTAAATTCTATTACCCTCAGTATAATGAATGCGCATCAAAAGATATTTGCATTATTTATTATTTAATTTGCATTATCGTACTCTTCTCCCCATTTTACCATGGAATGTGCTATACTGTCCATAACCACAATCACACCAGTTCAAAAGGAGGTTTTCATGGCATACAAAAGCACCCTGCTGCGTTCCTCAGCTGTTGTTAAAAAGATCATAACCATTCACTATTTTGAATACATGAGTGATTTCTCCTTTCCAGGGGAAAGCCATGACTTCTGGGAATTTGTCTGCGTTGACAAGGGGGTCATTGATGTAATGGCAGGAGATAAGAGGATTCCTTTAAAGCGTGGAAACATCATCTTTCACAAGCCCGGAGAGTTCCACAATATACTGACCAATGGAACCGTTGCCCCCAATCTGGTAGTGGTAAGCTTTGAATGCAGTTCTCCCTTTATGAAGGCTTTTGAAGGAGAAGTCCTGTCCGTACAGGAGACGGAAATGGCCTTGCTGGCGCAGATCATCATTGAGACGCGGAATGCTTTTTCAGGACGGCTTGACGACCCGTATCAGGAAGAACTGATCCGAAGGCAGCCTCCTTTATCCTTTGGGGCGGAACAGCTGATCGGCAATTACTTGGAGGAGCTGATCATCCACCTTTACCGGAGATATTTCTTAAAGCCGGAGCAAATCTCCACCGGACGCGTCACGGAAAGCCCCATGCACGGAGATGCACATAACCGCATCGTCCGGTACATGGAAGAACACATCGGGGAACACCTCACCATTGAAACCATCTGCCGGGATAACTTAACAGGACGGTCACAGCTTCAGAAAATCTTCCATAAAGCCTACGGATGCGGGGTCATTGATTTCTTTACCCGCATGAAGATCGATGCGGCCAGGCAGCTCATCCGCAGCAACCAGCTGAATTTTACTGAAATTGCCGACCGTTTAGGCTACAGCTCAGTCCATTATTTTTCCAGGCAGTTTAAAAAACTGACCGGAATGACGCCGTCGGAATATGCCACCTCGATCCGTTCCCTTTCGGAAAAAGGCATGGACAATTCATAACCCCATGGCTCTTCAAACAATAGGAAAAGGCGGGAGTTTTCCCCGCCTAGCCTACTTTTAATTTAAATTTCCTTACTTCATTCTCAGAATCCACCTTTTCGATTATGGCACCAAGACCCTGAAGCTTTTCTTCAAAGCATTCATAGCCCCGCTGGATGTATCCGATCTCATCCACAACCGTATATCCATCCGCAGCCAGTCCGGCAATTACAAGGGCCGCACCTGCACGGAGATCAGGAGCGTTGACAAACGCCCCGGTAAAGCCGCCTACGCCGTCAATAACGGCCACATTTCCTTCTACCTTTACATTAGCGCCCATGCGGGATAATTCATCCACGTAGCGGAAACGGTTCTCAAAAATGCTCTCTGTGACAACGCTGGTGCCTTTTGCAAGGGCCAGGGTCACCGTCATCTGAGGCTGCATGTCAGTAGGAAATCCCGGATAGGGAAGGGTCTTAATGTCCGTATGCCGCTGATTGGTTTTCCCTACCACACGGACCGCGTCATCGAATTCCACTACCTCACATCCCATCTCCAGAAGCTTTGCAGAAATGGCCTCCAAATGCTTTGGAATGACGTTTTTCACCATAACATCTCCTCTGGTGATGGCTGCAGCACACATAAAGGTACCGGCTTCAATCTGGTCCGGGATGATGGAATATTCGGTTCCATGGAGCTTTCTCACTCCCCGGATGCGGATGGTATCCGTGCCGGCTCCTTTGATATTAGCTCCCATACTGTTTAAAAAGTTAGCCACATCAACCACATGAGGCTCTTTTGCAACGTTTTCCAGAATTGTCTGTCCTTCTGCAAGAGTTGCTGCCATCATGACGTTGATGGTAGCTCCAACACTTACCACGTCCAGATAAATGTGGCTTGCCACCAGATCAATGGCATGGGCGATCACAGCTCCCCGTTCAATCTTTACATCGGCTCCAAGAGCGCGAAACCCTTTTAAGTGCTGGTCAATGGGCCTGCTGCCGATGTTGCAGCCTCCCGGAAGGGGAACCTGGGCGCTTTTATACTTGCCCAGCATGGCCCCAATGAAATAATAGGATGCCCTGATCTTACGGATGTAATCATCATCCACCGAAACCTCCCGAATGGTCTTTCCATTGATGCGGACAGTATGCCTGTCGATCCGCTCTACCCTTGCGCCGATCTCCTCTATCGCTTCCAGCAACACATTTATATCTCTGACATCAGGCAGATTATCGATCAGAACATCCTCATCTGTCATGATCGCTGCTGCCAGAATTCCCAAAGCGGCATTCTTTGCCCCGCCAATGGTCACTTCGCCCACCAGTGGATTCCCGCCCTTCATAATATACTGCTCCATTTCACACCTCTGATTATCCTGTTATCTATTACAAAATTCTTAAATTTTATCCATTAGCCTTTAATGATTATAACATATCTTATAAATTTGTAAAGAGAACGCATTTTCTTATTCCGTAAATACTCCGCAGACAAAATCATTTCCCTGGCCTGCAAAGTATGCAGAGGCATCATTTAAGCCCATTTTCTGGCTCTCTCCGGTTACCGGATTATAAACGGTCACATTATAGGAATCATAGCCGGAAATGAGCGTATAGCCGCCCTGAAGGTTGTAGGCAGCCACCGGGCAGCCATGGCCAATAAAATATAATACCTG
This sequence comes from Lachnospiraceae bacterium, assembly GCA_902363835.1. Classification (GTDB taxonomy): domain Bacteria; phylum Bacillota; class Clostridia; order Lachnospirales; family Lachnospiraceae; genus Lacrimispora. The sequence continues at coordinate 71,525 of CABJBM010000012.1, forward strand.
GCTCAGAGTGCAGCCCCTGGCATCCAGCATAAGGACTCCCTCCCCATAAAAACTGTTTTCCGTAAATCCTTCCAGATTCCTGATAAAGGCTGCTCCTGTTTTCAAAGGATCCTTCATGCTGCGGGATGGGGGACGGTTTACCCGGTTCCATATGATTTCCTGATTTTTATCGGTCACAACTCCCATTTTATCATAGGCAAGGGCAAGAGCATCTGTAAAGCTGCGGCTGCTTCCAAGATAACGGCTTCCCCCATATGCGTAAAACCTGTTTTCCTGGGTCCTTCCATTGCTTTTTAATTCCACGACTTCCGTAGTTTCATAGGCCACCTTTTTAGGCACAGTGATCTTTACATCCCTGCCTGCCTCGTCTTTGTCCAGCTGGACAAAATAAAGCTTTTTCCGGTCATCTGAGGCGTACCATCCGATGCCTTCCATCTCTCCGCCTGTAAGCTCCTGGTTGCAGACAATGGTATCCTGTCTGGAAGCCACATAGGACTGATCCCCTGATTTAATTACCTGGGTTAAATGAATCCGGCTGGAATCCACAGACACATCCGCAATATATGCATTCTCCTGCTCATATTCCTTAACGATTTTTCCGCTTTGATCCATGATCTCGATCCGGTACATGGGAGCATCCTTTGTTCTTCCGTTCTGCACCCACACATCACCTTTCCGGGCAATTCCATAGATAAAATCATCCCCTACAAATCCAAGGGGCCTGTAAATGTTATCCTCACCGCCGGTTATCTCTCTCTTCACCCCGGTATCCAGATCCATAAGGTGAACCACTGAGGCACCGTAAAGGTCACTGCCTTCCTGCCATGCAAAACGGCGCTCTGTGCTGCTGACCGCATATCCGCCCTCAATCAGGGAGTCTGCCAGGACCATGTATTCATTGCTGTTTAAATCAATGCCGTAAACCGCCCGGTCCGCCATCAGGTAAAGCATTCCATTGGCTCCCACGTGAGCCAGCTGATCGATGTCTTCCTTAAGCATATCAAAGGACAGGGTCACAGGAGTGAAAAAACGTTCCGTGGTGGCATTGTCCTGGCTGCTGTACTGATACATGGCAATCCCAATGCCTCCCTCATGAATGCCCCGGTTCATATATCCATAAACCAGGAAATTCATATCCCCGTTATCGCTGACCGACAAAATTTTGATATCGTGCTGGTTGTAGCCGCTGCGAAGCCCGTCATCTTCACCGCTCCGGAAGGAAAACACTTTTACCCCGTGATCCCTGTTTTGGTCAAAGGTCCATAAATCCCGGTTCACCACATAGGCCAGGCAATCCCCTGACGGGCTCTTTACCGCCCGTATTTCATCCTGGTTTGCAATGCCAAGCATAATCCGTTTTCCTGAAAACAGCCCCTTTTGGCCGGAAAATATCTGATTGGTATTCCGCTCAAAGTCCATGAGATAGATACGCCTGCTATCCCATTTCATGGTAAAGCTGTCTTCCACCTCATACAGCTCCTGAACATCGCCTTCCCCGGCCCTGGACACCTCATAATCCAGTTGGACACTGCACATAATTCCATTTAAATCCTTTAAGGTCACCCGAATATCCCCTACAGGCTTCACGGAAAGCCCTCCCCACGTAAGCTGGGAAAAGCTGGAGCGGATGGTCACATGGCCAAGAGAGCTGTTATCCTCTCCCTCACTGGTTTCCAGATAAGTGGTGAGCTGCCGGGCCTGGTCATAATCAAAGGTTTTGGTGGTGAAATCCACTGCAAAATCAATCATATCCTTTGCATTGGTGCTGTCCGTCCACATGATGCGGGTATAATAAAGCAGTTTCCCGTTCCCCGAGGTATTTAACGACAAAATGAGAAGGTATTCCTTATCCTTTGTCAAAAGGTTCTGGATGGGAAGGGTTGCTGTGACGCCCTCTTCCTCCTGGTTCCACTTATCTATTGTTGTCCGTTCCACCAGACGCCCCAGATCCATGCTGCGGACCTCATATTCAATCCCCTGAATGCTGCCTTTGTAATCCGATATCTGTATGTTCATGGACCGATCAGGAGGAAGGACAGTAAGGGCTTCCCTGGAAACCGCCTGTTTCATATCCTGGGTATATCCATGGAGGAGGTTCATTTTTCTTCCGTACATATGGGAATATACCACGGGCAAAGAGGCCTCATCCATGGAGGTATATATCATAACATCGTTTTTTTCCGTATTCTTCTGATTCCATATAAAATAAACTGCGATCGCCGCAATAAAGACCGCAGATAAAATCCCTATTTTTTTTATAAATCGCTTCATCCCAAACTTCCTCTGTTTCCGCATTTTCGTATACCAATGAATCAAGCTGGTAAACCTGCATATCCGGTTGATTCACAAACGGGTGCTGAAAGATGCTTTTCTTTCAACTTTATCTTCTTTATTGTATACAATAATATCCAAAACTACAATGAAAACTTTCTTAAACATTCGTTAAGCAGCCCCAGAACATCCAACGCTGCAAACCACAAAAAAACAGCCATCCTGCCAAGGACAGCTGCTTTCTTTTCCTACTTGCAAAGTCCGCTGCGGCATCTCCTGCGGTGCATCTCGTTCAGCAGAAGCACATTAACGATACCGTTCAGCCAACCGTCATTATACCGTGGTCCCCATGGCCCTCCTGGTCTCCACGGATCCTTTTTTCCTGGCGGACAACAGGGCGGTTCCCATGGCCCTCCCGGGCCCCAAGGTCCTTTTCCTCCTGGCGGGCCCCACGGCCTTCTTCGTCCCGGCGGGCCCCATGGCGGCGGTCCCCATCGTGAATCCCGGTCCTGGGTCAGTAAATCTGCTTCATCCGTCTCATCTGCCCCCCACTCCATTGTTTCCGTTCCCTCTACAGCCGCCTGCTCTGCATCTTCCTCTGTCGCTTCATCCGCAATGATACCATCCCTGTGTATCTGGTCGCATATGGAATCGCAAATCTGGTTGATCATCATACGGTCTGGATATTCGTCATACATGGGACTGTTTTTATAGTCCAGATGATCACACGCTGAAACTACATATTCCTGCAATTGCTTCATATGTCCCGGGTACATCCCCTGAAGATATTCCAAATCCTGTACAATGATATCTTTTCTTTCCAAGGGACTCCCTGCAGCACTCCTGTCACCATAAAGCATATACGGCTCCAGTTCCTGAGAGCTGTTTCCATAAGTATAATCCGGGTTAATCGGCACGGTCGTTATCACTCCCTGCTTTCTGCTTATACAACATCATTGTATGCAAAACAGATATAAAACGTGCAGGATTTTCATGAAATGAAACGCGGTCTTCTGATTGCCCTCAGGCCATCAGAAAACCGCTTATGTTTATTATTTGATATCAAACAAACGCTCCGGATACACACCTTCTGAAACCAGGTTCCTGATTGCCGCAGCAACAGCAGGCTTGTCTTCCTTATAGGTCACTCCAAACCACCGGTCCTTTGTTTCAAGAACTCTTACCCGGGCCTTTTTAGAATGGACAAGCTTATCAATGATTTTAGGAAGCAGATATTCCGTTTTTACATCTCCATCTTTTAAGCTTCCCAAAAATTCCGGAAACCCTCTTTCCAGTTCATCAAGAAATGCCGGGGAAAGGCCCCACATATTCATGGAAACATTCTGGTTCAAGGGGATTACCACAGGGGTCCCTTCCTCGCTGCGGCCCTCTGCCCGGTCTTCCTGACGCCTGATCTCATATGTTTCTGTTACCCCTATCAGTATCCCATTTTCATCCACCTGGCAAACACCCCGAGTCACTCCGCCATTCTCGCTTAAGGTGTTGCCCAGAATAAATCCTCCCATGCAGATATCAAAAGGCATTGATGTTGGATCCATCTCACTTACCAGATATTCATGAATCTTTAAAAAGCCTTCTTTTCCATAATAATCGTCCGCATTAATCACTGCAAAAGGTTCATGGATCACGTTTTTGGCACATAAAAGTGCCTGTCCGGTTCCCCACGGCTTTGTTCTTTCCTCCGGCTTTGTATAGCCTTTTGGAAGGTCATCTAACTCCTGATAAGCATACTCCACGGGAACAATCTTTTCGATCCTCTTTCCAATGATTTCTTTAAAGTCCTGTTCAAGATCCTTCCTTATGATGAACACAACCTTGTCAAAACCGGCCTTCAGAGCATCATATATGGAATAGTCCATGATAATCTCACCGCTTGGTCCTACAGGTTCCAGCTGCTTGATCCCTCCGCCAAACCGGCTTCCAATGCCTGCCGCCATAATCACTAATGATGTTTTCTTCATAACTCTATCTCCCTATTTGTTTAATCTGCCTAATAGTATATCACAAAAGAAAGGTTTAATCCATAGATATCGGATTATCCGTGAACCCTCTTCTCATTTACAAAGATTCATTTATCATAGAAAAAGGGTGTTGCAAAAGCGAACTTTTACACCACCCTCGACTTATCACATAGAATTCTTTTCACAATATCAAAAATGTTTCAGCAGCCATACAGACATATCACAGGCCTCACGGTTAGCCCATGTGAAATATGGAATAAGTGTCATAGGAACCGTGCGGTAGCGGTTTGCAGCCGGAGCATAAAGAGGTGCCGTCTGTCCATCAGCTTCTCTGGCATATGCCTGTGTATGAAGGGCAATAAAAGTGCGTCCTGAAATATTGGTTTCAGCTTCCTCCCATAAAGGATTTTCCGGCAGGGACAGATCAAACAGGTTTTCATTTTTCTGGTCTATGCCTTCTGCACAGTAGACTACAGGCCCCCTCATGACGGCTGTGCGGCCACAGCAGGAAGCCACCTGTGGAGAGGCTTCCACAAGACAGGGAACCATGGGAAGCTGAAGTTCAATGACAGTTTTATCTGTACAGCCTTCTGCCATTATATATCCATTGGAATCAATGACGAATTTGACAGCAGCTCCGTTAATTTTAAGCTGCGGATTGCGGCACCACCCCGGAATTCTGAGAGCCAGGCAAAAGCTTCCCTGACCTGATATTTTGATGGTGATTTGATCTTTAAACGGATACTCTGTTTCCTGTCTTAAAATAAAGGTATTTCCGTTAACCTCCATCTGAGCTTCGGCTCCCATGTAAAGGTGGGTGTACACCGTATTCTCTTTTATGGTGTACATATAATCTCCTATGGAAGAGATAAAACGAAGCAGATTAGGTGGACAGCAGGAACAGTCAAAAAGCTTTACTCTCCTATATATGGGAAGGCGTTCTTTTAAATTGTCCGGTTTATCTGAATAATAAAGGCTTCGTCTGTAATCAACCTTCAATGGATTTTCATAAAAGAACTGATCTCCGCTTAAAGAAATTCCGGCAAGCACCGTGTTGTATATGGCAAGCTCCGCAATGTCATCATATCTGGTGTCCGTTTCTGCCTTCCTCAAGTGACGGCAGAACATGGCAAGAGCGATGGAAGCACAGGTTTCAGCGTAAGCTGTGGTATCAGGCAGATCATAGGAATAGGTAAATGCCTCTCCTGCATGGGTGGAACCTATGCCTCCTGTCAGGTAAAGTTTATGGTCTGTAATATCACGAAACAGCTCTTTACAGGAATCAAGCATAGCTTTATCCTCATTGATCTCAAAAAGCTCCATCATACCGCAGTACAGATAAAGAGCTCTCACAACATGGCCTGTGACCTCCCTTTGTTCTGTCACCGGAAGGTGGGACTGTGTATAATAAAGAGGCATAAACGAATCATCTCTGCTGCTTCGGCCTCTTGTGTTCAGGAAATAAACAAGAAGTTTCTTATACTCTTCTTTTCCTGTAGCTTTATAAAGCTTTCCCAGAGCCAGTTCTATCTCTTCATGTCCCGGAGTATCAAAGCCTCCACTGTGTTCCTGCTTAAATATGCGGTCTGCCAGATGTACATATTCCTCAGACAGCAATAGCAGTTTATCTTTTCCTGTAGCCTTCTTATAAGCGAGAGCTGCTTCTATATAGTGGCCCAGGCAATAGAGCTCATGATCCATGCGGTTTTGAAGCACATGGTCAGGGTTTGCTGCCAGAAAATAGCTATTAAAATATCCGTCTTCACGCCTGTTTCTGTCTATGGCTTCCACCACATGATCTATAATGGCTTCCAACTTCTCATCTCTTTGTTTAAGCAATATGTAAGAAACCCCCTCTATCCATTTGGCTATATCTGAGTCCCAGAATATGTGGGGTTTTCCCGGTTCCCCTTCCTTCCATTCATAGGAAGCGGCCTTAAAACGGCCGCTTTCGCTGAATCTTTCATACACTGCCCCTGCGGTAACATCTTTGTTAATCTTCTGCTGTTCTGCCCAAAAGCCATTATTAATGGTGACCTTCTCAAAGCCCACTTCTCTCATACCTTCCTCCCCCTCTCACTCATAATAAGGAAACTGTGATACTCTCAATCTGGTACAGCCAAAAGGAATCAATTCCAAAATCTCTTCATTACCGTGTTTTGGCACAGGGCTGACCGGAATATCTCCTGCACTGTCATTTTCAAGAATCCAGTTATCCACCCTGATTCCCGTTCCAGTCAGGGTGACCGGAGGATTGGATTTTGAAAAGGGAACAGCGCTTACTTCATGTTCTGATACCTGGACTCTGCCTCCCTTTTTCAGAGCGTAATTCCAAGGACTTTCAGAAGAAATCATATAATCCTTAACCCCGGCACATTCCTTATATACGGTGAAATGTTCCTTCATATTAAGGCCATAAACCAAAGGCCCTCTTTCTATTGCCACACTGTCTTTATACCAGGAGCTATAGACAATATCCATAGGAAACACCACGTCTATCCTGTCCATTGGAGACAATAAACCGCTGACCTCAATAAAGGAAGAATTGATCTCCACCGTAACTGCTTCCCCTCTGATTAATTCTGCCCTGGGTTCACTGCACCAGCCGGGCACTCTGATTTTCAGCTTCATGGGCTTTTGCGGAGCTTTCAGGACTTCATATGTGAGGGTATCTTTAAAAGGATATTCCGTATCCAGCCTGACAGAAACCTCTTCTCCATCCAGACTGGCAGCTACAACAGAGGGCGCCAGCACCAGGGAGATGAGAGTATCTTTTTCTTCTTTCATCCACAGACTGTCTGCAAGCTTTGGCCAGCCCTGGTGCATATTGGCTGTGCAGCAGCCAAAATGAGGCTCCAGGCCGTACATATTGGAGGTATCATCATTGTTAAACCAGTTTCTTTCTGCCTTGCTCACAAGCACCTGGTTGACCTGCTGAAGGTACTGGTGGCCCATACAGTCCTCTGTCATAGTGGAAGGCAGAGCGTTATAAGCCAGCCTCTCCAGCATATCTGCATACTCCATATCCCCAAATATCTCCAATAAAACCTGAAGGCTGAACATGTATTCCACTACAGAACATAGCTCTGATCCCTGAATGGGAGAATTTCCGCTTAAATGTTCATCTCCATTGACTGCGCCAGAAACAACACCATGGTATTTCCTCAGGGTTTCCATGGCCTTTTTGCCAAGGTCACAGAGGCTGCTTTTTCCTCCAAAATAATATTCCAGAGCCGGATATTTTAAGCCCATAGTCACATTGACAATATGTGTGGCATGGTATTTAATGATCTTGTCTGTTCTGTCTCTGGCCTCCAGAAGAAGCTGCTGCCAGTTATAATAATAGGACACAGGCCTTGTAAATGGAAAGTTCTCAAAAAGATCAGACCAGTCAAGGGCCTGCTTTTCCATCTTGTGGGCGAAGCCTGTAAGGCCTGTTTCCCCGGTTGCTTCACAGTACCATTTCAGACAATATAAAAGTTCCCCCACTCTGGCAGAAGACCAGTCCTCCATAGGACGTATATCCACAGCTTTGTCCAGATATGTAAAATATTTTTTCATAAAAGAAAAAACTCTGGTATCTCCTGATATTTCTTCATACTGAACCAGAACCTTCAGCATAACAAATCTGGACCAGTAGTCCTCTCTGCTGGCAAAGGGGCCGAAATTCCCATCCTCAGTCTGACTGTTTAAGGTCCAGTCAATAAATCTTTGGCACAGAGCCATTTTTTCCTCATTTTTTAAGTAATAGGCCAGAGGAAGCAGTCCGTCAAGATAATAAGGCCCTCTCTCCCAGTTCTCTCCTGTCCCTCCCAGCCAGCCTGAATAGCTTCCCACGCTGTCCCAGATCTCATACAGCTTTCCGCTCAAACCGTTCATCTGGATTTCCAGCTGGCGGTAAAACCAGCCTTCAGGCTGAATCTCCGTAATTTTTAATCTGTCATACCTTTTTTTCAAACAGTCCATCATGTATCTCCCTCTGTCACTTTTATTGGTCTTAAATCTATTTTACAGCCCCGCTCATCATACCTTTTACAAAATACTTCTGCAGAAACAGGAAAAGAATCATAATCGGAAGAAGGCCTATATAAGCGCCTGCAGTCAGTATCCCCCAGTCTGTGGAATACTCTCCCATGGCCATATTCACCAGACCCACATTAAAGGTCTTCGTCGCCTTCCCTGCGAAAACAAGAGCTGTCAGATAATCGTTCCATGTAGAATAAGCCACATAAACTGCAATTGTAACCACACCCGAAGCTGCCAAGGGCATGTATATCTTAAAGAATGTAGCAAAATTTCCTGCTCCGTCAATGAGAGCAGCTTCAGCCAGGTCCTTTGGTATCATATCAAATGTACTTTTCATCATGTAGATACAAAAGGGTGATTGAAAAGTGGCATAGATCAGAATAAGAGCCGCTTTCGTATTTAACAGCTTCAGCTGTGACACAGTGTTGTAAAGAGGCACCATGAGAGCCTGGCTGGGCACCATAATGGCAGCCAGAATCAGGGTCAGCCACAGATTTTTACCAAGCAGCTCCAGCTTGCTGAAGGCATAACCTGCCAACAGGCTTACAATACAGACAAGGAGTATGGTCAGCCCGTCTATGATCACTGAATTCATAAAATAAGTTCTGTACATCCCCTCTTTTTCTGTGAAAATACGGACATAATTAAACCAGGAAAAGGATTTGGGAAACAGTGTGGGAGGATTTGAATAGATCTCCCCCTTATCCTTAATAGATGTAATAAAAGTCCAATACATTGGTGCCAGATAAAAAAGCACCATGCATATGTTAAAACCCAGAATAAACTTTATAGCACCACGTTTTTTCATAAACTTCCTCCTCACTCCGTAGGATCTTTCAGCACCTTAAATTCAAACCAGCTGAGCACAGCCAGAATCACAAGCAGGATCATGGACATGGCAGAACCGTAACCAAATTTGTAATAGCTGAAAGATGTGCTGTAAATGTAATGGACAATGGTAGTTGTGCTGGAGGAAGGCCCTCCCTTTGTCATGATGTTAAACTGTTCAAAGGCTAGAACAGAACCAATGACCGATATCACCATAGCCAGCCCTACCTGTGACCGTATAAGCGGAAGTGTGATTCCAAAAAACTGCTGAATCTTCCCTGCTCCATCAATGGAAGAGGCCTCATAGACCTGTTCATCTACAGACTGAAACGCGGATAAGAGAATCAGCATCGTAAAACCAGCCATCTTCCATGTGACCATATATACAATAGCCGGAAGCGAAGTGGAAGCAGAACTCATCCAGGAAATATTCTCTTCAATGATTCCCAGAGATACGAGAATATAGTTGAGAATTCCATAGAGGTCATTGTATATCCAGATCCATACCATGCTGCATGTGGTAAGGGATATGACTACAGGAGCAAAATAAATGGTTCTGAATATCCCCACTCCCCGAAATGTGTGATTGACCAAAAGCGCCAGAATAAAAGCCAGAATGAACAGACAGGGTGTAACAAATACAGCATATTTTATTGTAAAAATAAGAGAATGGACAAATTTATCATCTAAAAAGGCATTAAGATAATTACTGAAACCAATAAATTTCCGCTCTCCCAGAAGCTGCCAGTTAAAAAACGACATATAGACAGCTTTTATAAAAGGGTATACAAAAAATACCAGATTTAATGCGATTGCAGGCACTACAAAAATGGTATTATTCAGCTTCTTTTTTGTAATATTCCCTGACTTTGCCAATGCTTTCACCTCCCTGTAGCGAAGGAGAGGATGCAGGAAGGATTTTAAGGAAATCCTTCTGTGCCCCTCCTTCCTTCTGTCATTCTGCAAGTATCTTGTTAATCTTCTCAACAGCCTTTTTAGAAGCTTCCTCCGGTGTCATCTGGCCGTTTAAGGCAGACTGAACACAATCCAGGAAAGGTGCATACATCTCATTATATTTAAGGCTGTATGGTGCATGACCCACTCTTAAGGCTTCCTTCATAACCTGAAATTCCGGTTTATCATTAAAATACTGATTATCAAACAGATCAGAGCGTGCAGGAAGCATGCCGTACTGAGCCAGTTCTTCCACCTGAATCTCCTCAGACAGGCAGTACTGAATAAAATCCCAGGCTTCATCAGGGTGGCTGCTGCCTTCTACCATGGCAATGCTGTCTCCTCCCGAGAAGGAAGCAAAATTCTTGCCGTCCGGAGAAGGAATCAGGCAGACACCTACATCAAAATTCACTTCATCTGCAGTCAGCATATTCCACACAGCTGCGCTTCCCAGCACTACCATGCCTGCTGTGCCTGTCTTAAAAGCGTCCTGAGACTCAGTCCAGCCATAGCTGGTAATTCCTGTAGGAGTTACCTTATATGTATTAGCCAGATCACAGATAAACTGAAGTGCACCTACAGCTTCAGGCTGATCCAGCATTGACTTAGAACCGTCATTTGCCAGTACTTCACCGCCATTGCTCCAGATATAAGGAACATAGGTAAACATCATGGTTCCTGCGTCTGCTGCTCCATATACATAACCATAATGACCATCTTTCGTCAATTTCTGCGCATACTCTGTCAGCTCATCCCAGGTCTTAGGTCCCTGCTCCGGATCAAGGCCTGCTTCCTTAAACTGGTCCTTGTTGTACAAAAGAACTGACACATCAGGCCCAAAGGGCACTGCGTACTGTTTCCCTTCATATTTTGCCAGATCCAGAAGGCCTCCGCTAAAAGTGTCCTTATATTCCAGCTTATCAAAACGGTCCGTAATATCTGCCAGAGCTCCTATGGCTGAAAAATAGGGAACAAGAACACAGTCCATAGATACAATATCAGGTGTCTCCCCTGAGGATATGGCAAGAGCAAACTGATCTGATACATTCTCAGGCTGCATCACTTCAATTTTAATTTTGGGATTCTTCTCCATATACTTTTTAGCTGCCACAGTCATCATGTCATAGAAGCTGTCTCTCACCCAGACCTCCAGTTCCACAGCCTCTCCCCCGTCAGACTTTGTTGTCTGCCCCTCTTTTCCTGCTGCTTCTGCCTGTGTTGTCCCCTGTCCTCCTGCAGTTGTCTGCGAACCGCCACCAGAACTTCTGCACCCCATCAATGAAAATGCAGTCACTGCTGCCAACGCCAAACTTAAAATTCTTTTTCTCATTAAAACCCCTCCTCTGTTTTTACCATAATTTATGGTCATTTTTACCATATTAAAATTATATCAAATAGTTTTTCTGTAATAAATACACAAAATTAGCGCTTACTTGTAAAATATTAGCGCCAATACTTGTAATATATTTGCAGAATAAAGAGGTGGTTTAATACTGGATAATGTTATATAATAGCTGATATAAAGGGCTTCTTTGTATCTTTATATTATAAGAATATTAGCAATCCATGGAGGAGTATTATGGAATATATTACTATAAATATACCGCCTTATCCTTATTTTATTATTGCAGGCGATGCCCTGTACCGGCCAGGTGACTGCCACAGAAAAAGAACAGCCATCGGCTGTTTTGATGTGCTTTTTGTTGAATATGGGGAATTGTTTATGAGAGATGGAAAGAACTCCTATCATTTGAAGAAAAATGACATTCTGGTTCTTCATCCTGAAAGAACTCATTATGGATATAAGAATTGCGATAGAAAAACATATTTTCACTGGCTGCATTTTGGAACAGGCTGCCCTTATTCCTTTTCCGATACTTTTTCATTCCCTCACAGCCTGAGAATGAAAACTTCTATCTACCGCCCAATGTGTGCCCAGCTGGTTTTACCCACTTATCAGACCCTGTCTTCCAAAACCTTTGGAACAGTTCTCTCCCTGATGAAGCAGCTGAAGACACAGCATGTGGACAAATATATGCAGAACACCACCAATATGATCGTAGACGCCAACTCCCTGCCCAGCCAGGAAACCTTTCTAAAGCTTCTGTCCAACCTGACCATGAATCAGAATGACGGCAGCAGCGCCAACCCTACAGCTGCCCTTTGTATGAACTATCTGCAGAATCACTATGAACAAGCTGTAAGGCTTGAGGAGCTGGCCAAACTGGCCAACTGCCATCCTACCAACATCATACGCTGCTTTAAGAAGGAATACAATACTACACCCGCTCAGGCTTTAATTGAGCTGCGTCTTCAACATGGAGCCAGCCTTTTGATCTCAACAGGGCTGACTTGCTCGGAAATCGCCTTTAGCAGCGGCTTTTCCTCCCTTTCTTATTTCAGCAAAACCTTTAAGAAATATTACCATATGACTCCTCAGGAATACAGAACCAGGGAATCAGGAATACCTGTGTCTACCTAAAGAAAAAGGGGGGCTGCAAAACTTAGCTTACGCTAATTTTGCAACACCCCTTTCTTTACTTTGTAAGTGAAAGCCTTATGAGGGCCCTTCTCAAAGCTGTTTCTGCTCTTATAAGATCAATCTCTCCGCTTTGTTCCTTTAAGCGGCGTTCTGCACGGACCCTAGCCTCTTCTGCACGGTTTATATCGATTTCTTCCGGCCATTCCACGACTTCCGCCATAATAACGATTTTTTCCGGCAAAATCTCAATAAAACCAGACATCAGGGCTGCTTCCTTCACTCCGCCTGCCTCGTGAATTTTAAGAACTCCCGGGGCAACAATTGCGGTCATGGGGATGTGATTCCGGTATACACCGATCTCCCCTTCCCTGGTAGTAAGCTCCACCATGGAAGCCTCTCCCCCGTAAAACTTTCGTTCTGGAGTGATGATATGCAGTTTGAATAAATCAGCCATATTCCACCCCCTATTTTTTCACACGGGCAAGAACGTCCTCAATGCTGCCTGCATTTAAGAAATAGCTCTCCGGAATATTATCATGCTTTCCTTCCAGAATCTCCTTAAAGCCCTGAATGGTATCAGAAAGCGGCACATAACGTCCTTCCAGACCGGTAAACTGTCCTGCCACAAAGAAAGGCTGAGACAGGAACCTCTGGATCTTTCTTGCCCGGGCTACAGTCACCTTGTCTTCCTCGGAAAGCTCGTCCATACCCAACATGGCAATGATATCCTGAAGCTCTTTGTACTTCTGAAGCACTTCCTGAACGCCTCGTGCAACGCGGTAATGTTCCTCACCTACGATACGGGGATCAAGGATTCTGGATGTGGAGCCAAGGGGATCAACTGCCGGATAAATGCCCAGCTCCACAATGGAACGGTCAAGAACCGTGGTCGCATCCAGGTGGGCAAAGGTGTTGGCCGGAGCCGGATCAGTCAGGTCATCGGCCGGAACGTAAACTGCCTGAACCGATGTGATGGAACCGTTCTTTGTGGAAGTGATTCTCTCCTGAAGAGCACCCATCTCAGTCTGCAGAGTCGGCTGATAGCCTACTGCAGAAGGCATACGTCCAAGCAAAGCGGAAACCTCAGAACCTGCCTGGGTAAAACGGAAAATGTTGTCAATGAACAACAGCACATCTTTACCGCCCTGGTCACGGAAATACTCAGCCATGGTGAGTCCGGTAAGGCCCACTCTCATACGGGCTCCCGGCGGCTCGTTCATCTGTCCGAATACCATGGTTGTTTTATTGATAACGCCTGATTCCTGCATCTCATGATAAAGATCATTTCCTTCACGGGTACGCTCGCCAACACCGGTGAATACGGAATATCCGCCGTGCTCTGTGGCAATATTACGGATCAGCTCCTGAATTAATACGGTTTTACCTACTCCTGCACCGCCGAAAAGGCCGATCTTACCACCCTTCTGATAAGGGCAGAGAAGGTCAACGACCTTAATACCGGTTTCCAGAACCTCTGTTTCCGTGGACTGCTCCTCAAAGGTGGGAGCCGGTCTGTGAATCGGAAAGCGTTCTTTTACTTCCGGTGCCGGTTTATTATCGATTGGATCACCTAAAACGTTAAAGATACGTCCAAGAGTCTCCTCTCCAACCGGTACGGTAATGGAAGCCCCGGTAGCTACCGCGTCCATACCACGTACCAGTCCATCGGTGGTTCCCATGGCGATACATCTTACTGTATCATCGCCAAGATGCTGGGATACTTCTACAACCAGTTTGCCGCCGCCCTTAGTCGTAATATCAATGGCCTCATTGATATCCGGCAGCTTGCCCTGGCTGAACTTGATATCCAGTACGGCACCGATGATCTGGGTGATCTTACCAATATTTTGTCCTGCCATCTTGTTTCTCCTTCTTTTATATTTCTCTCGTTCCTGATGCAATAAAGTCCGATTCGCCTTATGAAATCGCATTGGCTCCGGCTATGATCTCCGTAAGCTCCTGGGTAATGGCCCCCTGTCTTGCCCGGTTATATGCCAGTCCAAGTTCTTCTATCATCTCTTCCGCATTGTTGGTCGCAGAATCCATGGCTGTCATTCTGGCCCCGTTTTCACTTGCAACGGCCTCCAGCAAAGCGCCATAGATCAGGCTGCTCATATACTTTGGAATAATGGAATCCAATACCTGATCCTCATCCGGCTCGTAATTCATTAAAGTCAGATCCGTCTTTTCACTTCCCTCTTCCAGCTCAACCGGAAGAAGCTTTTTCAGTGTGGGTACCTGGGTTACTGTATTCTTAAAAGATGTATAAGCCAGATAAATTTCACCTATCTGCTTCTGTTCAAAAGCGTCCAGAAGCTCCATGGTAATATCGGCCGCATCCCGGTAGATCGGTTCATTGATCACATCGGAATAATCCTCGGCAATGGTATACCCCTTTTTACCCAGTGATTCCTTCCCTTTCCGTCCAATGGCGTAAACATCCGTAAGTTCCGGCGCAAGCCTTTCATCTCCGTTCACCAGCTTGACAATGTTGCTGTTATAGCCTCCTGCCAGCCCGCGGTTTGAAGTAATAGCAATGACGGCCTTCCTCTTAGCGTTGCCTGTCTGCAGATACTTATGGTCAATACTGCCGGATTTGCGCAGTATGGAGCCTATGGTATCATACATCATGTCGTAATAGGGTTTGGATTCCTCTGCCCTTGCTTTGGACTTCTGCAGCTTAACGGTAGATATGAGCTTCATGGCCTTTGTAATCTGTTCGGTACTGGAAATACTGTCTCTTCTTCGTTTGATATCCCTAATGGATGCCATGATTGTTCACCTGCCTTTAAAAAACACCTGCTTTGCATTCGTTAATTGCCTTTATCAGCAATTCTTCAGTCTCAGACGTGATCTCCTTTGTCTCCCGGATGCTTGCAGGAATTTCAGAATATTTGCTGTCAATGAAACTGGTCAGCGCCTTTTCAAAATCAAGGATTTTTCCAGTTGGAATATCCAAAAGCAGTTTCTTGGTCGCCGCAAAGATGATGATGACCTGGTATTCAACCGGAATGGGCTGATACTGACCCTGCTTTAATACCTCCTTGATTCTCTCGCCCTGGGCAAGCTGCTGTGCCGTCTCCTTATCAAGCTCGGAACCAAACTGTGCAAAGCTTGCAAGCTCCCGGTACTGGGCCAGTTCCACACGGATGGGAGCTGCGATCTTCTTCATAGCCTTGATCTGGGCAGAGCCGCCTACGCGGGATACGGAAAGACCTGCGTTGATGGCAGGACGGAAGCCGGAGTTAAACATTTCTGTCTCCAGATAAATCTGTCCGTCTGTAATAGAAATAACATTGGTGGGTATATAAGCGGATACGTCGCCCGCCTGTGTCTCAATGATCGGAAGGGCTGTTAAAGAGCCTCCTCCCAGTTCCTCTGAAAGCCTGGAAGCTCTCTCCAGCAGTCTGGAGTGCAAGTAGAAAACATCACCAGGGTAAGCTTCACGGCCCGGCGGTCTCTTAAGAAGCAGGGACAGGGTACGGTAAGCGGCTGCGTGTTTACTTAAATCATCGTAAACAACCAAAACATCCTCTCCGTTTTCCATCCATTCCTCTCCGATGGCACATCCGGAATATGGAGCAATATACTGAAGCGGAGCCAGATCAGAAGCAGTTGATACCACAATGGTGGTATAATCCATGGCGCCGTATTCTTCCAGTGTCTTAACAATGTTGGCAACCGTAGATGCCTTCTGGCCAATGGCTACATAAATGCAATGAACCCCCTGGCCCTTCTGATTAATAATGGTATCAAGGGCAATTGCAGTCTTACCGGTCTGGCGGTCCCCAATGATCAGCTCACGCTGTCCTCTTCCAATGGGAATCATGGCATCAATGGCCTTAATACCGGTCTGAAGAGGGGTATCTACTGATTTTCTGTCAATAACTCCATGAGCCACCCGCTCAATCTTACGGAATTTGTCTGTCTGGACCGGTCCTTTTCCATCAACGGGCTGTCCCAGGGAATTTACAACACGTCCGGTTAATGCGTCACCAACCGGAACTTCCACCACTCGTCCTGTAGTCTTGACCGTATCGCCTTCGCTGATCGCGCCTGTACCCAGTAAAACCGCACCGACGTTATCCTCTTCTAAGTTGAGCACCATGCCGTAGATTTCTCCCGGGAACTCAAGAAGCTCCCCCTGCATGGCATTCTCAAGGCCATGGATACGGGCAATCCCGTCCGCCACCTGAATGACTGTACCGACATCAGAGACATCCAGTTTCGTGGAATATCTTTGAATCTGTTCCTTGATGACAGAACTGATCTCTTCTGGTCTTAAATTCATTAAGGTTTGCACCTTCTTTCTCTATTTATATGGAAGTTCGATTCGCCTCACCGCTCCTCGAACGGCTGATTTACTAAATAAAAGCCAGGCTTACGCTTGCTTTCATTAAGTAAATCATGCCAATTGCAGCTTTAATAAGCTGCGGCGCAATTCATAAATCTGCGTTTTAATGCTGGAATCCACTACACGGTCTCCGATCCGGATTACCATGCCGCCAATGATAGACGGGTCCACCTGATAATCCATTTCAAAATCCACATATTGAGTTAAATCCAGCAGTCTTTCTACAAGCCGGGCCTTCTGCCCCTCATTTAATTCAACAGCGCTGGTCACATGGGCCACGCCGATCTTCTTATATTCCTTGACAGCGTTTACGAAGTATTCACAGATTGCCGGAATCTCCTTCTGCCTGCCTTTGTCGACAATGACTGCCAGAAAACCCATCAGGTCATTGGATACGCGTCCGTCAAAAATATTCTTAATAATGCCGATTTTGTCTTCCTTTGCAATCTTCGGATTATCAAGAAGCTCTGCCAATGACTGATTCTCGCGCCAAACCACCTGCAGGCCCTTCACTTCCTCAAACAAAGCATCCACTTCCTGCTTTCTTAAAGCTTCCTCAAACAATGCATCGCCGTATACTTTTGATACTAGCTTTGCCATGTGCTCTCACCCATCTCTTTCAAAGTCTCGTCAATCAGGGCATCCTGCACCGTAGTGTCAATGGAAGCAGCCACGACCTTGCCGGCCATAACAGAAGCAATGGATATGATCTGTTCCTTCATATCATCAAGCGCTTTCTTTCTCTCCAGTTCCACCTCACGGTTGCCCCGCGTGACAATGCGGTTCGCTTCTTCCCTGGCTTCTGCAATAATCTCAGCCTCACGCTGCTTTGCTCTTTTCCTGGCATCCTCTAAGATTGTTTCTGCCTCTTTCTTCACTTCATGAAGCTTTGCTTCATATTCTTCCTTCATTGCATGCGCAGCTTCCTTATCGTCGGCAGCGTTTTTTAATTCTCCTGCAATCTTCTGTTTTCTCTTTTCCAGGGCTTCCCGTACCGGATTGAACAGCATATAGGATAACGCAAAAAACAAGATGAATATGTTAATGCCTGTCACAAATGAATCAAACAGCAGCTGTGGGTCAAATCCCAATAATCGTTCCAAGGTTTCGCCTCCTCTCGCTCTTTATTCTTTCCCCATTCTGCAGGCGGGTTTTCGTCTCCCGCCACTCCATGCTTTAGCTGAATGGCTTTAAGAACATGAGGATAGCAGCAACAGCGAAACCATAAAGACCGGTTGTCTCGGCAACAGCCTGTCCTAAAAGCATAGTAGATGTAATATCAGATTTTGCGCCCGGATTGCGTCCAACCGCAGCCGCTGCATGGCCTGCTGCGATACCCTGTCCAATACCAGGTCCGATACCTGCGATCATCGCAAGACCTGCACCGATTGCTGAGCAGCCTAAGATAAAATCCTGTCCTGAAAATCCGTTCATAGAAAAATTCCTCCTAAATTTAATATTATTGAAGTTTAATCCATCTTATCATTGACGTACACCATGGTCAGCATACAGAACACATAAGTCTGGATACAGCCTGAGAAAACGTCGCAATATACATGTAAAAATGATGGGATACCGATCTTTACAAAGATTGGCATCATCCCGTACCACAATCCCATAATAACAACACCTGACATCATGTTGCCAAATAAACGGAGCGCCTGGGATAATGGGTTGGTAATTTCACCGATCAGATTGATCGGGAACAAAATAGGAAACGGCTTGAACAAGCCTGTCAGATGACCGGCTCCATGATTCTTGATCCCCTGGTATTGCACGATGAAAAAGGTGAACATACCAAGCATAAAGGTAACACCAAAGTCTCCTGTTGGTGTTCTAAGACCAAATAAGCCGCCAATATTGCAGAACAATATGAAAATAAATATGGTTCCAATGTAATTAACAAATTTTTTTGCATTATGACCCATAGTATCTTTTACCAGGTTATCAAGCGCTTCCACAGCAAACTCCACAATATTCTGGAAAGTGCCCGGCACTTCTGTGGCCCGCTTCATTTTCCGGTTGGCAATCACTGCTATAATCAGGATTACGATTGTCACAATGCTAAGGCCTATCTCTGTGGTTGTAACCCAAAGTTCCTGCCCAAAAGCCTGAAACTTTGTTACTCCTTTGATCATAAAGTCCACATTATTGGCACTCGCAACTACCATACGCTTAAGCCTCCTTTCTTAAGGATATCCCACTCGACCGCAAGGAGATCACTCTTCCTTTGTCCAGCGGACAGCGATCTTATGAATAACAGGCTGAAAAAGTGCTCCAGCCTTGAGTCCGAGGACTCCAATTACTACTGCGACCGGATTGAACCAATCAGCAAACCGGACAATCACTGCCACCAGTATGACAGCAAGCAGCAGATAGCGGAAGACTGCACTGACAATACTCCACTTCTGAACAGCCTTTGGATCTTCCGTCTTCATGGAACGTTCAAGTACCATAGCCATGGATAAAAATATGGCCAGGGCTAATAACATTCCCAAAAGCAATCCTGCAAAAACAGTACGTCTGGGATACATAAAAAGTGCCCCAATCATAGCTGCCACCGTGAAAATTACAATTCCGGCAGAAACCTCAAGCATAAGATTCTTTGTTTCCTTCCCCATGTTACAAGTCCTCCTGTCTAAGAAAGTTTCTCATCGTCGTGTCCCTTCACGCGGCTTGCCTGTTTCGGCTTGAGCACCTTGGGCCTTGCCTCCTCCTGCCGCTCCATGCGCTCCTTCTGATCCTCAGCCTGCTCCTCCCTTTCATTCATGGCGAGAGTGGTCTTTGCCAGTTTATAGGCATTTAGGCCCCCTGCCATAAATCCCAGAAACAGGAATAATAATGTCAGCTTCGTCCCAGCATACCGGTCAATATAGTAACCGGCAAGAATACAGAAAAATACAGGTACCATGACACTGATTCCCAGTTGGGTAACCATCATGAAGCTTCTCATTACGCTCTTTTTATGGCGCATAATTCCACCTGCTTTCTACATCCTGCACATATAACTGGTATTATACCCGAAAAAATATACTTTGTCTATTATATACGAAAATTTAACTTGACGTGTCAAAACAATCCCTGATTTTACACGATTTAAGTAAAAAAACTTTGAAAAAAGGTCTGTTTTTCACAAGATGAACCCGTAAAAAACAGACCTTATTAAATTTTAATTACGCTTCTTTTGTACCTGGAAGAATTGTTTCAACTTCTGCATGTGGACGAGGAATTACATGCACGGATACCAGTTCTCCTACGCGCTGAGCTGCTGCTGCACCGGCATCTGTTGCTGCCTTAACGGCTCCCACGTCACCTCTTACCATAACGGTAACAAGGCCACCGCCTACAAACTCCTTGCCGATCAGGGTAACGTTTGCTGCCTTTACCATAGCATCTGCTGCTTCGATGGATCCAATCAAACCTTTTGTTTCAATCATTCCTAATGCATCGTATTTCATTTTAAAATCCTCCTGATATATAATTAATTTTTAATGGTTCACTTACTTTACAATGGTTACGCTTAAAGATCCGCCAAGACCCATGGCATTTGCTTCTTCCGTATCAAGATGGCATTCCAGGCTGGATGTATCGGTTACGCGGATTGCCGTATGATGGTAGATACCGCCCCGGATCCCCTCTGTCTGAATACTTACTTCCTGTCCGTCATGAACGCCGAACTTCAAGGCATCCTGAGGAGTCATATGAATGTGTCTCTGGGCAATGATCAGGCCTTCTTTTGTCTGAACGGAACCTTTTGGCCCTACCAGTGTGATTCCCGGTGTTCCTGCTAATTCACCGGACATCTTAGGCTTAGAATTTGTTCCAAGCTTAAAACAGTCTGCCGCCAGAACCTCAACCTGAGTCTGTTTTCTGACCGGGCCTAATATGCGTACCTTTTCAATTGCTCCTTTGGGACCGCATATTGTAACTGTTTCCTTGCATGCATACTGTCCCGGCTGAGATAACTCTTTCATTTTGGTCAGTTGGTATCCCTGGCCGAAAAGAGTATCCAAGTCTTCCTGGGACAGATGCACATGGCGGTTGGAAACGCCAACTGGTATTCGAAACTCATCTGTTCCGGATTCCGCTTTCACAGCCTCCATTAAGAGTTTGATTACCGCTTCATACTTATCCATTCCTGTTCTCCTTTCCCGGCCCGCTTTACTGGCCCTTCATAGCCAGTACAATTTCCTTTACAAGAGCTGCCAGCTTCTCATTATCATCACAGCTTCCCTGGCCTGGAGCTGCCGGAGCGCTTTCCTTTTTATCAAAGGAAGCAACGAAGTCGGCGGGGCTAAAGGAACCGCCCTGGGATTTCTCCTTCCATGTAAAAGTCGGATCATCTGCCGCAATGCTGGAACAATCCTTTATGCCAAAAGCTACCTTTTTCACATTGAGGAGATGTTTTGGACTCACATTTTCCGAAACAGAGCTTCCGCCGCAGGTTCCGCAGCCCAATGTAAAGGAAATTGGAAGGCCTGTGCTGATTCCGGTTCCGCCCTGACTTCCCCCTGTGTTAACAAGGATTCTGGAAGCAGGCTTTGCAGCAAACTTAAGAACCATATCCCTGTCCTGGGTATGAATGCTCATGGTATGTCCGATTCCGTTCTGTAAAAGGCGGATGCTTAAACCGCAGGCCTCTTCCCAATTCTTTACGGTATAGAAACCAAGTACGGTTGTCAGTTTTTCGTAGGATAATGGATATCCCTCTCCAACGCCTTCCTGTTTTCCGATGAGGACTTTGGTTCCTTCCGGAATCTGGATTCCTGCTGCCTGGGCAATCACCTGGGGAGAACGTCCGACAAATTTGGCATTCATGTTATGACCGTTTTTAAATAACATGGCACAAACTTTATCGGTTTCTTCCTTTGTCATAAAGTAACCGCCCTGGCTTTTTAACTCTGCCACCACTTCTGCGTGATTGCTCTCCTCACAGATAATGGACTGCTCGGAAGCACAGATGGTACCATAGTCAAAGGTCTTGCTGGCAAGGATTGTTTTTACCGCCTGTTTCACATCTGCTGTCTTTTCTATGTAAGCCGGGGAGTTTCCTGCACCTACGCCGATGGCCGGCTTTCCTGCGCTGTATGCAGCTTTTACCATACCCGGGCCTCCGGTTGCAATGATAACGGAAACTTCCGGGCACTTCATCAGTTCATTGGTAGATCCCATGGATGGCATGGTCACACAGCCGATGATCCCCTCCGGTGCGCCTGCTGCAATTGCAGCGTCACGCATAACCTCTGCAGCCTTGAGAGTGCATTTAGCAGCAGAAGGATGGGGGGAAAATACAATTGCGTTTCCTGATTTAATGGCAATCATGGATTTAAAGAATACGGTTGAGGTTGGGTTGGTAGATGGAACGATCCCCATTACAAGGCCTACCGGCTCTGCCACATCAATGGTCTTATTCACCGTATCCTCCGCAAGAATCCCTCTTGTTTTCATATCCTTTATTTCTTCATATAAAAGAGTGGATGCAGCGTGATTCTTATATGCCTTATCAATGGCTTTTCCGAAACCTGTCTCTTGGACAGCCATTTCCGCCAGGCAAAGAGAGTGCTCCTCTCCTGCTTTTGCCATGCTCTTAAGAATGGTGTCAATTTGTTCTGCCGTATATCCGGCAATTTTTTTTGCGGCTGCTTCCCCGCATCTTGCTAAGTCCCTTGCTTCCTGGATGGAACGTAAATCATAATCAAAATTTTCCATGTGACCGTTATTCCTTTCTAAAAATATTAATCATTCTGTCCGTAATACTTTTTAAACTCTTCCAGCAGCAGGGTTTTATTTGCCTTTGAAATTTCCCGTCCGGCTATGGTAAATTCCGGATATTCACGGGCAAGGGTTCTAAGCTCTGTTACCTTCATATCTTCAATTATCTTCATGGTTTCTTCCAGACCATCCTGCTTCATCCATAGATCCATTGTTTCCCTCTTTATGGTATCCACGGTTTCCGGCTCAATGGAAGATTCTAAAGCCGGCTCCTTTGTCAGGATCTCTTCCGGTGCCAAGACAGGCAGTTCTTTTTTGATTTCCGGGACTGATTCCTTTTCCGGTTCACCAGGGGTACCGCCTCCTACGACAGCCGTCAGCTCATCATGAGGCCTGGCAATCACATGGCGTGTTACTAAAGCAGCGCTGTTTATGCGTTCTACCGCTGCTGCTCCGGCGTCCACCGCTGCCTTTACTGCCGCCACATCGCCGGTCACAGTAACAGCCACAAGACCTCCGCCGACTTTGGTCTTTTCCAGAAGAGACACGTCTGCTGCCTTTAACATGGCATCTGCCGCCTCAACAGCCGCCAGCACGCCTTTTGTTTCTATAAAGCCAAGTGCCTGCATTGTTTACCTCCTTAAACCAAGTCAGCCCAGTTTGCCGGATAGGTTGCGTAAAATACTCTGGCCTTATCCGGGGACCCCCAGATTACGTTGGAACCTGACGGTACGAAGAGCACATCTCCTGCTTTTGCCGTGTAGGTCTTTCCGTCAATGGTAACGGTTAAGGTTCCTTCGATTACATAATCGATCTCTTCGTAGGTCAATTCCCATTCAAAACTGGAATGGTCAATCACAAGAAAACCTGCGCTGATATGGGACTCATCCTTGCTTACCAGCTCCTGGTAATAAGCTTTAACAGATGGATCACCCGTATCAAATACATCCATTTTTACAGAACTTCCACGAACCACCTTGAGACCGTTTCCATGGCTTTCTGACTCATAGGGCTTCATAATGTCATTTAACAACCCTTTTTCCATTAAAGTCTTCAGTACCATATAAATTTTCTCGCTGTCCATATCCAGACCTGCAAAAGCTGCCGGGGCCTGGGCCTGGGGCTGCTCCTCTTCCTTATCACAGAATTTAATGCCAAAGGCATCTGCCGCATCCTTTGCAGAGGGAGTGATGATACTGACCTTTTCCACGTAAAATACCTTTTTTCCCTCAGCGTTTAGCTTTTCTACATCTTTTGCACAAATCAACTGCTTCATATGATCACTTCCTTTCTATATAAATTGGCAATCTTCATCAATAATCCCGATTACTACGGCATCTACCGGAACCTCATCGCTTCCCAGCATCCGCCTGGCAGAAGAGCCGGTGGAAATGATCACACGGTCACCGATTCCTGCGCTGATGATATCTGCTACGATCAGCCGCTCGCCTTCCCGTGTGCCGCCAATGATCTCGGCAAGCATAAATTTATATCCATTTAAGGACTCCGCTTTTCTGGTTGCCCATATATTATCAATTAATCTGGCCGCTACCATTCTTCCACCCCTCTCTTCTCTCTCTGCTTAATTTCGTCCATGGCTGCCTCAACCGATGCCGTATCTCCAAAAATCGCCAGCATAATCATGTTCTGCGGGCAGCTTCCTCTGATATCTTCTACCGTAACACCTACTGCTTTTTCCGCCACATCAGCAGCGCAGACCATTTCAATGATTCTGCCCTGTATCAGTCCTACTGCGTCCGCCGGTCCTATGGGGGAGGAGGCGCCGGAGCCTTTTCTGCGGTTTAAAATATCCATAGTTCCCTTTGACGGTGATTTAATTATACGGTATTCCATATTGTCCACATCCTTTATGCCAGCTCTTCCTGCGTACAGGAAAATGCGATTCCAAGAGGAGTTACAAACATTGGGTTCTCAGGTTTTTGTGTCCTGATTCCCGTCTGCTTTTCAATGATTGCCTCAATCCCCGTAAGGCAGCAGGTTCCGCCTACCAGATAGATTTCCTGCACATCATGTCCTTTAATATGGCGGCTTATGATGGAAGCCACCTTCTCCACAACCGGCTTTAAAACCGGCAGAAGTTCTTTATGGTTTTCTTCCTTTCGCTTATAAACCTCTGCCTCCTGAAAGGACATCTGATAAGCACCGGAGATCACCAGGGAAAAATGAGTCCCTCCTGTTGGTTCATCCGCCACATACACCACCTTTCCATCCTTTAGAATGGAGATTCCGGTGGTACCGCCTCCGATATCAACCACTGCACCGTTTTTTATTTTTAAAACTGCGTTTGCCGCCGTAGGCTCATCGAGAAGGGCTGTGATCTCAAATCCAGCTCCCTGGACCACGTTCTTAATGGCTCCTCCGTCCAGGGAATCAGTACCCGGAGGAATGGCTGCCGCAGCAAAATACAGCTCTGTGCCCAGCTTTTCCTCCAGCTCTTCCTTCAGCTCCCGCACAATCCGGATGGCACCGATGTAATCCACTACCATTCCATCCCGTACTACATCCGCATACCGGTAAGCGCCTGCCACAGGTTTGTAATTCTTATCTAAAACAGCCAGGACCACACACGCCGTTCCCAAATCAACTCCGGTATAGTAAACAGAGGAGCCGCCAATAATGGGCTGCTTAACAACTGCTTCAAACTTGCTCACCAGTTCATTGCAGCCATCAAATGTTATTTCTTCCTTTGACATGTTTTTCCTCCATATTCCAGACATATCATCTGTGATAAGCGGTTGATGATCGGGTCAAGGCCAGCCTGTTGGTTTTCAGCAGCCAGCTCCCTTACGCTGCAGCGCAGACGGTGCAGAAGAACAATTTCCTTTCCCTTTTCTGACTGTGCATGAAAGCCTGTGATCTCAAAGCAGTCACAGGAAGGCTGGTTAAAGTTTTCCTTATGAAATCCGGTACAGGGTTCAAAAGAAATTTCCGCTTCCCTGCTTTCTTTCCCTGAGTCGGAAAGTTTGCGTTCCAGATCAAAGATCTGTTCCGCCAACAGCACATCCCTATTTAATAATTCCAGGCCTGCCTCCAGAAACTGCGCCTGAAGGGTTTTCTTTCTCAGTAAGAAACGGTCCGGGCAGACTTCTTTTTCCGGTGCGTTCTCTTTTTTCTCTCCAGGTTTTTCATTTTTTCGTTTTACCATCATGGGATCGTCACTTATGGGAATCTTCTTGTCCACCAGGAACTGGCGGGCTCCGGGTGTCAGTCTGGTTCCCACAGGGAGGTCATAAGAGGTAAAGGGGTCTTTTCTGAATAAAATCCTCAAATCGTCTTCCGTGATGAATTTCATTAACAGCCCCCCTTACACAGTTTCCTATAGATGGCTTCAATTTCTTCTGCCCCAGGCACTCTTGGATTGGTCAATGTGCAGTTGTCAGCCAAAGCCTTTTCTGCCATTTCCCGTACAGCCTGTTCAAATTCGTCTTTATCAATCTTTAAATCTGTAATCTGCTGAGGTATTTTGATCTTATTCATAAGATTCTTAATGTGACGCACCAGGCCGTGTACCGTAGCCTTATCTGTTCCGGCTGCAATTCCAAGCATGTTTGCGATTGCCACATATCTGACGCAGGCTTTCTGTTCACCGGCGTCTTCCAGGCCGGCATTGTAGCTGATGACATGGGGAAGCAGGATGGCATTGCTTCTTCCGTGCGGAATGTGAAAGCGCGCTCCAAGAGCATGAGCCATGCTGTGGCAAAGCCCTAAGGAAGCTCCGTTAAACGCAACTCCTGCCAGACAGGATGCATTGTGCATGTGAGTTCTTGCCTCCATGTCGCTGCCGTCTAAAACGGTACGTGCAAGATAGCTCCATACCAGTCTCACAGCCTTTTCCGCACAGGCATCAGTAAAATCACCTGCATTGGTTGAAACATAGGCTTCCAGGGCATGGGTTAAAACATCCATTCCGGTATCCGCCGTAATGTGAGGCGGAACCGACACCGTAAAACGGGGATCAAGAAAGGCGGCATCCGGCACCATGCTGTCGGATCGCAGCGGATATTTCGCCTGAGCCTGAGGATCGGAGATCACAGAAAAATTGGTC
The DNA here is from genome assembly GCA_902363835.1 of Lachnospiraceae bacterium. Taxonomy (GTDB): domain Bacteria; phylum Bacillota; class Clostridia; order Lachnospirales; family Lachnospiraceae; genus Lacrimispora. The sequence goes on from CABJBM010000012.1 coordinate 98,200, forward strand.
ACTTCACTGCCGGTACCGCTGGTTGTGGGGACTGCGATCAAAAACAGTCTCTCATTTCCCATCTGGCTGTAAATATGGCTTGCCGCCTTTGCCGTATCAATGGCAGATCCCCCGCCAAGGGCAATCACTGCATCCGGACCAAAACACTTCATTTTACCGATGGCCTTTGAAACTACTTCAATGGTCGGATCAGGCACTACCTCGGAAAACACTTCATAGCTGCTCCCCTTCTCCTGCAAAAGCTCTGTAATCCAGTCCACCTTTCCGGACTGGGCCATAAAGGGGTCACAGATAATATAAGCCTTTGTCACAGGGAGTTCCTTTATCTTATCCAGACAGGAAGATCCCATATATACCTTTGTATTCATTACAAATTGCTCCACGTTACATTTCCCTCCTTTCCTCTTATTTGCCCACGTATTTTGGGCATTTCCTTTTATTTTAAAGCTTCCATTAATTCATGAAGGCCGGTCCTGTCAGACAGATTGATATGGTAATAAGGCTCCTGAATCCTGGCTTTTTTTAACTGACGGATACACCAGCTATCATTTTCCGGTTTTTCCCCGCTTCCCGTAATTACACCGATGACCGGAACACGGAAGGCTTTTGCAAATCCGGGCGGGTAACTTTCCCGGCATGAGGACTGGTCTACCAGCATCAGCATATGGGAGGCATCCTGTGCCGCCGCAATAATATGTTTGTGCATCCAGGGACTTTCCAAATAAACCCCCGGCACATCCAGAGTCTTTTCTCCATACACCATGTTCTGGGTTCTTCTGGCCGGACCGCTAAAACCGTTTATGGCATTGGCCAGGGAAGTTTTCCCGCTGCCGCCGGGACCGATGATCATGATTCTCTTTTTTCTCATGTTTTTGTTACCGGAGGCACCATATAACCCAGCCCCCGCTTTAAAGTATCACATACCGCAGTCAAAGCGGTTTCCACGCTGTCCACATCGCCTGCAATGATTACAGAGCCTGTGAAACGGTCTAAAAAGCCCACCTCCACGTCTGCTGCCTTTGCCGCAATGTCCGCTGCAATGATGGAGGTTTCAAAAGGGGACAGGGTGAGAATTCCGATGGCTCCCATTTCATCAATGCCAAGGCATTCATACACCTCCCGTATGGGAGATGCGATCACATGGGCTATGGTCACCTGCTTGCCCGGAACGGACTCCTCTATGACGCGCTGCATTTCAATCACGGTCTCTCCCCCCTTTCTCAATGCTTTACCACAGTGACCGGGAACTGATATTCCTTCATCCACCCTTCAATCCGGTCCAAATCCTCCGCGCTTAAGCTTGGATCACCTTCAATGGGGTATTCCATATCAAGCTGATTGTATTTGTTAACGCCCAGCTTATGGTATGGAAGCAGGTCAATTCCCTTAAAATTTTTATAATCACGGAAGGGCATTAAGAATTTAATGACCGCCTCGATCTCTTCCCGGCTGTCATTGATTCCCTTCAGCATTGGCATGCGGACCTTCACATTGAAACGGTGGTGAAGCAGTTCTTTAAGATTGGTAAGGATCTGTTCATTGTTCACTCCTACCAGCTCATTGTGGCGGACAGGGTCCATATGCTTGATATCAAAAAGGAATAAGTCCACATACTCCGCAATCTTTAAAATAGTTTCTGTTTTTGTATAACCGCAGGTCTCAATGGCCGTATTGATTCCTTCCTGTTTGCAGGCCATTAACAGATTTAACGCTGCTTCCGGCTGGGCAGTCACTTCACCGCCGCCAAGGGTCACGCCTCCGCCTGAAATATCATAAAAGGCAGCATCCTCTTCCACGATTTTAAGCAGTTCCGAAATGGTCTTAACTTCTCCGGCAATGGTCAGCGCTGCATTGGGGCAGACATTCTTGCATTTCATGCATCCAATGCAATCCTTTTCCCGCAGGATTTCATGTTTTCCGGTCTCACTGGACATCACATGGATTCCCACGGGGCACACATCAGCGCACGCCCCGCAGTTTACACAGGAATTCTGCTTATACATCACCTGGAATTTCCGCACCATTCCTTCTGGATTGGAGCACCATTTACACCGGAGGGGACAGCCTTTAAAGAATACCAGGGTTCTGATACCCGGCCCGTCATACATGTTGTACTTCTGCACGTTAAAGATAAACGCCTTACGTTCAATCTCTCCTGTAGTTCCATGGTCCATTGTGATTGTTCTCCATTTTCTTTTAGAAATGTGTCAGCATGGTTCTGCTTATGATTTCATCCTGTACATCCTTGCATAGCTCTACAAAGAATGCGCTATAGCCGGCTACACGGACGATTAAATCCCGGTACAGCTCCGGATGCTTTTGAGCCTCAACTAAGGTATTGTTGTCCAAGTAGTTGAACTGCATCTCGCCGTTTCCGAACATGCATGCCGTACGAAGCAGGGTGATCAGGCTTTCTTCTCCTTCCGGAGTATCCAGAAGTCCTGCCATGATTTTAAAGTTATGAACCATACCGATGTTCATGCTGTCGTTGGATAACTTGGATACGGACTTGATGATAGCGGTCGGGCCCTTGAAGTCAGCGCCCTGGGTCGGGCTGATGCCGTCGGAAAGCGGCAGCCATGCGTTACGGCCGTTGGCAGAAGCGCCTGTCATCTGTCCGAATGGGGTGTTGTTGGAAATGGATAAGGTACCATGGCTTAAAACAGAGTATAAAGTCTTATACTGTCTGTGCTCATGCTCTGTAAAGTCAACCAGGTCAGCTGCAATGATATCTGCATAATCATCGTCATTTCCGTATTTTGGAGCATTGAGGCAATCGGTGCGGATCTGGTCATATCCCACGAAGTCTGCCTTTAACGCCTCGTTTATCTGTTCCAGCGTATATTTTTTCTCTTCAAAAACAAGCTTTTTAATGGCTGCCATGGAGTCCGCATAAGTAGCAAGTCCGGACCAAACCACACCAGGTCCGAAGTTGTACATGGCACCGCCTGCGGATACATCCTTGGCCTTTTCCATACAGCCTTCGTACATGATGGACATGAGAGGCTTTGGAGCTAAGTCTCTGTGAACCCGCTGGGAAATTACGGTGGCAACATCAGTCCACTTTGTAATATATTTTATCTCTTCTTTTACGGCTGCTTCAAACTCTTCATAAGTTTTGAAGTTGCTTAAGTCACCCATATCCGGGCAAACCTGCTTGCCATACCATAAGGGAACTCCGTGGTTTAACACAAGCTCAATACAGATTGGCCACTGGGTATAAGCAGTGGAGGTCCACTGATAGAGACGTCCTGATTTCTGAGGCTCCACACAGCCCATGAGACAATAATCCCGCGCATCTTCAATGGATACGCCTTTTGCAAGCATCATCTTGATGTGGGCATCGTCAAAATGGCAAGCCGGGAATCCCATACCGGAACGAACCACATCTACGATCTTTTTCATGTACTTTTTCGGAGACTTGTTGTGGATACGGCATGCAAGAGATGGCTGGTAAATCTTTACATGGCGGACTGCATCCATAAGTAAGTAAGTTAAATCATTGGTGGCATCATGTCCGCTGCGGGTCACACCGCCTACGCACATATTTACAAACGGCTGGTAGCCTGCAAAGAATTTGGAACCGCCTTCACTGGTGATCCACATCATCTCGGACATCTTGATCAGCATACAGCCGGCAAGCTCAAATGCCTGAAAATCATTCATACGTCCGGATTCAATATCATCTTTGTAGAATGGATACATATACTGGTCAACACGTCCGATGGACATACCGGTCTGGTTTTCTTCCACTACAAGCAGGGATTCAATGGTCCATACAGCCTGGATCGCTTCCCAGAAGGTTCTTGGCTTGTGAGCAGGAACGTAAGCATTTACTTCAGAAATCTTTAACAGTTCTGCCTTACGCTTTGGATTGGTTTCCTTTGCCGCAAGCTCAGCCGCATACTGGGAAAGTCTCTTTGCATAGATCATAACGCCTTCTGTTGTATCGATAATGGATTTGTAGAAATAAATCTTCTCAATATCATCAGGGTTCTCATATTTCAGTTCTTCTAAATGATCCTTGGCTTCCTGCTGAATATCCAGCATGCCCTTCTTCATAAGGATCACATCATAGCCGGGGTTAGAGTCTCCGCCGCCGTTGATGGCATGGTAAGAGCAGTCAGATACAAAGGATTCACCTGATAATTCCCATACGCCTGCTTCACGGTACTGATCCTCACAATACTCATCAACCGATTTGCCGGACCAGTAGGGGAACAGCTCTTCTTTCATGATTTTCTTGTCTTCATCGGAAATATAGAAAGGATCCTGAGGGCGTGTTCCAATGGTATCAATCTCATCTACCATCCATCTCCATGCGATATCCGGGGAGAATGCGCCTGCACGGGGAGCGCCGCAGGGAGCGCCTACAATGAGCTCGTTGTCCTGAATGACCAGGGGCGCTGTTTCACAGCAGTAACGGAAGCATTTTGCACGAAGCATGATCTTTGGCATACCAGGATTTTCTTTTGCGATCTTGGTAATGGCCCTTGCACGGTAGGTTGTGATAGATGGTTTATGCTTCAAGTAACTTTCCTTTAATTTCTGAAGTCTTGAAGTAATGCCATCCGGTATCTCTGATCCCTCTTCACAGCATGCTGCCGCCTGGGTAACAGGCTCTTTTTTGTTGATTTCATCGGAAACAGTTTCAAACATTTTCATCAGAGAAGCTCTTTCTTCCGGTGTCATGTTCTTCGTTGCTTCCACAAATTTATTTGAAAATTCACGAATATCCAATCTGATTTCCCTCTCTTTCGATTATTTGCCACCTAATGAATCAAGCGGATATGCTTGCATATCCAGTTGATTCACAAATTCAAGGTTGAAAGACGCTTTTCTTTCAACACTTATCATCCAGCTCTTTGGACAAGGTTTCCAAAATCTGTTTCAGGAGCGCTTTTGCATCTTCACAGTTTCCCTTTGTCTCAAGAGCCTTCCCATATCCGCCTAAAGTTTTCCCTGTTGTTCCAAGGAACTCTTTCGCTTCCCGGACTCCATATCCCACGTTTCGTATGTAGATGAAATTCATAGGGGAAACGTTGTCCGCCGTGATTCCGGCCCCTGCCGTAATGCTTCCAAGGGTCATGGCCGGAAACAGATTCGTGGTGGCTCCCATGCTGCCCAGGGTAGCCGGGGTATTCACAAGAACCCTGCCCACCGGCTTCTTTAAAGCGAACTGGCGTATTACTTCCTCATCCCTGGAATGGATCACCAGAGTATGTCCATGGCTTTCATTGACCAGAAGGCTCATGCATTTTTCACAGGCGTGCATCCAGTCATTTTCGATGTAATAGGCTAATACCGGGCACAGAAGCTCTTTTGCAAAGGGATTCATGTCAGAAATATACTTCTGTTCCGAAACCAGCACAGTTGTGGACTCTGCCACAGTAAATCCTGCCCTGCCCGCAAGCTCTGCTGCCGGCCTTCCCATAATTTCCGTATCAGCCTTCCCGCTTTCCAGACAGAGGAGCTGGATGAGCTTTTTTTCCTCTTCCTCGTTCATGAAGTGGGCTCCGTTCCTGATCATTTCAGCCTTTACCTCTGCGGCAATCAGGCTGTCCACCACCATATACTGCTCGGCTGCGGACACGATTCCATAATCAAAGGTGCGGCTGGCTATGATATCCTCTACTGCCTGCCTTACATCGGCCGTCCTCTCAACAAAGACCGGTCCGTTTCCGGTGCCGCCGTAAATATAAGGCTTACCGCTTTCTGCCGCCTCCCGGCACAGCTGTGGAACTCCGGTATTAACCACCATGGCAGCTGCCGGGTGGCGGATCAGCTCTAAGGCACCTGCCCTTGTTACTGTCTTTAAATACCCGATGGCTCCTTCCGGAAGGCCGCAGGATCTTCCTGCCTCCATAAGCCGGTCAAGCAGCCTGCCTGTTACCTTCCTTGCCCTTTCATGAGGGGCGATAACAATGGGATTGCCTGACTTAACGGCAATCAGAACGTTGTAAATCGCCGTAGAAACCGGGCTCACTGCCGGCGTCAGGGCGGCAATCACGCCCACAGGAACACCTACCTTCATGGTTTTTGACCGGGAATCTTCTTCTAAGATGCCGACGCATCTCATATCCTTTAAGCGTTCCGGCAGGAAATTGCAGACAAAGGTATTTTTTACGTACTTGTCCTGAAAGCGTCCGTATCCGGTTTCTTCTGCGGACATAACTGCCAGCTCTTCCGCCATTTCCTTTGCTGCCGCAGCCAGGGTGCCGGTAATGAGATCAAGCTTTTCCTGGTGAAAGGTGAGCATGGTATTTCTGGCTTCCCGCGCACTTTCCATTAAAATCCTTGCCTCCTGTATGGAGAGCAGATCCTTATCTACAAAACTCATTTCCTTTTCTCCCTTCATCCGGGATGCCTGCTATTCCTGTTCAGGAGCAGTTATTAAGGCATATCGTCTGATGATTTTTTCAAGGTGGGGATGAGGTCTTGGAATGACTATTGAGCTGTAAACTTCCGCTCCCATATCCTTTACCGCCTTGATTCCTGCTTCTACAGCCGTCTTGCAGGCTCCCACATCTCCCCGAACAAGAACTGAAATATAACCGGAAGCTACGTTTTCATAACCGACCAGTTCCACATCTGCTGCTTTGCACATTGCATCAGCCGCTTCGAGAACAAATACCAGACCAAATGTTTCGATTGCTCCTATGGCTTCATATCTTTCCATATCCTGTTTTCCTTTCTCTATGCGTCAATATCATGCACGGACACAATGTCTCCCACCTCTTTGATGGGCCTTGGCATCACGTTCTTTGCAGTCATCTTGCCGATGGCTGCCGCTGCTTCTGCTCCTGCATCTACAGAGGAACGCACCGCTGCCACATCACCCTTTACCATTATGGTCACCAGGGTGGAACCTACGTTTTCATAGGAAATCAATTCTACATCAGCTGCCTTTAACATTTTGTCCGCAGCTTCCAGTGCCGGAACCAGTCCAACAGTCTCTACAAGCCCTAAAGCTTCATCTCCGTAATATCTCACCGTTGTAAACCTCCTCTATTTATTTGCGGTATTTCTTATCCACGTATTTGTCAACTGCGTTTCTTCCGTCATCGTTAATTTCGTAACACATACGCAGTTCCCCGTTCTGATCCAGATCATAGCCGCATAAGCTGACCATACCGTTTGCCTCCAAAGACATGACATGATCCAGATAACGATCTTTGGTAAACTGGCGTTCTCCGCCGTAAAGAGGTCTTAAAGCCTCCATAATCTGGCCGATATCCGCATTTTTTACCCCATATAAATAATTTAAAACTGCTGTTCTTGCAGGTAATAACATTTCTTTATTCCCCTTTCCTGAATAAATCCAGTGGATTCATGGTTACCAGAATCGCACCGAATACGATTACAAAGGAACCGATTACAATCGTAGGTGTCACTGCCTGTCCCAAAAACAGGATACAGAAGAAAACTCCCCAGAACGCATAGGTTACATTTAAGGACATTCCCACAGCACATCCAACCGTGGAGTTGCTCTTATACCAGCAGAGGAATGACACTGCAGCACTTAAGCCGGATACTGCAAGCCAGATGGCTGGAATTCCTGCAAAAAGGGTTCCGCCCAGCAGTCCCATGCCCCCGACGATTGGAAGGATCACGAATAAATCCACAATACCGGAAATCAGCTGGCGTAAGTTTACTGCTACATCAGTATCGATCATGGCTCCGCCGTAAGTGGCGAATACACCTTCTAAAGCCCAGCAGATAGCTGCAATAAAGGAAAAGATAATTCCCAGGGTGAAGTTATCACTGCCTTCAGGCTTTGTCCAGTTGATGATGATGGCACCGGCTACGCATACCAGCATACCCAGCATAACTCTCTTAGTGATTTTCTGTTTTAAAAAGATCCACGCAAAAATTGCACCGAACAAACTGCATAATGCAGAAATCGGAATGGCATAAGCACCGGCCATAGCAAGGCCTACTAAGTAAGCGCCATTGGCTATGGGACCTCCAAGAAGGGATCCGATGACGATCATTTTACCAGGGAATGTATTAAGGCTTCTTCCCATTTCACGGATACGGCCGCTTTTTGCATTATAAGCAGTCAGCCAGATTCCTGCGAAAAGATCGTTTAAGCCGGAACACACATATGGTCCTGCCAAAAGCCCTGCCGCGCTGACAAGGGGTTCATAATATCCGGCAACCAGTACAAGTACGGTATAGATCCCGTATGTGAGTCCGGATAATGCACCGGTTGTCATTCCGGTTGTCCTGAATTTTTTGTTTACCGCAGCCATTTTTGTATCCGCGGATGCAGATGTCATTCCTTGGTTACTCATTATTTACACTCCTTTTTGTCTTTTGGAAGAATGATTTCAACCTCAGCGTGAGGACGGGGGATTACATGAACGGAAACCAGTTCTCCAACTCTCTGGGCTGCTGCAGCACCTGCATCGGTGGCTGCCTTTACAGCACCTACGTCGCCTCTTACCATAACGGTAACAAGACCGCCGCCTACAAATTCTTTTCCTACCAGAGTCACATTTGCTGCCTTTACCATTGCATCTGCAGCTTCAATGGAGCCGATCAGGCCCTTTGTCTCGATCATTCCTAATGCATCAAATTTCATTGCTTACTTCCTCCTTTTTTATGAGCAATTCAAATGGGTCTACGGATACTAAAACCGCGCCCAGAATGATTATAATGGAACCAATGATTATGGTCGGGGTCACAGGCTGTTTTAAAAACAGGATACAAAACAGCACGCCCCAAAACGCGTAGGTAATATTCAGTGACATACCCATGGCACAGCCAACCGTGCTGTTGGATTTATACCAGCACAAGTAGGATACTGCGGCGCAAAATCCGGCGATCACCAGCCACAAAACCGGCGGCAGGGAAAAAAGAGTGCCTTTTAAAAGTCCCATGCCTCCTGCAATCGGCAAAATAACAAACAGATCCACAACACCGGATAAAAGCTGGCGGATGTTGATCACCACATCGGTATCCAGCATGGCACTTCCGTAAGCTGCAAACACGCCTTCCAAAGCCCAGCCTATGGCCGCAACAAAGGCGCAGATGATTCCAAGGGTAAAATTCGTGCTGCCTTCCGGCTTTACCCAGTTAATGACAATGGCTCCCACCACACAGATCACCATTCCAATGCCAACTCTGGGAACGATCTTCTGTTTTAAGAAAATCCTTGCGAACAACGCTCCAAAGAGAATGTACATGGCGGAGATGGGTATGGCATAAGCTCCTGCCATGGCAAGTCCCATCAGATAGGCACCGCTTGCTATGGGGCCGCCCACCAGAGAGCCGATCAGGATAATTTTTCCCGGGAACAGGCTTATGCTTCTTCCGATCTCCCGGATTCTTCCGGTCTTTACGTTATAAGCGGTCAGCCAGAGACCTGCAAATAAATCATTCAGGCCTGAGGTTACATAGGGAGCAGCAAACAATCCCACTGCCCCGGCAAGTGGCTTGTAATAACCGGCGATCAAAACAAATGTGGTATATAACCCATACATAAGTCCAGATACCAAGCCTGTTGATATGCCAATTGCTTTAAATTTTTTTCGTGCTTCTGTCATCTAAGTTTTCCTTCCCCATTTGAATACTGCACAAAATTCATGTTAGCCTGTTTCTCTGCTTTTTTATTCACGTTCAGCTGAAAACGTTAGAAAACACATCACGCCAGTTAATGTTACTAATTTTACGGAATCGCTTTGTGTTTTTCTATGCATTTAGTATAAATCTTCCCCCTATGGGGAATGTCAACCGGTTTTTAAACTTTTTTATGCTCCAAATATTGGGAGCAGCTGCCACCTCCTAAAAATCAAAATGGCTCCCCCGGTACAGCGTCCTTTTAAAACGCCGTATCCAGGGAAGCCAACCGATTCCATATGCTCCCTTATTCTCTGTATATGGGAACGATTACTTCTGAAACAAATTCAGCCGGATCTCTGGTAGTCCAGTAATCCACCACATACCGTTCAAAGCTTTCTTTCCCACATTTATAACCTCGTTTAGCCGCCCAGTTAAGTATTTTCTCATACTCTTCATCAATTGATTCATGCTTACCGATATGATAAACCGATGCAGCCATAAATCCGCCAAAGACCTGCCTGTTTAAACAGTCCTTGCATGGATGAATGGCCTGCTGCATGATCCTGGCACGGCTGCACGTGCCTGCCATCTTTTCTTCAAATGATTCGAATTTTAAGATTACCGGCCCTGTAATCTCATTCTCAGCCGATTCTAAGTGATTGGTCCATTCGATGTTAATGATGGATTCCATGTAATTGTAGCCAAAGTCCTGTTCCATGCCGCAGTAGGTCACCGGCTGTATATACTTTACGGAAACATCATTCACATCGTTTTGGAGCACCAGTTTAGCTTCCTGTATCAGCTCATACCAATCCTTAACCGCAATATAGCTGTTATGGATCTGCTGCTCCTGAAGGCGCAGCTGGTCAATCTTATTGCGGAAATTCTGTTCCAGGTAATAATAAGTATTACCTTCTACCAGCCCCTCCATCTCTTCCAGTTTAAACCCCATTTGTTTGTAGTACTTTACCACCGGAACAGTCAGAAGCGACTCTTTGTTATAATACCGGTAGCTGTTTTCCTTGCAGATCATATCAGGAGATATAATCCCGATCTTATCATAAAACCGCAAGGCTTTTGTAGAAATGTTACAGATCTTACTAACTTCCCCTATTGAAAACAATTTTTTTTCTTCCATTGAAACCCCCATAAGCATATGCTTTTGTTTAAGCGTTCATTATTAGGTTACTGTTTCATTTATGAGCTTCCTTGTACTGATGAACTTAGTATAATCCTTCCTGTATAGGGGAATGTCAACAACTACTTATGTAATCTATCATATACGAAAATGGCAGCATCCGAAAGCAGTAAAAATCTGGAACAAAGATTCTGAAAACAGACTCCCCTCCGGACGGCAGTTAAAAAACCTGTTAATATACAAAAAAAGACCACCAGCCTTTCCGATATCCGGATGGCCCGTGGTCCGTTCCTGTGTTTTTATCTTAACTTCTCGATCATTTCCAAAACGTCCTTCTTGGATTTAACTCCAACGGAAGTTGTGGCTGCCTTTCCATCCTTAAAAATCACAAGTGTCGGAATGCTCATGACCTTAAACTGCCCTGCCAGATCCGGCTGCTGGTCTACATCCACTTTGCCCACCTTTACATCAGGAAGATTCGCGGCTGCAATTTCGTCTATTACAGGTGCAAACATCTTGCAGGGGCCGCACCAGGTCGCCCAGAAATCCACCAGCACAATCCCGCTGTACTTTACTACTTCCGCCTCAAAATTCTCCTGTGTCAATGTTAATACTGCCATATCATGTTCCTCCTTCTTAACCTGCTCTTTGTGTATTCACAAAAAACATCTTTTATTCAATAATCACAGCATTCCCCTGCCTTCCGGATATGCCGCTGTATCATATAATGAACAGTTCATCCTCTGCAATGGTTCCAGCTGACGGTCCTCTTTTTTATAGTTTTATCATTATTGCTTTAAATATCCCCGTTTTTTGGATTATTGCCTGTGGGATAACTGTAACTTTACAAGTTTCAGTATCTTTACTGTTATTATAAAAGTTACAGTTGTATTTGTCAATAGATTTTTTTATTTACTCATAAATGTCAAGGCTCAACTGCCCCGTTCTTTTTAAAAACTCATCCTTAATCTGCCGCAATCCGTCATCAGCAGATTCTCCCCCGGTTCCGGACAGCTTCCCATAATCCAATATCTCAGAAGAAATTTTACCGCCTTCATATCCTCCGCTCAGCTTCAGGCCCAGCCGGAACCTTTCATTATGATATGTGATATTTAATTCCGGTATCTGAAAAGCCCTCTTTCCTTCCTGGCCATTGCCAAAATACACCCTTGTGCTCACATCAAATTCTCTCTCCTGAAGTGTTATGCTCCCTGCCGCCTCCAGTCCTTCATTAGGTTCCAGCAAAAGGCTCATATCCACCAGGCCCTCTGCCTTGATGTCCGTTATATGTAACTGTTTGTCAATGGAAAACAGGATTTCCTGTATCTCTCCCTGGGTTTTCCGTTCCTTCAGCATCTGTGCCCACTCTTTCATATCCTTTCCAGGTCCTTCTTCAAGGAGTTCTCCTATTTCACTCATATAAGCGTCAAAAAGCGGAGAGGGGACCGATGCCTTAATTGTTACGCCATTCTTATCCCTTCCCGTAAATTCAATCTGGCTGCGGTTTATCATGTGCACCGCATCTTTTTTTAAGGTCTCCAGCCGATCCCTTAATTGGCCCTTCTCTTCCGGGGCAAGGGAAAATCCCACAACCTCTTTTAATGCTTCCTGGCCGGTCCTTATGGTTGCTCCGGTGATCCCGGGAACAGAAATCACTGCATTTTCCTTATCAGCCCAATAGTGGACCCCGTCTCTTATTGCTCCCAGAAAATACACGTCAAGGCTTCCCTGGGCAAAGGTGTTTTCCTCATTCCGCTGCTCCTTCCAGGAGATTCCAAACCCTCCCGGAAGCACCAGCACCGAATGACCGTTCCATTCTACTTCATCAGCCACCAGCTTTAGGGAACCTTCATCAATCCCTTCTCCTTCCGGATCCTTGCCCCAGAGATCCACCAGCCTTCCCCTGGTCTGCAGCACCGAACGGGTTAAGTAAAACCTGGCATAATACACAGGAAGATAATTCCATGTTAAAACCCCAAGTACAACAAAAAGCAATACTCCTGCGCTAATACAGGCCAGCCAGCCTTTGACTCCCAGCGGCTTCTTTTCTTTCCTTACTTTACATAATCCCTGTTTGGCTGAGTTTTTCTTCAAAAAATTCATTCAGTTTTAACACCTTCTTCCGCAATACGATCCCAATCAGCAGTGATATGGGAATATAGACCAGCACGTTTCGTATGTCTCTCCAATAAGCATCCTCATAAATTCCTCCCACACACTCCCTCATGGCATTTATGAGGTGGGTAAAGGGAAGCAGAGGATTTACCATCTGGAAGAACCGGGGAGTCACCTGTATGGGAAATGTACCGCCGGAGCCTGCTACCTGAATAACCATAAAAACTACCACAATGGCTTTACCCACATCTCCAAAGGAGACTGTCATAGAATAAATAATACTGGTGAATATGATACTGGCTGCCACGGCTGCAAGCACAAACTTCCCAGGATAAAGGCACTGGATCTTCAGCATATACAAATCTCCCAGGGACACTACCAGGGCCTGAGCGATTCCAAACATCATGAAGGTAAGATATCTTCCAAAATAAGTCTCATACAGCTTAAGCCCCTGGCACCTGCTCTCTTCCACCTTGCATTTTACCAGTGCCACCAGAATAAGTCCTCCTACCCAAATAGCCAGAATGGTATAGAAGGGAGCCATGGCAGAACCATAATTTTCTACCGGATAAATTGTGTTGGTGGCCATATCCGCAGGCATCATCAGAAAATCACTGACCTGATTGGGGTCATTCTTCATGATATCCATGATTTTATTCAGCTGTTCATTGTCCGCCAGCTTGTTTACACCGTCAATCATATCATCCACCCGTTTCTGGCTCCTGTTCATCAGGCTGACCGCGCTGTCCAATGCCTGGATCAGGCTCTGGGTTGAAGCGGTTACGCTGCTTAAGGTGGTATCAATCTGTCCTACCATGGTTCCAATGCTGTCCAATGCTCCTGCAGTGACTCCCAGGGCATCATAGGTCTTATCAAGACTGTCTTTTAAGGGGATATCCACTTTTCCATTATAAAAGTCAAGGATGTCTGATATGGAATTATAAACCGTATCAAGAGAATCTCCAATATCCTTTTCCATGGTATCTGGCAGCCTTTTTGTCTGCTTTACGGTCTGCTGGGCCGTTTGCAGCTTCTTAACCAGATCCTGCTGCTGTTTCACCGAATCTGCCAGCTGCTGCTGAAGAGTTGTTACCTCTTTTAAGGGAATGGGCAGCTTCTGGTTGATCTCTCCCAAAACCCTGCTTACACTGTTACACTGGCTGATGCTTCCTGCAACCAGATTTTCCATGGCTTTTAATGCATCCAAAGCCCCATCTGCGGATGTATCCGTAAGCTTGCCTATCACCTGGAAGGATTCGTACACGGATTCCTCTATCTGCATGATATTATCCAGGGTATCCTTAAGGCCCCCTGTCATTGTATCTGAAAAACCTCTGGAGGAATCAATGAGGGTTTTTGCGCTTTCAGCTGTTTTTCCGCCTGAATCAATCATTTTGCTCACATCCGGAAGGGTTCCCTTCATGCCGTCGTTTAAGCTGTTAACGGTTCGGAGGGTGGACTGAAGCATGACGATGGTATCCACCAGCTGATTCAAATCTTCCCTTACTTCCGTAAGAGAGCTGACGGCATCATTCCTGTCTGTTTCTTTGTTAACATCCCATTCATCTGAATATTTGTTCAGAATCTTTCCAACCACTTTTGAAGTGGAATTGATGAAAGTCTCATTGATTTGCTGTTGAACACTCTCCACTCCCTTGCCGGTGATTTTTGTGGCAATGGCATTTTTCTTTTCATTTACATAATACTGAAGCACCGGGCGCTCAATGTGAGAAGTCAGAACACTTGAAATTTTTAAGCTGAAATCTTCCGGAACAATGACTGCAGCATAATATTTGCCTGATTCCACTCCCTCAATTGCCTCTTCCTTATTGACAAACTGCCAGCCGATCTGTTCATTCTTTCTCAGCTCATCCAGGATCATTTCACCGATATTAATGGCAGAATCATCAATATCCGTATCAAATATATTGTCAATGGACGCTCCTTCATCCAGGTTCACAACCGCAACCTTAAGCCCCTTTGTATTGGCATAGGGATCCCAGCTTGCAGCAATGTTAAACCATGCGTATAAGGCCGGAATCAGCGTAAGGCCCAGAGCAATGATAACGGCCACCGGATTAAGCGCAATGCGCTTTAAGTCACCGGCAAAAATTTTTATTATGTTTTTAACATGTACCATGTGTGCCTCCTTGGTATACTAACTTATGAAGTTCAGCATTTCCGTATTATAATATTTTCCAGCACCAAATGCAATGCCCTGATGGCCAATATCTTGATTAAAAGACGAAAAAGGCTGTTAAGTGACTGTTTTTACAAGAATACTTTCAGTCACTTAACAGCTTTCCTAATTTAAATATAAAAATACTTTTTAAGGGAGTCAGGCCTGCTGCCTTAATCTTGATTTCATCCCCTACCATGCGCTTTATCAGAGCCACATCTTTAAAGGCAGCTCCGCCCGTTCCAAAGCCGGTGGAGGTTTTGATAAAATCAGGCTGCACGTTCAGGGCGACCCGGCACATTTCAATGATCTCTGCCATTTCCTCTTCTATAAAATGATAATTTTTCTCTTTTAGCTTGGTAATATTGATCACGTAATCAATCTCATTGGAAGCCCAGGCTCTTAACTGGTGTGGTCAAAATAAGCTGCCAGCTATTTCTGGCTGATTTTAATATTTCCCATAAGTGCTCTTCTCTGCAGCTTTAATCATCCTCATCCTGATTCCCATAGTTTTCCGTCTTACATGCCGCAGTATCTTTCATTTTCTTTAACAGGGGATGCTGTTTCCAGCGGTTTAAGGCTGTGGTCGCCTGATAGGCAAGAATCTGGAAAAACGGCAGGAAGCACAATGGGGTCAGCAATTCCGGAAGCTCAAAGGAAATATTTAAAATCCCTTCTCCGGTACATCCCGGCTGATTTGTTATTAAAAATGCCCTGTCAGTCACCTCTCTGCATGCTTGAAAAATGGTTTGGATCCGGCTGCTGCTGTTTCCTCCGTCAATGAGAAATACTGTATAGTCGGGGGTCATCTGAAGATTTGGCCCATGAAGGAATTCCTCGGATTCATACGCAGTGGAAGGAATCTTTACTGTCTCTCCCAGCTTTAAGGCTCCTTCCAGAGCCGTGCCGTAATTGGCGCCGCATCCGCATACATATGCATTGGTCATTGATGTGAATTCTTTATAATGGTCTTCGTAGAATTTCATGGTTTCCTTTTGTACTGTCTCATGGATCTTGGCCGCCTTTTCCATATCCCGGCATACTGCCTCAGCCTCTTCCTCGCTCATCAGACCTTTTCTTACGGCAGCCTCAAGGGTGAACAGCATGAGAAACAATGCAAAGGAGGTCACGCCCTTTGTTACATATCCTACGGTTTCCACTCCCACTCCATAATCAATCAGCACATCCGCATAATCCTTCATGTCGCTGGAGATACTTCCCGTAATTCCTATGGAAGCACGTCCCTGTTCCCGGATCATTTTCAGGGCATCAATGGAATTGGTGCTGTATCCGCTTTGGGAAACCACAAAAACAAAATCTTTCTCTGTAAAATCATGCTCACTGCAAAGAAAGGTAAAAGGTGATACAATTTTTACTTCCGATTTTAAATACTTCCTCATAAACTGGCGGGCGCAGTAAGAGCCATTATAAGAGGAACCGGAAGCAACGATCCAGATGTTTTCGTATTCCCCTTTTTCATATTCTGCCAGCAGCGGGGCAGTCAGTTCCTTTCGGTTTTTAATATTTTTAAGTATTACCTCAGGGGACTCTTCCACATACGTCATCATTGTTTCTTTCATTTTTTCATTCATTTTGTTACCGCTCCTTTTTTTGTTTTAGTAAAAATGAGACAGAAAGTGTTTTGTGCAGTAATTATATCATATCCGTTATTATAGTCAAGAATGTATTAAAAACATACAAATATTTGTAATTACATATTGACAAATTTTATTCATAAGACTATGATTTATTTATACATTATTTATACTTTTTTTATAAAAAGGAGTGAAAATTTAAAAAAGAGTACAAAATACCAAGGGGATACAAAATTTTAAAAGGAGTGACAAACATATGCCCAACATTCTATTAACAAGGATTGACAACCGGCTGGTACATGGCCAGGTTGGATGCTCCTGGGTGGGAGCCATTGGATGTAACCTGATCGTTGTGGCAGACGACGAAGCTGCAGGTGATCCGGTACAGCAGTCTCTGATGAAGATGACCGCGGATTCTACGGGAGTGGGAATTCGGTTCTTTACCCTTCAAAAGACCATTGAAGTCATTCATAAAGCAGCACCAAGCCAGAAAATATTTATTGTAGTACGGAATCCTCAGGCCGCCAGAGTCCTGGTCGAGGGAGGGGTGCCCATTGATAAGCTCTGTATCGGCAACATGCATGTGGCTCCTGGAAAAAAGGTATCCAATGAGCCTCATGTATACCTGGGAGAACAGGATTTAGAAGACCTAAGAATGATTCGGGGGAAAGGGATCGATGTGTATATCCAGATCGCTCCGGGGGATAAAAAGCATGATTTTGAGGTAAAGTAAAAACATTTGTTATGATTCATGGGAAACGAGAAGGAATCCATGGTCTATAATAACGAAAACCGCAGGAAGGATTTGCGGTTCAATAATAAAAGGAGGGTTTTATATGCAAATCACTTTAATCCAGGGGATTTTGCTGGCCTTACTGGCTTTTATCTGTGCCTGTGATGCCTGTTGGGAAGCCTTTTTCTGGTTCCGCCCCATTGTTGTCGCCTTCTTCGCCGGAATTATCCTCGGTGATGTACAGGTAGGCCTAGCTGCCGGTGCTGTTGCAGAGCTTTCTTATCTGGGTCTGCTGACCGTAGGAGGCACGGTTCCTCCTGATCCGCTTATGGCAGGCATGATGACAACGGTCATTGCATTCACTACCGGCCAGAGCGCAGAAACGGCTCTGGGACTCTCATTGCCCTTTGCTTTGCTGGCGCAGTGGGTGGGAATTATCTGCAATACCACTTTTGCAGGCTTTTTACGTCCTCTGGATCATGCATGCGAGAACGCGGACACGAAAAAATTTACACAAATCGTTATCCTTGGAATTGTAATCAAGGCAGGCATCTATGCCCTGATCACATTCCTGTCCGCTTTTGCATTGCAGAACCAGATCGCAGGATTTGTAAACATGTTCCCGGAATGGCTGATCCATGGTTTCGAAATATCCGGCGGCCTGCTTCCTGCAGTTGGTCTTACCCTGTTACTGGTTGTCATGCTTAAGAAGCAGAACGTGGCATATCTTTTCATAGGCTTCTTAATGATGACATTCTTAAAGCTGGGTAATATCCTTCCCGTAGCTATCGCAGGAATCGCCGTTGCATTCATTGGCTATCTCAATGATGAAAACATCAAAAAGAACGCCGTAACTGTAGGAGGTGCTGACGATGACGGTATCTAGAAATAAATTGACGAAAAAAGATATCAACCAGATGAGCCTGCTTTCCATATTGGAACAGTCCTGCTTCAGCTTTGAGCGGATGCAGGCCCCTGGCTTCTGCCTTGGATTGCTTCCCGGATTAAAGAAAATTTACGGCAGCCAGAAGGAAGAAATCGCGGATGCCATGAAAAACAATATGGACTTTATCAACACCGAGCCTCATATGGCCACCTTCCTTCAGGGACTTGTCCTTTCCCTGGAAGAGAACGGACAGGACAGAGCTTTAATCAAGAACATTAAAACCGGTTTGTTTGGTCCACTGGCAGGACTGGGAGATGCTATTTTCTGGTTTACCCTGCTTCCCATATCAGCGGCCATCTGCTGCTCCCTTGCCAGCGGCGGATCTGTACTGGGTCCCATTCTTTATATTGCCATCTGGTTTATAGGTGCCATATCAAGGTTGTGGTTCGGCCGGCTGGGATATAACATGGGTGTGGGAGCCGTTGACCTAATCAGCTCCAATGCCAGCGCCATCACAAAGGCGGCGGGCATTCTGGGCATGATGGTGGTAGGCGGTCTGATACCAAGCTACGTGTCCCTGCATTTTGCTGAAACGCTGGTGGCTCCCGGCGGCGTGTCCATACAGGCAATCTTTGATTCCATCATGCCGAACATACTGCCTCTTGGGTTTGTATTTACCCTTTACTGGCTGTTTAAGAAAAAACATGTTAATACGCTGATGCTGATTATTTTCATTATCCTTGTATCAATCGTATTATCTTTCTTTAAAATCATGTAACTCACGGAAGGAATCACATAGAATTCTGCCGGGGGCCGTACAGGAAGATCTGGAAGAATCCGCCTATCTCCTGTAGGGCCCCTGCGCATGTGAAAGGGATGTCAGCAATGATCAATTTTAATGAAGAACAAATGATAAAAAACGGAGACATTATTTACAGCCAGAGGGAGTCCATTGAAAAAATAGCCGATACCCTGACAAAGGATGGATTTGATCTTTTATTTTTCACCTCCTCCGGCGGGTCCATGGCTATGATGCTGCCCTTTGAGCTGTGGATCAACCGGAATTCCTCCATACCCTCAGGCTCCATGATCTCTGCAGATTTAACGGCCATGGGCTGCAACCGGATCACGGATAAAACCGCAGCATTTCTCACATCAAAATCCGGAGACACTCCGGATACGTTAGAAGCGGCCCGTTATTTAAAACAAAAGGGCGTGCGCCTGGTATCTGTAACCGGCGTCCCTAATTCCCCTCTTGAGAAGCTTTCGGATTTCTGCATTACCTATGGAAACGGACGCCCTCAGGAGCTGGTATTTTATCTTCTCATAGGCCGGCTCCTCTACAACCGGGGCGCTTTTCCTGATTATCCCCGGTTTGCGGATGAAATGAAGCATCTGGCATCAGCCCTGGTGGCGGTACGGAAGCAGGCGGATCCATTCTGCCTGGAATATGCGGAAAAATATTGCAGGGAGCCTTATCATATCTGGGTCGGTTCCGGGGATCTTTGGCCTGTGGCTTACTCCTATTCCATGTGCACATTAGAAGAATCCCTGTGGCTTAAGACAAAGTCCGTAAGCTCGCCTGAATTTTTCCATGGAACCCTGGAGCTTTTAGAGGAGGACGTGTGCATAACCCTTTTAATGACCCAAGGCCCTACCAGGTTTCTGGATGAAAAGGTGAAATTATTTGCCAGCCAGCACACGAAAAAGTTTACCTGCTTTGATGCAGAAAATTACGCCCTGCCCGGTATCAGCAGTTCTTTCCGAAGCCTTCTTTCTCCCGTGATCATAGCTGCCGTGCTCCAGCGGGTCAGCAAAAATATGGAAGCAATCACCGGTCATTCTCTGGATATCCGAAGGTATTACAGAAAAGGCGGATATTAAGATATTAAATAGAAAGGAAGCATTGGAATGAAATTTCTCGGTTTAGGCGATAACGTGATTGATTATTATATCAATACAGGAACCACACATCCCGGCGGAAATGCAGTCAATACGGCTGTTCATGCGTCCCGGCTGGGAGTTGAAGCCGCTTATCTGGGCAATCTGGCTGATGATGAGCTGTCAGAGGTGATCCGCAATGCGCTCAAAGAGCACAAGGTAGATTTTTCCCACTGCACAACAGTAAAAGGAAGCACTACAAAATGCTGTGATTATACCGTTACCAACGGAGAACATCACTTTGCCGGAATCAGGCTTGGGGAAAACTGGTCCGGCCCTATGGCCCTGGAACAATGCCATCTGCAGTATATGGAAGATTTTGATATTATTCATAGCTGCTGCAATGCAAAAATGGAAGCTGAAATCTGCAAGGCCGGCCGCCTTTCTGCATTGCTTACCTATGATTTTTCTGTAAAGGAAAAATACAGGACAGATCAGTATCTGACCCTTGTATGTCCCTGGCTGGACCTGGCCCTTTTTTCCTGTGACCCCATGGAAAAAGATCAGGCCTTTCATTTCTGCCGCAGGTTCCATCAGCAGGGGACAAACCACGTCCTGCTGACCATGGGGCAGGCAGGTTCCTTTGTCTCCAATGGGGAGATTCTTGTAAAAGGGGAAGTATTTACGGTGGATCCGGTAGACACTATGGGAGCAGGAGATGCATTTCTCACTGCATTTATCATAAGCCTTGCAAACCTTGGCTGGAAAAAAGGCGGCAGAATGGAAGAACAAGCTCTTAAAAAGGCGCTGGAAGACGGCGCCCGTTACGCGGCAGAAAACTGTATGGTAAAAGGCGGCTTCTGATTCTGTTTCAAGCACCGCGGATATCAACCATGATATCTGTTAAAATAACGTTGCAGGTAAAATACCCCGATGGTATACTGTACAAATGGGATTCCCCTGCCATGGAGGTGTTACATGAAGTTTGATTTTATACAAATTGATAAATATAGTCCGGTTCCATTGTATGAGCAGCTAAAGGCATGTCTGATTAAGGCCATCCGAAGCGGAACCCTGACTCCTGGACAAAAGCTGCCTACAGAGGAAGAAATATGCCGCAAATTCTGCATTTCCCGCCCCGTGGTCCGGCAAGCCTATGGGGAACTGGATAAGCTTGGATTACTGGAAAGGAAACGCGGATCCGGAAGCTTTGTGAAGTCTAATACAGACCGGGGAGTATTTTTGATGCAGCTGGTCAGCTACAGTGAGGAACTGGCCATGATCGGCATGATGGCAGGAACCGATTTAAAAAAGAAGGAAGTCGCCCCCTATCATGCGCAGATTTACGAAAAACTCCGTTTGGAGCCCCAGCAGCACTGCCTTCATCTGGAACGCATGCGCTATGCGGACAAACGTCCTTTTACCTATATTGAAAATTTTGTTCCCATGGATCTGTTTCCGGGAATTGAAAATCATGATTATGGGACAGAATCCCTTTATCATATTATGAAGGATGTGTATGGCATCTATCCTGCCAAGGCTGTGAGATCCATACGGGCGGAAATCATTGATCCTGTACAGGCACGGCTGTTTCACATTGAGAAAGGCTCTCCGGTCCACATGCTGGAAAGCATTGCCTACGACCAGTATGACCGCCCCATTGACTATAGCATAGAAACTTATCCTGGGAATACACACCGGTTTGATTTTGTAGTTTACAGAGATTAGAACTGAATGGACGAATGTCCTGAAAGGCATACCTATATGCCCAAAAAGCGTGGGCAGGAAAGGGGAACGCCTGAAAGGCATACCTATATGCCCAAAAAGCGTGGGCAGGAAAGGGGAAATTATGACTGGAATTATTATTACGGGCCATGGAACATTTGCAACAGGCATTACAAGTGCGCTGGAACTTCTCACAGGCCATCAGGATTTTTTAGTTCCAATAGACTTTAACTCGGACCATAGCGAGGAACAGCTAAAAGAGAATTTAAACGCTGCCTTTGACCACTTCCGGGACTGCGAACAAATCCTGGTGCTGTGTGACATCCTGGGAGGCTCTCCTTTTAAAAATGCGGTGGTCTTAAGCTTTGGAGATGAGCGGATCAAGGTCCTTTACGGAACAAACTTAGGCATGGCCGTTGAACTGACCATGCGCTGTATAACAGGTCAGGTGATTGAAGCAGATACACTGGCAGATGAGCTCATTGAAATCGGAAAAACACAGATCGGAAGATACCAGTATGTACCGGCAGAAACGTCTGAAGAACCAGAGGAAGGAATTTGACCAATGATAAAAGCAGTTATATTTGACATGGATGGAGTATTGATTGACAGCGAGATTGTGTACTTGGACCACATGCACGGGAAGCTGAAGCTTAAGTACCCTGATATCAACAGAGACACGCTGTTTACTGTAGTAGGAGCCACTGCCAAAAGAACTATGGAGATTCTGAGCGAAATCATCGGAGAAGATGCAGATTCCCAGAGCTTTCAGGAATTGTATGCCGGGATTTGGACCGACTGCCGTCCGGATTATCCCTCCATCCTGAGAAAGGAAGTCCCGGAGCTTTTAAAAGAGATTCGCCGCAGAGGCTATCTTGTAGCCCTAGCCTCTTCTACCAGCAGAGCAGGAATCGAAGAGGTGCTTACCACCTGCGGGCTGAAAGAAAACTTCAACTATATTGTAAGCGGCGAGGAATTTAAAGAAAGCAAGCCTAATCCGGAAATTTATCTTCATACTGCTGCCGCCCTTCAGTGCGCTCCTGAGGAATGCCTGGTGGTGGAGGATTCCACCTATGGGATCATGGCAGCACATGGGGCGGGAATGACCGTAATTTCCCTTGTTGATGAAAGATTCAGTTTTGACCGCAGTCTTGCGGATTATTCTATTCATGGCCTTGGGGAAGTATTGGAAGTGTTGGAGGAATTGGAAAAGAGAGAATGATTTGATATGTAAATGTAGTCTGCATGTCTGTTCAAAGGTTACTTTAGGTTGAACAAATTATGTAAATAGTGTTATTGTAAATTTCAGTAAAGTTGTGACTTATTGTATCACAAAAAACAATTCTATCCTGCAAGGGGATGTCCAATTTAATAATAATGCGCAGACCGCTCTTTCAATCGTCAGATTGGCAAGGGCGGCCTTTTGTATGATATACAAAAATAACGGAAGTCTTTTAAAACAAAATTTCCGCTTTTAATTAAAAAAGTCAATAGAACAGGACTATAACATTACCGTTGAATGCACCCCGTATAAAATTAAGGAGGAACGTACACTCTCTCCCTAGTGTTTATAGTTTGTTTGCAAAATTTTATCAGTTATAAATTTAACAATCAAAATAAGTTAAGGTTTCACATGAATAATATTTGCCCTTGACATATCCAATTAAAGCCGGATTCACTTCCCAATAATAATGTCTGGGCAAGATGTTCTCCTCTTATCCCGGTTATTAAAAATCAATCGTTTTTATACCTATAAATGGGGTTCTGAAATTTTACTATATCTTCTTTAAAATAAATATAATGGGCAGTTAGAATCCTTTACATACTTGGTAATTAAGGCGAAAGTGCTTTAATCACAGTATCTTACACATGTCATAGTTTGCTGCGGACCTTTTCTGTTCTCATGGATTATAGAGCCTTAATGCCTCCAGCCTTTTAGCCCGTTCAAACGCTTCTTGTAAAAATTCCTCTGCTGATAAATGCTTATAATCCCAATTCATGGCCTCTATTGCAGTTGCACCTGAATAACCTTTTTCCGCAACCTTTTTCATGGCTGTCGGCCAATCAATCGGTCCGTCAAAGGGTAACTGATGTTGGGCATAGCTTCCGCCAATATCATGTAAATGCAGTGCCATTAACCGGGAACCATACCTGGATAATAAGTCAGCATCCGGATAGTAGCGGTAGTGATGTCCGCAGTCATAACAGAATCCCATACGCAGGGAATCCACTTGTCCCAGCACATATGCCAAATTCGCAAGGTTCCGTAAATTCTCCAGGGCAACATTGATCCCCAGCTGTTCCGCTTTCTCAGTGATTCTCTTGATTCTGCTCAGTCCTAATTCGTTATATGGATTGTCTTCGTTAGGCAAGTGTACCACCATTGTGGGAATTTCAAATTCCGTGCAGTCCGCAACACATTGCAAATAGCAATCGGTTAAGGCTTCTCCGTCCAGATTGTCAAGCCAGAGGTCGTTTTGATTTTCGACCGGTGTGTGGATATTTTCTATAAAAAGACCTGCCTCCCGCGCAATCTGTGGTGCGTTACGGTAATAGTTCCGTTCAAAGCCTTCACTCCACCATAATAAAACGCCTTCAAATCCAACCTTTTTAATCAACTGATAACGTTTGTTTATGGGCAATTCATAGCCAAACCAATCGTAAATTGCAATCATACGCCGCCGCCTTTCTTATTTTTTCCGTTATAGCTTTTATATAATTCATAGACTTCATCTCAATAAAATTCAATAAATAATATAAGTACTTATATATAGCGGAATATTGCGGATAAGTGTTGATAATCTCACAATGGAATCATCCGGTTACGTCTCTGCCTTATCTCTGGATTAGAACTTCAAAATTCCTCTTCGCTGCTTTGTATTATCTTTTAGTGATTTTCCCATTATTGCCATAATTACGTTTCGCAGCATCATAGTATAATAATTTTATCACACCAGTAAATAAATATCTATACTGTTGTAAGGCTTCATTATGATTGAATGAAATGGCATTGATCTATGTAACATGGATTATTACTCCTTCCACAATTGACTGGATTAACCACTCATGTATGATAAAAGAATGCTTGTAAAGAAGCAATATGCAGCTACGCATACGCCGGCAAGAATTAAAAGCTGGATTTCACTTTTATATCCAGCCTTTACAAGCAAATAAAGACACAAAAATAGCGGAGGTCCTTTAAAATCAAGACTTCCGCTATAAATAAAAAGAGCGCGAGACGGGACTCGAAACCTAGTAGCACCCCTAAAACAACGTAAATACAGGAGGTTTGAGAGCAGTTCTTCTGTACTCCACCCCGCACTCCACCCTCTATTTTAACTTTATATATAGGAAAGCTGTCAAGGGTTCCGCAGGAACAACGCTTGCCCTTGACGGCTTGGAGCAGAAAAGAAAACACCCCAAAAATAGAAATAGCTCGGAAAGATTCTCCACCTTTCCGGGCTTGTTTACTTTTACTACATTTCTTGATGGCTTTCCAATGGTGACTATTACTCGTTTATAGCTTAATCCCAATCCCACTGACTGGCCCCTGAATTAAAATCTTGTGTTGGGTCAATAGCTACAACTCCATTTTCGGATTTTGGTTGGTTGGCTATTTGTTCTTCTATCTTTCTTTGCACTTCGGCCTCTTGCTCGGCTGTCCAAGTGGACGATACCGTTGGCTCTGTGCTTTGTGCTTGACTTTTAGTCTCTGCTGGCTGTATCAACGCCCCATTAATATCTACTTGTTTTCCATCTGGTGTTGTCGTATTCATAAGAAGCCAGCCCTTTTCATCAAAATAATACTGTTTCCCGTCTATTTCTTTCCAACAGCTTACAGGGTAACTTTTATCGTCATTTTGATACCACCACCCGGTTGGCTCATGCTTCCATTCCCCAGCAAAGGCGACTATGCTCATACTAGCAGATAAAATAGCTGTTCCAATTAATACGCTTATTTTTCTCATATTCATTTCCTCTTTTGTTGTTTACAGTGATTAATTAGCAAGAAAAGTTCCCTGCTTAGTCCCAGGACCACTGTGCGGCGGCATCGGTGTCTTGATTGGGGTCAACTGATATGCCTGCATCATTGACTGTTTCTTGGTTGGCTATTTGCTCGTCTATTCTCCTTTTTTGCTCCGCTTTTTGCTCTGGTGTTAAATTAGAAGAATATTCTGCCTCTTGACTTTTAGTCTCTGCTGGCTGTATCAACGCCCCATTAATATCTACTTGTTTTCCATCTGGCGTTGTTGTATTCATAAGGAGCCAGCCCTTTTCATCAAAATAATACTGTTTTCCGTCTATTTCTTTCCAACAGCTTACAGGGTAACTTTTATCATCATTTTGATACCACCACCCGGTTGGCTCATGCTTCCATTCCCCGGCAAAGGCGACTATGCTCATACTTGCAGATAAAATAGCTGTTCCAATTAATACGCTTATTTTTCTCATATTCATTTCCTCTTTTGTTGTTTACAGTGATTAATTAGCAAGAAAAGTTCCCTGCTTAGTCCCAATCCCACTGTCCGGCGGAATCAAAATCTTGGTCTTGACCAATATCAACTCCTCTGTTTTCTTCTTCTGGCTTATTTGTGTCCCACTCCTTTAGTCTCGCTTGCATTCTTGCCTCATCTTCGGCTGTCCAGGTTGAAGAAGTTGGTGCAGGTGCATTTTGCTCTTGACTTACTGTTGTGGGTGTGCTGTTATTGTTGTTAGATTCGTTGGCTGGTTTTGTAGGTGTTGTATTGACTGGTTTTGTGGGTTGTGTGGCGGGTTTGGATTCTTGTGGTGCTGGTGTCTCAGCCTTAGTCTCTGTTGGTGTGGTATTTGTCTGTGCGTCTCGTTCCATGGCTAAGATTTCCTGTGTGAGTTCTTCCTTTGTAGGAAGATCGCCATATGTAACGTCCATGATCTCTCTTAGTGCGGTTTCGTCCGTTATATAACCTTTGACCCATGCACCAGCTAAGTTATCAAAAGCACTTTTTCCGAGTTCTCCATACTTATCAAAGGCATATACTGTTTCTTCGTCTGTTGTCAGTCCAATTTCGTCTCCATTTTCAAACGTTTCTATTACCTCTGTGGTGGGAACTGTTGTCTCTACCTGGGTAGATTCAATGGGTGCCAAAGTTTGCTTCGCTAAACAGGCAGTTGAACCTATCGCTAATAAGACAAACGTCCCGGCAATCACTACCAAACACATTGTCTTTCTTTTCTTTTCCATGTACTCTCCTCCTCCCTACAATTCTTGCCTTATTTATTCTGTCACGTTCTTAATCAACTTCTATTACTTCTAAATCAGAATCAATTTCTTTAAGAAGCTGATTCATTTTTTCTTTTGTTTTCATTTTCTCATATCCTGAAATCTCCCCATCTAAATAGATATCAATCCCATCAAAATCAGGATACATTTCTGCTTCGCTAAGCTGTATTTCATTTTCACAAAGTAATTCTGAAAACTTGTCATACTGTTCTCCCACTATACTTCTGTTAAATGTGAGAGAAATAGAATCCGAAAAATCATCACTATTTTCTTCAATATATGCAATGCGATCCACTAATTGAAGTAACATGGTTAATAGCTTATTTCTAGCTTTTTCATCTTCCTCGTCTTTTGCCTTTGCATTTATTTCATCTATTGCGTCTAATATTGCCGTAGGTAACGATCCCAGCGGATATAATCCTAACACTCCCTTTAAAAAGTTCTTCGCAACAATTCCTTTGTTATCCATGTCTTTTCCACCTTTTGTCTTTAGAATATAGATATTTATTAAATTATTAAAGCCGTTAAACGTACTGGTTTTTTACATCTTTTATACCTATCCCCCCTTATATTATTAGAAGCAGATTCTTTAAACCGCAGAGCATATTAATCAACAGGATTCTTCATATTTCTACATTTATTGTTCTTGTCACCATTATAAACTAGTAGTTTATAATTATCAACCAATAATTGTTTATTTCAATTTACAATGAGTTAATAAATTATAGTGGAGGTCTGATATCATGATAGAAAATTTAGGAGAACGCTTACGGGATTTAAGAATGGGCCAGCACCTTTCTCAAACAGAGCTTTCTAAAAGAATCGGTGTTACAAATGCTCTAATTTCTGCTATAGAAAAGGGGGAACGCTCTCCTAGTCTGGAAACCCTGATAAAACTCGCACGTCAATTTAAAGTATCCACCGATTATCTGCTAGGGATTAAAGCGAAAGAGCCTATTAGCTTAGATGGCTTGTCTCCAAGCGAAGTACAAGCCGTTACCACCATTATTAAATCCTTGAAGAATCGGAGCAGTTAAACCCTTATGCTTCTATTGTAGAAGCTAGTATATCTAAATCTTTTGACAATAAGTTTTTCATACTGGCTAACTGCTCCTCTATCACCTTAAGGGACGATATCACATAATTACAGTTATCATCATTAAGAGCCTCAAACCCACTTTCCAGAACGCAGACCACTTCTTTTAAGTTCTTCACCCGCCTCTGTAATTCCATCATATTGTCCTGCATTCTCATTACCTCTTCATCTGTCACTATCATGTTAAATCCTCCATGTTCGTATAATTTTATACCATAAGTGAATTGGTATCGGTATTTTCCTAATAGTGTATCAAATAAAGTTAAAGACACCTATATATACATTTTTATCACTTAATATAGAACTTTCTTCTTATTGCAACCTGTGTAGATGATTATATCACATATAAAGATCATCTTGCAACCTGTATGATTACATAAATTATATTTTACGTTGTCGAATTTATAGAGAAAATTTTATACGCTATATTGGGAGGTGGTATAACGTATGAAACGACAACATTATGAAGAATATAAGAAACTGGGTTTAAATATTGCGTACTATCGGAAAGAGCAGGGCTTGTCTCAAATGAAACTTGCTGAAAAAATTAATATAAGCCGTACTCATATGTCTCGCATTGAAAATAATGATTGCGCTGTATCTCTTGATGTGATTTTCAGTATTGCAAACGCTTTGAATGTTCCGGTTTTTAAGCTCTTTGAATTTCGCTGATCCTTGTCATAAGAAAATTCAAAATTCTGTCATGGTTTCCTATTTCGGATAATTTCTTACTTTTAATAATTATGAGTAACTACCTAATATAATAGAAATCAATCTTTTTAAACTTCATTCCAATACCATTAATTAAAACATTTAATCAAGAGGACATAACCCCCGTTAATATTTCCCTTATCAGGAAAAATTCATTCGGAGGGTATGTCCTCTACGGTTATTATTTGTCTGAATTAACTATACCCTTTTCAATCAGTTGTTTCAGACATTCCTCATATACGTAATCTATATAGGAATCCGTAGATAACAGGTTTTGAGGTGCAGAAGTATAAACCTGTTTAATCTTGGCTTCCAAATATGGTTTTCTTTCTCTTAATGAGGGATACTCGCTCCTTATTCTACGGGACACCTCTCTTTTCGTATCACGGCTACGATTCGGGTCAGTAAGCCTGAGGATATCTTCATAAATTGTGCTAGTTTTGATTTTTGAGAAATCAATTTCATCGCTCAATTTAAGAAGCTTTTTGTTATGTAAAACCGTCCTTATAATCTCATCTTTTTGATATCTTTCCAACAACAGGTTTAATTCATAACGTATTATCTTAGTACAGAGCAATTCCAAATCTTCATGCTTTTTTTCTTCCTTTTCCACCTCCGTCATTTTTTTGTCTTTAAGCATCTCATCATCTTTCCCTATATAAATTTTCGTCAGAAAGTCTATGACTTCTTCTTCTGATTCAATTAATATTTTAGGCTCTATTTTGTATTTGACTTCTGTTTGGAATTTTCCAGTGTTTTTGTCTTTAATCTTGACCTCGATTTTTCCCTCGCAGTCATCTTCTCCATAAAGCTCCGTATACTTTTTGGGAGTTTTATAGAACGAATGAATACGTACATTAGATTTTGTATAAGTGTACGTATATTCCACTGGATTTTGTATTAATTTTTCAATCCCCATAAGAAATAATCTCTCTGCAACATAAGATTCTGCCCCTATCTTTCGAGCTTCATAATCAAAGACCTCCTCATTTTTTTTCTTGCGCGCTTTCATGAATCTCAAAATTCTACGCTCCTGTCTTACACTAAATGAAGTTCTTATTTCCATATGTATTCCTCTCCTTTTCTGTCTCATTGGACGTGAAGTTAAAGGGGAAGAACTGCTTTCAGAGCGATAAGAGAACACTATTCTGCTTTTCTTGGAGCAAAATTCTCCCCTCTACCCCTTGGGAATTGCAGGGCGCAAAATTTGATATGCTCTAGGTTTTCTAAGAGGGGCTTTTATCGCTTATTGGGAGAGACAATTTTAGTTGCCCCCTTATTTGCAGGTGGAGACGGCCTTAAACGAAAAATAGAATGAATGAAGTTAAAAACTATGGCTTTGAATGGCAGGGGGAAATATTGAAACTTCTATATAAAAGCTGTAACAGGAGTGGGGAGTCTTAGAAAAACAAAAAAACGCTGAAATCAGCGTTTTAGAAAAGGTTTGAATACAAAAGGAAAAAGATAGATTAGTACTGTGTCAATAACCAAAATCACTATAAGATATAATGTAGGCATAAAGAAAAACCACAACAAAATTCAGTTTTTCTGGTAAGAGAAAAGATGGACGAGTGGTATGTCAATTTTCAAAAACACCATAAGATATAATGTAGGCATGAGGGAAAAACAAAATATAATTTCCCCAGGAAGGAGGGATTGACTATGAAAGAGTTAATCCTTAACAGGATCGAGGCGCTTTCTCCCGGAGAGATTCTATGCGTCGACGTTTCCACAATTTATGCCTACCGGGACGGGCATTACACGGAAGAGGCAGAGGGTACGAAATACATACTTGTTCTGCCCTCTATGCAGTACCAGCGGATTGAGGTACGAACAAAAGAGCAAAAACCCAATCAGGCTGTCATGAATGCCCTTGAGGAGGAGGACAACTGCCGTGTGGAAGTAGTAAACTTCAAGGCCCGGATAACGCCCGACTTCACAAGAAGAGAACTTCGTATATCCTGCACTGCGGATACAGTACGTGTGGATGATGAAATTCTCGTAACCGGTTAACAACAGGGGGGACATGCTCCCCCCGCCATGACACGAAAGGAGTATTATGATGATACTCATTACTACCTTACTTATAATTGCACTCTTATTTATAGGCGCAGTTGTAAGTGTTAAAGTCTGGGCTGATAAGACCTTTGAGGAATCAGCTGTGATATGCAGGGACACTATTTTGAAAATTGGTAAATCTGCATTTAAAGATTTACTAAATCCCCCTGAAAAAACCACGATATATCCGATTTTTATTGGATATATAGACGGCTGTCTGTTTCCAGACCGGGTGGAACACTATTTCAAAGATTTAAGGGAATTTTATAAGGTCATAGACTTTGATGTGGTCTTTGCTCTTAATCCCAATGTAAATGTGTATCGTTTCAGTTGTATGGGTCTGAAACAGGATATCGAAGAAAAGGAATTGATAACAATTCTTCATAAAATATCCGCACTGGCCTTGAAGAAATACATTCAAGATAACAATTACGGTTCCCCTACTATTACATGGGTGCAGAATCTTGTAGCTGTGGAACTCAATGCAGACAATATGCTATCTGTATATTTTGCAAAGACGAACCACGGGCTAGGGGATATTAAACAAATACAACAGCGGGTTAGGAATTCTTATTTGGTAGCCCAAAAGGAATCGGAAGATTTACCGCTTATTGAGGATTGGGAGGAGGACTTTTGGAATTGAGATGCGGATATGATTTAGAAGTCCTCTCAAAGTTTGGTGTTAAAGTGAGTGTCAATATAGACCCCGGCACTCACTGCCATGCTTTGATTACCGGCTCGAGCGGGAGCGGAAAAAGCCAAACTCTGCTCTATTTGATCGGTTCCCTGTTACGCTCTGATCCTGAAACAGTTATCTTTTTGTGTGACTTTAAAAACTCAAATGATTTTGGCTTTCTGAGTTCTTATAAGTACTATTATCAGGGGATAGACTGCTATCGTGGCGTAATGGAATACTATGCCCATTTTAATCAGGCTCGGAAAGAGGGCGCATGGGAACGCTGTATCCTGCTTATTGACGAGTATCCAGCTTTTATTACCTACTTGGAGGCCATGGATAAGGCAGATAAAACCCATCAGGCAAAGGATATTTTATCAGCCATTTCTGAAATCCTCATGATGGGAAGAGGTCTGAAGTTTGGACTATGGGTCATAACCCAACGCTCTGACAGCGCATGGTTTCCGTCAGGAAGCAGGGATAATTTTATGTTAACCATTGCTCTTGGACGGCTTTCACGGGAACAGGCGAAAATGCTTTTTTCTGGCGAGGATATCCCCGACAGAATATATAAACCCGGTCAAGGCTTATTGCTGGCCGATGGACAGGCTCTTAGAGAGGTGGCGTTTCCTATGATAAGGGATGCCCGGGATTGGAAGCGTCATATACTCCTGGCCCTTTCTCGAAACAGCAGTATTTC
Organism: Lachnospiraceae bacterium; assembly: GCA_902363835.1. Lineage (GTDB taxonomy): Bacteria > Bacillota > Clostridia > Lachnospirales > Lachnospiraceae > Lacrimispora. Next base: position 130,520 of record CABJBM010000012.1, read on the forward strand.
TAAGCCTGATTGGGGGCCTGACTGACCGGCCTTTGCCGGAGGCAAAGAGGCCGGGCGGGCAAAGGCGCACAATCGAATCTGCGGGTTAGTATTACCCGCAGATTCCATCGCAAAATAAAAAACCAATGAAACCCCCGATTCTATGGGCTTTCCGGCCCTCACAACCTGCGACAGGACAAAGTCACATTTGTCGCATTTGGGGCAGAGACAATCACTTTCCCACATTTGAAGAGTGTTATGTACAATTAACTGCCCCCCTATAATATATAATTGCAATCACAAAGGGAATAAACCACCCTTTAGTAGAAAAAAGGAGGAATTTACCATGGCTAAAGATAATCAGTCAAGAAAGTACAACATGACAATTAATAATCCGACAGACGGCGGATTCACCCATGAGTATATTCAGAAAACTTTAGGCACTCTTTTTAAATCCTTTGTATACGGAGCTTTAGCGGACGAGGTGGGAGAACAGGGAACCCCGCATACCCACGTCTTTGCATGCTTCAGTTCCGCAGTCCGATTCTCAATGATTAAGAAGTACTTCCCAACAGCCCACATTGAATCGGCAATGGGTTCTATAGCGCAGAATCTGGACTATATCAAGAAAGGGGGGAAATGGACTGGCACTGACAAGGCAGACACCTCTGTCCCTGGTACTTACAAAGAATTTGGAAACCGTCCACCGGAGAACATGGGTAAGAATAAGGATTTAGAGACCTTATACCATATGATTGTAGATGAAGAGCTTTCCAATGCGGAGATAATCAGAAGTAATAACGATTACATCATGCAGATCGATAAGCTGGACAAGGTTAGAACGACCCATTTACAGGAAAAGTACAAGGGTAAGCGAAGATATGACATAGAAGTGACCTATGTTTTTGGTGAAACCGGAACAGGAAAATCAAGAGACATTCTTGATACATATGGCGATTCCAACGTTTATAGGGTAACGGACTATGACCACCCCTTTGACCATTATTCCTGTGAACCCGTGCTGGTTTTTGAGGAGTTCCGTTCTGGTCTCACCATGTCAGATATGCTTAATTATCTGGACATTTACCCGATTACCTTAAAGGCCCGGTACAGTAACAAGTTCGCCTGTTATAGAAAAGTCTTTGTGGTTACAAATTGGGAGTTAGAAAAGCAGTATGCAGAACGGCAGATTACGGACAAAGCAAGCTGGAAAGCTTTTCTTCGGCGGATTCACAAGGTAGTCCACTATGTGTCAAAAGATAACAAGATTGTTTACAACAGCGTTGAGGAATATCTAAACCGTGACAATGAATTTGCTCCGGTCGGGAAATCCCAAACGCCCTTTGGAAAGTAAGATTCAAAAAAGGCTAGAGTTATTATGATTTAAAGTCTTCCGGAAGACAAAAAAATATTTGAAGTTATACAAACAAAAGCAATAAAATATGGACTATTTAAAAGAAGAAACATCTCAAAAGAATAAACAAATTTGAAATTTAAAAATACGCAAAAGACTCTCTTCAATTAATTTATATTACTTAATTTTTACATAACTTGAAAGTATTGGAGTGATAAACTTGTGCATTTTATACAATAAATCGAACGAAATACAGCAAGATAGCTTGACTTTTTTAGACAAATGTGCTAAAATAGATATGGAGTTACAGAATGAGCTTCTCGAAATGATTATGAAAAGACAAGAAAAAGTCATTTTACAACAGCACCTTGAAAACTTCTATGGCATATGGGAAAATCAACATGGAGTATTCCGCAGTTATCTCCCGGCTCCGGGAAAGCCAAAGGGAAGAAAATCAGTTTCCGCAAACACAAGGGAACGGCTGGAACGAAAAATCATTGACTTCTATCTGGAACAGGAAAAGCAGGAGGAAGCCCAAAAGGAGCAGGAGCGTCTTTCCACCTTAAGGAGCATATACCCTTTATGGCTGAAAATAAAAGGCTTGGAAACGACTGCCACAAGCTATATAAGGCGCATTGATAATGACTGGAATGCCTACTATATCAATGACCCCATTGTAGACGCAGATATCCGAACTTTCACAAAGGCCAGCCTAAAGGAATGGGCTTTGACTAAAATCCGGGAAAAGGAATTGGTGAAAACCCAATACTACAACATGTCTATGATTATCCGCCAGTGCCTTGATTATGCCGTTGACCATGAGCTGATTCCCTTAAATCCGTATAATCAGTTTACCGTAGACAAAAAGCTGTTAAAGAAAGTAAAGCAGCCGGAAGACGGGACACAAGTATTTCTTACTAACGAGCGACCATTAATTGAATGTGAAGCATGGGCCGACTTTGAAGAAAAGGGCTGTACTTCTGCTTTAGCCATTCCATTAGCCTTTCAATTGGGGGTACGCTTAGGGGAGCTTGTAGCAATCAAAGAAACAGACATTCTCCCCGATGGAAAGTACCTACATATTCAGCGTATGGTTCAGAAGCAGGAAAAGCAACGCCCGGACGGGTCATGGTATCCTTCCAGATGGGAAGCCGTAGAGCATACAAAGTCCTCCGCCGGGGACCGTATAATTTATCTGACAGAGGAAGCAAGACGTATCATCAAAGTAATTCTTGATTCCAATAAGGAAAACCATTTCTATGATGATGGTTTCCTGTTTATCCATGGTGGAAAGCGAATCAATCCCCGGGCCGTTGATACCCGTATCCGTAAATACTGCGATCATATCAATATATCCAGTAAAAGCACTCACAAGATACGGAAAACTTATATTTCTTCTCTTCTTGATGGCGGTATTAACATCAATGAGATACGAAAACAGGTCGGCCATGAGGACGAGCGCACCACCCTGAAAAACTACTGCTTCAACCGGAAAACCAGTATTCAAAATGAATCCGATATGGAAAATGCATTGGCAATTTAAGTTTACTCCACCCCACTCCACCCCATAAAAGGCAGAATGAACAGCAAAAAAATAGCGGAAACCCTGATAAAATCTAGGTTTCCGCACAACTTTAATAGAGCGCGAGACGGGACTCGAACCCGCGACCCCGACCTTGGCAAGGTCGTACTCCACCAACTGAGCCACTCGCGCATAAATAACCTTTTTTATTCATTTCTTATAACACTGGCATTATATCATATGTCCTCAGCAAATGCAAGGGGTTGAAAACAATTTTTTGATTTTTTTGTGCAATTCATTCTTCAACTCTTTTTATTATTATAATCCTTTTAGCTGCATTCAGCTTGCACCAAAAATACACCCTACTCCTTTATTTTCCTTCTGCCGCTTCTTTATATCCCGGAAGAATTTTCATCTGAATTCCTGCACATAATCCCACTATATATTCCGTTTAACCATCAAAATCCCCCATCACAGGTCGACTTCTCCCATTTTTTGTTATATACTATTGCTCACAATTCAGACAATAAATCATTCATACCTGTGCAGGAGGTTTTATGGATTTTAAACATTATATACCAGGCACTTTCACACCCATTTAATCAAAATCTCCTTGTACGCAGCCTTTTTCGTGGAATTCAGGCCAATACTTCGCCCTTATCATACGGGGAACTGGATGGCTCTCCTGACCTGAAATGCTCAGACCCGGTATCATTTGGAGAGGAAATAATGAAGCTGCGCCTTATAAGCAGCCTGCCGTTTCCCCTTTTTTGCTCTCTTCTCTCTTCCTGCCAATCACCTTTGACAACATCAAATTCAGTAGCTTTTTTTAGCAAAGAATGATAAAATAGCATTAGATATTGCATACAAGTTCCTATGCATTCCCGCCTTGTCCACACCTGGCTCCCATAAAAACGCCGTGTGCCGGACAAGCCTTATGCAAAACTTAGAAATATGACAAATACAGGACAGAATCCTAACGCCAATGGCGTTATTTACTTGACCTGTGCCGCCGGTTAAGGCGGCAGAACGGAGTTTTTACATGTCACTCATACCGTTTCAAAAATTACCTCCCAGGAGACGCACGGAAGATGCCCGCCAATATGCATACCGGATTATCCGGCATTTCATTTTGAGCCTTCATCTGCCTCCCGGCCGTAAGATGAACGAGGTAGAACTTGCCGATGCACTGAGCGTAAGCCGGACGCCGGTCCACGATACACTCTATAAGCTTTCCCGCAAGAATCTGGTGGATATCATCCCCCAGAAGGGTGCCTTTGTATCCAGGATCGACATCAGCCGGATCGAACAGACTCTGTGGATCCACAAGCAGCTTGGAACAGCCATGATTCAGAACATCTTTATCCGGAACGTGAAACGGCCTCAGTTTGATATTCTTTATCACAACCTGATGCAGCAGGAGGACTATCTGGTCCAGGGCGATCTATCCCAATCCGTCCGGCTGATCACTGATTATTATCATCTGCTTTATGACCTGGCGGGCAAGATGGACTACATCTGGGAACCCGTACAAAAAGCAGGAATGGACTTACAAAGGCTTCTCTACTTATCTGCCTCCGACGCTTCCGTAACAGAGGATTTCTTAAGAGATTTCACTGCCCTTACCGATGCGCTGGCAGCACGGGACACGGACCGGGCGTGCACCATTTATCATCACCATTTGGCCCGGATCCTTTTACTCATATCACCTTTAAAGGAACGCTACCCGGACTATTTTATTGAAAGCACCAAGGAACGTACAAATTCCGGGCTTCAGGCACAGAAAGGGCTTCTTTATGAAAAATGAATTCTATCAGAACTTGTTTACACTGACCGGAAAAAAGGCCCTGATCCCAGGAGGAACCGGCGGCTTGGGAAGCGCCATTGCCAAAGCATTTCTCCAAAACGGTGCTGATGTGGCCGTGTGCGGCGGACATCCGGAAAAAGCGGCTCATCTGGAAGAGGAAGCGCAAAAGGCCGGCCGCAGCTTTCTTTCCCTGCGCTGCGACATCCGTGACCGGGATGACGTGTGGGAGATGCTGAACCAGGTGGACAAGGCATTTGGCAAAATTGACATCCTGGTAAACAGCGCCGGAATGAACCGCCTGCTGCCTGCGGAGGATTATGATGAGGATACCTTTGATCAGGTAATGGATTTAAATGTAAAAGGCATCCATACGGTAACACGGGCTGTGGGAAAGCGTTTCATGATCCCCAGCCGGTACGGGCGTATCGTCAATCTCTCTTCTGTAAAGAGCTTTATCGGCGCAAAACAGGATTATATCGCCTATTGTACCAGTAAGGGTGCAGTCAACATGTATACAAAACAGCTGGCCTGTGAATGGGGAAAATACGGCATTACCTGCAATGCAATCGCCCCTACCTTTGTCCGGACGCCTATTAACTCATTTCAGTTAGATGATCCTGTGTTTTTAGAAAAACTGACGGACCGAATCCCACTTGGCCGTATTGGCCGTGAAGAAGATATTTCTGCCGCAGCACTGTTTTTGTGCAGCGATGCAGCTTCCTTTGTCACCGGCCAGATCCTTGGGGTGGACGGCGGGCTGACAGCCTTGCAATAACAGACAGTCCATAGCGAAAACATATTAATAATCCATCAAACAGGAGGAATTTTCCATGATTTTCGGAAATGTCTATAAACCCATGCTGGAGGAACAGCTTGCAGTACTGCCGGTTCCCTTACGCAATGCCATCCGCTTTTTAAAGGACAATGATATGGCAGCTCACGAACCTGGAGTATTTAATATAGAACTGGACGGCCTGCCAGTTATCCTGCAGGTCCTTGATTTAGACACAAAGGACCGGGACAGCCTCCGCCCGGAAATACACAGGAAAAATATTGATGTGCAGTTTCTTGCCAAGGGCGGGCCGGAAGAGGCCGGTTTTTACAGCAAGGACGAAACCGGACAGGTGGACGAAGACCTTCTTGACACTCCCAGGGATATCCTTTTCTTCCGCAATGATCCCGAAGCTCCTGAAGGCCGCATCCGCCTGATCCCAGGTTCTTATGCCATCTATTTCCCATGGGATGTCCATATCCCGGCCATACAGGCCGGAGAGGGACCAAAAGCCATCCGCAAGATCGTCATCAAGGTGCCTCTTGAAAGCTGCCTGCCCGGCAGCACCCTTTAGGGAGAAACATTATGAGCTTAAATCAATATCTGACCGAACTTTCCTTAAAGGATCCGGACCAGCGCCGCATGGCTCTGGAACGAATCTTAAAGCAGGAAAATCTGCCCTTTGACCGCCAGGAAGAGGCCCCCTCTCCAAAAGCTCCCAGAGGAATTGTCAACTATCTGATTTCTCCGGAAAGCAGCGGACCCAGTCTTCTCTTCTGCGCCCACCATGATGCGGTTTTCGGAAGTTCTGGGGCAAATGACAACGCAGCGGCCCTGTGCATCCTCATCGCCCTTGCCAAAGCTCTCCGCGCCGAAGGCCTCCCTGCACGCTTTGCATTTTTTGACGGAGAGGAAACAGGCAATACGGGAAGCCGCCTTTATGTCAGCCAAATGGACCGCCAGTCCATTACCGGCGTAATCAATCTGGATGTATGCGGTTACGGTGACACCATTGCAGTCTATGACCGGGGAAATGCCAAAAAGGCTTCTGTACGCCCGTTCTGTGACCAGGAAATACTGGCAGCCCACAACGGCCTTCTGGTAAAATATCTGCCCAAAAGCGATGAAGCTTCTTTTTCAGGACTTCGCATTCCTGCCATCAGCATAGCTTCCATCCCCCGGTGGGATATCCAGTATTTAAAGGCTCTTTCCGGCTTAGGCAGCGGATTTCTGGGCCATCCCCCGGAGTTTGACATGATCCTCAGCCAGATGGATGTGTCAACCACCATGCACGGAGGTTACCGGGATTCCCCTGAATGGGTGGAGCCGGAAGCCATGGCTCGCATTTATGACTATCTTATGGCTGCGCTGCACGCACCGGAAAATAAAAAAAAGCGGTTCCTTCTGTTTTAAATGCAGAAGGAACCGTTTTTAGTAAGGATTGAGAAAAGACATCAGGATGCAAATTGGGCTTAAAAATCAAAGGTCAGAACAATTTTGCGGATGGACGGATCATGGCTGTCCACAAAGTCAAATGCTTCCTGGGCCTGGATCAGCGGGAATGTATGGGAAACAGAACCGTTTAAATCCAGCTTTCCTTCATGGATCAGCTCAATGGCCTTTCCGAACATTTTATTCTGCAGACGGGAGCCTCTTACATCCAGTTCTTTGGAGGTAATGGCAAACTGGGTGATCTCCGTGGGGGAGGTGGAAAAGCCCATGGTCATGACCCGTCCCGCGTTTCCGGTAGCCTGGAGAAGCTGAGTCAGGGAATCCTTGCTGCAGACGGCATCAATGGAAACCGTGGCTCCTCTCATGTGGGTATATTCTTTCACTTTTTCCTGAAGATCTTCCGTTAAGGTATTGATTGTATAAGAAGCCCCGTTCTTTTTGGCAGTTTCCAGTTTATCATCCTGGATGTCCGCAACAATGATATGGTCGCAGATCAGACGGGCAGTTTTTAATATAGAGCTTCCAAGTGCACCGGAACCATAAATCAAAAGCATGTCATCTTTATTTAACTCCGCACGGGTACAGGACTGGATTCCAATGGTGGCAGGCTCAATCATAACAGCGTCTTTATCAGAAAGGGAATCCGGCAGAATATAGCAGTCTGACTCCGGTACAGCCATGTATTCACGGTATCCGCCGTCAATGTGAACGCCCCGCACAGCCAGATGATCGCAGACATTACCCCGCCCAATGCTGCATGGATAGCAATGGCCGCAGCTTGTCACCTGATTGATGATCACACGGTCACCGACTTTCAGGTTCGTGACAGAAGAGCCGATTTCCGCCACTTTTCCCACCATTTCATGACCGATGATCCTGGGATATGTAGCCGCAGCATTGGTTCCGTGATAAATCCCTGCATCAGAGCCGCAGATTCCCGCAGCAGTCATCTTAACCAGCACGTTATTCTTTTCGTCAATAACCGGCATTTCCACATCAATAACCTTTAACTCATAAGGTTTTACAATTTGTACCGCTTTCATAAGTCTTTAATCTCCTTTATTATTTTTGAACCTGATCCCGATGATTTGTATACAAAAAACACTAGCGAATCTCCAGATACTCCTTAAGCACCTGATCCATCTCAGCCTTTTTCTCTTCGGTCAGAGGCAGCATGGGCTTTCTCACCTCTCCGGCCGGAATCCCCTGGTTAGAGACAATATACTTTAAGTTTGCACAAAGTCCGTTCTTTAAAAGCACATCCAGGATGTTATTGCATTTGGACTGAAGAGTTCTGGCTTCCCCTTCCTCTCCCTCCAGATACAGTTCCATTACACGTCTGAACTGAGGCAGCATGAAATTGAAACTGCTTCCGATAAAACCATCGCAGCCAAAGGCAAGAAAAGCCACCATACAGCTTTCAAAACCGCCATAGCAAATGATATCAGGATTGATATTGTGCATCCGTTCCATTTGAAGCAGATTCAGATTGGTATGCTTTACAGACCCTATTGCTCCGGATTTTAAAAGCGCCTGTATATCCGGATGGGAAAGCTGAAGCTCCCTGTGAGTGCTGGAGGGGATGTTATAATAAAGAACCGGCTGTCCGGCTGCCTCTGCAATATCGTAGTAATACCCTGCAATCTCCTTTTCAGAAAATCCGAAGTAAAGCGGAGGAGTGGCCGCTATATTCCGGATGCCCATATCCTTTGCCTGTTTGGTATAAAACACGGCTTCCTCCGTGCTGATTGCCCCAACATGGGCAAATATGTCGGCGCGGTCCACATATTCCGAAGCCAGCTCAAAGGAGCGCACCCTTTCCTCCCTGGTCAGCAGAAAGCATTCTCCGGAGCTTCCCCCGATAAAGAATCCGTCCGCTCCTTCTGAAAGATTTCTTTCCCACAGCTGCTTTGCGGCTGATTCATTGATTCTTCCGTCCTCCTGGAAGGTCGTAATGGAAGCAACATATAATTTTTTCATGGTTTGTAATCCCCCTTATGTTTTAAGTTTTCCCCTGTTCATTTACCAAATGCCTTCTCCGGATCAAACCGTCCAGGTTAAATACCCTGCTGCAAGCAAAGGGATATTTAACCCGTGGTCAATCGCCAAAATCAAGTAAGTCTGACCTTAGCTCCTTGTTTTTACAAGAATAAAAGGCAAAGAGACTGGGATCCGGCAGCGCATACACCCTGCGGCAGGAAACCAGCCTCTTTCTATATCCTGTTACCGGCTCTTGTCTTCCATAGCGTGTACCATTTCCACTGCAAATTCGTGGGCCGGTACGGGAATGCCGCATTTCTTTGCGGCCCTCACTACGGAACCGCTTATGGTATCTACCTCTGTTTTCCGTCCGTTCTGCAAATCCGCACGGATGGAGGTGCAGCCATTGGGAGACATTTCCGAGGTCTTTTTCACCTTTTCCATGATCTCCTCGTCATCTGCATGAAGGCCCAGGCCGCGGGCCACCGCAGCCGCCTCTTTGATCAGGCGAACAGTCATGTTCCATGCATGTTCATTGGATGCAATATACCCCATATCCACCTGAAGGATGCCTGTCACTACACTCAACGATACATTGGTAAAAAGCTTGTTCCAGATCAGCTGCTGGATGTTGGAATGAATATTCACTGCAAAGCCGCAGCACTCAAATGCTTCTTTCAGCCTTGGAAGGAACTGCTCCTTATCCTCCGCCAGCATGCCTGCGTTGGTGTTGCCCACACCGCCTCTTTTTACATAACCAAGGCCCAAAACTGCGCCATTGTCTTCTGTGGTACCGATAACGATGTGATCCTTTGGAACAAACTCCTCCAGGATGTCCTCATGACCGGAACCGTTCTGCAAGGTCAGCACATAGGTTCCAGGGCCTATTAAGCTCCTGTTTGCCTCTAATGCCCCTTTGGAATACAGGGATTTCACGAACAAAAGGACAAGATCCACCGGCTCCATGCCGGCTGTGGAAGTAACCGCATTGGGATGATAAATATGCTCCTCGTTATTTTCCAGAAGCCTGATTCCTTCCTTTTCAATGTGTTCCACAACAGCAGGTGCCGTATCCACCATATATACTTCATTGTTCAGGGATAAATGGGCACCATAGATGGAACCCATGGCCCCTGCTCCTATAACTGCAATTTTCATAGACTTCATCCTCTGTTATTTGGAAAATTCCGCCAGTCCCTCAATGGCATAAGCGCGGATCGGGCAGGAATCCAATCCTTTGATGGGAATGGGAGCATAGGACATGAAGAATGTGTCGGTTGTCAGCTCTTCCAGATTTTTTAATACCTCTAAGAATACTACATCAACCTCCATCAAAACATCATGGAATGCACAGACATCTTCGTTGTTGCTCTCAATGGAAACGCCGTCGCCAAAGCCAACGCATTTCACCTTTTTCTCCTTTAGCCATTCTGCTGTCTCGCGGCAGATAAAAAGGCGCTCATCCTCAGGAGTGTTGGAAGCGGGAGTAAAGGGAGGAATCTTCCGGGGAGAATCCAGGATAACAATATCCCCCTCTTTGATGCGGCCGCCGCAGGCTTTTTCCAAATCCTCTCCCTTGATCTTGCCGTTAGGCTCCATATGAGTGATGTTCACATAGATGGCACGTCCCATGAAAGTGCTGATAGGAAGTCCCTGTACATCCGTCCAGTTGTCATTGTGGTGATATGGACATTCCACATGGGTTCCTAAATGACTGGTCAAGTCCATAATTGTGTGGAAATCCGGGATGGGACCACCTGTGTTGAAACGGAACAAATGGCAGCGTCTTGTCTCAGTTTCAGGATCCAGCTGCTTTGTTAAATCAATCACTCTTAACCCATTTCCCAATTCATAAGCGCTCATTTTTTGTACCTCCTGTTTTATAAAATATTGATTTTGCGTACTGATGAATCAACTGGATATGCAATCATATCCGTCTGATTCACAAACTCCAGAATGAAAGTTTCTTTTACTCTTTCTTTTTTCTATTATACCAGTATACCGGTATACCGGTCAATCTTTTTTTATTGACTTCATGGATTATTTCGGGTATGATATTTCCCATAACACTTATGGCCGGACAGGTACGTCCGGCATTTCCAAAACGACAGGAGTTTTCCATGAACGATACAGGTTCCCTCCAATTTCAGGCTTATCATACAATCAAAGAACAGATCCTTTCCAAATCCCTTGACTCAGAGGTTTTGTATTCAGAAACCAGGCTGGCAAAGGAGCTGGGAATTTCCAGGACACCCTTAAGGGAGGCCCTTCAGTATCTTTCCCAGGAAGGCTATATTACCATCATTCCCAGCCGGGGCTTTAAGATCAGGCGTCTGGACAAGGAAACCATGCGGGAATCCATTGAAGTCCGCTGTGCCATTGAGGGCTTTTGTGTCCATCTGGCAGCCGGCTGTGAGGATGAAAAACGGTTTCAAAAGCTTTTAAAGGATATGGAAGAATCCCTTGCCAGGCAAAAAGCAGCCCTTTCCGCCAAGAATTTTCCGGATACCTTTACGGAAGAGGATCATGAGTTTCACATGCTCCTGGTTCATTTCGCCGGGAACAGCGAATTTGATCATCTGTTCCAGCGCCTTCTCTATACCATACATCTGACCACTGCCAATGCTCTGTCCATTGCCGGCCGTGCCCAGACAACCTATGAAGAGCACTTATCCTTTTACCGGCATCTGAAAAAGAGAGAGGAAAGCCAGGCCAGTCAGATCCTCATCACCCATCTTATGATGCCTTTGAACATGAATATTATTTAACCTCCTCTGTCCGGCCCGGGTTTTCTCCAGGCCGGACAGATTTGTTTTTAAAGAGCGATCTTAACTACAACTTTCTTAACCTTGCAAGGCTCTCCTGCTGCACAGCGCGGTTTGTGGGCATCTTCAGGGGCTACAATGATCAAATCTCCCTCTTCCAGCAGAACGCTGCCGCTGAGCTCCGGCTCCTCATAAAAGATCAGGTCGTTTTCCTCGATCCGCTCCTTCACCTTTAAGCCGTCTCTCTTACAGACGCCGAACTGTTCCCTGCCGGAAACCATGTACTGTATATCAAAATATTTCTCATGGGTCTCAAAGGAACCCTGCTCCGCCGGAAATGTGGTATACTCCTGCACATTGGCCACCACAATGTCACCCTGCACAGGATAGCTTCCTGCCGTTAAAGAGCTGATATCCGTCTCTTTCAGCCATTTATAGGCTGCGCGGAATTTATCTTCCAGATAATCGTATTTCTCTGCAACTGAAATATTAGAAAAAAGCATGAGTTTTCTCCCTTCTGCTCCATTGGGAGCAGCGTATTTTATTTGCTGGCAATATCTTTTGTATCCGTTTTGCCTTCTGAAATGGCAACCACCTGAGCCCAGACAGTCTCATCCACGGATACGCCTTCCTTCATGCTGCGTTCCCGTGCAGCAATGGTCCGTTCTCCCGGACAGGTGACCTGGCTGCCTTCCCGTTCCGGATGGCTGGCATCTGCCGCGGCAACCCGCCGGTTGAGCATTTCCTGGATCTCTTCCTTTGTTCCAAAGAGATATGGATCATAGGCAATAAAAATCTGGCAGCATCCGGTGCAGCTTCCTCTTCCTTCTTTATCCAGATCAGAACCGCTGTTTCCATTTGCCATAAGAGCTGCCGCCAGATCCAGGGCAATGGCCATGCCGCTTCCTTTCCAATATCCTGTGGGCAGGATCCTCATGCTCTCTTCAATGGCCCCCGGATCATCCGTTAAGTTTCCTTCCTTGTCAAAGCCTCCGGGAAATGGAAGCTTCTTGCCTGCCAGACGGTAAACCCCCAGTTTTCCATAGGCGTACTGGCTCATAGCCATATCAAGCACAATGGGGCCATCCTCTCTTGGAATGGCGATGCAGAACGGGTTATTTCCAACGCCCGGCTTATCGCTGCCCCACAAAGGCATACAGCTTTCCGTATTGATCCAGCTCATGCCCATGAACCCGGCTTCCGCCATTCTCCATGCATAGGTACCGCCCCGCATCCAGTGGGTCGTATTCCTTAAGGCAACGCAGCCGATTCCATGTTCTTTGGCAAGCTCCGTGGCCCTGTCCGCACAAAACAGGGCATTGGTAATTCCGATTCCCAGATGCCCGTCGTAATTTTCAACGGCTCCCCTGGCGCCTATAAGCTCCGGCTCTCCCTTTGGATTCACCCAGCCTTTCCGTACATACTCCACAAAACGGGGAACACGGTTCAGCCCGTGGCTCTCCACTCCATCTGCGCTGGACTGGGCATGGATGGTGGCACAGACTTCAGCCTGCTCCATGGTAAGTCCTGCATTTAACAACGCTTTTTTTACCGTTTCCTTCACGGTATCATAGGAAATTTTTAAACTCATATCTTCTCCTGCTTTCTTTTAAGAGGTCCGCGGTGTTCTTCCCCCGCAGACCATCATCTCTTCATAAAGTCCGCTGGCTTCTTCCGGTGAATAGCCATAGACTAAAAATACATCCATTACATAGGGGGAATAGGTGATTCCCATAATCTCCTGGGCAAACCCCATTGCCGCGATCTCACTGAAGGCGATCACATTGGAATCATTATGAAGGAACCCAAGGGACCATAATCTGACTTTTTCAGTCTTTGTAAAAATTTCACTTTTATACTGTTCTTCCACACAGTGAAAAAGCTCATGGGCCAGCAGAAGGCGGCTGACATCAAGCCCTTCTTCCAGCAGTTCCAGAATTCCCGGCCTTTCAAAGAGCTTTTCCGCTTTTTTCACCGCATCCATATAGATACAGATTTTATTGGGCACCCGGTATTCCGCAAAAAGCACCCGGTCGGTCTTTTCCGGGAATTCCGGATAGGAGATATCCATGCCCATGGCTTCCGCCATTTTCTTAGGGTCCCTGGTCTGGTACTTTTCGCAGATCTTCCAGGCATATTCTCTGCCGCAGGCCAGGCTTTTCTCCATCCATTCCCTTCGCTGTTCTTCATTAAACTTACCGTTTAATGGCTCTCTGGAAAACGCATAGGAATACCATTCCACAGGCTCAATTGACCTTAAGTCCTTTACCATATCTTCGATGAGGCGCACCTCAAAGTGGGGGCGTTCATACCTTGTTGCCCTCTGTTTTCCAAAAAGTCCGTCTGTAATAGGCTTTAGGGCATCCTGAAACTCTTCTTTTTTCATGATCGTTTAAATCTCCTGGATAGAAGCTATAATAAGGACCTCTTCCTCTGGTTCCCGGTCTCCCAGGTCCAGATTCATAAGAAGCAGAACCTGCTCTAAGTCCACTGCACTGTAGTCACATACCCTGGGTCCGAAGCATACGAAGAAATCAGGACGCAGTACGGTATCCGTTTTGAATACGGCATTTTCTTTCCAAAGCTTTTCCACCACCTCTTTGTAATCCTTTGCCTTGCATTTCTCCACAACTCCGTCTGAACACTGCACCTTAATAAATCCCTTGCTGTCCACAATTCGCAGCGGTGTTTTGCCGTCTTTTTCACCCTTATAAACAAAGAATTTGTCTGTCTTCTCTGCCAATTCCACATTGGAAATCTTAGGTCCAAAATCCTGCAATGCAAGCTCACAGGCTTCCGGCTCCTCGCAGGCCTTTAAAAGATCCGTGGTCTTCACCTCTGTGGATCCGGTGGCTATAGCTGTCACCTTACCGGTCTGATTGTCAATCTCAATGTGGATTTCCACAGTGTCAGGAGATGCGCCGGAGCTGACCGCTAAGTCTGCCGCCTCTTTTTTCAGCTCCCGGATGTCTTCCTGGGTGGGGTTTGGAATGACTCGCTCCACCACATCGCGGACCATTGACAGGGCAACGCCGATGGAGGAAATCACTTCTGCGTTTTCAGGGATGCTGTACTGCAGTCCCATCTTGCCTGCACAATAAGGAACAAGGGAAGCAGCACCGCCGCCGCAGCCCACCAGCTTCATACTTTCATGATCCAGCTTATACTTTTCAGCCAGAGAGTTGATACAGGCGTTGATCTTTTCAAAGTCCTTATCCAGGATCTGGGTAGCCAGCTCTTCTATGGTGATGCCAAGCTTATCAGCAACCGGTTTCATAGCCTTTCTGGCGGAGTTGGCATTGCCGTGGGCAAAATACGTTTCATCAATAAGTCCCAGCACGTTTGCCGCATCCGTATTGGTAAAGCAGATGCGCTTTCCATTTTTTAACCGAAGGGTCACATAGTCCCCCGGATCTCCCGGTTTGGGGCTGACCATTTCGATCTTGGGATCAACAATCTCTTCCTCCGGCATAAAGCAGGCATATTCGCAGCCGGCGATATGGGCGGAACGGGGACCTACGTCTACCACGCATTTATCGTTAATACGGACCATGGAACCGCCTGCACAGCCTAAAATCCGCACATCTAAGGAGTTGATGTAAGTGTCATGACCGCCGATCTTGGCATAATCCACACCGGGACGGCCGTTCTTTATTACGCCGATGTTGGTGGTGGTTCCGCCAACTTCAAAATAAATGGCATTGGAAGCGCGAAGATACATAAGTGAGCCCATAACGGAGGCTGCCGGACCGGAGAGGGCTGTGAGAATAGGACGCTTTCTCATTTCATTGATCTCCATAACACCGCCGTCGCCTCTCATGATCATTAAAGGCACGTTGACTCCTGCAGATTTTACAGAGGATTCCGTAGCATTTGCAGTCATCATCATCTTTGGCAGGATGGACGCATTGATTGCCGCAGTACGGGTGCGGCGGGTAAGTCCGTAAAGTTTTGTAATATCGGAAGCCATTGTTACAGGCACATTTTTCTTCTTTGCACAATCATGGATCAGCTGCTCTTCCCCCATGCTGTCCACACCAAACGCCATGGAAGCCACTGCTACTTTAGCGCCCTGGGCCAGCAAATCATCGATGCTTTTGTTGATGACTTCTTCTGTCAGCATTTTCTTCTTAATAAATGTGTTATACACCTTGATCATACGGCCGACTTTTTCATCCAGCATAATGTCCTTTAAAGCCAGCTGGCGTTTTGCCAGAAAGCCTTCAAGACCGCCCCCCGCTACTCCTACTACGCCGACACTTGCCACATCCCCTTCAATAAAGGCATTGGTAGCCTGGGTGGTGGAGTGAGCCACGAAAACTACATCCTCCGGGGAGATATCATTTTCGTTCATGCAGTTCTTAAAGCTCTGCACAACACCGGCAGCAACGCCGTCTTTATGGTCATGTGTCGTCTTTACCTCATTTTTTCCGATAATTTCATGGCTATCGTTATCCATTGCAACGCATTTGGTATAGGTACCGCCTACGTCGATTCCCATACGAACCGATCTGTGTATTCGTTCTGCCATTGTTTTCCATTCCTTTCCATAATTATTGCCTGTATTCTGGCATAGAGGGGTACCCGAAGGATATTTCCATATTATTGCCATGTGCTCTGGCATAGAGGGATACCCGCAGGGTATTTCCAATTTATTGCCATGTATTGCAGCATAAAAATATACCTGTAAGGTGCTTCATTTCACAAAATCAATAATCTTGCACCTTAGTTTTAACAATATTTAATCTCTCATTCAGATGAATGGTGAAAAGCGTCCGGGTGCGCAGGGGCGCGCCCGGACCTGTGGGTTATCTTAGATTTGAGAGTATGCGTTTTTATCTAACTGACATTATGAAAGGAACCATGCAGCTCCAAGTCCTCCCAGCATAATAAAGGTCGCGATATACTGCAGCACACCGGTGAGATATGCATTGGGAATGGAAAGCTTTAAGAACTCTCTGGACTCAACCTTTGTATAAGCAAGTCCCCATGCAACCCATGACTGGGTGATACAGCTTCCGATATTTACCGTAATGGTAGGGATGGCAAATACCGCATATAAGAACGGAACAGAGAAGGAAGCAACATTGGATAATACGCCAAGGGTTGCCGCTCCACAGCCAACCAGAGTCATTGGTCCACGGAACAATCCCATGCAAAGCAGAACAGCGAATACAATACATACCACGATCTCGCTTCTTGGCATTACGTTGCCTAAAATCACCTTAAAGTAAGGAGAAGCATAAGCTGCTACCTGGTTGAACATAGGCAGGGTAAGAAGGAAGCCTACCAGCGGAGCGGTATCAACCACACCGTCATAGTACAGCTTGTTCACAAGCTGGCAATTCTCTTTGAAGGTTCCATTCATTCTTCCGCAAAGGAACAGAGCCAGGAATCCTGCGATCACAAAACCTCCGATTACGGAGAAATCAAGCCAGATCTTAAGAACCACAGGAACGATTGGAAGAATCAGGGTGTAGAAAGGAGCATTCTTCTGCTCAGCCGCACCGCCGCGGGTCTGTGCAGCCCATGCATGAACAGTTTTTGCACGCTTTAAGTAGAATGCAGCCAGTACCGTTGTTGCAACCAGCATGATGACCAGGGCAGCATAACCCCAGTGTGCCGCATACCAGCCAAGGGTAAACTCGGGCATCTGCTCCGGTTTAATAAAGAATGCACGGTACTGTGCAAAGTTTACAGGGTTTAAGTAAATGCCTGATGCAACGGAACCCATGAAGGTGAACAGAGCAACAGACTTGGGAATACCCAGAGACATAAGGATCGGAAGCACAATAACACCGATTGCGATAACCGGGCCGGCTCCTGTCATGGCAGTGAAGATCAAAGCTGTAACAATGTTTAACAGGGCGACTGTAACAAAGGGCTTATCTCCGCCTAATTCAACCGTCTTACGAATCAGAGTGGAAGCGATTCCGGTATCCATAAGCACGCGGCCAAACCATGCACCCCAACAGACGTTTACCAGAGTGGTTCCCCAGCCTTCGGGAGCTGACTGATAAATCTTGTTTAAGGCAGCAATCACTGTGTTGTCTTTTCCAAACTGCAGAATCGGATTGGATGTTAAAAATGCTTCACTTGCAAAAAGTGTTCCCCCAATGGGAAGGATGGTCCAAAGAAGCGTAATCAGCAGGAAACCGATCATCAGGTTATGACCTTTGATACAGTAATACGCCAGACCAAAGAAAGAAATTAATAAAATGATTCCAATAATGTACTCCAAAGTAATACCTCCTATGACTTTTTATTCTCCACACAATACAATTACTCCTGCAGCCTCCTTAAGGCGGCTGCCTCTCTCAAACCTTTCCCCAAACTCCTTTCATTTTTTCTGCCCGTGCTTTTGGACATAAAGACATGCCCGCAGGGCGTTCATCATAATAATATAAATTTATTTCTATCCGGACCGGACTTTAGGCCTGACCGGAAAAGAACTGTGGATAAATTCCCTGGAGCGTTCCCGCATTCCAGAGAACTGAATTAAAGTGGTTGGCGCAGATCAGGCATGCGGCTTCCGCATCCCGGCGCTTTAAATTATCAAGCAAAAGGCGCCCCTCCACCTGGACATGTTCCAGACTCGTCAGGGAAGACATATCCGTCTTATAGTTAAACGTTGTATACTGAAGATAATTTAAACGCAGCAGATCACAATCCATGGTACGGAAGACCTCCCAGACATATTCACGGCCGCAAAAGGTGGAAAGCAGGTAATGAAGCTGCTGTTCCATGACCAGAAAATCAAAGGGATTTTCTTTGCTTGCCTCATACTTCTGATAATTGAGTACCTCTTCCAGCTGTTCAAGCTGAGACTTTGTAAGCCCCTGGCGGCAGATTTCCTCAATCATTGCCTGTTCCAGTATGTTATGGGAAAAAACTGCCTGTTTGATCCGTTCGCCGTCAAGCAGCGTCACCTCTGTCCCTCTCTGGGGATATACCACAATGTATCCTTCTTCCACCAGGCGGGAAAGTGCATCCCTTACCATTGTCCGGCTGGCATTCATCTGGCTGGACAGAATATTCTCGCTCAGCCGTTCTCCCGGCCTGATATCCAGATTCAATATCTGCATGCGAAGCTGATTATAAATATCACTTCTCTGGTCTGCTTTTCCTACTTCCACTTCCGTCATTTCTTTTGCCTCCCCATGAAAACAGCAAATATTCTAATGCATACAAGCATTTATTAAAATTGCATATCAGTATCCCGCAAAATGCATATCAGTACTCAAAATACGTCCTTCTGTTTTCATTCTCATATTGTTTACTTTGTAAAATATATCATATCCATTCTCTAAAATCAACTATTTAACCAGCATTTTTTACATTATTTTTTTACTAAAATTTAATCCTCTAGTTTTTTTCACAAATAATCGCTAATTTTTTCCAGAAATTCCCTGCCAAAATATTGCATACAAGTTGGAATAGGATCTTCAAAAGTCAACAGTCCTATCATAAAACAGAGACCTAACAGCAACACTAATTTAAAAAAAACAAAAAAGCCCCGCTTCATGACCGCGATCCGATCATTTTACGAGGCTCCTTTTTATAGGAATCATTGGAATTTACAGGTTTTCTTCTCTATTTATACTCCCTTCCGGAAAGCTTTCATCCCTTCCAATCCATTCTGAATGTCATTGCATACCAGCGGCTGCATACTTCTTTTATATTTTGCGGACAGGCCTTTTGCAGAACAGGAATACCGCAAAAACTGCTGTAAAAGTGAATTGCCCTTCTTCCTTTTTATCCCTTTTCCAATACGCCGCGGTAATCAGCTATTCCGCCTATATTCGTAACCGTATAACCCTTGGCCTGCAGATATCGGCTGGCCTGCCCGCTTCGTGCTCCGCTTTGGCAATAAACAAACACGGGATCACTTTTATGAATCCCAATGGAGCCCAGCCGGTCCAGGGGCAGATTGATGCTGCCGGGAACATGGCCGCCTGCATATTCCTGTACAGTACGCACATCCAGAAGTACAGCCTTTGGTGTGCTCCTTGCCTGTTCCATTCCCGCAGCAAAATCCGGACGGTTCAAAAAGAAACTAAATATGCCCATTTTAACACCTCCTTTGTCCTGCTATTCTGCTTTTTCATTATTTGGAAGCTTGTCCAGCAGCCTTTTTACCACATCAACAGGAAAATCCTCTGACAACGGATTTGCAAGCAATGCGTTTAAAAAAGCATGGGTATTGTTGCTTTGGGACAGCATATATCCTGCCTCGCGGAGAATATCCTCAGTCAAAAGGCGGTTGGATTTAGCAACTGCCTCTGCAAGCTGGCGCAAAACCGGGTCATCCGTTGTCTGAGCAATCTGCCGGCCAATCCCTTCCTGTTTTGCCTTGCGTTTTGCAAGCCGGTTCATTGCATTGACAACGGTTATTTCCTTGGGCTGCTGAGGCGGATATTCCAACGGAACCATGGAAATCGCCCCGGAGGGGCAAGCGGCCGCACACATTCCGCAGCCAATGCATTTATCTGCATCAATGACACTGTTTTCCGTATCAGTTGCGCCGGTAGGACAGACATACAGGCACAGGCAATCCTTTGTACACAATCTTATATTTCTTACTGCTGTTGTTTTCATAGTATTACCTCCTCTCCACCTTTGCAATCTTCCAGCTCGGCACCTTGCAGACCGGACAAATTTCCGGAGCCTCGTCTCCAACGTATACAAAACCGCAGGTTTCGCAGACATATACATTGGTATTGCAAAGGAATTCAGCCCCTTCCTTTTCATAGCGTGTCAAAATGGAATTTAATATACGGCTGACCTTTTCTCCCCACACCAGGGCACGGAGAGCTCCCCTGTCCCTTTCAGCATTGGCAGCAGCATTTGCATTGACGTATTCCATATCCAAATCCTCCTGTACCAGCTTAAGCAGGGTATGGATATCCCCAGCCTCCTCTGCCGGCGCTTTGCTCTGGAAATAATCAGCCAGCTGTGAAAACAGCTCCGATTCCTCGGAAAGATACTGTTTTTCACAGCCTCGTGCCAGATTGGAGCAAAGGGCTGACAGTTCATTGGCAGTCAGTTCATGCAGGTTCTCCTCCTCTTTGGCAACCGGTGTAGAAGACGCCGGGGCAGAGGCTGCCTCCTGCTGCTCTTTAAAATCCGGTTTTCCTGCTCCGCACAGCGGACAGCGCCAGTTCCCGGGAAGATCATCCCATTTTGTACCCGGTGCAATCCCGGCTGATGGAATTCCAGCGGCTTCGTCATATACAAAGCCGCAAATGGTGCATACATATTTCTTCACTTGCCTTCCTCCTTTTTATTTAAAATAATGAACGCTCATGCTTATGTTTTAAATATACCGGATTTTTAAAAATCTCTCAGTGACATTGTTACATAAACGATAATAATTCCTATCTTTCAAAACATTAAAGACATTCATACCTTTTTCCCCCAACGCCCCCTTGACCAGCAAAAAAATAACCCTGAACCCAGATTTAAGCCAGGTTCAGAGCCATGTTATTTTTTAACTTCCTTTATATCCATAAATCTTATAACTGCCAAAAGACAGGCCAGGCAGAACATACCGGCCCAAACTCCGGTTCAGCGTTTCTGGTTTCTGCACTCCGCAGGGCCGTCATAAATCACAGTGCGGTTCCTGCCATTATTCTTAGCCGAGTACAGCGCTGCATCAGCCGCTCTTAAAAGCTCCTCAGGGCCGGTGCACTGGAGGTCCATACATGCCAGTCCACAGCTGAAGGTAATGATGTTTTTATCAATCAGGTTCAAGGAAGTGGATTCCATAATGGACCGCATTCCTTCACAGATCTTATACGCCTCCTTCACACAATAGCCTTTAAACAGAATTGCAAATTCTTCGCCTCCTATTCGGAATGCGCTGATATCATCAGTCCAATTGCTTTTGAGAATTTGTGCCAGGTTAAGCAATACCCGGTCTCCTGCGGCATGGCCGTAAGCATCATTCACCCGTTTAAATTTATCCACATCCAGGACAGCAAGGGAAAGGCATGTATTGGCGTTTCTGCATTCTTCCACCAGCCCTGATAAACAGGAGTCAAAGGTTCCCCGGTTATACAGTCCTGTAAACGGATCAAGCTTTAACTGTTCCTGCATATTTTCCTTCAGATGATATAAATGCATTAACGACATAAGATTATTATGACCGTTTTTGATCATAACCTTAGCTAACAGATAGGAACAAAAGAGAATATCCCATGCAACAAATGTTGCCATGAGCGCGCCACCACCGCCGCCATCTCCGCCTTTAAGCAGTATGATTCCGCTGGAAATCAGGGCAGCGCTGTTTGTCAGAAAAATCCGCCTTGTCATTTTAGTATTTGCAAAGATCGTAGAGGCAAAGACTGACATGGTATAGGATCCCAGCAAAACAGTGGCACCCCTGTGAGTGGCTGAGAGATAAAAGGAAAGAGCCGTAAAAAGCAACAGCACCAGATATTCCTTGGTCCAAAGGGAAATACAAGCCAGGCGGACAAGGAAATCCACAAGCAAATTCAAAGCCAAAAGGCCGATGGCAGGCAGCACAATATAATAGCGCATATAAACTTCCGGCGGAGAGACAAGAATACTCTGCGCTGCAAAGTACCAGGCAACATGCGCCAATGTGATCGTAGCCACAATGGCATAACCGGCATTTACAAGATAATGGCACCATTTTATGGGCATAATAACGGTTGCCGCCTCATTAAAGTCCAAATCCTGATCCATAGGCATAATTACACCTCCCCTAACCCTTCCCCCCTGGATTATACTTGAAAAATCCGCAAACAGCAATCCGCTTTTATCCGTATATCCTTCAGTTTTAAACCCGGTCCCAGGAAACCAGGCGCAGGGTAAAGAGCCGAAAGATCAATCAAACCTCACCATGGCCTTTCTTTTTCAAGCCAGCCAAGGGATTCCCAATGCTGCACGTCTGCAGGATTAAACCTAAGTTTCTTTTGCATAAATCTCATGACATAAAATAAGGCTTTGACCTTAAGGGAAGGAGTCACATGTCCGCTCTTTTCTTTTATCCTGGCAGAAAGCCTGTCAATTTCCTTTTGGAGCTTTAACTTCCTTTTATCAGCCACAGTATCCCAGTCACTTGTATAGACATTTCTGCCAAAAGCATGAATGCCGGAAATTCCCCAAAAGGTCATACTGTCTTTTAAATCCTTGAGAGCAGATCTTGTTCCTGCACCTGCGGCAGTGGAAATGAGAAGGGCCTGCTTATGAAACATTTCCTTTCTCGGCTGATGAGCCATCCATTGATATCCAAAATGGTCAAGAAACGCCTTTACCTGCCCCGGGACATGATAGACATAAACCGGTGCTGTAAAAATCAGCAGATCGGCCTCAAGCATGGATTCTAAAATCGGTTTCAAATAATGATAATGAGGACATTTCCTATAATCCGTAAAGCAGTTCCAGCAGCCTATGCAGAAATCAGGCATATCTTTTGGAAGAAAAAATTCCCTTACGTCATCTTTTTCCGACAGGTTCCGTATAAACCGCTGTGCAATGTTGTAAGTGCTTGATTTTGACTTTCGCTGTGTTGCATAGATCACAGTAATTCTCATGGTTCAATCCCCCTGTAAGAGAATTCTCATATAAAAGCAAAAGGAATAAATCAGTACAAAAAATCCCCGTCCATAACGGGGTTAAAGGTTGTTGGCAAAGCATAATTCACTTTAAGTATTATTATAACAGAAAAGCAAAAATAGTCACTATATAATAACATATTTATCCCCGGATTTTTGGTCAGTATCCCCTTTAGGTCCATGCAATCCGGAATTTGATTTGCGTTACCTGCCATGCATGAAAATCCGGTTCTCATTAAATGAAGCAAACACCGCATTGCCTCCCTTATTTACAAGCAGAACCTTATTGTGCACTTACCAGCACTTTGTTTTTATTGAAAAGATGTAAAACAATTCCCGGCCACAAAATGACCGGGAATCTTAAACGGAACAAAATCTGCTCCAGGTATTATTATGACTGAAAAACGGAAATGGTCCACTTCACCTTATCGTCTTCCTCCTGAGAATCCCGCAGCTTAAACCGATCCACAATATGATCCAGCATGGCGCTCTGGGCGTTTAACACATCAGCAAAAGCGGCACTTTCCTGGGCAGCGGCACTGTTGGCATGAACCACCTCTGTAATCCGCATGATATTCCGGTTGATCTCAGCAATTTCAAGACTCTGTCTCCGGGAAGCTTCGCCAATTTCCCGTATGATCAACGCATTATCCGCAGTTGCGGCTCCAGCCTTTCTGATCTCCTCTCCCGCCTTTTTGGCCACTTCAACTCCCTTGAACACGGTTTGAAGGCTTTTTTGAATCAGCTGGGCAATCTGTTTGCTGCTGGACTCTATATCCATCATGGCCTCAACGGTATCCTGCATGGCCGCAATGCTTTCCTTCATAAGCTCACCGGCCCTGTTCACCCCATCTATGGCACTGGCTGCCAGATGCATATTGGAATGAGCCTGATCCTTGATTTCACCTATGACTGATGACAGCCTTTCCATAGCAGCCGATTGCTGTATGCTGCCAAAAGCCACCTGATGAGCACCATCGGAAACCTGGAAAGCTCCGCAGGCCACCTGCTCTGCCACCCCACGCAGCTCACTCATCACCTGGTTTGTGTTATTCACCATTTGATTGATCGCCTGGTTGATGATGTCCTTATCGCTTCGAATAGGAAGGGATACCGTGAAATCTCCCTGGGCCATGAGATTAATGGCATCGGTCTGTTTCCGGACATTTCGGATCATCCCGTAAAAAGCTTCCGCCAGAACAGCCGTTTCATCCTGCCCTCTCACATCAACGGGAACATCCACATTTCCTTTTGCAAGCCTGTTGGCCCCATCAACCAGACGGATAATAGGGCGGGAAATGGATCCGGCCAAAAATGTACCGGCTGCAGCGCTGAGTATGGTCACAACAGCAAAAGCCGCAACTCCATTGGCCGCAATCTTATGCAGCGCCTGGTATGCCTCGTGTTTTGACTGCACAACAGCGACAGACCAGGTTGTGCCCTCAACGGGCATGTAACGAATCAGCTCACGGGTTCCATCATGTACCGGCTCGCAGCTGCCGGCCATTCCACGGACCATCTTTTTCCCAGCCTCTGCCAGTCCCTTAAGAGAGGAATCAGCTTTCGCCCCATTAAAAACATTCAGTCCCTGCCTCACTGCTTCTAAGTCCGTGGAGGCCACTGTCGTTCCCTCCCTGTCAATGACAAATACACGGTCGTTTTCATTGAGTCCCAACATCTTGAGACTCCGGCTTAAATGAAGAGCATCCGTGCCCAGGGTCACAACTCCGGCAGCTTTTCCCTTGTCATTATAATAAGGCATGGCATAGACGACCATCAGGTTTCCTGTAGCTTTGGAGACAAAAGGATCAGAGACAACCTCCCTTCCCTCCATTGCCTCCTTGTAACAGGGATTGGATGACAGATCGATTTCTATGCCAGAGGATAAGACGGCTTTTCCGGTTTCATCAGTAATTGCACAGGCCTGATAGCCATTGGATTCGTCAGCCATTATAAGCGAACACAGACTTGCCGCCCGTTCCTCAAGGGGCTGGGTATCATCTTTGACAAACGGCATATTGGAAATAGCCTCCAGGGCGGAAAAATTCTCATTGATCCTGGACCGGATCTGTACATGCACGTCTTCCAGTCTGGTCTCCATTGCAGAAGAAATCAGCTTGGTGAACGACTTACGGAGTATTATAAGGTTAGCTGCCTGCAGCAATAAAACAAGAATAAACGTTAAGATGCTGATGTGTACAATTAACCTTACACGAATGGATTTAAAGTGCATTATTAATACAATACCTCCTAATACGTTTTTTCTTTAGTACTATTTCAGGCCTGAATCCAAAACATTTCTTACAGAATATAATATTAGCAATGATTTGTGGTAACATATGATATGAATGGGTTTCTTTATACGCTCAATTTGTTTAATTTCTATTGCATCTACAATAGAAACAAAATACTGCACAAAACTTAAATCTCCCCATAGGTGTTAAAACTGAAATGCTTGACGTTTTCAGCCCTTGCTATTATCATATAAGCATGAGGTTTATACGTACGATAAGCACCTTTTGGCGATGTATTATCTTTTAAGAAGCTATGGAAGGCGGAAAGTGTATACAGCAATAGGGTTAGATCAAAAGAAAATCTGCAAAATAGTTTTTTATAAAGAAGGGAGCTAAACAAGGTATGCTAAAAATAGCATTATGCGATGACAACCGCACTACGATCAAGCGCTATGCGGAATTAATTTCTCAAATCGCGGAAAAACATCAGATAAAAATAGAGCTTTCTTATTTTTATAGCGGAGAATCCCTGCTTTTTCATTGTTCTGAAGTGCCGGAACATATAGATATTATATATTTAGATATCATGATGGGGAAAACAGACGGGATGGAGACAGCCCGGAAGCTGCGGGATTGCGACTGCAAGGCCCAGATCGTCTTTTTAACCAGTTATGAGGATTATGTATATGAGGCGTTTGATGTAAATGCGCTTCAATACCTGTTAAAAGAAAACACAAGCCCGGAAAAATTTGAGTTGGTTTTCCTCAAGGCAGCAGAACATGCCTCGAAAAAAGAAAACGAATTATTCACGTTCGAGTTTGACGGCAAAACAAGCGCAATTCCTGTCCATCAAATTTCATATTTTGAAATTTGGCAAAGAATTGTAACAGTTCACTATAGCGACGGAAAAACAGCAAAATTCTATGACAGCATGGAGCACATAGAAAATAAGCTGTCAGGGAAAGATTTTGTGCGGTCACACCGCTCCTACCTGGTTCATCTGCCTTATATTGTGACATTTAAGCAGCAGAGCATACAATTAAAAACCGGAGAAACAGTTCCAGTGGGAGTTACTTATGTACAATCCCTGAAAAGGGCATTTTCTGATTATATATCTCGTTTCCATATTTATAATTCCAAAAATTTAAATTTGAAAAAGGAGAAGATATGATCTACGCTGTTATCCCGGTAGTTCTCCTTTACTACTATAGCTTTTTGTTTTATTTCCGTAAACTTTTTCCGATGCAGGGGAGACGGATTATTCATGTCCTGCTGCCTCTGGCAATTATTACCGCATCGTATATTTACATGAACTCACCAGATATACGCTGGCTAAGGCCTCCGGCCATCATGATAGCCATGGCCTTAGGACTCCGCTTTACCACTGGAATGGACTTGCTGCAGGCTGTCTACGGCGGAAGCTGCTCTGTGTTAAGCGCTTATTGCTTCCGCGGCATATTATTTGCGGTAGCCAGTGGATATATTTTTCCTAACCGTGACTTTTCAAATTTAGAGTCCTACTATGCAAGCACCGTTTTGATCCTTCCCTTAGTGCTTTTATTCTTTGCAATCCTATATAAGACCATCTTTCCCGACGATAAACTCAAGCTCTTTTTGTACAACCGCAGCCAGCTTAAATATGTCGTTGCATATGAAATTACGGCTGTGATCAATTTAACTGTCTTGAATTCAGGACGTGATGTATTTCCTCATGATATGTTATTTTCAGGCAGGTTTTTAACTCAATATGGCATATGGTATGTAAAAGTAAGCCTGGGAGCTTATATCCTCACCTTTGGAATACTTATTTACGCGATTTACCAGGCTATTAAAAGTACGGAACTGCTGGAATACCAATGGAGAACAGAAATGCTGGAAGGACAGTACGAACGGCAGGTGCGTCACTATAAATCCTATCAGAAATATACGGAGAGCTTCAGGACATTTAAGCATGATTATAAATTTATGATGGTGTCACTGAAAACATTGATCCGGGCAAATGAAAATGAAAAAGCCCTTCAGCTGATCGATGATATGTTTGACGACATGCAGAAAAAGGTACTGGTCCATAAAAAGTATTCCGATAACGTGATTTTGGATGCCATGCTGCAGGATCTTGCAAATATCTGTGAAGAAAATGAAATCAGTTTTACATCAAGTGTATTCCTTCCCCGCAACACAGGTCTGTCCACCCTTGATGCCATCCGCATTTTTTCAAACTTTATTAACAATGCAGTTGAAGCCTGCCAAAAGGTTCCTGTTTCAGAGCGGTTTATCGATATTGTAAGCACCAATGAACAACAATGGTCCACCCTTCAGACGATCAATTCCTATGACGGCGAAACCCGCATTGAAAACGGAAAGTTCCTTACAACAAAAGCGGAAAAACACAGCCATGGACTTGGCATTAAAATTGTAGAGCAAATTGCAGAAAACTTAGGCGGATTTGTGATCTATGAAGCGAATCAGGAAAACAGGACATTCCTTGCCAGAATCCATATTCCACGGTTAAATGAGGACCAGCTTCTCTAAGATTTCAATATTTATGTGTTGACATGGCATGCAGATGTCATATTTAAAAAGAAAAAACACCAGACGTTACGACTATCCGCCTGGTGTTTTTTCTTTTATTTTGTTTCGGGCTCTACGCTTGTACCACCCGTCTTCCGTTCTCTTTTTTTGTGTTTTTTGCATAGATACATTCTGCGGTCCGCTTCCTGCAGCAAGTCCGTCACATGATAGGATGATCTGGAGTCAAAGGAAAAAGTGCCGTGGCTGAATGACAGGGAATAAGGCTTTGAAGCATGGTATTCCAGTTTTTTCAGTTCATTGCGCATTCTTTGGATGATCTTTTCAGCAATATCTTCCTTGCAGTTCTTAAAGATAATAAAAAATTCATCGCCTCCATACCGGCAGACAACATCAGAGCTTCGGATAGAGTTTAAGATGATCCCTGCAATGCTCTTAATGGCAAAATCACCCTCGTCATGTCCATATGTATCATTAATCGCTTTCAGATCGTCAATATCAATAAAGGTCAGGCAGCTTTGCTTCTCACAGTAAAGCAGAGTCTTTTCCAGCTCCTTCATCCCGGTTTCCCGGTTATAAGCGCCTGTCATAATATCCGTTGCCGCGGTCATCCTTAACCGATGCTCTCTGGTCTTCCAATCACTGACATCCTCAATCACATATAAGTACAGGATCTGGCCATTGAGCAGCAAACATCGGTTTGACATGATCCGGTACCACGTATTATTGCTGTCATCATAAACTTCACGAAACATGGGGAACATATCCTGCTTCCCCAGCTTTGCCATCAGTTTTACCAGAATGTTATCCTGCTCCTGCTCGGAATATATATACTCAATATCACCCAAAGTCTGCTTTGCAGGACGGTTGGCATATACTACACGCCCATTAAAATCCACTTCCATCACTAAAATATGGAGAAGATCAAGGGCCTGGAGAATCTGATGGTAACGCCAGCTGCTGACAGGTGCAGGAATCTCCCAGGAATCGTCTCCATTCTCTTTTATGGAGGCAGTCGCCACCCGGTCGATCAGCCCGTTAAACATATCAAACAGCTCTCCGGAATATTCCAGCTTGCTGACTACATAACCTTCTTTAAGCTGTTTCCCGGTCTGTGTTAAAATAGAAAGCTGGGAATGAAGCTGCTTTAGGGGACCGGACAAATAATTGTGCCGGGCCGGAAGAGGTCCATCCAGTCTGCCCTCTGATAAATCAATTGCCAGGCGGTTCATCTCATTGATATTTTGAACCAACTGGTTGATCTGCTCAATAGACTTATGCCATTCTGGTGCAAAGGCTTCCGCGTCTATGGTATCGCAATGTTTCCCCGACAGCAGCTCCTCAAATAAAGTCTCCATTGCCATAAATATTTTATGGTCTTCATGGTTCATACCCCGCCTCCTTGTCTCTACTCATCCCCTGCCTCTCTTTTTCCTGTTATTACAGACTCTCAGCCACAAACCGGCAGGTCCTGTCTCCGGCAGCCCAGCAGTCAATCTCTCTGACTTGAAACTGGCATCCGCTGTAGACTTCCAGAATCCCTGCAATAAAACCCTCGTCATATTCACACACGGTCCTTCCGGAAATTGGAAGTCCGGAACAGTCCAGATCCTCAGAAACTGTCAGCGTAAATGAAAGGGAATCCATGTCCACCTTTTCAATACGCAGTATACCGATTTTCAGTTCCTTCAGCTTATTTGTCAGGTTGGCAATAAAGAAATCAAAATCCCCCGAAAGATCCAGTACGTTTTTTGCCAGTTCCTTGCCAGCCAGATGGCCGGCAGCCCGATACAGGCGGCCGGCAGTTTCATCATCATATTCACGAGCCAAAATGTCTTTTAAAGTATACTGCAGCAGCCGGTAAACAATCACCGGCACATCAGAGCCCAGAGTTTTCCTTCCCTCTTCAACGTTCCCTAGGCCATTCCATGTGAAATGAGACGGTTTACTTTCATAACGCATAAAAATCCCTCCTTTGAATGTTCTGTGACAGAAACGCTCACCAGTTATCTTCCCGGTATCCCCAGGCTTGCAGCCTGGTATTCCTATAAAGTCATCACTGGTTTGCGAGGGCCTCTTAAGGAGAAAATATATAACTCTCTGGCAGCTTGCACAGAACATGGATGACCTCATGATCACCGTGGAGAAACGCATATTTTTTTTACCTTACAATATTTTACTTGTAAATGCGCATATTACGTCTCAAATTGGTATTTTAATGTCGTGAATTGCGTATATTTATATATTTGTTAAATTCAATTATTACTTTCTTCCATAGGATATAAACAATCCTAAAAAATGAGTCAACGTCAGCTCCTCGCGGTTTTTACTCATAAAATCAGAGATTTCTTCTTGTTTATTGCAATAATGCTCCGCTTCTTTTCTGTCCATTCCGTGATTCATAAACTGTTCCATTTAATAAATAACGCAGTCTAAGAGTTTGCTCACTTGTTAAGCGAGAAGGCTTCCTGGCTTTTTCCTGTTTGCAAAATTATTAATTTCCAAAAGCAGTGGAATCCAATAAAAAAAACGATGTCAGATCTTTTTCAAGTCTGACATCGTTTGTCGTTAAAGCGGGTGATGGGAATCGAACCCACGTATCCAGCTTGGAAGGCTGGTGTTCTACCATTGAACTACACCCGCAGGGAACTTTCGAAAATATTTCAAAAGTGCTTTGAAAAGCACAATGCCCAAAGCCGGAATCGAACCAGCGACACGAGGATTTTCAGTCCTCTGCTCTACCAACTGAGCTATCTGGGCATAACCACTTGCAACACAGATGATTTTACAAGATTTCTCTTCTCTTGTCAAGCTAAGTTTTCTAAATTATGTCAAAAAAACATAATTTTTAATCAGGTCTTTGTCCTCTCCTCCATTACAGGATTGTGTTCCACAGCAGCTGTCCGTTTTCAAAAATCACTCCTATCCGTCCCATGTCCTTTAGCCAGGAAAGATAGGAACGAACGGTACTGCCAACAAGTACATATTGCTCAAAGTTCATTTTCAGACCATAGGTATTGAAAAGCTGCTGTAAAACCTTTTCAAAGATCATTGGTTTTTTACAAATTTCAAGTATCCCGTCTGCTATTTCATGAACCTTGTCAATGTTCATCTGAGCCAGTGGAGCGATATCATCTGTTACTTCTGCGTGGGCAGGCACAAAAATCTTTGCCTTTAAGTTCTTTACTATTTCCAAGGTGTCAAGGTAAGCGGATACATCATAGATAAACCCGATCTGGTATTTTTCCAGTGTTTCCTTGCTTAATAAGCAGTCTGCCAGATAAACCACGTCATCCATATCCCGAAAGCCCACCATATCAAAGAAATGACCGGGAAGAGGAATGACACTCATACCTTTTGGAAGAACATCTTCTGTGAGATATTCTGCATTGCTCTCCTGTGCCATCAGGAACTTATGCCGCAAATCCTTTGGCGGGAATCCTCCATACAAAAAGAACGGCTCAAGGAGCGTATGATTCGTAAAGTCACATTCAATGCCTGGAGCATAAATTTTACATCCGGTTTGATCTTGCAGATACTTATTGCCTCCAATATGATCGGCATTGGAATGAGTATTGAAGATGGCTGTCAGCCGCCAGTTGTTAGTATCCAGTATCTGCCTGACTTTTCGCCCTGCATCCTTATCACTCCCGCTGTCAATAAGACATACATCCTTGTCGTTAAGCTTAACAATTCCAATCTTTGCAGGACTTTGAACATAATAACTATTTGTGCTGACTTGATTTAACTCGTACATTTAAGAAACCTCCGTTCAATAGAAATCTTTTTATCATGCCTGACGCCGCTGCGTAATTGATCCTTGCGTCTCCCGCAATAAAAGCATTACAGGTATGGAAAGGAATGGGTTCTGTCACAGAAAAGGAAGAATTGGTTCCTCCCGCACAGACCTTGTCTTCCGCTGGGTGATCCTGTCTCCTTCTTCCACCATTCCGCAAAGCAGAGGGCTATGCATATCATATAAGGTCCGTTTTCTCTTCACTGCCTGTGCACTGTCATTGGCATAGCAATACCTGCACCCGGCCAGACAGGTGTCATAGGTTCCCACCTCAATACTTTCCATGCATCCGCATTCCATTCTCTGGTTTTTATCCTTTCTCCTGCATACCGGTCCTCCCAGCAGCCGTTCCGCCATTACAGGATCAATGCAGCTTCCTCTGGAAACTCCCACAGAACTTAAATCTGCTTTTTCCGCGCATGCTTCAATCCTAAGCCCGTAAGCTCCGGCAATCGCGGCAAGTTTTTTGCCCAGCCTTTTCATCCCCTCTTCATTCAATTCTTCTATGGGGATTCCCTTCATGTTTCGTTCCGTTTTTCCATACTTGTCCAGAAAACTGATGACTACCTTTTCCGTAGAATCGCACACATTTCCGGCGATTTCCTCAAAGGCCCGCAAATGGTACTCCTCCCCGTACCGGCTGTTAAGGAATATGGGATCATACCGCCAGACCATGCGTTCCTTTCCCACCTGTTCCGCTGTCTTGCGGAAAACATCAATCATATGCCTTTTATCCGGCAGCCCAGGTTCCACATCTTTCCCATATCCGGTCAGGGTGAATTGGATATAAAAAGGAATATCCCCCAGTTCCCGGATCCGTTCCAGCATTGGTTCCGGGTTTTTCGTCCAGAATACTATGAGTTCCACCTGCTCCGGGGATAGATCGACCCGGCTGATCTGACGGCTGTTCATAGGATTTTTTACATAAAGGTACCCTTCCTTCAGCCTGTTGAAAAACCAATCCGGATAAAACTGCGGAATATCCGTCCGCCTGCTGACACTGAGTATCATCTTGACCTGCTCCTGTCTCTATTTGGTAAAACCATTATACGCTGTAAAAGGGTGTGCTTCAACCATTAGGAACTATATTCTTTTAATTTCAGAAAACTCATTGCTCAAAAACTGGCTGGAAGAACTTGGCATAATGTTTCAACCTTTATCTGGGAATTCTGATAAATGAAATAAAGCAGTTTCACATCAGTGTCCGCAATAATCCCTCATTTTATATTAATATGAAATAGAAAAGACGAATTTATGACTGGAGGATCCCCATGAAGAACGAACCTGTATTTTTAACCGACAAAAACCATAACGTCATTCTGGAAGCCATCACCGGAACGCCCAATGCCGCACTTCCGGACAGCTTAAAGCCCTTTGAAATATTGGAACCCAATACTTCCGATGGAGCCACAGAAAAGCATGTGCCTCTCATTGAAACAGAAGGAAACCATGTAATTGTAAAGGTCGGCAGCGCGTCCCATCCCATGACCGAAGATCACAACATTGCCTGGGTCTGTCTGCAGACAGCGGC
Source organism: Lachnospiraceae bacterium (assembly GCA_902363835.1). GTDB lineage: Bacteria > Bacillota > Clostridia > Lachnospirales > Lachnospiraceae > Lacrimispora. Next base: position 163,823 of record CABJBM010000012.1, read on the forward strand.
AGGAAGCATTATGAGAGTAAGCTTAAGCCCGGACTGCGAACCGTTGGCATACTTTACCCTGGAAAAGGGAGACTCTCCAAAGGCCGCTTTCGCCTACTGCAATCTTCATGGATTTTGGAAAACAGAAGCATGACCAAAAAGCCTTCCCAAGCGAACGGGAAGGCTTTTCTCCTGCCATAAGCCAAGGAATATGTCCCCCTCAGCCATGTCATGAATTTCCTTTTAATAATCAAACTGCCGGTAATATCTCCGTATCACCATAGGATGCCGGAATTCAACCTCCATATGGGCATCCACACGGTTATTGATCCCATGCATGACCAGATGAGAAACCGAACCTCTGAATTCCGGCCGGATCCCTTTCAATTCATAATCCCTGGTATCGATCACCGTATAATTTTTACATACCTTGGGCAAAAATGCCGCAACCCTTTCAGATAAGGGGCGCTGCTCATCTTCGCCGACAAATAAGGTCACAGGTGTCTCCGCTTCAATAACTTCCAGCATACCATGGAAAAACTCTGCAGAAGTAATGGATTTTGTCCGGATCCAAAGCTGTTCCTCCCAATAGCACATGGCATAAGAATAGGTGGCCCCCCAATGGTTGCCTGCTCCGATAAAATAATGGGGCATATCCGGATGCTCTTTACAGTAACGGTATTTTTCCTTTGCAAATCCTTCCGCCCACTGATCAGCCTTTTTTTCCACTTCAACAAGGGCCTTTGCAAGATAAGTTTCCATTTCCCGGTTATATTCGTCATACTCCGGGAATTCCCCATTGTTATACATCAGGCGGTTTGCCACCATATAGAATTTAAGCTGTTCATTCATGGGGTAAGAAATGCAGATGTCACACAGTTTTGAAAGAGCAGCATTTTCCACGTCAATGAATCCGAAGATTCGGGCACCTGTTTCCTTTGCCTTTTTCACTGCATCCACCATTTCCTGGGTACTTCCGGTCACTGATGAGAAGATGACCACTGATTTTTCAGTGAACCTCTTATTCCCGGTTGTCAGAAACTCTGCCGCATTTTCCACGTATACAGGAATGGAGCTTCTTCCTCTCATATAAACTTCCACCTGCATGGCAGAAGCCCAGGTTCCGCCGATTCCTATAAAAAATATACCGTCAAATCCTTCCTTCTGGATCTTGTCCACGGCTTCCTCAATTTTAGGGCGGAGCATTAGGGCTCCGTTCACACTGTCTATTTGTTTCTGTTCATCAAACTTTAACATGACTTACTCCTTCCTGTTTTTGTTCTATTTATGAAAATGTACGGCGAAATTGCACTTGTCCCCTCTTGTATAGGATCTGGAATATTCTATGACCCTGTCATCCTCATCATAGGTGGTGCATGAAAAAAGGAATACGGTCTGTTCTTTGGATATATCAAGAAGCCTTGCGTCTGCCTGGGTAAGCTGGACCAGATCCAGTGTCTGCCATGCTCTTACCGGATTTATGCCATAGAATTTATAAATCTCAAACATGCTGAATACGGAAAGATCAATGCCCTCAACCTTGGGAACCAGATTATAGGGAATATAAATTTCCTGCATGGCAACGGGTTCTCCATTTGCATAATCCAGCCGTTTAATAAAATAAAGACTTTCTTCTTCCCCAATATGAAACATTTCCCCATATTTGGAGCCTGCTGTCCTCTGTCCCCTTTGTAATATTTTCTTTTTCGGCTGAATCTTTTTATCATCCATTGTTTGGGAAAATCCGCCCAGAACCTCCAAATCCCGTTCAATGGGGGCCATGACATAAACCCCCTTTCCCTGAACCCGTTTTAAAAGACCTTCCTTTACCAATTCATCAATGGCACTGCGCACAGTAAGCCGGTTAATGCCGTACATATCTGCCAGGGCATTTTCAGACGGGATCGCAGTCCCTGGAAGGTATTCCCCCTCCTCGATCTTATTTCTTACCACTTCCCTAAGCTGTAAGTAAATGGATGATTGATAATCTATTTCAGCCGTTTTTTTCAACGTAACGTCTCCTTCCTTACCAGGCTCCCCTGTATTCCAGTGTAATGCTGGAATTGGTGGCCCCCATTCTCATACATTCTGTAATTTCTTTTCCTTCCAGAATCCCCTTTAAAAACCCTGCGATATAGCTGTCGCCGGCTCCCATGGTATCCTCCACCTTGCAGGGGATGATTCCAAACCGCAGGAACTCTTCCCCATTATATGCAATGCTTCCCTGCTCTCCCAGGGTAACGATGACCAATTCCGGGCCTTTTTCATGGATCTCTTTCATCTTTTCCCTCAGTTCCTCTGTTTCTCCGTCATCCGATGCGAAAAACAGATAATTTACATGAGGGATTGCCGTTACTGAGGCAGGGTCATCCGGCCTTGTTGCCGAATCAAAGGCAACCTTTACTCCCCTGTTCCTGATTGCCTCCAGATTATGTTCCATATTCCCCCACAAACCGGAGACCACCAGATCATGGCTGCAAAGGAAATTCATATCTTCTTTTGACAACCGGAAATCCGAAAGAACTCCTTCGTCATAATCTCCAAAAACCCGTTCCCCATCCTTTAGCTCCACATGAGTGATGGCGGTGTTTCCCTCCAGAAAATGAATATGGGAAGTATCCACCCCTTTTTTTGTAATGGCTTCCGCCATCAGCTTTCCGTACCGGTCCGTTCCCACTGCGCCCGTATAAGAGGCATTTCCTCCAAGGCGTACAAAATATACTGCAACATTTACCGGGTTTCCTCCCGGATATGCTTCGCCTATGCCGTCATAAACATCCATGCAGTTATCTCCGACAGCTGCTAATTTCATAGTAATTCCTCCTTGCATTCCCCGCTTAAAGCCGCTTTAATTCACTGGCAAAGCAGACGTATTCCCAGCGGGTGATGGATTTAAAATATTCAAAAATTTTGCCCCTTTCATCAACCGCAATTCCTGATTGGCAGATGACCGGCGCTCCCTTGCTGACGTTTAAGTCCTGTGCTTCCTTTTCATCACAGTATGCAATGCTCAGCACCTCCCTGCCTCCTGTTATATCCAGGCCGTATTCCTTTTTCAGTATTTCATACAGGGATGAATGTTCCGTAATATGCATTTCAAGCTTTGGAAAACGTTGGTAATCCAGATAGGAGGTCTCATACATAACAGGACATCCTTCCAGAAACCGGATGCGGGCCACGCGCAAAAGTTTATGCCCAAGGGGAAGCTCCATCCTTTTCCCGATCCATTTTGCCGTTTCACATACTTCCATTGCCACCACTTTTGTTGTAACTTCCCGGCCCGCTTTCCAGGCGGTTTCATAAAATCCCTCCACATCCTGGAGATTTTTCATAAGCTTTTTTCTTGAGACATAGGTCCCGGAACCATTTTTACTGTATATTTTTCCTTCCAGGACCAACTGTCTGATTGCGCTTCTTAAGGTTGTCCTGTTAAGATCCCACATGGCGCACATGCTCCGTTCTGAAGGCAGCTTATGATCTGGTTTTAATTTGTTTTCTATTATATAGTTTTCTATTTTTTCCATCGCTTCCTCGCGAGGTCTTTGATTGTCCGGATTCATGGCAGATGTTCCTTTTCCTGTTCCATTTATAATTTCTGATTAAATCTTAAGTCATCTGCCACCGGGTGTCAACTCGCCTCACGGTAAAAACTTTTCTTAACTTCTCTTTGGTTCTTTCCTGTTTCTGTTTTCCCAGAAATAATACACCGGAAGACCTGTCCCAACTGCAATGACTGCGCACAGGATCCCTGCTGCCGGGGCCCATACAAAGGTGGACCAGATCAGGGTCCCTGTCATGATCATCGCAACCCCAACCATCAGCATTCTGGCCGGCATCCGGTAGGTGGGCTTGTAATTGGGCCTGTTTTTAAGCACAAGCACGGTTCCAAAGGTCAGGAAGTTTTTAAGCAGGGCAACCAATGTAAAATAACCTAAAAGGCTGGAAAGGGAGGTTGCAAAAATTAATATAATTGCCAGGGAGCATTGTACAATAATAGAAAAATAAGGAGTTTCATATTTTGGATGAACCTTTGCAAAGGATTTGAAAAACAAACCGTCTTTTGCCATTGCATACTCAATTCTGGGCTGGAACATAATACAGCTGGAAAGAGAACCTATTACAACAATAACAGCCATAATCGCCACAACAGTGCCTGCATAGCCGCCGATCAACGGTATTTTAGAAGCCAGAAGGGCAATAGGCGCCTCAGAAGTAGCCAGTTCATCTACGGATAAAAGCCCGGAGGCTGTTAAGGTTAAGCCAACGTATAAGGAAAGCACAATAAAAGCGGTTAAAATAAGCCCCCTTGGCATATTTTTTTCAGGCTCCTTGATTTCCCCTGTCATATAGCAGGCAGCACCCATTCCGTCAAAGGACCAGGTGGTAGCGGATACTCCAGCAAGAAGGGCCGTGATCCCTGTTGCCGCAACTCCTGCAACAGGTGCGGAAGAAAGGAACAAATCTCCCTTAATAAAAAAGATTCCAATCCCAATGATGAGAACAAAGGGAATGATTTTCAGTGCCGTTATAATGGTCTGGAACTTTCCGCCTCCTTCTACTGAGCGAATGTGGACAGCCATAAAGATCAGCACCAGGATGACAGCAACGATTCTCAGCACAAGGCCGTTTACAGGAATAAAAAATGCCAGATAATTGGCAATAGCCAGTGCCATAATGGAAATGGATGGCGGGTCTGTCGCCCAAAAGCTGATCCAGCCGCATAAAAAGGCTAAGGGGCGGGAACCTGCTTCCCTGAAATAGACATATTGTCCCCCATCTTCAGGAAACGCGCTTGCAAGCTCTGCATAACAAAAGTTTGCCGGAATCTGAACGATTCCACCGATTAAAAATGCCAGTACCAAAAACAAACTGCTTCCGGCCGCACCTGCAACTTCTCCTAAGGAAGAAAATATTCCTGATCCAACGGTGGTTCCCACGCCCAGGGCAATCACCGCACCCAGCCCCAGCTTCCGTTTTAACTCTGTTTGATTCTGTTGATTTGACATGCCTTCTCTCCTCTTCTTTCATAATCCCATTGAAAGTCCGCTGCAGGCCGTTACTATTCCCCTGTTATTTGAATTAACACGGCTTTTGTGCAGAGGCTTTAACTTCCAAAAATAAATAAATGAGCATCCCCTTTTGCTGTTTCCCCCTATAAATCACAAAGCATCTTTTTCATTTCATGGGTCCATCCGTATTTCCAACCAATCAACTGTTTCCCGCCCCCCTCAGGAGAAGTCCTTTAACAGATTTTTCCGGCAATCCAATGCAAACATTCTCCGTATCACGTAACCTCTTACCTTTCAAATATGTAAATCACTTTACTATACCAGTTAAGGCAGCACAGCTGTTTTACTTTATGCTTGCAATGGTTCTTTGCAGCCTTTACCAGGTTTCTTCCTGCTGCTTTGATTCTCTGCTGATCCTCCACTCTCCTCTCTCGTAACCGCATTTTTCCCAATACTCTTTTTTAATGCGCTTTTTTTCCATATATGTTACTAACTATCTTATACCACTTTAAAATATCACCTCTTTTCATTCATGTCAACAACTTTTTATAAAAAGCATACCAAATTTTCGAGATAGTTGTGCATCTTTTACACTTTATACTATCTTTTTTGTAACATATAACTATTTTAAGCCATGAAATACATTTACAATTGATTTAAAATCCTCCCTGTGATATCATGACCAATAAAGTGGTATGTTTTTTATCAAAACTTATTTATCATCTTAGAACGGAGGAATTAATTATGAAAGCAGACAAACTGTTACAGTCAAGGGCTGTCTTTACCGGACTGGAAGAAAATCTTATGGATGGCTGCATTGCCATAAAGGGAAATAGGATCATAGCTGTTGAGCCCACTGACGGTGAAGAGTACATAGACAGCCATACTCAGGTATTTCATCTTGGGGACCGTTTGATATGCCCTGGGTTCACTGATGTCCATTGCTTTTTCACCGGATATCTTCTTACCATATCCGGCATGGAATTAAAGGAATGCAGATCTCCTGAGGAAGTGGTGCTCGCCTTAAAAAAACATTGCGGCGGATTAAAGGAAGGCGCCCTGATCCTGGCACGGGAGGTCAGCCCTGCATTTATACAACTAACTCAGGAATATCTGGATGAGGCCTTTGCTTCATCACCGGTTATATTGATCCATTCAGGAAATGAAGGCTGCTTTATGAATACAGCCGCTGTCAAAGCCTTTGAGTTCACTCCCGAAAGCTTTTTTCCTGAAAGCTGCTGGCGTCTGCTTGGGCATATCTTAAAGGAGACCTCTTCTTCGGTTCCTGCATTTAAAAAATATTTGAATTTCATGAATTCCAAAGGGATCACTTCTATCAAAGAAATGGGATTTGACGACTTTTTTGGCTTTACGGAAGAGCTTAAAAGGCTGGAGAATGAGGGAGAGCTTACCGCGCGGGTCAGCTTTATGAGCCAGCCTGTGAGCAGTCCTATGGACCTGGAATTCGGCCGGAAAATGAGAAGAGAATTTACGGGCAGCTTTGTCCGCTTTTCAGGATACAACCAGATGACAGACGGCTCCATCAGCCAGACAGAAGGGGAAATGAAAGAGCCTTATCTCAGTGAAAACACCTGCTGCACAAAAACCATTGACTGGAAGAAGCTTGAGCAGGATACTCTTGCAGCCGATAAGGAAAGCTTTCGTTTTTCCTTACATGCCCAGGGGGACCGGGCCATTGAAAAGGTCATTCAAATTTTCAGTAAGTGCCAAAAAAGGGAAGATGGAACCTTAAAAAACCGTCATGCAATCACAGACCTGGAATGCTCTGATCCGTTGGATTTAGAAGAAATGGGGCGGCTTGGCATTATCGCAGAAATTTATCCTCAGATCATGTCAATTGCCAATGGGAAGGACAAGCTTGCCATGATCCGGGAGAAAATCGGAATGGACCGGGGGAGGAATTATTGGAACCGGAGAAAAATGGCGGACAGCCATGTGATCATTTCCTGCGGGACTGACCTGCCTTTGTTGTTTGACGATATTCCGGAATCCATCTACCACGCCGTGGGTGCCAGGTTTCCGGAGGGAGGCGAGCCTTTCCTGCCTGAAAACGCCCTGAGACTTAACGAACTTTTAAGAGCCTGGAGCTATGGGGGACAGTATAATCTTGGATTAGAAGACTGTCTGGGGACATTGGAAGCCGGAAAGCTGGCGGACATTACCGTGTTTGACCGGAATCTTTTTGAGACTCCCATGGAGGAAATACGGGACTCATCTGTCTGCCTTACCATGGTGGATGGAAAGATCGTCTATCAGGCATAACGGAACTTCCTAAAAGCCCTGTGCACAACTTAAAAAGCCAATCCTGGTTTGGCAATGTCCTTTAGTTAAGACATTTACCCAAACCGGGCCTGGCTCTTTTTAATTACCCTCAAACAATTTGAACTTAGCAACCTCCTGCTTTAAAGCCTGTGCCTGTGCCGCCAGTTCTTCACTGGAAGCCGAGCTTTCCTCCGCTGCTGCTGCATTGGACTGCACCACAGCAGATACCTGGGACAGCCCTTCTAAGATCTGCTCCATTGCCTTGGCCTGTTCCAGAGAAGCTGATTCAATTTCCTCCATCACCTGTTCCACAAGAATTGATTTATCTGCGATCTCTTTTAAGATTCCTGCCGTCTCATCCGTCCGCTTCTTTCCCTCTGAAACCGCTTTTACCGTATTCTCAATCAGTTTGGCAGTCTGTTTTGCCGCATCAGCGGACCTGGCCGATAAGTTCCGGACTTCTCCCGCAACTACCGCAAATCCCTGACCGGCACTTCCTGCCCGGGCCGCTTCAACAGCGGCGTTTAAAGCCAGAATATTGGTCTGAAATGCGATGTCCTCAATCATCTTTGTGATGCCGGATATTTTCTCAGAAGACAAGCTTACTTCTTCCATGGCTGAATGAAGGCTCTTCATGTGTTGGTTGCCTGCGCCGACTCTTAATGCGGATTGCTTTACATAATCAGAAGCCTTCCGCACATGACCGGAATTTTTTCCTGTCATTTCTGAAACATTTACAATGGACGCACTCAGCACTTCCACCGTTGCCGCCTGCATGGCTGCTCCGGAGGCAAGCGCCTGAGAGGCACCGGAAACCTGTTCCGCCCCGGAGTTGACCTCCTCTGCGGAGGAACGGATGTTTAATATGGTATCATTTAAACGGGAAGCGATCATTTCCATGGAACTGCGTATGCCGTTAAATTCGCCTGGATATTCACAATTACTTTGAACTGTAAGATTCCCATAAGAAACCTCCTGTAAAAATCCGGAGATATCATAAATAATATCTCTGTATTTCCCCGCCATTTCATTGACCTTTTCCCCGATTCCCCCTATTTCATCACGGCGTTTCATATGCAGCTCAATGCTTAAATCTCCGGCGGATAACTGATCAATGGAATCAACCACCTGCCCAATTGGCTTTGTGATACGGTCCGTAATCCGAATCATTACAAAAACCCCGAGTATGAGAGAAACAGTTCCCAAAATGACAGCATTTAGCATGGAGGTTGCAACACCGGACATGAATTCCGATTCTGAAGCAGTCACATTCACGGACCAGCCGTTGGTGTTTTTTACAGGAGTATATGAACCAAATCTATTGTCTCCATTCCAATGGTAGAATCCAAAGCCGGTTTCACCATTTACCATAGCTGTTTCCAGCTTTGCAATCTCACCATAGGCGGCTTGATCGGTTTTTACAGCCTCTGCATCATTTTGCCGGGATAATACCAGGGAAAAATCCTCATGGGCCACTTTCATGCCATCCCGGTTTAAAATATAGGTGCTTCCCGTATCTCCAAGTTTTGTATCCTCGATCATCTTCTGGAACACAGAATAGGGAAACTCAATCATAATGACCAGGTCATCATAGGGGTATGCGTATGCAAAGGATGCAGAATCCTTGTGAATCATAGGGTCGGACAAAAAAGGAGTTCCCTTCTTTGCCTGGAGGTATGTATTGTCCTGTTCATAAGATTTTCCATTGACAACAGAAGTCCCGTCGGCGGAAATGATATCAATGCTATTAAGACCGTACTGGGAACTTGAGATCCACAGAAATATATTGATGTTGCCCTCTCTCTGTGCATTTCCCTTCATATATAGGGCGATTGACTCGGATATGACGGAGTATTCCTCCAGCTTCTGGGTTATTTTTTCAGAAACCAGTTCCGACGTTTCCTTTAAGCTCTTGGCCAGTGATTTCCGGGTCGTTTGATAGGTCAGATAAATGGAGCCTATGGACAATACCAATACAATGCAGATGATACAGCCAATTGTGAAAGTTACCAGTTCCTTTTTTATGCCCCTGTATTTCCTTTTTATTTCCTTGCGTTTCCTTTTCATATTATGTTATCCTCCAATATCCAGTTTTCCCCTCTGTCATTATAATTCACAGCGGTCTAATGGGTATATCGGCAAATATTCAGATAACTATATGAATTTTACTAATGTTTTACATCAATTTAAGCAACTTTTTACAAAACAGGCAGCTAACACACTATAAAATGGAATTCCGCCCAAACATAGTATTATTAAAATCATAATGCCCGATGCTTCCCATTTTCCAGGAATGTTCCTTCCTGCTTTAATACTGGATACTGATCATACAATGTCCTTCTATTTTATCTATCCGGAATGAAATATATTGTCCGCTTCTTACAAAAGGAACAGGTTCTTCTCCCGGAACCTTGGCAACGGCTGCCGGCTGCTTATTTCCTGTATATAACTTAAATTCCACGCCATACAGGGGGATGACATCTTCTACCGTACAAATATCCTCAGAACGTTTTTCTGTAATATAATGCAGAATATGAAGAATATCCCGTTTCTCTTGTTCCTGATGATTTAAGGCTGTTATTATAGTAGAGGGACCGTTATGGCTCACTAATTTATGTTCCAGGCACAATGCAGCCGCATCCTTTACCATTAGCTTGCACCATTTGGCGGCATTTTTCCGGTACAGTTTAAAGATGGGATGGGCAAAATAAATTACATTTCCATTCCGGACCACTTCCGGATATCCGGCTTTCCCGGAAGAAGGTGCGTGCTGGTGAGAGCAGAAGGTTTTTCCGGAACGGTCAAAATAAGGTTCCATTTTATCCATTAAAACCTCCCCGCCGTTTGCCTCCACGTCATGCCCTCTTAAGTACATGACATACTCTTCTTTATATAAATCCTTTCCAATGACCTGATTCGGCATTACGAATTCCCTGTAATACGGGGATTCCCCTTTCCATGTAATACCGTAAATGTTATCTTTGCCATATTTATTAAGGCAGGAATCATAAGAACCGATTACTTTGCCCCCATTGGCAATATAGTTCTTTATCACCTTTTCCAGCTCTTCCCTGTAATAAATACAATCCGGTAAAATTATTAATTGATAGGAATCCATTGGTGTCTTACTGTCTATAACATCAAACTGTAGGGAAAGCTCCTGAAGCATTCTGACTGCTCCAATTAAAGAAGGAGAGATTCCAAGGTTATATTCTCCCTCAGGATAAAATTCTTCCGGCGTAAGGACAGCGATCTCCGCAACCGGCTTTGCCCCCCTGCAGTAAGGCTCTTTTTCCCTGACGCTCTTATATACCTTTCCAATCAGGTCATAAGCGCCTTCCGACATCCTGCCCCTTGGATGAAGCTGGTCTCCGACGGAACAGCCAGCCCCCATAGCCAGCATGGTAAAGCATTCCAGCTCAAGGGCTGCCTGATTCTTCAGGGAATGGAAATCCCCCCAATAAGTATGAAACTTTCCGGTCATCCCTATCATGTCCATTCCAAGGGTTCGTGCATATCGGCTGGTGGCAGGAAAATGGTCATAACCCCAGCCTCCGCTTGGCAAGGATTCCAATTCCAGATGGCTGTACTCTTTAAAATTATCCTTAGATGCAGGCCCTACATGGGAGCTGTTATAGAAAACAGATGCCTTAGGAGCTCTCTCTTTAATAAGTGCCGTTATTTCTGTTTTAAATTCCTCTAACATTTGCAGAGAATACTTTAATCTCACCTCTTTTTTACTGCTGTCCAGATGAAACTCCTCCATTTTCTTTTTACAATGATCACAGCAGCAGTCCACCTGAAATAAAATATCCATAAAGAATCCGTCAATGTTCTCCACTCCTATCACATCCATAATATCATGAAGATGCTCTTTAAAAAAAGTACGGTAGCCGCTGTTTAAACAAATTGTATGATAAAAATGAGGCTCTTCCACATTTTGAGTATTGATATAATTTCCCTGTTCATTGATTGAAAGCCATTCCGGATGTTCCCGCATAATGCGGCCATCCCATTGTACGGTGGTATAAACAGGCACTTTGATTCCCCTGCCATGGCAGGCCTTTATCTGGTCTATTAACAGATTATGATTGGTAAGACCGGGATGGATGAGATCTGCATGTTTTCTGGATGGATAATACAGCCATCCATGATGACATCTTGCAAAACAGGTAATGGAGTCCACATTGGCCTTTTCAAGTCTTTTTGCAAACTCTTCCCCACTAAAATCTGCTCCAACCTCCGGTATGTATTCACTGGTGTGAAAATCCAGATGAACCTGTCTGAATCTTAAATCGCTCATTGCTTATCCTCCTGATCTGATTACTCTTTATTCTTTTACAGCTCCTGCTGCCAGTCCGCCCTCTACTTTTTCCTGGAATAACAGATAAAGAATCAAAGGCAATGCTACTGTAATCACAATAGCAGCCATTAAAGGACCGTAATCACTGCCTCTTTCCCCGTTAAAATTCAGCAGCCCAAGGGAAATGGGTTTTAATTTTTTATCGTTGATAAACAACAGAGGGAATAAAATATTATTCCAGGCTGATAAGAAGTTAAAAATGGAAATAGTAGATAATGCAGGAATACAAAGCGGAAGCATTACCATTCTATATACCTGAAAATACGTTGCACCGTCAATTACTGCCGCTTCTTCCAGAGAACGATTGACGCCTTTCATAAAATTAGTCATAACCAGAATACTAAAAGGAAGACTAAACGACACATAGATTAGAATTAAAGCCAGTATATTGTTTTTTAAGTTCAGAGCACCTATAATATAGGCAACCGGCACCAATACCGTATGCATGGGAACCATCATTCCTACGGTAAAGAATAAAAGCAAAAACTTATTTCCCCTGAAATCAAATCTGGATAAAACATAGGCTGCCATGGAGGCCATAATTGCCAGCAGAATAACAGTAGTACCTGCCTGCAGGATGCTGTTGATAAAATACCGGCTCATATTGGCTTCCTTCCAGGCTACTATATAATTGGAAAACTGCGGTACCTTTGGCAGCGCAAATGGGTCTGAAAAAATTTCAAGCTTTGTTTTCACAGAGGATAATAAGGTAAAAACCATGGGCATGGCAAATACCGCTGTCATCACCAGCAGATATAAGTACATGATAACTTTACCAGGCTTGTTCTTTGATTCTGTTTTTTTCATAGTTTTCCCCCTTAATCATGTTTTCCTGACATTATCATATTACTTCCTAATGTTCCTGCAAGGCAGGCGATGAGAATAATAATGCCAATGGCACTTCCAAGTCCATAATGGCTGTATTTAAATGCTTCATTGTACATTAATGTTGTGGGAAGGTTGGTCAGGCCGTTTGGCCCACCGCCGGTCATGGCAAATACCAGGTCAAATACTTTAACAGAGCCGATAATATCCATTAAAATGCACATAGCAATTGTAGATTTTAACATAGGAACCGTAATCTCAAAGAACTTATGAACGGCAGTAGCTCCGTCAATGGAGGCTGCCTCATACAGCTCATCAGGAATTGTGGTAAGTCCCGCAAGAAGGATGACCATATAGTAGCCGATACCAGCCCATATATTTACAAAGACAATGGTATTCATTGCTGTTGCAGGATTCACCAGCCAGGGAACCGCTTTGTCAGCCAGACCAATGCCCTTTAACAAAGCATTCAGGGAACCGGTGGGCATGAACACAAAGTACCACATCAGACCTACGGAAGTTAACGGGAAAACCGTGGGTACAAAAAAGAGAGCTTTAAACGCCCGGTATCCCTTGCATTTGGTATTAATTGCAACTGCCGTCAACAAAGCAATTGGCGTATGGAACAGCACGCTGAAAAATACCATTTTTATCATATTTTTAATGGAGAGTAAAAAGTCCGCGTTATGAAAAGCATCAATATAATTTTTAAGTCCCACAAATTTCAGAGCTGCACCTGAAATTCCATTCCACTCAACCAGTGAAAAGTAAAATGCCAGAATTAAAGGTACAATTTGAAATAAAAGATATACAATCAATGCCGGCAGCAAAAACAGTGCTATGTACACTTTCATTTTTCTGTTTTTTAACTTTATCAATGAAATTCCTCCTTGTATAATAATGATATAGCCAATAAGGCTTATATCTTACTAATATCTTTTTATTCTGTAACTGAATAAGGACTTCAT
>CABJBM010000013.1 GCA_902363835.1 Lachnospiraceae bacterium
ATTCAGTTGTCAAAGTACACAATAAATTTAATTAAGTTGACGACATTGGGCATTCGCCCTATGAAATAGGCCATGAGAAAGTTTTCTTATGTGCAAGCACAACGAAAATTTTCTCCTGTCCTATTTCTCACTGCTCATTGCTTTCGTGAACATTATCCCATAAATCCTTTCCATGTCAAGGCTGTTCCTTAATTGGGCGGCAAGGTGGTTATATTGTTTTTCCTTGTATTCCTGATAGTTGAAACTGTCATCCAGTTCCATGGATATTCCCTTCTTTTTTGCAAGGGACTTTACAATGGTCATTGCAATCCCTTCCTTATCAAAGAAGCCATGGATATAAGTGCCGTATACATTTCCCCTTTGGCAGCCGTCCATTTTTGCCAGGTGGGAGTTTGACTGGGTTTCTATGACATAGGCAAGGGGCGGCACGGATCTGGTGGTTTCTCCCATGTGGATTTCATAGCCTTCCACCTCCATGCCTGACAGCTCCTCAAATATTCCTCCCACAGCAGTACAGGAGCCGGACACTCTTGTCCTGGTCTTTTCCTTTCCAAATACCGTGCGGACCGGCAAAAGTCCCATGCCCCGTACTGATGGGACGGCCGTTTCTGATTCCATCTGGAAGGGATCGGATATGGTTTCTCCAAGCATCTGGAAACCGCCGCAGATTCCAAATATGGGGATTTCCCTTGCTTTCAGCTTTAAGATGGCCGCCTCAAGGCCGCTTTCTCTCAGCCATAGTAGGTCTTCTACAGTATTTTTGCTTCCAGGTAAAATGACCATATCCGGATTTCCCAGATCAGATACACGGTCCACATACCGCAGGCATACCCTGGGGAAGCTTAAAAAGACCTGGAAATCCGTGAAATTGGAGATTCTGGGCATCCGGATGACAGCGATCTCCACTGCAGTCCGGTCTGTTCTGGCCGTTCCTGCCAGATGATTTCCAAGGCTGTCCTCATCTTCTAAATCCACATCCATGTAGGGAACCACACCTGCCACGGGGATGGAAAGCCGCTCTTCAATCATGTCCAGCCCCGGTTCCAGAATGGTTTTATCTCCGCGGAATTTATTGACGATCAAACCTTTTATCAAGGCTTTTTCATCAGGTTCCAAAAGCATTACGGTTCCATAAAGCTGCGCAAACACGCCCCCCCGGTCAATGTCCCCCACCAAGAGTACGGGAGCCTCCGCCATTTTTGCCATTCCCATGTTTACAATATCATCCTGCTTTAAATTGATCTCCGCCGGGCTTCCGGCTCCTTCTATGACGATGATATCGTATTCCTCTGAAAGCTTATGGAATGCCCGTTCAATCTCCGGCACCAGTGTTTTCTTGTATGCAAAATACTCTCTGGCAGGCATATTTCCAATGGATATGCCGTTTACAATTACCTGGGACCCAATGTCATTGGTGGGCTTTAAGAGGATGGGATTCATGGCTGCCTCCGGCTTTACTCCCGCCGCTTCCGCCTGGACCGCCTGGGCCCTTCCCATTTCCAGCCCCTCTTCCGTAATATAGGAATTCAAGGCCATATTCTGGGATTTGAAAGGGGCCACCCGGTAGCCATCCTGCTTGAAGATCCGGCATAATCCGGCCGCAATCAGACTTTTTCCTGCATTGGACATGGTCCCCTGTATCATGATCGTCTTTGCCATTTGGTTATTTCCCTTCTGTCACTATGGATTTCAGTATGGAAAGAAAGGCTTCATTTTCCTTCCGCTGCTTGACGCAGATGCGGTAATAGGTATGGTCAAGCCCTCTGTAGTTGGAACAGGAACGTATCAGAACTTTCCGGTTCAGAAGCTGTTTATAAAGAAGCTTTTCCAGGGTAAGGGCTTTTGGCCTTAAATCCTTGAAAAAAATATAATTGGCCATGGAGTCAAAAACCTGAAAGCCAAGATCAGAAAGGGCTGATTTTAAATACTCCCGTTCACAGCTGATTAACTGTCTTGTTTTCTCCACGTATGATCTTTCTTTAAGAGCCGCCTCTCCTGCTGCCTGGGCAATGCTTGAAACGCTCCAGGGCTGGCGTATGAGATTCATTTGGTCCAAAACCTCTTTTTGGCTGCATATTCCATAACCCAGGCGCAGCCCGGCCATGGCGTACAGCTTTGTAAATGCCTTTAAAAGAAACACGTTCTCATAACCGCCGCGGCCTATGAGATCAAGAACCGAAAACTGTTCCGGCTCCTGCAAAAATTCATTAAAGCATTCGTCCACCACGCAAAAGATTCCATGATCCCTGCAATATTCCAGAATCTCTGCCATGACTTCCTTGTTTACCGCAAAGCCGGTGGGATTGTTGGGGTTGCATAGAAACAGCATCTGAAAATCCACCCCGCTTTTTTCCAGCCAGTTTTTCAGTTCCTTTTCATTTAGCTGAAACCCATATTCCTCCCTTAGGGCAAAATGCACCACGTTACAGGAGGATGCTTTAAGGGCCTGTTCGTATTCCAGAAAAGACGGGGCAATCAGCAGGGCATTTTTCGGTTTTAATGCCTGTACGATTTGAAAGATCAGATCCGCGGCCCCGTTTCCGCAAATGATGTACTCCATAGGAACCCCGTGAAAGCCGGAAAGCTCTTTGCGAAGTTTCATGGATTGGCTGTCCGGATAGCAGGCGCACTCATCTGCTGCTTTATAAACAGCCTCTTTTACTCCAAGGGCAAGCCCAAGGGGATTAATATTGGCTGAATAGTCCATTTTCACATTGTTTGTATAAATATCTCCGCCATGCTGGTATTCCATATCATTTTCTCCCGGTCAAATATAAAATTGTGTTTAAAATGCTATGAGGAACATCAAAAATACAGGGATCAATCCTAACACATAGGTAATGGTCATCAGGTAATTAGCCCTGGGGATATCCTCGTATTCTACCGGCCTTACCGGATCTCCAATGGTGGGCTTTTCATATAACTTTCCAAAATAATAAGCATTTCCCGCCAGCTGGATCTGCAATGCCCCTGCACAGACCGCTTCTGTCTGGGCTGAATTAGGACTTTTGTGGTTGAACCGGTCCCGTTTAAAGATCCTAAGGCCGTTCCTGCCGCTGTAAGGGTTTCCTTTTCCCTTGAATCCATATAAAAGCTGACACACATACCCTGCCCCTATCATAAGGGCCGCGGATAACCGGGCCGGTATGAAATTACAGATATCATCAAGCCTGGCCGCTGCCCTCCCAAACCAGAGATACCGTTCATTTTTATAGCCTACCATGGAATCCATGGTATTTACCGCCTTATATAAAAACACTCCCACGCCTCCAAAGAGAGCCATGCAGAGCAAAGGTGCTATGATTCCATCTGAAGTGTTTTCCGCCACGGTTTCCACCGCTGCCTTTGTGATCCCCTCTTCTGACAAGTTTTTTGTATCACGGCCTACAATCATGGATACGGCCGTTCTGGCCCCTTCCACATCCCCACTCAAAAACGCCTTATAGACCTTCATGCTTTCCTCCCGCAAGGAACGCCATGCCATCATCTGGCCGCACATCACGCTTTCTATAAGAAATCCGGCATAGGGAGAAAGGAAATAAGCGGTCCACAGAATTGCCCCGGACAGGGCACCTGTTACCAAAAGCACAAGAATCACCAGACATAAACCGGCTCTCCTTTCCCCTGTTTCTCCCTTGGGAAATCTTTTCCTTAGTTTTTTCTCCAGCCAGCTTATGAGCCAGCCAATCCCGCAGACCGGATGCCAAAGGAAACGGGGATCTCCAAAGCATAAATCCAGAAAGCATCCGGCCAGCACTGCTGCTAAATGTAATCTTATCATGTTCCATTTCCTGACCTTTTGTCTATTTGATCCGAGACGCAATTCCGCATACCATGCGGTAAACCTCTCCTGAGGTCCGGGCCAATCTAACGGAGGCCCTTCCCGACACTTCTCTCCATTCCCTGTCCCCCGGATCCATGGGCACGATGCCGCAGCCCAGTTCATTGGAGGTAATAATAACATGGGGATTTTGCTGCAGGACCGCTGAAAGAAAGTCATCAACGCTTTTTCCTTCTTTTAAAAGCCGTCTTATATACTCATGAAGACCGTGGATGATCCGGCACTTCATGGCAGCTTCAAAGCTGTCCCTGCTGCCTTCTGCGATCTCATACTCTTCCTTTTTCTCATTTTTAAACGCCGGTGAATCAGGGGGATATGCTTTCTTTGCCAGTTCCACGGCAAAGGCCAGCTTTCCCTGCCAAGCTCCGCCTACAATCAATATCATGCTCTCCTCTTTCCTGCCTATGCTTTTTGGGCATAAAGGTATACCCCATGGGTGTTTCCTCTCTCTTTTACAGTGATACCAGATGGGATACAACAGCCAGTCCTGCCACAAGGGCCAGTTCGCATATCTGCAGAAAATATCCCGCCAGATCACCGGTGATCCCTCCAAACTCCCGCCTTGCCATGGCATAATAATACCAGTAAATAAGAAGACAGATCAAAAGGGTTGCAACGGCAGGAATCATTCCTCCCAGATACCAGATTCCCCACTCCGCCGCTGCCAGATACAAAACCATCACAACAGCCACTGCCCTCTTCCCAGCCGCACCGGAAAAGGAGGCCGCCAGCCCGCTTTCCTTTGCCATGGGAAATGTGACAACGGACAGGCCGCTTAAGGCCCTGGTAACCACAAAGGTGATGCAATAGACCGGTATCATGGCCGGACGCATTTCCAAAAAGGCGGCCAGATAGAGAACCAGGTATACACCGCAGCCGATGATGGCAAACGCTCCTGTATGAGGATCTTTTAATATTTCAAGCTTTTTCTTTCTCTCCCCATGAGAAGATCTGGCATCTACCACATCCAGAAATCCATCCATATGGATGCCTCCTGTAACCAGGATAGGAATTACCACAGGAAGTATTTGTCCGAAATGACGAAAACCAAGAGCATTGCAGCCAAAAATAACCGAAACGTTCAACAGGCCGATAACTGCTCCAATAAGAGGAAAAAAACACATAACATATTTCATCCGCTCCTTTGTCCATTCCAGTTGGGGCATTGGAACACGGGAGTACATGGAAAACGCAATAACAAAGCTGCCAAAAAGATTCATATTCCACCTCCTCATGATGCTTAAACCAGGCGGCACGCCCGGCATTTAAAATAATCATAACACAGAAAATGGAAAATGTCATTTCCATTCAGAAGTCCTTCCGCCAGAATCCGCCAAAGAAACTGAGGCGTGTTAATACACAAATAGCCATCCCCCGCGCAAAATCCGGGGAACGGCTATTTCTGCCTGTCTGTGTCATTCTCTTCCAAATATCTTTTTCAGCTTTTCAATCCCAACTTTTGGTGTTCTGTCCGGATACAAAAGGCCATTTACCTCCTGCATCACATCAGTCATCTGAGTATAACAGTATCCGGCAAACCTTCCGCTGTTTATTAAAAAACCGGTAACAGGCTCTAAGCGGGCAAGGAAATCATCTTCTCCCTGTACCTTGTTATAATACCCCCAGCCCTCTTCACCGTTGTCAAAAGCAATACCGCCATACTCCGTCACCAGCACCGGCTGTCCCTGATAGGTTTGTCCCTCTGCCAGAACTGCCCTGGTCTCAGCTCTTCCTTCAATAACCGCTGCAAAGTCATCGTACTTATCCAGGTTGTGAGGCTGCAGCAGGTAATCGTGAATTGCCAAAATATCGGTATGCTCTGTTTGTTCCCAACCGTCATTGCCGCTGACTATTCTGGTTGGATCCAGAGCTTTAATCAGATATATCATTGCATTTGAAAAATTCTGCTGCTGAAGGCTGGTCCGCACATTGCGGATTCCCCAGCTTTCATTGACAGGCACCCAGGTAATCATACAGGGATGGTTAAAATCCCGGTCAATGAATTCCATCATTTCGTTTACCGAATGATACACGGTTCTGTCATTATAAAGGTAGCAGCTGGGCAGCTCACCCCACACCAGCAGGCCAAGTCTGTCCGCCCAATAATAATACCTGGGATCATCAATTTTCTGATGCTTTCTTGCACCGTTAAATCCCATTTCTTTTGTGAGTCGCACATCCTTTTTTATGGCTTCTCCATCAGGAGGTGTCAGAAGGGAATCCGGCCAGTACCCCTGGTCTAAAACCAGACGCTGGTACAGTTCTTCTCCATTTAAGTAGACTTTTCCCTTTCTTATTTCCACGGAACGCATGCCGAAATAGGTGCTGACCTGGTCAATGGTCTGCTGATCCTTAAGCCTTACCTCCACGTCAACCAGATTTGGTTCTTTTGGGCTCCAGATGATGTAGTGCCGTCTGATATCCCAGTCCGGAAAAGCAATGACACATTTTCCGTATCCGTTTTCACACAGGATCGTCTGCCTTCCCAGCCAGATCTTTTCTCCTAATGAAACGGAATCCACTGTTACATCAATTTCTGCCTCCAGTTTCCTGTTGTCAGATAGAAAGACTTCGCAGAGTGCCTCCTGCTCTTCCAGGCGGGGAGTGATCTTAACTCTCGTTATGTGGGTATCACCCGCATATTCCAGCCATACCGACTGCCAGATCCCTGTTGTAGGTGTATACCAGCACCCAAAAAGCTCACCTGTCCAGCTCTGCTTGCCCCTGGGCTTATCAGCCTCTTTCCCATCCCGGACTTTAACCATTAAAACCGTTTTTTCTTCTTTCACATAGTCCGTGATATCTACTTCAAAAGGAGTACTTCCCCCTTTGTGGATTCCGGCTAAACAGCCATTTACATAAACAAAGGCTTCATAGTCCACTGCCCCGAATTTAAGCAGCAGACGCCTTCCCTTCATTTTCTCCAAATCAGCATAAAAGGTTTTCCGGTACCATACGATTTCATGATCTTCCGTCTCACCGATTCCGCTCATTTTAGATTGACAGCAAAAAGGAACCATGATTTTTCTGTCAAAGGTATCCTTGTCAAAGGAAAAATCCCATTCCCCATCCAGGCTGATCCAGTCTTTGCGGATAAAATCCGGCCTGGGGTAATATTCTCTTTCCAACATCTCCACTTCCGCCTTCCAATTGTTTTTATTTGCTTCCCCTGCTGCCGATTGCTTTCATGGGGCGTACTCCGGTATCCGGAGAAATATAGCTTTGATTCCAATACCCTTTTGGATGAAGCTTTGTCCGATAGCGGTTATGAGGCACAGGAAGAGGATCTGAGGCCTTCATCATTGCAGCTGAAAGCTGGATTAGAAGCTCCGTTTTTATGCCTTGGCTGTCCCCATCCTCCCATAAGTTCCTGCATTCATGGGGATCGTTTTTTAAGTTGTATAAATATCCCTCCCCCATCATATTCAGCTGAATGTGGTAATCTCCCTTCCACAATGCCCTCACCTGACCGCATTGAGTCCAGGTATTTAAGCAGTCAAAGGCTTCCCAGTTTTCCGGAACTGCCCCCTCCTGGGGCAGGGTCAGTTCATCCGCCTCATTCCAGAACAGGCCGGAATACCCGCTTTCTGCATAGGCTGTATCAAATTCCTGTTTTGGAATCTCCTCATCCTTTAGTACGGGTAACATGTTTTTCCCCTGGCAGCCAAGGGGTATATCCACCTCCAGCAGATTACAGATGGTAGGAAGAACATCAATTAAATTTACAAACTCTGTGTTTCTTTTTCCGTGTTCCGGGATCCCCGGACCTCTCCATATCATAGGGATATGGGTCAGTACGTCGGGCAGATCCGGCCCCTTACGGATCAGACCATATTCACCGGCAAAGTCCCCGTGGTCTGATACAAAAATAACAATCGTGTCTTTTTCTAAATCTCTTTCCCTAAGCCCGGTAATCAGCCGTTTAAACTGGTCATCAATAAGCCTTAGCATCCCGTGATAGTTAGAACGCGCCCGCAGGATACGTTTGTCAATGTCTGATCCTAAAACCTGTTCCCATACCTTGCGAAGCCAGACAAAGCGTGGTCCTTTGCCTTCTAAATCCGCTGCGCCTGCAGCCAGTTCAGGAAGACTTTCAGGTGGGAACATATTAAAATACGGTTCAGGCACCTGATAAGGATTATGAGGCTCTGCAAATGACAGCCAGGCAAAAAACGGCTGATTCTCCTCCGTCTCGTCAATAAAACGGAATATGGAAGATACATTTCTATATGGATGCTGCACCTCCACCCCCTGAGGGGAAGGGACATGTGTTTCCATATGCTTTGTATCAATTAAAAACTTTGCGAACTCCTTTTGGGCAGGTGTTGTATTTATTTCTCCTTCATTTCCCAGATGGCCGCATGTTTCATAGTAATCAAACTCCTCGTTCTTTCTGTGGGAATGATTTTTCCCGCACAGCGCCATCCGGTATCCACAGGATTTAAGAACGTCCATGAGATCCTCAGTATATAAGGCATCAACCGCATTATGATTGGTGCGCACCTGATGGCACTGGCTGTAGCGGCCGGTAAACATACTGACCCTGGCCGGCATGCAGGTAGGATTTGGTGTATAGGCCCGGTCAAAATCCACCCCGCCCTTTGCCCACTGATCTAAAAAGGGCATGGTATCCAATTCATATCCTCTGCTTTTTCGCAGATCCCAGCGCTGCTGGTCAGTCATAACAATAATTATATTAGGTTTCTTTTCCATTCTGCTATCCTTTCACCGCACCAATCATTACTCCCTTTACAAAATGTTTCTGAATAAAGGGATAAATAAGAATCATCGGTATGCTGGAAACCACAATGGCAGAATATTTAATCGCCTCAGCCATTTTGATTTTTTCCGCCATTCCCACATCATTTGTGCCCATTTGTTCCGTCTGCCCCAAAAGAAGTATATTGCGAAGAACAATCTGCAAAGGATGTTTGGCGGTGTCCTTTAGATAAATCAATGCATCAAAATAAGAATTCCAGATTCCTACTGCATAGTACAAAACCAAAACCGCAAGTATGGCCTTGCTTAAAGGCAGCACGATTTTAAACAGCATTTGAATGTTCCCGCAGCCGTCTAAATAAGCCGACTCGTACAACTCCTCTGGTATGCTGTTTTCAAAAAATGTCTTAGCCACAATTAAATTATAGGTGGACAGAGCCGCAGGAACTAAAACTGCCCATACCGTATTATACATACCCAAATCTCTGACAAGAAGATAAGTGGGCACCATTCCCCCGCTGAAATACATGGTAAACAAAATTCCCATCATGAGTAAGTTTCTTCCAGGCAGACCTTTTCTGGAAAGCGGGTAGGCTGCCAGAACAGTCAGCGTAACACTGATCAGGGTTCCGGCAGCAGTGTAAAACACAGAGTTGGCAAATCCCCTCCATATATCCTTGTTTTCAAAAACCATGGTATATGCCTTTGTCGTTATTCCCTTAGGGATGAGGAATACCTTTCCCCGAATCACCATATCCGGGTCAGAAAAGGAGGCTGCCATCACGAATATCAAGGGGATCAGCACGATCAATATTACAATCATTGCGATCAGGGTTATCACCCAGTCAAACAGCCGGTCGCTGTGAAGAGCTTCTGATATTTTTTTCATGATACCCCCTTACCACAGTCCTGTTTTTGCGGTCTTTTTGCTGATCATGTTTGCCCCGACCAGCAGCAAGAAATTAATGACAGAGTTAAAGATACCAACCGCCGTACTATAGCTGAACTGGCCTTTTTGTATTCCGTTCTTATAAATGAAGGTGGAAATCACCTCACTGACAGACAGGGTCACATCCCTCTGCATGATCAATACCTTCTCAAAGCCTACGTCCATAATGCTTCCGATCCTCATGATCAAAAGAATGAGAATGGTTCCCATAATTGCAGGAATTGAAATATGTATGATCTTTTGAAATCTGGAAGCACCGTCAATGGAAGCCGCCTCATACAGCTGGGGATCCACGGAAGTCAGCGCCGCAATATAAATTATTGCATTAAATCCCATATATTGCCACACATTGGAAAACACATAAAGAGGCTGAAACGCCGTAGGCTTTGACATATAATCCACCGGCCCCATCCCAAAGAAACCGGTTATCTGATTAAATAATCCATATTCTTTATTGGAAAATAAGGCCAGCATGCTGACAATTACGACCACTGACAAAAAGTTCGGCATATAAGTGATATTTTGTACCGCCTTTTTTAGGCGGGTATTTTTAATTTCGTTGATAACCAGCGCCAGAAAAATCGGCGCCGGAAATCCAACGAAAAGAGTAAATACACTTAAGGAAACCGTATTAAACAGCACATCCTTAAAATAATAAGAATTAAAAAACTGTTCAAAGTAAGTGAACCCCACCCACGGACTTTTCATAATTCCCAAAGTCGGGTTAAACCTGCGAAAAGCGATCTGAAGTCCATACATGGGAATATATTTAAACACGATATACCAGATTACAGGGATTGCCAGGAGTATGTACAGCCCCATGTTTTTCCGGATATCCTTCAGCAATTTATTAGAACCTGCCTTCATCCTTTTCCCCTTTACTTTGACGAATCAAGTGCTTTCTGGTAAATTTGCTCCAGCTCCCTGATACCGATCTGCTCCAGGGTAGCGCAGTATTCATCCCATTTGTCAAAGCCCCATTCACCCAGAATGAACTTTGCCACTGCTTCCTTTTTATAGTTGTTCAAGTCCTGCTCAATGGCTGTTACCCTGTCTAAATCTTCTATGGCAACTGAGGGCTTGGAATATACCTTATCAGGAAGAAAATCCGCAAGAACAGCAGCCGCATCTTTTGTTCTCTGGCTTGCCACTACATGGTCCGTGGCATCCGTTCGTATGGACGGGAATCCCCCTCCCGGTACCAGGGTGATCTTACCAAGGGCTGTCATAAACCCTTCCGGGCTGTTTAAAATCTCGTCTTTAAACCGCGGAGAACCATGTTCGTCTAAATCATACGTCTCTCCTTCTTTCCCAAAGGCAAAAAATAAATCCCCTTCCGTTCCATAGAAATAATCCACCCAGCGGATCGCAGCTTCCGGATTGGTGCAGGTATTGCTGATTGCAAAACTTCCCTTGGCAAACACACCGTTTTGTACGTCTGCCCACATCTTATCTCCATGAGGGCCGGTAAGAGGCTCATACCCTGTATAACTGTCCTCACAGTTAATGAACACATCTGAATATGGCATGTACATGGCCCCGAAAAGTTCTCCTGCAAGGTTGCTTCTCCATGCAGGCAAATCTCTTTTATAATAATCCTGCCATAAAAGCCCTTCCTTATACAGGTCATTTAAATACATCAGATATTCCTTAAATGCATCGTCTCCCAGCCAGTTATGAAGCGTTCCGTTCTCGTCAATATTATAAGTATCCTTCATCTGGGTCTGGAGCCCAAAGCTTCCTCCCAGAACATAAACGGCATCCGCATCCCTGATCCCTAAGGGAATTTCATCCTTTAGACCATTTCCATTGGGGTCCTGATCCTTAAAGGCAATCAATACATCCTTAAACTCCTCAAGATTGGTCGGAATCTCTTTTCCCACCGCTTTCAGCCATTTCTGGTTTATCCACTGCTTAAACTGAATCAGCCCCGTCTTGCTTAAGTCAATCTGATAAATGGAATAAATGTGCCCATCCGATGCAGTAAAAGCCTGTTTAATTAAGGGGTTTTCCTCAAAAATCCTGGTGAGATTCGGGGCATACTCCTCAATTAAATCCTCAAGAGGAATCAGCTGCCCGCTGGTCACTCCATAATTGGCGATCTGCTCCTGGGTAAAATCACAGCGGACAAACATATCCGGCAATTCATTTGAGGCAAACAAAAGCTGCTTGTTCTCCTCAAAGCCTTCCCCTCCCGGCACCTCCTGGTAATCCAGCCGGATATTGGTCATCTTCTCGTATTCTTTCAGGATATAGATCTCATTCCATGGTGCCTGATTTTGATCCTTTGCTCCGTAAATGCTTAAGGTTATGGGTTCATTCACAACAGGAAACCCTTCCCTGTTTAAATTGCCTGCATTTTCCGTTCTTTCAACGTCCCCGTTGTTCTCAGAGGGCACCTGGTTTTCAGCAGTATTTTTGCTTCCACAGCCTGTTAAAAGGCTTGCTGCCAGGGCAATGCCAACCGCCATTCTTGTTAATCTTTTCATTCATTTTCTCCCTTCCATCAGCTCATTCATGATAAGAGGATTGTAACACGTTTCTTCTGCCTGAAATGGGCGGATTACTCTTTGATTTTTACCTATCTGTTCACTATTTTTACTATCCTTTGTTTTGGGCGATATATTCTTTTGGAGTTAAGCCTGTATACTCTTTAAAGGTACGCAAAAAATACCCGTAATTGCGGAATCCGCACCGGTATACAATATCCTTTAAAGGGAGATTCTCCTCCAACAGCTTTTTTGCACGTTCAATTCTCATGTTATTTAAGTATTCCGTTATGGTAAAATCAGTCTCTTCACGAAAAATACGGCTTAAATAGGAACTGCTTACCCCAATATAATCCGATATCACCCTGAGACTGATTGGCTCATGAAAATGCTTGTTCTGATAATCAATGGCCTGATTAACCACTTGTGAAAAACCTTGTTCTGCTTTTTTCATTTCCCTGATTTCTCTCAGCACATTTTGATATAAGCCTGCAATATTGGAAACCAGGGTATCACGGCTTTTTACCTTTGCATATTGAAAAAGCATAAATTCCCTTGGTAAAAAATCCAGCTTTAACTGATACTCATTGGATATCCGCTGAATGATCTCCAAAAGCTCTTTGGTCACCATCAGACATCTTCCATCCTGATTCAAAGGAATATCTTCATAAATCATCCGAACCAGCTGTTCTGCCTGGTCAGGATCATGTTTCTCTGCCACGGACAGCAATTGCTTATATTGCCCAAGAGAAAGGGCCAGTGCAGCCTCTTCCTTTTCCGGCACCATGGCTTCCTCCAGTTTGTGAAGCAGAAAGGATTTAAGGGATTCCTCATTAAAAAAGAAAGGACATTGATATATTTTAATGCGTAAATGATACAGACGTAATACACTGTCTTCGATCACTACCTGGTTGCATGTCATCTGATTTCGCATCTCCCCCTCAGAGACCGTATCATAAAACCTGGTCAAAAGTACTACGGAGCCGGGATACATGACACAGGCCAGCACATCCATACTGTCTGTTGAGACAGCCTCCCCTATTTTCCCGATGCCTTCCAATATTCCTTCATCTTTTAGCCATGTATCATTTTGCATATGCTGCACAGTAATGATGGATGCCACCATTCTGCTGTTATCAGAAGTAAAAGGGCTGACTCCATTTTCCCATATCCAGGCACTTGCCTGCCGCCTTAAGCCGGACTTTATTTCCCAGGGCGAGCGCTCTTTTATTCTTGCTTTCATATTTTTCAGTGTAAACAACAATAATTCTTCCGACAGACGGCTTTTTAATATATAGTCATGAGCTCCATTTTTCAAAAGCTCTCTTACATAGTCATAATCATCAAAGCTGCTCACTGCCATAATTGCCATACGGGGATACAGCTTCGACAAAATGCCGGAGAGCACCACACCGTTCTTACCAGGCATTGACACATCCAAAATCACAATATCTGCGGCATTTCTTTCCAGAAATGCCAGCGCCTCATCCCCGTTTCCAGCCTCCCCGTACAGCTGGAATTCTCCTTCTTTCCAAAGATTCATGTTCTTTATGTAAGTGCGAAAAACCGGTTCATCATCAACAAGCAATACCTTCATTTCTACCCCTTCCGCCTGTTTACACCCCTTCTCCAAAGGGCAGGCACAGCTCAACACAGGTAAACATTCCCTCACAGCTGTATATTGTTCCTCCATAAGGCTCTCCGTAAATCAATTTGATCCGGTTAAACACATTGGCAATTCCAATGCGCCGGAACCCTGAACGTTCCGGCTCATTCACGTGATCCAACAGCTTTCGGAGGATTTCCTCACTCATTCCTTTTCCATTATCCATGATCTTGCAGATTACTTCTGATTCCTGTCTGTATATTTTAATGTTGATCATACCGCCCTCAGACCTTGACGAAATTCCATGAATCAGTGCATTTTCCACCACCGGCTGCAAAAGCAGCTTAGGAACCGGGTATACCCAAAGTTCCTCATCCACATCCCATACCACATCAAAGGGATGGCTGTACTTAAATCGTTCGATGGCAATAAAATCATTCACATAATCCTTCTCTTCCCAAAGGGTAATATACTCATTGCGATTGGAAAGCACGCTGCGAAGCAGGGAGGAAAGGGATTTTGCCACAGACTCTATTTCATCTTCCCCTCTCAAGTGGGCAACATATTGCATGCTGTCAATGGAATTATAGAGAAAATGGGGTTCAATCTGTGAAGCAAGCACATCCTGCTCCGCCTCCCACCTCATCTTTTCTTTACCTGCGATTTCTTCCATGAGATTCTCAATCCGATCCATCATTGTATTAAAGGTATCTGCCAGATTTCCGATTTCATCGTTGGTTTTTATTTCCATTCTGACACTGAGATTCCCCTCATGATTCACAGACTCCATGCCTTTTGAAAGGCTGCGGATATTCATGCATATCCGTTCAGCTAAAAACCAGCTGGCTAAAATAGCCGCCAGTGAGGCAAAAATGCCGATCAGGAGAAACTTCTGTTTTAGATTTTCAACATCCTTTAATATCAGATGCTGGGGAATCAAGGTGATCAGGGTCATTTTGCTTGTATCGGACAGATACTTTGTATAATATTGCCGTTCTCCTCCCCAATCCACATACCCTTTGCTTTCTTTTTTCATCCTGATATCCTGGCTGATCTGTGTTTCATCATGATCTGTGTTGGAAAATAAAAGCTGCCCATCCGGGAGATAAAGATAAATATTCATTGCATTTAGGGGTTCAATCTCATAAGCAGCCATCATATAATCATAGTTTAGGTGAATGACAATCGTGCCTTTTTTCGACCTGTTTTCATAGAATACCGGCCGGCTGAGAAGCAGCAGCCGGGAGCTGGAATCATAAAACAGCTCCATCACTTCACTGGAAAGAGCTGTTTTCATTGCTTCCGTCTCCAGGTCCTTGCGAAACACAAAGTTTTCACCCCCCTGATAGACTTGTCCGTCCTCCATAATCAGGAGAATGTCCTGGATATATTCTTTTTGTATAAAAAAACCGGAAAGAAAATCTTTGATCTGCTTTTTCTTCTGAAAGCCTTCATAAGTGACCTCCTCTCCTTTCTCCAGCAAATTATGAGAAATGATATCCTGGGCCAAAGCAACGGAAAGGACCACTTTTTTCGAGTCATTGAGCATTACATTAAAATCTCTGTCCGCAAAGGTCACATACTGCTCCATGTACTTTTCTGCCGTTTTCTTTACGATACGGGTTTCTGTATAATAGGAAATCAACAGGGAAGCCACCACCGTTCCAATTGCAATCAAAAGGCTGACTGACATTATTTTTGTTTGAATTGAGTTAATCTTAAGAGACATTTCTCCTCCCCCAATCTGCTTTTCCTTTATTGTATTTGATATGAAATATAAAAGTTGAATACTATTTTTACTTCTTAGTATACTATTTTGCAGTCACTCCTCATTTTATCATGGATTGCTATAAATTCCTATTTTCTTATTTCACCAATCCGGGACTGGTTCCTAAGCGGTGAATAGGCCATGGGCTTGCCGGATACCTGAAAATAAAAGAGAAACGCTGCATAATCAAACAGCGTTTCTCTGATATTTTTATTTTTCCTTCCGGTACATGCCGGTAAGCTTTTCCCCGGCTTCATATGCTTTCTTTAAAAACCTGTCAATATTCTCATCATAGCACGTTAATTCCAGAGTCAGAGGCAGCTCATACTCTGTCCGGGCAAGGGCTGCCATGACCTCCTGCCAATTGATATTACCTTCCCCCGGAATCTGATGAAAATCTGCGGAACCGCTGTTGTCATGAATATGGACTGCATACAGGCGGTTTTGGTACCGATGAATGACATCAGTCATCTTCCTGCCCCAAACCATGTTGGCATGCCCTGTATCCAGGCAAAAGCCCATAAACTGCGGCGGATACTTATCAATGAGTCTGTCCAGCTGATCCAGCTCATGCCGTTCCGGTACATCGAATAAGTTCTCAATACAGATGCATACTCCTTTTTGAATGCAGTAAGGCTGCAGTTCATCAAAGGACCGGTATACCTGCTGATAAAAATGCTCCTCTGTCTCCGGCTTCTCCCGAATCGTGAAATGAGGAACATACAGATGAAGAACGATCTCCTTTGCACCCATGCACGCAGCCAGATCGACCCGGTTTTTAATCAATTCCACCCCTGCTTTTCTGTTATACTCCACCTCAGAGGTATAATCCTTGCGGTAATGCCCGTCAATCATGTTTGTATTCCGCCTGGAACCCTTGGAGGCATGAAGGGCTTTTGCCTTCAGGCCATATTGATCCATCCATTCCCTGATCTGCTGCATCTCATAGATGGAATACATATAATCCCCATCCCATTCAAAGCACCAGTGAATATGGGTGAAGCCTGCCCGTGCTATTTTATATAATATTTCTCTGATTTTTTCAATTTGGGGAAATTCTCCCGCAAAATCTGTTGCAATTGCCAATTGTAAGGTGCTCATATTCTCTCCTTTCCATTGCCTATACGGCGCAAAATCAGCCGTTTCTTTCTGTTCTAACAAATAATAAGCAGAGAAGTCCTGCCAAAACCGTCACCGCCAGCCATACATATATGGTTGCCTGCCATCCCCGGTATTCTACCATAAGACCAATGGTAAAAGTCGAAATTGCAGTTCCTAAATATGCCATGGCATTGAGGAAGCCGGATACACCGGATACACGTCCCTGCCCCAGGAAGCGCAATGGATAAATATTGACCACCAGCGTATTCACTGCCATCATGGATGCCGTAATCATTGCCAGGAAACATGCCGTTATGACCGGCGAAAGCCTTCCCAGCCTGCATAACAGAACCAGCCCTGCCGTGGCCCATGCGAAAAAGAAGAATACGGATAATCCCATCCTCTCTCCTGTCTTCTGGTAAACAAATCTGGCCAGATATGCCCCTGATAAATTGATGACCGGCAATATGGATGTCAGCAAAACAGAAAAGGAAGCTGCGATTCCGAAGGACTCACTGATATAGGTGGGAACCCAGGAAGTCACCCCATCCTTTAACATGCCATGTACCATAATAGGTATTAAAAGTGTCAAAATACCGGAAGTTACCATCAGCTGTCCAAAAGAGGCAGAAACCTGCTCCTCCTGTCTGCAGGTTTCTTTTATTTCCCTTTCTTCCAAGGCGGTCCCGGCATGGCGGCAAATATCCCAAAAGCCCATGCTCCACAGGAAAGAAACTGCCGCCAGCAAAACTGCTGCCATAATAAATACTCCCGGCCAGGCCGCAACAGCCAGCACTGCCGCAGACAGCAGATAGGAAATCAGGGTCCCTATGATCTGTGACGAAACAATGTTCACGCTGCAGTTTACCCGGTCTTCCCCGTGAAGCATTTCCGCAAATATGCGGATAATAGGCGCCCATATCATTGCCTGAAAATATCCGTTGGCTCCCCAGGACAATGCCATCCATGGAGCGCTTCGGCTGATGCCCATGGCAATGTTGGCAAGCCCGGAACAAAACAGCCCTGTAAATATCATACGCCTTGGATTAACCCGGTCCCCCAGAAACCCATTGATCATCTGCCCTATTCCGTAGGCAAAGAAATAAGCCATGCTGATAAAACCTGCCTGAGATGCTGTTAAAATACGTTCTGAGATGATCTGGGCCATGGCGGAAGAATAATTCAGCCTTCCTATATACGATATACAATATACAAGCCAGCACAAGAGGAATAATCTTCTGACATACTTTCTGTCTCTGATCTTACACAATACCTTTGCTTTATCCATATCCGCTCCTTCATTCCTGACACTTCTAGCCCTTTACCGCACCGTTGGTCAAGCCTCCGATGATCTTTTTCTGCATAAACACGTAGAATACCATAATCGGCAGCATGGACAGAAGGAAAGCCGCAAAAATCATTGGATAGTTAATGGCATGTGTCATCTTAAAGTTGTATTGGAACAGCGTAAGGGTCCAATAATCCGGTGACTTATTTAAGGTCAGCAGCGGGAGCAGAAAGTCGTTCCAGAACCAGAGTCCGTTTTTGATCAATACTGTGGCTGTCATGGGGCCCAGCAGGGGGAAGATGATATGAACGTAAATCTTCCCGGTGGATGCCCCGTCAATATATGCCGCTTCTTCCAATTCCGCAGGAATCCCCTGTATGAATGCCACATAGAGGAATACCCCTTCACAGACAGCGCTTGATATGTATACGATAATCAGCCCGGGGATATTCAGCATATTCATCACTGACATGACCTTAATTAACGGAAGCATTTTTACCGTAAAGGGGACGAAAATGCCTGCCAGTAAAAAGAAATACAGGTATTTATAATATCTTTTTTCACTCATGCTCCTGGCAATTGCATAGGAGACCATGGGAATAACGGCTAATGTCCCAAGGGAAGCAAACACCGTAATTGCCAGGGTGTTTAAGACGGTTCTTGGATAGCCGGAATCCGTTACAATGGAAAGAAAATTGTCAAAATTAAAACGCTTTGGCAATGCAAAAAAGCTCTGGCTCAATTCCTGGGGTGTTTTCATGGAGGTTATTACCGTTAAATAGACCGGATATGCAATCATTATAACACCTGTCATCAGAAAGAGATACAATATTATCCGTTTCAATTTACTGCTCATCCCTCATCCTCCTGGTATACACTTCTTTTATTGCTGAAGGTGATCTGTATAAATGAAATGGAGCAGATAATTACGGTCACAACCACCGCTTCTGCAATACCCATGGAGAAATTAACCTCCTTAAAGCCATGGTTATAGATCAGTAGTGCCGTACTTTCCGTTGCACCGCCTGGTCCTCCATTTGTTAATGCAACAATATAATCATATATTGTCAGGCCATCCTTGATCACCAGGACCATGACCACAGTAAGTACAGGAAGCAGGAAGGGAAAAGTAATGTATCTGAATACATCCCATTTTCTGGCCCCGTCCAAAGAGGCCGATTCCACAAGCTCCTGGGGTACATTTTGCAGGCCCGCCATTAATAACACCGTGGGGATTGCAATTCCCTGCCATACATTGGTGATTAAGACCGCATAAATTGCCGTTTTAGGACTGGACAAAAGACTCCTGCTCAGCCAGCCGATATGGAGCATCTGTCCGATCTGGGGAAGAACCTGAAAAAATACCTCGTTAAAAATAAGGCCTACGGTCAGCATACTGACAACTGCCGGGAAAAAGTACGCTCCCCGGAAGAAACCCTTTGCCTTGATTTTACTGTTTAAAAGAAGAGCCATGATCAGGCTGAACCCTACGATGGTTACAACCAGCAGGACCGTATATCTGAAGTTAAACCAGATTGCATTCTGAAAGCGGCTGCTGAGTACCACCCTGACATAATTCTTTATTCCAATAAACTGATAATTACTGGTCAATCCGTTCCAGTCGGTCAGACTGTAGTAGATTCCCGCACCTACGGGATAGATAAAAAAGAGAATATATAATACCGTTGCCGGAACAGAAAAAGCAAACATCGTAATATTCCTTTCCGTTATCCGTTTTCTTTTCTTCATATATCTTTCTACCTTTCTAAAAAATGGCTACTGTAAGTACCTCATTACAATAGCCATTTTATTTGTGGCAGGCAATTCAGCCTGCCCATATGCCTCACTTCTGTCTGCGATTATTGGGCTGCATATTTTTCCTTACAGATTCTGTCTGTTTCTTTTAAGAAATTGTCCGTATTCTTGTCTGAAATAAGCTGCTGTACATATACGGACCACTCGGAACGCCATCCCGACGGCCAGAAGTTTACCATGGTCAGAAAGGTATTTCCGCTGTCAATGACTTCCTTAATCTTCTTTAATGGTTCAATGTTATAATTCACACCCTGAATTACCGTAGGGGTTCCTTCTTCATCCGCTACCATCTGGTAAATCTCCGGTCTTGATAAGAATTCAATGAATGCTTTTGCCTCTTCCTGATAAGGGGTCTTGCTGGATACGCCATATGCAATATCCACATTAATGGGAATCTTATAATTATCGCTTACCGGACTGGGATAGGGAATTAAGGTGAAGTCCAAATCAGGGTTGTTTTGCTGGATCACCGTGTATTTGGCTGTTATTGCAACAAACATGGGGATCTTCCCGTTGGCAAAATCAGCAACGCACTGTTCAATACCATAGGACAGGGTATCTCCCGCATATTCCCTGGTTTTAAGCATTGCCTGGGCAAGCTCTTTAAAATAAGGCTTATCTTCATCGCTGAAAGAGGCCTGGGTTTTGCCTACTGTCTCCGTGTCCAGGCAAACATCATTTTTAATAATGCCAACAACTCTTTCCCCTTCTTGTGCCAGATAGCCGGGATCCTTATCTACAAAGGTAAAAGGCGTAATTCCTTTTTCCTGGAAGGCCTCACATACGGCAATTAATTCACTCCAGGTAGAGGGCAATTCCAGACCCGCTTCCTGAAACATGGTCTTGTTGCAATAAATTCCAAAGGAATTCAAAGCAAAAGGCATTGCAAATATTTTACCGTTCCAGGTAGAAAATTCCAGAGCACTGTCCGATGCCCTGTGCAGCCACTCTTCATTGGTCAGTTCTGTATACACCCCGTCATCCATCATGGTGTGATAAGCTGTCTCTGCCGGGTATACTGACATAATATCAGGAACATCCCCGGTTGAAACTCTGGTAAACAATACGGTTTCCGAATCTGCAGATGCTGTCTGCTTTATTATCACATTGGGATATTCCTCTTCAAATTTTTCAATTACTTTATTAAATACCGCTTCCCCCTCAACCTTGCAATTGAAAAATTCCAGCTCCACCTTCCCATCACCAGAAGCCCCTTTTCCATTTCCCCCATTGGAACCGGCAGCCCCTTTCACCTCCGTACTGCTTTGCCCTGCCGTCTGCCCAGCCAGACCACAGCCAGCCAGAGTCAGCGCCACCAACGTAATCCCCAGCCCAACACCCAATACTTTCTTTTTCATAAGAAACCTCCTTTAAACTCCTGTTGTTTTAGTTCGCATGATCATTATAGAGGATTCCAACCCGATATGCTTGCCATATTTTCTGATCTTGTTGCCATTTCTTCTGATCTGTCAAAGAGAGTTCTTTTTTATGGGGGGTGTGTGGTATAATATCCACAAAAGCAATGAGCAGTGCGAAACAGGGTACGGAAAGTTTTTCGTTGTGCCCCGCACATAAGAAAAACTTTCCATACCCTGTTTCATAGGGCGAATGTCCGTGAGCTGGCAAAACCTCCGGTTTTGCCAGCTCCACTGCGGACTTACGCCATAACAACCACAAGAACAACCACAAGAAAGGCCCCCCTCCATCATGATGAAAAAATCAGACTTCCACCTCTCTTCCCCCAAGATGAACACGCAGCTAAAGCTAATGCTGATTCTGGAAACCATCGTGCTCCTAGGCGCCTACATCATTATCACAAGCACGTACCAAAACCTGGAACAGCATAAAACCGAAGAAGCCGTAAGACAGCTAAACGGCACCCTGATGACCAATATGGAGCATACCGCCAATGCCCTGGACACGCTTACCAAGTCCCTGATCAGCAGTGAAGCCTACGAGGTATCCCCTTCTCTCTGGAGCTATTTAAAATCCCAGGCCAGGCAAAAAGAAA
The DNA here is from genome assembly GCA_902363835.1 of Lachnospiraceae bacterium. Lineage (GTDB taxonomy): Bacteria > Bacillota > Clostridia > Lachnospirales > Lachnospiraceae > Lacrimispora. Next base: position 21,588 of record CABJBM010000013.1, read on the forward strand.
ATCCAGGAAGGCTGGATGCACTATTCATAGAAAAATACTACCAGCTGACCATCTTATTTCCCCAGCTAAACTGCCTTTTCCTGTTTCAGCCACAAGGAGATTTAATGTGCTACAAATACAACGATCAGAAATACCACCTGCTAAAAGAATTGCCTGAAAACGACTGGGTCACCACACTGAAAGACAACCGGGGAGTCTTATCCTTTATCACCCAGAAAGAAGCCGAGGATTTAGGATACCAGGCAAACAACAGACTGCTGTTTGCCGGACGGGTTTTAAACAATATCAGTGCCTCCAAACCGGTAGCCATTATCATGGCCGGCATTAACATCTCGGATCTCCAGTATGATTTCAAATGCAGAAAATTGTTTGATTCCCAGCAGTTTGCCTGCTTTGATGCCAACAAAAAGCTGTTGTTTTCTTCCGATGGGTTTGAAGACATTACCTGGGAGGAAATATACTCCCCAAAAGCCCAATCTCCCTATGTATATTACCTGACTGCCAATAACAATCATACCTTATACAGCGTCATTGCCACGGATAAAAGGAACATCACCCAGTCCTCCTCCTTCCTTCGCCCTGTTTTTCTCATAATCATCCTGGTTATTTTCCTGTCCAATCTTCTGCTGTCCTGGATGATTACCAAAAAGGTCATAAAATCCTACGGCGAAATGACGAAACAGGTATACCAAAAAAGCCTGGCTGAAAAGGATTTGAATCTGCAGATGCTGCGGTCCCAGATCAACCCCCATTTTTTATACAATACCCTGGACCGGATGCGGATGGCCTCTCTCAATGCCAGCTACCCCCATTTGGCAACCATGTGTGAGCTGCTGGCAAAAATTCTCCGTTTCGGAGTCTCCGATACCAATCAGCTGGTAACCGTGGAAGAAGAAAATGCTCATTTAGAAGAATACATACGTTTAATCAAACTAAGCTACGCCAGTGTATCCATCAGCACCAGCCTGGATCCCGGAATTCTGTCCTGCCGGATGCTTAAGCTGCTGCTGCAGCCTTTGGTAGAAAACAGCATTAATCACGGTATTATTGATGATGCCTCCAATGGTTCCATTCAAATATGGGGATATGAAAAAGACAGCAATCTGATTTTTACGGTTTCCGACAATGGAAACGGCATGGATGAAGAACACCTGGCTCTGCTGCGGGATTATCTGGAGGATAAGAATGCCGCATTTCACAGCATCGGTTTAAAAAATATCAAAAAAAGAATTCAACTTTATTATGGAAAAGAGTATGATTTATACATTGACAGCCGGCTTCACCAGGGCACAACCGTAACAATTAAAATTCCGGTCACAAAAGAATAAATTATTTGAACAGAAGGTCATAGGAGGCGTATATGACAAGCTACTATATTTTAATCGCAGATGATGATCCGGATATTCTGGAAGGCCTTACCCATGCGGTGGAAAAGGAATTTGAAAATAAGCTAAACGTGCTGAGCTGCAAAAACGGGTCCATTGCAGCCGATATCTTAAAATGCAATACCATTGATATCCTGATCACCGATATTAAGATGCCGGTTATGAATGGAATAGAATTGCTGGGCTTTGTCAAGCAGCATCACATCACCTGCAAAAGTGTTGTTCTAAGCAGCTATGATGATTTCAACCTGGTAAGAGATGTCCTTCGCCTGGGTGCTGCCGACTATCTTTTAAAGCCCGTTGACTTTCCGGTGCTTTACCAGCTCTTATACCGCTTGTTAGCTCAGGTCATGTCAGAGCACGGCAGCTGTGCAGGGCGTAACTATCCCATTAATATGCAGCAATTACTGGAATCCTATTTGCAGAATCCCTTACATAAAACTGCCCACATGCTTGCCTTTGAAGAGAAATATTCCCTGACCCGGGATTCTGCCTGCATTGTGGGCTGTATTAAGCTGGATGCAGTTTATTCCGGAAAGCTTTTCCAGCTTCAGGAAGGACTGCGTGAGGACCTTTACCACTGCCTGAATCAGTTCCATATTCAATACCGGAATATTATAACAGGGGAAATGGCCTCCTGCTTTGTATTCATGCTGTTTCCGGATACGGATATCCCCAGGTGTCTGGACTGCCTTCACTCCTATGGGGAGAATCTGGCTGACCAGGGATATAAGTTTAAGTTCAGCAAACAATACCTTACCTTTTGCCAGTGCTCCGATGGGTTTAAGGATTGCCTCACCTGGTTTGAATCCGGCTATTACGACCTCCCTTATAACCATGCTTATGAATCCTATACTGCTGAGGATATTTCCGCATATATTCATCAGGCAACGAATTCCTTAGGAGTTTATGACATGAAGAATACCCTGCATTCTCTCCGCCTTTTCTTTGCTGTCAGCAATCATTTAAAGCCGCCGGTAAGGGAGACAAAAAAAACACTGAATAACTTTATCTATGGGCTGATCCGGCAAAATCCAAAATACATTGAGCCGGTCAGCGGACTTAAATTCAGTGAACATGATCTGTTCAGCCAAATCGAGAATGCTCCTTCCCTGTCAATTCTGGAGAAGGAATTATACTGTTCCTTAAATCACCTGGTTGAAACTGTATTACGTTCCCTGCCCAATAAGGAGGGCTGCATCATTGAAAAGGCAAAATCCTACATAGAGAAAAATTACAATGAATGCATCAGCTTAGAGGATGTGGCAGCTCATGTTTATATGAATAAAAGTTATTTTTCCTCGTTTTTTAAAAGCAAAGTGGGCCTCACTTACCGTGATTATCTGCGCAATTACCGCATCAAAAAATCCATTGGCCTTATTGCGGGCAGCAATATGAAAATCTATGAAATCGCCCAGGCAGTGGGCTATAATGATTCTGCACATTTTATCCGGGCTTTCAAGGAAGTAACCGGCAAGAGTCCCGGCGATTACAAAGTATCCCCTTAAATAGCTGCATTACGAACGGATTGGCTTAACCCCTTTTTTCCAAAATACCAATGCCATTCCAAGGATACTCACCAATCCTTCTGTCACAACAAAGGCCAGCCATACTCCTGTCATCTCCCAGATCCGGCTTAATAAAAGCACCATGGGAACAAGAACAATACACCCCCGCGCAACAGATACAAAAAAAGCATTCAGCCCCCGCTCGGCAGCGCTTAAATACATGCATACAATAATATTGATCCCGGCAAAGAAAAACCCGGCAAAGTAAATCCTGAGCCCTTCCCTTGCAAGAAGTGCAATTGCGGCATTCTGCTCACTGTTAAACACATGTATCATTTGATCTGAGAAGAAAAATACCAGGGAATAAATTGTTGACGCAATAGCCAGGGAGGTAAAAACCGCATAGAGAAGCAATCTTTTTATAATCATGTTGTTTCCCTGGCCATAAGCTTTGCTGACCAAAGGCTGTATGCCCTGGGCGATTCCTGTGAAAACAGAAATTCCTACCAGGGCAATATTGGCCACAATCCCGTAGGAGGCAACACCCAGGTTCCCCTCCAGCCCCAGGATGACCAGATTAAAGGTGATGAGAACAATGGCAGAAGACACCTCCGTAATAAATGCGGCCATGCCAAGGCCAAGGATATCACAGACTGCTTTTCCCTGAATTCTGCTTTGTACCCACTTAAGACCGCTTTTCCCCCGGATAAAGTGAACGGATAAAACCCCAAGGCTGATGACAGGCGCCAGACCGGTGGCAAAGGCCGCACCAAACATTCCCATTCCCAGAGGGAACATAAATATATAATCCAAAACAATATTGGAAAGGCTTCCTGTGAGCATTGCAATCATTGACAGCTTAGGATTATTGTCATTCCTTACAAATGCCAGCAAAATATTATTCAGGATAAAAAACGGCGCAAAACAGAGTATGGTTCCCAGATAAGACTTTGTCAGAGGCAAGGTAGCTGCGTCCGCTCCCAATAATACGGCCAGATGCCCGGTACCCAGTATTCCTGTGATTGCAAACACCACTCCTGCGATAATTCCCAGCTTTAAGCTGGCTGCAAAAACAGTATTAATCCCTTTTCCCTGATTCTGGGATTTTAAAATGCTGTAACGGGTAGCACCTCCTATACCGATCATCAGTCCGGTGCCATGAATCAGGCTGTAAATCCCAATTGAAAAATTCAGTGCAGCCAGACCGGCAGCTCCCAGTGACTTTGATACAAAAAAAGTATCTGCCAGTATATAGCAGGACAGCCCTATCATTCCCAGAATATTAAGGCTCACATATTTGGCATAGCTTTTTAAGACAGATTGTTCCATCCCATATCCTCCTTTCAACATAAAAAGGTGTTCTGAACATATTCCTTCTATGACCTAACGGAATATTTCAGAACACCTTAAAATTCTTTACCCGGTGGCAAAGAACAGGTTTATTTATATAAGCCAAAGCTATCATAATACAGGTTCGGCAATTTGTCAATCCTCTGTGAGCTTAAGCCTTTCTCCAGAAAATTGCATGTATGACATATCACGTTACTCTTCTTTTTTGTCCAGAAGATTTTTTTCTACCCACTGAAATCCCATGATAAGCAGTGTGATAACGATGATAACTACAAATATACTGAGCATTCCCTTCCACATGATTCCCAGTGACAAAAGAAATTTATCAAACATAGCTGGCTCCTTTCTATCAGGCCGTAAAAATTCCGTTGACAGATACCGGTTATAATAAAGTGGTCAAAAGGTTTAAGACAATTCCCCCTGCCAAAACAGAGGCGATCTGTCCGGAAACATTGGCCCCAATGGCATGCATCAGCAGGTGATTGGTAGGGTCTTCTTTAATGGACATTTTCTGCACGACGCGGGCTGACATGGGAAAAGCGGAAATACCGGCTGCGCCTATCATTGGATTGATCTTGTTCTTACGGAATAAATTAATGAACTTGGCAAACAGCACTCCTCCTATGGTGTCAAAGACAAACGCAACAAGGCCAAGACCAAGGATGAGAAGGGTCTGCCAGGTTACAAAGGCTTCCGCCCTCATGCTGAAGGAAATGGTGATTCCCAGCAGCAGGGTAACCAGATTGGCAAGAATATTCTGTGCCGCATCTGATAAGCTGTGCAAAACACCGCATTCTCTTAACAGGTTTCCAAACATCAGAAACCCAACCAGAGAAACGGACTGAGGTGCAACAAATCCGGCAATCATGGTCACTACAATGGGGAACATGATCTTAAGCCTTTTGGACACTGATACGGGATTGTAAGGCATCCGGATCATGCGTTCCTTTTTGGTGGTAACCAGCCTGATGGCAAAGGGCTGTACCAGAGGAACCAGGGCCATGTAAGAATAAGCCGCCACCGCAATCGGCCCGATGTAATTGGATTTAAGGATCTGGGATACCAGGATGGATGTAGGTCCGTCGGCAGCACCGATGATTCCTATGGAAGCTGCGTCAGAAAGATTAAATCCCAGTAAGACAGCAACAGTTATGGTTAAAAAAATACCAAACTGAGCCGCTGCACCGAACAGCATCATAATGGGGTTGGACAAAAGAGGCCCAAAATCAATCATGGCTCCGATTCCGATAAACAGGAGAAGCGGCAGTGCTTCCGAAGCTTCAATTCCGGCTTCAAACAGCCACTGGATAATACCATGGGTTTCTCCTATGCCGGGAAGAGTCTGATCCACCACGCCGGACAAGGGCAGATTGACCAGAATAGCTCCAAATCCCATGGGAAGGAGGAGCGAGGGCTCGTACCCCTTTTTAATAGCAAGATAGATCAGTAAAAATCCTACAAAATACATGACTAACTGGGGAATCGTAATAGAAGTAATGCCTGACAATAAAAAATCCATTTTTTATCTCCCTTCACATCTGCGCTCTTTTCCTGCCGGTAATAATCATCCTGGACAACCGAAAAAGACAAGTCCCGCTCCTAAATCAGGACACAGGTCTTGTCTTTTCAAATGAAACCAGAACCTCTTAGTTCCGGATATTGATTTCACTGCATGCCAATAAACTCAAGGCTTTTTCAGCTACCCCATGATGACTGTTCCTTTATATCTGGCTATTATTACCATATCACAAGTATGTCCATAAGTCAACATGAACAAACATTTTTATACAATCTATTAACGTTTGTAGGATACCGACAAAGCAAAAAGCGATCCGGTTAAGGCAGCAGCTCCTTGAGATGGGGAAATACTTTAACGCTCCTTTTTAAAATCCCTTTCATATAAGCGATTGCAGTTCCATAATTGGTAAAGGGCACCCCGGCATCTGCCGCGCATTTTCTCCGGTATTCCATCTCCCTTTCATTTAACATGCAGCCGCCGCAGTGAATGATCAGCTTATAGGCTGACAAGTCTTCCGGAAATTCCCGCCCGGAGGAGGTTTCTATCAAAAGATCCTTCCCGGTATGCTGCCGGAGCCAGCGGGGAAGCTTTACTGTTCCTATATCATCGCACTGCCTGTGGTGGGTGCAGCCTTCGGAAATCAGGATCCTGTCTCCATCCTTTAAATCCCCTATGGCTGCCACTCCCTTTACGGCATCCTCTAAAAAGCCCTTATACCTGGCCATAAGAATGGAAAATGAGGTGAGAAGGATCTCTTCCGGCGTATCCTTACTTACCTGTTCAAAGGCCTGGCTGTCCGTAATCACAAGAGCCGGCCTGGTTCCCAGCCTTTCCAAGGTTTCCTTTAATTCCGTTTCTCGGACAACCACTGATATGGCTCCCGCCTCTAAAATATCCCGGATCGCCTGCTGCTGGGGCAGGATAAGACGTCCTTTTGGCGCAGCCTTATCAATGGGGATCACTAAAACCACCAGATCATATGGATTCAGCAAATCTCCTACAATCCTCATTTTTGTATCCCCGGTGTTTACAAGGGTCCCGATCTTTTCCTTTAGCTCATGGATGAACAGGTCTTCTGATGCGCTGACAGAAAGTCCGTCCTCATAGTTCATTGGCCCGGTTAAGTCGCATTTGTTATAAGCCACCACATAAGGGATCTTCTTTTCCTTAAACAAAAGAATCAGTTCTTCATCGGTTTTTGTTTTTCCGGCGGTTCCATCCACCACCAGAACCGCACAGTCCGACCTGTTTAATATCTGCTTTGTTTTCCTTACCCGCAGCTCTCCCAAAGCACCTTCATCGTCAAAGCCCGGGGTATCAATGATGACCACCGGTCCCATGGGAAGAAGCTCCATGGATTTGTATACCGGATCCGTGGTTGTCCCTTTTACCTGGGATACAACGGACAATTCCTGTCCTGTCACTGCATTGACAACGCTTGATTTTCCTGCATTGCGGCGGCCGAAAAAGCCAATGTGCACCCGCTCAGAGGATGGTGTTTCATTCAGTCCCATGATTATCACCTCTTCTACTCTTCATTTCAGCCATCAGAAACGGAAATCCCTGATCCCATTTTCTATTTTCTGTAAATGGTCTTCGCAGATCATACGGACCTTTTCTTTTGGAATGTGGTTTAACTCCGATGCAATCAGTTCTTCCCCGATTCTTCTCGTATCCCGGGAAGCATAATCCATTAAATATTCTTTTAATGTCATCAGGGCATTTGGCTGGCAGCAGTTCTGGATCTGCCCGCTTTTACAAAGGCTCATAAACCGGTCTCCGGTACGCCCTTCCCTGTAACAGGCCGTACAGAAGGAAGGAATATAACCCATATCCATAAGCCAGTGAACCACCTCATCAAGGGAACGCTGATCTGATACGTCAAACTGCTCCGTGTCCGTAGGGCGGACTTCCTCCTGGTAGCCGCCAACGCTGGTTCTGGAACCGCCGCTGATCTGGGACACGCCCAGGCGGATCACCTTTTCTCTTACTTCCTGGCTCTCCCTGGTGGAAACAATCATTCCCGTATAAGGGACTGAAATCCGGATCAGGGCGCAGAGCTTTGCAAATATTTCATCATCAATCCCATTGTCAAAAGCATTGGGATCAATGTCATCGGCTTTCTTGATTCTGGGAACACTGATGGTATGAGGTCCTACCCCATGGACCGCCTCCAAATGCTCCGCATGCATTAAGAGTCCTGCAAATTCGTACTGGTACAGCTCCAATCCAAAGAGAACACCCAGGCCTACGTCGTCAATGCCGCCTTCCATTGCCCTGTCCATTGCCTCGGTGTGGTAGGCATAGTCGTGCTTTGGGCCTGTTGGATGGAGCTTTTCATAGCTTTCCTTGTGATAGGTCTCCTGAAAGAGAATATACGTTCCGATCTCCGCCTCTTTCAGCTTCCTGTAATTTTCTACCGTTGTTGCGGCAATGTTTATATTGACCCGGCGGATGGCGCCGTTCTTGTGCTTGATGGAATATATGGTTTTGATGCAATCCAGAATGTATTCAATGGGATTGTTCACAGGATCCTCTCCTGCTTCAATGGCAAGCCGCTTATGCCCCATATCCTGAAGGGCAATGACTTCTTTTTCCACCTCTTCCATGGTCAGCTTTTTCCTGGCAATGTGCTTGTTTTTTAAGTGGTATGGACAGTAGGTACAGCCGTTCACACAATAGTTGGAAAGGTAAAGAGGTGCAAACATGACGATGCGGCTTCCGTAGAAATCCTTTTTGATCTGTTCTGCCAGATCATAGATTTCCTGTATTTTTTCCGGAATGCCGCAGGCTAAAAGAACAGATGCCTCCCGGTGGGTCAGGCCTTTTCTCAGCCTCGCTTTTTCAAGAATCTGGCCGATCAGTTTTTCATTGTCTTTGTTTTTCTCCGCATAATCAAGAGTTTCAAGGATTTCCTCGTGGGAAATGAACTCCTCCGCTTTTAGGGATTTTGGATCATACATAGTAATTCTTCCTTTCTTTAGGGTCAGCATTTGCTTTTCCGTCAGTTTTATTTTTATAAGGTTTTGCCTTTTAAAACAGCTTTGTTATGCCTGTTTTCCCTGATAGGCTGTTTTGGAACTGATCCCCTTTAATTTTCCGATCTTCCCGGTAAGGGCGGAAATAATGCTCTGGGGCGCATCCACTGCAATACTGATGATACTCACCTGTTTTTTAGGGTAAGGGATTCCCATGCGGCCAATGATGTGCTGCCGGTACTCGTGAAGGATATCATTGAGTAATTCCACGGATTCCTCCTCTTCTACCACAATGCCGATTACTGCAATTCTGGTTTCCATCATCATTCCTCCATCTTTCTTTTTCTTCCTTCTGAATTCCGCTTCATAACGCAGAAAACCGCGCCATAAAGGCGCGGCAAAATAAACAATTTCTCAAGTGCCGAACCTTCTACCTCAAACCGGATTTTTGGTGTCAGGATGCTGCTATGTTTGTATCATATCATAAGTGAGAAATTTTTTCAATTTGGTTTTAATATATTTAACTTCCATCCTCAATATTTTCAAGCATTTTGCCAAGTGTTGATTTAAATACATCCAGTTCTTCAACAGAGATCCCGTTAAGCACGTCTGATTTGAATTTTTCTGCCACATCCAGCATGGCTGTTTCAATTTCTTTGCCGGCATCAGTCAGAATTAAAAACTTGCTTCTTTTGTCATCGTTGTTGCTGATGCGGTTAACCCAGCCAAAGACCTCCATCTTATCGATTAACCTGACAACGCTGGGTTCTTTTAAAGACATTTTATCGGCCAACAGCTTTTGAGTGATCATATTATTATTTTTGATATAATATAATGCAATCCATTGACTTCTTGTTATATTAAAATTATTCAGCCTCTTTTCCAAAGAATCTGCTAAATCCTTTGCACCTTTGCAAGTGATAAAGGCAATGCAATCATCTAAATTAAACATAGCACTCACCATCTGATTTTTTTTATTTCATATATTAACACAAAACCATCGTGTGTACAATGTTTTTAAAATCTTTTCTTTACTATTACGTAAATTTAAGATGATTTGAGAGGTAAAGCTCTATACAGTCCCATATTGCCTGCTCATGGAAAAGTGATTTATACAGTTTCTTTTCACAGGCTTTAAAATCATACAGCTTTAAACTATCCGTGTTTATTTTTACATTTTGAATCAGGTTATCAGCTACATTGATATACACAGATATGGTTCCAAATGGATAGTTACGTTCCAGTTCCATATCAAATTCAGGGGACTGACCAAACAGCCAATCGTCAGAGGAGATGACTTTCTCCAGGTGCGGGTGAAAATTGCTTTTATTAATATATTCAATATTTGTACATTCAAAGGTTTCAACAAAAGCATGAATGACTGCCTGGGGAGTTATGGTATTGTCTGTTTCCCATAGATTTATCACTCTGCTCCTTACTGACCGGATTCCTTTTGACTTTAACTTTATGTTTGACGGGGTAAGGGCATTTTCCAATTGTTCAAAATTTACATTGACCAGAACCGTACCATGGTACATGTAATTATCCCCATCCGCATAATAAGCGTGACCGGAAAATTTCCGGTTTTTGAATAACAGATCATTTCTGCCGCTAAACTCGCAGTCAATTCCAAGGCGCAGCATTGCAGCTTGTACGAGTTTGATGAAGCAGTCATGACTTGCTGAGGATTCTTTTATAATAAAAGTAAAATTGACATTGCCTTTGTCATGGTACACTGCCCCGCCTCCGGAAAACCTGCGGACAGCTTTGATGTTATGTTCCTTTAGATAGGCAATATCACATTCAGCGTATAGGTTCTGGTTTCTTCCTATGATAACGGAAGAATCATTTTGCCATAGAAACAGGTGCATATCTTCCTGGGAGTCTGAAAACAGCTGATGCTCTGCAGCTATATTAAAATAGGGATCAAATTCCTGGGATATTATTATTTTTTTCATTATTGATGCAAGGCTCCAATTCCAAAATCCAGTGCAGCTTCATGAATGGTTTCGCTGGTAGTTGGGTGGGGAAATATGGTTTCAGATATTTCTTTCTCAGTAAATCCATTGGCAATCCCTAAGGTTAGTGAGCTGATCAATGAAGATGCATCGGCACCGATTACTGAACCGCCTATTATTTTCCCTGTTCTCTTGTCTTTTATCAGCTTCACAAAACCCCGCACCTCATTCATGGTCAACGCTTTTCCATTTCCGGCAAAAGAAAATTTACTTACTGCAATGTCAATGCCTTTCATTTTTGCTTCGTCCTCCCCTACGCCGACACTTGCAATTTCAGGTGAGGTAAAAATCACATTTGGGACCGATGAATAATGCATTTCTTTCTGCTTTCCCAGTATGTTTTCCACGGCAACAATCCCCTGGTGGGAAGCTACGTGGGCAAGCTGAATGATATTTGTCACATCACCAATTGCATAAATATGGCTGACATTTGTGCGCATGGAATGATCTACATGAATCCCTTTTCCCCTGTCATTTAACAATACGCCGCTTTTTTCAACGGATAACCCATCCAGATTAGGTTCTCTGCCAATGGCCACCAATACCTTTTCGCTTACTACCAGGTGTTCTCCGGCCTTGTCCTCATAGGCAGTGACTGCCATTCCATCAATTGAGCTTTGAATTTTCATCACCCTTGAACCGGTATGAACGTGAATGTTATTTTCCTCTGCAATGTCCCGGATTTCTTCTGACACATCACTGTCCACCATGGTCAGCAGCCGGTCCATAAATTCAATCACATGAACATCAACACCAAAATTTTTATATATAAACGCAAATTCCATTCCAATGACACCGCCGCCAATAATGGTTATGGATTTTGGAAGGCTGCAGTCAGCCAGGGCTGTTGTACTGTTTAACACAAAAGGCAATTCCATGCCCGGAATGGGAATCTTTGAAATCTTTGAGCCTGTTGCCACAATAATATTTTTTGCCTTTACAATATAATTTTCCCCGCCTTTTACGGTTACTGTATTTTCATCCAGGAACGATGCATGACCGGAAATTACATTGATTTCATTTTTCTTCATAAGAAAATCAATGCCGGAAACAAGCCTGGCCTTTATCTGGTCCTTACGTTCAATGACCTGTTTCATATTTACTGAAACCGGGCAATCGATCTCAATGCCAAAAACTGATGAATTCTTTACATTGTGGCAGATTTCTGCTGATTTAACAAGGGCTTTTGTGGGAATGCATCCCACATTAAGACAAGTGCCGCCTAATGCGGACTGCTCGATCAATGTTACTTTTAAGCCGCTTTTAGCTGCATAAATAGCGGCCACATATCCGCCGGGACCAGCGCCTATGATCAGTAAATCGGCAGAGACTTCCTTTGATGGTTCCTGTGATCCACAGTCATGATCTGCCATAACATCTCCATTTGCTGTCAGAGCCTCAGCAAGTTCAAACATCTCAGCATTTGATCCAATATCCATCCCCTCTTCACATAATATTCTGCAAATGGTTCCATCTGATGCGGCTTTGATTTGACGGTTTCCTTTTGCCGTTTCTACCTGCGCAAGTACGTCGCCGGCCTTAACCTTATGGCCTGCTTTCACATTTATTTTACCTACTTTACCCATCTTCCCACCGGGAATTGCTGACATTTTAATGAGCATAAACTTTCTCCTTTTCTATAGAAAAAGAGCCAAATTTATAATATAGGCTCTTTTTCTGTAAATATGATTTAATCAATTGCCACGCCGGATAACACTAATTTTACACCGTTAGCCAGACAGTCACCAACAGGGCAGGTATTCTCTATAAATTTTGCAAACGCTTCAATTTTTTCTTTTGGTTCGCTTGTTTTAAAATGCATTACAAAACGAATTTCCTGAAAGCCATTTCTTACATCAGCCAGTCCCATAAACCCGTCCGGATCAAGATCCCCTTCCAGTTCAACATGAAATTCATCAAAAGTAATGTTATGGGCAGCCGCAAATGCCTTGGCTACAATAGACTGGCATGCGCCCAGGGCACATAAGAGGCCCTCCACAGGATTCATTGCAGTATCTGTGCCACCTAAATCTTCCGGTTCGTCAAAAAGGATTTTAAAACCTCTTGAATTGGTTTCCACCTGTAAACCTTCAGGTAATGCTTTTGCAGTTGCTTTAAATGTAGTCAACATAATACCATCTCCTTCTCCCAGTCATGTGGGATTCATAACTTTTATTTTGTTAATAATATAACATATTGCGGAAAGAAAATCAATAGTTAGCTAAGCATATATTTTAATACATTTTCTCATGGTTGTAGAAATTCATATCTTTTTTAAGCAGCTTTTCACATTCCATGGCAAATAACCTGGTGGGCGGATTGGTCTCCTCTCATGTCGGAACATGTGCCTGCCAGATATAAAAACAGGTTCCATGGACGATTATTACAACCGCCATGGAACCTGTTTCATATGAGATATCATTGATTTCATAGACTCCCCTATTCTTTCAGAATAAAGTCAACGCTTTCTGTAACACAATTGTTTCGAGAAAAATTCTACCTCATTCTTTTCCTCTGCCAACTCATATAGCATCATATATTCATATAAACCATAATCCTTTTAAAATCCCATATCAGAAAGAAAATAGGCGTTGCTGTTGGCAAATAACCCCTTCTCATCTTTACATTCCACCCGGATATACGATTCATTTCCTTGGAGAGGAAACCTTGCTTCCGTAAGGAACTCTCCCGGAGCGGCTGCTCTGCTGCAGGCCCTTCCCCTGTCCGTGATCCCGCAGATGGCCTGGACCGGACCGGTCTTTACCACCAGTTCCCTGGCCTCCACATAAAGCTCCTTTATCTCCGGTCCCATGGAACTGTAGAAATGACCTTTTATCAGGCCCTTTACAACTGCATCATAGCTTAAGCTCTCCGCCTTTATCATGGTAAATCCTCCGAAAGAATCACACAGGGGATTGTCAAAGGGATAACTGTTATGGTTGTCATCGGTTGCCAGACACCACAGCCGTTTGCCCAGGCGGAGCATCTCATCATAGGCCTGGGGATTATAGCCGTACAGCCCGTCATGTTCACATCCGTAATTATAGATTTCCATGGCAAAAAGACCGTTTAAGCCTTTGTAATCGTTATAATTCTGCACGGACCAGTAAGGATGATTGTAGCAGGTAAGAAATCCCAGCTCCTTCATCTCTTCCAAATACTGATTGATGTAATCAAAATCCCCATACTTGCATTCCGGGCAAATCCCCTGTTCCTTTCTGTCCCGCTTGTATCCGGGATTTGTATCATACAGATTAATATGGTATGTCTTGTCCCTGGGGCGCAGTCTGTCCGGGCCTGTTTCATTAATATCCACCTCTACGGCTGCAAGGGCCAAAAATCCCTCATCGTTTAACGCTTCATGATTTCGGTAAATCCTGTGATCCGTAAATGCCATGATCTCATATCCGCGCTTCTTATAGTTCTCCTTTGCCTCTTCCGGGGTCATTCTTCCGTCTGATACCACCGTATGGCTGTGAAGGTTTGCTTTATAAAACCTTCCTGTCTCAGGCAATAAATAAATTCTGTTTTCCAACTTGTTTTCCTCCCATCCCTTAGATGCCCTTTTCCAGAAACCGCTTCCACCGGGCTTTACCTGCCCAGCACACTGCTGATCCTAAAATGGCAATGATGATCCAAATCAAAATGGTGGTATCCCAGCCCACCTGTTCAGACAATACTCCGATTCCATAGGCAGAAACCGCTCCCCCCACATAGGCGGAGGAATTTAAAACTCCGGAAGCAGTGGAGGATTTCCCGTAAGGAGCAAAGTATATGGGTACCATACTGACCAGCATGGTGTTCACCGCCATCATTGCAGTCGTTGCCAGGCCGAATAAAACCAGCACAGCCAATACGGATCCGCCTCTATAAAACAATAACAAAGTCAGCGAGGCAGCACATAGGACAAAAAAGAAAGCAGAAGTAACAATCTCGCTTTTAAAAATCTTTTGATTTGCAAAGGATGCCATATAAACGCCGCTTAAGTTAAAAACCGGTATGATGGTGGTGCTGATAATGGAAATTACGGATTCCATATGAAATTCCTCCCGGATATAAGTGGGGATCCAGGTAGTCACCCCATCCTTTAAAACTCCCTGGAACATCAGCCCAAAGCAGAAGAATATCATTCCGGAAACCAGGATTAAGTTCCACATGGAAGCATTTGTTTGTCTATTATCCTGTGAAACAAAAACCGATTCTTCTATAATCCCGTTTTCTTCCACATCCCGCCTTATTTTGCGGCTGCCCACATACCAGATCACGCTGATAGCCGCCAGACACAAGGATGAAAAGAAAAAAACCGTTCTCCAGTGGAATTTCCATATAATAAATGCTGTCAGCCCATATGCCGCAAAGGTGCCAATGGGAACACTGCTGTTGATATTGATACAAAATCTTTTCTGGTTTCTTTCCGGGATCCAGTCGGAAAACAATTTAATAATAGGCGACCAGATCAGGGACTGAAACAAACCATTGATGCACCATACCACCGCCATCTGCCACACAGATGCGGACATCCCCATCACCCCATTGCAGATTCCCGAACCAAGGACACCTATAAAAATCATTTTATAAGGTTTTTTCTTATCTCCTAAAACTCCGCTGAAAAGCTGCCCAAGACCATAGGAAAAAAAGAATGCGGTTCCAATAAAGCCTGCAGCTCCCTTTTCATATCCTTCTGCCCTGATGATTTCCGTTAAAGAGGCGGAATAATTCAGCCGCCCAAGATATGTGGAAAAATAGGCTGCCCAGCATAACCAGAACAGCATGGACTGCCCCTTTTCTGACCGGATCTTTTTTTGATGTACCATTCTGTCCAAGTTTTGCCTCCTGATAAGTCAGACGGATGATTTCTTTCAACCTTATGTCTCCTGCTCTGTAATAAATTCTAAAGGCAGATCCTTCAGAAAATATGCATTGGTATTTGCATACAGTCCGTTTTCACTGCGGCAAACCACGCGGATATAGCCTTCCCTTCCAGTCAGAGGAAATCTGGCCTCTTCCAGGTTTTCCCCGGGAGACGCCGCCTTTATATGGCAGTTCCTGCCTTCTGTTTTCACATAAATCTTCTCTGCCGGGCTGGTCTTTACCACCAGGTCCCTGCCTTCTATGTAGAGGGAATGAATCTCAGGACCCATGGAGCTGTAAAAATCGCCCTTTTTTAAAGCCAGCATCACTGCCGGATAGGTAAGCTCTTTTGCCTTGATTTTTATAAAACCCCCAAAGGAATCGCAGAAGGGATGGCCCATTGGATATTTATTCCTGTTGCCATCTGATGCCAGGCAGTAAAGCTTTTTCCCCTGGCGCAGCATTTCATCATAAGCCTGGGGATTGTAACCGTTCAGCCCTTCAAGTTCGCTGCGGTAATGATAGATTTCCATGGCAAAAAGTCCTTCAAGCCCTGTATAGTCCTCATAATTGTGCAGGGACCGGTATGGATGGCTGATGCTTGCAAGAAAACCAAGGTGATTCATCTTCTTTATGCAGGCGTTGATGCCGGAATGGTCATAATTCTTTGCCTCCGGCATGCAGATTCCCGCTTTTTCTTCTGCCATTTCAGTTGGGGCAGAATCATAGAAACTGATGGAAAAGGTCTTTCCTCCGGTTTGCTGCCGATCCTCAGATTTTTCCTTAAATTCCGCCTCAAAGCCTGCCAGGGCAAGGAAATCCTTTGTGCTCAGTTCCGGATGAGGGCAATAGTTTCCCTGATCTGTATAAGCCACGATCTGGTAGCCCCTTTTCTGATACTCCTCCTTTACCTCTTCAGGGGTCAGATTTCCGTCTGAGACCGTTGTATGGCAGTGCATGTTCGCTTTATAAAAATCCCCCTCCTCAGGGAGGAGATAAATCCGTTCATTCATTTCTCTTCCTTTTCCCTTTCCTGCCGTTTCTTTCTCCACCGGAAAAGAAAGCGCTGCCAAATGCCATGGCAGCGCCTTCTCATTATTTCTGTGCTTCTTCTATCGCTTCATTTGCTCTGTCCTGAATGGATTTCATGGTGTCTTCCAGCGGCTTTTGTCCCTGGCCGTATAACTGACCTTCCTCGGTGTAAATCTGTCCGATGGTTGTATCAGCAGTACCCATGATCTTTTCCCCTAAGTATGCTCTGCTGTTGTCAAACCAGCCTGCCATAAAATCTTCTACTGTTAAGTTGTCATCTTTGAATTTTGGAAGCAGACTGCTTTCAATATAAGCTTTTGCTTCATCCTCTGTTAAGATCTTGGCAGGAACACGTCCGTAACCTAAGGTGTACTTGTTTTCACAAATGGTTTTGATTGCCTCAAATGCTGCCTCCTTGTTCTTGGATGTCTTTGGGATTGCATAGCAGTTTGTAATGGTCAGGGAAGATGGATCAGAGCCTTCTGGATAAGGCATTGGAAGGATTCCCAGTTCCCAGTCTCTTGGATATTTCACTTTGTCAGATAAAGCACTGGCTACCCAGCCGCCGTATACATACATTCCGATGTTTCCATTTACCATAAAGGAGTTATATGGATATGTACCGGAAGCCAGATCAAGGCAGTTTGGCTGAATCTTTAACTCATTTCCCAGGCTGAAGAACCACTTCATGGCATCGGCATAGGCCGGATCATCGAAATTAGCGGTTCCATCCTCTTTGTAAGGGGATACGCCCTTCTGTGTTGCCAGCATATAGTTGCATGCAACGTCATCACTCATAAAGGAGCCCCAGACGTTTTTATCAGGATTGTTTAATTTTTGGGCAGTTTCAACATATTTTTCCCAGGTCCAGCCTTCTGCAGTTGGATATGGAACATTGGCTTCATCAAAAATCTTCTTGTTATAATAGGTCAGCCATATATCTTTTTCAGCCGGAACTGCATATGTCTGATCTTCAAATTTTACAGTTTGGCCGCCATATATGGTGTCCATATCATAATTATCTGCTTTTGCAAGCTCATCAATCGGCTCTAAAACAGCAGCTTTGTAGAATTCTTCCAGCTGAAGGGGAGTTCTGTTTACAATGTCCATTTCCTCTCCTGCCATCAGGCTGACAAGCACCTTGTCCATTTCCCCTGCTTTTGATGTAGGGGTAATGAAAAACTCTACATTAATACCTGTTTTTTCTTTGATCAATGCTACCATTTCTTTTGTTTCCGTACCAGTTGCAGCATTATCTGTTAATGCCCATTTTACTGTTACACCATCAAATGGCTTGTCGCTGTCCGTTTTCTGAGTGGTTTCTGCTGTTGTTTTACTGTCCGCATTGGCCTTTGTATTATCAGATTGTCCGCATCCGGCAGTACTTAAAACCATTGTTGCAGCCAAACTGAATGCAGCGCCCCGTTTTAATGCACTTCTTAATTTCATGTCTGTTACCCTCCTTTTGTTTATAATCCCATTATAACTGACATTTTAGCGGGTTTATATAGGTTGTATTTTAACTTTATGTGTTATTCTTATCATTCCATGGGTATTTTAAAAATAAAACCTATTTTTTTTATTCATATATACCAATAAACGAAAGTGCTGGTCCTACCCTGGAATCTGATATTCGTATGATCAGTGCATCCGATTCCACCTGCGGAAAGCGGGCAATTTTTTTATAACCAACCGTAGTTCCCCTGTATATATGCATAAGGCTTCCGTTCTTTATGGACAGAATTTCAAAAGCCTCAACTCTCTGACTTTTTAAGATGTTTTCCTTTAAAATGACTGCCGAAATCTTTTGGGGAGCATTCCAGGAAATTTTAAATTCTGCCTTGGGACTTTTTCCCTGATAATAAGTTTCATAGTCATCTTTTTGCAGGCTGTCCACCACAGTCCATCCATTTTCTTCTTTGACCTGAATTTCAGCTTCTTCTGCCAGGTTTTTACCGTATCTTTTTTGTATTTCCCTGCCCAGCTCCTCCAGCCTTTTCACATCTTTCTCATGAAGCAGTCCGTTGGGCATAGGAGGAACATTTAAAAGCAGTGTTGTATTTCCTCCTACGGATTTTTCGTAAATATCCATCAGGTTTTCCAGGGACCGGATCTTGTCATCTTCTTCCGGATGGTAAAACCAGCCCGGCCTTATGGACACATCCACCTCTGCCGGATACCAGATTAAGTGCTGTTCCCGTACCAAACGCTGCCTGCTTCCCAAATCCTCTTCCGTACTGCTTATTACCCTCTGGCGAAAAGATGGATCGTCACTATGCTGGCTGAAAGCCGCCACCCGCTCAGCCAAGGATAAATCTGCCGGTACAACACTCCATTCACTGGTACGGGTGTCACCTGCCTCATTGCCGCACCAGCGGACATCAGGCCCGCTTACGGCAATGCAGGCATCCGGCATATAGGTTCTTACGGTATCATAATAACGCTGCCAGTCATAGGCCTGTTTTTTACCGTTAGAACCTTCTCCGCAGGCGCCGTCAAGCCATACGCTGAAAATATCCCCATATCCGGTAAGCAGTTCAATAAGCTGTGCCACGAAATAATCGTCATATGCTTTTCCCTGGCCATAGGTTTCCTGGTTCCTGTCCCATGGTGAAAGATAAATGCCAAATTTCAGACCCGCTTTTTTACACGCGTTTGATACTTCTTTAACAATATCTCCCTTTCCATTCCCATAAGGGCTGTACTTCACAGAATGCCTTGTGTATTTGCTGGGCCATAAGCAAAATCCGTCATGGTGCTTACAGGTGAGGATTGCTCCTTTCATCCCTGCTGCCTTAACAGCCTGAATCCATTGATTTGCATCCATTTGATCAGGATTGAAAATTTCTGTTGATTCTGTTCCATATCCCCATTCCGTTCCGGTAAACGTATTCACAGTAAAATGAAAGAAGGCATAAAATTCTGTGTTCTGAACCATAACCTGCCTGTCAGACGGAATAATTTTTATAAGCCTTTCATCGGGTTGTTTCATTTTTCACTCTCTTTTCTACCAGTAGACTTTCCACTTTTGCGTCAGCCGTACAAGTGCTTCTGTATAAAAGTAATCTCCCCATAGGGTGCATTCATCAACACCGCTGTCCTTTACCGAATTATAAGGAGAACTTTTTGCATAGGTGGAATGAAGCAGTATTCCGTTGGTATTATCACCGGAACGGTATAAACAGTGCCGGGTCAGCGCCTTTAACAAACGTTTTGCATGCTGCAATATGTCTTTTGCTTCCTCTGGTTCTAAATATTTTGCCATTTCAAGCATTCCGCAGGCTGCGATTGCCCCGGAAGAAGAATCCCTGGGTTCAATACTGCCATCTGTAAAGTCAAAATCCCAATAAGGCACTAAATCCCCGGGTAAATGCTCCAGAAAACACGTTGTAATCTTTCTGAAGCTTTCTATGTACATTGGATCAGGACAGTATTTGTAGGCGATTGCAGAGCCGTATATCCCCCATGCCTGACCTCTGGCCCATATGGAACCGTCTCTATGGCCTTGAGCCGTTGCACCGCCCACCGGGTTTCCTGTCTCAAGGTCAAAATAATAGGTATGGTATGTGGAAGAATCTTCACGGACAATATATTTCATGCAGGTTCGAATATGGCGGAGTGCGGTCTCACGGTATTTTGAATCCTTTGTTTCCTCTGACGCCCAAAATAACAGGGGCATATTTAAAAGACAGTCAATGATTAACCGGTATTCCTCCGGATCTCCCAGCCTTCCCCAGGCCTGAAAAAATTCCCCTTTATCCTGAAACCGTCCCATCAAATTATCTGCTGCCATCAGGGCAGTTTCTCTTGCCGGCCTGTCACCGGTAAGCTTATAAGCTGCCACACAAGAGGGTGTATATAAAAATCCCATATCATGGTGATCCACAACAATTCTTTTGATCAGACGATTCCGGAAGCTTTGTACCTGATAAAGGGCGGCTTCCTTAAAAGCCGCCTCCTTTGTATGCTCATATGCCAGCCACAGCTGTCCGGTCCAAAATCCATTGGTCCAATCATTGTTTTCCGAAGCAGAATATATCTGGTTCCTGCTGCTTGCTGTGGGGAAACTATCATAAAATTCTGAAATATTATTTCTGATTTGGGCAACCGCATGGTTTAGGGCATTCCCCGCCTCCTCAATCGTGATTGCCTCGTATGTTTCAAATGTTTCCTTTGTCTGCATAATGATTATGGGCCCTTTCCAATCTTGTAAGGCTGAAGGGAAAACACCGCTCAGCCATATTCCATTGATTCATCAGGCTTCAATGAAGGAAAACCACAAAATATCATTAGCCTTTAACTGCATGGAGCATTCTTTGCCTTTTCCGTCGTAAATCACGGTTTCCTGAGGCTCATAGGTGTTGTTTACAATACAGTATTTGCCCGTAGCCGGATAATAATTGACTTCAACGTTATAGTTGCTGCTGTACCATTTCTTCATCTCCTGCTCCATGCCTGCGGCCCAGAAAATTGCCCGGTAAAGCATTCTGGAGTTTTCAAAGGAATAGGGAATTCCGCTGATATATACGCTTCTTCCATCCCCGAACCTGTTGACAGCCATCTGGACATCTTCCCCGTCCTTTTTTAGGATCTCTGCGCCTGGAAGAGCATAGATGTTCTTCATCCCTTCTCCAAAATCAATGGTTTCAGAGGAATCCTCCATAATAAAATGGCTGTGCTCTTCCCAGTTGTACTTATCTGTTGACAGGGAAAAACCAACTTCTTTATTTACGCCAAGGACATTTGCCAGGGTAAAATACCTGCCCTGGTATTCGCAGGCAGAGGGTTCTCCCACTCCAATCAATCCGCCTCCTCCGGCTGCAAAGGCCTTTACAGCGCTGCTGACCTTTGGATTGGTCCAATAGGACCCGCCGCTTGGAGCTGTA
Organism: Lachnospiraceae bacterium; assembly: GCA_902363835.1. Classification (GTDB taxonomy): domain Bacteria; phylum Bacillota; class Clostridia; order Lachnospirales; family Lachnospiraceae; genus Lacrimispora. The sequence goes on from CABJBM010000013.1 coordinate 43,115, forward strand.
TAAGCATCACCAACATTGATGACCACCTTGCATTTCTTTAATACATCCGGATCTGCGATCACATCCTCAAAGCTGATGAATTCCACATCAAAAGGCATTCCGCTTAAGGCTTCCAGGACTCCGGCATAGGAATAGGTCTGCTTATAATCAATGGCATGGGCCACCATATGGGTTCCCCAGGAACGGATCTTTCCCCAGGAATTCAGCACTCCCACCTTAAAATGGCTGTAAGGGCTCTGTCCTCCCACATTCTCATAAAGAAGGCGGAATTCATCGCAGACTTCCTCAATATATTGAATGAACTCCGGAAATTCCAGGGCTAACTTTATATATCCTCCATAGCCGATCCTGTCCACCGGTTTTCTTAAGATGGCCCGCCTTGCGGTCACCCAGTTTACCTTTGCTTCTTTTATGGGATCGCCCCCTTCATGGAACACATCGGGGAAAAAGTAAGGCAGAAAACGGCCTTCCGTGTATTTTACTCCCGGAATGTCGGAAATCAGGCGAAGGGTAGTTCCGTTTCCCACGCTTCCCACTACCGCATCCAGTCCTACGTTTTTAAAATACTCTCCAAATGGCTCTGTTCCGATCCAGTGGTCTCCTAAAAACATCATTGCTTCCTTGCCGTGATCGTGGCAGATGTCCACAAGGACCTTCATGAGCTTTGCAACCTCTCTTTGCTGGAACTCCTGGAAATCCCGGAACTCCTTAGAAGGCACCCGGTTGGTGTTGTTGTGGTATCCCTGGTCAATGATATATTCCGGACGGAAAGGATAACCCGCTTCTTTTTCAAACTGTTCTAAAATATAGGGGCTGACGCTGGCGCTGTATCCAAACCAGTCAACAAATTTTTCTTTTGCATATTCATTAAATACAAGGGTGAACTGATGAAAGAAGGTGGTAAAACGCACCACATCACTGTCCGGGTTTTCTTCCATCCAGCGGTTTAATTTTTCGATCACATGCTTTTGAGTCTTTGGCTGGCGCACGTCAAAGGTGATCTGGTGCTCCACATCCTGCCAGTCATTGGTGATGAAATTATACATATGGACCGGATCCCAGATGATGAAGGCCAGGAAGCTTACGGTATAATCGTGATACCGCTCCGGAAGGGAAATGATGACTTCCTGGGTATTTTCTTCATATTCCCATGCCTGGGCAGCAAGGGGTTCCCCTGTGGTCCGGTCCACAACCTCCCACCAGCGCTTGATGTCATGAATGGTATTGGGCTTTAACTGATCCTTGTACAAATGCTTCATCAAGGGAATGCGAAGCCCGCCTTCATCCATTGCCGTATAAAATTCCGTCATCAAATAGACCTGCTGAACCTCATCCGGGTTCTCCATTGCCCAATGATTGTCCTTTCTGGTGGTGTAATAGGTGGAGTAGATTTTTACGGGCATTTTCTTAAGCTCCTCCGGCATATTTGTCCCATCACAATCCCGCAGGGCATCGGCTCCCCACCGCCTGGCAATCTCCTTTGTCTCCTGAATCATATCCACATCAGTGGGAACAGTGACTCTTCCGGTAAGTTTTCTTTCCATCTTATATCCCCTTTCTATCTCATCTTTTTTATTTCAAAGGCTTTTTAACCTGCCTTAAGTTTCATTTGTCAGCCCTTTACACCGGAGGAAGCAACGCCTTCGATGAAAAATTTCTGGCAGAACAGGAACGCAATCAAAATCGGCAGAAGCACAGCCGTTGCTGCGGCCATCTGTGATCCGTAATCCTGGATCAGACCGGAGGAAAACAGCTTCACTCCAACGGAAAGCATCTGCTTATCCATGGTTGATATGTACAGATACGGCCCCATGTAGTCGTTCCAGGACCAGGTAAAGGAAAACAGGGCCATGGTTGCAATGGCCGGCTTTGCCAGGGGGAAGATGATCTTCCAATAAATGCGCAAGTGGCCGCATCCGTCTATTTTTGCCGCTTCGCTTAAGGAATCCGGAATGGAAACAAAGGACTGGCGCAGCAGGAATACAAAATACACATCAACGCAGCTTGGAAGGATCAGCGACCACATGGTATCCAGGATATGGAGATTTTTAAAGATCATGTACCTTGGTATGATCATAATATCGCTGGGTATCATCATGGCTGACAGCAGTATGAGAAATATTGCGTCTTTTCCCTTAAATTTAATTCTTGCAAATCCATATGCTGTAAAGCTTACGAAAAATATCTTGATCACAATGGTAAGGGCCGTCATGACCACAGTATTGAAATACCATTTCTGAAAGTTATAAATGCCGTTTGTAACTAATGCCTTAAAGTTCATCAGGGTTGGATTATCCGGAATCAAATGCCACGGAAATTTCATGACCTCTCCGCTCACTTTAAAGGAAGAGGAGATCATGAACAGAAACGGAAAATTAGATGCCAGCCCGATCAACAGGATTAAAACCGTAAGTGCTATCTTTATACTTTTCTTTTTACTTGTCATTGATGATTCCTCCCTTAATAATTAACCCATTTTTTCTGTCCGCGCCACTGGATAAGCGTTACGATCATGACCAGCACAAACATGACGAAAGCCATTGCACTTGCCAGACTGGTTTCATATTTTGTAAATGCGGTACGGACAATATTTACGGACATTACGGTAGTCGCCTGTCCCGGTCCCCCTTCCGTAAGGGCCTGTATGCAGGTAAAGTTCTGGAAGGAACCGATAATGGAACTGATTACCAGGAAAAAGGTGGTGGGAGAAATCATGGGTATGATGATATTGCGGATCCGCTGCCATTTTGATGCCCCGTCAATCTGTGCCGCTTCCAAAAGCTCGGCAGGCACCTCCTGGAGCGCTCCAAGATAAACCACCATGTTAAGGCCAACGCCCTTCCACACGGAAATCATGGCAACCGTAGGCAGAGCCAGCTTTAAGTTCAGCAAAAGCAGAGGCGGATCAAATCCCATATTTCTTAAGCCAAGGATTATGGGACTGCTGTTTCCAAGCAGCACTTTAAAAATTACGGCCACAGCCACCATGTTGGATACATAGGGCATAAATACCAGGGAACGCATGGCCTTTTTCATATAGACTCCATTGTTCAGCATAAATGCCAGCACAAATCCAAGAATCATGATAAGGGGCACATATACCAGAGAATATTGAAAGGTTCTTATAAGGGAATCCATGATTTCCTTATTGGTGAATACTTTAACAAAGTTTTGAAACCCTACAAATTTAAGGTTATCCAACCTGGTAATGTATTTCATGTTTAAAAACGACATCACAATTGCAATAACAAAAGGAATGCCGGTGAAAACAGTGAAAAAAATCAGGTAGGGGGAAATAAACAGCCATCCATACCTGTTCTCTTTTTTCTGGGCTATGGATGTCTTTACTTTTGTTGTGGATACTGGTGTTTTTTCCTTGTTCATGGGCCTGCCTCCCGCTTTTTATTTTAGGGAGAAAGGCTTGTGGGAATACAACCTTTCTCTTACTTATATTCTAACGGATTTTTTCCCGATAAACATAGGCCGATTTTTGTATTTGTTGGTTATTTTCGCTTTTTATCCTGTTTTATCTGTTTTTCCTGTCAAACGGATATTCCCTATCCCCTTTGCTGCCTGATTTGATCAAATTGCCCTGGTCGTCAATGTCCGCCCCGGTGATTCTGGGAATCCTTATGACGGTCAGGGTTCCTGCCTCCTTTTTGCTGAAGATGGAAACAGCCCTGTCCACCCCAAAGTACAGCTTGATTCTGGCTTCTATGCTGTGAAGCCCGATACCGGTGCTGCGCCTGTTCTGCTCTTCCTCTTCCTTATTGACTTTTCCAAAACGGATCTGATCCCGGACCTCTTTTAATTTCTCCTTATCCATGCCCTTGCCGTTATCCATTATTTTTATTATGACCCACCCACCTTTTTCCTTTACCGTAAGACGGATCATCATGGGATGCTTTAGGCCTGCCATTCCGTATAGAAAAGAATTTTCCACCGCAGGCTGTAAAATTATTTTTAAGGAAAACAGTTCATGGATCTGCCGCATATCCGTCATAAGATCAAATTCAAAATCTTCCTTATAACGGTTTTTCTGGATCTTTACGTAGGCCATAAGATGCTCGATTTCATGTTCCATTGGAACGATCACCTGTCCTCCGCTGATGGATAAACGGTACATCCTTCCAAGGGAAGCTGCCGTCCGCCCAATGTCCGGCCGTCCTGCCTCATTGGACATCCATACGATGTTTTCCAGAGTATTATAAAGAAAATGGGGATTGATCTGACTCATGAGCACTTCCAGCTCCAGCTCCTTTTTCTTCCGGTCAGCCTGCAGGCCTTCGATGATATGGGTATTGATCCGCTCCAGCATGGAATTGTAATAGCGGATCATATCGCCCACTTCATTTTTCTGCTTTACCTCAACATAGGCATTTAAGTTTCCGCCGTACACCTCTTTCATGGAAACATTCAGCTTCCCAATGGGATCCATAAAGCTTTTGTATAAATATAATATCATCATGGCACAAAAGCTGACACATGCCACCATAACCAGGAAAATCCTGTAGTACAGCACATCCACTTCCTTTGTCACCGCTTTTACAGGGACCACCATAAGGATTTTCCAGTCATTGACCTCAGAGGCCTTTACCTGGATCATCTGGTTGCCCAGGGACTCCCACCCCTCTTTTAACTCTCCTGTTTGTCCTAAGATCACTCCCTTTAGCTTCTCTGAGATTTGTCCTGCTTCCACAGCTGTTTCACTGCTGGAGGAAATCAGGCTTCCATCCTCTGTGATCACATAAATATCTCCGGGGATGGATTCCGCCAGTTCCCTGTATTGTTCATAAATATCCTGCTCTTTTAAAGCAAAAAGCTGTACATATTCATACCTTGCTTTTTGCCAGGAATAGATCCTGCGGATGCCCATGACAGCCTTTCTCTCCCTGACCTGGCCGGGCTCGTCGCTGAGAAGGAAGTTATCCTGAATGGGAAACCAGCGGAATTTCATCAAAAGGTCGGGATCTTCAATGTTCATGGCCCGCAGTCTGCTGATCACCTCTTCCGTATCGTTGTTGGGATCCAGAAAATTAAACAATTCTCCCTTATAGGTGTATATGGCACTGATCCTCTCCCGCTGGTTCAGCATGTCATAAGCTCCGAATATGTTGCTGTAAATCTTCACAATATCAAGCTTTTTATACATCTGCTCCTGAGGGGAATATTCCTTTTCAATGTATTTATCCAGCTGGTCATTGGCTGCAAAATTGTCGGAAACACTGTAAATGTCCTGAAGCTTTGCATCAATCTTATTGGCAATATCCGTGATCCGGCTCTGAGTGGTGCGCATGTACTCCTGCTTCATCACCTTTCTCGTATGCCAGAACAGCATGGTAATGATCACCATCACCGGGATCAGCACCTGCAAAATGCCATACAGCATCCTGCCCTTTAAACCCATATTCCGCTTTTTTGCCTGCCCCTTTTCCCTATTCATTTTCATTGTTTTTCTCCCCGCTGCCCCCTTCCGGCTGGAGGATATTCCGGTATTCTTTGGGACTTATTCCATACCTTTTCTTAAACAGCTTAATGTAATTGGATACATCGGCCCAGCCCATTTCCTGGGATATCTCATAGATTTTCCGTGCAGGATCTTCAAGGAGCTTCCTGCTTTTTTCCAGTCTTTTTGTAATGATGTAATCGCTGAAGTTGCAGCCAAATTCATTTTTAAATATTTTGGAAATATAGGCGGAATTCTTGTGCACCTTTGTCCCGACATATTCCAGGGATATCTGGTTGGAATCATATTCCTCATCCACAATGTCCCTGATTTTCTGTGCAAGGCTGCTCTGACTCTTCCATTCTCCCCTCATTCCGGCCATTTCCCTGGAAACCTCCCGGAGAATCCGGGATAAAAATTCTTTTTTCTCCTTCAGGCTTTTTAAGGGATAGATGCCGGTATAGGTGTAATCCAGCTTTTTCATCACCTTTTCCAGGCGGACGCCGTAACGCAGCAGGGCACGGGATAGGTTAAACAAAAGCTCAAGGCTTAAACGGTTGATATAATCATAATCCAGAATCACCTTTCCTCTGAATTCAGAAAAGATCCCATCTAAAATATCCTCGGCTTTATTTTCCTCCTGCTCCAGGATTTCCTTTAAAATCTGGCCCGTATCAAAGGAAAGGGCATAGTAATCAAAATCTGCTTCCTGTATCTCCTTATAGGTCATGACCAGGTTCTTCCCTTCGCTGTAGATCTTCTGGCTGGCACAGCATTTTGCCTGCTCATAACACTGTGGAAGCATCTGAAAATCCGTATAAAAATTGCTGATTCCCGCATATATGGGAATTCCGCTCTCCTTTAAGACGGTTTCCGCCATGTGATTCACATAGGAATACAGCTCCTCTTCCAAGGGTTCCTCCCCAGCGCTTAAAATCCCGGTTATTTTCTCCTCAAAGTTCCAGATATAGGTTCCGTCAATCCCTTTCTTTGAAACTCTTTCATTCAGAATCTTTTCCACCTTTATCTGGTCCTGATAAAAGGCGTTTTTATCTTTTGTGTCCGGAACCTCCAGATGGATCAGCACCACGCCGTACCAGTTTTCTCCCTGGCGGAAGAATTCTTCCTCCATTTCTTCCTCATGATATCCGTATCCCTTGATTAAAGCATTGTATTTTCTTCTGAGCTTTAAATTCCTGCTCTCTTCGTATGTTGATTTTAATTCCCGTTCTTCCAGTTCCTTTTTCCCTTCCTCATCAAGACGTTCTTTTATCCTCCGGAAGGTCACCTCAAATTCATCAAGGTCCGTGGGCTTTAAGAGATATTCCATGACCCGGTTTTTAATGGACATCTGTAAATATTCAAAATCATTATAACCGCTTAGGATAATGATTTTGATTTCCGGATAATGCTGGTTTAAATGCTGCATCAGCTCCACTCCATCCATTTCCGGCATCCGGATATCCGAAAGCACCACATGAGGTTTGTCCCTTTTTATCTGCTCCAGCGCCTCTATTCCATTGCTGCAGACGCCGTTTATGATAAATCCCCAGGCTTCCCATTCAATGCTGTTTGCAATTCCATATGCGATTGATTTTTCATCTTCCACTATCAATAGTTTGTACATCTCATACCTCCATCCCGCCATATTATATAACAAAATCCCTGATCTTCTCAAGCTTCTTTTCTCTTTACCTTCCAGACCAAGCTGCCTTAGGCTGCCCGAGTAAATGAAAAGGTTCCGGTTCTGATCAATTTTAATGGGAAAACCCGGGTACATGCAGGACTTTTTATACATAGGAAGGGCGTCTCAAAAATTTCACTTTTAAGACGCCCTCAATGTCTGCAATTCCTATATTTTATAAGGATTTTCATCCCTTTTCACCACAACCGGAATTCCCGCCACCACTTCTATCACAGTATGGGAAATTTCCGCGATTCTCCGGTTGATCTTCCCTAGAACTTCCCTGTAAGCCATGGTCTCTTTGCCGTAGCTGTCCCCATCGGAAAAAACCTCATTGGTCACGATGATGAAATGCCCGGCCTGTTCCTCTATTTTCCTTACCCCTTCCAGAATCTCTTCCACTGCAAGATCTCCCTTTGTGGGCAGGGCTTCCCCCTCTTCTCCCAGACCAAAAACCTCATTGGACACCAGGTTTGACATGCATTCCAGAAGAACAGTTGGCGGCTGTTTCCCGTTAATATCCAGGTTAAGCCCTTTTAGGCCCCGGTAGCATTCCAGGGTTTCAAACTGTTTTTCAGCCCTCATCTGCCTGTGCCGCTCAATCCTGCACAAACATTCCTCATCCCAGGGCTTCATGGTGGCAATGTAAATCCGCCTCCCTTCTCCCTGACTCATGACCAGGCTTTCCGCGTATTCTGATTTTCCGCTTCCGCTTCCTCCAATAACTAAAGTGACCATCATTTGCCTCCCATAGGCTTATAGGCTTCAATATGTATGTCTTCAAAGGAACTCATTTTTATATAAACCCCGGCGGCCATATCAAGAAGGGGAATTGCTGCCACAGCCCCTGTCCCTTCCCCCAGACACATGCCTGCCTGTATGAGAGGTACAAGCCCCAGTTCATCAAGGAGCAGCCTGCCTGCAGGTTCTGCCGAAACATGGGAAGCCAGCATATAATTGCGGCATCCCGGATAAATCCGGTCTGCTGCAAGGGCTGCCGCCGCGGAAATGAATCCGTCCACCAGTACGGGTATCCGGTAAATGGCTCCGCCTAAAAACACGCCCGTAAGCCCTGCCAGATCAAAACCACCCACACAGGCAAGGATGTCCACCGTATCCCGGCATACCGGACCGTATGTTTCCACGGCTTCTTTAATGACCTCAAGCTTTTTCTTTAAGCCCTGATCATTTAATCCTGCCCCTCTTCCTGTCAGGACTTCCGGCGGTTTCTTTAGAAGCAGGGAGGCAACCGCACTGCTGGTGGTGGTATTTCCGATTCCCATTTCTCCGGTGGCAATGAGATGATAGCCTGTCTCTGCCAGCTCTTTAACCAGTTTGATGCCTGTTTCTATGGACTTGACCGCCTCTTCCCGCTTCATGGCAGGTTCCTTTCGGAAGTTTTTTGTCCCGTAAGCGGTTTTTCTGCAAATAAGGGGATGACAGGAGCCGGAAACCAGATCCCTTGCAACTCCTATATCCACTGGAAACACATCCACTCCTGCCCTGTCAGCCATAATGCAGACGCTGCTGTCTCCTCTTGTCATATTCTCAGCTACAAGGGCTGTCACTTCCCTGCCGGTCTGGGTGACCCCTTCCTCCACAATCCCATTGTCCGCGCACAGGATGACAAGCGCCCGTTTGTCTATATCCACATTTGACGTTTCCCTTATTCCTGCCATCTTTACAATATCATCTTCCAGGACGCCTAAGCTGTTAAGCGGTTTTGCCACCTGGGACCACCGTTTCCGAGCCGTTTCCATGGAGGAAGCATTCAGAGGCCGGATCTGTGACACATATGCCCTAAGTTCTTCATTCATCGTTTGAAACCTTTCCAAGTCAAAGTTTTTAAGTCTTTCATTTTCCCAATTCCCTTATTCCCTTGCAGGCCTCCACAAAACGCTTTGGCAGCTCAGGGTTGGAAGGGTAATAAAAATGAGGGAAACCAGCCAGCAGATTGCCTTTCCCATGAACGCAGTCCCAGCTTTTTTTCCTGCCTGGTTTTTTTGCCTCCATATAAGTCCCGTTGTTTGTGCTGTCCCAATAGTGAAATTCATGTCCCCTGATGGACTCTCCCTTTTTTAACAGTAAGGTATCCTCTCTGGGAAACACCTCAATATAACCGAACCGCAGCAAACGTTCTGTTGGAAACACACTTCCGTCTATGACACCGGCCATGGAATAGGTTTTATGATCTTTTGTTTCAAGCTGGTCATGGAGATACATAAATCCTCCGCACTCAGCCAGTATGGGAAGGCCGCGCTTCCAAGCTTTTTTTATTTCCAGGAGCATGGATTTATTTTCCGACAGCTCCCGGCCGTAAAGCTCCGGATATCCTCCGCCAAGTAAAAGGCCGCAGATGCCGGAAGGCAGGTTTTTATCGTGCAAAGGACTAAAAGGGATAAGCCTTGCTCCCATTTCTTCAAGAAGCTTTAAATTCTCCTGATAGTAAAAACAGAAAGCCTCATCAAGGGCCAGCCCTATGAGCACCTCTTTCTCCGGTGCAGTCCGGGAAATCCGTCCCTTTGATCCCTCATGAGAAGGCGGCAGAGGATTGGCATCCCGGGCCAGCTTTAAAAGACCCTCTAAGTCTATTGTGGATTCCAGGGTCATGGCAAGCTGATCAAGCTGGTCTTTCAGCCCCTTTAATTCTCCCGGAAGCACCAGGCCCAGGTGCCGGCTGCCAAAAGATCCTTCCTCACATTCCGGTAAATATCCGTAAACCTTCACTCCCAGTTCCTCCATCACCGGTGTCAGCCGCTTTGCCATGACAGAAGACGTGCGGTTTAAAATCACGCCCTTTATATGGCTGTTCTTCCTGTATTCTAAAAAGCCTTTCACCACTGCTGCCAGGGACAGGCTGGCGCCTTTGCAGTCTAACACCAATACTACCGGTGCATCCAGGGCGCATGCCACCTGATAAGAGCTTGCCTGGGTGGTATCTCCCCCTACTCCGTCATAATACCCCATGACCCCTTCAATGACGGAAATCCCGGCTCCCTTGGCCTGATCTAAAAACTGGTCCCTGACCTGCTCCTCCTCCAGGAAAAAAGTATCCAGATTTCCGCCCTCAATGTTAAGCACGTACTTGTGGAACATGGGATCAATATAATCCGGGCCGCATTTAAAGGACCGGCAGGACAGCTTTCTTAAGAGAAATGCGTTTAAAAGCCCGCAGGTCATCATGGTTTTTCCGCTGCCGCTTTTAGGAGCTGCAATCATGAACCTTGGATAGGAATTACTCAAGGAGATTCCTCCCTTCCCCTCCAAAGGAGACCACATACACCGGATTTTGTCCCATCATCAGATGATAAGCTCCTGCTTCCCTTCCTTTGGATATCTGCACCTGTACGAATTCTGCTATGATGGAATGCTTTTTCAGCCAGGAAAGAACTTCAGCCAGGGATTCCAGGGCAATTGCATTGATCACGATCCTGGCCCTTGGATTTTTTTCTAAAACCAGGGAAATCACCTTGTCCATGGAGCCGGAGGTTCCTCCGATAAATACGTGGGAAGGAGCTTCAAGAGATGTTAATGCTTCAGGCGCAGCTCCTTCAACGATTTCCAGCCGGTCTGCGCCGAATTTTTCCTTATTGGCCCTTATAAGTTCTATGGCTTCCGCCTTCTTTTCAATGGCATAGACCCGTCCTTTGGTGAGATACCGGGACGCTTCTATGGATACGGAGCCGGTTCCCGCTCCTATATCGTACAGGATGGAATCCTGATCCAGTTCCAGCTTTGATATGGAAACAGCCCTGACCTCGCTTTTTGTCATGGGTACATCTCCCCGGATAAATAGTTCATCTCTCATAAATTGCCTCCTAAGGAATCAAACGGATATTTTTCTTTTAACTTTATCTCTCAATCAATACGACCGACAATATATCAAACTCCAACTCTTCCAACTCTTCCGGCGTTCCAACGGTTATCCGTTCATCAGGATAGGAAAGCCGCTCGCCCACGGACAGCCGGGCTTTGTTAAACCCTTGTTCCTTAAGAGTGCAGCACAGACTTTTCACCGTATTGGTTTTGTCCAGAAGGGCAAATACCCTGGAATAAAGGGTCAATTCCTTTACAATATCCCAGGTACGGCCATGAAGACTTACAAGCTCCACATCCTCCCAGCTGGTTTTCAGCCTGGAACATAAGTAGGAAACCGATGATATTCCCGGCAGAACCTCCAGGTCATACATCTGGCCCTGGGGCTCCGCCATCAATGCTTCCGCCATCTTTTTGGCCCCGCTGTAAAAGCCTGTATCACCGGAATAGAGAATCCCGATCCTGGTGAATTCCCTGTGTTCCTCAAGCCAGGGAAGGATGTCCCTGCCGGTATAAAACGGCACTTTAACAGCATGGGAAATTCCGGGAGAAATGCCGGAGAGCATCCGCTCCGCACCGAATATCACCTGGCATTGTTTTAATTCCTTCCAGGCCCTTACAGTCATCTGATCCTCTCCGCCCATGCCGGTTCCCATTAAAAACACCTTTCTCTTTTCAGGCTGTTTCCGGGGCTTTTGCATTGCCTGGCACAAATCCGTTTCCTTATAATCAGATAAAAGCTTCTTGGCATCCCTGACCGTGATTCCTTCTTCCTTTCCCGGACGTCCGATGACAACTGCGGTAATCCCGCATTCTGCTGCTGCCTCCATTTTTTCCGGAAATCCTCCCGCAGCTCCTGCTTCTTTTGTCACAAGACAGCTGATGTTATACTGCCTTATCATGGCCCGGTTCAGCTCAGCAGTAAAAGGTCCCTGCATTCCTATTAAATGCTTTCCCTTAAATCCCATCTGCTCACAGGCAGAGATTACGGACAGGGAAGGAAGCACTCTGGCATAAACCCGTTCCTCCCAGGAATCCAGGCTGGTAAAGGCGGAAAGCTCCTTGCTTCCCGTTGTGACAAGAAGATTTCCAGGTATGGTGTGCAAGGCATGGACCGCTTCCTCTAAGTCACTGACCCAAAGGACTTTCCCTTCCTGCCGGTTTTCCGGTTCCGGTCCCTGGGAAGATTCTCTTACGACCCTGTTGCAGGAAACCCCTGCCCTTTCACAGGCAGAGCGTATGTTTTCACTTGCCAGGATTGCATAGGGGTGAGTGGCGTCAAATACAAGGGTGATGCCGTTTTGCTCTATAAACCGTTCCATCTCATGAGCATCCATGGGACTTTCATGGATATGGAGGTACTTGCTCTCCAAAAGAACTTCCCTTCCGTATCCGGTGGCCACACTGACCCATGCATTTATCGCCTTTTCATGGCAGTATTCCGCCAGAATCCTGCCTTCCGCAGTGCCGCCGAAAATCAGGACCCTACACATTTTTATACCCCCTTGGCGTTACCATTCTGCCGTTTATTAATTTTGTCATGGAATTTCCTATGAAAACGGTGGTAAACATATCTGTCTGGGTATCTCTTAAGCTTTCCAGAGTCATGACAGCCATTTCCTCCTCTTTCCTGCCGATATTTTTTACGAGACCGCATACTGTTGACCGGCTTTTGTACTCCATGAGGATATCACAGGCCTTTTTTAAATAATCGGCCCGTTTTCTGCTGGAAGGATTATAAAGACAGATGATCATATCCGCCTGGGCGGAAGCCCTGAGCCTTTTTTCAATTAATCCCATTGGGGTCAGTAAGTCACTTAAGCTGATCACTGCAAAATCATGGCCAAGAGGAGCGCCTAAAACAGCTCCGCCGCTTAAGGCTGCAGTCACTCCCGGTATGATCTCCATTTCCAGCCCTTCCTCTGACCGGGCCAACTCAAGAATCAGCCCGCTCATGCCGTAAACACCTGAATCTCCGCTGCATACCATGGCTACAGCTTTCCCCTTTTTCGCTTCGTCAATGGCCAGCTGACACCGTTCCTGTTCCCTGCGCATGGGGGTGGAAATCATCTCCTTACCGGGAAAATGCTCCTTGATCAGGTCTATGTATACAGTATACCCTACAATAACTTCACTTTTTTCCAGCGCCTTTACTGCCCTTATGGTCATATCCTCATAGGAACCCGGACCAATCCCTACTACGTAAAGCTTTCCTGATTTTGTCATAATTTGTCTCCTGATAAATCAAGAGGATGTGCTTGCATATCCAGTTGATTCATAAACTCACCTTCCAATCACGGACAGCTACAGCTGCCGTCACTCCCTCCGCCGCCTGTTTTCTTACCAGAAGCTTGCCGCCTCCCAGTTCCTTTACACAGGTAAGGGCCGCCCGTTCACATACATTATCCACTCCTGTGACCTGCTTTACAAAGGAAGAGGAAGAAAATTCCCCTTCTGTTTTTGCAAGCACTTCGGCAGGATAGGTATAAAAGGGAACTCCTTTTGCAGAAGCAAATTGGCAGATCCCCTGTTCTTCCTTCTTTATATCAATGCTGGCACATGCAGACAGGCCTTCAAAGGATAAATTCCATTCCTTAAAAGCCCGGTCCACAACCTTTTCTATGGTTTCAGCCGGGACCCCTTTTCTGCAGCCGATGCCCAGAACCAGAATCCTTGGAACCAGTTTTAAGGACTCTTTAAGCACCTCGTCCCTGGATCCCTCTTTTATGGTAATCCAAAGATTTGTGCGGCAGGCTTCCCCCTGGATAAGCCCTGAAGGGAGTTCGCCTGAAACCGGAAAATCGCAGTGAAACCCTACGTTTTCCCCCTTGAGAATAGCTGAGGAAATCTCTTTGATCTTTTTTAATTCCGTAATGACCAGCCCCTGTTCCTTGGCAAACAAATCCACTGCAAATCTGCCGTGAATGTCCGTGGCAGTGGTAATGACCGCCTGGCCGCCTGCCATCTCTGCCAGACGCTCTGCCAGTTCATTGGCCCCTCCTAAGTGGCCGGATAAAAGGGAAATGGAAAACCGGCCCATATCGTCCATGACCACAACAGCCGGGTCCTCTGCCTTGCTCTTTATATAGGGTGCAATCGCCCGGACAGCGATACCTGCGGCTCCGATGAAAACAATTCCTTCCTTTTGGGAGAACTGCTCCCCTGTCCACTGTGACAGGGAGGTTGAAACAGGATTCAAAAGATTTCCGTCAGGACAAGATTTGAGAAGGGTCTCCGGCCCATATCCCTCACAGGGCTGTCCGGATTTTAAGAATTCTTTTACAAGTTTTACACAGAGCCTGGCTCCTGCCTCTGTAAAGCAGATAACGGAAAGCTTCATCCCTTTTCCCCCGTTCCTTTCCGGTATTCTGTGGTAAAAACCGGGTCATAAAGCCTGGAACGCTCATACCTGTTCTGGGCCACCGCATTGCCCACAACAATCAGAGCTGTCTTTTTTATATTCTCCCGTCTGGCGCTGGCGCATAAGCTTTCCACCGTACAGATTACAGTCTTTTCTTCCTCCCAGGTAGCTTTATAGACAATGGCTGCGGGAGTATCCGGAAGGTAACCGCCTTTTATTAATTCCTCAGACAGCTCCTCCAGCATTCCTGTACTTAAAAAGATCACCATAGTGGCTTCATGGGCAGCAAAGGAAGCAATGGATTCCCGCTCCGGTACAGGCGTTCTGCCTGCCATCCGGGTGATAATTACGCTTTGGGTCACATTGGGAAGGGTATATTCCATCTTAAGGGAAGAAGCTGCTCCGCAAAAAGAGCTGACTCCCGGACATACGTCATAAGTGATTCCCCTATCCTCCAGGGCATCCATCTGTTCTCTTATGGCACCATAAATACAGGGATCTCCGGTATGAAGCCTGACCGTTGTCTTTCCTTCCAGTTCCGCTTTCTCCATAACGGCGATCACTTCCTCAAGGGTCATTTTGGCGCTGTCATAAACCTGGCACTGTACCTTTCTGTTTTCTAAAAGGGCAGGGTTTACCAAAGAGCCTGCATAAATGATCACATCCGCCTTTTCCAGCAGCTCTTTGCCTCTTACTGTAATTAAGTCCGGCGCTCCCGGACCTGCTCCAACGATATGTATCATAATTACCTCACAATCACCAAAGAATAATAGCCGGCATCCTCCGGAATCTCCTCCAAAGACTCATAGATCCGTTCATCCGGCATTCCGCAATTTTCCACCATCATAACCCTTGCCCCGCATTTTCTCAGTTCTTCTTTAACCGTTCCCATTTGCCTTCCTGCCTTCATAAGCACTTTTACTCCCGGAAGTTTTAAAGCCTCCTTTACCTGGTAAGAGGCCGGTATGATATGAAGTTCCTCTGCCCCTGATACAAGGGGAATTCCAAGTCTTGCCGCCACCGCACAGAAAGAGGGAATTCCGCTTTCCAGGCGGGTATTATAACCTTCCTTCCAAAGCCGTTCCATAAGATAGGTGAAGGTGGAATAAATGCTTACATCTCCAAGAGTGATAAATCCCACGTCCTCTCCCCTGTCCAGATACTCCATTACAGTTCCGGCCGCCAGGTCATGGCTTTCTTTCAGCACAGTTTCATCCTTTGTCATTGGCATGTGCAGATAAAGGCATTCCTTTTCCTCTATTTCCGGCACTGCCTGTCTGGCGATCTGATACGCCGTACACTGTTCTTTATTTTTATGGGGAATGGCAATGACCTTTAATTCTCTGATCCTTTTTACCGCTTTTAATGTCATAAGCTCCGGATCTCCCGGTCCTACTCCGATCCCGTACATGATTCCAGCCATTGTTTACTCCTCCTGTTCTTTCCGTCCGGCCGCTGCCTCGGAAAACAGCCTGATAAGCTCCGTAGCTTTGCGGCTCATTCCAAGTATACCGTACATTGTGGAAAATGTCACCACTTCCACCTCTGCCCCCCCTGACCAAAGAGTCATGTATCCCCTGATCCTGTTAACCGTATCCTCCATGACAGGCTCAAGGATCCCATGGCTCTTAAGGATGCCCGCGGCCTCCTCCATGGTGTTGGCTCCTAAAATTTTATCTTTTAACCCGTTTTCTTCCCCTGAAAAAGGGGCGGTACAATCCCATAATATTTCCATACGGCGATCCCCATATTTGGAATGGGTATTAGGCACTCCTCCTGCCACCTTGATCAATTTCCCAATATGTCCTGCAAACAGGATCCGGTGAAATCCTTCCTCACCGGCCGCTTTTAAAGCTTTCTCAATAAAATTGCTGCAGGTCACCCCATCCTTTAGGTCAAGGCCAAGGGTTTCCTGTATAAACGCTTCCCCATAATTTCCCGGAACCAGGATCACCTGTTTCATTCCTGTCACAGCCTTCATATGTAATTCCAGACCTATGGTGGCGATCAGCGCCTCTTCACTCATGGGCTTTACAATTCCTGTGGTTCCCAGGATGGAAAGTCCGCCTTCAATTCCAAGCCTGGGATTAAAGGTCTTTTCCGCCAGTTTTTTCCCTTCCGGCATCCAGATGGTGATTGTTAAAGAACCGTCAAAGCCCGCCTCTTTTCTGGCCTCCTCCACTCCGCCAAATATCATGTCCCTGGGGACAGGGTTAATGGCCGGCATTCCCACCGGACAGGATAACCCCGGCTTTGTCACCCAGCCGATCCCCTCGCCGGCAGTGAGAAAAAGGGGACCTTTTCCCTCTTTTCCTTCCCTACGGTAAATTCCCCGGGCTTGTCCTTCCCTGTTTCCGTCAGAATATTGAACCGAGGCAAACACCATGGCCTGGTGGGTCACATCAGGATCATCTCCTGCATCCTTTTTAACGGCGCACACCGCCTTTTCCTGTTTCAGGACAACATGAAAAAGAGGAAGATCAGCCGACCTTCCTTTTGGCATCATAAGCTTCATATGTTGTAATTTACCCCCGGTAAGCAGCATGACCGCCGCTGCCTTGGCAGCAACAGCGGCACAAGTCCCCGTGGTGAATCCGCTTCTTAATTCCTGTTTCTCCATCTTCCTGCATCTTTCCTGCCCATGGATTCCGGGCATAAAAGGATGCCTGTAAGGCCTTCCTCTTTGAAGTACATTATAAAAGATTTTCCCTTAAGGCGCAAGAAAATTTCCGACTTTTCCTCTCTTGTACCCACTCTTTCCGGGCATAAAGGGATACCTGCAAGGTATCTCCTTATGCTTCTACCTCATTTTCCAGAGCATCTTTCTTCATTTCTCTTTTTCTTTTTGTAATCAGTCCCCCGATCCGTCCGCTTTCCTTTGCGCTGAGACTGCGCCATCCACTTTGTATCACCTTATCACCAAGACCAAGCTCTGTAGCGATTTCAAATTTAAGTACTTCCTCCGGCTTCATGTTGCGAGGATCAAATGGTTCGTTTTTCTTTCCCTTTGACATATCTTTACATCTCCTTTTCTTAAATCTAAAGAGAGTATGCCCGCTGGCAGAAGAATTAAACGTAAATCTTTTCCAGTATTTACAAAAGAAAAAGCAAGCTTAAACGGCCTGCCTTTCCTTTATCTGCAAATTCTCTTTTATCGTCTGGGAATAATGATCGCTGCAATAAAATAGGCCACAATACCTGTGCCTGAGCAGGCAAGCACTGCCCATAAAAGCCGGATGATGGTAGCATCCACGTTAAAATACTCCGCAATTCCTCCGCATACCCCACAAAGCATTTTATCCGTATCGGAACGGTATAATTTCTTTTGATTATCTTCCATTTTTGTATCTCCTTTCAGTCCTTTGATCTGTGAAATCTGCGCCTTCCCATAAATCACATTATAATCCATTCCTAAAATCCACCTGGATCGCTCCTGTTTTGCAATCCAGATCCATGTTCTTGCTCGCCCCGTTATCCGTCTGCTGACTGCCTTTTAAGGCTGCAGTTCCCTGGTCTCCGATTTTTATGGCTCCCATTTTACACTGGACATCGTAATTATAATCTTCCTTTTTCCCTGCAAGCTCCAGCCTTATGGCCCCGACCCGGCATTCCGCATCAATATCCCCGGAAGTGGATCCTGAAAATTCTATGGCTCCTGCACTGCTTTCAAGGTCAAGCTTTCCCACGTTTCCGCTGCTGATCTTTACTGCACCGGCCTGGGCTTCAATATCCAGTTCTTCTGCTGACAGGGTTTGAGCCATTATGGCCGGACCGGAATACTCCCTGTCTAAAAGCCGGTTTGAATGAACGGATTTTAAACTGACATGGGAAAAACGGTAATCCTTTGGTACCTGAACCGTAAAGAGCAGTTCCGGGCCATCCTTTCTTTCCCAGCCGGTGTATTCCTGAAGCTCAAGCTCATCGTCTTCCTGATCAAGATTCCAGCAGCTTTTATCCCTGTTGCAGAAAATCTTGACCTCACTTCCCTGCGGATCCTCCACAAAGACAACGTTTCCCGTACGTATTACTATATCCAGTTTTTTTACTTCCGGAGAAGAAAAAATTTCCTTTCCTTTTCCTTCCTTATTAAAAGTTTCCGGAATGTAAAAATTTTCAAAACTGCTTTCATCCCAGAAGCCATCCAGGGTAATTCCTGATATTTCCCTTTTCCATTCAAAGGCTCTTTGGGGTATGATATCCTGTAAATTTCCTCCCATTACAGCGGATACGGCTGAAATTCCTCCGCCCACTAAAATGCAGATGCTTCCGGCAATCAAACATATTTTTACAAACCTTTTCATAAACGACTTCTCCTTCCGTGAAATAACCTGCTAAGGACGTTCACACAGCTTCTGAAAAGAAAAGGAAGAAATCTTCCATAAAAAGCGCCGCAAACAGACAGGGCAATCAGGCCAAGGCCAAGAAACAGGATTCCCAGTCCCAAAAGCAGGGCTCCGCTTAAAGGGTGAATCACCATGGAAACAAAACTGGCAAAAATCATACAAACTCCTGCTGCAAGGAATGCAAAGGTTATGGCACCTACTCCGATAACCGCTGCGGCAAGACACCCCAGAAGACCGCCTGCAATGCCGGCAAGCCCGCCTCCTATTCCCATAAGTAAGGGAGAAGCTACAATAATTAATATAATCCACAAAACAATTCTTACGGTCCTGTTCCCATCCATATGAGTTCTGTGCCTGCGGTGTTTTTTACCTGCTCCATGTTCCTGGTATCTCTGATCATCTGATACCTCAGGAAGGTCATACCGCTTTGCCATCTGGTAATTGGGATCTTTAAACCGTTCATCCCGGTAGCCGGTCTCCGTAAACTCTCCTCCATCCTTTAAATTACCGGATACATCCGAACGGATAATGGCTGCTATTCGCTCAGGGCTTTCAAATTCCTGTATTACTTTTTCCTCATTTTCCTGCCCTGCTTCCTCCAGATAATCCCTGTAATATTCGATGGCATCCGCCTTTTCTTCATCTGGAATATCCGACAGCAGATATTCCAGCTCTCTCATAAACTCATCCCTGCTCATATATGTGCCTCCTCAAAAATCCGGGATATCTTCTGCGAGTAGCTTTCCCACTCACCTTTATAGAGATTCAATTGAACCCTTCCTTTTTCCGTAATCTTATAATATCTTCTGTTTCTTCCGTCAAATGCCAAATCATAAACCTCCAGACACTCTTCCTTCTGCAATCTTCGGAGTACCGGATAAAGGGTTGATTCTGAAATCTCAATGACATTTCTCACATCCTGGGTAATTTTATAACCATAGGTACCCTCTTGATCCCTTGATACTACCGCAAGGACAATGGCGTCCAATAATGCTGCTCCTGTGTTAAAAACCATATGTCCACTCCTATCTTTAATATTGCCTATGCTTTGATAATACTACTTTGTTTCATCCTTTGGCGTCTGGGGTATGATTACCGCAGCAATGATATAAAGAACCAGACTTCCTCCCACCAGGGAAAATCCCATAAATGAATGGAACAAATGACGCCAAGATTGGAGGAACATCAAAAGAACCCATATCAACCTTATCATCACAGGATCGACCTGAAAATATTCTCCAATGCCGCCGCATACACCGCAGAGGACTCTGTTCTTTACAGACCGGTACAAACGTTTTGGCTCCACGATTGCCCACCTTCCTTTCTACTATATGAACTGATGTATAATATTATTTTACTTTGTATATTATATACCGTATAACAATATTATATGCTATATAATATTACTTGTCAACACCTATTAAAAAACTTTTTTAACCCACTTTATAATAAAACAAAAAAGAGATGCCTTCAGACAGTTGATCACTCTCTGAAAACATCCCTTATGATTTTCCTTCTCAATCTCCAAAATACAACCAATTACCGGACCTGGGCGATCCGGTTCACCACGTCAATATATTCGCTGCAATACATCTGATAAACCTTCATGACAGCTGCCCGAAAACGCACCTGTTCTGAGGGGCTCAGTTCCGTAACAACGCAGCCGGCCTTTGTCAGCCGGTCCCTGACACTCTGCTCCCTGGCCTCCCACAGCTGCCTTTCATACCGGGCGGATTCCTCTGCACAGGCCGCCATAATTTCCCTGTCCGTTTCACTTAACTTCTCCCAGGTGGCCTGGGAGGCCAGCTGCATTTCAGGAATCCGGCTGTGGGCATCTAAGGTAATGTATTTTGCCACCTCATAATGCTTCATGGTTTCATAGGATGGCCAGTTGTTTTCCGCACCGTCAATGCTGCTGGTTTCCAGCGCAGCATATACTTCCGAATAAGCCATTGGCACCGCTCTGGCTCCCAAAGCCTCCACCATAGCAGCCATCATGTCGGACTTTGCAACACGGATGCGCATTTTTTTCAAATCCTCCACACGTTCTATGGGACCGGAGGAATTGTAAAAATGCCTGGCACCTGCATCATACCAGGAAAGAGCAACCAGACCGCTTCCCCCAAATTCCTTCTTAAATTCCTCCCCGATCTCTCCGTCCAGCACCTTCCACATATGGCTTTCATCCCGGTACAGATAAGGAAGCTGCAGCACATTAAATTTAGGATTTATTTCTGCCAGCATCATAACCGAAGCCCGGGCAAAATCAATTCCTCCGTATTGGAGCTGTTCCACTACTTCGTTTTCGCTTCCCATTTCACCGCCTGCAAACACATTGATCTTGATCCTTCCATCGGTTCTTTGGTACACCAGTTCCGCAAATTTTCTTGCTCCAAGCACCGTGGGATAGTCCTCCGGCTGGTTATCCGCATAGGAAAGCACATATTCCGGTGCTTCCTTACGGCCTGCTAAAAAAAGAGTTCCCCCCGGCTTTCCCAATTTCAGAATGCTGAAAAAAAGGTAAGCGGCAGCCATCACAAAAAGGGCCCATACCGCCCCTTTTACAATCCGTTTGTCCATTCCTTCTACCCCCAAAACGCCTCCCCTGGGCACAGGGGAAGCGTCTGATGTTTTATATTATTTTTTGATTATGGATTAATGATGCTCTGTATCTCAGTGTCATCCACGTTATAAGTATCTACAAGAATTACGCCTGTATCCACAGTCTTTTCCTTTACCTGGTTTCCATCGGACAACTCAAGAGCTGTTTTTACGCCGTCATATCCCATATAATACTGACGCTGTACAACAGAAGATACATCGTATTCACCTGTGCGGATCATAGATTCAATTTCAGCAGAGAAATCAAATCCAACCATGGAGATGTCTGTGCGTCCGGATTCTGTAATGCCGGTTACAAAGCCTACGGTAGAACCGTTGTTAGGACCAAATACTGCCTTTAAGTTAGGATATGTGGTGATAAAATCCTGGCAGAAACCTACTGCTTTGCTGATATCGCCATCATTAACCTTAATATCGTTGTTTAAAACCTGCCATTTCTCAGGTGCATTATCGTTCCAGTACTCATTAAAACCTTTCACACGGTCATTGATGGTCTGAGAACCGGTGGAGCCAACCTGAATGGCGATCTGAGCATCTTCTGTTTCAGAAATTCCCTTGTCTTTCAGCCTGCGGATCAGTTCCTCTGCAGCAACCTTTCCTGCTTCAATGTTGTTAGTCAGAAGCGCTGCGCTGTAATTATCGCTTTTGATCACCGTATCCACCAGAACTACCGGGATTCCGGAATTATATGCTTCTGTAATAGGTGCATCTAAGGACACGCTGTCCAGAGGAGCAATAACGATTCCGTCTGCCTGTGCGGATACTGCATTCTGCAGCAGGGTAAGCTGGCCTTCAATATCTGACTCCAAAGCAGTTCCTACTACTACCACGTTGCAGCCCAGTTCCTTACCAGCCTGTTCCGCACCAGCCTGAAGCACGCTCCAGTACTGGTTTCCCAGAACCTTTACAATTACGTAAATAGTCTTCCCGCTTTTTGCTGCTTCGCCTTTGGCTGAATCTTTTGATTCCTCTGCCTTATCAGCTGCCGCCCCCTGGCTGGATTCTGATGCCGCGGTGGTGGCTTGTGCACTGCTGCTTGACTGGCTTCCACAGCCGGTCAGTCCGGCAACTGCCATAGCTGCTGCCAACAAAACTGCCGTTACTTTTCTCATTCTTTTTTTCCTCCTGAAATTGATTGTTTTATTTTTTCAAGCCAAAAAACCGCTTGATTGTACCTAAGTTTCCGCCCTTTTTCGCCGTCTGGGATGCTACCGCGATCAATAGGATAATACCTACGATCATCTGCTGCCAGAAGGAATTGACACCGTTTAAGTTCAGTCCGTTCCGGATTACTCCCATCATCAAGGCTCCGATTACCGTATTAAGAATGGTTCCTTCTCCGCCAAGGATAGAAATTCCTCCCAGTACGGAAGCTGCAATGGCTTCCATCTCATATCCGTTACCTGCCGTAGGCTGGGCGCTGGAAAGACGGGAAGCAACCAGGATTCCACAGATGGCTGCGGACAAACCGGAAATGCAATATGCAAACATACGGGTTTTTACCGCGTTAATACCGGAAAGTTTGGCTGCTTCTAAGTTGGAACCACAGGCATAGATCTGACGTCCGATCCGCATTTTTGCAAGAACAACACCTAAAATCAAAGCATATACCAAAGTGATGATAACGCTGTAGGGAAGTCCATCCCCTCCGATCCTTCCGCCTCCCAGAACATAAAACTGCTTCTGTACTTCTTTGGAAGGAATATTTGTTGTATACAGGGGCGCTCCGTTTACCAGCACGTTTGCCATGCCTCGGTACACCCACTGGGTAGCCAGGGTTGCCACAAAGGGCACAACGCCCAGAATCTCTATAAAGAAGCCATTCATAATACCTGTCAGCAGACCCATGATCAGGCAAAGCAAAATACATACCACAAGAGGCAGTCCCTGCATTAAAAGTCCTACCATGATAATTCCTGACAAAGCCATGGAAGCGCCGGCAGATAAATCGTTTCCGCCGCAGACCAGACAGAAGGTCAGGCCGCAGCCGATAATTGTATAGGTAACGATCTGCTGCAGAAGGTTCTGCAGATTGGCCGGAGCTAAAAATTTAGCAGGCTGAAGAATTGAAAACAGCACAAACAGTCCCACCAGGATGCACAATGAGTAGATTGCCCGCCGTGTGGCCGCATTTAGCTTATTGAACGAACCGCCTTTCTTGTCCAGTTCCTTTGCTTTTAAATTTCCCATCCTTACTCTCCCTTTCTATTGCCGCCGCCTGATAATACGGGCGCCGGTTTTCCTTCCAGTTTGTTATAACCTGCCGCAAGATACAGGATATCCTCCTGAGTCGCGGATTTTGCATCCAATTCCCCATTGATCTCTCCCTGATGAATGACCAGAACCCTGTCGCTCATGCCAAGGATCTCCGGCAGTTCTGAAGAAATCATGATAATGGACACGCCCTGGGCACTCAGCTTGTTAAACAGCTCGTACACCTCGTACTTGGCTCCCACATCGATTCCTCTGGTGGGCTCATCAACGATCAGCACCTTTACGTCGTTGCACAGCCATTTGGCCAAAACTACCTTCTGCTGGTTTCCTCCTGAAAGGTTCCCGCAAAGCTGGTGCACGCTCGGGGTTTTGGTGCGCAGAAGCTCTACGTATTTTTCCGCATTTTCAAGCCCTGCCTTGTCATCGATAAATCCATAATGGGTGAGGTTCGGAAGATGAGCCATGTTTGTGTTGTATTTCACATCCAGGCCAAGGGCCAGCCCATCCCGCTTACGGTCCTCTGTAGCATAACCGATTCCATGCTTGATGGCCTGGATCACGGAATTGACTTTAATGGGTTTTCCCTCCATCCACAATTCCATGGAATCCGCCTGATCCGCACCAAAGATGCAGCGCATAAGCTCTGTTCTTCCAGCTCCCACCAGTCCGGATATTCCCAGGATCTCTCCCTTTCTTACATAAAGATAGTCCGCATTCACCTTTGTACCTCTGCGGACATTTCTGGCCTCAAAAACAATTTCTCCGATTTTACGCTTATATTTTGGATATTTATCCTCCAAAGAACGCCCTACGATCATGTTTACCAGCTCATCCATGGTAATCTCATTAAGATTCCTGGTGCCAATGTACTGGCCATCCCTGATGATTGTAACCCGTTCACAGATCTGGTTAAGCTCTGCCATCCGGTGGGAAATGTATACCATGCCAACTCCCTTTTCCTTTAACCGGCGGATGATACCGAACAGCTGATCGATCTCCTTTTCCGTAAGAGTTGCCGTCGGCTCATCAAGAACCAGTATTTTCGAATGAAAGCTGATCGCTTTTGCAATTTCCACCATCTGCTGCTGGGCAATGCTTAAGCTTCCCACATGGGTATAGGTATTTAACTCAATGCCCAGATCATCAAGGATCTTCTTCGCTTCCTCATGCATCTTGGCATCATCAATGAAAATCCCTTTTTTATGGGCCCTTCCGATGAAAATATTGTCTGCCACACTGAGGTGGCCGCACATGTTCAGCTCCTGCATGATAATGCTCACGCCAAGCTCATGGGCTTTTGCAACGGAATCAATGTCCACCTTATTCCCTTCAATGAAAATTTCTCCTTCATCTGCCCGGTGCACACCGGATAAAATCTTCATAAGGGTGGATTTACCGGCTCCGTTTTCGCCTACAAGGCCTAAAACCTCCCCTTTATTAACCGACAGATATACTTTATCGAGAGCCTTGACTCCGGGGAAGCTTTTACTTATCCCTTCCATTCGAAACAGTTCCTGTTCCATGCCCCTTCCTCCTCTCTGCTTTATACACACTTCATGTGTTTGAGTTTATTATACTGGCAGGCACTTAAGGATTCTATCGTAACTTTTTATCATCCGTAGTAGAATTTTATCATTTCGGTTAAATGCACATAAAAAATACCTGTCATCCCATTGTGACAGGCATTTTTTATAATCAGATCAGATTTGAAGATCTTTTAGTCTGGCCATCCGGTACTCGGAAGGGTTCATTCCTTCCAGGCGCTTAAAAACCTTTGTAAAATAATTGGAATCCATGTAACCCACCCTGACCCCCACCTCTTTTACGATCACATTAGGCTGGATCAAAAGCTTTTTTGCTTCACTGACCCTGTATTCTGCCAGATAGGAGGTAAAGCTTTGTCCGAACTGTACTTTGAACATCCTGCAAAAATACGGTTCCGAATACCCCACAGCCCGGGCTGTCTCGCTCATGGAAATATCATTCATATAATTGGAGCGGATATATTCCTCCACCATGGATGCCATTACGGACAGGCGGCTGCTAAAATCAGCCTCATCGTCCAAAGCATGATGAGGCTCCTCCTCTATGGCCGGGCTTTCCGGCGTTTTTCCTGTGTCCTGCAGTTTTATTCCTTCCTGCTTATCCTCCTGCTCGCTCACAACCCGCAAAGCCTCTTCAACCACGCTGAGAACCTCTTTCTGGGAATAAGGCTTTAATAAGTATTCCATAGCCCTGATGGAAATTGCCCTTTTTGCATAGTCAAACCGGTCATAGGCCGTGAGGAAAATAAGGCAGCAATCCTTTTTTTCCTTTCTCATGATCTCTGCGGCCTGGATTCCGTTCATCCCCGGCATCCCGATATCCAGAATCACCACCTGGATATTCTCTCTCTTAAAAATCTCCACAGCCTCTTTTCCATTCTGTGCCTCAAACACCTGACACTCTTCTCCGAATTTCTTCAGAAGCATTTTTTTGAGCACAATCCGCTCAATCATTTCATCTTCTACTATCATCAACCGATACATGATCCATATTATCCCTTCTCCGGCCAAATTCAATCTGTACCATTGTACCGCTGTTTTCCTTGCTGTCAATGGTCACCTTTCCATATTCGTAATAATAGGAAATTCTTCTGTATATATTCCCCAGGCCGATTCCAAGCCCTGTCCCCTTTGTTTCAATTGCTTCCCGGATCGCCCCAAGGGTTTCCTGATCCATTCCCTTTCCCGTATCCGCCACGGATATCCATAAAAGCTTTCCTCTTTTTTCTATGCGTATGGTAATGCTTCCTCCGTCCTCTTTTTCCGATATGCCGTGAATCACCGCATTTTCTACCAAAGGCTGGAGCATGAAGACCGGCACTTCTTCCTGGTATAAGTCCTTGCTGCAGTCAATTTCCCATTGAATCCTGTTTCCAAAGCGCATCTTCTGGATGTACATGTAATCCCTCACCACCTTCAGCTCCTGCTCAAGAGGCTCAAAAGCATTGGACGTGCGCAGGCTGTAACGAAGAAGGCTGCTGATGGCCACCAGCATTTCCTCTGTCACCGGCGCTTCTTCCATCTGGGCCATCCTGGTGATCATGTTCAGAGTGTTAAAGAGAAAGTGAGGATTTAACTGGCTTTTGATCAGCTGAAGCTGGGCCATGGAAAACCGTTTTTCAAGCTCAGCCCTCTCCAGCTCGTGGCGGTACAGCTTTTCTTCTATCATCCGTTTCTCTTCTGTGGCAGTGACATAATCCTGGGTAGCATGTTTCATCTTGTTAAATGCGCTCACCAGCTGCCCGATCTCATCCCTTCCATCCCACCGGACATCAGGGGAGGAAAAATCGTTCTTTTCAATCTTTCCGGAGGCCGTAGCCAGCTGTACCACTGTTTTTACAATGCTGCCTGTAATAAAGCGCAAAAGAATCAAAAGCACAAAAAATGCAATAACGCTGATGGCAACTAAAATGTAAGGCATGCGCTTGAGTACAGGAATCTGAATCTCATAATAATCATTCCCGCTCATTAAAACCACTTTGGTCAGGCGCGTCCCATAGCTGTCCAGATATTTCTGCATACTGTATGTTTTATACAATTCCTTAATATAGCCTGGCTCATTCTGGCTCATGGCCGTCACTTTTTCCCGCTGCTTCTCATAGGTGCCGTAACAGTTTATAATGTTCCAGGTGATCCCGTAGCGCTCTTCCCCTATTTTATCATAATCATAGGGCAGGTTGTTTAAATATGCCCTTGTCTCCAGACATGCCTGCCGGTATGCCGTCTGATTTTCCGGAGTATTATTTGCCAGCAGCTGGACAAACCGCCCGCTTTCGTTCTCCATGGATTCCTGGAATTTGTAACAGGCCAGATTGTCATCCATGATGACGCTCACATCATTAATAAAAATATATGCCACCTTCAGATTGATGAAGATGGAAGCCGCCATAATGATCCCAACGCTTACGATGATCACATACAGTTTCCGCTTCAAAGACATCTGATACCAAAAGGCAAGCAATCGATCTCCCAACTGTTTTCCTCCCTTAGAGTGCTTTTCCCGGCCATTTCCTTTTTTCTGCCGGCGCACCACTAATCTTATCCTTTCCTGAACCTTCCGTCAATATTTTTACAAAAAGAAGGGAAATGGTCAAGGTGTTCCGGCGTTTTTTTTGCGGTATATGGAAAAAGCCCTGTAAGGGATGCGCAGAAAAAACTGTGCTTCCCTTACAGGGCGGAATTTATTACTTGATATGTTACAGATTAAATGCCTTCCAAAGGCGCTTAAAATAATCGGCAAATTTGGCTTCCCTGACCGATTCGGCTGTTAATATGGGAACTTCCCCTATCTTTTTGCCTCCAAGGGTGTAGGTAATGCTTCCTGCTTTCTGTCCTTCTTCCACCGGCGCAGAGATGGAAGGTTCCAGTTCTAAATTCTTTTCAATGGTGGAGAAATCCTCTCCCTTAAGGCTCAAATAAGAAAAAGAACCTCCATATTTTAGGGGAACCTGATCCGTTACACCGTTATCCACCACCATATCAGGAAGGGGAAGCATTTCCTTATCCTCATACAGCTTGCAGTTGGCATAACCATAGTTTAAAAGAGTCTGGGCATCGGCAAACCGGACTTTGTAATCCGGGGCTGCCATGATTGAAGCAATGAGGCGGACCCCATCTTTATCCGCTGTTGCAGAAAGACAATACTTTGCAACTGATGTGGAACCGGTCTTTAAACCGGTTACAGTGAAATTCGTGGCCATTTTTAAAAGCTTATTGGTATTGGAAAGGCCGAATTCCTTTGTTCCCTGCTTTGTCACATGGGTGATATTCTCCATCCAGATGGTAGAATAGTTATGGATCTGAGGATATTTATTGATCAGTTCTCTGGACATAAGCGCAATATCCCTGGCCGTTGTCACATGGGTTACAGACTCAGTGAGTCCGCAGCAGTCTTCAAAATGGGTATTTGTCATCCCAAGTCCTGCCGCCCTCTCATTCATCATCTTAACGAATTCATCTTCCGTTCCTGCTATGTATTCCGCCATGGCTACGGAGGCGTCATTCCCTGAAGCGATCACAATGCATTTGATCAGTGTTTCCACTGTCTGCACTTCCCCTTCTTCCAGAAAAACCTGGGAACCGCCCATGGACTTGGCGTGTGCGCTGGTTACAACCTCATCCGTCATCTTGATCTTGCCGGAATCCAGCGCATCAAAAATAAGTATCAAGGTCATAATTTTCGTTATGCTGGCCGGGCTCCTTTTTTCATCCGCGTTCTTTTCATAGATAATCTGTCCGGTTGACGCTTCCATCAGAACAGCGCTGGGAGACTGCAGGGCCGGACCGCCCTCTGCATTCACCTTTTTCGCCTCTTCTGTCTGGATAATCATGTCCGAGGCTACCGCCACATCCGGCTCTTGCCCTGCCGCCGGAAAGCACAAACAGAAAAACAGCAAAAGGCAGCTTAAAACAAATGCCGTAACTCTCTTCATATGATACACGATCCCCTAAAATTCCTTTGTATCATTGTATGGGATTGTTTCATATACATATGCCATTTTTTCCAAAAAAAATTGTCTCCTTTTCATTTCATCTTCCAGTAAAGTATGCTATACTTGTACAGGGCATGTACAAACCCTTTCCATAATGCCCTAATACTACAGAATTATGAGGTTAAGCTATGAATAAACATGATTTTCGCGGATGGAATTCCGGAAGAGGCCGGAACAATACAATGCAGGTTATCCTAATCGCTCTTCTGGGAATTTTAATCGTCACTGTTTTGACCCTATGCGGAATTGCAATTAACAGAAAATATAAATTCAACGCATTGCCAGCCGATTCTTCCGTGGCAGAGCTTCCTTCCGAAGATATCCTGACTCCTCCAGCCGAAGAAACCATATCAGACGAACAGGCCAGGGAAGAAAATTTAAAATCTCTCCTTTCTCAGGCAGAAGCCCTTGCGGTTGGGTATGATTACGACGGAGCAATCAATCTTCTTCAATCTGATCCCGGGTTCAGTGCAAGGGAAGAGGTGACATCGGCCATTGCAGGTTATACCACTGCAAAGGATTCCCTGGTGCGGATCAATCCCCAGGATGTCACTCATATTTTTTTCCATTCCCTTATTATGGACAACTCAAAAGCTTTTGACGGTGATTCCAAGCAGGCCGGCTACAACCAGATGATGACCACCAAGTCAGAATTTCTTAAGATCATGCAGTCCATGTATGACAAGGGTTATGTTCTGGTGAAGATTCACGATCTTGCATATGAGTCAAAAGATGAGAGCGGAACCCCCAAGTTTGTATACGGTGACATCATGCTGCCTCCAGGTAAAAAGGCCTTTGTCCTGTCACAGGATGACGTATGTTATTATGAATATATGGACGGCGATGGCTTTGCTTCCCGCATTGTCATCGGTGAAGATGGGTATCCCACCTGTGAGATGAAGATGGCTGACGGCAGCGTTTCCGTAGGCGATTACGATCTGGTGCCGCTTCTTGAAAATTTTATTAAAACCCATCCTGGCTTTTCCTATAAAGGCGCCAGAGGGATCCTGGCTTTTACCGGCTATAACGGGATCCTGGGATACAGAACAGATGAGGCCTACAAAGACACCAATCCCAATTATGAGGCAGACAGGGAACAGGCCGCAAAGGTAGCCCAGGCCTTAAAGGACCACGGCTGGGAGCTGGCTTCCCATAGCTGGGGACACCGGAATATGGGAACAATTCACATGAGCCATTTTAAAATGGACTGTGATAAATGGGCACGCAACGTGGAATCCTTAACAGGCCCCACGGATATTATCCTCTTCCCCTTTGGAAGCGATATTGGAAGCTGGACTCCTTATACCAATGACAATGAACGTTTTACATATTTAAAATCCCTTGGCTTCCGCTATTTCTGCAACGTAGATGCCAGCAAACCAACCTGGATGCAGCTGGGAACCGACTATTTCCGCCAGGCC
Source organism: Lachnospiraceae bacterium (assembly GCA_902363835.1). Taxonomy (GTDB): domain Bacteria; phylum Bacillota; class Clostridia; order Lachnospirales; family Lachnospiraceae; genus Lacrimispora. The sequence continues at coordinate 73,558 of CABJBM010000013.1, forward strand.
CGGAGAAACCTGGATGGATACCGGATGTATTATTATCCTGACAGCTTAACGGATCTTTTTAATGTTCCTGATGTCTTTGATCCGGCAAGGCCAACTCCCGTACCTCCCATGTAACCGTTAAAAACAAAAAATATATAAACAGTGCCTCCGGTCAATCAGGAGGGCTGGGATCTTTCAGAAAAGCCGCAGACTTTTAAAACTTTTAAAGCCTGTGGCTTTTCTCCTGCCTGAAATCAGTTGTCCAAAAAAAACGAAAGGAATAGCAAAAACAGCCGTATTTTGTTATACTGGGAATAGAAAATGATCTCTGGTATGGATGGGTTTTAAGAGAGATGGGTCAATGTTATATTCGCTGCTGTTAACAATAACCTGGGAAGGTGCACAACATGAATTATATTCAGGAGGTATATTATGAAAAGGTCGATGATGCAAGCATATGTTACAAGAAGTGATAAAGCCGTAGCTCTTTATCAAGAAGCTTTTGACGCTGCTCTTATAAGCAGTTACCCTAACAGTGATGGAACATTTTATCATGCCGAGCTGGATATTCAGGGGGAAATCCTGGCAGTGGCAGAACGAAATTCAGAATATGCCATTAAAAACGGGGAGCCTATTACAGGAAATGTCATGCAGTTTTGTCTGCATTACGGAGAAGGAAATGAGGAGGCTGTGAGGAAAGCCTATGAAATATTGAAAACAGATGCTAAAATTCTTATGCCCCTTGCACCATGCGAATTCAGTTCTCTGATGACAGATTTAATTGATAAATATGGAATCAGGTGGTGTTTGTTTGTATAGCAGCCTTTCTGTTCCAATACAAAAAAATGAGCAAAAACAATCTCTATAACGCAAGAAAGCCGCCCTGCTGATTTTTTGTCAGCAGGGCGGCTTTCTGTCAGCCCAAAACATATCATGCAAACAATTTTTTCTCTAAAACTGCACAAATCCTTTGATTGGCTGAGCCGGAACTACAGACTCCGCATACAGTACGGGTCCTTCTCCTTCATAATCCCTCCAAAACTCATAGGCAATCTTTGCCCTGACACGGACCCATTGCTTTGTTTCCAGTTCTCTGGCTTCCCTGGCCTTTGTGACAAACCCTAAAAAGGTCATATCATCTTCACAGCAGGTCATTGCCATTCGCCCCGGCACAAAATAATTTTTTGGGAAATCAGGAGTTTTCAAAGCCATGGCAGTGAATTCCACGGTCTTCCCCTCATAACGGTCCCGCCTTTCCATACAATCAATATACCAGATGCCATAGGCTTCCGGTGAAATCTCCACCACATCGGCGCTCATATCATAAGGCAGATCTTCCTCGGATATCTCATTGATCTCTCCCTCAGAATCCTCGAATACGATCTCCCCCTTGGGACACATGGCCTTAAGGGTCCGCCGGTAACCGGATAAATCCTCGATTCCGTCACAACGGTTGCAAATGATCATTTCCGAATTGCGGACCATGGAATACAGCAAAGGCTTCATATTTGCCGCATACAAGTCAAAGGTGGACATGTCAATCAAGGTGATCTGCTGATAGACTTTCCAGTCATTGGGAAGCTTCAGCTCATCTAAATTCCACATTCCATTCCACTCGATCAGGACACGTTCCGGATTATAAAGCAGTTCCAGCTCCAAAAGCCTGTCCGGATCCAGCTCATCTATGCTTTCAATAAATACCCCTGCTGTCTTGGTGCGCTTTAACAGGGACTGGTCGTATTCGTTTTCACCGTCCTCACAAACGATTAACAGAGTTTTTTCATCAGACTTAAAATAATCCTGCTCCATGGTAAACTGAAGGAACTGGGTCTTTCCACTCTCTAAAAATCCATTTATGAGGAATACCGGCATAAAGTCGTCTTCCATTGTATCCGTACTGCTCATAATTTCCTCTTTCCCGCCCTTTTTCCCAGGGTATATAGATATCCCTGCAAGGGTTTCCTTCCATTCCCTTATTTTTTAAAGGACTTTTTAAGTTCCTCTTCCTTTAAATTCGCTCCGATTACGCAAACCTTGCCGGTATATTCCGGCGCTCCGTTACGGATCTCATATTGCTCCGGAACCAGATCAAAGTAAAGCCATGTACCTTTGTCCTCACCTGGAATCATGCCCTTTGCACGGAGTACATCTCCAAAACCGTCTCCATATGCCAGCTCATCAAGAATCTTATCCAGTTCTTCCCTTGTCATGGCCCCCACATTCTCAAGGCCCCAGCTGTTGAATACTTCGTCCGCATCATGGCCATGATCGTGGCCGCAGCCACAGCCTTCGCCGTGATCGTGGTGATGATGATCGTGACCGCAGCCACATTCTTCCTCATGGTCATGGTGATGATCATGGCCGCAGCCGCACTCTTCCACATCATGATCATGGTGATGATCGTGACCGCAGCCGCACTCTTCCACATCATGATCATGGCCCCGCTCCTCTTCTTCGTGATCGTGGTGTCCGCCGCAGCCGCAGCCGCATTCTTCTTTTTCATGGTCATGGTGACCGCCGCAGCTGCACTCCTGGTCATGGCCGTGGTGGTGGTGATCATGGCCGCAGCCGCATTCTTCTTCCTCATGATCGTGATGATGGCCGCAGCCGCACGCTTCCTCATGATCATGGTGATGGCGGCGCTCTCTCACTTCCTTCATCAAATCCTCTGCCATTGTATCCGGTTTCTCTATGATCTCCAGAAGCTGTTTTCCGGACAGCTCCTCACAGGGAGTTGTCACAACAGAGGCTTTGGGATTCAGCTCCCGAATAATTTGAACTGCCTGGTCCACCTTGTCGTCAGAAGCTATATCAGTACGGCTTAATACAATGGTTCCCGCATTTTCGATCTGATTATTGAAAAACTCCCCGAAATTCTTCCTGTACATTTTGCATTTCTGCGCATCTACAATGGTGACAGCACTGTTTAAGGTCACTTCCACCTCAGAAGCTACGTCAATGACAGCTTTCATGACATCGGATAATTTCCCTACGCCTGATGGCTCAATGATCACCCGTTCCGGATGGTATTTTGTCAGCACTTCTTCAAGGGATTTTCCAAAATCACCTACCAGGGAACAGCAGATACATCCGGAATTCATTTCCCTGATCTCAATCCCTGCATCCTTTAAAAACCCTCCGTCAATACCGATTTCACCAAATTCATTTTCAATCAGGACAACCTGCTCACCAGCAATGGCTTCCTGCAGCAGTTTCTTAATAAACGTTGTTTTTCCGGCGCCAAGAAAACCGGAAATAATATCAATTTTCGTCATATCAATAGGTACCTCTTTTCTTTCCAGAGTTTTACATGAAATTACATTTATTTATTGTGTCACAAACCTGAAACAAAGTCAAGCAGCGGCCCAATGGTTTTTCCGGCAGAAATTGTTTAAAAATTATCAATTTCAGCAAAATTTTACAAAATACCTTGCAATCTAATGATTTTATGGTAGAATACATGGCAACTGCTTTGACAACGGTCAAATGTGTGCACCAAACTATTTAAAGGAGATTTCTAACATGGAAAAATGCGGCGTAAAAGATTTCCTCAAGAGGAAAAACGTCACAATTACTGTCCAGACCTATCTCATTGATGCATTGGGTGCTATGGCATTTGGCCTTTTTGCGTCTCTTTTGATCGGAACCATTTTCGGTACTCTGGGCCAGCAATTCAACCTCACGATTTTCAATGTGATCGCGGATTACGCAAAAAGCGCCACAGGAGCAGCTCTTGGTGTTGCCATCGCTTACGCTCTTCATGCCCCTCCTCTGGTCCTTTTTTCCGCAGCAACCGTGGGCATTGCCGGCAATGCTCTTGGAGGGCCTGTAGGCGCTCTGGCAGCAACCGTGGTTGCCACGGAGCTGGGAAAGATCGTTTCAAAGGAAACCCGGCTGGACATTTTGGTCACCCCTGGAGTAACCATCATTTCCGGCGTCCTCATTGCCCAGTCTGTGGGTCCGGGAGTAGCAGGCTTTATGAGCTGGTTTGGCGCTCTTGTGAAAACAGCCACGGAATTACAGCCATTATTTATGGGAATCCTGGTATCCGCCCTGATCGGCATTGCCCTTACCCTGCCCATCAGCAGTGCAGCCATCTGCATTGCCTTATCCCTTGACGGCCTGGCAGGAGGAGCAGCCACAGCCGGCTGCTGTGCACAGATGATCGGCTTTGCCGTCCTTTCCTTCCGTGAAAACGGAGTAGGCGGCCTTATGGCCCAGGGCCTTGGCACCAGCATGCTGCAAATGGGAAACATTGTAAAAAATCCAAAAATCTGGATTGCTCCTACTCTGACTTCCATGATCACCGGCCCCATAGCAACCATGGTATTCCAGCTGAAAAACATACCTGCAGGCTCTGGCATGGGCACCTGCGGGCTGGTAGGTCCCATCGGCGTTTACACTGCCATGAAGGGAGGACTTTTCATGTGGCTTGGAATTTTAGTAGTCTGCTTCCTGCTTCCTGCCATTCTCACCCTTTTGTTCGGTGAAATACTTAGAAAAATCGGCTGGATCCAATTCGGAGACTTAAAATTAGACTTAAAATAAGAAAAAGAACGGAAGGAGAATGCCCCAAACTCAACAGGGACATCCTCCTTCCGTTTTTCACTTTTTATCACTCTTTCTTATCTTCATCCGGATTTCTAAAAGGGCAGTGACCGCAGCCTCCGCTGCAATGACCGCAGCCACAACCGCAGCTCCCCTTATTTTTTATGAATTTTCTGATTGAAAAACACACCAAAACCAACAGGATCAGGGCAACGAAAACCGTGGAACCATTGGAAGCTAACCATGCAGGCATAACAAACCTCCCATCGCTTCTCTACTTTAATTCCTTTAGTATATGCTCAATGTGCTCTTTTTTGCCAATGACCATCAAATGTTCCTGGGCCTGGATCACGTAATCCGCCGGCGGCATGAGCTGGGCCCTGCCTTCTCTCTTGATTCCAAGGACATTGATATGATACCTGTTTCTGATATCCACTTCCCTTATGGACTTGTGCACCCATTCAGGAAGAGGCGGGATCTCATAAATAGAAAATTCCGGCGTCAGCTCAATGTAGTCAAACACATGATCCGTGCTGTAACGGACAGCCAGCTTTTCCGCAATGTCCCTATCCGGATAAATGACTTCATCTGCTCCGTTTCGCAGCAGGAATTTAGCATGAATATCACGGTTGGCCTTGCTGATCACCCGCCTGCCCCCCAGTTCCTTCACCAGGCTGGTGATTTCCAGGCTGCTTTGGAAATTCGTCCCTATGCACACAAAACACAGGTCAAAATTAGATATTCCCAGGCTTCTTAAAACCGTTTCATTGGTGCAGTCCCCTACCTTTGCGCTGGTAACATAGGGAAGTAAATCCTCCAGGAACTCTTCCTTCTGATCCACGATCATGATATCGTTGCCAAGCCTTGCCATATTGATGCACAGATGATGGCCAAACCGGCCAAGTCCAATAATTAATACTGATTTCATGATTTCACTCCTTTTTCTTTAACCTATGTTAATCGCTTCCGTCACTTGTTCCACATGAGCCTTCCGCTGGCTCTGGGCAAATGCAAGGGCAAAAGACAGGCTTCCGATCCTTCCGCTGTACATGAGAATAATGATAATAACCCGTGATACGGAATAAAGCTCTCTGGTAATACCTGTGGTCATTCCAACCGTTCCAATAGCAGATGCTGTTTCAAACAGTATGTCCGAAAATCCCAGGGGCTGAATTGCCATAATGGCCAGGGAAGCAGAAAGAGCCAGGAATAAGTTAATGGTTAAAATAGCTCCTGCCCGCTTAATGGCAGCCTCTTCCAGGCGCCTTCCAAAAATATTGACCCCATAGGTCTGCTTAATATTGGAGTGCACGCACATAAGAAGGACAAAAACAGTGGTGGTCTTAATTCCGCCTGCCGTTGATCCCGGACTTCCTCCAATGAACATGAGAATTATGGTCAGCAGCTTGCTCCCATCGGTCAGGGCCGCCGTATCGGTCGTATTAAAACCGGCTGTTCTGGCTGTTACGGAACTGAACATGGACGTCAGGATCTGCCCGCTCACATTCATTCCCACCAGTAAGTTGTTCCGTTCCAGCAGGTAGAAAAGGATTCCTCCTCCAAAAACCAGGATTGCGGTGCTCACCAAAACCATTTTTGTATGGAGCATGTATTTTTTAAAACGAAGCCTGTTCTTGTATATGTCGTCCCATACAATAAAACCAATGCCTCCTATGATGATCAGGGACATGATGACCAGATTCACCAGCCAGTCATCGTAATATGAGACAAAGGAGCTATAAGGCGTCTGATTCCCCATTAAATCAAATCCCGCATTGCAGAATGCGGAAATGGAGTGGAAAATGCCGTAAAACGACCCCCGCCAAAACCCGTATTTAGGGATAAAGCGGCTGGCCAGAAGAATGGCTCCGGCTCCTTCAAACAGGCAGGTCCCTTTTATGATCCTCTTTGCCAGCCTTACAACGCCGCCGATCTGCAGGGTATTGACGCTTTCCTGCAAAAGCCCTCTTTCTTTTAATCCGATCTTCCGTCTAAGTACAATGGAGATAAACACCCCCACCGTGACAAATCCAAGGCCTCCGATCTGTATCATGGTCATGATCACTACCTGGCCGAACAAGGACCACTGGGTCCAGGTATCCCTGACAATCAGACCTGTTACGCAGGAGGCGCTGGTAGCTGTAAACAGGCAGCTTAAAAAATCTTCAGACTGCCCGTCCCTGCTGGAAATGGGAAGCATTAAAAGAAGTGCTCCCGTCATGATAAGACAAAAAAATCCATATGCAATAAACTGCGTCTGGCTTATGTGCCGTTTGACGCGTTTTAACTGTTTCTCTTCCATGTTCATTTCACTGTTTTTCCTCTTTTCCTTTGGTTCCGCCCTGCCTTTTACCGGCCCTGCCTATTCTCCCTATTTTATTCATTTTTAATCTCCTATCTGATTCCATCTGCATAGTATAGCACACTTTATCTGGAAGAAAAAGGATGTTTTTTATTTGAACAGGAAAAGGCCTGTAACATGCATAAGAAGAGAAACTCTTCCTGCCGTTTACAGGCCAGCCAGCCTTTTATCCCTTATTTTTTATCCGAAGCTCGATCTGCCTGCTGATCTCCTTTACCTGATCAGAGGGTTCGTAATTTTCTTCATCAAATAAAAACTGGTGAAGCCTTTTTACGTTTGATTCCAAGGTCACCGGGACAACGCAGTCTCTTTTTCCGATCATCACGTCCTTAAGCTTTGACGGAAATCCTTCTGTTTCAGTCAGATGGAACCTTTTTATATTTTTCACCAGAGGAAACACGTCCTTCATGCCAATGCTGGTAGAGATCTGGGGAAACACAGCACCGACCACCTTGCTGAGAGTCGCTGCATCCGCTTCCCTGGCCTTTTTAAGCGCTAAGTCCACCACCTCTCTCTGCCGTTCCGTCCGTTTAAAATCCGTATCCATTTTTCTGAGCCTTGCATAGGCAACTGCCTGGACCCCATCTAAGTGGTTGGGTCCCTCTTTTTTTAAATGATGGGAGCCCACTCCCGTGGATTCCACGGTCTCCGTGATAAAGCCGTTAATCACCCGGAATTCTTCATGGCTGATGTCCACATCAATCCCTCCCAGAAGATTGATGGCATCTGCAACTGCCTTCCAGCTAAAAGATGCATAATCATCAATGGTCAAATCCAGGTTTTCATTTAAAGCATCAATCGCCTGTTTGGGGCCGCCTTTAAAATATGCCTCATTGATCTTGTCGTAACGCTCTTTATCTTCTATTTTTAAATAGGTATCCCGATAAACAGAAACCAGACGTATTTCCCCTGTACCTAAATTCACATTAAGGAGCATCTGCATATCCGACCTGGTACCCTTTCCAAGGGTCCCTTCCCTGGAATCCACGCCAAACACCGCCACAGTCCAGTAGCCCTCCATTTTCTCCTGTGTCTCAATGCTGATATTCGTATTCTGTATCTGAGGCACCTGTAATTTGGGAGCGGACTGGGGCATGTGAATGATGTTCCAGGCGTATCCAAGCATAGTCCCAATTAAAGCTGCCCAGACGGCCGCTATGGTGATCAATCCCCATTTTAAGTAATTAGTCATGGTTCCTCCGTTATCATTAAATAAAAAAAGAAGAGATACTCATTCTTATCTCTCCTTAATTTTCCTTTATTTTAAAATTTTATTCAAAAATATGCCTGATTTCACTGGGATGGCCTATAATATACTTAGGATGAAACGCTTCCAGTTCCTCCCGCTCACGAAAGCCCCATGTCACGGCCACCGTATCCATTCCGGCATTGATACCTGTCCTCATATCAGTATTGGTATCTCCGAAATAAAGGCATTCAGAAGGCTTTGCATGAAAGCGCTCCGCTGTCATAAAGGCTCCTGAAGGGTCTGGCTTGCATTTCACTCCATTTCCCTCCCCAATGATCATGTCAAAAAAACCACTTCCGTAAACAGCTTCCACGCATTCAACGGCACGTTCATGGCCTTTGTTGGTCAGCACTCCGATTTTAATTTCCTTGTCCTTCAGGAATTTTAAAAACTCTGCCATTCCATCGTATGGCTCCACCTTGTAAAGGCAGTTTTTTTCAAAGGTATCCTCATAAAATGCAAGGGCTTCCTCATAATGGGCCAGCTTCTCATCTCCCGAGTAAATAAGGGCCCGTTCCACCAGCTTTTTAAAGCCATCGCCCACAAACTTCTTGGTGTGATCCACATCAACCGGTTTATAGCCAAAATGCTCCATGGTCAGGCTGATGCTGTAAGCCAGTGAATGAATGGTATTGATAATGGTTCCGTCCAGATCAAATATACAGCACTTATACATATTTTTCTCCTTCCTGCTCTTTTGCACTTAACAACGATCTCCCATCCCGGGAGGCAAAAAAGTTTTTGTCTGCTTCAAATCTCTTCTTAAGATTATAGAACATAATCCCTCAAAAATCCACTCCAACCTTACCTCATGAGAAAACCTTTCTCTTGCCCCTTGAAATTATTTATCAAAAGCTTTTTAACAGAATATGCAATAAAATACCCCAGCCTTTTGGCTGAGGTACTTTAAACAAGTTATTCTGTTTCCAGATTCTTCTTTAACGCCGCTAATACAAGGCAGCCTACGGCAGAACCAATGATAACGGCTAACAGGTATCCAAAAGGATTTCCAATGGTAGGAAGAACGAAGATACCTCCATGGGGTGCCCGAAGCGTACAGCCAAGAGCCATGGAAAGACCGCCTGCCACTGCGGAACCTATGATACAGGAAGGAATAACACGGATAGGATCAGCAGCAGCAAAAGGAATGGCTCCCTCAGAAATAAAGGAGAGGCCCATAATATAGTTGACCAGACCTGACTGACGCTCCTTCTCCGTAAATTTCTTCTTGAAAAATGTGGTGCAAAGAGCAACGGCGATTGGCGGAACCATACCGCCTGCCATAACAGCCGCCATAATATCAAAATTGCCTTCTGCCAGCTGTGCCGTACCAAATACATAAGCAGCCTTGTTCACAGGACCGCCCATATCAACGGACATCATGCCTCCCACAACAGCCCCCAGGATGATCTTGCTGGTGCCGCCCATTCCGTTTAACAGGCCTGTAATTCCATCGTTAATGGCACCGACAAAAGGATTGATAAAGGTGGTTGCCACTGCTACAAGGAAAATACCGATCAAGGGATACAATAAAACAGGCTTAATTCCTTCCAGGGACTTGGGAAGCTTGCTGAAGGCCTTTTTAAGCATGATCACAATGTATCCGCCGATGAAACCGGCTAACAATGCTCCAAGGAAACCGGAGTTTACGCTTCCCCCTGCCGGATTTGCAAAGGTAGCTCCCATTTTAGCAATGAGTCCGCCCACAAATCCCACTGCCAGGCCGGGACGGTCCGCAATGCTCATGGCAATGTATCCTGCCAGGACCGGAAGCATCATGCCAAAGGCCTGCTCTCCAATGGTCTTTAAATAAGCTGCCAGAGGAGTGTTCTTTCCAAAGTTAGAAGGATCAATGGAAAAATCATCAAACAGGAAGGCCAGTGCGATCAAAATTCCGCCGCCGATAACAAAAGGAAGCATGTGGGAAACACCGTTCATCAGATGCTTATAAATGGAACGGCCGGCACTTTCCTGGTCGCTGCCTTCGGAGGAGGATCCTGAATGATGGTAAACAGGAGTCTCCCCACTTACCGCTCTTTTAACCAGGTCTTCTCCCTTTTGGATTCCTTCCGTAACAGTTGCCATGACCACCCGCTTTCCGTCAAAACGGGCCATATCCACCTTCTTATCCGCCGCAATGATAATGCCGTCCGCTGCGGCAATTTCCTCTCTTGTCAGGGCATTGCCAACGCCCTCTGCTCCGTTGGTTTCCGCTTTCAGAGGGATCCCCAGCTTTTTCCCCTGCTGTTCCAGGTTCTCAGCAGCCATAAAGGTATGGGCAATTCCGGTGGGGCAGGCAGTCACTGCCAGAACCCGGTATCCATTTTGAGCCTTTGCAGCGCCTTTGGCTTTTTCTTCTTTTTTCTCCTGATAACGCTCTGACTCCTTATCGTCAATAAGCCTCAAAAATTCTTCCTTTGATTTTGTATTGATTAAATCGTTCTTAAAATCCGGGTCCATGAGAAGAGTGGAAAGCCTGGACAATGCCTCCAGATGAACGTCCGCTTCTCCTTCCGGAGCTGCGATCATGAATATCAAATGGGCGAGAGAACCGTCAAAAGCCTCATAATCCACGCCTTCCGGCACTACCACAGCGGAAAGTCCAGGCTCCTTAACAGCCCCTACCTTTGCATGGGGTATGGCAATCCCATCGCCCACTGCCGTACTTCCCAGGGCTTCCCTTGCCAGGATCCCTTCCTTGTACCCGGCCTTGTCTTTAAGCCTTCCGCCGGCTTCCATTAAGCCTACCAGTCTGTCAATTGCCTCGTCTTTGCCGGAAACTTTTACTCCCAGCTCAATGCTTTCCTTTTTCAGTAACTCTGTAATTCTCATCAAAACCCCTCCTTTGGCAATTCTTCATACAGCTTCATAATATCTTCCCTGGATGCAAGCCCCTCAGAAAAGGCGCTGGCACTTCCTGCCGCGCTTCCAAGACGCAGTGCATGCCCATAGCTTCCGTTTTCCAGATAACCGGCAATAAATCCGGCCACCATAGAATCTCCTGCTCCCACAGAATTCTTCACTGTTCCCTTTGGCACTCCCATCCGGAATACTTCCCCTTCTTCGGTAATCAGGATGGCTCCGTCTCCTGCCATGGAAATCAACACATTTCTGGCTCCTTTTTCCTGAAGGCGCTTCCCATATTCAATGATTTCCTCCGGCCCATGAAGGGTTACGCCAAACATCTCCCCTAGTTCATGATTATTTGGCTTAATGAGAAAGGGATGGTAAGGAAGTACATTAATGAGCAAATCCTTTGTTGCATCCACCACAATACGGACTCCCCTTCCATCCAGAGCTTCCATGATCCGTTCATAGATGCCATCGTCAATGGATTTTGGAATGCTGCCGGATAAAACCAGGATATCTCCGCCAGTTAAATGGTCCAGCTTTTCAAAAAGAAGGGTTACGTCTTCCCCGGTGATCTCAGGTCCCATGCCGTTAATCTCTGTCTCTTCCTGAGATTTAAGCTTTACATTGATCCTTGACAATCCCTTTTTCACACGGATAAAATCCGCCTGAAACCCAAGCCCCTTAACTCCCCGCCGGATCTCTTCTCCGGTAAATCCTGCCACAAAACCCAGGGCGGTATTTTCATACCCCAAAGTCGATAAAACCGCAGATACGTTCAGTCCTTTTCCCCCATAATAGATGCTTTCCTGCTCAGTTCTATTAACTGCTCCCAGTGTGAAGTGATCTACCCTTACGACATAATCCAAAGCAGGATTAAATGTTACGGTGTAAATCATATGTCACCTCTCCTTTTATATATAAAATTTTATTTCTTTACTCTCCTATAATATAATACGATTGCTTTATTTCGTCAATATCTTTCTTCGAGAAATGTTATTTCTTCATGTGTTTCAGGATTTTGCACAATTTCCCCCTTAAATTCTAAAAGAAAAGGCTGTTTTTTTGTGCTGATTGCCTCTTTCCAGTATTCCCCAATGAGGTTTAAAGTATTTACCCTCATTTTCCGCTTTTCTTTTTCATCTCTCACTCCCAATATCCTATTAAAAAAGCAGGTTTACATTGTCATCATAACATTGTGCAAACCTGCTGTCCTTGGACCTTTTATGAGATTTTATTAAAAAAGTTTTTCCTTAATTGCATATCTGGCAATCTGTTCTTTCAGCATATGAGCCTGCGCTGATAATTCCTGACTTGTAGCAGCGCTTTCTTCAGCAATGGCCGCGTTGTTCTGAACAACATTGGAAATCTGTTCAATACCTGCCGTAACTTCTTCTAAAGATGAAAACTGCACATCAGCCTTTTCTGAAATTTCTGCAATATCCGAAATAATTTCTTTAGCGCCTGTCATAACATTTCCAAGGGAAGTCGCTGTAATCTCCGCAAATTTAGCGCCTTCCTGTACGGAACGAAGAGAACTTTCAATCAGAACAGTCGTATTCTTAGCTGCTTCCGCACTCTTTGATGCAAGATTTCTTACTTCATCAGCAACAACGGCAAATCCCTTTCCGGCTTCTCCGGCCCTGGCTGCTTCAACGGCCGCATTAAGAGCCAGTATATTTGTCTGAAATGCAATATCTTCTATGGTCTTTATAATATTTCCAATCTGGCCTGAAGTTTCAGTTATATCAGCCATTGACTTAAGAAGCTCATTCATCTGGTTATTGCTGCTTTCCAATTCTGCTCCAACGGCCTCAGCCTTATTATTGGCGTTATTGGCATGCATGGAACTTTCCTTAACCTGATTGGTAATTTCCATGATTTTTGCAGAAAGCTCTTCTATGGAGCTGGCCTGTTCAATTGCCCCCTGACTCAGCGACTGGGAGCCGTCGGAAAACTGCTGGGCACCGCTTGCCACCTGTTCGGCTGCTACCCGCATTTCGTTGAAAGTGTCATTCAAAGAATCTAAAATACGGCATAAATCAATCTTTATTCTGTTAAAATCACCTATAAAGTCTTTTTCAATTGAAATATCCAGATTGCCTGAAGCCACCTGTTCAAGTACTTTTGAAATTTCACCGATATAGCCGCCCAATGTTTCCGAAGTTTCCACAAAAATCTTAGCCAGCAATCCTAATTCATCATTTTTATAAGTGACAGTCCCATTGTCCTGGGAAAGATCACCACTTCTCATCTTTTCAGCCAGGCCCATTACAGAATTAACCGGAGCAAGGCCTTTCTTCAACGCAATCACACTGACCAATATCAGTACAACTAAACCAATCCCACCAATACCTGCTAATGCAAAGGTAATCTTTGCTACGGAGCTCATGGCCTCACTTTCATTTACCGCAAAGGCACTTGACCAGTTAACATCTGTCCCGTCCAGATGAAGCGCTTTATGAATGACCAATGCAGTTTTTCCATCAGAATAAGAATTTTTAATTTTGCCGGTTACTGAGCTGCCGTTTGCCACTGCCTTCTGAATAGCTTCATAACCAGAAACAGATTGGGGCACGCTGCCAACGATTCCCCCATCTGCGGTGTGGGCCAGGCAGGTTCCATTGCCTGTAACAATATAGCTGTATGAAGTTTTATATCCTCCGTCTGCGTAATTTAATCCTGCAATGCTGGACACATCTATATCGCAATTTGCAACTCCTAAAAATTCACCATTTTCATTTACAACAGGGTTGCTCAATGTAATCAGCCAAATGGTTTCACCGGTAGAAAGCTTGTACTCATATGGTTCTGTTACGTGAATGGACAAATTGTTCTTTGCAGGTAAATAATAATCTGCATTTCCATAGGTATCAAAATCATTTAAAACATCAAGTCCTGTGCCGGAGCCGTCACGGAAAACGTAATAGGAAAGTCCGCCGGGCGTATCCGGCATGAATTTGTTTGGCTCAAAAGCATAATATGCGGAAAATATCTTGTCATTATTTAATACCCCCTGCAAAGATTTTACCAGCATTTTGTTCGCTTCTTCCCTGTCAAGCGTTTGATATCTCTGCACTTCTAAAGATAATGCCTGGGAAAATACCAGCATGCTGTCCAGATACGATAGCACTTCTTTGGCATTTTCTTCTGCAATATAATTCAGCTCTTTCTCCGTCATTTCAGATACGGTACTGCTTGCTAACAGACTTAAACAGGAACACATTGCAACAATTACGATTAAGATTATCATTGCCATGGTAATTGGTATTTTTACTGTAAGCCTGTTTTTCCATAGTATTTTTTCATTGTTCATCTTAGTTTCCCCTTTTAGAAATTATTGTCAGGCAACTGTTAAATTACCGGCTTCTTGTGAATTATATCGGCTTACATGCGTTTATTCATAAGTTTTTCAATTTCACTTTCCTGGAAATGTATTCCAGGAAGTTTTGGAAAAGGCCCGGTGGCCTGCATGGATTGGCTCCTGGTAAAAAGGGGTGTTACAGAAAAAAACTGATGCTCTGGTCAATCAATTATTTACCAAAGCATCAGCCTTTTATATGTAGTTAATCTGCGTTTAACGCTGTGAAGGGAAATTGGGTCTCCTTTGCGTCCTTTAAAGCTTTTACGTATCTCTCTGTTATAATCTCGGGCCTGGTTATGGAGGTTCCTACCACTACTGCATGGGCGCCTGCATTTATGGCTTCCACTGCTTCCTCCTCCCGCATGATCCGCCCTTCCGCCATAATCGGCGTATCAGTAATCCTGCGGATCTGACGGATTAATTCTAAATTAACGCTGTTCACTTCATGGCTTTCCTCGGTGTACCCTGACAAGGTGGTGGAAATAATGTCAAAGCCCAGAGGAAGGATTGCTTCGGCCTCATCCACCGTGGAAATTTCTCCCATCACCAGCACATTGGGATAGGCCCCCCGGATTTTCTTCAAAATCCCCTCCACAGTCTCCCCACCGGGCCTTTTTCTTGGGGTGGCATCCAGGGCAATGATCTCAATTCCCTCTTCCAGAATCTCCTGGGCGCTCTCAAAAGTAGGAGTGATGTACACATTATAATTATCCCGGAACTGTTTGTTGATACCGATAATCGGAAGGTCAACCCGCTCCTTGATTTTTCTAATATTGTCCGCACCCGTGGCCCGGATTCCGGCGGCTCCGCCCTGCTTGGCTGCGGCCGCAAAGGCTGCCATAATCTCAGCCCCGTACATGGGCCAGCCTACCCTCGCCTGACAGGATACGATCAGCTTGTGTTTTAATTTTTCCAATAGGTTTTTGCCTGACTGGTTCATCATAAGAGCCCAACCGCCTTTCCTGCAATTCCTAATACAAAGCTTGCAATAATGCAGATGTACATTCCTTTTTTATGTTTTATCAAAATCCAATAATAGACCAGAACCAAAAGCAGCGGCATCAGACTTGGCATCAGGGAGTTGATGATATCCTGCAAAATGATCTCCTTTTCGCCAATTACCCACACGCAGCCGATCTTTAAATTCACAAAGCCCACGATCATGGCTCCTACCACCATCATTCCTACAATGGTAGCTCCCTCCACAAATTTATCGATAATATCGCTGCTCTTCATTTTTACCACCAGGTTTGTTCCCAGCTCATAACCGTACTTGATAAACAGCCATCTGGAACACACGTTGAGAAGCACATTGGGGATGATGAACAGGAACGGTCCCGCCGCATTTCCGTCCAGAGCAAGGGCGGCGCCGATTGCAGCAAAAATAGTCATAAATGTGGCCTTAAACACAGAATCACCAATGCTGGATAATGGCCCCATAAGAGCTGCCTTGGTAGAAGAAATGGCCTCGGCGGAAATCAGTTTGCCGGCCGCCCGCTGCTCCTCCAGCGCCAGGGAGACTCCCAAAACCGCGTTGCCTGTGTATGGATGGCAGTTAAAAAACTCATTGTGGCGCTGCATGGCTTCCTGGAAATCTGCCTGGTTCGGATATAGAACCTTCAGCGCCGGGATCATGGCATAGCAAAAGCCCAGGGAACAATACCGCTCATAGTTGATGGTAGTCATGAAGAAGAAGGAACGCCAGAATACCTTTTTCAGCTCTTTCCTGCCCAGCATCCCCTGTGCGGCCACAGACTCCGCCTCGTCGTCATCAAAGCCGTCATCTTCGTCCGCTTCCTTTTTTCTCATGGTGTGCATTGCAAATACCAAAGCAAGGGCAATCGTTGAGATGGCCAGCACGTTCAGTCCCAGGTAAACGGAGAACACAAACCCCAGGGCAAAGAAGGACCAGTATTTTTTAAAATTCATCATCTTCAGCAGCATCGCCATTCCCACCGCGGGAAGAATGCCGGAAGCAAGCTTTAAGCCGTTTGTCAGCACCGGAGGCATGGCTGCCACCACGTTGTTCACAAACTCGCTGCCAAACTGGATCGCCAGAAAGGTGGGAATAAAGAAAACAAAGAAAAACACCACCAGGCCGCATAAGTGCATGCGCTCTACCATCTTGTAGTCACCAGCCCGGACGTATTTGTCCGCACCATGGATTAATACGATGTTTAAGTTCCATGCAAACATGATCAGCAGCTGGGCCATTAAACCAATGGGCAGGGCCAGGGCGATTCCCACCTCAGCATTGCCGCCGTTTAAAATGGCGAACACCGTTGAAAGGATTCCTGCGATCTGGGCATTGGGAGGAACGCTTCCCCCCACAGGAATCACGCCCATATACATCAGTTCCACGCTTCCGCCTACCAAAAGACCAGTCTGCACATCTCCCAAAAGGAGTCCGATCAACGGCCCTGCAAAAATCGGCCGGGAGATCATCCAATAGCCATATCCATAATTCTCCAAAATCAAAGCTGCAATAAAGATACTTAATAACAGTACTTGAACTGTATTCATAAGAAACACCCTCCTCCTTAATCAAAAATCACATCAGCCTCATCAAATCTTCCTCCGCATCCGTTGGAGTCGTCCTGTTCTCAAGCCTTACTCCACGACCGTTCAATTTCCTGAAAATATCTTCCATCTCCTGGTCCACGTAGACGGTTTTGGACAGCTGCCTCCTGCCCTCCTTAAAATACAGCCCGCCCACATTGACCGCATTCAGTTTAATCCCCTTCTCGCAGATGGAAAGCAGCGTGGCCGGATGCTTCACCACCACAAATATTTTCCGTTTCTCATACTTGTTTAAAAGCTCCACCGACTTCTCCTCGTCACAGATAAAACATTTCACACCAGATGGGCAGGCCATCTGAAGCAAAGATATCTGGAATTTGTCCTTTGCGATCTCATTGTCAATCACCATGATCGCCTCACTTTTGCAGGCAACGGTCCATGCGTAGGCCACCTGGCCGTGTATCAGACGCTCATCAATTCTAGCTATGGTAATCATAAGTTCGCCCCCTTTCTTAACTTCAAACTATCAGACCCGAAAGTAAATGTCAACAATCTTACGATAATGCGAAATTTTCTTTCGGTTTATGAAACAAGGACTTACTCAATGCGTGTTTGCTGGATTTTCTGGATGCTCTCATCATAATTCAGAGAGCAGTACAATGCGTACAGAATGTCGATAATGTAAAGCTGCGCTGTTCTGGATGCCATGGCTCCGCTTCGGAACACCGTCTCTTTGGCAGTCACAAACAAATTGTAATCCGCAATCCGGTTTAAGGAACTTTCGCTGCTGGAAGTCACCGCCACCACCGGGGTTCCGTTCTTTTGAAGAATTCCGGCGATTTGGATCATCCTCTTTGTTTCGCCGGAATAGGAAATGATAATTCCCACGTGTGAGGCATCGGAATTCACTGCCTGAACGTACTGCCGGTCATAGAGCTGGTAGGTGTTTACAATTTTCCCAATGCGCATGAACTTAAACTGCCCGTCCACTGCCACCATGTTGGAGGCTCCCTCACCATAGAAGTCAATGACCACCGCTTTCTGCAGCAGCTTTGCAACTTCCATAAACTGCTTCTCATTGACCAGCACTCTGGTCTCCTCTATGGTTTTGACGGAAATATTGGTGATCTTCTCTATGATAGCATGTGGTGTGTCGTTCTTCTCAATGGTGGTAGTGTCCAACAGGTTCATCTGCATATCCTGAAAATACTTGGTCTCCTCTGCCAGCAGCACCTTCAGCCGGGCAAAACCCTTGATATCAATCTTTTTACACAGGCGGACCACGGTGGCCGGTGATGTAAAGGATTCTTTTGCCAGATCATATATCGTATATTCCAGAACCTTTTTCGGGTATTTCAGAATGTATTCCCTGACCTGGTTCTCCGCCTCCGACAGATTTCTGTAGTCTCTCAATTTAATTAAAACGCTCATAACAAACCTCCCTACTGATTCTGTTGTATGTCTCATTTTATTTGTCCACATTATGGCACAAAACTTTCAGGAAGTAAAACAAAATTTCAGAATAAGGCCAACTGTTTGATTTTTAATTTCAAACCCTTATAATAAAATTATCAAACACACGGAGGGGAAGTATATGAATTTAAAAACCTTAGAAACAGAGCAGAGAAATCCCAATACACTGTCCATTGATTCCATGTCCACCTTTGAAATGCTGTCCGCCATCAACCGTGAAGATACCGGTGTCGCCATGGCGGTGAAAAAATGCCTGCCAGCTCTCACTCAGCTGGTGGATGAAATCTGCAGGCGCCTGTCAGAGGGAGGCAGACTGTATTATGTAGGTGCAGGTACCTCCGGGCGCCTGGGTGTGCTGGATGCCTCCGAGTGTCCGCCCACCTATGGCGTTTCCCCTGATCTGGTACAGGGGATCATTGCCGGAGGTGACAGAGCACTGCGAAAATCCATGGAGGGAGTGGAGGACAATGAGGCGGCAGGAAAGGAAGACTTAATCCGCTGCGGCCTCAAATCACAGGATGTGGTGGTCGGACTGGCAGCCAGCGGCCGGACTCCTTATGTGATCGGCGCGCTGGACTATGCGGATTCCATCGGCGCGTACACAGGCGCTGTCTCCTGTCTGTCAAACGCTCAGATGTCCCAGCATGCCAAGACTGCCGTGGAGGCTGTGACAGGCCCGGAGGCAGTAACAGGCTCCACCAGAATGAAAGCTGGAACCGCCCAGAAAATGATCTTAAATATGATCTCAACTTCCGTTATGATTCAAATGGGAAAAGTTTACCAGAATCTGATGGTGGATCTTCTGCCAACCAATGAAAAGCTGGTGGTCCGCGCAAGGAATATCATTTGCGAATGCCTTAACTGCGATGATGAGAAGGCAAAGGAACTTCTGGCTGCTTCTGGCAGCAAAGTAAAACTGGCGGTTTTTATGGGACTTTCCGGTCTGGATGCGGACAAAGCCCAGCAATACCTGACCGCTGCCAGGGGAAATCTTTCAGCTGCCATCAACACCTACAACAGCGGGGAGGTATCCTAAATGACAGCCATTTTACTTGTATCACACGGCACCTTTTCCAAAGCCATGCTGGAGACAGCGGAAATGATCCTGGGCCCCCAGTCCCAGGCAGCCGCAGTTGGGCTTGCCCCTTCCCAAAGCCCGGAGGATTTAAAAGCTGAAATCCGAAGAGCCATTGAACGTTTAAGCGGCTCCGATTTACTGATCCTCACCGACGTCACCTCCGGCACTCCTGCCAGCACCATCACAGCGCTGTCCCGGGAATACAGTTTTCGCCATTTAACAGGCATCAATCTTCCGCTGCTGATCGAGGCCTTAATCAGCCGCCAGTTCGTGCCTTTGAAAG
Source organism: Lachnospiraceae bacterium (assembly GCA_902363835.1). Taxonomy (GTDB): domain Bacteria; phylum Bacillota; class Clostridia; order Lachnospirales; family Lachnospiraceae; genus Lacrimispora. The sequence continues at coordinate 93,264 of CABJBM010000013.1, forward strand.
ATTTAACTGCCTCATTGATGCAGAATGCGGCCTCCACGTTTGTGGATGTGGATGAGATGATGTGCAGAGGGCAGGAGTCAGACGATTTGGCAGATGATTTTTAACAGAGGACATTGGTACAGGTACAGCCATATTAAGGAACGCGTACATTTGTGGAGTACAGAATCCGGCGGATGCCGCTGAAAAACTGACAGAAATTAAAAAGGGATATGGCCCTGACATGAAACCTTTATGATTTCATGTCAGGGCCATATCCCCTTCTGATTATTTTTTATCATCAGAAATGGCGATCTCATGACGCCTGATACGGTCATGGGAATCCCCTCTGCTGACTGATAAAAACAGATACAATATTTCGATCACTGTTGTGGCAGACACTCTGGAAAAGCAAAACTCTCCCAGAAGAAGTTTTTCCCTGGTAGCTGTTGTAATATGGTAATCGCAGACCTGGCCAAGAGGTGAGGAGGAATTGTTTGTAATGGCAATGGTTGGCGTATGGTTTTCCTTTGCAACTGCCACCAAAGTCATCAGCCGTTTGGAAAAACCGGAATTGGAGATGATGATGATGGCATCCTCTTCCTTTAAGTTGCAGGTATAAGCCATCTGCGTTTCCCAGATGGAACCGGACACAGCAGCAATCCCCAGCTGATTGAATTTAAAGGAACCATCCATTGCCACGGGTATGGTATTCCCAACAGCCACAAGCTGTACGGTCCTGGCATGCTCAATCACAGTCAGGATCCGGTTTAACTCCTCCGGGTCCATCATGGATATGGTCTGGGTCAGTTCCGCCACCTTATTTGCCAGAATGTTCTGAAGGGACTGGGAGATGTTATCCCGGCTGATGTCATTGGAAACTTCAATGGAATTGCCCCTTTCCTCTGCTACCTCTTTTGCCAGATTGATTTTCAGGTGATGGAAACCGTTAAATCCACACCTTCTGCAGAACCTGGATACAGTGGCATCACTGGTTCCGCTTGCAAGAGCCAGCTCCGCCACCGTCATATCGATTATTTCACTTTTATGTGCCAGGATATAATCCGCAATCTTCTTTTCCGCTTCAAAAAACGAATCATAGGATGAGCAGAGAACACCGGATACACTAATACTTTCCTGCATAAGCAATCCACCTCAAACTTTGTGTAATATTATTTCATCATTATATCATGACATGAAATATATTGTAAAGGGGTGGGCCTGCTTTTCCTGCCTGCCTCACTCATTTTTCTCCAGCTCATATTCCCAGGTATTGTGATCATATCCCGTATCCTTAAGTATTTTGCCGATTTCAGCAAACATCCGGCTCTCCGGCAGATTCCTCTGCCATAAACGGTAGGCCTCTCCTGACCGTATTTCCCTGGCGTCAACAGGAACACCTTCGCAGTAAGCCTTGTTAATATCCCCATACAGCCCTGCCATCTTTTCCACCTGTTCCTTTGGCAGGTTCTTAATCTTGTCAGAAACCTGGCTGCTGACCACTTCTGTGAGAACTTTTACCCCGTATTCCTTGAAATGAAGCAGATTCTCATCAGAAATTCCTTCTTCCTTTGCCCAGCCTTCCACATCCATTGCCTTTGGGGTATAAACCAGTCTTCCATCCTCTGTCCATTGAAGAACGCCGTACCTGCAGGGGGAAATGGCAAAGGAGTCTGCAACCACTTCACTGATGTGGTACACATCTCCGCTCTCTCCCGGCTCCGGCTTATGGGTTTTGGTCCTCTGCAAGTGCAGATGGCCGCTTATGTAAAGGGGAACCCGGTAAGATTCCAAAAGTGGGATGACATCCTGGCTGTTTTCAAGGGTACAGTCAGTTGGATACAGGATGCTTTCCTTTAACAGGTTGTGATGAGCGATGGGAATTACGGTTATCCCCTGTTCCCTTGCCTCATCAAGCTGTTTTTTCATCCATACCAGAGTCTCTTCTTTGATCCTTCCCCCAACCTTGTTAAGAGGTTCATACTGGGCGGAATCAAGCATCAGAAGCCAGTTTTTCTCATCCAGTTCATAAACATAACTTAAGGAATCTTCATCCCGGCTTTTTGCCTGGTCATATCCAAACCGGCGGTAAATGTCATAAAACCCCTGAGGATCTACAATATCCGCCGGTTCTTTTTCCTTGCCAAAATAAGAAGCCGAAAAATAGTTGTTAATATCGTGGTTGCCGGGTATGACAAGCACCTTTACCCCCTTTTCTTCCAGGATTTCAAGCTTCCTGGCCAATGCTTCATGACCCCTCTTTTCCCCATTAAGGGTTAAATCTCCGCTTAAAATCACGGCTGAAGGCTTAAGTCCTTCCATTTCAGCCGTAAATGCGTCCAAGAGCTGGGGAATGTAGTTAACCAGTTTTCCGTCGTCCCCTTTTTGCATCTCCTCAAAGGCTTCGCCGTAATCCGTAAGCTCAGGAGAATAATAGTGGATATCAGAGGCAATTACAATCACAGGAGGCTTGTATTCCTCTGCTTCCTCCTCTGTCTCGTCTTTTACAGGTGCCTCATCCTGTCTTTTTTTCCTGATCTCTTTCCGGGTTTCCGGCTCCGTTTCTTCCTTACCTGTTTCTGTCTCAGTATTTATATGGTCTTTTTCACCGGTGCTTTCCTCCAACTCCGGCTGCTTTACGGTTTCTTCATAAGGATTGCCGGAGGTTTCTTTCCCGTTACGGTCAGAGGTGTCCAGATTATCCACGATCACAACAATGCCAAAGCAAAGGAGAATCATAATCGTATAGATCAGGACCAGGAGCCAGTTCTTTTTTCTTCTGTTCATGTTGTTCCACAAAGATCCCTTTCCACTTCCTGTCATTTTTATCCTATGGAATCATAACACGCTTTCCAAAATACGGCAACCGTTTATCCTCCGAAAAGCCCATAGAAAAATGCCCGGGCCCCTTCCTGCTGTTTACATCATACGGTAAAAATCCGCCGCTGCCCCAAACAGGCAGGGCGGATTTTTCAATTTATTCATACCATCTTGTCATTGGAAGGTGGTTGTTGATCCCTTTGGATACGAGGATCTGATGAAGGTCAATGACCCCGTTATTAAAAGTGGCGGCACAGGCGCTTAGATACAAATCCCACATTCTGGTAAACTCTGCTCCCATTTTTTCCTCTATCTCTGAACGGTGTTCACTGAAATTCCGTTCCCATAAAAGCAATGTCCTGCAATAATGGCGGCGGAGACTTTCCACGTCCAGGGTGTAAAACTGATGTTCGCTTAAAATGTGGATCATCTCACGAAGGCTTGGAATGGTGCCTCCAGGAAAAATATATTTTTTCATCCATGGATCCCCGGGATATTCCTTTAGGGCGCTGATGTAATGAAGAAGAAGCAATCCCCCGGGATTTAACACTGCTTCCGCATTTTTTACAAACAGCCCGTAATTGTCTCTTCCCACATGCTCCAGCATACCAACGCTCACAACCCGGTCAAAGTTCCTGCCCCAGCTTCCCAAGTCCCGGTAATCCATTAATTCCACCGACACCTTGCCCGTCAGGCCTTCCTCCTCAATCCGTTCTTCAAACTTCTTTTTCTGTTCTTTGCTTAAGGTGATTCCAACTCCCTTTACCCCGTATTCCTTAGCAGCCTTAATCAGCAAAAATCCCCAGCCGCAGCCAATATCCAAAAGGGTCATATCCTTTTTTAAATACAGCTTCTTTAAAATCCTTTCCACCTTATTGCACTGGGCATCGTATAAGGTATCATTTTCCGTCTTAAAATAGCCGCAGGAATAACTCATGGTATCGTCAAGCCAAAGGCGGTAGAAATCATTGCCGATATCATAATGGGATGTGACTTCTTTCTCCTGATTCCTTTTGGACTGGGACGAAAAAATCAGTTTTCTGAGTTTTCCCTGGTCCATGGAAAACTTCCCCATCTGGCCCAGGAAATGGTTCAGTGCATAAAACAAATCCCCTTCAATATCCAGGTTCCCTTTCATATATGCCTCTCCCAGAGCCAGGGAAGTGCTGGTGAGCAAATCTTTGCCTTCGATATCTTCTTTCAGGTTCACAATAAAGGTTGGATTCCCATCCCCGATGTGATAAGTTTTCCCGTGAAGCTTTACTTCAAAAGGGTGCTGGTCAAATCTCTGAAGAAAGGAAATTAAAAAGTTATCTGTCATGGTTTTCATGGCTTTTCCTCCAATCTGCTTTTTATTCCTTATGAGATTTTTACCCATTTTTCATGATTTCATAAGCTTTGTTTATGCAAAGCCCCATTTTTTCCCGTATCAGGGCCATTCTGCAAGACATTTCTTATGATCTGTGCTACTATTTAAACAGCTGTCGGAGAGGCAATCCGGTACATACCATGATTACCAGCCCTCTCCATGAGGCGGCATAAAATCATTTACAGGAGCAGACCATCATGAACAAGCAGAATCATTTATACGGACACCTGGCCGCCGGGTTTTCCATATTTGTATGGGGAACCACCTTTATCTCCACAAAACTTCTTCTTGAGGCTTTCACCCCTCTTGAAATCCTGTTTTTCCGTTTTCTCATCGGCTATGCCGCCCTGTGGCTGGCTTGTCCCCGCCTTTTGCGTACAAAAAGCCCAAAACAGGAAATTCTTTTTGCAGCAGCCGGAATATGCGGTGTGACCCTGTATTTTCTTATGGAAAACTTTGCCCTTACTTATACTCTTGCTGCCAATGTCAGCGTGATCATAGCCGTAGCCCCGTTTTTTACAGCCTTATTTGACTGGCTGTTCCTGAAAGGAGAAAAACCAGGTCCCCGCTTTCTGGCCGGATTTATAACCGCGATCATGGGAATTGCCCTGATCAGCTTTCAGAGAACCTCCGGAATGAAATTAAACCCAAAGGGAGATCTTCTGGCCCTGGCTGCCGCTGTTACCTGGGCAGCTTACTCCGTAATCACAAAAAAAATAGGAGAATACGGCCATGGGACCGTTGAAACAACAAGGCGCATTTTCTTTTACGGCCTTCTGTTCATGGTTCCTGCACTGGCAATTCTCCCCTTTGATCTCGGCTTTTACCGCCTGGCCGACACAAAGAACTTGCTTAATATCTTATTCTTAGGCCTGGGCGCTTCCGCCCTCTGCTTTGCCACCTGGAATTTTGCCGTAAAGGTACTGGGCACTGTAAAGACCAGCGTCTACATCTATGCAGTTCCGGTGATCACCGTGATCTCATCCATGCTCCTTTTAAACGAACGCATCAGCTTCCAGTCTGCCTGCGGAATCGTACTGACCCTGGCAGGGCTTATGGTTTCTGAAAGCAAGGCCCGGTCCCTTGGCTCCCGCCCTGGGTGGAAAAAACAAGGTTCTGCCCAAAATTAATTTTCTCATCTCCCAGGGTACATACGGAAAGGACATATCCCCCTTCCGTCATGGTCTGATAAAAAGATGCGCCGGGAAGGCCGCATGCTGTGGGGGTCTCTCCCTTCCATTCAAAAGAGATGCCGGTGAGAGGTCTGGTGATGCCGCAGCCCACCGCCTTAAGATAGCTTTCTTTTAACGTCCATATGCAAAAAAAGTATAAGGAATGCTCCTCCTCCGGTATTTCCTCCATGCGGCGTCTTTCGGCATCAGAAAAAACCTTCCTGAGAATATTGTGCCGGAAGGGCCGTATTCGTTCCACATCGATTCCCAGCTCCCTGTCTCCGATTCCGCAGGCCACCATGCCATCGGTATGGCTGATGTTATAGTGGATGTTGGGAAAATCTTTCAGATAGGGCTTTCCATGCTCTCCTTTCAGAATCACCGGAAGGGCCGGGCCTCTTAAATCGATTCCATATAAGTCCTTTAACCCCATGCGAAGAAGCTTTTTTCCAAGCTCATGTTCCTGCTCCCATTTCTTCTTTCCATGGCATTTCTCATAGCTTGCCATATAAATCTGTATCATACTGCCTTAATCCCTTGTTTAAATTCCTGCCCTGTTCCACGCCCGGTTTTCCACCGGACCTCCATGACCGAAATATACCTTTCTTGCGCCAAGAGCGCTGATCTTATCCGCACTTTTTACCATCTCTCCCCTGTCCCAGTAAACCATGGACAAACCGGGATAAAACATGTTCATCAGTGCATCTCCCACAATGACATTTTTTTCATCAAGATCAAGTCCTATGGACCCTCTGGTATGCCCCGGAAGCTCCATGATCCTGGCATTGATTCCATAATCCTTCAGCCAGTCTCCTTCTTTCAAAAAAATTTCCGGGGTAAATTCCGGTATCCGGTCGGTTTCAAAGCTTTTCGCTGAAACCTCCGCAACCACCATTCCCAGAAATCCCCGATAACGAAGAGGTTCAATAAAATTGTCCTTTATGAGATTTACATCTTCCTTATGCAGGGCGACCGGAACTCCCAATGCCTTTTTCAAATAGGCCGTATTCTGCACATGATCCAAATGACCATGGGTGAGTACGATCAGCTCCACCTTTGTTTTCTGGCACTGGGCAAGTATTTTTTCCTCAGATCCGTTCCTCCCTGTATCCACAAGAATGGCTCTTCCATGTTCCTCGATCAGATAACTGTTTACGCTTCCGCATCTGATCCGCTTTATTTCTGCCATCTTTTTTCATCTCTCTTTCAAATACATTTATTTCCGCAAGGGTTAAATACCCCGTGGCTTGCTCCATGGCATTCAACTCTTCGCCGGAAAATCACCTTCGGCGTTATAACACTATTGTTCATTGTATTGAAAGAAGGCTTTGTATATTCCCGATTTTTTTCTATCTTTTTCTGTATATGCAATCTATTACTCCGTTTTCCGTTTCCGTGGATACCAGCTTTAAAAGGATCTGGTTTCCTGTCCCTCTTTTTTCTTTAAGTTTGAAAGAAGGGTTTCAAGCGGTTCCCCTGTAAACCGGATTCCAGGCTTGTCTTCCATCTCCCTGTGTGTTAACACATAGGTTTCCTTTCCGGGATATGCCCATGCATCAGGAGACAGCTCCGTAACCACCTGCCAATAAGTACGGTAGCCCATGATCACCGTGTCCACCTGTTTCTCAAACCGGCTGTAGCCATAATCTCCCTGATAGGTTTTATCCTGGCCTTCCAGCCAGTCCACTCCTCCTGCCTCATCAGCAATATATCCATCCAGGCTGACTGCAATATATAAAATCACCTTCCGCTCCAGGCCATATTCCGGCTGGCAGTCAAATGGCGCCCTTTCCACGTGGTCACTTTGGCATTCCTCCGCTTCCTGGAAACGGTCGAAATCCTTAAAAAGCTCTCTGCTCAGCTCTTCTTCCTTTAATTCTCTAAACTCCATGAAATGCCTCCTTGGGATCTCTTATGGCTTATAGCATACCATCCTTTGCCCTTTTCATCAATTCCTTTTCCGGTCTGAAGCGTGGAAGCAAAAAACCCCGGCAGGTTTCAAATAATATACCTGCCGGGGTTTTCCACATTTTTTATGACCGCCGGATACGGAATGCTTCCATTCCCGGATAAACTGCACTTTCTCCCAGCTCTTCTTCAATACGAAGCAGCTGGTTGTATTTTGCCACACGTTCGCTTCTGCTTGGCGCTCCCGTCTTGATCTGGCAGGTATTAAGAGCCACTGCAAGATCTGCAATGGTGGTATCTTCTGTTTCACCGGAACGGTGGGAAACAATAGATGTATAACCTGCGCTGTGAGCCATCTTGATTGCCTCCAGAGTTTCTGATACAGAACCGATCTGGTTGAGCTTAATCAGAATGGAATTGCCGCATCCGTCTAAGATTCCTCTCTTTAAGCGCTCTGTATTGGTTACAAACAGGTCATCTCCAACCAGCTGGATCTTGCTGCCCAGGACTTCCGTAAGCTTTTTCCAGCCTTCCCAGTCTTCTTCATCAAGGGCATCCTCAATGGAATAGATTGGATACTTTTCACACAGTTCTCTCCAGTGCTCAACCAGCTCCTCAGAAGTAAAATGCTTGCCGCACTTTGGAAGAATATACTCGCCTTTATTCCCGCCCTTCCATTCACTGGAAGCTGCATCCATTGCCAGAACAAAATCACGTCCAGGCTCATAGCCGGCCTTTCTAATGGCCTCAAGAATCAGCTCAATTGCCGCTTCATCACTGTCCAGATCAGGAGCAAAACCACCCTCATCTCCTACAGCAGTAGCCAGTCCTTTTGCCTTTAATATGGACGCCAGGCAGTGGAATACTTCCGTACACCAACGCAGACCCTCTTTAAAGCTGGAGGCTCCTGCAGGCATGATCATAAACTCCTGAACATCTACCGTATTGGCTGCATGAGCTCCGCCGTTTAAAATATTCATCATGGGAACCGGGAGACGGTTTCCGGATATTCCGCCTAAGAAACGGTAAAGGGGAATGCCCATGCTGACAGCTGCTGCTCTGGCGCAGGCAATGGATACTGCCAGGATGGCATTAGCTCCCAGTCTGGACTTATCCTTTGTCCCATCTGCGGAGAACATCGCCTGATCAATGGCATAAATATCGGAAGCATCCATTCCGGTAATGGCATAATGAATTACCGTATTGATGTTATGAACCGCATTTAAAACACCTTTTCCCCCGTAACGGGCCTTATCTCCATCCCGAAGCTCCAGAGCCTCAAATTCACCGGTAGAAGCGCCGCTGGGGGCTGCTCCTCTGGCTATGGTTCCGTCTGCCAGATGTACCTCAGCTTCTACAGTCGGATTTCCTCTGGAATCAATAATTTCTCTTCCTATTACTTTTTCAATCTCCAGATAGTTCATCATTTTTTCTCCTTTTCTTTTAAATGGTTTCCACAATGGCTGGAACCCCTTAAGGGAATTCTTTCCAATTTCCATATTTTTATCATTAATTATTATACAGGAAACACTTCTGATGTTATTTCACAAGCTGCAGCCTCATTCCGTATCTTAAGAATGCGCCGTCTTCGCGGCCATACTCCTTTAATATGGCTTATTTCCATAATTTTTATGAGTTAGTCACTCCTAATTCATAATATAATTATAACACATTTTTCCAAAAACTTCAATAACTGAAATTGATAATTATTCCTAACTTTTCCATGAAAGGAAAAAAGCTTTTGCCTCTGTTTTATACAGAGACAAAAGCTCATTTGTACATAAATCTTTCTCTTAATGTATGTTAAAATCAAAATTACAGAAACGCCTGTAATATAAAGTTTATAATGAACAGAATGGTTGCTATTACAATAATGGGATTCAGATCTTTTGTCTGCTTTTTGCAGATCTTTATGATGCAGTAGAAAATAAATGCCGTTGCAATACCATAAGAGATGCTGTAGCAAAGCGCCATAAACACGCCTGCAAAGAAAGCAGGAACCGCTTCTTCCAGCTTCGTCCATTCAATTTCCTTAAAGGAAGAAACCATCATACACCCAACGATAACAAGAGCCGGCGCTGTTGCCACAGATGGAATTGCACTGATAAAGGAGGATAAGAATGCACTTAAGGCAAAGCAGACAGCTACAACTACGGAAGTAAGGCCAGTACGTCCTCCGGCTCCGATGCCTGCAGCGCTTTCCACATAGGTGGTAGTGTTTGAAGTACCAAAAATGGCGCCAATGGAAGTTGCTGTTGCATCTGCAAATAAGGCTTTGTCCATCTTGGAAGAGAACCCTTTGCCTGACTCTAAGGAAGCTTCGTCCTCCGCACTGAAGATTCCGCTTCTGCGTCCTGTCCCGATAAAAGTTCCGATGGTGTCAAATGTATCGGATAAGCTGAAAGAGAAAATTGTAATTAATACAAGAGGAAGCTTGGCCATATCCCCAAACAGAGAAGGAAGTCCCTCTGCCGTAAAAATTACCCCAAAAGTAGTTGGAAGCGCTGCCAGGGCTTCTGAAAAATTTACGGTATCTCCTGTTTTTGTAATGCCCATGGGAATGCCGATTAAGGTCGTTAAAACGATAGCAATTAAAATGCCGCCCTTTACATTCAGCACAGTCAATACAACAATTAATACAAGACCTATGATAAATAAAACAAGAGCCTTTGTGGCAATCACAGACATTGCCGGAACACCTGCCTCAAAATTAATGGCACCTGCATTCAAAAGGCCTATGTATGCAATAAAGATGCCAATTCCGCCGCCGATTGCATTTTGCAGGCTTGTGGGGATTGCTTTAATAATATACTTCCGTACTCTGGTTACTGTGATTAAAATATTAAGAATACCACAGATGAAAACCATTGACAAAGCCTGCTGCCATGTAAATTTCAATCCAAAACAAACCGTGTAAACAAAAAATGCATTTAATCCCATTCCAGGTGCCTGAGCATATGGTACATTGGCTACAAGGCCCATGATTAAAGTACCTATGATAGCAGAAATGATGGTGGCTAAAAATACTGCTCCCCACTCCATTCCTGCCTGGCTTAAGGTATTAGGATTTACAATAATTATGTACGCCATAGCAAAAAAAGTGGTAATTCCAGCAATAATCTCAGTAGTAACATTTGTTCCATTTTCTTTCAGTTTAAAGAACTGTTCCATGGCAAAACTCCCTTTTCATTTTATTTTATGAGGTTGGTGTTTCTTGACTACTATTTGATTATAACTGCTTTCCTTGTTTTCTTCAATTAAATTTAATACTTTTTTAAGATTTTATTCATTATTTTTATTAATATTTTTTTATTAGTAGGGCTAATATTGTTTGTGTCTACCATTAATATTGCTTATTTTATATGGTAGGTGATGTGGGGATGTGCAGTTTCACTGCTGTTTTAGAAAGCCGGTTTTTTGTAAAGCGGAAAAAGACCGGGAAAAGTGCAATGGGATATTTTTCTTTGCACTTTCCCTGGCCTTTTTGCCGATTGTATTATAGCAGCCAGAAGTTTGTTTTATTTTCTCCGTATTCCAGGCTGCATCGGAATCTGATAAAAAACTCATCCAGAGTCTTGTATAACTCCTCCCATTGTGCGCTGTCGTTTTTGTCATTTAATGATTCGATCCAGCAGGACTGCTTCCCACAGGCATCTCTTAAGTGGATCTTAAATTCCAGGCCTTTGCCCTTGATCCATTCATTGCATTCCAAAATCTCGGTGATGGAAACAACCTTCATATACGCCTCTATTCCTGGCCCTTGTATTTTCTTGCCTGCTCCTCAATGAACTCCAGATCATCAAAATAGTTGATCTTCATAGCCTCTTTCACACCTTTTAAGGTTTGGGCGGCCGCTGCCTCAGCCTTATCGCTTCCCTCTTTTAATATCTGGTATACGTAAGGAATATTGGACTCATACTCTTTCCTTCTCCTGCGGATAGGCTCTAATTCTGCCTGAAGGACACTGTTTAAGAACCGCTTCACCTTTACATCGCCTAAACCGCCCCGCTTGTAGTGATCTTTAAGTTCGTCAAGATTCTTGTAATCAGGCAGATATTTTTCAAAATCTTCGGTCTTGCAAAAGGCATCTAAGTAGGTGAATACTGTATTTCCTTCTACCTGGCCCGGATCGGAAACCTGGATGTGGTTAGGGTCTGTATACATGCTCATGACCTTTTTCTTTACTTCCTCTTCCGAATCGGATAAATAAATGCAGTTTCCAAGGGACTTACTCATCTTGGCCTTGCCGTCAGTTCCGGGAAGGCGTAAGCATGCCTTATTATCAGGAAGCAGGATCTCTGGCTCCACAAGAGCTTCTCCGTAAACGGAATTGAATTTACGCACAATTTCCCTGGTCTGCTCAATCATAGGCTCCTGATCCTCTCCTACGGGCACTGTAGTGGCACGGAACGCCGTAATGTCAGCTGCCTGGCTGATCGGATAGGTAAAGAAGCCTACGGGAATGCTGGTTTCAAAATTCCTCATGGCAATCTCGGATTTTACCGTAGGATTCCGCTGCAGCCTGGATACGGTTACTAAATTCATATAATAAAAGGACAACTCTGTAAGCTCAGGAATCTGTGACTGGATGAACAGGGTACATTTCTTTGGGTCTAGCCCGCAGGAAAGGTAATCCAACGCAACCTCAATAATATTCTGACGAACCTTTTCCGGATTATCAGCATTGTCCGTAAGCGCCTGGGCATCCGCAATCATTATAAAAATCTCGTCAAATTCACCGGAATTCTGCAGCTCCACCCTGCGTTTTAATGAACCAACGTAATGGCCGATATGGAGCTTTCCGGTGGGCCGGTCCCCTGTTAATATAATCTTTCCCATGTTTGTTTGTACCTCCAGATGTTTTGTATCGTAAATCCGCAGTGTGAGCAAACGAATCCTGTGGATTCGTTTGCTCACGGACATTCGCCCTATGAAACAGGATAAGAAAAATTTTTCTTACGTGCGAGCACGACGAAAAATTTTCCCTCCCCTGTTTCTCACTGCTCATTGCTTTCGTGGATATTATACCATTCATTCCTCATTTGTCAATCAGGAGTCCTATTTTGTCTGAAATACTCCCTCCGCATAATTGACCGAAGCCATTGCATCACGGCAGTATTGGTCTGCGCCAATGGTTTTTGCATATCCTTCCGTAAGTACGGCTCCGCCCACCATTACCTTTACGGCTGGAGCAGTCTCTCTTAACTGTCTGATGGTCTCTTCCATGCTGGGGACTGTGGTGGTCATGAGGGCGCTTAGGCCTACCAGGTTCACCTCATCCCTTATGGCAGTCTCCACAATCCTTTCAGGAGGAACGTCCTTTCCCAGATCAATGACATCATAGCCGTAGTTTTCCAGAAGAACCTTTACAATATTCTTGCCGATATCATGAATATCTCCTTTGACAGTAGCCAGGATAATTTTTCCCTTTTTCTCCTGGGCTACTCCACCCTCTGCCATCTTCTCCTTAATGACCTCAAAGGCTGCCTTGGCTGCTTCCGCACTCATAAGAAGCTGGGGAAGGAATACGGTTCCATTTTCAAAACCTTTTCCCACCCGGTCCAAAGCCGGAATCATCTCCTGGTTTATAATTGTCAAAGGCTCCTGTTCCTTTAAAAGCTCTGTTACCGCGGCATGGGCCCTGTCCTTAAGGCCTTTTGCAATGCTTTCTGACAGGGGTATATCCTTGCCGGAAGCACTGCCTGCCAAAGAGGAGGTTCCCGGCCTTACCGTCTCCCCAAGAGTGGCAACCTGGCCGCTGTAAACCGAGATATAGCCGCTGCACTGAGGGTCTAAATCCGCAAGAGTCCGGAAGCTGTAATAAGAACGCATCATTGCTTCTGAATTGGGGTTTATGATGGCAGCGCTTAAACCATTTTGAAGGGCCATTGCAAAAAAGGTGGCATTGATGATCTCTCTCTGGGGAAGGCCAAAGGAAATGTTGGAAACTCCCAGTATGGTCCTGCCTCCCAGTTCATCCCTGACCCTTCTTAAGGTTTCAAGAGTGGTCAGCGCTCCCTTGCTGTCGGAGCTGACGGTCATGCACAGAGCATCGATAACAATGTCTTTTTTATCAATTCCATATTCTGCGGCCTTTTTATAGATTTTCTCTGAAACGGCGATCCTTCCGTCTGCTGTTTCCGGGATGCCATCCTCATCAAGAGCCAGGGCAACCACAACGCCGCCGTACCGTTTTACAAGAGGAAAAATGGCCTCCATCACTTCCTTTTTTCCGTTTACGGAATTAATGAGAGGCTTACCGTTATAAACCCTCATGGCCCGTTCCATTGCCTCTGTATTGGAGGTGTCGATCTGAAGAGGCAGATCAATGATGCTTTGAAGCTCCTTTATCACTTCCACCATCATGGAAGACTCATCAATTTCCGGAAGGCCCACGTTTACATCCAGTACATGGGCTCCATTGTCCTGCTGGGCCACGCCTTCCCTGAGGATATATTCCAGGTTGTGATCCCGAAGGGCCTGCTTAAACTTGGATTTTCCTGTTGGATTGATTCTCTCTCCGATGATGACCGGATCATCACCGATCAGGACGGCCTGTGCATAGGAAGAGATCACAGTCCGGTTTTTCTTATCCGGCAGCTTAACAGGAAGATCCTTGCAAAGAGCCACTGTTTTTTCTATGTGTTCCGGTGTGGTCCCGCAGCATCCGCCGATCACACAGGCTCCTTCTTCTGCAATTTCCTTCATGGCGGCCGCAAATTCTCCGGCATCAATATCATAAACCGTTTTCCCGCCTTCGCTTCTTGGAAGCCCTGCATTGGGGTTTACAATAACCGGTATGGAAACCACCTTCATGATATTGGTTAAAATGCCCTTCATCTGCACCGGTCCCAGTCCGCAGTTAATGCCCAGGGCATCAACTCGCAGGCCCTCTAAAAGGGCAACCGTTGACTCAACATTTCCACCGGTCAAAAGCTTTCCTTTATCATCAAAAATCATGGTCACGAACACGGGAAGGCGGCTGTTTTCCTTTGCAGCAAGCACAGCCGCCTTGGCCTCATAGCTGTCGCTCATGGTCTCAATGAGCACCAGGTCCGCTCCTTCCCGTTCCCCGATCTTCACTACCTGGGAAAACATCTTGTAGGCATCCTCAAAGTCCAAATCGCCCAAAGGCTTTAAAAGCTTTCCTGTAGGACCTAAATCAAGGGCAATATACCCCTTTTCCTTTCCAGCAGGATAGGAGGCTGTCTCCACCGCATTCCTGGCATTTTTTAACGCTGCGGTCACCACCTCTTCCAGATCGAATTCTGCACCTTTATGAAATTTCAGCCCATTGGCTCCAAAGGTATTTGTCTTTATAATGTCCGCTCCTGCTTCCAGATAATCACGGTGAAGCTTAGTAATGATATCCGGATGCTTTACATTCCATGTTTCCGGCAGTTCTCCCGGCTCAAGGCCGCTGGCCTGCAAAAGGCTTCCTGTTCCGCCGTCAAAAAACACTATCCTCTTCTTTATCTCTTCTAAAATCCCTGCCATTGGTCCCTCCATCTGCGTTTGTATCTTTTAATTTCTCCGGTATGCACAATCTGTCTTATTACAGGATTCACAGCCCTTTATTTCACAGCGGTAAGGCTTCCCGCTGACTCCCATAACCGCTGTAACGGATTTGGAAGGCGTCATGAGAAGGCTGTCCGTCAGCATGATGCCGATTCTTTTAGACGTTTCCAAAACTGCCGTAATATCCTTCTGGCACTCTAAGGGAAAGTCACCGTAACCAGGGCTGAACCTGGGTCTTAAGTACAGTCTTCTGTCTTCATATTCCTGCTTAAGCTTCCGGTTCTCTTCATCACAGTATTCCTCAATCATGGCTGTGGCCGCCGCCTGCATGATGACAGCCTTGCTCATTTGCAGTTTTGTATACTTATGCAAAAGCACATCTACCCCTGCGCCCAAAGTGGCGGCAAATAAGATCACCTGTTCACAATCCGCTAAATTCCGGCTTAAATTCCGGCTCCTGGTCTTAAATACGGTAAAATCGATCCTATCATCAGAAAGCAGTTCCACAGGATATACCCGGCTTATGCTTTTTGGGGATGCAGCTGCCTCAAGCTCTCTGAGACATTCTTCAATCAAAGCATTTACGGCTTCATCGCCTTCATTTTTTCCGTATCCTAAATACCGCCGAATCTCCTTTCGGCTGATTTCCATTGCTGTTCCTCCGTCTTTTTTATTTTAAAATAGGCCCGGCTCTTTGAAAAGGAGCCGGACCCTGATTGAAAGGAATCACAATATCTCAGAAAGGTTCTCCTTGATTTTTAACGCCACATCCGGCTTATTCATGGAATAAACATGGATGGCATTCACTCCGTTGGCGATAAGATCAATGATCTGTTCTGTGGCATAGGCGATTCCCGCCTGTTTCATAGCTGCCGGATTCTCTCCGAATCTGTCCACAATGGCCTTGAAACGGGAAGGCAGATAAGTTCCTGACAGCTGGCAGCTTCGGATAATCTGCCTTACATTGGTCACAGGCATAATTCCTGCAACAACGGGAACTGTAATTCCTTTTTCCCTGATCCGGTACAGATAATTGTATAAAATGTTATTATCAAAAAACATCTGAGTAGTAACAAAATCACAGCCTGCTTCCACCTTTTGTTTTAAATAATCCATGTCAATGGTTTTACTGGTGGATTCCACATGGCCTTCCGGATAGCAGGCAGCACCAATGCAGAAATCCCCTGCTTCCTTGATCTCCCTGATTAAATCAGAGGCATAATGATATTCTCTCTTGGCCGGAGCATCCAAAGGCATATCTCCCCGGAGAGCCAGCACATTTTCAATTCCGGCTTCTTTCAATTCACCAAGGACCTGATGCACCTTTTCTTTGGTGGAGGAAACACAGGTTAAATGAGCCAGAGCTGTCACATGATACTCATGATGCAGGGCAGAAGCGATATCAACGGTATATTGGCTGGTTCCCCCGCCTGCTCCGTATGTAACGCTCATAAAAGCCGGATTCAGCTTTGCGATCTCTGCCGCCGCCCGTTCCACTGACTCATATTTATCCTCTGTTTTGGGTGGAAATACTTCAAAGGATAAGGTCGGCTTTCCCTGGCTTAATATGTCTTTAATTTTCATGCGGTCTGTCTCCTATCTTTTGTTTCATCTTTCTTGCCCATGTACTTTGGGTATAAAGGTATACTTAAAGGATATTTCATTTTTCATTTAACACTTTACCACAAAAAACTGTTTCCTGCAATATATCCGTTTTACGTTTCCTGGCTCTCCATTACCTGTGGGTTGCTGCAGGAGACATAGATCCTGATCCCATCGTCGGTAAGATAAGCACTGATATCAAACAGCCCTTCCATAATGTACAATCCGTCTTCCTGCCATTCCTTTGTCCTGGCCTGCTCCAAAATAGCCGGAATGCTGCTTTCTTCCTGAGGGATTCCGGCGGCTGTTTCCGTAAGCCTTAGAAACTCCTCTAAAAAGGCAAGAGAAGCCTCCCGGTCCTTCAGAGAAGAGATATAATCATGAAGCTCTCCCGTAGCCGTATCATAATTGATGTCAACATACTGGAATACATAGTTCTCATCACTTGGATCCATCTGACTGGTCACTTCATCCTCAAAAGAGAAGCTTTCCACGGTCTCATAATAGGATATAGGACCATTCTCTTCTTCAAATATATAATTGTCAGAATAAACTGCCCCGTCTTCCATCTGATAGCCATAATCTGTTTCCTTAAAAAACTGCTCCATGGAAGCTGCGATCTGCCTTCCGTCAGCCGGAAAATGAATATAGCCGGTACAGGACTCTCCGGAAGCCTTTACTTCCTCTTCTTCAATCTCAGTAAAACCGGAATCATCGTATGGGACTGCTGTCTCATAATTGCTATAATCACTTTTATTATCCATCAGCCGGTTTACTGTTCCAATGACCTTTGGTATGACATTTATAATAATGAGCATGGCAATGAATCCTGCCAGGGGTCTCCTGGAATTCCTTCCCCTTTTTGCCTGGCCCGGCTGGGAGGATTGGGAAGGATTATGGCCTGCAGCAGGCACCACAGGTTTTCCCGCCTCCTGAGGCCTGGAATTTAACGGCCTCTGAGGCACACCATTTTGCCTGGCAGTCCCCGGAACATTCCCCTTCTGCTGATTTCCCCGGGCATTCCCTCTCTGCTGGTTTCCTGGCACATTCCCACTCTGTTGAGTTCCCTGCCCATAACTTCTCTGCTGGTTTCCCTGCACATTCGGCTCACGGGAATCATGGCTGTTTTCATAAGTCGGGCGTCTTTCATTCAAATAATAATCTGCATCCCACAAATGGGGCTGGCGGATCACCCGTCTGCACCGCGGGCAGTAATTCATCTCATTTACCGGAAGATCACAAACCGGACAAATCTTTTTCATCATCCCAAATCCCTCCTTTTATCCCAGTACCAGATGAGCCACTGCAATTTCGTCATCCTCATGGAAGCCTTGGGCACACACCTGTATATCATAAACATACTTCTCATGAAGGCCGGTAATGGAAGCAATCTGAGCAATTGTCTTTCCTTCCTGAGCCAGAGCCATCACCTGATGAACGTCTGCAATTGTCTTTTTTAACAGTTCATCGGATTGGCCGGAAGGTTCAAACCCGGCCGTCTCCTTATCTGACTCTGTGATAAAATCCTCCAAAGACAAGGTCTTTCCTTCTTCCCTGCCGTTATAATAATCCTGGTCAAGCTCCCAATCCTGTTCTTTCTCTGACATTTTGCCACTCCTTTCCTCTTTCCAGCCCATGCTTTCTGGGCATAAAGGTATACCCGAAGGGTGTTTCCTCTTTCCTGCCCATGCTTTTTGGGCATAAAGGTATACCCGAAGGGTGTTTCAAAAACAGGCAGGTTCATCGGAACCTGCCTGAATATGTAATCTCATGAATTTTATCTTTTATTTCTTAAAAAGTCGGGAATATTAATCTGAACTTCTTTGTTCACAGTAGGACGATAAGGCTGTCCGCCTCCCTGGGAAGCGCCCTGAGCAGGATTCTGTCCCTGATAATTAGGCTTAGTATAGTTTCCGGCTCCGTAGTTCTGGTTCCCATAATTCTGGTTATTATAGCTGCTGTTATTTGGATAATTCTGATTGTTATAAGCCGGATTGGAATAATTGGCATTTCCATAGTTCGGATTATAATTCTGGTTATATCCAGGAGTTGCTGTTGTAGCTGCTGCTTCCTGATTCACGGCCTGTGACTGAGCTGCTGCTTTTGGCTGTTTATAGTTAGGATTGGAAAAATTCGTCATGACCTTGGATACAGGAGTCTCAGACTGCATGTCCAGTCCGGTTGCAATTACAGTAATGCTGGCTTCATCATGAGCGTTTTCATCATACATGGCACCAAAGATAATGTTTGCATCATCTCCTGCCATCTCCTGAACATAGCTGGCCGCTTCATTGGCCTCAACCAGGCTGATATCACCGGAAATGTTAATGATGACATGAGAAGCTCCCTCAATGGTAGTTTCAAGCAATGGGCTGGATACCGCCTGTTTCACGGCTTCCAATGCCTTTTCATCACCCTTTGCCCTGCCGATACCGATATGGGCAATGCCCTTATCTGTCATAACTGTCTGTACATCTGCAAAGTCCAGGTTAATAAGTCCGGGAACATTGATCAGATCCGTAATGCCCTGTACTGCCTGCTGAAGGACTTCATCCGCTTTTTTTAAGGCATCAGGCATGGTAGTACGCCTGTCCACGATTTCAAGAAGGCGGTCATTGGGTATCACAATTAAGGTATCCACGCTCTCTTTTAAGCGTTCAATACCCGCAATCGCATTGCTCATACGGGTCCTTGCTTCAAAGCGGAAAGGCTTTGTCACAACGCCCACAGTGAGAATTCCCATATCTTTCGCAATTTTAGCAACAACAGGAGCTGCTCCGGTTCCGGTTCCGCCACCCATTCCGCAGGTAACGAATACCATATCAGCACCCTTCATGGTCTGTGCCAGATCGTCCGCATTCTCCTCTGCCGCCTTTTCGCCGATCTCCGGCTTGGCACCTGCACCAAGACCTTTTGTCAGTTTCTCTCCGATCTGCATGGCTGTAGGAGCCTTACAAAACTGCAAGGCCTGCTTGTCCGTATTAATTCCAAGAAATTCCACACCAGCTATATTCTCATCAATCATGCGGTTTACCGCATTGTTTCCGGCACCGCCTACTCCGATTACTAGAATTCTTGCAGCATTGTCCGCCTCATTTATCTTAATCTCTAACAAGATTATATCCTCCTTTAACCATAAACAGCTTACTCTATAAACCTAATTAATATAATATTTGATTTTCACAAAAATATCAACCATTTTTTAAACAAAATTCCAAGCAAATTATGTAAATTCATTTATTCTTCACAAAACGGTAAGAAGTGACGGTTTCCGCCTCGTCATAAGTGTCCAGATACAGGGTGCCTGATAATCCTCCCAAAACAGGGAGCTGATCCTTCAGCTCAGAGATTTTTCCGTTCATCTGGTCATAGCTTCCAAGAAAAACCCGGATATCTCCCATGACAAGAGTGGCATCCCCGCGGGAATCATATTTGATCTGGTCAACCAGGATTTCCTTGGTTGATAACAGCTGGGTCAGATTTAAAATTTCATTAAAAATCTTTTCCTTTTCCACGGGCAGGGGCTGGTGCAGGGCAATGTGCCCGAACTGCAGTCCTGTGATCCAGGGAATTCCATCAAGCTTTCCGCTGGAACTTTCCACCACAATTCCATCCTTGTCAAAATACATATAGCTGCCCATATAGGAAACATAACCTACCACGGATTTCTCATAGACGATCACTTCAACCTTTACCGGGCTTTGGAACACGATTTTGTAATCTTCCACAAAAGGGATCTGTTCATGCTTTTTAAAGTGATCCTTGTAAAGACAAAAAATCGCATTCCGGTCCCAGCCGTCCTTGAATAAAAAACCAACAATCTGCTCTGACGTATACTTTTTATTGCCAGTCACCGTAATATCCCTGATCTGCAGCGACAAAAAAATGACAGTTACCAGAAAAATCACGGTGGCTGCAATTCCAAATTTAATTTTTCTTCTGCTTTTTCTTAAATCTTTCATTCCATCCCTCTGATTGCTGCACCAAGACTGCTTAAGTCGCGGCAGATGTCTACATATCCCCGTTCAATATGATGGCACTCATGGATTTCAGACATGCCTTCACAGGCAAGGCCTGCAACCACAAGGGCCGCGCCTCCCCGCAGATCCGTGGCAGTTACCCGGTTTCCCTTTAAGGGATAAAGGCCCCGTACCACAGCCTGTTTTCCCTCTATTATAATATCTGCACCAAGTTTCTGCAACTCCTTTGCTGTCCCAAAACGTCCCTCAAAGATGGTTTCCTTCAGCCTGCCGGTGCCTTTCCCCGATGCCATGACTGCCATTAACTGTGACTGAAGGTCCGTGGGGAATCCCGGATAAGGTTCTGTCATAACATCCACGCAGTCAGGACGTCCCCTCATGGACACTTCCAGCTGGTCTTCATACCGTTTTATCTCCGCACCCATTTTTTCAGTAAGAGAAAGAACTGAGGTTAAATGCCCGGGCCGGATTCCCTGAAGCACAATGCTTCCTTCAGCGGCCATAACAGCCATTAAATAAGTTCCTGCAACAATCCTGTCTCCTGCTACAGTGAATTCCGAATCACAAAGCTCCTTTACGCCTGTGACCGCCAGCCTGGAAGTACCGGTTCCATGGATTTTGGCGCCCATATTGTTTAAAAATTCACATAAAGTAATGATCTCCGGTTCCTTTGCCGCTCCATGGATGACAGTTACTCCCTGGGCATACACTGCAGCCATCAGGGCATTTTCCGTAGCTCCCACACTGGGAAAGGAGAAATAAATATCGGCGCCCATCAGCCGATCCGCGGACGCCAAAAGCTTATCACCCTTCTCCTCAATGACTGCCCCCAGTTTCCGAAAGGCGGACAAGTGTAGGTCAATGGGACGTTCCCCTATGGAACACCCTCCGGGAAAGCTGGTAACCGCGCTCCCGGTTCTTCCCAGGAGTGAGCCAGACAGCATAATAGAAGAGCGCATGCTCTTTATATACTCTTCCGGTATCTCCGCCTGTGTCAGAGTCGATGCATCAATTGTCAAGGAATGGCCGTCAAAGCCGCATATACAGCCAATATGCTCAAGTATCCCCAGCATACAGAACACATCCTGTATCCTGGGGACATTATGAATCACTGTTGTACCTTTATGGAGAACCGCTGCTGCCATCATTGGCAGAACAGCATTTTTGGAACCCTGAATTTTTATCTCACCTTTTAAGGATCGTAACCCCTGGACCTGTATGACTGACAATCCGGTACCTCCCATGGCTTCTTATATACTATCCTATGTTAAAAGTGAGAGAATGGTTTCACATCCCATTATTTTTCCAGCTTTATCTGGTTGGAAACGCTTAAAACCATGCCCATTTCCATCATTAGAAACAGGACCGAAGTACCTCCGTAGCTGATAAAAGGAAGGGTAATGCCGGTATTTGGTATGGTGTTGGTAACAACCGCAATATTCAGAATAACCTGTATGGCAATATGGCCCATGACGCCTACTACCAGCAAAGCTCCGAACAGATCCGGCGCATTATCCGCAATGAGCATGAACCGGTAAATCATGAAAAGGAATATCAAAATCACGGAGACCGCTCCAAAAAGCCCAAGTTCCTCACAGATGATGGAAAAAATCATGTCATTTTGTGCCTCAGGCACAAATCCCATCTTCTGTATGCTCTCTCCTAAGCCCCTGCCCACCAGACCGCCTGAGCCTATGGCATAAAGCCCCTGAAGCACCTGATACCCTCCTGTGGAGGGATAAGCCTCCGGCTCCAGCCATACCAGGATACGGCCCAGCTGGTAGTCATGAAGGATATTAAGCTTTTCCAGGACAGTGGCCATTGGCCCGGCAAACGCCAGCAGGCCCACACCTGCAATACCGCAGGCAAAAAACGGCCATTTCTTTTTACAGGCCACAAACAGCATGACAAAAGCGATCCCAACGATAATGATCCCGGAGCTTAAGTTATTTGCCGCTACGATTCCCGCAATGGGAAGGGTCGTCACTATAACCAGAATCACGCCGTTTCTCGTGTTAATATTCCTTCCCATCTGAACGATCAGGACCGCCAGCATGACAATCAATGCAATTTTTACAAATTCCGTAGGCTGGAAAGAAAGACTTCCCACTCCCAGCCACCTTCTCTTTCCGTTTACCTTACGTCCCACCAGGGATACGGTGATCATGAGAATATAAGAAAGGACATAAGCAAATACGGCAAACCTGGCGTACCAGTGGTAATCTATTTTGGATATTACGATCATGATCACAAAGCCTGCCAGCGCGATTTTCGCCTGCCTCATCATGAAATAGGCGGCGTCATTGAATTTAAGCTGGGCTGCATATGAGCTGGCACTGTAAATCATGACCAAGCCAAAAACAGACAGAAATATCACAGTAAACAGGAGACTGTAATCATAAAAACGGCGCGGTTTATTCTTTTTCTTCACTGGCCTTTTTTCTGCCATATCATTCCTCCTCGCAACCGCTGTTTCATTTATAACATCAGCCATGCATTCATAATATTTCTGCATGGCTCATTGCTTTTACAAGGCCCAAACGCACTCCTTGAAGATTTGGCCCCTCTCTTCGTAGCATTTAAACATCCCCCAGCTGGCACAGGCCGGGGACAAAAGTACGTGATCTCCTCTGTTGGCATAAGATGCACAGACCTTTACCGCCTCCTGCATATCCTCTGCATACATGACATTGGTAAAACCATGTCTGGCTGCACATTCGGCAATTTTTTCCCTGGTCTGACCCAGAAGTACCATGTATTTCACCTTCCCGTCAAAGGATTCAATCCATTGGTCATACTGGGAATTCTTGTCATAGCCGCCTGCAATGAGCAGAGTCGGTCCTGGCATGGCCTTTATTGCCTGGATTGCGGCATCGGGATTGGTTCCCTTGGAATCATTGTAATACTTTACTCCTGCCTTTTCCGCGACAAATTCAATCCGGTGCTCCACCGCCTTGAACTCACGGATCACCTGGCTGATAATCTCCATAGGAACTCCCATTTGGGCCGATATGGCGGCGGCTGCCATGATGTTTTCATGGTTATGCCGGCCCAGGAGCCGGACCTCATGGATGTTTGCAATCTCTGTTCTCTCTCCCTTATGGTTCCGGATGATCCTGTCCCCATCCATGCAGTAGCCCTCTTCCAAAAACTGGCGGCTGCTGAAATAGACGGCTTCAGGTTTCATGGTTTTTCCAAACTCACGCAAAATGGGGTCGTCATAATTTAAAACACAAAAATCCTGGGGTTTCTGGTTTGATGTAATCCGTTCCTTTACTTCTATGTAGCATTCCATGGTTTTATGACGGTCCAAATGGTCCGGCGTTATGTTTAATATTGCACTCACATCCGGCCGGAAGTCTGTAATGGTCTCCAGCTGAAAGCTGCTGATCTCCGCTACTGTCACCGAATCATGGTCCGTTTTTAAGGCTTCCTCCGTATAGGGGACTCCAATATTCCCCACCACAAACACGTGATCATAGTATGCTTTCATGATCTCCCCTGTAAGGGCCGTAGTGGTTGTCTTACCATTGGTTCCTGTGATTGCTGCCAGCTTTCCCTTTGCATGGTGGTAAGCCAGCTGGATCTCACTCCAGACCGGGATATCCGCCTCTTTAAGGACTGAGACAAAAGGGGCATCCATGGAAATGCCGGGGCTTATAACGCACAAGCTCACACCTGTAAGATCCTCTTTCTTAAGCTCCCCCAATAAAACCGAAACCCTCTCTTCTTCTCCAAACAGTCCAAGCAGCTCCTCCTTATGAAGGGCAGCATTGCTGTCATAAAGAATTACTTCGCCCCCTGTTTTAAGGATCAGCCTGGATGCGGCAATGCCGCTTTTTCCGCTGCCGGCAACTATTATTTTCTGATTCATATGGTTTTTCTCCTATAATCCAAGGTATGCAAGCATGCAAAGAACCGCAGTCACGATTGCAAACACAGCTACTACCCGTGTTTCCGACCAGCCGCTAAGCTCAAAGTGGTGGTGGATGGGGGCCATCTTAAAAAACCTCTTTCCGCCTGTTCTCTTAAAGTATGTCACCTGAATGATGACGGATAATACTTCGATCAAATAAATAAAACCGATAATGGCAATGAAAACAGGGATCTGCATCATAAAGGCGCTGGAAGCGACAAAGCCGCCAAGCCCAAGGGAACCGGTATCCCCCATAAACACCCTGGCAGGATACACATTAAACAGCAGAAATCCCAAAAGACTTCCAACTACTGCGCCGGTAATTGGGCTGATGCCGGTATTTTCCCCGATGGACACCACAGTCAGGAAAGTGGCCACCAGAATGGTCACGCTGGTGCAGAGTCCATCAAGTCCATCCGTGAAATTCACCCCGTTGTCAGTCCCTATGACAATAAAGAATACTGCCGGCACAAAGAGTATGCCTAAATTCAGATACAGCCCTTTTTCAAAGCCTCCGGTAAAGGGAATCAGCATTTCGGTTCCCACATCTTTTGAATGAAGCAGATAATAGGCAAAAATGCCCGTAATGATTAACTGCCCTGCCATCTTTTGAACAGGCGTAAGCCCCTCTGACCGCTTCATCACGATCTTGATGTAATCATCAAGGAACCCCACAATGCCAAATCCCACTGTCACGAAAAGCACGGGAATGATCTTTGGATACTCCCTCACATAAAACAGCGATGTAATGATAATGCTGGTCAATATGATGAGCCCTCCCATGGTTGGAGTGCCCTGCTTTTTCAAATGGCTTTCCGGTCCTTCCCTGCGGACCTCCTGGCCGAACTTCAGCCTGTGAAGAAATGGTATTACAATGGGACACAGCATGGCGCTGATAGCAAATGCTATGATGATTGCCAGAATCGTTTCGTTAATCATGTCACACCTCAATATTTTATGTATTTGTATTTCAAAAGTACACAGTTAGTAGTATACGTCTTTTTGCCTGAATAATCAACCATAGATTCGAAACGCAGAAGCAGTTTTTTCCTCTGTTGGCTCAATTCCCAGGTATGGAAGAATATTCTTAAAAATGTCTGCAATCACCGGCGCAGCTATGGTTCCGCCGTAATAAATCCCCTGGGGTTCATCAATGGTGATGAGGGCAATCACCTGAGGATTATCCGCCGGCGCAAAGCCTATAAAGGATGAAATGTACTTTTTCAGACTTCTTGGCAATTTTTCAGAGGTGGCTGTTTTTCCGCCCACCCGATAGCCGTCGACCTGTGCTTTTTTTCCGCTTCCTTCTGCCACAACCTGTTCCAGAATATAGCGCATGGTTTCACTGGTTTCCGGAGATATGACCCCTTCTTTTACCGGATAGGTGAAGGTATTGACTGAATCTCCATCGGTGCTCACCGATTTCACTCCAAAATGGGGAGTGACACGGTTTCCGCCGTTAATAACGGCAGACGCAGTGGTAATTAACTGCATGGGAGTGATCTGGAAAGACTGGCCAAAGGAAACTGTTGCCAGTTCCACAAGCCCCATATCCTCTTTTTTATGCATGATGGTAGAGGCTTCGCCGGGAAGGTCGATCCCGGTCTTTCCTTTTAATCCAAGCTGCTCAAAATATTTATAATAATTATCCACGCCAAGCCGCTGCCCAACGTCAATTAAAACAGGGTTGCAGGAATTCATCATGCCCTGAAGAAAAGTCTCTGAGCCATGACCTCCCACCTTATGGCATCTGATTTTCCGGTCCTCCACCACCCGGAACCCGGGACATGAAAAATGGTCGTCAAGCTTCACCACTCCAGCTTCCAGCCCTGCGGCCGCAGTGACGATCTTAAAGGTGGATCCAGGTTCATAGGTGTCGTTAATACAGGGATTTCTCCACATCTTGTTTAACATATCCTGTTTTTCCTTGTCATTTGCCGGCACTCCTGCATCTATACTTAGTGTAAACGGATCATTTAAATTAAATTCAGGTGCATTTACCATTGCCATAATCTCCCCATTCTGGGGATTCATGACAATAATTGACACTCTTTTTGCGCCTTTTTTCTCCATTACCTGATAAGCCGCCTGCTCGCAATACCGCTGGATATTCACATCCAGGCTGATATATAGGTCCTGTCCTGCCACAGGCTCGATCCGGTCTTCTGCCGCATTTTCAATCTCAATTCCAGCCGCATCGGACATGGTCAGTATCTTTCCGTTAAGCCCTTTTAAATATTGTTCGTATTTTACCTCCAGGCCGATGATCCCCTGGTTATCCCCTCCTGTAAAGCCAAGAACCGTGGAAGCAAGAGTGTCATAAGGATAATACCGCTTGTAATCCTCATCCACCTTTACGCCTTCCAAATGATAACTCCGGATCTGATCTCCCAGAGCCTTGTCTACATTGGTCTTAATAATTTCCCTGGAACTGTACTTTTCTACCTTCTTCCGAACTTCTTCTTCCTGCAGCCCCAGTTCCTTGGAAAGGACTGCCACAACCTCATCCGCCTTTCTGATCTGATTGTGTATGACCGATATGGTGCACACCGTCCGGTTGGTGGCAATGACGGTCCCATTGGCATCAATGATATTTCCTCTGGCTGCTTTTATGGTCCTTTCCCGTTCATGAAGGTCTAATGCCATGGCACCGTAATGCTCAGAACGAAAAACCATTAGAAAAATAAGCCGCCCCATAAGTCCTGTCATGGCAAGAAATAACAGGAAAAACAGGAGGGCTATTTTCTCTCTGTGATGTGTCTTATTTGAACTCATGCACTGCTCCATCACCATTATTTCTACAGTATATGAATTTCCGGAGTTTTTATGAGTTCTTTAACAAAAGTTCCTTATTGGGCCGTGGTCTCTTCCGACGGCAGTGCTGCCGGGAGATTGGAACCATCATCCCCTTCTTCCCTGTTGACATATTCCTCAGAAGGGTTTAAATACTCATCCGGAACCGGTGTCCCGTCTTCCAGGGTCGGAACTTCCCTGGTGGTTTCCTCTGTGCCAGATTCCCCTGAAGCCGTTTCTCCCTGGGAAGAGCTTTCTGTCTCGCTGGTTATGCCTTCCTGATCCGGAAGCTTTGCCGCCTCATCAGGCAGCGGTGAGGATTCTGCATCTGTATCCGGAAATACATTTAAATAAGGAAGAATCTCAGTCATGATCTTTTCAAAAACCTCGCTGGCATAGGTGCTGTGAGGCTGATCTTCCACATGAGGCTCGTCGATTACAACGTAAACCAGGACCTGAGGATTATCTGCCGGAGCGTATCCGCAGAAGGATACTACGTAATTGGTCTTATCCCGGGGGATCTTTTCTGCTGTACCGGTTTTTCCCGCAATTCTATACCCTGCCACCTTTGCAGCTTTTCCGGTTCCGCCCTCTGCATTGACAGTTTTAAACAGCGCTTCATTGATAAACTTTGTGGTGGATTCGGATACGGTTTCCCTGACCAGAACCGGTTCTACCTTCTTTATTACAGAACCCTGCTCATTAAGGATCTGTTTCACAACATGAGGCTCATAATAGGAACCGCCGTTAATTACGGAACAATAGGCGGCTGCCATCTGAATCATGGTACAGCTGAAGTTTTGCCCAAAGGAGTTGGTTGCAAGATCCGTAGGCCCTGCTGTATTCTGGGTATAGATCAGAGTCTTGTTGTCCGCTTCTCCAGGGAGATCAATCCCTGTCTTGGAACCAAATCCGAAAATCTGCTGATATTTGTAGAACTTCTCTTTTCCCATTTGCTGGGCGATCCGCATCATGACCACGTTGCAGGATTTCATCAGGCCTTCCTCCACGGTGATAAGGCCATGTCCATACCTGCTGACACAGTTGATCTTATGGCCTCCCACCTCAAGAAACTTGTTGCACTCATAAGTTTCCCTTCCGGTAATGGCCCCTTCTTCCAGGGCAGCTGATACGGTAAATATCTTTTCCGTTGATCCCGGCTCAAATCCGTCGCTGACGCAGAAATTACGCCAGGTCTGGTTCCATGCCACCTGGGTTCCCAGGGACATGATTTCCTCGCTGGTATAATGCTCCATAACATTTGTTTCCGTCAAAGGCTGGGCATCTTTATTCTTTCTCTTATAATCGTCCATGGCTTCCTTGATCCCAAGCTGGCGCAGAACCTCTCCGGTGTACTCCGGCCTTAAGGTTCTGGGATTGTTTAAATCAAAAGCCTTGTCATTTGCCATGGCCAGGACCTCGCCGTTATTGGGATCCATAACGATTACGCCCATTCGTTTGCTTCCTGTATTCTGCTCCCATTCATTAATATGTTTTTCAACGATCTTCTGTATGTTGGCATCCATGGTGGAAACTACGGTATTGCCGTTGGAAGCAGGTTTTATAACCCTCTCTAAATTGGAGTCATCATTTAAGTATCCATATTCTCTTCCGTTGGTTCCCATAAGGGTAGTATTATAAAACTGCTCGATCCCTCCTGTCCCATCCATGCCGTCACCATTGGCAAAGCCAACGATGTTGCAGCCCATGGAATTATAGGGATACACCCGTTTGTACTCATCCTCAAACCATATTCCCTTTATGTCCTTCCCGTTTTTTTTCAGCGCCTCTGACTGATCCTTCTTGTACTTTTCATATTTATCCTTATCGTCATAAGTCAGCTGCTTTGCATAGCGGACATACTGTTTATCTTTCTTTTCCTGGATCAGATTGGCAATCTCCGTCCGGTCATAGCCAAAGCAGTCTGTCAGGGCTGTTATGGTTGGCTCCAGAAATGCCTCCTGGTCCGACATGATCTGCCTTGGATCCAGAATTAAATTGTATACTTTTTCACTGGTTGCCAGATAGGTTCCATTCCTGTCCATAATGTCCCCGCGCTTAAAGGGAATGGTACGGCTGTCATATTCCTGCTGAGACAGCACGATCTGGTTGTAATCTTCCTTTTTATTTGTCATCAGATTATAAAGAGTCATAACTAATGCAAACAAAGCCAGCGTAATTACCAGAACAGTAATCGCCAGCTTCTCCTGCATATAACGGGGAAATACCTTACTCTTTTTATTTCTGTTTTTGTTAATGTTTCGGGATATCCTCATTCTGTCTTACATACTCACTTTCCGTCTTGTCATAGTGAAGGATCTGGTCTTTATTCGCATAGACCATACCAAGTTCCTCAGTAGCTACTTTGTACACATGGTCTAAATCGACGGAAGTATTAATGTTCATTTCCAATGCATCATTTTCAGTTTTCAAATGTTCCAGTTTTGCTTCCAAAAGCTCAATGCCATGAATATTGGCTGTAATAGAGGACTGCAAATGCAGATAATTTACGCACAGGCAGAGGGTGCAGACTGCAGCAATGGTCAGCATGACCACATAAGGCAAGTCCATCTGCAAGGCTTTTTCACGGTTTCTTCTGACCTGATGGTTTACCGCTGGACGACGGTTTTCTTCTGGTGTATGGACCGGCATGGAAACCGGCATGGCTTTACGGACAGTATTTCCCTGTACGTAAGAGGAATTCCCATAGGAACGCACATTCTTTCTTGCAGCCACTCTCTCTTCCTCCCTTTTTAAATTCGTTCAAATACCCGTAATTTTGAACTCTTTGAACGTTTGTTTTCTTCAATCTCTTCTTCTGACGGTATAATTGGTTTTCTTGTAATCACCTTGCCCTTGCTCTTCTTTCCGCAAACACAGACCGGAAAATCGGACGGACAAGTGCATGGGTTCTCATTGATCCTGAATCTGGTTTTTACCATTCTGTCTTCCAGGGAATGGAAGGTGATAATGGACAGCCGTCCTCCCGGATTTAACAGATCGATCATGGTATCAAGAGATTTGTTTAAAACCTCCAGTTCCTTATTCAGTTCAATCCTTATGGCCTGAAATGTCCGTTTGGAGGGGTGTCCTCCTACTGCCCTTACTTTTGCCGGAATGGCTCCTTTGATGATCTCCGTCAATTCCCCTGTTGTCTCAACAGGCTTTACCTGCCTGACCCTTACAATGTGCTTTGCAATATTCTTTGCAAACTTATCCTCACCATAATCCCTTATGATCCGGTATAAGTCAAATTCACTGTAGGTATTGATAATATCGGCTGCCGTCTGTTCATTCCTCTGGTCCATTCTCATGTCCAAAGGCGCGTCATCTTCCCTGTAGGTAAATCCTCTTTCCGCCATGTCAAGCTGAAAAGAGGATACCCCAAGGTCTAAGTAAATTCCGTCCACCCTTTCAATTTCCAAATCCTTTAGTACTGTCTGTATATTTTCGTAATTGCTTCTTACGACCGTCACCTTATCTTCATAGGCCTTCAGCCGTTCTGTGGCTGCCTTAATGGCATCCCCATCCTGATCAATTCCGATTAATCTTCCGTATGTTCCCAGGCGCTTACACACTTCCAGAGCATGTCCGCCTCCGCCCAGCGTTCCATCTACATAGATTCCGTCTGGCTTTACATTCAGGCTGTCAATGGTCTCATAAAGCAGCACTGACTTGTGTTCAAACATCATATACCAAGTCCTTCCATAGCTTCCGCAATTTCTTCCATATCTTCATAGGTATTGGCTGCTATCCATGCATCCTTGCTCCAGATTTCAATACGGCTTCCCACTCCCACGAGAACTGCGTCTTTGTCAATTCCCGCATGTTCTCTTAAGACCGCAGGAAGAAGGATTCTTCCCTGCTTGTCCACTTCACATGTGGTTGCTCCGGCCAGAAAGAATCTGGAAAACTTTCTGGCATTGGTGTTGGTCAGCGGCAGGCTTTTTAATTTATTTTCCAGGATAGTCCACTCATTGTTATCATACACAAATAAACAGCCATCTAATCCCTTCGTCACAACGAATTCTTCTCCCAGCTGCTCTCTGAACTTCGATGGGACAATGAGACGTCCCTTCGCATCGACTGTATGATTGTATTCACCCATGAACATACCAATCACCTGCTTGTACACCGGTAGGTTTTTGGACCACTATCCCACCATTTTCTACCACTTTGCACCACTTTCCTCCACTTATGGTTTAATTCTAGTACATTTACCTGGAAATAGCAAGAACAATTTCCAAATAAATTTCAATTTCCTTTTACCTTCCTATAACTTATAAGGATCGCCCTTTCACTTTTTCCATAAAATGGAAAAAAGGCACCTCCTGGGGCAGTATGTGTGAACACACTGGTCAGGAAATGCCTGTTTTTTCATATTTATATGCCAATGAATCAAATGGATTTTAATCTTAGTTTTCTTTGCTGTATGCAACTCCCAGCTTTGCCGGTACATTAAAATTCCTTCTGGACACGGTCAGTATAATGGTCAGGAGATACGGCAGGGCAATGAATAATTCATTGGGAAAGTAGCTTCCTCCTCCCACTGACTGCATGTAAATGGCAATGGCTTCCGTAAGACCGAATACAACGGTTCCTGCAACAGCTCCTTTTGGATTCCAGTTGCCTAAAAAGCAGATGGCAAATGCGATCCAGCCGCGGCCGCCAATGATATTTGTGGTGAACATTCCCAAATACCCTACGGAGTAAAATGCCCCTGCAATCCCTCCCATGACTCCGGCTAAAAGGACAGTAAAGAACCGGACCGCATTTACATTGATTCCGGCCACATCCACTGCCTCCGGATTTTCCCCTGTGGAACGGATGATCAGGCCAAAGGAGGTCTTAAACAAAAGAAAATAAGAGGCAGGGATCAGGAGATATACCACATAAGTCAATATATTCTGCCGGAAAAAAACCGGGCCCATAACAGGAATCTGGCTGAGAAAGGGAATGGCGATCTCAGGAAGAGGGCTGATTTTAAGAGGTGCGGTGGGGACGCCGAACAATACCCTCTGCAAATAGGTACAGATTCCTGCTGCCAGCACATTAATAGCCGTACCTGTTACAACCTGGTGCTGCTTTAAATAAATACATACCACACCATATACAGCCGCCGCTACAAGTCCTGAAAGAATGGCGGCAAGAATGCCGATAAAGGCGCTGCCTGTCAAATAGGTTCCCACGAATCCGCCCCAGGCTCCCATCAGAAAGATCCCTTCAATGGCAGTAACCATCATACCCGAGCGCTCCGCGATTACTTCCGCAATGGAGCCAAACAGCAGGGGCGTACTCATCATCAGTGCACGTTTTAATAAGCTTATGATCATAACCTGTTTCACGCTCCTTTCTGCAGTCTGCGTTTCTCTCTCCTGTTTTCCAGATAATGCCGGAAAAAATAGGATATGATAACAAACAGCATGACAAATCCCTGCATCAGATCAACAATGCTTGCAGGAACATTAACTCCCGGCATCCGCCCCATCAGGTTGCCCATGACGCCCAGGGCGCCAAACAAGAGGGAGGCAAAAATGATTCCAATGGGATTGGCATTGGCCAGTATGGCGATACCTAAGCCGGCGGAGCCCACTCCGCTGTTAAAATCCTGTATCAGCATGTGCTGAACGCCGTTTACTTCCGTAAACCCGGCAGCTCCTGCCAGGGCACCGCTGATAAAAAATGCAGCAACAAAAATCTTATTTGAATCAATTCCTGACATCCTGGCTGCGGAAGCATTGCTTCCAACTGCCCGGATCCGGTATCCCAAAGGCGTTTTATAAAGCAGGATCCAGATGCCGATAGCAGCCAGAACCGCCAGCACAAACCCGATATGCAGCCTGGTTCCCTTTACAATGACAGGAAGCCAAGCAGCCCTTGATATGGCGTCTGTCTGGGGGTACTCCCCCTTGGATTCCTTTAAAAATGTGCGCAGCAAATAATTCATGACTGCCAAAGCAACATAGGTGGACATCATGCTGACCAGAAATTCATTGGCTTTATAACGCGCCTTTAAAAATCCGATCAAAGCGCCCATAAGCCCTCCGGCCAAGGCCGCCGTAATGCAGACAAGGATCAGAAGAATTGCTGTGGGGACCTTTCCGTCAAGCTGTAAGGACAGGGCAATGGCCGCAATGGAGCCCATATAAAACTGCCCCTGTGCTCCAATGTTAAATAAGTTGGCCTTAAAGGTAAACGCAAAGGCCAGCGCCGTAAATATAAGGGGTGTTGCCTTTAAAAACACTTCTCCCATGGTATATTTATCCGTAAACATGGTTTTGATGGAATATATAAATACTTCTCCCGGGTTAATATGCAGCAGCAAAAGCATGAGGCCGCTTAAGAGCAGGCCGGCAATGATGGCAGCAGCATTTGTCACAATCATGTCCCTGATTTTTGTATTCATGCTTTACGCCCCCTTCTCCTCTTTGTAGCCGGCCATTAACAGACCGATCCGTTCTGTATTAAGCTGGCCGTGATCGTAAATTCCCATAAAGGATCCTTTGTAGATAACGGCAATTCTGTCGCAAAGCTGGAAAATCTCCGACAATTCCGTGGATACCAGCAAAATCCCCTTTCCATTCCGGCCCTCTGCCAGGATGTTGTTATGGATATTATTGATGGCTCCCAGGTCCAGCCCCCTGGTAGGCTGGTCCATGACCAGAACCTTGCCTGCATTTCCCACTTCTCTGGCAAGGATGACTTTTTGCTGGTTTCCTCCTGACAATCCCTTAATCTGGGCATCAGGTCCCGGCGCTTTGATCTCAAATTCATCAATGGCTTTCTGCGTGTCATTTTGCAGTTTCTTCTTATTTAAAAAGCCGTGTACCGTCCATTTTTTATCAAAGTTGGTTTTTAACATCATATTTTCAGCCAGGGTCATCTCTCCCACCATGGCATCCCGGTAACGGTCTACCGGAACGTATCCAATCCCCAGATCAATGCGTTCCTTTACGGAAGCGGAGGTAATATCCCTGCCGTTTAAAAGCACCTTTCCTGATGTGACAGGAAGGGCGCCGCAGATCACCTCACAAAGCTCCTCCTGCCCGTTTCCACTCACTCCTGCCACTCCGAAAATTTCACCTTCCATGATCTGGAATGACAAATCACTTAAAAGCGGAGTTTCTCCTTTGCGCTGTACGGTAACAGAATGAAGCTCCAGGCAGACTTTCTTTTCTTTCTGCCCTTCCTTCTGTTCCCGTTTTGGGGGCACCATTTCCTTTCCCATCATCAGTCTGGTCAGTTCCACCTCATTGGTATCTTTTGCAGAAAGGTCTCCTGTAAGCCTTCCGCCCCGCATGACAATGATCCTGTCCGCCACCTCCATGACCTCCTTCATCTTATGGGTGATGAAGATGACAGAATTTCCCCTGGCAGTATACTCTTTTACAAACTCCATCAGGTTTTCTGCTTCCTGGGGTGTCAGCACTGCCGTAGGCTCATCCATGATCAGCAGGCTTGTCTTTAAATAGAGGGCTTTTAAAATTTCCACCTTCTGCTGCACTCCCACTGCAAGCTCCTCCACCTTTGCATCCACAGGAATATGAAACCCGTACTGGGCTGACAATTCCTCTACTTCCTTTTTGCATTTTTCGTAATCAATGACTCCGTTTACATTGCCTAAAATAATATTCTCCGTAACTGTATGGGCGGATACCAGGGAAAAGTGCTGCTGTATCATGGAAATTCCCAGAGCCATGGCATCTTTTGGAGAGGTGATCCTCTGTTCTTTCCCATCCATGAGAATCTGCCCCTCATCAGCCCTGTAAAGGCCATAGAGGATCTTCATAACCGTGCTTTTTCCCGCCCCGTTTTCTCCTAACAGCGCCAGCACCTCTCCCCTATTCACGGAAAAAGAAATGTCCTTATTTGCCACGACCCTGGCAAAATATTTTGATACGTTCTTTAATTCAAAAAACGGTGTATTCACGGAGCTCCTCCTCTTCATACGATGAGGGCGCCTCAGTTCAAACAATCCTGTTTTTCTCCTGCGGCAGCCCTCCGGTTATCTCTTATTTCTCAAACATTGCCTGTAAATCTACCTTTCCATCCTTAAAATCCTTAATTCCCTGGTCAACCGCATCTTTTATCTCCTGGGAAATATTATCGGTATATACCGGCACAAAAATATCTTCATTAATCCCTGCTTCATGAACCATATTTCCGGAAAGCTTGCCATCCATATAAAGGCCCAAAGCCCAGGTATAGAAATTCTTGAAATCAAAATTAACAGAAGCTACAACCGTATTTGGATCAATGGTAGTCTGGTCGCTGGAAAAGCCAATGAATTTGGCGCCTTTTGCCTTAGCTGCTTCAATGCTTCCAAGGCCAACCTCGTTGGCGTATACAAACAAAGTGTCTGCTCCGTTGTCAATCATCTGCTCCGCCATCTGTTTTCCAAGGGCTACGTCATTCCAGCTGTTGGCATAAGCTCTTGTGGCCTTTGCACCGGAAATGCCCCGGCTTTCTGCGATCTTAACCGAATTCTTTTCATATACATCCATCAAATGCTCCATTGGCTCATTGGGAAAACCTCCAATGGTTGCGAAGTTTCCGTTTTCCGTCACATTTCCTGCAAGGATGGAAGCGATATAGCTGGCTTCATACTCTTTTGGAAAAATAGGAGCAACATTATCGCCGTCACATTTGGAGCCGTTTACCGCGCAAAAAGTGGTGTCCTTATAATTGGGGGCAACTGCTGCCACTGCTTCGTCAAACTGGGAACCTGCCGCCATAATCAGGTCATACCCCCGTTCCGCATATTCACGGAAGGTTGACTCATAGTCAGATGCCTGTACGTTCTCCACGTATTCCATTTTAGTGCCCAGTTTTTCGTTACAGGCTGTCAGACCTGCGTAGTTGGTGGCATTCCAGCTTTGGTCATTGATTGGACCTGGAAGGATGAGGACAATTTTATAATCTGCCGCGCTTTTCCCTCCTGACGGGGCCTTTGTTTCAGCTGCACCCTCTGTTTTACCTCCCGTACTGCAGCCACTGAGTACAAGTGCCGCTGCCGTTACTGCCGCCATGAGTAATGCGCCAAATCTTTTCTTCATACTAAGTTCCTCCTTTTTTTGCGTCTGTCTGAAATGATATCTGACAGTTATTCACATTCAATATGATTCACAGACGTTTATGAGTTGTTTGTGATAATAGATTATCATTCTCCGGCAATCATCACAATTCTATCAGATTACTATTTACTCCAAAATATTATGTTTTTTGTAATTATAACTAAATAAAAGAAAGACAGGAGAAACTTTTTAGTCATTTTCCCGTCTTTTTTCATTATTCCTAATGGGCCTGCCGCCTGTTCCTGTACTCCAGAGGCGTGATCCCATATTCTTTTTTAAAAGCGCTGCTGAAATATTTTGCCTCTTTATAACCTACCATTTCCGCCACGTCAGCCACCTTATATTCCACATGGTTTAAATAAGATTTTGCCTTTTGCATCCGGTACCCGGTCACGTATTCCATAAGATTCTTCCCGGTATGACGCTTAAAAAGTTCACACAGGTAATTGGGGGACAGATGAAGCTCCCCGGCCATATCTTTTAGAGTGATCTTGCCTCCATAATGGATCTCAATATACTGAATGGCCTTTACCACCAGCAGATTTCCAACCTCACCTTCTCCTTCGGCAGGCAGACCCTGTTTCTCTTCATTTTCAGGAGCTTCCGGCAAAAGCTCCCGTTCCACTTCCCTTAACACGGAAAGCAGCTCTCTGGGGTCCGTGGGTTTCAGTAAATATCTGGTCACCCCCAGCTCAATGGCTTTCTGGGCATAGGAAAAATTGCTGTACCCGCTTAAGATGATGATACGGATGTTTAAATTCTTCTCCCTGATCTGGCGGATCAGCTCAAGGCCTGAGACTTCCGGCATTCTAATATCCGTAATGATCACGTCCGCTTCCAGTTCATACAGGGCTTTCAGCGCCGAACGGACGTCTTCAAACACCCCTGTTACTTCAAAGCCATCCTGGGCATCCAGCAGTTTAAAAAGTCCCTTTCTGATTTTGGGTTCGTCATCCACAATGATCAGCTTCATGTCTTGCGTTTTCTCCCTTCTCTCCTCCTGCTTCCGTCACAGGCCCATGCTTTTTCGGTATGCGCAGGCTTACAATGGTTCCCTTTCCATAGGCGCTTTCAATGGCTATCCCATAAGGTTCCCCGTAATGGAGCCTGATACGCCGGTCCACGTTCCTGATCCCTATCCCCGTGTGTCCTTCCTTCTCTATATCAGGCATTTCCTCCTTTAGATGCTTAAGCTGTTCCGGAGTCATGCCTATTCCATTGTCTTCCACAGAGATGAGCATTTCATCTCCCAGATCTTTTATGGTGATCCGGATATCTCCCTTCTGGTTTCTCGGTTCAATTCCATGAGTGATGGCGTTTTCCACAATAGGCTGCAGAATCAGCTTTGGAACCTGAGCATCCGTTAAGTTTTCTTCTGCCTCCACAAAATATTCCAGCCGTTCCTCCAGGCGGTTCTTTTGGATCTTTAAATAGCACAGCACATATCCGATTTCTTTTTCAAGGGGCACAAAGGCATTTTCATCCTCTATGCTGTAACGCATAAGACCTGCCAGGGAAAGGATGATATCGCTGATGTCATATTCCTCCCGGTCTATGAGCATCCAGTTGATGGAGTCCAGGGTGTTATAAAGAAAATGGGGGTTGATCTGTGCCTGAAGAGCCTGGACCTCCGCATTCTTCTGTGCGATTTTCTCCTGGTAAACCTGCCTGATCAGGGTGTTGATCTCTTCCAGCATGTAATTAAAGGATTCTGTCAGTTCGCCGATTTCATCCTTTCTCTTATTGGGAACCCGGACAGTGAAATCTCCCTTCTGCACCTGTCCCATTGCCTTTGAAAGCCGCTTAATCGGCCTTGCCATGGTGTAAACCAGAAGAACAATGGCTGCAGCAATGCCAATGGTGCTTACCATTCCCACCAGCCAAATGGCCTTGTTTAAATCCCCTGCCTGGGGAAACAGCCCTTCAAATGGTATGGCTGAATAAGATTTCCATCCCGTGATACCGTTATATTGTCCGCAGACGTAATACTTCTTGCCATTCCATACCAGCTCAAAGCGCCGGGTCCCCCGTTCAAACCGGTCATTGATTTCTTCCTGCCACCCGTTGTTTATCTTGGGATTGCTGCAGATCACCTGTCCCTTCTGGTCCACAATAAACAGATACTGGTACTGAAACAGTCCCTGATTTCCCAAAAGCAGGTTGCTGAACATGTCCGGATCCAGTTCAATCACCATGATTCCCAGGTTCCTTTCCTCCTCCTTATCCCGGATAGCCCTGATAACGGTAACTGCCTGGTGTTCTTCTCCCTGAGGCGAAAAAAGCTTTGGCATAATTCCTGTCCACACAGGCTTATTGTTTCTGCCCTCTAAGGCATCATCGTAGCCTTTGAGTATTTTCCTCGGAATATACCCTGGCTTGGAATCCTGGGTATCAGCTGTTGTATACATTACCCGGGAGGTATTGATGATGGAAATGTCCATCTGTTCCCCAACCGATTTAATAAGGCTCCTGCAATAATCATCAAGATACGTGCGGCTGACCTGCTTATCCCCCTCATCCCAGCCAGGGGTACATGCATCCCGTACAAGCTGGCTGTCCACCGCATTGTCAAGGATCTCCATGATATAACGGACCTTAACATTAATGTTCACATCAATGCGGTTAATGGTATCCGACATTTCCTGTTTTTTATTCTTTACAACAATGGCCTTGCTATGGGAAAAAGAGAGACTCCCTATAATAGCCCCTTCAATCATGGCTGTTATAATAAACACCAGAGTCAATTTCATTCGGAACGACAAATGCTTCATTTTCCCACCTCCGGACACATTGTACTGTCTTTGCAACAGTTTTCGACAATTCTAAGTTAAATATTACATCCCTCTGTGAATTGTGTCAAATTGCTTTTGCTGCAATTATTACTGCTGTCCGGAATTTAATCAATCATTCTTTAAAATGGTATTCGCATATATTTGCAAAATTTTGCTTTTCGCAATAATAGACAATGGCTTTGGCACTGTCATAGACAAGGGAAAAATCAGTAATCCATTGGCCCCCGCTTTGTTTCACCGCATTTAATATTTCAAAAGCTCTTGGCATGTTCATGGGGATGTTTTCGGATAAAAGTCTTTTTACTGCTAAGTACCTGCCGCACTGTATTTCCGTTCCCCTTTCTTTTGTATCCATAACCGAAACATTTGTCATAATCTGAAATTCTCCCGGTTTTAAGGAAGAATAGAAATTTCCCCTTCCCGGCTCTATTATCCATGTACTGCCCTGTGTGTCGCATATCATATTATGAGTGCTCCAGTCAGGCACATTGACGATCTCCGTCTGTTTTAGGTAATCCCCTAAATGGTCAGCCTGAATTTTCCCGTCAATAATGCCCGAAAGAAATCTTGTGGTATGGACAACTCCTTTTGTCCGCCTGTACCCGCCTTTTCCATTGGAATCGACACAAAGGTTGTTAAAAAAAATCCCTGATTTATGAACTCCGAAACTCGGGCTTTTTGTTTTGCCAGTATCAACAGAAACAATAAACCAATCCTTTTTCTTAGTATCAATGCTGTATTTCATTCCATTGTTGTCAAAGTTCATTGCAATATAATGATTATTTCCGGTCTTTTTGATGAAACTGGTACACATGTTTTTGTTCTCCTTTTCAGCAACTTTTTATTTGTCATTTTTTAAATATCCTTGCTGATATTCTACAATATTTTCTCTTATCTGAGTACTCTTTTTACACAAAAGCGAGAAACGCCTTCTTTCAAACCTGTCTTGAAAAAATTATGACACCAAAACCAGGAAAGGACAGACAGCATATCCCAGTGATTGACAAAAAGAGGGCCGGATATGCAGCATAAAACCACAAAAAAAGCAGCTATTTTTAAGCTGCTGTCTGATCCGCAACAAAAAAACACGGAAAGAGTTCCGTCTCTTCCCGTGTTTTTCTTAAGCCTGCACAAAAGATATCACAGGCTTTCGGTATTAATAGCCTGCGGCAATATATTGTT
Organism: Lachnospiraceae bacterium; assembly: GCA_902363835.1. Taxonomy (GTDB): domain Bacteria; phylum Bacillota; class Clostridia; order Lachnospirales; family Lachnospiraceae; genus Lacrimispora. The sequence goes on from CABJBM010000013.1 coordinate 133,366, forward strand.
CAATTAATTTATCCAGTTCCACACTTCTGTGATAAATAATATCTTCATCGTCATGCTCAATACTTTTATTTAATCTTTCCCTTGCTTCTTCAATATCGTGTATTAACTCTTCTTTTGACATCATCATATCATTACTTCTCCTTTGCTCTTTTTTCGTATCTGTCTGTGTTTGCAGAAGAGCACAAGAGTAGATATCACTACCAGAATTAATGACAGTGCCTGAGACACCGGAATGCCAGTACTAAAGAATATTAGCTGGTCCGTGCGGAGTCCTTCAATCCACACCCGTCCCAAACCATAGCCAAGCAGGTAAATAAAAAGCATCTCCCCATCGAATTTCTTGCGTTTTCTATACCAAAGCATAAAAGCCAGCACGCAGAGATTCCAGACCGACTCATAAAGGAAAGTAGGATGTACCTGTATATACTCTACCCCATCTCTTACGATCAAATGGTTCAAAAGCTCTCTTGATATCATATTCTCATTAACCAGCGCTCTTCTGATTCTCATAGCAAACAGGCTGTCGGTATATCCGCCAAACGCCTCGCAATTAAAGAAGTTTCCCCATCTTCCTATAATCTGCCCGGTTATCAATCCAAGGCATCCAGTGTCAGCCAGGGAAAAGAAGGAAAGTTTCTTCACCCTGGTATAAACAATTAGAGTTAGGACCGCCCCTATGACACCGCCATAAATAGCCAGCCCTCCTGCCCTGGTATTTAAAATTTGAAGCAGATCATCCTTATAGTTGTCCCAATCAAATAAAACGTAATAGATTCGGGCCCCTATAATGGAAATTATGATTGCATATAGGGTATAGTCCAGATAAACATCCGGATCTTGTCCCCTGCGTTTTGCATCGCTGGTTGCAATCCAAAGACCTGCCAATATTCCAAACCCTATGATAATCCCGTAAAATGCAATGCGGAATCCAAATATTGAGATACTGTTTTGCAAATGGTCTATGGTAATTCCCAAATGAACAAAACTAATATCTGCCGTATTTGCCATTCGTCTTCTCCTTTCGATGTTTTCTTTATTTTACCCCGTGAAAACACAAAAATCAAACATATTCGCCCGACATATTCAACTATAATTCGACAAAGATTTGATTCTTGTGTTTTTCTCTTTTATTTTTATGGATAATATGATATTCTATATTAGTTGCAGATAAAAATCAACCATAAATATAAACAATATTAGGAAGGTAATTGCTATGAAATTAGGTATTGTCGGATTGCCAAATGTAGGTAAAAGCACCTTATTCAATTCTCTTACAAAGGCCGGTGCAGAGTCTGCTAACTATCCTTTTTGTACCATTGATCCCAATGTGGGAGTTGTTCCGGTTCCTGATGTGCGCTTAGGCCAGCTGGCCGCTCTGTATGATTCCGCAAAAATCACCCCTGCTGTGATTGAATTTGTCGATATTGCAGGACTTGTAAAAGGAGCTTCCAAGGGAGAAGGTCTGGGTAACCAGTTTCTTTCCAACATCAGGGAAGTGGATGCCATCGTTCATGTAGTCCGCTGCTTTGAGGATACCAATGTCATTCATGTGGATGGAAGCGTGGATCCTCTGCGGGATATTGAAACCATAAATCTGGAACTGATTTTTTCCGATTTGGAAATCTTAGACCGCCGCATTGCCAAGACCACAAAGGGCGCAATGAACGATAAGTCCCTTGCAAAGGAACTGGAAATTTTAAAGAGGATCAAGGCCTACTTAGAGGATGGAAATCTGGCAAGAGGCATGGAAGTCCAGGATGAGGATGAAAGAGAATTCGTTTCTTCCCTTAATCTTCTCACCTTTAAACCTGTGATCTTTGCTGCCAATGTCTGTGAGGACGATCTGGCTGATGACGGAGCTGCCAATGAGTATGTGGGAAAAGTCCGCAAATTCGCAGAAGAAAATCACTGTGAGGTTTTTGTTATCTGTGCCCAGATTGAACAGGAAATCGCAGAGTTGGAAGAAGATGAAAAAAAGATGTTCTTAGAGGATCTGGGGCTTACGGAATCCGGTTTAGAAAAACTGATCGCAGCCAGCTATCAGCTCCTGGGACTTATCAGCTATTTAACTGCCGGTCCCACTGAAACAAGAGCATGGACCATAAAGGAAGGTACCAAAGCACCTCAGGCTGCCGGCAAGATCCATTCTGATTTTGAACGTGGATTTATCCGTGCGGAGGTTGTGAATTACCAGGATCTTCTGGACTGCAAAACCTACAGTGCTGCCAAGGAAAAAGGCCTGGTTCGCCTGGAAGGCAAGGAATATATTGTTAAGGATGGAGATGTTGTGCTCTTCCGATTTAATGTATAAATCCAACCGGCACCTACACTGGCAGACAGCACCAATGTTATTTATATAATACTTATTAATATATATGCAGAGTCATAAAATGATTTCAATTTTAGGCTCTGCTTCTTTTTTGTTTACCTTTGTACATTTTTAAATATACCGAAAAGGCTGATTACCATCTGCCAACTGAAATATATTGACGGTCCGGCTGTTTCGGTTGATAAATTATGTCAATAAAAATATTGTCCTTGTAAACCCCTTTTCTTATGCTATAATATGACATGGCCATGCAAAAAGTCCTTTTGCAGCCGGAAAATAAGTTTTGAAAAAGAAAAAGGAGCATTCACCCATGAAAACATTTATTAACGCCATCATAGCCGGAATTGCCATCAGTATGGGCGGAGTGATTTATTTAACTCTTGATAATCATATAGCCGGTTCTTTTTTATTTTCAATCGGATTATTTACCATATATACCTTTGGATTTAATCTGTTTACCGGAAAGGTTTGTTACATTGTTAACGAAAAACCTTCCTATTTATTAACCGTACTTATTGTATACATAGGGAACTTTGCAGGGACCGTGGGAACCGGCATTGTGTTCAGACATACCAAACTGGCCAGATTAGCAGATCATACAAGAGAACTTGTGAACACAAAGCTGTCGGATACCCTGTTCAGCACTTTTATCATGGCAGTTATGTGCGGTATTATGATGTGCATTGCAGTTATTGGTTATCAAACCATAAAAGACGGCATCGGAAGATATTTATCTTTAGCCCTGCCGGTCATGGTATTTATCCTGTCCGGTTATGAACACAGCATTGCAGATATGTTTTACTTTACTATGGGAGGCTCCTGGAGCGCAAAAGCATTCTTATATATTGTGATCATCTCTGCAGGAAATTTAGCAGGAGGAAGTCTGATTCCTTTGGCAAAGAAATATCTTAATGAGAGAGCTCCTCTCCCCCATTAGGCTCTCCTGACAAATATCCCGCCGGCTTCTTACATTAGTCAATATTTTGCAAAACACGCCCTTTAATCTGCCGTTTCTGCTTCACAGCCATCTGGCTATGAAATATATGATCAGAACTGAAATGAAAAGAGCCGCTTTGATTGTGAAACCGGTAAAATGGCTCTGAAAACACCTTTCATAAAGTTTTTTATTCATAATTTTCTTATTCCCTCCGTTTTTTCATAGAAAACAGTTGATGCCCTCCACTATTACTATAATAAGGAACTCTGTCTTTTTACAGGTTATAATTATCGTTAATCATACATCATATTTTCGTTATGAAAAATCCTGCTGTGATTTTTTCTGATCTCATGATAGAATCGTATTAACGAAAACTTTATTTTACAGGGGGGGATATAATCATGGCTATCTGGAATCCATGGAGGGGCTGCCATAAGTACAGTGAGGGCTGCAAATTCTGTTATGTCCATAAAGGCGACGGCAAACGGGGAATTCGTACGGAAGAGATTGTAAAGACAGATAAATTTGAAGCTCCCATATTAAAAAACAAAAAGGGCGAATATAAAATGAAACCAGGTCAAACTGTGTTTCTCTGTTTTTCCAGTGATTTTCTGATCGAAGATGCTGATCCATGGCGAAATGAATGCTGGGCAATCATTCGCCGGCGGCCTGACCTGCATTTTATTTTTTTAACAAAGCGGATCGAGAGATTTATGAAGTGCATTCCAGAAGATTGGGGTGATGGTTATGATAATGTAACAGTGGGTTGTACCATTGAAAATCAGGACAGGGCCGATTATCGCCTTTCCGTATTTTCCCGGCTTCCCATTAAGCATAAAAATATCATTTGCCAGCCCCTTATTGGGGAGATCCACATAGAAACTTACTTAAAAGGAATCGAACTGGTGGTCGCAGGAGGCGAGTCGGATTACAATGCAAGACCCCTTCATTATGATTGGGTTTTATCTTTAAGAGAACAATGCATGGAGAATAAGGTACATTTTCAGTTCAGGCAGTGCGGAACACATTTTATTAAGGACGGAAAAGAGTATAGACTGAAAACCAGGGACTTGTGCAGCCAGGCCAGGAAGGCCGGGATCGATTGCTGACAGGGAAATCCTCAGAGTTCTTTTTATATCATAATAAAAAATGATGCAATAGGAATTTCCTTTCACAAATGACAAATGAATTAAGTATTAATAACATCTAATTAGCGGGGTGGAAGTATGCATATAGGAATTTCAGTTTTAACTGATGAAAAAGTCCACAATATTGCAAGAGACCTTACATTCAATCTGAATAAAAAATACAACACAGGAACAGAAGCAGCATTATTGCCTCAACATATATCACTTAAACAATCGTTTCCATATGAATATGATATATATGCAATGGAAAAATTCATAGAAATCTTTTGTTCAGCTATGAAACCATTTAAAATATCCGTTGAAAAGGTTAAAGTAAATTCGTTGAGTGAAGAAAGTATTCTTGCCTGGCTAAAGATAAAAGAATCCAGTGAATTGCAAAATATTCATATGAAACTATGCAGGGAATTAAAAACAAAATTCGGAATTGAACCTTTGGGTTTTGACGGTAAACAGTGGAAATTTCATTCCACTTTAACATTTTCTAATATTGACAGACGTATTAAAGATGAATTGATTTGTGAGTATAATAATAAAGATATTTCCATGGAATTTGAAGCAAAAAAAATTGTCATGTTCTGCTGTATGGGAGATGGCAACAAAACATCTGAATACTTTTCCTTAAAAATATTTAATATAAACAATATGTAATAATTGAAATATTACACCATTTCAGAATCTTTAAAAAAGAGGTTTTTGCTCAATAGATGACTGCTCACCTATTTTGCAAAAACCTCTTTTTTCTTTATAGTCATGCCCTTTGGACTTATGCCAGGTTTGAATACCCCATTAAACTGATATCCACTTCCTTAGCCACTTCCCTGCCTTCTCTGATGGCCCAGACCACCAGGGACTGCCCCCGGCGCATGTCTCCGGCTGCAAATACCTTATCCACATTTGTCTTATATTTCCCGTCTTCCGTCTCCACGTTGCTTCTGCCGTTTAATTTCACGCCAAAAGCGTCGCTCACATAATTCTGCGCGCCTAAAAACCCTGCCGCAATTAAAACAATGTCCGCCGGAACTTCTCTTTCACTGCCAGCCACCGGTTCCATGGTCATACGGCCGGTCTTTTCATCCTTTTTAGATTCCAGTCCAACCAGCACCGCTTTCACCACCTTGCCGGCCTTGTCTTTGATGAACTCCTTTACCGTGGTCTGATATACCCTGGGATCCTTGCCAAATACAGCAATGGATTCTTCCTGGCCGTAATCAGTTTTCAACACCTTCGGCCATTCAGGCCAGCTGTTGTCCGGAGTCCGTTTTTCAGGGAGCTTTGGCATCATCTCAAGCTGGGTGACAGAGGCACAGCCATGGCGGATGGCAGTTCCTACGCAGTCATTTCCGGTATCTCCGCCACCGATGACAATAACGTGCTTTCCCTTCGCAGAAATATGGCTATTATCCTGTAAGTTGGAATTTAACAGGCTCTTTGTGGTGGATTTTAAGAAATCCACGGCAAAATAGATTCCCTCCCCATCTCTTCCAGGAACCTTTAAATCCCTGGGATTTGAAGCTCCGCAGGTCAAGATGACCCGGTCATAATCCTTTAACAGGTCTTTGGCCTTTTGGTTCTTTCCTACGTCGGCACCTGTCAGGAATATCACTCCTTCCTGCTTCATGATCTCCACTTTCCTGTCAATAACTTGCTTTTCCAGCTTCATGTTGGGAATCCCATACATGAGCAGGCCGCCTATGCGGTCCTCTCTTTCCAGTACAGTGACAGTGTGCCCTCTTTTGTTCAGCTGGTCTGCTGCTGCCAGCCCTGCCGGGCCGGAACCGATAACAGCCACAGTTTTCCCTGTGCGGATCTTGGGAGGGTTGGAGCCTGCAATGCCGCTCTCATAAGCGCGTTCAATGATGGCGTACTCATTTTCCTTGATGCTCACCGGGTCTCCGTTTAAGCCGCAGGTACATGCTGCCTCACAAGGGGCTGGACACACTCTTGCGGTAAACTCCGGAAAGCTGTTGGTCTTTTTCAGCCTGTTGTAGGCCTGCTGCCATGTTCCAGTGTAAACAAGCTCATTCCATTCCGGGATCAGATTGTTAAGGGGACAGCCGGAAACCATTCCTTTTAAGATCACCCCTGACTGGCAGAAGGGGACGCCGCAGTCCATGCAGCGCGCACCCTGGCATTTTTGTTCTTTTTCGGAAAGAGGCAGATGAAACTCGTTATAATTTTTTATACGAGCTTTGGGATCTACCGTTTTTCCCGTTTTTCTGCTGTATTCTAAAAATCCTGTTGGCTTTCCCATTTCCGCTCCTCCTTATTTTTTTGTATTCACATAAAATGCTTCAATCTGGGCCTGTTCACTGCTTAAGCCCTTTTCCTCCATCTGGACAATGGTGTTCATCATGCGCCTGTAATCATGAGGCATGATTTTCTTGAATTTGGGAAGATATTCTCCAAAGTTGTCAAGGATCTCTTTTCCCTTTGGGGAATTGGTGTAAGCCACATGCTCTTTGATCATGTCTTTTAATTCAAGGACATCATATTTATTGGTGACCTCTTCAAAGGAAACCATTTCCTTATTAAGTCTCTTATAAAAATCCCTCTTTTCATCCAGCACATAGGCGATACCGCCGCTCATTCCCGCGGCAAAGTTCTTGCCCGTAGGTCCAAGCACCACCACGCGGCCCCCTGTCATGTATTCACATCCATGGTCTCCTACGCCTTCCACAACAGCGGATGCTCCGGAATTCCTGACACAGAACCGTTCACCTGCGATCCCGCAGATAAAAGCCTTTCCGCTGGTCGCTCCGTATAAGGCCACGTTTCCGATGATAATGTTATCCTCAGCCTTAAACTTGACGCCCTGAGGCGGATAAACCACCAGCTTGCCTCCGGAAAGCCCTTTTCCAAAGTAATCGTTGCTGTCACCTACCAGCTCTAAGGTAAGTCCCCTGGGGATAAAGGCGCCAAAACTCTGGCCGCCGCTGCCTGTGCAGTTGATGGTAAAGGTATCCTCTGAAAGTCCCTCAGGATAAAGCCTGGTGATTTCCGAACCAAAGATGGTGCCCAGGGCCCGGTCCGTATTGGAAACATCAATATGAAGGCTCTTTCTCTGGCCTGCTTTAAGGGCTTCTTTTAATTTCTTAAGGATAATCCTTTCATCTATGGTCTTATCCAGTTCAAAATCATACACCTGTTTTTTGCCGTAGCCTAAAAGCTTCTGCTCTCCATGGGAATTTCCTAAAATAGCGGAGAAGTCCACTTTCCCAGCTCTTCCAGAAGGAATATTATCTTTCTTCTTTAACAGATCCGTCCTTCCCACAAGCTCATCTACGGTGCGGATGCCAAGCTTTGCCATGTACTCCCGAAGCTCTTTGGCAATGAAATGCATGAAGTTGATCACATATTCCGGCTTTCCTTTAAAACGCTTTCTAAGCTCCGGATTCTGGGTGGCAATTCCCACGGGGCAGGTGTCCAGATTACAGACTCTCATCATAACACAGCCCATGGTCACAAGGGGAGCTGTTGCAAATCCAAACTCCTCTGCTCCAAGCATACAGGCAATGGCAACATCCCGTCCCGTCATCAGCTTTCCGTCTGTTTCCAGGATCACCTTATCCCGAAGCCCATTCATGATCAGGGTCTGATGAGCCTCTGCCACACCAAGCTCCCAGGGAAGGCCTGCATTGTAAATGGAATTTCTGGGAGCCGCACCGGTTCCGCCGTCAAAAGCTGAAATAAGAATTACCTGTGCGCCGGCCTTTGCAACACCTGCGGCAACCGTACCCACTCCTGCCTCAGAAACCAGTTTAACGGAAATCCTGGCATCGGTGTTGGAATTTTTCAGATCATAAATCAGCTGGGCCAAATCCTCAATGGAGTAAATATCATGGTGAGGAGGCGGGGAAATAAGGCCTACGCCGGTAGTTGAATGCCTGGTTTTGGCAACCCATGGGTAAACCTTCTCCCCTGGAAGCTGGCCTCCTTCTCCCGGCTTTGCGCCCTGGGCCATTTTGATCTGGATCTCCTTGGCGCTGACCAAATACCTGGAGGTCACTCCAAAGCGCCCGGAAGCCACCTGCTTGATGGCGGAACAACGGTTTATGCCGTCCGCCCCGGGTATCAGACGTTCCAGACTTTCGCCGCCCTCGCCGCTGTTGGACTTTCCGTGAATCCGGTTCATGGCAATTGCCAGGGTTTCGTGTGCTTCCTGGGAAATGGAGCCGTAGGACATTGCTCCCGTTTTAAACCGTTTCACAATGGACTCTTCGCTTTCCACCTCTTCCACCGGAATTTCCTTTGCTTTGGAATAATCAAAGTCCAAAAGGCTCCTTAAATTAACTGTCTGGCCTTCCTTTGTCAAAGCATTGGTATACTCTTTAAATACCTGGTAGCTTCCGGTTCTGGCTGCTTCCTGAAGAAGATGAATGGTAACGGGATTGTATAAATGCTCTTCCTGGCCTGCCCTTTCCTTATGGCTTCCCACGCTGTCCAGAGTCAGATCCACGTCAAGGCCAAGGGGATCAAAGGCGGCTGAGTGCAGAACATCCACATCATTGGCAATGTCATCTAAGGTGACTCCTTCCACCCGGCTCACTGTATCCGTAAAATATTTATCCACCACTTTCCTTGAAATACCGATGGCTTCAAAAATCTGGGCTCCCTGATAGGACTGTATGGTGGAGATTCCCATTTTGGAAGCGATCTTCACAATGCCATGAAGAACCGCCGCATTATAATCTTCCACAGCCGCATAATAATCCTTATCCAGCATGCCGTTTTCAATGAGGGAACGGATGGATTCCTGGGCAAGGTAGGGGTTAATGGCACAGGCCCCGTATCCCAGCAGAGTGGCGAAATGATGTACTTCCCTTGGTTCTCCGCTCTCCAGTATAAGGGCTACGGAAGTCCTCTTCTTAGTCTTCACCAGATGCTGCTGAAGTGCCGATACCGCAAGAAGGGAGGGAATTGGCACATGGTTTTCATCAATATCCCGGTCAGACAGGATAATGATATTTGCCCCATCCCGGTGAGCCCGGTCCGCCTCCAAAAACAGCCTGTCAATGGCTTTTTCCAGAGAAGTGTTTTTATAGTAGGTAATGGGGATGACCTCTACCTTAAAGCCGGGTCTTTTCATGTTCTTAATTTTCAGCAAGTCCGTACAGGTGAGGATCGGATTATTGACCTTCAGTATTTTGCAGTTTTCCGCTGTCTCCTCCAGGATATTCCCTTCTTCGCCTACATAAACCGTAGTAGAGGTGACGATCTCCTCACGGATGGAATCAATGGGCGGATTGGTGACCTGGGCAAAAAGCTGTTTGAAATAGTTGAACAAAGGCTGATGCTTTTTACTCAGCACTGCTAAGGGACTGTCCGCACCCATGGCGGAAACCGCTTCCGCTCCGTTTAATGCCATGGGAAGGATCATGGTTTTATATTCCTCATAGGTATAACCATAAGTCTTCTGCAGCTTTGCCCTTTCTTCTCCGCTCATAACGGGAACCCCTTTATTGGGAATGGGCAGCTCTTTCAGTTCAATCAAATTGGAATCCAGCCATTCCCCGTAAGGCTGCCGGGACGCATAATATTCTTTCAGCTCTTCATCGCTGATTAAGCAGCCCCTGACCGTATCAATGAGAAGCATCTTGCCGGGACGAAGGCGCTCTTTTCTTACCACATGGTTCTGCTCAATGTCAATGGCACCTACCTCAGAAGCCAGAATCATCTGGTCATCATCCGTAATGTAATATCTGGAGGGGCGGAGTCCGTTGCGGTCCAGAACGGCTCCAACCAGGTCACCGTCGCTGAACACAATGGAAGCCGGGCCATCCCAGGGCTCCATCATGGTCCCATAGTAACGGTAAAAGTCCTTGATCTCCTGAGACATGGATTTGTCATGCTCCCACGGTGCAGGAATTGTCACCATAACTGACAGGGGAAGATCCATTCCGCTCATCATCATAAATTCCAGGGCGTTGTCAAGCATGGCAGAGTCCGAACCTTCCTGATTAATGATGGGAAGGACCTTGTGCATGTCATACCGGAAATACTCGGATTCCATATTCTCTTCCCTGGCCATCATCTTATCCACATTTCCGCGGATGGTATTGATCTCCCCGTTATGTACGATAAGACGGTTGGGATGAGCCCTCATCCAGCTGGGGTTTGTGTTGGTGCTGAACCGGGAATGAACCACTGCGACTGCGGATTCATAATCCTTGTCCTGAAGATCCGGGAAAAACTTTCTCAGCTCTTTCACCAAAAACATGCCCTTATAGACAATGGTCCTGCTGCTTAAGGAAACCACATAGGTATTGTCATTGCTCTGCTCAAAGATCCGCCTTGAAACATACAGCTTCCGGTCAAATTCCAGCCCCTTTGCAGTATCCACCGGCTTCTTTACAAAGCCCTGGGCAATGCAGGGCATACAGTCCACCGCCTTTGCACCGATCAGCTCCGGATGAATGGGCACATCTCTCCAGCCCGAAAATTCCAGGCCTTCTTTTTTTACGATGATCTCAAACATCTTTTTGGCCTGGTTTCTGGCAAGCTCATCCTGAGGGAAGAAAAACATACCCACACCGTATTCTCTTTCCTCTCCAAGTTCTATGCCCAGGGGCTTTGCAACCTTTTTAAAAAATTTATGGGAGATTTGGAGCATGATTCCGACTCCGTCTCCTGTCTTTCCTTCCGCATCTTTTCCTGCACGGTGTTCCAGATTCTCCACGATATGAAGAGCCTGCTCCACCGTCCTGTGAGTCTTTATGCCTTTTATGTTGGCCACTGCTCCGATGCCGCAGTTATCATGCTCAAAGCGGGGATCATACAGCCCTTGCGGCGCCTTTTTATTGGGGGATTTTAAACTCATGTCCATAATCTCTTCCTTTCTTTATTCTTGCCCATGCTCTCTGGGCATAATGGTATGCCCGCAGGGCGCTCGTGATTCCTGCCCACGCTTTCCGGGCATAATGGTATGCCCGCAAGGCGTTCCTGATTCCTGCCCATGCTTCCCGCAGCACAAGGTATGCCCAAAACCTGTTCCTGACTGCTTCCTCTGCATATTGGTACTAACGTGTAACAGTAAATTTTAGTTGATAATACTACATTTTTCTCTCCTTGTAAACGTATTTTATTTCACAATTGTCAGATAATTCGACTTCTATATCTTTTTCAAGTTATATTCTTTCAATTATAAACAAGCTCAACGTTTTTTCCTCTCAAACCATACAATTTCAGGCCCTTTCAAGGATTCTGGAACAAACTTCTAATATTTTTAAGTCTTTGCTTTCAATAATTAAGTCTGGATTTTATTTTCAAAGCTTTTCTGTTGCCATACCCGCGTATTCTGCGCCCTTTTTCCCAATAGAAAAAGCCCTGGGAATCACCTTCCCAGGGCTTATACAATTTTCTCTCATAAAATGAAAAACTGTATTACATCTCTCCAAGACCGCTTTCAATAGCTTCTGTCATGGTCTTCATTGCTGCCGCTTCATCTTCGCCGTCACAGATCAATTTGATCTCTGTTCCGCACTTAATTCCAGCTGCCATAACGTTTAACACGCTCTTAGCCACAATCCTTTTCTCTCCGTGCTCGATGATTACATCGCATTTAAATTTCATAGCTGTCTGGGACAGAACCCCAGCTGGTCTTAAATGAAGTCCGGATGGATTTACTACAGTCAGTGTTTTTGATAACATAAGATTTTCTCCTTTATCCTCAATTTTTTTTATACTCCTTGCAGTTAATTTTATATCAATATCCAATTTGTGTCAAGACAAACCATCTGTCTTTTGCATATTTTCCAAAGGAAATATCCCGCCTAAGATATCTTGGAAAGAGCCTGTCTTTCCTGCTGGGAATAGACACAGCCACAGTAATCCTGCCTGTAAAGACCGTATTCTCCGGAAAGCTCCACAGACCGCTTATATCCATCTTTTTTCTTAAAATCGGAGGGCAGATAAGCAACCCGGTATTCTTTTGCCAGCTTTTCACCGATCTCATTCAGCTTCCCGGCATTCTTTAAGGGGCTTATGGACAGAGTGGTGGTAAAGTAATCAAAACGGCCGGCCTGGGCCACCTTGGCAGCCTCCTGAAGGCGAAGCTCATAGCATTTAAAGCACCTGCTTCCCCCTTCCGGTTCCTGTTCAAGGCCTCTTGCTATCCGGTAAAATTCATTCGGTTCATAGGCTCCTGTTTCCATGGTAACAGGATGGACAAAATTCATGGCGGCAATAAGTCTTTCCTGCTCCTTTACCCGCCTTTTGTATTCTTCCGGCGGAGATATATTGGGATTATAAAAATACACGGTTATTTCAAAATAGCGGGATAAATACTCCAGCACATAGCTGCTGCACGGCGCACAGCAGCTGTGCAAAAGAAGCCTGGGAACTTTTCCCTGTTCCTCTAATCCTGCGATGACCTGATCCAATTCCTTCTGATAATTTCTCTGGTTCATGGTAGCTCCTTCCCTGCTATTGTAAAGCGGATATTCCCAATGGCCAAGGGCCACCCCCTACGCTTTACTCATTGCTCACAGCATACCCGACAGTGCGGGGAGGCCCTGCCCCGCTTCACCGGGCATGAACGCAGACTGCTGCGTTCAAATCACAAAAAGGCGTCTGCAGTAGCCTGCCACGCCTCCTGTTTCTTATAGGAAATCTCTGATCCGTTTGCTGCGGACAGGATTTCTAAGCTTCCTAAGTGCTTTTGCTTCTATCTGCCTGATGCGCTCCCGGGTAACATTAAATTCTTTTCCTACTTCTTCCAGTGTACGGGGATGGCCGTCTTCCAGACCGAATCTGAGTACGATTACCTGACGCTCCCTCTCCTTTAAATCTCCAAGCAGGGCATCAATGTGCTCTCTCAGCATCACGGATTCCACATTACCTTCCGGAGTCACCACATTATTATCGGCTACGAAATCTCCCAGGTTGGAATCATCCTCTTCACCGATCGGTGTTTCAAGGGATGCAGGTTCTCTGGCGATCTGCATGATCTCCATAACCTTGTCCTCAGACATGTCAAGGGCTTCCGCAAGTTCCATTACAGATGGTTCGTATCCAAGCTCAAGAGTCAGTTTTCTCTGCATCTTGGACATTTTGTTAATGGTTTCCACCATATGCACAGGCACACGAATTGTTCTGGCCTGATCTGCAAGAGCTCTGGTTACAGACTGCCGTATCCACCAAGTAGCATATGTACTTAACTTATAACCTTTAGTATAATCAAATTTTTCCACGCCTTTAATAAGGCCCAGATTCCCTTCCTGAACCAGATCAAGGAAACTCATTCCGCGCCCTGTATAGCGCTTTGCAATACTGACTACAAGGCGCAAATTTGCCTCGATCAAGCGCTCTTTGGCATCATCATCGCCATCCGCTTTTCTCTTAGCAAGGCGCAGTTCTTCCTCTGCGTTCAAAAGTGGTACCGTGCCAATTTCCTTTAAATACATGCGGACAGGATCTTCCGTTCCAATGCCCTCTAACAGGTCAATGGCGTCAAGATCAATATCTTCCTCGTCTACATCTTTTACAAAGCTGTCATCAAGATCATCGTCTAAAAGCAGGTCGTCCGACAGGAGCACATCATCAGTTAAAACGGAATCGTCAATGACCGGGATCACGTCTACGCCGCGATTCTCCAGGTACGTATAAATCTGATCCATCTGCTCGGTTGTCAGTTCTTCCCCCATAAAGAAGTTATTAATCTCCGTTACGTCCAAAGCATTGTGCTTCGTTTTTGCAAGTTCGACAAGTTTTCCCAGCTTATCTAAAAAATTATCCTTTTCCACTTAATAACGTCCTTTCGCTAAGAGGTATACATAAAGCCCACACAACTTTTCATTATATACTACCGGAATCCATATTTCAACATATTTCTGCTTAAAAAGCAGTTTTATTACTTTTTCGGCACTTTTCTCATAATTTGGATTCTTTTCTTTAAATTAATGATATTAACTTCCCTCTTGGTCCCGCCGAATTCCCCATCTAATACCCAGTCAATAGGCTCTTCCGAGAGAATTCTCAAAGACCTTGTCCGAAATTTATGGACGTATTCGTTCGGTTCTTCTTTCAGAAACATGTAGTTAATGATATTGGTCAGATCCAGAGGAGTCTTGGGCGTGCGGATTAAAAGCACTTCAAATTCGCCGTCGTCCAGAGCCACATCCTGTGTCACAAGTCCTTTAAAGCCTCCGACGCTTATGGTGTTGGTGATCATACCGAAAATAAATTCTCCTTCCAGAATCATTTCCTCTTTCTTACCCACGCTCTCCGGGTATAAGGGTATACCCGCAGGAAGCTCCTCACACTCAATCTTCATTCCATAGGACTTTATGGAAGCCAGGCTCTTCATGCCTTCCAGCATATAGGCCTGATGTCCCAGAACATTTTTCTTATCCTGGGGCGTTAAATAAGATACCTCTGTAAAAGCTCCAAAAGCTGCTATATATACAAAATGCCTGTCCTCACAGAAACAGCCGATGTCAATTGGAAAGGGTTCGCCATAAACCGCGGCCTCAGCCGCCCGTATCATATTCTTGGAAATTTTTAAACTGGAAGCAAAATCATTGGTGGAACCGGCAGGAATGTACCCCAGATTGGGTAAATGGTCCAATTTCATGAGACCGCTTATGGTTTCATTTAAGGTCCCGTCTCCCCCGCTGCACACCACTAAGTCAGCATTGCCTCCGTATTCTGCTGCGGCTTCCATTGCGTCACCGCACCGCTGGGTCACATGGACCGACAGTTCATAACCTGCCTTTGTAAAAATATCCAGGATATCCAACAGCTTATTCCTGATCTGAGCTTTCCCTGAACGTGGATTAAATATAAAAAGAATCTTTTTCATTATATCACCTGATTAATTTTGTATACGCTTTAAATGCGCCTGGCAGGGAATAATTTTTCTTTAAGTCCTCTGCTGTGACCCATAAAAAATCTCCGGCCGGCCGTTCCTCAAGTTCAATTTGATATCCTATCATATGCCATTCCACATGGCTGAACACATGTTTTGCGGCTGAAAGGGGCGTTATTACAGCCTCCTTCACTCCCAGCCTGGTGAGGAGCGCCTCTCCTTCCAAGTGTCCATCCACATTGGGAAACTCATAAAGAGAAGCCAAAAGCCCTGTGTCCTCCCGTTTCCGAATGGCGATCCGCCCAGCCTGCCGCAGGAGCATCACCGTCTTATCCTCGCTCCGGCGTGCCTTTTTAGGCGTTTTTACGGGAATCTCGCTTATAAGGTCTTTGCTCCTTGCAATGCAGATCGAGGCCAGGGGACACTGGCTGCACAGAGGCGCTCCGTTGGGCACGCAGACAATGGCACCGATCTCAATAAGCCCCTGGTTATAAGAGCTGGCTGCCCCTTTTGGCATCACAGCACTTAACTCCTCCTCCATACGGCGTTTGACTGCCTGTTTTAAAATGTCATCCCTGCTGCCCATCACCCTGGAAACCACCCGTAAAACATTGCCATCCACAGCAGGAACCGGGATTCCAAAGGCGATGGAAGCAATGGCACCTGCAGTATAGGACCCGATCCCAGGAAGCGTTTTAAGCTCCTCGTAGGATGCCGGAAGCTCTCCGCCATACTGCTCTACAAGAAGCTCTGCTGTTTTCTTTAGATTTTTCGCCCTGCTGTAATAGCCAAGGCCTTCCCAGAGTTTTAATAACCGGTCTTCCGGCACTGCCGCCAGATCCCCAATCCCAGGCAAAGCCTCCATAAAACGCTCAAAATATGGTTTTACAGCCTCCACTCTGGTCTGCTGGAGCATGATCTCCGATATCCACACACGGTATGGCTCCGGCCGGTCCCTCCATGGAAGCGCCCTGGCATGCTCTTTGTACCAGGATAAAAGGGGGCGCTCCATGGCCTTTAATCGCTTTCTTGTATCCAGTTCTTTTTCCTTAGGTTCTAAAACCTGTAACTTATCATAAAGCAAATGGTTCTTCATCATACATATCCATAGATTCCCCGGACTGATACCTCTCCGGAAATCACATGTCTTACCTCTCCCGGTTCTGCTTCCACAAGAAGCTCCCCTTTTTCATTGATTCCCAGGGCCTTGCCAATGTAATCACCTGACTTATCCAGAACTCTTACTTCCTTTCCGGCATTGACCATATGCTTATTATAGACACTTATCAGCCCGGATAAATCACCCTGGCTGATAAATTTTTCATAATATTGCTCAAAAGCCTCCATAACAGCGGCAATCAGCCGGCTTCTCCTCACCTTTTCCCCTGTTTCCAGAAGCAGGGAGGTGGCCGTCTGACTGACCTCTTCGGGAAATTCTCCTTCGTTAACGTTGATTCCGATTCCTACCACTACATAGTGAATTCCTTCCAGCTCAGCGCTCATTTCCGTCAGAATACCGCACAGCTTTTTCCCGTTTGCCACAATGTCGTTAGGCCACTTGATGCCGGCTGAAAGGCCTGTCACATTCCTTATTCCGTCATAAACCGCAAGGGCTGCCACCAGTGTTATCATGGAAGCCGCGGAAGGAAGGATGTCAGGTCTTAAGATCAGGCTCATAAATATGTTCTTTCCGGAAGGAGATACCCATGCGCGCCCTCTTCTGCCCCTGCCTGCCTTCTGGCAGTCCGATACAACAAGAGTTCCGTGGGAAGCCCCTTCCTCTGCCAGACGCCTGGCTCTTATGTTGGTGGAATCAATGGTCTCATGATACTCCACTTCCCGGCCAAATTTCCCTTTAATACAGCTTTCTATCTCTGTTTTCGTCATTATATCACAAGAACCGATGAAATGGTACCCCCTATTTCGAACCGCTTCAATTTCATATCCTTCTTCTTCCAGCTGTCGGATGGCCTTCCAGATTGCAGTCCTGGAAACCCCAAAGCGGCCGCACAGCTCCTGCCCGGATAAATAGCCGTCATTTTCCTTAAGGAGTTTAAGGATTTCTGTTTTCAATGACATCACCCCCACCAGATGCTCACCGCACTGATCACGGTAAGGGCCGTCAAAAGGATCCCAAACAGGAGGACCGCCATTCCCGCTGCCTTCTTCTTTTTTTCACGGCCGCTGAGTCTGATTTTATAAATTCCGTTAATCAGGTTGAGCATTCCGGCCAGGAAAAATATTGCCGGAAACAAAAGCATATGGTCTTCCGGACTTAAAAATGATATGACTGCCAGCACTACAATCAGGATTCCCACCACAATATGGAGAATATCCACTATCATGGAAGCGTTTCTCAAGCTTCTTCCTCGTTCCTGTATATACATTTTCTACTCTCCTAACGTTGCTACCATTATAGCCTTAATGGTATGCATTCTGTTTTCTGCTTCATCAAATACCACAGATGCACCTGATTCAAAAACCTCTTCTGTCACTTCATTTCCTTTGACAGCCGGCAGGCAGTGCATGAATATGGTAGTGTCTTTACCGGTCTTTTCCATCAGCTCCTTATTTACCTGATATGGTTTTAAAAGAGCAATTCGCTGGGCTGCCTTGTCCTCTTCGCCCATGGAACACCACACGTCGGTATAAATGGTATCAGCGTCTTTAACCCCGTCAATATCCTCCGTAAGAGTGATAGTGCTTCCGCTTTCCTTTGCATAGCCCTGGCATAATTCCACCAGATCCTCCCTTGGCCACAGGCTCTTGGGAGCCAGGATAGTAAAATGAACGCCCATCTTGCTCATGCCGATCATCAGGCTGTTGGCCATGTTATTGCGCCCATCTCCTGCATATACGAAACGGAGCCCTTTTAAATATCCGAAATGCTCTTTCATGGTAAGAAGGTCTGCCAGGATCTGGGTGGGATGA
Source organism: Lachnospiraceae bacterium (assembly GCA_902363835.1). Taxonomy (GTDB): domain Bacteria; phylum Bacillota; class Clostridia; order Lachnospirales; family Lachnospiraceae; genus Lacrimispora. The sequence continues at coordinate 151,515 of CABJBM010000013.1, forward strand.
TAATCATCGGTCAGTCCGTTCCACACCGGAACGCCTGCATATTCAGCCAGGTCTTCCACTGTCTTATGCTTGAATCCACGGAACTCAATCCCATCAAATATCCTTCCCAAAACTCTTGCCGTATCTTCCACGCTTTCCTTGTGTCCCAGCTGGATATCATCTTTCCCCAAATATTCCGGGTGTGCGCCCTCATCCACTGCAGCAACCACAAAAGAACATCTGGTGCGGGTAGACGGCTTTTCAAAAATAAGAGCAATGTTTTTCCCCTTCAGGGAGTTTCCTGTAATCCCCTGTTTTTTTCTGGCTTTTAAATCGGCGGCTAAGTCCAGTAAGTATCCAATCTCTTCCGGTGAATAATCCTTTAATGTGATAAAACTTCTTCCTTTTAAGTTCATATTGCTTCCTCCGCTTTTCTTGTTGTATTTTTATACATTATTATAGTATATAGCGTATAGTTATGCAATACTTTTTTTATTTCTTATCACTTTGAGGAAACAACGTCACATTATCAAGGGACCGGAGCTTCTTTCTGATCTCTTTTATCAGCTCTTCCACCGTATAAATCCGAAATCGTCTGACCTTCAGACGTTTTGCTAAATCTTCCAGCAGTCCCAGGTACATATCCTTGTAATCCCAGCCCTCCTTCAGCTTAAACTCCTCAGCCAGCCTGGGGAATAATTTTTCCGTAAATGCACGGTACCCTGTCAGGGCCGCCATTCCCTCTTCATTCAGGGTATCCTGCATATATATTTTTAAAAATTCCAGTTCTGACATCATCTTGTCAAAATAATAAGGTTCCGTATTAGGTGCATCAATATAATAAATACGCCCGCAAAGGTCATATAAGAACCTTTTTGCATCAAAATATCCCAAAGTCATGTTTTTTCTGGCCTGTTTTTTATCAAATTCCAGGATTCCTCCCAGGTCCTGCCTGGGAGCGATGTGGTACACCCGGATTCCCTCCGGGATCTCCGTGGTCCGTTCCTTATCAATCCCCAGGCCGTAAATACGGATCACAATGACATCTTCATATCCGTGGTCAAGGAGCACATTAATGGGCACATTGTTGACCCCTCCCCCATCCATATACCGTTTTCCGCTCAGCTTTTCATTTTTAAATGCCAAAAAGTAGGCGCTGGCCAGCAGCATTTCCTTAATCGTCCCGGCATCACCTTTCCTGATGTCCTCAGCCAGCTCTTTTCTGTCTGAAACCGAATAGGTTACGGTATAAAGCTCCCTGTCTGAATTTCTGATCTTTTCCTCATCTCCCACCACTTCCTCAATGAGATTTTTTAAAGGAGTGATGTCAAATCCGCCATCCTTTAGGATCTGGAAACCGCTGCTTATGAGTTCCTGAAGATTTAAAGATTTGAAATCCCTTTCTCTCAATGCCTTTATGGTCTCATCGTTTACCGCCATGACCCGGGAGTACTCGATATTCTTCCATATCTTCTCCGCCAGTTCCAAGTCATCCATGCAAATAAGGGCACCGTTTAAGGAACCAACAGAAACACCTGCAACTCCCTTTATCTTTACTCCAACCTCCCGCAGGGCCTTCCATGCACCAATCTGGTAAGCTCCCTTGGCTCCTCCGCCTTCCAGAACCAGCCCATATTCCCTGCTTAAATCCAGTTTCAGTTCCATAAGCCCTCCTTAAAAACAATCCAATAAGCGAAAAACGCAGCAAGAGGACATCTGCCTCCTGCTGCGGTATGTTTATAACTGAAAGGAAGTTTGATTCGCCCATGGCTCATCAAATAGCTGATTTCCCAAACGCCCTTCAGAATAAAATCCGGGCCAGGCTTTGCTCACCTCCATTAAGGAAATTATTCCATCGGATTCTTAGAGATCTCCGTAATGGAAGAAACCAGGCCGGCCATGTTCTGAATATCGGAAGGGATGATGATTTTGGTGGCCTTGCCGTCAGCAACCGCCTTAAATGCCTCCAGGCTCTTAATGACTAAAACTGAATGATCCGCACCAGCTTCCTTAATCATACGGATTCCCTCCGCATTGGCCTGTTGGATCTTTAAGGTGGCTTCCGCCTGGCCTTCCGCCTCACGGATCCGTTTTTCCTTTTCTGCCTCTGCATGAAGGATTGCAGCCTGCTTTTCAGCTTCCGCATCAAGGATGGCAGATTCCTTCTTTCCTTCCGCCACAAGAACGGTGGATGTCTTTTCTCCTTCTGCCCTTAAGATGGCTTCACGGCGTTCACGCTCTGCCTTCATCTGCTTCTCCATGGCATCCTGAATGGCTGCCGGAGGCATAATATTCTTAAGCTCCACACGGTTTACCTTAATTCCCCATGGGTCAGTGGCAATATCAAGAGTTTCCCTCATCTTCGCGTTGATGGTCTCTCTTGAAGTCAGGGTCTGATCCAGCTCCAGATCACCAATGATGTTACGAAGGGTCGTAGCCGTCAGATTCTCAATGGCCATGATGGGATTCTCAACACCGTAAGCATAAAGCTTTGGGTCTGTTATCTGAAAAAATATGACCGTGTCGATTCTCATGGTAACATTATCCTTTGTAATAACCGGCTGAGGCGGGAAATCCGCCACCTGCTCTTTTAAATTGACCCTTTTAGCCACACGGTCAAGAATCGGCATCTTAATATGAACACCTACAGACCATGTCTCAATATAAGCTCCCAAGCGCTCTACAACCAGAGCCTGTGCCTGAGGAACGATCCTGATACACGTTGACAATAAGGCAAGAATAACAATCAATATAATAATAACTGATGTAAATCCAACAACTCCCATATTATGATTCCTCCTGATTCATACTCACAATTAATTTTACACCTCTTATTTCTTTTACTTCCACCAAAGTACCTACCGGATATATACTGTTTTCCTCCTGTGCCCTGGCCGTCCATTCCTGACCGTTTAGGATCGCCGCACCTTTTCCCTCCATGTTGTTGATCGTAACCGTGACCCTGGCGCTTTTTCCAATCAGGCTTTCCATATTAGTCTTTACGGTATTCCGGTTTACATACTTTAAGGCAAAAGGCCTGGTAAAGAATAAAAGTACAAAGGATACAATAACAAATAATGCCAGCTGCACCTGGATATTTATCCCAAACAGTGCAAACACAAATGCAACCAATGCTCCGCCTGCAAACCATATGGTCGTCAGGGCCATGGTCACCGCTTCAATTCCCAGAAGCACTACAAATGCAATAAGCCAATAGATTGCTGCCATCTCCTCAATCCCCTTCCCTGCCATTGTAGGCAAAGCTGCCCGGCAAATCTATCTGATGACACAGATCATAGTTCTGCCAAATTCTGTATGGCTGACTATAACTATCATACTATATGTTCCAGTATTTCTCAACATTTCCACTTATAAAAAGCCTTACAATTTTCTGACGATTATCCCCGCCGCTGTCTGGCAGCCTCAAACATCAGCACAGAAGCCGCAACCGCGGCGTTTAAAGATTCCACTTTTCCTTTCATGGGGATCTTTACATAGGCATCCGCCAGGGCTGCCGTTTCCTCCGTCAGGCCGTTTGCTTCATTTCCCACTAAAAACCCTGTATCAACAGTATAATCCTCTTTTTCATAATTATTCCTGCCATTTAAATGTGCCGCATACAGTCTGACTCCGTGGGCTTTTAAGGCCTTTAAAGATGCTGTTAAGTCTTCCGTATACGCAAATGGAACGCGGAAGACAGATCCCATGGTGGACCGGATGACTTTTGGGTTGTAAATATCTGCCGTGGTATCGCTCATAAGCACTCCGGTGATCCCCGCACCTTCTCCTGCCCTGAGAATCGTTCCAAGATTTCCCGGATCCTGAATATTTTCCAGAACCATTAAAAAAGCAGGGCCAGGGGCAGCCAGTAAATCCTCCGCCCTGTAAGCATACTGCCTGACAAGGGCTAAAATCCCCTGAGGGGTCTGGGTATCTGACATGACCTTAAACACATCATCTGAAACGACCTCATATTTCATTCCTGACAAAAGCCTTTTATGGGCTTCATCCCTTAAAAAGCCATCTGATACAAAGAGGCTGTCAATCCTGTTCCCCGGAATTTCCTTAAACATGCGAAGGCCTTCCGCCACAAAAAGGCCGCTTGTTTTTCTGGCTTTGGCCTTTTTTGATAAGTTCATCACCTGCTTTACCCTTGCATTGGCACTGCTGGTTATCATAGTGTACCTCTCTTTTATAAGTTTTCCAGCTCTTCCAGCCACAGGCGGCTTACGGCATCGCTTGGCATACGCAAATCCCCTCTGGGAGATACTGCTACGGAACCCACCTTTGGCCCATCCGGCATGCAGGAGCGCTTAAACTGCTGACTGAAAAATCTGCGGTAAAATACCTTTAACCATTTTAAAATGACTTCTTTTTCATAAAGCCCGGAAAAGGCATAAACAGCCATCCGGTAAACCTTTTCCGGCCGGCAGCCAAACCTTAAAACCTGGTAAAGGAAAAAGTCGTGAAGCTCATAGGGACCTACCAGATCTTCTGTTTTCTGGGCGATTTCCCCATTTTCAGGCGGAAGAAGTTCCGGGCTTACCGGCGTATCCAAAACATCAAGCAGCACGCCGCTCAATACCTCTTCCCCGCAGGTGTCCGCATAGTAGCGGACCAGGTGGCGGACCAAAGTCTTTGGCACGGAAGCGTTAACTCCGTACATTGACATGTGATCCCCGTTATAAGTGGCCCATCCAAGAGCCAGCTCGGACATATCCCCTGTTCCAATGACCATTCCGTTTAACCGGTTTGCCATATCCATTAATACCTGGGTCCTCTCCCTTGCCTGGGAATTTTCATAAGTGATATCATGGACGCTGCTGTCTTGTCCGATATCCCGGAAATGAAGGCTCACAGCTTCTTTGATGTTTACCTCCGTAAGCTCTGCCCCAAGGATCCTGGTCAGGGTGCAGGCATTCTCATACGTCCGGTCAGTTGTCCCAAAACAGGGCATGGTCACCCCGTGAATCTGCTCCCTTGGAATTTCCAGCATATCAAAGGCCCGGACCATCACAAGAAGGGCCAGGGTGGAATCAAGGCCTCCGGAAATTCCCACCACCCCATGTTTGCAGCCTGTATGGGCAAGCCTCTTTTTTAATCCCATAGCCTGGATGGAGAGAATCTCCTCACACCTTCGGTTTCTCTCAGCCTCATTGTCAGGGACAAAAGGCCTGGGATCTATCAATCTCTTTAACTCCAGTTCTTCCTTCTTCATTTGGAAGGGAACCACCATATAATTTTTGCGGTCAGGGGCGGGAAATGTGGTCATCCGGCGCCTTTCATGAACCAACCGCTCCAGATCCATGTCTCCGTATACGGTTTCATTTCCAAAACGTTTGGATTCCGCAAGAAGGGTGCCGTTTTCCGCGATCAGGTTCTGCCCTCCGAACACCAGATCCTGGGTGGATTCCCCCTCACCTGCATTGGCATAGATGTAGCCGCATACCAGACTGGCGGAATGCCCCGTAATAAGGCTTCTCCGGTAAATATCCTTTCCAGTAGTCTCATCGCTGGCAGAACAATTTGCCATGACTGTGGCTCCTGCAAGGGCATGGCGGATAGAGGGAGGATTGGGAACCCATGCATCCTCGCATACCTCCGCGGCCACAACAAGCTGGGGAATATCCTCACATGCAAAAAGAATATTGGAACCCATAGGGACTTCATCCCCTTCCCATTTTACCATTACGGGAATTTCGTTCCCCGGCTGAAAATAGCGCAGCTCATAAAACTCCGAATAATTGGGCAGACATGTCTTTGGCACGATCCCAAGGATTTTTCCGTTCTGAACGGCAACAGCCGTATTATAAAGCTTTCCGGCCTCCTCCCATGGCATGCCGATAAAGCAGAGAAGGTCTTGGCCTTTTGTTTCCTTTAAAATCTCCTTAAGCTCCTTTTTCACTCTTTTTAACAGCGCATCCTGCCCAAATAAATCGCCGCAGGTATAGGCTGTCAGGCAAAGCTCCGGAAATACCATGATCTTTACATGATTTTTAATTCCTTCTTTTATCTGTCCGCAGATCCCCTCTCTGTTAAACTCCGGGTCTGCTACCTTTACATCAGGGGTTGCCGCGGCAACCCGGATATATCCATGTTTCATCCCTTTATCTCCTATCCGTTCATTGGTATCCGCCTGACTTTTAAGCTGTAAACACAGTCCATAAGCATGATTGCAATCCATATTATAGGATAACACCACAGGGCTGTTCCAAAACTGGGGAAAAATGGTACCGGCAAATTCCGGTTCCCCAATGAGTATTAGTATACATCCATTTTCAGGAATTGGGAAGCCGGATAATTTAAGGTTTACTTTTCAGGGGCTTTCGTGTACAATATTTTTATATCCTACTAAACAGATAAGATTAATTAGGAAGGGGATTTTCAACCATGAAATTTTCTACCAAGGGACGTTACGCTCTTCGCATGATGCTGGAATTTGCACTTCATCCAGGCGAATGCACAAAGATCAATCAGGTGGCAGAACGCCAGGAAATATCGGACAAATACCTGGAGCAGATTGTCACCATCTTAAGCAGGGCCGGGTACGTGAAAAGCAGAAGAGGTGCCCAGGGTGGTTATTATCTCACAAAGGATCCTTCGGAGTATACCGTTGGCATGATACTGCGCCTTGCAGAAGGAAGCCTGGTTCCGGTCACATGCCTGGAGGATGAAGTCAACCCCTGCAGCCGCTCCCAAATCTGTGCCACTCTCATGGTGTGGAAAAAGCTGGATCAGGCCATCTCCGATGTTGTGGACAACATTACCCTGGCAGATCTGGTGGAAGAACAAAAAAGACTGGATGGACAGGCCAGCTTTTATGAAATTTAAACAACGGTATAAAAAAGTTCGTGTTTCCTTTTGCTCAGGGAGAACACGAACTTTTTTTATACCAATCAACAGAAACAATGACCGGGAAAAGACAGCAGCCTTGTATCAGACCCTGCTTTCTGCAAATTTCCTGATTTCAGAGGCATTGGTGATCTTCTGGATCTGGCCGTTCTTTACAACTACCAGGGTAGGGGCCTGCATAATTCCAAACCTTGTGGCAAGCTCCGTATTTTCTTCAGCATCTACCACCTCATAATCCACATGCTGTAAAAACTGCTTTGCCATCCGGCAATTAGGGCAGGTTTTTGTTGTAAAAAGATAGGTGCCGGCCTGGACCTCCGCCTTTTTCACCGACGGTTTTTCCCTGCATTCTCCTGCAGCCTGTTTTTTCAGCACAGAATGGGAAGGCTCGTAAACTGTCCGGTTCTTATATTCCTGGGTCTTTCCCTCATTCCAGTTCTGCACCGGACGGTAGTAACCGGTGATCCGGCTGTACACCTCAGCCTTTTTCCCGCAAACCGGGCAAACCTTATGTTCACCGGAAAGATATCCATGGTCCGAACAAATGGAATAAGTGGGTGACAATGTATAATAAGGCAGTTTAAAGTTTTCCGCAATGGTGTGCACCAGCTTTGCCGCCGCTTTCCAATCAGGAAGCTTCTCGCCTAAAAATGCGTGGAACACGGTTCCTGAGGTATAAAGGGTCTGCAGCTCATCCTGGATATCAAGGGCGTCAAAAACATCCTCCGTATAATCCACAGGCAGGTGGGAGCTGTTGGTATAATAAGGGGTATCTCCCGGATTTCCTGCTGTTATGATATTAGGATAATGCTTCTTGTCATGTTTTGCCAGACGGTATGTGGTGGATTCTGCCGGGGTCGCCTCCAGGTTATAAAGGTCCCCGTACATTTCCTGGTAATCCGACAGCCTTTCCCTCATGTGATTCAGCACATCCTTTGTAAACTGTCTGGTTTCTTCACTTGTCAGATCCTCTCCCAGCCATTTGGCATTTAAGCCCACCTCATTCATTCCAATCAGGCCGATGGTGGAAAAATGATTTTCAAAGCTGCCCAGGTACCGTTTTGTGTAAGGGTATAGTCCCTGGTTTAAAAGCTTTGTGATGACCTCCCGCTTGGTCTTTAAGGAGCGGGCCGAAATATCCATCATATGATCCAGGCGGATGTAAAAATCCGCTTCGTCCTTGGAAAGATAAGCGATTCTTGGCATGTTGATGGTTACAACGCCAACGGAACCGGTGCTTTCGCCGGAGCCAAAAAAGCCTCCTGTCTTTCTTCTGAGTTCCCTTAAATCCAGCCGCAGACGGCAGCACATGCTCCTCACATCGCTTGGTTCCATATCGCTGTTAATATAGTTTGAAAAGTAAGGAGTTCCGTATTTGGAAGTCATTTCAAACAGCAGCCGGTTATTTTCCGTATCAGACCAGTCAAAATCCCTGGTAATGGAGTAGGTGGGAATGGGATACTGGAATCCACGTCCATTGGCATCCCCCTCTATCATGGTTTCAATAAAGGCCTTATTGATCATGTCCATCTCGGCCTTGCAGTCTTTATACTTAAAGTCCGCTTCTCTTCCGCCTACAATGGCATTCAGCTCCGCCATATCGGCAGGAACGGTCCAGTCCAGGGTAATATTGGAAAACGGAGCCTGGGTTCCCCACCGGCTTGGGGTATTCACCCCAAAGATGAAAGATTCAATGCATTTTTTCACTTCCCGGTAAGATAAGTGATCGGCCTTTACAAAAGGAGCCAGATAAGTATCAAAAGAAGAAAAGGCCTGGGCTCCTGCCCATTCGTTCTGCATGATCCCAAGGAAATTCACCATCTGGTTGCAAAGTACGGATAAATGCTTTGCAGGGGAAGAGGTGATCTTTCCAGGTATTCCTCCAAGTCCTTCCATAAGAAGCTGCTTTAAGGACCAGCCGGCACAATACCCGGTGAGCATGGATAAATCGTGAATATGTATGTCCGCGTTCCTGTGGGCACCTGCAATCTCCTGGTCATAAATTTCAGACAGCCAGTAATTAGCCGTAACAGCTCCGGAATTGCTTAATATCAGGCCTCCCACAGAATAGGTGACAGTGGAATTTTCCTTGACCCGCCAGTCCTCCACCTTTACATAGCTGTTTACCACAGCCTTGTAATCCAGGATGGTATCTTTCATATTCCGTATTTTTTCTCTCTGTTTTCTATATAAAATATAAGCCTTCGCCACATCCGTATAGCCAGCCTGTTCAAGAACGTGTTCCACACTGTCCTGAATCTGCTCTACCGTGACTTCTCCTCCTGTCATCTTTCCCTGGAAATCAGCGGTTACCCGAAGAGACAGCAGTTCCAGTATTTCGTTGTTATACTCTTTTTGTGTGGCCTTAAATGCTTTTTTAATTGCTTCCGTGATTTTATTCAGGCTGAATTCAGCACTTTCCCCATTTCTCTTTACTACCTGGATCATAAAAACTAAACTCCTTTCCACTTTTCCGCCCTGTTTTCCGGGCAGGGCCCACCCCGCTTCACCGGGTGTAGAAATATGCCCCTAGGGCGTTCCTCTGCAAAACCCCTTATGATTCTTGTCATTGCTGCCATACGATGATTATGAGAACAAGGTTTCATAATCAAATGGACGGTGCCAAAAGAGGCACCTGTTATTAAAAAGCCAAAAAACAGCCTCTCATAACCATATTATACCAGAACAAAAACAAAAACACAATATGTAGTTCGGTTTTTTAACACCAATCCACATATTGTGTTTTTTATTCGTTAAAAGCATCGGCATTGTTCACCAAAGAGGCAAACAGCTCCGATGGCACATAGGCGTTCACCAGAATCCCGTCTTCCTGATACTCTTCCTTCAGCAGCTGGCCGTATTTGCGGATCACCTGGATCTTCCCTGCATCTTTATAAGAATAAACCTTTTCCAAATACACCTTCTGGTTTCTGAGAATGGTCTCTAAAAGATTTAAAAGCTCATCAAGGCCTTCTCCTGTTTTTGCAGATATTCTCACCTGATGATCCGAAGAAACATCCCTAAGGATCACGCCGGTCTCTGCCGCATCGATCTTATTAAACACCGTGATCATGATCTTATCGCAAACTCCAAGCTCCCTTAAAGTCTCGTATACAACATGCATCTGCATATCCATCTGAGGGTTGGAACAGTCCACCACATGCAGGATGATGTCGCTGTATTTGGCTTCCTCCAAAGTGCTTTTAAAGGCTTCAATCAAATGGTGGGGAAGCTTTCTGATAAACCCTACGGTGTCCGTTAAAAGAATCTGCTGCCCTCCAGGCAGGTTTAAATTCCTGGTGGTGGGATCCAGGGTGGCAAACAGTTTATCCTCAGCCAGTATCCCTGCATCTGTAAGCCGGTTTAACAGGGTGGATTTTCCGGCGTTGGTGTAACCCACAATAGCGGCGGTTGGCACATGATTTTTATCCCGCTGCTGCCTGACCACCTCCCTGTGGCGCTTCACATCCTCTAATTCCGCCTTCAGCATTCCGATCCGGTCATGGATCAGACGGCGGTCCATCTCCAGCTTTTTCTCTCCCGGTCCCCGGGTGCCGATCCCGCCGCCCAGACGGGATAAGGAGCTTCTAAGTCCCACCAGACGGGCCGCCCGGTACCTAAGCTGGGCCAGCTCCACCTGGATCTTTCCTTCCCTGGTGGTGGCTCTGGAAGCAAAGATATCCAGGATCACCATGGTGCGGTCCATGACCTTTGTATCCAGGGCTCCTTCCAGATTCCGAAGCTGGGCGGGAGACAGTTCGTCATCACAGACGATTCCGGTTGCATCAAGCTCCCAGATCCGTTCCTTTATCTCCTCAATCTTTCCCTTTCCCAGATAAGTCCCGGGATGAATCCTCTCCCGGTTCTGGATCACCTTGTCCAGGGTGACGGCTCCCGCTGTTTTCACCAGTTCTTCCAGCTCATTGAGAGATCCTTCCCCGTCATTCTCATCCCCGGTACTGACTGCCACCAGGATCACCCGTTCTTCTATTTCCTTTAATTCAATCAGTTCTCCCATCAATCGCTCCAATTTATCTTGTCTTTAAAAATGTGATCTCCCGCTCTGCTTCCTCATCCGGACCGTGGGCGGAGACATACTGCTGCATCAGATCCAGGGCTGTTTTAAATTCACCTTTATGTTCCTCGGCAACAGCCTGGTTAAACAAAAGTTCCGGAACCTGGGAACTGTCAGGCTCCAAAAGACCTTTCTTAAAATATTCGGCTGCTCCGGTCCAGTCCTCTGCGGCTATCCTGCATAAGCCCATCCGATTGTAAAGCTCGGCACTCTGCTCCCCATCCTTAAGGGCCTCTTCATAGAGGCTCATGGCATCAGAGGCTGTTCCCGCCTTTTCCATGGCAGCCCCTGCGGCCAGGAGGGCTTTCAGCCTGCCGGGCGCTTTCTTGTCTTTATCCAGCTCAGCGCTTTGTTTATAGTCTTCTATGGCTCCCTTTAAATCTCCTGCTCCTGCTCTGGAAACAGAACGCATATTCAAATATTCCGGCCGTTCCCCATCCACCTTTATGAGGATATCATAGGTATCTGAAGCAGAGGAGTAATCGCCTGCCAGGTACTCGGCTTCCGCCCGGTACTTTAACACATCCACATCAAACTTCCCTACCAGCCCTTTGGAGGAGCTGATGGCCTGGTCAAAGGCTTCCACAGCGCTGTCATAGCTGCCCTGGTTAAGAGCTTCGATTCCTGCAGCCCGGTAAGAATATTTATCATCCTTTTTCCCGCAGCCTCCTGTTCCTATGGCAACCGCCATAGCCAGCCCAAGGACAGCAGCCGCGTATCCAGTCTTTCTTCTCATGCTATTATCTCCTTTTAAGGAAGTTTGATTCGCCATCGGCTCATCAAAAGGATAATTTACAAAACGATCAATGTCATTGTTTTCCAGTGCTTCCATGGCCTCCCCGGTCCTCATGTCCCAGGATATCTGTTTCTTCAAAACACAAGGCAGGCTGATGCTCCATAATGCGGAACTGGCAGATGCGGTCATTTACATGGATCACCGTATCCTTAAGGGCATAGGCCGGGAAAAACCACTGGTCATTGTCCCCGCAGTAAGTCTCGTCGATCACCCCCATGCTGTTGGTCTGAATCACGCCGTAATTCTTAAAGGTGCTGCTCCTTGGAACCACATGGGCTTCAAACCCGGCCGGCAGTTCCATGGCAATGCCCAATGGGATCAGCTTAAAATCACCGGCTTTCATCTCCACCTCTTCTGCAGCTCTTAAGTCAATCCAGTCGGATTTGCCGTCAATATAACGTAAACGTTCGATTTTATCATTAAAATATTTAATTCTTATGGTTTTTGTCACCTTTTTCCTCCTAAATGTTATTCACTTTATTATCTTCTGCCGGAATCAGATCACCGCTTTCGGAAAGCTCCTCTTCCACTTCCATGCGGATTTCAGCCGCAACCACCGGATCAGCCACCGGAAGATTCTGAGTGGAACCAATGCCGAATCTCCTTAAAAATTCCTCTGTGGTGGCAAACAATGCCGGACGGCCGGGCGCATCCAAACGCCCCACTTCGTATACCAGGTTGTATTCCACCAGCTTATTGACCGCATGATCTGATTTGACGCCCCGTATCTTCTCAATTTCCAGCTTTGTCACAGGCTGTTTATAGGCTATGATGGACAGGGTTTCCAAAACCACATCCGTAAGAACCTGTTTTTTAGGGGCAGATGCCACACGGATTAAATTCTCATAATACTCGGACCGTGTGCACATCTGGTAACTGTTCTCCAGTTCCAGGATCTGCATCCCCCTTTTGCCTGTATCATAACGTTTCATCAAACGGAGGACCGCCTCTTTTGCCGTTGCCTCATCCTGGCCGATGGCAGCTGCCAGAGCCTTAAGTTCAACAGAATTCCCCATGGTAAAAAGAACTGCCTCGATCACAGCTTCCCACGTTTTTTCTTCCTTTGTGCTCTTTTTCGGTCCCTCAACTAAAAGAGTTTCCTTATCCATTAATTTCCTCTTTCCTGCCCTGCATTTTGGGCATAAAGGTATCCCTGGAAGGGGTTTCCTCTTTCCCGCCCTGCTTTTTGGGCATAAAGGTATCCCTGGAAGGGGTTTCCTCTTCCCTGTCCTCTTTAAGATCCGACAAATCCAGTTCTCCGTCCTCTCCTTCCGGTTCCAGGGTTTCGATGAGCATATCATCAAACAAATACTCCTGGGTCAGCCTGATCTTGCCGATCTTCATGAGCTCCAGAAGCGCTAAAAACGTCACAACAACAAGGGTCCGGTCCGGCTGCTTTTCAAGAAGGCCGCGGAATGAAAACTTCCGGTGTTCTCTGGCATAATCCATGACCGATTTTATCTTATCCTCCAGGCTTATGGATTCCCTCCGGATATTGCCGAACCGGCTTCGGATAGGGTCCACCCGGTCTGACTTTCGTTTTGTAACAGCCCGGAAAATTTCCTGGAGCTTTGCCAGGGTAAGCCCGTCAAGAAGCTTGTCCAAGTCCACCGGCGGCTCATACTTTGCCACCTCAGGCGGAAGGGAAGGAGGTTTGTACAGCAAACGGTCAGCCCCTATTTCCCGGTCTTTAAGCTCCTGGGACATGTATTTGTAATATTTGTATTCCAGAAGGCGTGCAACAAGCTCTGCCCTTGGATCCTCTTCCTCGCCTTCCTCGTTGGTCTCCCTGGGAAGCAGCATGCGCGCCTTTATATCAATGAGAGTCGCAGCCATGACAAGAAACTCGCTGACAATGTTTAAATCCTCTGTTTCCATGTGATTTACATAGTCCAGATATTGCTCCGTAATCGTCGCAATGGGAATATCGTAGATATTCACCTTATTCTTGTCAATCAGATGAAGCAGCAGATCCAGCGGACCTTCAAAATTATCCAGTTTATAAGAGATTCCCATAAAATCCTCCAAGGCAGATTAAAACACACCTTTGACCAGTATATCAAATCCTTCCTCATCTGTAAATATATGGCAGGTTAAAATCATTGGTTCCTATTTCCTTTTTAAATCCACCACCACTACCTGAGGCTTGTTGTTTAAGCGGATGTTAATGGAGTGGGTCCCAAGCCCCCTGCTGACGATCATATACTTTCCATCTGACTGAAACTCACCGGCGCAGTATGGAAGGAAAAACTGGTATTGAGGCGTCATGACTCCTCCCAGGTAAGGAATCCTTATGGTCCCTCCATGGAAGTGGCCGGACAGGGTTAAGTCAGCTCCCCAGTTTCTGCAGGCATGGAAATGAAGAGGAGAGTGACAAAGCAGAATCTGAAACCGCTCCCTGGATGCTTTTCCAGCCTTTTGCTCAATCTCCTCTTCAGTCAAACGTTCCGGCCGGAACTTCCGGTAAATCCCCTGTTCTAAATCAATCCCGGTAACAGCCATATCTTTCCCATACCATTCCGTCCGGTTTTCCAGAATTTTGACTCCAAATCTCTTTAAGCAGCCCACATAGTCTTCATAGGCACTGCCATACACCTTACGCTCCCAAAGCAGCCGATTCTCATGATTGCCGTTGCCGCAAAATACAGGATACCGGTCTGCCAGTTTTTCTATAAGCCCTAAGGAAACAGCCGTATCCGCTCTTCCCTTGCTGATAATCATATCTCCTCCCACTAACACCAGGTCAGGAGCCACCTCATCCACAGCGGCCAAAAGCCTTTCATTGGTGTCACCAAACCGGTGTTCGTGAAGATCGGAAAGAAACACAAGAGTACGGTCCTTTCTTATCTTAGGGCTTTCCAAAACTGTTCTCTCCACAGAAAGCTGTTCTTTTTCATACTCAGAACGCAAATACAAGCCTGCGCCTGCAGCGCAAAGAGCTCCGGCAGCAAACCACATCTGATTTTCCTCTTCTTCCCTCATTTTTTTCTCGTCTTTTCATCATACAATGAAGAACCTGCCTGCGTCAAGACTAAGAGGTCCAGTTGCCCACCAGGTATTCAATGATGAGATTCGGCACAATGACCATAAGGCCAATGACAATGCTCATGACAATGGTGCCGTAAAAATATTCCTCATAGCCGGGCATTCCCGGGGCAGGGGGCACGGTAAAGGCGAGGCGGTAGATTGATTTGCAGAGAACAAAAAAGCAGATAAGATAAAAAATTCCATTAAAAATATTTTTTTTCATTGGTGTATTCCTCCTTTTCCATAATATAAACCACTTATGGATAATATGCAATAGTGGATAATCACGGTTTAATTAAGACCAGAGGTGATAAATCATGATCGTTTATGACAGGCTTTGGGAAACCATGAAAAAGAAAAACATCAGCCAGTACCATCTGATAAAATACTGTAAGGTCAGCGCCGGGCAAATCGGACGTCTTAAGAAAAACAACTTTGTTTCCACTCATACCATTGATATGCTCTGCAAGATCCTGGACTGCAGCGTCGAAGAGATTATGGAATACAGGGCCGATATAAGCGAGGCCACCTTAAACCCGGAAGACGAATCCAGCGCAGAATCAGGGAATTCTGTCTCTTCAGAGGATTTGGCATAGAAAAAGAGCCTATAGGCTCTTTTTCTATGCCAAAATATCCACGTTCTTACCGGATCCAGGCACCTGAAGAATCCACCCGGTAACCATCGGGAGTAACGGTATCCTTAAGCATGGCTCCATCTGTCCCCAGATAAAACCATTTTCCGCTGCTCTCCACCCAGCGGTTTTCTGCCATCACAGAATCTGAACCAAACCAGTAATAGACCCCGTTTATTTTCTGCCACTCATTGCAGGCCTTGTTTCCATCCTGTTTCCCATAATACCACTTGGCTCCCTCTTTAATCCAGCCTGCAAAAGAAACCTGTGTCCCCTGTCCTGCCGCTGCCTTTACGGCAAATCCATAATCCAAAAGAGATTTTGTATCAGCATAATGGGTGGTTTTGCTCTTCATGATCACAGCAATCAGACGGACCCCGTTCTTTTCCACACAGGTAACCAGGGTATTGCCTGCCAATGAGGTGTAGCCGGTCTTTCCTCCGATGACTCCCGGATAATATCTGGAATCTCCCGGATTAAGCATCTTATGACCCATGGTCACGGTTCTGGCCGAAGCTTTCGTAGTGGCCGGTATCTGGTAGCTTAAAGTAGAGGCCACCTTTCTTACGGTATCATTCTGAAATGCAGCCCTGGCAATGAGCGCCATATCATGAGCCGTGGTATAATGGCTGGAGCTGTTAAGTCCGTTGGGATTGACAAAATTGGTTCCTGTGCAGCCAAGTTCCTTTGCCCGGGCATTCATCAGGGCAGAAAAGCCGCTGACACTTCCTGAAACATGCTCTGCCAGACCATTTGCCACTTCGTTTGCAGACTTTAACATAAGGCCGTAAAGGCACTGCTCCACAGTCAGCTTGTCCCCTTCCGTAAGACCCAGGGTCACCGCCCCTGATTCCAGGTTCGTGGTGGCTGCCTTTGAAAAGGTCACAGTATCCGGCAAACTGCATTTTTCCGCAACAAGAAGGGCAGTCATAAGCTTTGTAATGCTGGCAGGATAATATCTTGTGTCCCCATTTTTGGAATAAAGCAGGGTTCCTGTGGAAGCATCCATAAGGACCGCTCCTTCTGACTGAATCTCCGGCTGTGATATTCCGGCAGGCAGGGATCCCGCTTCATTGGAGGCAGTTCCCGTCTGACCGCTTCCCGTACCGGCTCCTGCGCCCAGCCCAGGCCCTATTTCACTGGCAGCGCCTCCTGATGGTCCGCTTACGTTTTCTGTCTTGCTTTTGCCTTCCGGGAAGGGCTGTATCAGGGGCATATTCCCGTATGAGGTAAAAGCTGCGAGAATGCTGATGCTGATTACCAGGCTCCATAGCCTGCATGATTTTTTCGCCATATCCTGTCATCTCCTGTGTGTTTCTGCGTACAAGTGTCTTTTCTCACAACAGTATAGCATAAAATCCATAATTTTCCGATTAAAATTTTCTTACAAACTTTTACCATTATGAAATAAATTATGTAAGCAGCCAAAAACACCGCCTTATTCAGGCGGTGCGAATCTGTCAAAAAATCTGATCTCTGTATTCCTTTTCCAGTTCTTCCAGCCGGTCCATTGCCATGTTTAAGATTTCAGCATGGTCAAATGCCAGCTTTTCCTGATCCAGCACATCAATGGCAGGTAAAAGATCAATCTCCGTGTCCTTTTTCCACATCAGGCCCTGACGTTCATAGGTTTCAGTGATCCGGTAACTCATAAAAATATGTTCTTCTTCATTCTCAATGGTAAGTGCATAGGTGGCTCCATCTTCCAGCTCAGAAAGCTTCTTTTTCCTTACCTGGAACCAGCAGGCTTCTGCTGCATCGTCGTCGGCCTTTGGAATCAGCTGGTCTTTTGGCACTGCGGCTAAATATGATACTGAGATGACTCTTGTTCTGGGGTCACGTTTCACATTTCCCCATGTGTAAAGCTGTTCCAGGCAAATTCCTCTTAATCCGGTCTCTTCCTCAAGCTCCCTTGCGGCGGCGGCCTCCAGAGCTTCATCGGGATTTACAAATCCTCCGGGAATGGCCCACTGCCCGATACAGGGATGATTTTTCCGTTTAATGAGCAGGACTTCTGCTTCTTCCTCCTCTTCCACTGCAAAAATCAGCATATCCACTGTCACTGACGGGCGCTCGTAATTCCCCGGGCGATACTGCAATAGAAACTCTTTTTCCGTTAATCCGTCTTCATTCCTTCGTTCCATTCTGCCCTTCTTCCTACCAGAATCTTAGAATATCACGGACTGGAGCGTCCCTAAAATTCCTGCACTGGCAAGTCCCATAATCAGTCCTGCCATCAGAACGCCTCCCATCACAGCTAAGATACTGGATTTAAAATCAATATCAAGCAGGCTGGCTGCCAAAGTGCCTGTCCAGGCACCGGTTCCCGGAAGGGGAACCCCTACAAATAACAAAAGCGCAATAAACAACCCCTGTCCAGCTTTCGCCTGCAGTTTTTCGCCGCCCTGTTTTCCTTTTTCCAGGCACCAGGAAAAAAAACCGCCGATCACCCTCTTATCTGCTCCCCATTCAAGAACTTTTCTTGCAAACAGATAAATGATGGGTACCGGAAGCATGTTGCCAAGAATGGCAACGATATAGGACTGGAAAAGCGGAAGCCCCTTTACCGTTGAATACGGAATGGCACCTCGAAGTTCTATTAACGGAACCATAGAAACAAAGAAAACAGTCATATATTGTTGTAACATATTCCATTCCTTTCGTGTATAAGTCTGCCTTTATACTATACACAAAGATTGACCGTCTATCAACCATTTTATAAAAAGATTATATTTTTTACGGAGCTTAGGGAAGGGGGTATTAAGGAATGCACCTCCCTGCATATACCGTATATTATAGAAACAAGAAGGCGATAGACTTAATCTTCTCTGAAATAAATATTAACATTTTTGAAATACTATTGTACTGTCAAAACGAGTGTGATATAATCCTCCAAAGTTGATAAACATAATACCAACCACCAAAATGGAGAAGGATGACCTATATGAAAAATCTGCTTCACAGGTACAGGCATGTCTGGATACTCAGCTACGCCTTTATCTATATTCCATGGTTTATCTACCTGGAAAAGACGGTGACAAACCACTACCACATCATGTATGTTGCCATAGATGATCTGATCCCTTTTAACGAATATTTCGTTATCCCGTATTTTTTATGGTTTGCTTATATAGCTGCTGCTGTCTGGTATTTTTTCTTTACTGATGTAAAAGATTATTACAGGCTGTGTACCATGATGTTTACAGGAATGACAATCAGTCTTGTGGTCTGCACCGTGTTCCCCAACGGCACGGATTTCCGCCCTGTGATCGACCCCGGCAAAAATATCTTCGCTGCCATTGTGGCGATCCTTTATTCCACGGATACTTGTACCAATGTATTCCCAAGCATCCATGTTTATAACTCCATCTGTGTGCATATTGCAGTCACCCACAGCGAACGCTTAAAAAAATACCGGCTTCTTAAGACCGGCTCCCTGCTGTTAATGATATCCATCTGCCTTGCAACTGTTTTCTTAAAACAGCATTCCGCCTTTGACGGCCTTGGCTCCCTGGTTATGGCCTATGTCATGTACCACTTTGTATATTCTGACTCTTATGTTCCCACCAGGGAAAAGGTTTCCGAAAAAGCTATCAGTTAATAACAAATCCCCTGACGTCTTGACAGACTCAGGGGATATTTGTTTTTTACAGGTGAGTTCGCTTTAGTTAAAACCGAAAAATTTCTGGGTCATCTTATAAATCGCAATAGGGAATTTCTTTCCGCTCTCTCCGGGCAGATTCACCCCCTGCCCCATAAAGCCCCATCTGAGCCTTAGGTACAGCGGCAAATTCTGCTTGCGCAAATGCTGCCACAGTTCCTTTTTCTTCTCCATATTTTCATCGTTTTCCGACTTAATGGCAAGGATGGAGGATATGGTCATCATGATCTCCAGATAACGCACCATATAACGGCGCAGCTTATGCTCCTTGATCTTTGTCACATCATAATAGCCCAGCATCAGCTTTGTCACCTTGATCTGCTGGTCAATGCGGCCGATCATGACCGATTCATTTACGGACTGGTCGTCCCTTCCTATAAAGTACCGGTAAAAGTTCACATCCAAATAATAAATGGTTTTCACATGAGGCAGGGGCTGGTACACAAATATATTGTCAACATAAAATGTATGCTTGGGAAGTTCCAGGCCGCACTGCCTTAAAAGCTCTGTCCGGTAAATCACCGAATGCATGAGAATATAGTGCCCCAACAGGAAGACCTTAACATCCTTCCAGCTAAACAGCTCATTTTTAGGAAGGGCGGTACGGTAATTCATGACTTTTTTCCGTTTTGCCTCCTGTTTTTCATAGACAAAATTGCTCACCAGCATATCCAGGGTCTTTTCCCCATAGACAAAGTGCCGCAAGGTATCCAGAATTTCCATATAAGCGGATTCATCCACCCAGTCATCACTGTCCACCACTTTAAAATAAA
This sequence comes from Lachnospiraceae bacterium, assembly GCA_902363835.1. Lineage (GTDB taxonomy): Bacteria > Bacillota > Clostridia > Lachnospirales > Lachnospiraceae > Lacrimispora. The sequence continues at coordinate 171,310 of CABJBM010000013.1, forward strand.
TTCCGGTAGCATTTCTTAATCCGGCATTAACCGCCTCTCCGTGGCCGCCGTTCTCCTGATGAATGGCCCGGCAGATTTCCGGATAATTTCTTTCATATTCATCGGCGATTTCTGCTGTACGGTCCTTGGTGGACCCGTCATCCACAATGAGGATCTCCACCTCCTCGCCTCCCGGCAGCAAAGATTCAATGCAGTGCCTCATATAGGCCTCAGAATTATAGCATGGAATTGCTACTGATAAAAGTTTCACACAATATCCTCCTTTAAATTGTTTTTCCCATAAATCCGGATTGCGCAAATAACAGACGCCGCCGCTGAAGCGGCTGCCAAAACCAGCCTTTGGTCTGTATAAAATAAAGAATTCAAACGCTCTGTATTCATCACCAAGAGCGACAGTAAATTGGCTGATACGTGAAAAAGGTAGGGAGCCAGCAAGGTCCCTGAAACCTCATACAGCCAGGCAAGGGCCAGTCCAATCAGAAAAGCATAAACTCCCTGTGGCAGATTTCCATGGTAAAGCCCAAACAGGGCCGCTGATAAGACCGCTGACAGCCAGAAAGGGAGTTTCTCCCGCAGCTGTGCAAAACCCAGCCCCCGGAAAATGACCTCTTCTGCAAAAGGGATCAAAAAGCCGGAAGCCAGAAGCTGAAGGGGAAAAGGCGGCGAATACAAATAGCGTTCTGCCTCCTTATAGGATACAGACATCTCAGTCAGCCCCAGCGTTTCCACCACATAATTTCCAAGCACACACAAAGCCCCGCCGAATATTAAGATATAGGCCAGGCAGCCATGAAGGGAAAAACCTGCTGCCAAAATGAATCCCCTGCGTTTCTGATTTGTATAATAGAAATAATAAAGCACGGGTGAAACCAAAAGCGCAGATAAGGCGGTGGCTTCCAGAGCACCCAGGTTTAAGCACAAAAACAGGGCACTGGTCACTGCAGTATAAAAAAACATGGGAAGGATCAGATGCAGGATGATCGATATCATAACACGGTGTCCTTTCATTTTCTGTATCTTCCTAAACATTATACCATTTGATTACAGGATAGCTACCAAAATTTTTTTAAATCTTTCTAAATATCATCTCTCTCTAATTTCCCATGGTCCCATTCCATGAAACCTGTTGATTTTTTTATTGTCTGATAATATAATATCTTTATACATTTTGATCAAACTATACGGAACTGAGAGGTAAATGAGATGGCAAAAAAACGTATCGTCCTGGCTTTGGGACACCATGCTTTGGGAACAAATCTTCCGGAACAGAAAAAAGCGGTTGCTGAAACAGCCAAGGTCATTGCAGATTTTATTGAAGCCGGCTGGCAGGTAGCAGTCACTCACAGCAATGCCCCGCAGGTGGGTATGATTCACACGGCTATGAATGAATTCGGAAAACTCCATGACGGTTATACCTCTGCGCCCATGTCCGTATGTTCTGCCATGAGCCAGGGTTACATTGGATATGACTTACAAAACGGCATCAGGGCGGAACTGGTGAAGCGGGGCATTTATAAATCAGCGGCCACCATTTTAACTCAGATGATGGTAAATCCTTATGATGAGGCTTTCTACACTCCCATGAAGCCTATCGGACGCTTTATGTCGGCGGAAGATGCAAAAGAGGAGGAGGAAAAAGGAAATTATGTGGAAGAAGTGCCTGGCATGGGCTTTCGCAGAGTGGTGGCTTCTCCAAAGCCTGTATCCATTGTGGAAATCGACATCATCAAGGCAGTTATGGATGCGGACCAGATCGTCATCGCCTGCGGCGGAGGCGGCATACCGGTTATGGAACAGGGCTACCATTTAAAAGGCGCCAGTGCAGTCATTGAAAAAGACCGGGCAGCCGGACTTCTGGCAAAGGAAATTGACGCTGATGTGCTCATGATCCTTACCAGCGTTGACAATGTCACTTTAAATTACGGAACATCCGATGAACGCCCGATCAGCCAGATGAGCCTGGAAGAGGCAGAAGCTTCCATTCAGGATGGGCAGTTTGAAACCAGTTCCATGCTTCCAAAGATCGAAGCTTCCGTGGATTTTATCCGACATGGAAGGAACCGGAAAGCCATTATCACCTCCCTTAAAAATGCCGAAGCCAGCCTGGAAGGAAAGGCAGGAACAACCATAAAAGAGTCATAAAACAGTGCAAAGGAAAACTTTGGCAACCTTTTTGAATATGGACAGAGACCACTTTCATATATTGAAACAAATGTAATATAACGGAGCTTTATATATGAAATTTTTGCAAAAATTAAAGATTGCAGAAAGAATCAGAAAGCTTTCGGTTTCTTCCGAAACAGGAAAAAAGGCTGTCATGGTATTCCTGCTTTTTCTCTGCGCTTTTCTGGCCGGTCATCTTGGAGCCATGCTGGTAGAACATCACATAGCAGTGGAAACTGCGGCAGACGGAAACTGGGGATTAAGTTTCCAGCAGGAAGGGCAGCCGCCGGTAGCAAATGCCACCATGGACTATTTAAAACAGTTCGATGCCTATTATGCCAAAAAAACCCCGGATAAAGTTCTTTATCTGACCTTTGACGCCGGATATGAAAATGGAAATACGGCAGCCATACTGGATGCATTAAAGAAACACAATGCCCCCGCTACCTTTTTTGTGGTAGGAAATTACATAGAAACAGCTCCGGAGCTGGTCAAGCGAATGGTGGAGGAAGGTCATATCGTAGGCAACCACACTTATCACCACCCGGATATGTCCAAGATGTCTTCAAAAGAAGCCTTTGAAAAAGAGCTTATGGACTTGGAAAGCCTTTTTGAAAAGACCACAGGACAGCCCATGAAGAAATACTACCGTCCTCCCCAGGGAAAATACAGTGAGTCCAACTTACAGATGGCAAAGGATATGGGATACAAAACCTTTTTCTGGAGCCTTGCCTATGTTGACTGGTATCAGGATAAGCAGCCCACAAAGGAAGAAGCCTTTAAAAAGCTTCTGGGCAGAATCCATCCCGGCGCTGTTGTCCTCTTACACAGCACCTCCAGCACCAACGCCCAGATTCTTGATGAATTGCTGAGCAAATGGGAGGAAATGGGCTATCAGTTCAAATCCCTGGATCAGCTGGTGGCTGAGTAAAAAACGCTGCCTTCTGACATAACATTTATGAAATAAAAGATGGGGCTGTGAAATAACTCCTCAATAAAATAGGACTTTCCGAAGCACGTTCGTGCATCGGAAGTCCTATTTTTGTGGTA
>CABJBM010000014.1 GCA_902363835.1 Lachnospiraceae bacterium
ATTTTACCACAAAAATAGGACTTCCGATGCACGAACGTGCTTCGGAAAGTCCTATTTTATTGAGGAGTTATTTCACAGCCCCTTATTATTATAAATCCCAGTAAATGGGCTGCATGTTCTCAAAGGTACAGAATTGTTTGAAGCCAAGGTCTTTTAACATTTCTTTTACTTCCGGAATGTAAGCGCCCAAATGTTCCGCTATATGAGTGTCAGAACCAATGGTAAGGATGCGGCCTCCCAATTGAAGGTATTGTTTCAGGATCTCCCTTGAGGGAGTTAAGTCCTTTAAACCATATCGAAAACAGGAGGTGTTGACTTCGATCCCTTTTCCGTCGGCAATTACACAACGGAGTATTTTCTCCACCAGATCCATAATATTGCTGTCCGGGTATTCTCCGTAAGTGTCGTACCGCTTGATCATATCCAGATGACCCAGTACAGAGTAATTTTTATACTTTTGTACGACCTCATAGATGGCCTCATAATAAGCCCTTTGGAATTCTTCCTGGGTCTTTCCCTCTTGAAACTGGTAATTCCAAAACTCCTTGTCATCTACCTGATGGTTGCTCAGAATGACGAAATCAAAAGGCTGTGCTTCAAAATCCTTTTGGAAAAGGGGGATGGTGTGGGTCTGGATCCCGAATTCGATCCCTGCTTTTATGGATAATTTCCCCTTGTATTTTTCTTTCATTTCCTCTATTTCTTTAAAATAATTTTTATAATCGCAGTTTAAGTCTGTTTTTACCCCATAATCCACATGTTCCGTAAATGCAATTTCATCTAATCCTAAAAGAATTGCCCTTTTAATGATTTCCTCCATAGGACACTCCGAATCATCACTGTAATACGTGTGCACATGATAGTCTGACAGCATGTCATCTTCCTCCATTCTCATTTTTGTATGCGAATGAACCAAGTGGATATGCCTGCATATCCGGTTAATTCACAAACGGGAGATTGAAAGAAGTTTTTCCTTCAACCTACTTTGCCGGTTTTTCATTTGTATGATATAATGATAATGCTCTGAGACTGACTTATCTAACACTATTTTTTTCAGTTATTATAACAATCGTATTTGAGAATGTGAGGAAAGTATGATGGTGGACATCAATGTCATGCAGGATGCCTCTGAAATTATCCGCTATGACCAGATGGGGATACCCCTCTATATCCGAAGGGGAAAGCTGTCGGATTATCCCGATTGGAGGGCTCTCTGCCACTGGCATGAGGACGTGGAATTCATCCGCATTTTAAAAGGACAGATGAATTACCACATCAATGGAAAAAAAGTCCTGCTGAAAAAGGATGACTGCATTATGGTCAATGCCAGGCAGATGCATTACGGCTATTCCTTTAACCGCCAGGACTGCGATTTTATCTGCATCCTGTTTCATCCCCAGCTGTTCACCGGAAATAAACTGCTTTTCCAGAAATACATATCCCCGATTATGGAAAATCAGCGCATGGAGTACATTTATTTTGACGGATTAACAGGCGATGGGCGGGAAACAGCGGCTCTGCTTGACAAAATTTATTTATCAAAGGCGCAGGCAGCCATTGCTTACGAACTGGAGGTCATAGGGATCATGCTCACCTTATGGAAACGGCTTTGTGAGCGCTGTGAGATCATATCCATGGAAACGGTTGGAGAGGCGGGTTCGGATATTTCGGCTCAAAAGGATATGGTATCTTTTATTTACCAGCATTATACGGAAAGGCTGTCCCTATCTGATATTGCAGCAGCCGGAAGCATGTGCCGGAGCAAATGCTGCATTATTTTCAAACGTTATCTGCAGCAGTCTCCCATTGATTTTTTAAATTCATACAGGCTGGAGGTCAGCCGCGGCTTTTTAAAAGACACCTCCGCCACCATTACCCAGGTTGCCCTTGCCTGCGGTTTTAATCATTTAAGCTATTATTCCAAGCTGTTTTTACGAAGCTATGGATGTACGCCCAGGGAATACAGAAGTATACATTCCTTGTAAAAATAAAAAAGAAAGAAGGAAAACCACCATGGAAACCATGTCATATGTAATATCAATGTTGGAAAAGATCGTAAATATCCCAAGCCCCAGCGGTTATACCAAAGAAGTCATAAAGGCGATTGAGGAGGAAGCCTTAAAATTCGGCTACTTTTCCGTTTATAACAGGAAAGGGGGACTGATCATTGAAGTTCCGGGGCAGAAGCAGGAGGCTTTAGGCTTATCCGCTCATGTGGACACTTTAGGGGCCATGGTCCGTTCCATCACCCCGGCAGGGATGCTCACTCTTGTGCCGGTGGGAGGCTTTATGATGGAGACCATTGAAGGGATGTACTGCAAAATACATACCAGAACAGGAAAAACCTACACAGGAACCATTCTCACAAAGGAGCCATCCGTTCACACCTATGACAATGCCAGGACCTTAGAGAGAAAGGTGAAAAACATGGAAATCCGCATTGATGAGCTGGTGAACAGCGATGATGACGTAAGAAGCCTTGAAATATCTCCTGGAGATTATATCAGCTTTGACCCCATGTTCGTCCATACAAAGAGCGGGTTTATCAAGTCCCGCCACTTAGATGACAAGGCTTCCGTTGCCATCCTTATGGGTGTGTTAAAGGATTTGTCTGAGTCAGGCCATAAGCCGGAAAGAACCCTTAAAATTGTGATCAGCAATTACGAAGAGGTGGGCTTTGGGGCAAGCTGGATCCCGGAAGACATAGAAGAATTCCTTGCTGTGGACATGGGAGCTTTAGGAGATGACCTGACAGGAAATGAAAGAAGAGTATCCATCTGCGCCCAGGATTCCACCGGGCCTTATGACTATGAAATGACAAACCGCCTCATCGCCGTTGCAAGGGAGAGGGGCCTGGATTATGCGGTGGATGTATTTCCCCATTACGGCTCTGACGTAGGAAGTGCCATCAGGGGAGGACAGGACATCCGCGGCGCATTGATCGGACCGGGAGTTCATGCTTCCCACGGAACAGAACGGACCCATGAAAAGGGCTTGGAACAGACCTTAAAGCTGATTGAAGGGTATATTGGCCTTCCGTTTTCCGGCAGGTCTTAAATCCCTGTTTTTCTTTCTATTTTTTCTTTTTCTTGCAAAAGAAAGTCTCTTGTGCTAGTATATAGGCAAAATTTAAGTACAGGGGGAGTTTACCATGGATGAGAATTATGCAGTTGCATTTCAGCTCATTATGAACGCAGGAAATTCAAAATCGCTTTCCATGATGGCGATGGAATCTGCCAGAGAATTTAATTTTGAGGAAGCGGAAAAATACTTAAAAGAGGCGGAAGAGGAGATGAGGTCCGCCCATCAATCCCAGATCGACTTAATCCAGCAGGAGGCCCAGGGCAATCCCGTGGAAGTGAATATTATTCTGGTACATGCCCAGGACCATTTAACCATGGCAATGATGGCAAAGGACCAGGCAGCCGAGATTTTAAACCTTTACCGCATGATCAAGGATTTAAAAGATAAGATTGAAAAGTAAATAAGTGTTTGCCGAAAAACAGCCTTCTTGCACACTGATCCCATTTCAGGAGCAAGAAGGCTTGTTGCAATCCAGGAGAAGGAGAGATGTTATGAAAGGGATCAAAATCGTCACCATTGGCGGCGGCTCCTCATATACGCCGGAGCTGGTGGAAGGGTTTATCAAACGTTATGACAAGCTGCCGGTAAGGGAGCTCTGGCTGGTGGATATTGAAGAGGGAAGAGAAAAGCTGGAAATCGTAGGCGCCCTGGCTCAGCGCATGGTAAAAAAAGCCGGACTTCCCATGAAGGTGATTCTGTCCTATGACAGGCGGGAGGCTTTAAAGGATGCGGATTATGTGACAACACAGATGAGAGTGGGGCTGTTAGATGCCAGAATCAAGGATGAACGTATCCCCTTAAGTTATGGCATGATCGGCCAGGAGACAAACGGGGCGGCAGGAATGTTCAAGGCATTTCGAACGATTCCGGTGATCCTGGATATTGTAAAGGACATGAAGGAGCTTTGCCCGGAGGCATGGATGATCAATTTTACCAATCCTGCGGGAATGATCACAGAGGCAGTGTTAAGGTATACGGATTTTAAAAAGGTGATCGGCCTTTGCAATGTGCCGGTGAATATGGTCAATGGTTTTGCCAGGCTGTTAGATGTGGAGCCGGAAAGGGTGACCATGGAGCTGTCCGGCTTAAACCACCATATCTTTGCAACGGATGTATTTGTGGATGGACAGTCAAGGCTGGAAGAAATCCTGGAAATCTATCAGCACATTACTGCTGAGGATGCCATTTCCATGAAGAACTTTTCCACCCTGCCTTTTTCTCCGGAATTTATCCGGGGGCTTCACTGCATTCCCTGCCCTTATCACAACTATTATTTCTTTACCAGGGAGCAGCTGGAAGAAGAGCTGAAGGAGTACCAGGAGGGCAGGGTCCGCGGGGAAGTGGTGAAAAAGGTGGAAGAGGAGTTGTTTGAACTGTACAAGGATGAAGATCTGGATGTAAAGCCAAAGCAATTGGAGATGAGAGGCGGAGCCAGGTACAGCGATGCTGCCTGCAACTTAATCTGCTCCCTGTATAACAATACAGGGGATATCCAGTATGTGAACGTCCGCAACAACGGAACCATTACAAACCTTCCTCCGGACAGCGCGGTAGAGGCTGCCTGCATCATTACCAGCGGCGGGCCAAAACCCATTGCAGTGGGGGAACTGAAACCCCAGATTAACGGAACCATACAAACCATGAAAACCTTTGAGCGCCTGGTCTGCGAAGCGGCTGTTACCGGAAATAAAGATCTGGCGGTGACGGCTCTAAACATGAATCCCCTATGCGCAAGCGATCATGATGCAAATTCCGTGGTAAGAGAATTGCTGGAAGCCCATAAAAAATACCTGCCTCAGTTCTTTAAGAACAAAAAACAGGAATAGGATAATTGCTGTGAAATTGACTGAAAAGGTCTGTTTCACAGCAATTTTTTTAGCATTATAACGGGAGAATTGCCAGGAAAAAGGGAGAGTTTTTAAGAATTAAATAAAAAGTTTATTTTTATTTTAGAATTTGCTTGTGTTTTTGCATATGATATAGTATTATATGGGTATGAAGAAGTGGTCTAGACCACAGAAAGGGGTGCAAGATGTATCATATTTTATTAGTTTGCTCTGCAGGAATGTCTACAAGCATGCTTGTAAAAAAAATGCAGGATGCAGCATCAGAAAAAGGCGTGGAGGCCACCATTTGGGCGGTGGGAGATGCTGAATCCATTGATGAAGTGAAAAAGGCAGATATCATTTTGTTAGGGCCTCAGGTTCGTTACCTGGAGAAGAAAATGAACGAGAGAGTCAAAAACGAAAAACCCGTGCTTGTCATTGATATGATGGCTTACGGCACGATGAACGGCGCCAAGGTCCTGGATCAGGCGCTGGGGAAATTAAATGGGTAGGTATGAAAAAGAAACTCCCCTTTAAAAAATTAAGGGGATAATAAAAGAGGGAGAAAAGTTATGGGTGCATTTAATTCATTCATGGAAGCAAAGTTTATGCCGATCGCAGCGAAAATCGGTTCCCAGAAACATTTGGTCGCCATTCGTGATGCATTTATTGCCATCATGCCCATCACCATGGTGGGTTCCATTGCGGTTTTGCTCAATGTATTTTTAAGAGATCTTCCGAATCAGGCAGGGATGACCGGTTTTGTTAAGGCCATGGGACCGATCATCAGCGTCAACGGAAACGTATATTTTGGTTCGATTGTAATTCTTGCTCTGGCATTTGTATTTGCCTTGGGCTACAACCTTTCAAAAACCTATGATGTAAACGCCATTGCAGGCGGAGTCATTGCATTTGCAAGTTTAGTTACCTGTATGGGACAAAGCGCTTCCTTCACTTATGAGCTTCCGGGAGTTGCAGCATCGGCAGCCGACCAGTTAAAAGGTCTTGGTCTTGACGTAGCAGCCACCCAGGGCGGCGGTGTAGCATTAAACGGGGTCAGCGGCTGGGGATACTTAGGTTCCGCATACACCGGTTCCGGCGGCCTCTTTACCGCATTGATTATGGGCTTTATCTGTACCATGATTTACATAAAGCTGATGCAAAAGAAGGTGACCATCAACCTTCCGGATTCCGTACCTCCGGCAGTGAGCAAGGCATTTGCAGCAATTGTTCCGGGTGTAATCGCTATTTATGTGGCAGGAATCTTAACTCAGATCTGCATAACCGCAACAGGCTCCACCATTAATGAAATGGTTCTTCAATATATTCAGAGGCCGCTCTTAAGCTTATCACAGGGCTTCTTCAGTGTAATCCTCATGGTATTCTTAATTCAGCTGTTATGGTTCTTCGGATTACACGGACATAATGTACTGGCTCCCATCATGGATGGAATCTACTTAACAGCATTAAACCAGAACATTGAGGCATTTACTTCCAGCCAGAGCGCTGCCAACCTTCCTTACTTATGGACCCGCGGTTCCTTTGACGCATACTGCCAGATGGGCGGCTCCGGCATCACTTTGGGCCTGATCATTGCCATCTTCCTGTTTTCCAAGAGAGACGACCAGAGGGCAATTGCAAAACTGTCCTGGCCAATGGGGGTATTCAATATTAATGAGCCGATCACCTTTGGTATGCCAATTGTGTTAAACCCGGTATACTTAATTCCGTGGCTGATCGTTCCTCCGATATGTGCGACGATTGCATACGGTGCAACTGCCATCGGCCTGATCCCTCCGGTATTCGTTTCAGTACCATGGGTAATGCCTGCAGGCATTTATGCCTTCCTTGCAACAGGGGGAAACTTTATGGCAGCCTTGGTATCCCTGTTCAACCTGTTTATATCCTTTATCATCTGGACACCTTTTGTCATGATGGCAAACAAAATGAAAGAAGAATAATCACATAGTATGAGAAGGAGCTGCCAGACCAGTTCGCAGGGGTTGTCCTGACAGAACTGATTTGGCGGCTTCTCGTTGTAACTTGAGAAAGAAGGGTGGAGTTTTCCATGAAAAGCTGGACTGTATTTTTAATTGCCATAGGCTGTCTGTTCATCACCGTATCACCCCGGCTTCCAGCCTCTGCCATGTATATGACCGTTGGTCTGGTATTCATACTATTGGGTGCAGTTATGCTGAAAAGGAAGAAAAAATAAGGGGGTATGAGGTATGAGATTTAAGTTTCCCGAAGGATTTTACTTTGGAAGCGCCACCAGCGCAACCCAGTGCGAGGGAAGTGAAGAAAATGACGGAAGAGGAAAAAATATCTGGGACCTGTGGTATGAGGAGGAGAGCTTTAAATTTCATGGAGCTATTGGCCCGGGTACCACTTCTTCCTTTTACAGGAATTACAAAGAAGACATTCAGCTCATGAAGCAGACAGGCCATAATTCCTTTCGCACTTCCATCAGCTGGTCCCGTCTGTTTCCAAAGGGGTTCGGAGAGGTGAATGAAAAAGCGGCTGGCTTTTACCGCAGCCTGTTTCTGGAATTAAGAGAGAATGGAATTGAACCGTTTGTAAACCTGTACCATTTTGATATGCCGGTAAAGCTGCAGGAAATGGGAGGCTGGGAAAACAGAAAGGTTGTGGATTATTATAAGGAATATGCCTGGACCTGCTTTAACCTGTTTGGAGATCTGGTCAGACACTGGTTTACCTTTAATGAACCAATTGTCCATGTGGAATGCGGATACCTTCAGTGCTATCACTATCCCTGTAAGGTGGATCCCAAAGCAGCAGTTTTGGTGGCCTATCATACGGCTCTTGCCAGCGCTTTGGCTGTGAGGGAATATCATTGCATGAAGCAGGAGGGAAAGATCGGGATCATCCTGAATCTGACCCCGGCTTATCCAAGAAGCTCCCATGAGTCCGATGAAAAGGCGGCAGAGATCGCTGAATTGTTCCAGAATAAGAGTTTCCTGGATCCTGCTGTAAAGGGAACTTATGATCCGGAACTGGTGGCACTTATAAAGGCACACGATCTTCTGCCGGAGGCATCTGCAGAGGACCTGGAAATCATCCGGCAAAATACGGTGGATTTTCTGGGTGTGAATTACTACCATCCCTTCCGGGTCTGTGCAAAGGCCAGCCTTCCCAATCCGTCAGCACCCTTTACCCCGGAATACTATTTTGATATCTATGACATGCCCGGCAAACGGATGAATCCATACCGTGGCTGGGAGATATACCCGAAAGGCTTATATGACATTGCCGTTAATATCCGTGACAATTATGGAAACATTGAATGGATGGTCACGGAAAATGGCATGGGTGTGGAACATGAGGGGCGTTTCAGGGAAGACGGCATGATACAGGATGATTACCGCATTGAATTCTATAAGGAACATTTGACATGGCTTCACAAGGGGCTGTCGGAAGGAAGCAATTGCATCGGTTATCATGTATGGACCTTTATAGACTGCTGGTCATGGCTCAATGCTTACAAGAACCGCTACGGGCTTGTGGAGCTGGATTTGGAGACCCAGAAGCGGACCATAAAAAAATCAGGTTACTGGTATCAGGAACTGCTTGAAAACAATGGTTTTGAATAGGGGCAAATAGGAGAGAAATATGGAAGTAAGTCAGAAATTGAATGTAGAGGCAAAGGAGTTTTTTGATGCCCTGGCGTCTTCGGTGGCTTATGATATCACCCAGGCCACAGGAGAAAAGGTAAATCCAGACCAGATTTATTCCGGCTTTCGCTATCATAAGAAAATGAAAAATAAAATGGGGCAGGAGAGCCATGTGGATGTGGTGATCAAACAATTTGTCGCCCCCAGCTGCTATGAGGTGAATTTCCGCTCCTCCCAGGGCACAAATGTCATATTTTATGAGATCCAAGATAGTAAAGACGGAAACATTGTGGTACACTACAAAGAGAGATTTGAGGGGGAGAATACTTCCAATTCCTTAAACTATAAACTTGTTTCCTGGCTTTATCAAAAAGGTTCAAAAAAGAGGATTTCCAGGATGCTTTCTTCCATGGAAAGTTTTATTCGCGCGAAGGCAGCAGGCCAGGGAGATATGCCTGCAGAGCCATTTGATGACTGCCCACGGGAGACAAAAGAGAATTAAAGGCGATAAGAGGTGATACAATGGGGGCTCCGAAATATCAGAAAATAAAACAGGACCTTATGGAAGAAATTAAGGATGTGTCTGTCAATACCCCTATTGCATCAGAACGGGAACTGGCCGGCCGGTTTAAGGCCAGCAGAATGACCGTGCGCAATGCTTTAAATGAACTGGTGGAAGAGGGAGTATTATACAGAGATAAAAACAAAGGGACTTTTGTTGCAGACCAAAGGCTGATGAAAAAAAATACGTCAGCGGAAACTTTGAATAAGCCCATAGATGATACTTATGATTACAATGTGATCTATTTCAGTTCCTGTTTTTCCGATGAAACCGTGGCTTCTTATCTGGAGATCGGACCGGAGGACCGGATGATCCGGATCGTCCGCCTAAACCGGAAGAACGGAAAGCCCTTAAGTGTTGAGGAAATCTATTTCATCCAAAGCCTGATCAATGACAGCGATTACAATAACTTAAATAAGCTTTTGGATTTAAAGGGATACATTGACGAAGGCTCGGTCACACAAAAGTTTCTTCCCATTACGGTGCCTGTAAAATATATTAATCTGCTTCATGTAAAGCTGAATACTCCGATCATTATGGTTGAAAGCATCATTGTAAGCAAAAACGGCACCCCGGTAGTGTATATCAGGGAATTTAACAACCCCTTTGAAAAGATTATTGAGATAACCACTTAGAAAGGAGATTGATGATGGGCAGACTTGGAATTTCTTTGTATCCGGAGCATTCTACTCCGGAGCGGGATAAGGAATATATCAGACTGGCAGGTAAATACGGGTTTCAGCGGATTTTTACCTGCCTCTTAAGCGTTGGAAATAAAGACAAAGATGAGATTATCAATGAGTTTCGGGATATGATCGATATTGCCCATGAGTCCGGGATGGAAGTGATCCTGGATGTGGCACCTTCTGTTTTTGATGTACTGGGGGCTTCCTATGATAATCTGGCTCCCTTTAAGGAAATGCATGCGGATGGAATCCGGCTGGATGTGGGATTTGACGGCATGAAAGAAACTGCTATGAGCTATAACAGCGAAGGGCTGAAAATAGAGCTGAACGCCAGCACCGATCCAAGCTATGTGGAGAACATTATGAACCACCATCCTGTGCCCGAGCGGATCATTACCTGCCACAATTTTTATCCCCAGAAATATACGGGGATCAGCCTGGAACATTTCAATTTCTGTAACAGGGAAATGAAAAAGCACGGCCTTAAGGTTGCGGCTTTCGTATCCAGCAACAATGAAGGGACCTTTGGCCCATGGCCTGTGAATGAGGGGCTTTGTACCCTGGAGATGCACCGGGGCCTGCCAATTGATGCCCAGGTACGGCATTTGCTTGCAACCCGCATGGTGGATGACGTGATCATTGCCAACGCCTATGCGTCTGAGGAGGAATTAAAGGCTTGTGCCTCAGTGACACCAGGAAAGCTGATGTTTGGCCTTTGCTTAGAAAAGGAGCTGACAGAAACGGAGAGAGAGATCCTCTACTTTGACCGGCAGCATGTGATCAGAGGCGATATCAGTGAATACATGGTACGGTCCACCTGGCCAAGGGTGGCATTTGCAGACAAATCCGTTCTCCCGGCTAATACCCGGGATTTAAAGCGGGGGGATGTTGTGATTTTAAACGACGGCTATTCCCGTTACAAAGGAGAACTGCATGTTGTTTTAAAGGATATGCCCAATGACGGACGCAAGAATGTGATCGGCCATATACCGGACTATGAGCTGGTGCTGTTAGATTATATCGAACCCTGGAAAGTGTTTGGATTTACTGAAGTGTGATTTGTTTTTAAAAGCCGGAGGCGACAGAAAGAAATTCATCTGTCTCCTCCGGCTTTTTTCGTTCATGGAAAGTTATTACCGGATTTATATATCTTCCTGAAATACGAGTCTGCGTATGGCCCAGGCAACCCCGTCTTCTGAATTGGATTTCGTATGGTATTTTGCCGCCTCACGGATACAGGGCATGGCGTTTTCCATTGCAACAGTCCAACCGAATTCCGGTGTGAACATGGATAAGTCATTGTCGCTGTCTCCAAGGACCATTATCTCGTCAGGGGAGATTCCTTTATTCTTTGCATAGGCTTTTAAAGCCGGGCCTTTCTGTGCGGCCTGGTTGGTCAGCTCAATGTTGTCAGGGAAGGAAGATGCAGCTGCCAGATCCGGAAAGTCTGCAAAGATTTCTTTTAATTTTATGACCTTATGAACAGGAAGCCCGCTGCTGCATATTTTAAATGCAGTACTGTCATCAGGGAGATCTTCAAGGGAAGATATGAATGTTGTGGATTCTATGCGCTTTTGCACAGCATCTTCAACTTCCTGGGAAATGACGGCAGGGAGTCCCATCTTACCGTTTAAAAAGGAGTAAAGTTCCTTTCGTTTCCAATCTTTCTGGGCAGTGGTATACCGTCCTGCAGAGGTCAGAATGTCCATATGTGCGTGCTGCGAATTAAGGATCCGTTCAATATCCGCCAGGTTCTGGGAGGTGAGAGGAATCTCATTCAGAATTTCACCATCCGGACTGTATACGGCAGCTCCGCTTAAGCAGATGTAGCCGCATGTAATATCACAGGTCTCCATAACGGATCTGGCTTCTTGATAATCCCGTCCGCTGCAGATTAAGAATTCTATGCCGGCGCTCTGAAGCCTGCGGATTGCATCTGCATTTGCTTTTGAAATGTTGGTCTGAGGGGTTAAAAGGGTGCCATCCATATCGGAGGCGATCAGTCGGATGCTCATTGCAGGTATCTCCTTTGTCAGTTAATGTATTCGTGTTCTTATACTTAGCTTATCCTAAATTAACCGGTTCGTCAATGTTGAGGGGTGGGAGAACCCTAATTTCATCAGATTTCATATCCTTGCAGCATATTTTCCTTCCCTTTTTCACAATCCCCACATATCAATTTTAAGCCAAACATGGTTTTCTTCCTTTTTCTGGCGCCGCGGCTGCCATATTTTATACCTGCTTCCGGCTGCTGAATGCAGTCCTTTTTGGAATATCACTATTCGCCAGGTTAAAATTTCCTCTCTTGCTTTCCAAGCTCTTGGCCGTAAAAATACTTCTTTAGGCAGAAACTTACATGGAACTATGCCTGATTATTTGTGGTGTTATCACAAATAATACATTAATTTACATAAGTAAATCATGGTAAATAATCTTTTGTATCTAAATGATGTCCATTAAAAATGAAAAGAGTTATCTTTTTTTATATATTTTGCACTTAAAAAAATAAAATTTCACAGAAAACATATTGACAACTTGGCAGCCAAGTGATATTCTAAGGCCAACAACTTGGCTGCCAAGTTAAAAACAATAAAAATACAGCAAAAGGAGGACAATATGGAAAATGTGAAGATGATGCACATTGGGATCTCCAAAGGCGATGTGGGACGGTATGTTTTTTTGCCGGGAAGCCCGGAACGGGCGGAAAAGATTGCCGCTCATTTTGACAACCCAAGGGAAATTGCATACAATCGTGAGTTCAGAACCTTTGTAGGTGAACTGGATGGGACAAGGGTAGCTGTTACCAGCACAGGCATTGGAGGACCTTCCGCCGCCATTGCCATGGAGGAGCTTTACCAGTGCGGCGCAGATACCATGCTTCGTATCGGTTCCGGAGCTTCCACCTCAGAAAAGGTGAAGACAGGGGATATTGTAATACCCAATGGAGCCATCAGAATGGAAGGCGTGGGAAATCATTACCTGCCCGTGGAATTTCCCGCAGTTCCGGATTTTTCCATGATAAAAGAACTGGAGGCAGCCTCCAAAAGGCTGGGCCTGCCCTATAATGTGGGGGTTACGATCACAAAAGCCTCCTTTTACAGTCAGACACAGCCGGAGACAAAGCCGGTAAAGGATGAGATCCTTCACAAGTGGAGCGCATACGAGGCAGGCGGAGCCACCTCCACAAGCATGGAATGTTCCACCCTGTTTCTGGTTGCGGCCAGTTTAGGGATCCGGGCGGCCTCCGTTTTAGTGAGCGCAACCGATTATAAATATACTTCAACAGAGGACCGGGTACCTCTTACGGAACTGGAAAACCGGGTGATCCTGGTTGGAATTGAGGCGATGAGAGCCATAATAAAAAATGATTTGATGGGGTGAATGGTATGATGGATTACAATAAGCTGCCGCTTTTGGGAGAGGACATTTCAGAGAACCTGGTGATACCCAACTACGTAAAAATTTATGATATTATTTTTAATTTGATCGTAGAAGGCGTGATCAAGGCGGGAGATGTTGTTCCAAGTGAAAATAAACTGGCTGATTACTGGAAGGTCAGCCGCGGCACAGTCAGAATGGCTATGAGAAAGCTGGAAGAGGATGGATACATAAATAAGACCCAGGGAAAGCAGGCAGTGGTTGCGACCCATGCACTGCAATATAAGGATGGCTTCCAGTGGCTGTTTAATCCCTGCATTGAGAACTGTGTGGATACCATTGATGAAATCAGGGGCTCCGCCCAGTACCAGCCTTGCGGTGTTTACGTTGCCCATGAGCTGGGACATAAAAAGCCGGGAGATTTAATGGTTCTTAACAACACAAATTATTTTTCCAATGGACGGCAGACGGCAAACACGGTCACCATCTTTGATGCGGAATACATTGAGAAATACCAGCTTGATATAAATGATATGGAAAAGATCAGGGAGTTCAGCGCCTATGGGCTGTACCGGCTGGCAAAGCGGGCAAAAACCGTGTTCAATGTATTAAACGCGGATGCAGATTCCTATATAGCGGGCATCAGCAAGAATGAACCGGTCATCATTGTGGAAGAGATCCTGGTGGATGAAGGGGATAAGCCGCTTAGTTATGTCAAACACCAGCTTCTGGGAAGCAAATACCGTTTTTCCATGGAGCGTAAGTCTCATTTGTAATTGAAAAGGGGCAGACCTGCCCAAGGATTATGAGCAGGAGGGAGAGCTCTTTTCCAATATGCTGCAAAACAAACAGAAGTGATTCAGCAACAGAAAGGAGAAAGGGAATGAAAAAAACGTTAAGTCTGATTATGGCAGGGGTGCTTGCCTGTACCATGCTCACCGCATGCGGCAAAACAAATAACAGTGCCCAGAGCGCAGCCGGAACACAGGAGCAGGCAAAGGGGACGGATACAGCAAAGGAAGAGGCTTCGGAAAAGCCATTGAAAGCCGTGTATCTGGTAAATGGAAATTTGGGGGATAAAGGTTTTTATGACTCAGCAGCCAGCGGCCTTTACCGCATGAGAGACGAGCTTGGGGCTGATATTAAGGTGGTTGAAATGGGGCGCGATGAAACCAGCTATGAAGGACATTTCACAGATGTATCCGAGCAGGATTGGGATGTCATTATCGCAGGCACCTGGTCAGTAAAAGAGGTGGCACAGAATACGGCCGCACAGTATCCTGACAAAAAGTATATTTTCTTTGACAGCGATGTGGACCGGGACGTGGTAACAGAGGGAAATATGATGGGCATTACATATAATTCCAACCAGGGCTCTTTCCTGGCAGGGGTTCTGGCAGCCCAGATGCTTGACTCCGGCGATAAGAAGATCGACGCCTCCAAGAGGACCTTGGGCTTTATCGGTTCCATGGATGTGGCAAACATCAACGATTTCCTGGTAGGATATCTGGAAGGCGTGAAATACGTTGATCCCAGCATCAGGGTAATTCCTTCCTATGTTGGCTCCTTTGAAGATGTTCCAAAGTGCCTGGAAATGACCACACAGCTGTACAATCAGGGAGCTCAGATCGTATATGCGCCGGCTTCCCAGAGTATTCTTGGTGCGGCAACTGCGGCCAGCAACGTTGACAAATACTTAATTGCCTGTGACCAGGATTTATATACCCAGTTAAAAGATACAAACCCTGAGATTGCAAAGAACATTCTGACCTCTACCTTAAAAAACGTGGGGGATTCCCTTGTAACAGCAGCAAAGGGTCTGAAAGATGGCTCCATGACCTGTGACAAAACATATGCCCTGGGCCTTGACAGCGGCGCAGTTGGTCTGGCTCAGAATGATAACTTTAACACCATCGTTTCCGAAGATATCAAGAAGAATCTTGATGGGGTAAAGGAAAAGATCATCAAGGGTGAAATTACGGTAGGAAGCGCGATGAAAATGACCACAGAAGAAGTTTCCGCATTGCGTGACAGCATGAAATAAGCCTGTCATTGAAACCACAGGCATTGGTAATCCATGGGCAGCAGCAAAAGATATGGTCGCCTTCACTTTGCTGCTGCCCTTTCCAAAAGGATTTTTAAGGAGTAAGAAGGATGGAAGAGAAAAAAGAAGTATTGCGGATGGAAAATATCGTTAAAGTATACTCCAATGGCGTAATGGCGAATAAGGGGATCAACTTCTCTGTTCATGCAGGAGAAATCCATGCCTTGTCCGGAGAAAACGGGGCTGGGAAATCCACTTTAATGAAAATCATTTTTGGCGAAGAGCAGCCCACCTCAGGGGATATCTATGTCAATGGTGTGAAAACCATCATTACTTCTCCCCAATTAGCAATCAGCCTGGGGATTGGAATGGTGCACCAGCATTTCATGCTGGTTCCCTCACTTACAGTTGCGGAGAATGTCATTCTGGGGGTTGAGCCCAGAAAGGGCCTGCTGATCAACCGAAAGAATGCCCATAAGCAGGTAGAAGAAATAGCGGACAAGTTCAACATGCAGATCAACCCCAGGGCAAGAATTGAAGAGCTGACAGTGGGACAGAAGCAAAAGGTGGAGATATTAAAGGCTCTGTTCCGGGGAGCCAGGATACTCATTCTGGATGAGCCTACCGCAGTATTGACGCCCCAGGAAACCACCGAATTATTTGAGGAACTAAAAAGGCTTAAAAGCAATGGCTATACCATCATTTTCATCTCCCATAAGCTGAATGAGGTAAAAGAACTGTGTGACAGAATTTCCATCATCCGCCAGGGAAGATCCATGGGCCTGTATGATATGAAAGAGGTTACGGAACAGGATATCTCCAACCTTATGGTGGGAAGAGATGTCATTCTGAACATAGAGAAAAAACCGCCCAAAATCGGAAATCCCACCATCAAGGTCAAGGATTTATCCATTACCGGAGAGAATGGGAAGATTTATGTAAATAATTTATCCTTTCTGTTGAGGGAAGGGGAGATCCTTGGAATTGCCGGTGTGGAGGGAAACGGTCAGTCAGAGCTGGCAGAAGCCCTGACAGGACTTCGCAAGTATAATTCCGGTTCAATCCAGCTGTGCGGCAAGGAGATTTCCGGCTGCAGTATCAGGCAGATCCGGGAACTTTCTGTTTCCCATATTCCGGAGGACCGCATGACCACAGGAGTGGCCCCTGCTCTGTCTATTACGGAAAATACTCTTTCAGATAAGATTTCTTCCAGGCAGTTTTCAAGGAAAGGGATCATTGACAAATCCAGGGTAAAACAATACGGACTTGATATGGCAAGAGAGTATCAGGTGCTGTGCAAAAACCCGGATGTCAGGATCGACAGCCTTTCCGGAGGAAATATCCAAAAGGCAGTGCTGGCCAGGGAACTATCCAGCGATCCAAAGGTCATTATTGCCAACCAGCCTACCAGAGGCGTGGATGTGGGCGCTACCGAATTCATCCGGAAACGGCTGATCAAAATGAGAGATAACAAAAAATCCGTATTGCTGATCAGTTCGGACTTAAATGAGGTACTTGGATTGTCCGACAGCATTATGGTCATGCACGAAGGCCAGATCGTGGCGTATTTTCCTGATGCAGGAAAGATCAGTGAGCTGGAGCTGGGAAAATACATGCTTGGCATTGAAAAGCAGTCTGATGCAGAGATAAAGGAGGTTTGCCATGGACAGTAACAAACGAATTCACCTGATGGTGGATATAACAAAGCTGATGATCACAATTCTGGTGTCCTGCGGTCTTGTTACAGCAATTGTATTAAGCACCAGTTCAGAGCCGATGAACGCTTTTTTCAGCTTCTTTATCGGTCCCTTTACTTCCTTCCGCCGCATCGGCAATATTGTGGAGGCAGCCTCCCCTTTAATGTTTACGGCTCTGGCCGTTATATTGATCTTTGGAGCCGGCCAGTTCTCCATGATCGCAGAGGGCGCTTTTTTCATCGGAACCCTTGGCGCAATGATGGTGGCAACCTCCGTGCCTCTGCCTCCGGGAATCCATTCGGCAGTGGCATTGCTGGTGGCAGCAGCCATGGGCGCTGTCGTAGCCTTGATCCCGGCCCTGTTAAAGATGAAATGGCAGGTTTCGGAAGTGGTAACTTCCCTGATGCTAAACTATATCGTTCAGTTTTTTGCAATCTACATGGTGAGCTACTATTTCCGTGAAATCAGCAGTTCAAGCCTTGCTTCCATTGCATTTCTGGACACCTCCCTGCTGCCGGTGATCATAGGAGGCACCAGGATCCACGCCGGTATCGTCCTTGCGGTGGTTCTCTGTGTACTTACATATTTTCTGCTTTTCCGTACCACCTTTGGAATGAAGCTGAGGATCGTGGGAAACAATCCGAAGTTTGCAAACTACTCAGGAATAAAGGTTACCGGCATTATGGTAGTCTCCCAGGTGATTGCCGGAGCCTTGGCAGGTGTTGGCGGCGGTGCAGAGCTTTTGGGCATGTATACCCGTTTTAAATGGACCGCAAGTCCGGGATACGGCTGGACCGGCATTGCCGTTGCCTTACTTGCCAGAAACAACCCTCTCCTGGTGCCCCTGGCAGCTCTTTTCATGGGGTATCTCAATGTAGGGGCAAACATCATGGCAAGAAACAGTGATGTCAGCAGCGAGGTGGTAAAGATCATCCAGGGAGTCATGATACTGATGATCGCAGCCGAGGCTTTGCTTAAGAAATGGAAGCAGAGAATGATCGTTGATGCCGCAAAGGCTGAAACAGAAATGAAGCACCCGGAGGGTATACCACTATGTCCAAAAGGTGTGGACGGTAATAATGAAAGGAGAGGTAGTAAATGATTGATTATTCATTTATCATGGATTTCCTTTTTATGTGGATCCGTGTGGCAACTCCTATTTTACTTACCTCCCTTGGCGCAGTGATCTGCGAGAGAACGGGAGTGGTCAATCTTGGACTGGATGGAATCATGCTCATTGCAGCCCTGTTCGGAGTCCTGGGAAGTGCCTGGGGAGGAAATCTGTTTTGGGGAACCGTTGCAGGCATTGGTGCAGCTCTGATCGTAAGCGGGGTTTTTGCATATTTCCATTTGATATTAAAGGCCAATGCCGTCTTATGCGGCACAGCGGTAAACACCATTGCCGGCGGGCTTACGGTTTTTGTGCTTCAGCTGGCAACAGGGGAAAAAGGGTCCAGTTCATCCTTAAAAAGCTTTAGCTTTCCAGCAGTCAGCATTCCCATTATAAAGGACATTCCGGTATTGGGAGATATTTTATCCGGCCACAATGTGATCACCTACTTTGCCTTTTTCATGGTGATCGTGATCTCAGTCTTTTTATACCGCACTCCAATGGGGCTTCGGATGCGGGCCGTAGGGGAAAATCCCAGCGCAGCTTCCAGCGTAGGGCAGAATGTAACTAAGATCCGGTTTTTAGCCATTTTGCTATGCGGTGTTATGGCGGGAATGGGAGGAATGTATTTATCCATGGGTTACCTATCCATGTTTACCAGGGATATGGTGGCCGGCCGGGGCTTTATCGCACTTGCGGCCTGCGCCATGGGACAGGCAAATCCGGTGGGGGCCCTGATTTCCTCCATGGTATTTTCCTTTTTTGACGGCCTTTCCAATATTCTGCAGCTTTTGCAGATTCCATCGGAATTTGTTCAAATGCTGCCTTATGGGGCCACCATTTTAGGCCTGACTATTTATTCCATTCAAAAACAGCGGCAGAAAAATAAGAAAAATAAGGAGATACTGCAAAATGTCATTAGACAAAGATGAAAAAACCCTTGGAAAAAGACAGTACCACATCCATTTGAAACCCGGAGATATTGGCGAATATGTATTGCTTCCCGGTGATCCTGCCCGCTCTGACCGGGTGGCAAAATATCTGGAAGATGCCAGACTGGTAGCCAATAACCGGGAGCACCGCACCTTTACAGGATACTATAAAGGGGTAAAGGTTTCTGTCACATCAACGGGAATGGGCTGCCCGTCGGCAGCCATTGCAGCGGAAGAGCTGATCAATATCGGAGCAAAATGCCTGATCCGGATCGGGAGCAGCGCAGCCCTGCAGGAGGGAATCAAAATCGGTGACTTGATGATTTCCACCGCTTCTATGAAAAACGAAGGCACTTCCAGATTTTATGTGCCGGACTGCTTTCCGGCTGTACCGGATTTTGACTTAACAAGAATGCTGATTGATACGGCAAAGGATATGAAGGATGAAGTTTCCGGCAGCCTTTATTATGGCATCAATGCCAGTGATGATGCGTTTTACGGAGAAACAGAGGAATGGATCGAAAAATTATCAAAGCTTGGCTGCTTAAATGTTGAGATGGAAAGCTCTGCCCTGTACACGGTCTGCCACCGCAGAAAAGTGAGAGGAGCCATGATCAGTGCAGTATCCGGCAATATTGTTACAGGTGAAGTGATTTATGAAACAGAGAATACAGGCCTGGCAGATGGCTGGGATGATGAGATCCGGGTGGTGCTGGAAGCAATCAGCCGTTTTGATAAGGAGAACCGATAGAGTATTGATTATAAATAGGAAGAAACTCTGCGGGTATCCCTCTATGCCAAAAAAATGCAGGCAGGAAACAGGAAAGGACAGGAGAAAATAGGATATGCAGGAAAAAAAGATGATGCATTTGAGCATTACCAAAGATCAGGTAGGACAATATGTATTTTTGCCGGGGAGTGTGGAACGGGCAGCCAAAATAGCGGCCTATTTTGAGAATCCGGTGAAGGTAGCCCATCACAGGGAATATCTCACTTACACGGGAACCCTGGCAGGCGTGGCCGTTTCCGTTACCAGCACGGGGATCGGCGGACCTTCCGCGGCCATTGCAGTGGAGGAATTATATGAATGCGGTGCTCATACCATGATGAGGATCGGCTCCTGCGCCTCTACCTCTCCCAAGGTCAAGGTGGGCGATGTGATCATTCCCAACGGAGCGGTGAGGATGGAGGGAACAGGACTTCATTATCTGCCTGAGGAATTTCCGGCAGTACCGGATTATGAAATGGTAAAGGAATTGGAAGAAGCCGCAAAGAAGCTGAATATTCCCTATAATATCGGAGTGACGATTTCAAAGGATTCCTTTTATACGGAGGTTTCCCCTGAGACAAAGCCGGTGTATTACCAGTTAAAGAGCAAGTGGGAGGCTTACGAAAAGGGCGGGGCAACCAATTCCAGCATGGAGTGTGCCACCTTGTTCCTGGCAGCCGCTTCCCTGGGGATCAGAATGTCCTCCGTCATGATCAGTGCAACCAATTACAAGAGCTACAGCAATGATGATAAGGACTACCCAAGAGAATGGGAGGACAGGGCCATACAGGTGGGAATCGAAGCAATGAAACAGATTATTAAAAAAGATATGAAAGACCGCTAAGGCGGTGCTTTAAGCGGTCATGCCAAAGCTGTGAGAGCAGGCCGGGCCATTCCTGCCCCGGAAGAGGCAATAAATTTTAAGTGGTTTTATAAGCCATGGGAAAGGAAACAGAACGGATGAAACATATTATAGTGGATTGCGATACGGGCATTGATGATTCAATCGCCATATTATACGCTTTAAAAAGTAAAAAGCTTCATGTGGAGGGATTTACTACCGTATACGGCAATACCTCGTCCATACAGGCGGCGGAAAATACCCTGCGGCTGATAAAACTGGCGAAATGCGGCTATGACATACCGGTGATCCCAGGCGCAAATGAGAGCCTGGCCGGGGACGTGGACCCCTACCCCGTCCATATCCATGGGAACAACGGGATCGGCAATGTTGAACTGCCGGAATCTGAGCAAAAGCCTCTTAATGAGGATGCTGCGGACTTTATAATAAGGAAAGCAGAGGAGCTTGAAGGAGATTTAATTGTTGTTACCCTGGGGCGGCTGACCAATATGGCAGCGGCTTTAGAAAAGGACCCAAGGCTTCCATATAAAATAAAGCATCTGGTAGCCATGGGAGGTGCTTTTCATAAGCCCGGCAATATCAGCGCCTATGCGGAAGCAAATATTTACGGGGATGCGAAAGCCTCTGATATTGTGTTTCGGGCGGGCTTTCCCATGACTGTAGTGGGCCTTGATGTTACAATGGAAACGTTTATATCCGCCCGGGATATTTCCCTGCTTGGTAAGTATTGCAGGGAAGAGAACCGGGAGATCGTACAGTATATGCAGTCGGCTCTGGAATACTATTTTCAGTTCAGCTATGAATCCATGGGCTGTCTGGACTGCTCCGTTGTTCATGATCCTTTGGCAATGCTGATTGCAGAGGATCCCTCCATAGGAGAATACCGGATGGTGAGGGCTGCGGTGGAGTATGAAAACAAAGAGTTCCGCGGCATGATCAAAATGGATGAAGATTTTATTCCGATCTATGATCATGATGAGATCCAATACTGCATCAGGGTGGACTCCGGTTTGGCGGTGAGAAAGCTGCTGTCAGTCTTTTAAGGCCATAAATAAATTCTTCCAACAGGAAAAAGCTATCGCTTGCACGATTTAAGAATAAGTGGTAACATTATCCAATAAGGCGGCAGAAGGTACGCTGCTGCATATTTGGGAGGATATTATGAGTGAAAACGAACGCTATGAGCTGTACTGTGAGTTAATTCGGGATCTGGATACGGGGTGCGGGCTCATTATGGAATACGATTCGCTGCTGCACGATTATAAAGGAACCCCCCTCTATCAGGCAGAGGCTCAGATCTTAAAGATGGTGGGCCAGCAGCCCGGCATCTCCGCCGCTGAGTGCGCCCGTACTTTAAATAAGACTTTAAGCGCCTGCTCACAGCTCATCAAAAAGCTGCGGGCCAAGGAATGGATTTTACAAAAAAGGAATGAAAGCAATAACCGGGTCTATAACCTTTACCTTACCGAATCCGGAAGGGAACTGTTCTTAAAGCACCAGGAATTTGAAAGCTACTGCTATGAGCGAACCTATCATCTGCTGGATTCCTTTTCCCAGGAAGAGCTTCGAACTTACCGGAGGATCCAACAGAAGTTAAATGAGGGATTTATGCTGGACGTAAAGGACAGCCGGGAATTTAACAACGATTTCTCCCAGCGGATGAAAAAGACAGGTTTTGCAAGTGAGAAGAAAAAAGCGGCGCACAGCTGATATCATTTGGCTGTGCGCCTTCTCTTTATCAGTGAAACACGTATTCATCCAGCCTGCGGAAAGCTTCTTTCACACAGGTTAGGGGAAGGGCTAAATTCAGGCGGATGTGGTAGGGTCCGTGAAACATCCGTCCGTCCTGCCATGCCACTCCAACAGCCCAGCCGGCCCGCTCTAATTCCTCGATGGTCTTTTTGTTCTCCTCACACCACTTACGGCAATCCAGGAACATCATATAGGTTCCTTCCGGTTTTGAAAGGGTTACCCCTTGAAAATGGTTCCTGATATAATCACAGGCATAGTTTACATTGCCGGTGATGACCTGACACAGTTCATCCACCCATTCATGGCCTTCCGGGCAGTAAGCCCCTAAAAGGGCATGCATGGACAGCACGTTCATGTCGTTGTAATGGGACAAGGAAGACTCTTTTTCCACCCGCTCCCGGATCCACTTGTTATAGATGATATGATAGCTTCCCACAAGGCCTGCTAAGTTAAAGGTTTTGGAGGGAGCGTACAATGCAACCGTCCGCTGCTTTGCATCCTCACTGATGCTTTGGGTGGGGATATGCTTATGACCTGCCAATATGATGTCAGACCAGATTTCATCGGAAATCACAAATACATCATACTTTTTGTAAAGCTCCATGGCCTTTTCCATTTCCCATTTCTCCCATACACGGCCGCAGGGATTGTGGGGGGAGCAGAAGATAGCGGCATGGATCTTCTTCTCCACCAGCTTTTTTTCCATGTCCTGGAAATCCATGCGCCAGACACCGTTCTCATCCGGTTTTAAAGGACTATGGACGATGTTGTAGCCATTGTTCTCCACGCACATGGTAAAGCCAATGTAGGTGGGAGAATGGAGCAGTACATGATCCCCCTTGGAGCAAAATACGTTTAAGGCACTGACAACGCCGCCAAGAACCCCGTTTTCATATCTGATGACTTCCTTTGTCAGGCCGGTGACGCCGTTGCGCTTCCCGTGCCATCGGATGATGGAATCATAATACCCATCAGGCGGGGCGAAATAGCCGTAGGCCGGGTGCTTTGCCCTTTGGATTATTGCCTCCGGTATGGTGGGAACCGTTGGAAAATTCATATCCGCCACCCACATGGGAATGGCGTCAAAGCCTTCTTTCGGCGGCTCCGGGGCAAAGCCTGGATTTGTGCCCAGACCGTCAACAGCAATGGCATCCTTTCCGTGCCGGTCCATAATGCTGGTAAAATCGTATTTCATAGTAACTCCTCCATCTTTTTTAAGCTATAATCTTTTTAAACCATATTTTATAAAGAGGTCCTTATCATACCTCCTCATAACTGACCTCCACATGGGCTTTTTTGCTGCGAAGGAAGGAAAATGCAAAGGAACCGGCGATGACCGCCACGTTTAATAATATTAATGTTATGGATAACGTTGAGGCATTCAGGATGATCGCAAATATTGCGGAAGCAGCTCCAAGAGCTGTAACCAGTGTCATGATACCTTTTCCAACCTTAAACTTAGATTTCTCCCATACCTCCGGGCAGACTTTGGGCATTTTGTAGACACAGATGTTGATCATCAGCGTGATGACTCCATTGGCGATTAAGCACATATTGCCCAGGACAGCCACACTTAAGCCGGTCAGGATGCAGACCACGGCAACCACATAGAGAATGGTAAGGATGATAATGGGAGTGTTGTATTTGGAAAGCCTGGCAAGCCTTGCCGGAAGCCAGCCGTCATCACAGGCCTGCATGACTGGCTTGGGAGCCCATGCATATTGGGCGTTTAAGGTGGAAATAAGGGCAAACCCGGCTCCGCATACGATAAAGAAGATGTAAAGGGGGCGGTTTAAGATTTTGGCCGCCACCAGGGTTAAATTCTGTCCTGCCACCTGTTCCAGAGGAAGCACTCCTGCTGCTACGAATGCGATAATGCCATAGAGGACAGCCACGCCCAGGGTGGAAATGATCATGACTATGGGAATGTCCCTGGTCGGCTTTTTGGATTCAGCAGAGAGGTTGACGATGCAGGAAGCTCCTCCCACAGCAAAGGTAAGCAGCCCGCCTGCCTGTAAAAGTCCAAGCATGCCTCCGGTCATAAAGGTGGATTTAGCAAAGTACCCCGGCTCAATATCCCTCACGCCAAAGGCTGCAAACACACCTAAAGCCAGCACCAGTCCGATGACGATCAAGTTCTGGATTTTTGCAAATTTATCAATGCCAAAACAGTTCAGTACATAGAAGAGAGTCAATATGGCCAGTGCAATCACCTTCTCATTGCCAAAGCCGAACAGAGAGACAAAATAGCTGGCAAAGGAAAGTCCGTACATGGAGATTGACAAATTGGAAAAAATGAACATGATGGTATAAGCGCCTGCGAATTTTTCCCCGGTCAGCATGGCGACCATGGTATACTGCCCTCCCCGCAAGCGGACGGTTCCCGAAATCAGGATCACGGGCAAATACTGGCACACAGTAATCAGCGCTGCCACCAGAAATGCCAGAGGAACCGAGCGCCCGGTCATGGCTATGGCCGCACCCAGCAGGGTCATGATGCCTGCTCCGATGATCTGGCCTACGGAAGCCCCCATTAGATCCCAGAAACCAAGCACCTGTTTTAATTGCTTTGTAGAGCTGCTGCATTGTGAATCTGACATAGCTATACCCCCTTGAGTATGAAGTTTTAAAATGTGCATGTATCGTAAAAGCGGGCCCGCT
This sequence comes from Lachnospiraceae bacterium, assembly GCA_902363835.1. GTDB lineage: Bacteria > Bacillota > Clostridia > Lachnospirales > Lachnospiraceae > Lacrimispora. Next base: position 24,997 of record CABJBM010000014.1, read on the forward strand.
TTTATTCATGAAATAAGATACTTTTCCAGTACGCACCGGAAAGGCTTACCCTTCCGCTGTCAGATTCCCTTTGCTCCCGGCGCAATGCTAATATTTAGGTGCTAATTTATAAATCTACTTAACTATTTATATAATAAATATATATGTGTATTTTGCTTATAAAATGTTATTTATATTTTATTTTTGATGTATATTGCACAACATTCTCCTTTTTTATGAAGGCTCTTAAGCCGGAAGCTGTCGCCTGCTGTCCGGAACCCGGGCTTACCCGGATTACTTCCTTTTTCAGATAAATCCCATTAATTATTGGAGTTGAATAAAAGTAAATTCCGGTAAAAAATTAAATTCCATGGCATTGATATGGATGAAACTGCCTCTGGATGGACCTTCTCACCTTCATTCCAGGAAAAGCAGTTTAACAGGAAGGATAAGACCGTTTCTGCTTATGTAATGGAATTCTTTCAAAATAATGAATATTGTGGAATGTTTTGCGGTTTTTATGGTATAATCATAGCCAGACAATAATAAGCCCATTTGAGGAGCAAGGCTGAAAGAAAAGCGGCTTTCAACCTTGAGTTTGTGAACCAACTGGATATGCAGGCATATCCCCTTGATTCATTAGGAGATAAAATATGAAACCACATACATTTGCAGTCTGCGCATATAAGGACTCTCCTTATCTTGAAGCCTGCATCCGTTCTCTCCTGAAACAAAGCACCAGGTCAGAGATCATAATATGCACATCAACGCCAAGCTCTTACATTGAAAGAATGGCGGAAAAGTACGGGATCCCTTTGTTTGTGCGGCATGGGAAAAGTAATATACAGGAAGACTGGAATTTCGCCTATAATATGGCTGATGCCCGTTTTGTTACCATTGCCCATCAGGATGATTTATATCAGAAGGATTATGTAAAGAAGCTTCTGGAATGCTATGAGAAATATCCGGATATGACGCTGTTTACGGGAGGATATACCGTGATCAGGGGGAACAGGCCGGCTGTTTTTGAAAAGGTGGAATTTATCAAACGCTTTTTAAGGATTCCTCTTCGTTTCCGACATATCAGCCATTTACCCGGGGTCAAAAAAAGCGCTTTGCTGTTTGGAAATTCCATCTGCTGTCCTGCATGCGCATATAATAAGGAACAATTAGGAGAGTCTCTTTTCACCTCTCCATATCAGTTTGCCCTGGATTGGGACACGCTTTACCAGTTATCCGGGCTGCCGGGGCGCTTTATTTGTGTAGAAAAACCCATTCTGTATTACAGGGTTCACGGAGAGGCAACAACAAAGGCCTGCATTGCGGACAACAGCCGGGTCAGGGAAGAAGCTGATATGTTTTCAAAGATGTGGCCTGAACCAATTGTAAAAATACTGATGCATTTTTACCGGAAGGCTTATAAAGAGTACGAATAAAATAAATATTTGGAGGATGAACCAATGAAGGTAGTATTATTAGCGGGAGGCTTTGGAAGCAGAATCAGCGAGCAAAGCCATTTGAAGCCAAAGCCCATGATTGAAATCGGGGAAAAGCCTATTCTGTGGCATATTATGAAGTATTATTCTCAATATGGCTTTCATGATTTTGTCATTTGCCTTGGATATAAGCAGTATGTTGTAAAGGAATTTTTTGCGGATTATTTTCTCCATACATCTGATGTTACCTTTGATCTTGCCAATAATAAGATGGAGGTACATAACAACTATTCGGAGCCATGGAAGGTGACCCTGGTGGATACGGGGTTAAATACCATGACCGGCGGACGTATTAAGCGCATCCAGCCTTACATCGGCAATGACCCCTTTATGATGACCTATGGAGACGGAGTCTGCGATGTGGATTTAAATGCTTTGTTAAAATTCCATCAGGACCATGGAAAGACCGCAACCATGACTACCGTTAATATCGCCCAGCTAAAGGGAGTTCTGGATATTGACGAAGGCGATGTAGTCCGTTCCTTCAGAGAAAAGGACGAGGCGGATAACAGCCTGATCAACGGAGGCTTTATGATCCTGAATCCGGAAATCTTTTCCTATTTAAAGGATGATACCACCGTATTTGAAAAGGAACCATTGCAGAGCCTGGCGGCAGAGGGGCAGCTTATGAGCTTCCACCACACCGGCTTCTGGCAGTGTATGGATACCCAGCGTGAGATGAAGAAGCTGGAAGATTTGTGGCAGTCTGGACAGGCGCCCTGGAAGATTTGGGAGAAATGACATGACAAGTTGGACAAATATTAAGTGGAGCGAATTCTGCAATTTTTATAAAGGAAAAAAGGTTCTGATCACAGGGCATACGGGATTTAAAGGGACCTGGCTCAGCCATCTCCTTGTTAAGGCCGGGGCATTGGTAACCGGATATTCCCTTACGCCTTCCACAGATCCAAGCCTGTTTGAATTGACAGGAATTTCCGGTACCATGAATTCCATAATCGGGGATATCCGGGATTTGGAGCATTTAAAAAAGGTATTTTCCCAGGAGGAGCCGGAAATTGTGTTTCACCTGGCTGCCCAGCCCATTGTCAGGGACTCTTATAAGGATCCGGTCTACACCTATGAAACGAATGTTATGGGAACGGTAAATGTGCTGGAATGCATCCGTTTCACTCCTTCCGTCAGATCCTTTTTAAATGTTACAACGGATAAGGTCTATGAAAACAAGGAATGGGAGTACGGGTACAGGGAAACAGACCCATTAGATGGCTATGATCCTTATTCCAACAGCAAATCCTGTTCCGAGCTGGTGACTCACAGCTATGCCAAATCTTTTTTTGCCGACAACCGTGTGGCAGTTTCCACATCCCGTGCAGGCAATGTGATTGGAGGCGGTGATTTTGCCAATGACAGGATCATTCCGGACTGTATCCGGGCCGCAGCGGCAGGAGAGGATATTACCGTAAGAAATCCCCATTCAACAAGGCCGTACCAGCATGTGCTGGAACCTTTGGCCATTTATATGACGATTGCCATGAAACAGCATGAAGATTCCAAGTTTCAGGGATATTATAACGTAGGACCTGATGACAGGGACTGCGTAACCACCGGAGAGCTGGCAGATCTGTTCTGCGAAGCCTGGGGGCAGGGAATAAAGTGGATAGACAAATTTGAGGGAGGCCCCCATGAAGCCAACTTCTTAAAGCTGGACTGCTCCAAAATTAAAAAGGTTTTTGGCTGGTGCCCCAGATACAGGGTAAAGGAAGCGGTAGAAAAGACCGTGGAATGGACCAAAGCTTATTTGGAAGAAGCGGACATGCTTGCTTTTATGGACCTGCAGATCAAAGAGTTTTTTAATTGAAATGAGCATGAGAGGAAGCGCCCTCCGGGGATACCTTTACACCCAATAAAAGGGGAGGGCTCTGCCCAAAAAACATTGGCAGGAAAGAGGAAAAAATAGAATGTTTGAGAACAAGACAGAAAAAGAGGCGCGGGAGGAGATCCTTTCTTTGGTAAAGGAATACTGCAGCACCTATCACAATAAGAAAAGTCCGTTTAAAGAAGGGGACCGGGTCCCTTACGCATCCCGTGTGTACGATCATCAGGAGATGGTGAACTTAGTGGACAGTTCTTTGGAGTTCTGGCTTACGTCAGGACGGTATACCGATGAATTTGAGAAAAAGCTGGCCAAATATTTAAATGTCCGGTTCTGTTCTCTTGTTAATTCCGGTTCATCGGCAAATCTGCTGGCATTTATGACCCTTACATCACCGCTTTTAAAAGAGCGTCAGATTAAGCGGGGTGATGAGGTGATTACGGTAGCGGCGGGATTTCCCACCACAGTGACCCCTATGATCCAGTATGGGGCTGTTCCCGTATTTGTAGATGTTACCATACCCCAGTATAACATTGATGTGAAAATGCTTGAAGCCGCACGCTCTGAAAAGACCAAAGCGGTTATGATCGCCCATACCCTGGGAAATCCTTTCAACCTTTCTGCAGTTAAGGAGTTTTGTGAGAGACATCAGTTATGGCTTGTAGAGGATAACTGCGATGCCCTGGGAACAACATATACCATAAACGGAGAAGAACGTTTCTCCGGCACCATCGGTGACATAGGGACTTCCAGCTTTTATCCGCCTCACCATATGACAATGGGAGAGGGAGGCGCAGTTTATACCAGCAATCCCTTGTTAAATAAGATTATCCGCTCTCTCCGGGACTGGGGCAGGGACTGTGTTTGCCCTTCCGGAAGAGACAACTTATGCGGGCACCGGTTTGACCGCCAGTATGGTGAGCTTCCCGTAGGTTATGACCATAAATACGTTTACTCTCATTTTGGATACAATTTAAAGGCTACGGACATGCAGGCGGCCATTGGCTGTGCCCAGCTTGATAAGTTCCCATCCTTTGTGGAGCGGAGACGCCATAATTTTGACCGTCTTTATAAGGGGCTTGAGGCTGCTGCTGATAAGTTGATTCTTCCCGAGGCATGTCCAGGCTCCAAGCCAAGCTGGTTCGGCTTTTTAATAACCTGCAGGGAAGGGGTAAGCAGGAACCAGGTGGTGCAGTATGTGGAATCCAAAGGTATTCAGACGAGAATGCTGTTTGCCGGAAATTTAACAAAGCATCCTTGTTTTGATCAGATGAGAGAGTCCGGAGAAGGTTACCGGATCGTTGGAGAACTGACCAATACCGACCGGATCATGGAAGACACCTTCTGGGTAGGATTATATCCCGGAATGACTGATGAGATGATCGATTTTATGGCAAAGACCATTAAAGAGGCCCTGAGCTTGTAGGAGGCCTTATATCTGAAGGCCTGAGAATGACGGACAGGATGGAGGAATACCTTAGAGGAAACACCCTGCGGGTATACCTTTATGCCCAAGAAGCGTGGGCAGGAAAGAGGAAACATGAAGGAATATGATTTGACGGAAGTGCATCAGGCGAACCTGGCTATTTTAAAGGAAATTGACCGTATCTGCAGGAAATATAAGATTAAATATCTTCTGGATGCAGGAACTCTTTTAGGCGCCGTAAGGCACAAAGGCTTTATTCCCTGGGATGATGATGCTGATGTGGCATTTACCCGTTCCAATTATGATGCCTTTTTAAAAGTGGTGCGCCGGGAACTTCCGGAAGGGATGGAGCTTCTTGAACCAAAGGATTTGAGAGGCGGGACTGCATTTTACGATTTCACAACCAGGATCATCTATAAAAACAGCCGGACTCATGAGGATTCGGAAGAGATGCGGTTTTATGAAGGGAAGTTAAACCATCTGTGGGTGGATTTGTTTACCATTGATGAACTTCCTGAAAACAAAGCGGCCTCTACTCTTACCTGCCTTCTTCATACCGTGATTTACGGTATGTCCATGGGGCACCGTTACCGGCTGGATTTTAAGAAGTACAGCCTGAGCAATAAACTCGTTATCGGCATACTGGCTTTTCTGGGAAAGGTGATTCCAATGAAGGTTTTGAGAAAGCTGCAGCATATGACGGCAATCAAAGACCAGAAGGGAAAAAGCAGCCTTCGGTATTACAGCAACTATCAGCCGGATTATCTTTATGTGACCCTGAAAAAGGAATGGTGTGAAGAAACCGTTGATCTGGAATTTGAAGATACCAGACTGATGGCTCCAAAAGGCTGGCATGAGGTTCTCACCTGGATTTACGGTGATTATAAGAAGCTTCCGCCGGAGGAAAAACGGATCCCGACCCATTCCAGCACGGAAATTAAAATATATCATTAATTATAGAAGCTATAAGACATACCAAATAATAAATGCGCATTGATCAGGCTTATAAAAAGCCTTTTCAATGCGCATTTGACTGTTTTTAAGACAGGTTTTTTGTATTAATCCCTGCAGATTCCTATTACAAAAGTCCCTCTTTGCACACCTTACTTCTGGTTGTTTAAGTATTCCTTTGCATCTTTAAAGAAGCTGAAAATAATAAGAAGAATAATGATTCCAATGGGAAATGCTGCAATGATGGAGACGGTTTGCAGGTTGGTCATGGAATTCCTGGAAAAAATGAGAGCAATGGGAAACAGCATTAAAAGCACGGACCAGAACAGCTTTACATGCTTATCCGGCTCAGAATCCTCAGGAAGTTCCTTATAGGAATAGGAGGAGGCGACTATGGCCAGTGCATCAAAGGTAGTTGCATAAAAAGCTATCATAGTAACTGCCAAAAGGATTAATGCAAACTTTGCAAAGGGCAGGGTCTCAAGGATAGCCATGATCGTCTGGTATAAATCTCCTGTGGCTGTGTAAATCCCCAGCACATCCAGCACTCCCTTTGTCTGCAGAGCAAGGCTGTAATTCCCTAATATAATAAAGGAAGTAAACGTTCCGGAAAGTCCGAAGATATATCCTCCAAGGATGGTCTGTTTAATGGTACGCCCTTTGCTGATGGTTCCGATAAAGAAGGGAGTGGCCACGCACCATACCATCCAGTATGCCCAGTAAAAGATGGTCCAGTTCTGAGGAAATGAGGAGGTTCGCAGGGCATCGGTCCAGGTGGACAGACCGATAAAGTGCTGTGTCAGGTTTCCTACTGCCGTAATCCCTGTTTCAATGGTATATCTGGCTTCCCCGCCGCCGATCAGTACATAGAGGAGCAGGCCAAAGAACAGGTAGGTGCAGGAGGCTGCCAGCTTTGCAACGCCCTTCATGCCGAAATAAACCGTAACAGTATAAACGATGCAGATGATCACCAGGATTACAATCGTCAGCAGTCTGGAATCCGGAAGGCCGGTCACCCTGCTTAAAGCCATGGAAAGAAGGGGAGTTGCCAGAGAAAAGGTGGTTGCAGTACCGGCCAGTAAGGCAAATACTGCGATTAAGTCAATGAGCTTTCCCCAGGGACCATCTACATGACGTCCCAAAAGAGGGCGGCAGGCTTCTGAATATTTTTGTTTTGACCGTTTTTTTACATGGAGCATGAAACCGAATGCTGCGGCAAGTATCATATAAAAGCTCCAGGGAATAGGACCCCAGTGGAACAGCGGATAGGTGGAGGCCCAGTCCTGCATGGTGCCCAGATCCGTGATATGGGGTTCCCCTGCATAGAGAATCCATTCGCAAAGGGAATAGAACAGAATATCCGCGGCCAGACCGGCGGTAAACATCATGGATCCCCATTTAAAGTTTGAATACTGAGGCTTTTCCAGATTTCCAAGCTTAATGGAGCCATATTTGGAAAAAGCTATATACAGGGAGCACAGGAAGGTAAAAAGTCCGATGATAAGATAGTAGCTTCCCAGTTCATCTCCTAAAAAGGAACGGATAACAGCCAGAGCATTTGCAGATCCGCTGGGATTTATGGTAAAAATAATGCACAAAATGCTGATGATTATAAAAGGAACCAAGGTTGTTATCCAATCCAGCTTTTTTAACAAAGCCTTTTTCTCATTGTTGTCCATGTATGTAACCTCCTAAGGTGTTCAAAAAAATAAATTTAATTTTGATATTGAACATAATACCATGGATAACCAGAAAATGCAAGAATTAAATGTGAAGATTTTCTGACATTTTGCTGAAACCACTACAAAAAAGGGATTGCATCCGATATAATGTTAGGTGTTCAATAAGGAGGAAATTATGATGAAGAACAAAGCTCTAATAATATGCGCAATGTCGGTGATGTTGCTGACCGGCTGTACGAAAAGCAACATTCTTGCGTCCGGAGGTCCAGCGGAGCCTGTTTTTGAAACTCAGCAGGGGATTGTTCTGGATTGGACTCAAATTGGAAATGATATGGACGAGGAGTTTGTGGACAACGAGAAATATCCTATGGCGTTAAGTGTCAACTACAGCGTGGATCAGGAGAATAAAACCATTGATTTGACATTGATTGTAAAGGAAGGAACCACGCCTGAGGAGGCAGTGACATTTGCCAATGCGGCGGTCCGGTACTTAAATGATGAAGCGTCTATGCAGGATTTTTCCTATGAAAAGTCAAGCGACACTTCTTATGGCGGATTTTTCAAGGATTATGATATGCATCTTATCGTAATGCCGGACTATACAATGAAGGAAGAAAAGTACTGGCTGGTAGATATGGACATCCCTAAGGGATCTGATGAAAAAATTGTTCCAAAGGAAGGCGCAGTTATTATGGAGACTACTGCTGAAGATCAGGAGGCAGATGCCGATACTGAAGAAGCGGAGTCAGACCAATAATTTTTCACACAGATATTGGAAAAAAGAAACATGGATGAGGAAGTGGTCCGAAAACTGCTTCTCATCCATGTTTTTTATTAGGCACATGCTTATTTGTCCTGTTATGGATCAACTGCAAGTCCGCTGTGGTAGGAATAATTGCCAAGCTCCTTTAAAAGCTTATTGTGATCCAGACTTTTTAAGGGAACAGTGGAGGTCAGCTCCTCGTTCAGCAGATAGAACACATCACTGCATTTTGCCATGGACTGATGAAAAAGCTCCGGAAAAGAGGCCTGGGATGCAAGACGGCGGTTCCAGGGATTACACCAGGTTTCATGGTTTAAATTCATGGTAATAACAGGATCCGGCGGAATGTCCGTTACCAGCTTCCGGGAAGCAAGAGGCGTGCGCAAAAAAAGAGATTCCATAAATTCAATGCTGTTTTTCTTGCGGCTGGAAGGATCGGCAAGGGTCCGGCAGCCTAATCGCATAGCCAGAATGGAACGGGATACCATTCGGGAGGTCACACGGAAATTGTTCCGGTAATTTAAAGGGTAATATGCTTCGTTGATGCATACAGACAAAAAGCCGGCGATAAACTGCAGCTCCTGGCCGTTTAAGCAAATGGTGGCAGCCTGGTTAAACTGGGAGGGCTTTTTCTTTTTGTATTTCATCAAAAGCAATGCATCAATATCATTTTCCAGCATGGCATGAAGTCCGTGGTGATAATTGCCGGAGTTTTTCACGTCATATTCGATCCTGCCGTACACATAAGGATGGCAGATGGAATCCCCGATGTAATGGCAGAAGTATCCGCTCATATAAGAAATAGCCTGTTCTCTCTGCTGCCTGGATTCGATCTGGGACAAATGATTTAAACAGGAAACAAAAAAATCATGTACATGGTTTTCATGCATATAAGAGCCTACGTTGCGGTAATCGCGGTGGCGGAGAATGGGTATATTGTAAAAAAATATATCCGGTCCTTGAAGGCCAAGTTGATAAAGCCAGCGGTATTTGGAGATTATACGCTTTAAAGGACTACCGGGCATGTCATTAAAAACCCTGACTCCCAGCAGATAGTGGGTGGTAAAACCGGGCATATTGTTCACCTCGCATTAAAAATACAATTGTATTTCTTTAATCATTTGGCGGCATAAGCATGCGCCTTTGAAAAATATGCTCTGACCGCCAAGTAATAAATAACATGGCTGAGCAGGAATCGCATAATTAGATTATACCATAGGAAATTATATTTTGTATAAAAATCATTGGAAATTTTCATACTACCCGGCCGGGACGAATAAGTGTTAAGGAAAGCGTTCAGGAGCTGATCCTATGATACATTACATACATGAACTGGTGTGGGGACCGTGGCTTTTGTTTCTGTTTCTGGGGACTGGAATTATTTTTACGGTAAAAACAGGATTTTTCCAGATCAGAAAATTCCCCTTTTGGTGGAAACAGACCATTGGAAGTATACAGGAGGATGAGGAAGAAGGAAAGGGGGAAGTGACAAAATTCCAGACAGCCTGTACGGCTCTGGCTGCTACCATTGGGACCGGAAATATCGTTGGTGTTGCTACTGCGCTGACAGCAGGCGGACCTGGTGCTATATTCTGGATGTGGGTTTCTGCCGGAATTGGCATGATGACAGGTTATGCGGAGACCATGCTGGGGATCCGTTACCGCTACCGGGAGAAAAACGGAGCCTGGATATGCGGGCCAATGGTTTATTTGGAACGAGGGCTGAACCTTCCGTGGCTTGGCATGATATACAGCTTTCTCTGCATTATGGTGTCCCTTGGAATGGGGAGCATGGTGCAGTCCAATTCCATTGCGGAAACGCTTGAATATTCCTTTGGCATTCCGTCGGTTCCCATTGGGATTCTGCTTACGGGAATCGTATTATTGGTGGTTATAGGGGGAATTTCCAGGATTGCCTTTGTCTCCGAGCGGCTCATTCCTATTTCAGCCGGTGTTTATATGCTGTTTTCCATGATTGTGATTATGTCCTGCTATGATAAGATCCCATACATATTTCAATGCATTTTTCAGGATGCTTTTCGTCCGGTATCCGTTTTTTCCGGGGCTGCGGGCTATCAGATCAGCAAAAGCCTGCAATACGGCGTATCCAGGGGAGTATTTTCCAATGAGGCAGGGCTTGGAAGCATGGCAGTCCTTCACGGCGCAGCAGAGGATACGACACCTGAACAGCAGGGAATGTGGGCCATGTTTGAGGTGTTTTTTGATACCATTTTGATCTGTACCATGACAGCCTTTGTGATCCTGTGTATGACGGAAGGGGATGCCGCCGGCTCCGGCTATGACGGAGCAGCCCTGACAGCCTTTTGTTTTTCAAAACGCTTAGGGACTCTTGGGGAATATGTGGTATCAGGCGCCATGCTGGTATTTGCTTTTGCCACCATCATTGCATGGTATTATCTGGGGCGTCAGGCTGCCGTATATCTGGCGGAGAGTTTAAAGAAACGCGGATCCCTTTACCTTTTGCAGCGCATTTTAAGGGGAAAGGTTTATACCGTGCTTTATCTGGGGGCTGTGTTCCTTGGGTGCTTGGCAAAGCTGGAGACTGTGTGGGAATTTTCTGATATCTGGAATGGGCTGATGGCACTCCCCAACATTATTGCCCTGTTTTTCCTGATGAAGGAGGTAACAGTTCCCAAAAGAGCAGAAAACAGAGCGTTGTAAAGATTCTATTTTTAGCATTTCCATGGATATATTATAGAATATATTTAATAGAAGAAACAGGTTGCTCTTTTAATGCTACAGAAAAAACAGGAGCTGACGGGAGGCCGCAATGGCAGTCCGTCAGCTTTTCCGTTCTTTTGCTGTTTCCTCTGCCTGCTTTAAAAGTTCACTTCCAATCTTTTGGCCCCGCAGCGTTTCACTGACCCATAAAAATTTCACAAACAACCAGTTGCCATGTGTATTCCCGATCAGTCCTGCGGCCTTTTTCCTTCTTCGTCCTGTTTTTTAATTTCGTCGGTTATTTCAAATTCCATTTTAATCTGTTTCCTCCTTGTTGGTACATATAAGTTATTGCCTGCCGTTATCATATCATATTCCCTATCATGAGTTTACCGACCTTATGTAAACCTGGTTAGAACCCTTCCCGGTTTCGGTGAAAGGAACAAACCGGATTTGAGCAAAAATTATCAAGAATTAATCATCAAGAGAGTATATAATGATACTATAGTTTGGGAAAGGAGCAGGTACATGGATTATCATTCAAAAGTGCATGATTCGCTTAAATATATTGAGGAAAATTTAAATGGCAGAATTGATCTTGATGATCTTGCAAAAAGAGCTTATCTGTCAAAATATCATTATCACAGGATTTTTCACAAGATATCAGGAGAATCCGTGACCAGATATATCACCAGAAGGCGGATGGAAAAAGCCGCGGAAGAACTTACCCTGACAGAGAAACCAATTATAGATATTGCCCTGGAATACCAGTATGCTTCCCAGGAATCCTTTTCAAGAGCCTTTTTAAAGATTTATGGGCTGACACCGGGGAAATACCGGAGAAAATATGGCGGCGGCAATTTCGGTAATGCAGTCAATCTCAGCTGCCATTTCAATAATATCACAAATATGGCCGCGTAAACGGCACATGGAGGTCAACATGAGCAATCTTATTCCCATGGTAATTGAACAGACAACCCGCGGAGAGCGTTCTTATGATATTTTCTCCAGGCTGCTGAATGACCGTATTATCATGCTTAACGGCACAGTGACCAATGAAACGGCAAGTCTGATTATCGCGCAGATGTTGTTTCTGGAATCCGCTGACAGCAATAAGGATATTAACTTTTATATTAACAGCCCCGGAGGTTCCGTAACGGATGGGTTCGCAATTATGGATACTATGAACTACATCAAATGCGATGTTTCTACCATCAGCATAGGCCAGTCGGGAAGCGCGGCTTCCTTGCTTCTGGCATCAGGGAAGAAGGGAAAGCGCTTTGCTCTTAAAAACAGTGAAGTACTGATCCACCAGCCGTCAATATCCGGCGGACTGCAGGGACAGGCCACAGATATCAGGATCCACAGCGAGTGGCTTGGAAAAACGAAAGAAAAGCTTAATGAGATATATAGCAGGCTTACAGGCCAGCCACTGGAAAAAGTCCGGGAGGATATGGAACGGGATTATTATATGACGGCTGAGCAGGCGAAGGAATATGGCTTAATTGACGAAATTATATTATGCCGAAAATAATATCAGAGTATGGAATCAGTCATCCCGCTTACGGAAGGCAAGACAGGGCAGCCGTAAGCGGAATCTGTTATTCCGGTCTGCCGCTTCCCTTACGGGGAATTCATATAATTGCAGTTTACAGTGCCATCGATCATTTTTACTTTTTCGTCCCGTCCCATTAATTCATAGTACTTACGCCATTCTTCCACCGACTGCAAAGGGATTGTAATTCCGTGGACTTCTGTGTAATCATAAATGTTTTCCTTTTTTAAGGGAAAATAATATTCATGATCTTCGTTGACAATGGTAAAACCAGCCATTACATCAATATCAACACCATTAATGTTGAATTCCAGGAAATGTTTTGTTTTATATTTGGTATTGGGCTTAGGTGGCCGGAGATTTCCCAAAGACAATAAAACTTGTTTTAATGTTTCCACATCCTTCTCGTCAACCATAATATCAATATCGTGAAATTCCGGTGAGATTCCCTTAAAGTATAACAGCATGGAGGCTCCCAGCGCCCATGTAACATTTTTGTGATTTAATTCTTCTGCAATGTGTGATAATACAGTCAGTTTATTTTCTATAGTTTCCATTCCATTACCTCCCTGAATGTGTGCTGTTTTCGGAAAAGTCCACAGGGCGTTACTGAAAGCTGCCTTATGTGGTTTATAAAGCTTTCATATTTTTGCCCTTCCAGACAAAGACTTGAGTTAAGTTTACCACATGTGCAGCTGAAAAACATTTGATTTATTTAAAATGAGGGAATGCTCTGGAAAGGCATTGCAAAATATGTCAGGTAAACTTGACATGCCGCAAAATGTATTATATACTGATTGTAAGGTTAACATTACATTCAGAAAGGGATATTCATGAAAAATCGCATAAAAGAACTACGGGAGAGACTCGGAATTACTCAGGAACAATTAGGACAGCTTGTAGGTACCTCCCGTCAGGCCATAAATGCATTGGAAACAGAAAAAAATGAACCTTCTATCTGGCTGGCTTATGATATTGCACAGGTATTTCATGAGTCAATTGAAAATGTATTTTTATTTGAAGAAAGCGAAAGGAAATCTCGTGCAGATTTAAGTAAAGGTGTAAAAAATGGCGTTGAGAGAAATAAGGACTAATGATGACAGCATTTTAAGAAAGAAAAGCAAATCAGTGGAACAAGTTAATGACAGAATACGAATGATTCTTGACGATATGGTTGAAACTTTGCACAACACTCCCAACGGCGGGGCATTAGCGGCTAATCAGGTGGGAGTACTGAGGAGACTGGTTGTAATTGATCTTGGAGAGGGCGTAAAAAAGCTTATTAATCCAGTGATTGTATCATCACAAGGAGAACAATTTGAGCCGGAGGCCTGTTTAAGCTTTCCCGGACTGTGGGGCAGGGTCCGCCGTCCCCAATCTGTTGTTGTAAAAGCCTTAGATGAAAATGGTTGTGAAACTGAAATACATGCCTCCGACTTTATGGCAAAATGCCTTTGTCATGAGATTGACCATTTAGATGGAATCGTATTTATTGATAAGGCAGAGGAACTGATGGAAGATTGATTTTTATAGCGGCTGGACTTACAAAAAGCCGGCTCCCAAAACCGGCATGCCGGCTTTAGAAGCATGGAAAAGGTTTTAGGTTCATAACAATTCAGTCTATTGGCGGATAGGTGAATCTGAAGAATACGGAGAAAGTGCGTTTCCTGAACATGAAACCGCACTTTCTCCGTATGAGTATGTAAGCAAAAAGCCAGATCCAACCGTCCCGACAGATGTATATGTAATAAATATCATTATCAGGAATCTTCTAATGAGAAATTACGGCTCAAATCGATTGTTCATTGACCCGGATACGTTCCATGTACCGCAAACTTATTGTTCCTAAAACAAGTCAGACTATATGCTGCCTGCGGTATTCTAACGGCGTTATATGATAATAACTTTTAAACTTACGGTTGAAATTGGACAGATTGTGGAATCCGCTTTCAAAAGCAATATCCGATATAGACAGTCCGGTTGCCCTTAAAAGGTTTGCGGCTACTTTAAGACGGTGCTGAATCATGTATTCCACGCAGGTAATTCCAACAGACTGCTTAAAGAAGCTCATAAAATGGGTTTTACTGAAATGGCATAAATCCGCTAATTCACAAATAGAGATGGACTTCTGATAATTTTCCTGAATGTATCTCAGGGCTTTTTTTACCTTATGAATATGTGCTGGCATGGGGATCGTGGCATCCATATTCGAAAAACATTGATGTTGAAACAGCAAGTAAAAAAAATGGTGTAACTTTTCCTTTAAGACCATTTCAAAATAATTATTTTTATTTTTTACACAAAGAAAAATCTGGTTAATGCACTCAGAAAATTCCGGATAGAACGGATGGTTTTGGTTCATATGGGAAAACGGGCGAAGAAAACCATTATATATGGGATGGAGATAAGTTAAGCTGTATTGGTCCATAAGAGAATATCCCAGCATGTCCAGATGAAAAACCAAGGTATCGGAAATATGGGTGATACCCGGCAAAGGATGGACAGAGTGCAGCGTGTTAGGCGCCACAAAAATAATATCTCCTTTTTGGGATTGGAAAGTTTCCTCCCCAATTTTATAAATAGCACTTCCTTCTAAGACCATGGTTATTTCAGCTTCCACATGCCAGTGAAGCAATACGTCAGGTAAAACCGCCGGCATGATACAGTGATAATAGGCATAGGGCGAAAGGATGGTTCCATGGCTTACATCCTGCCTTTGTGATAACAGCAAATAGGGTTCCAAAACAAATCCCTCCCGGATTTATACGAGAAAATCATACGATAATATCAAATTTCAATAGTATTATATAGGAAAATACTTGTACACCATGTTATAATATCAAAACATCAAACGAAAAGCAAACCATTATGATACAGCTTTGCTGGCAGATTACTATTTTGCAGGAGGAAATATATATGCTGTCCTTATTACTTGTGATAATTTACATATCCTTTATCAGCCTGGGCTTGCCGGATTCTCTGCTGGGTTCCGCATGGCCTACCATGTATCAGCAGCTTCAGGTTCCGTTGTCTTATGCCGGTATTATCTCTACGATTATAATAGGAGGCACTATTATTTCAAGTTTAAACAGTGACCGCCTTATTAAAAAGTTCGGAACGGGTAAAGTAACGGCTGTCAGTGTGGGAATGACTGCCGCAGCCTTGTGGGGATTTTCGGTTTCCCCTTCTTTTTCAGTCCTTTGCCTGTGGGCAATTCCTTACGGATTAGGGGCAGGCTCCGTGGATGCGGCCCTGAATAATTTTGTAGCTCTTCATTATAAGGCAAAGCATATGAGCTGGCTTCATTGCTTTTGGGGCGTTGGGGCAACACTGGGACCATATATTATGGGGTATTTCCTGTCCGGCGGCATGCCATGGTCCATGGGGTACCGCTCCATTTCTTTCATTCAAATGGCATTGGCAGGGATTCTGGTATTTTCTCTGCCGCTCTGGAAGAAAGGCCATCAGGAGGCAGAAGAAGAGATCAGAGAGAATAAACATGTGACCATAAAAGAATTGCTTAGACTGAAAGGCGCGAAGCCTGTGCTTGCCGCTTTCTTCTGCTATTGTGCCCTGGAAGCCACTGCAGGGCTGTGGAGCAGCAGCTATATGGTAATGGAAAAAGGAATTTCACCGGACACAGCGGCAAAATGGGCCTCTTTATTTTACTTTGGCATCACCTTTGGAAGATTCTTAAATGGTTTTGCTGCCATGAAATTATCCAATAAAGAAATGATCCGAATAGGGCAGGGAATTATCATTCTGGGTATTCTTGCAATATTGCTGGTTCAGGGAAGCCTGTTTCTGTGTGCAGGATTTATTTTAATCGGAATGGGCTGTGCGCCTGTTTACCCCTGCCTCCTTCATGAGACACCCAAGAACTTTGGTAAGGATTTATCACAGGCCATTATGGGCATTCAGATGGCGTGTGCATACGTAGGTGCCGCTCTTATGCCTCTTTTTATGGGAATCATTGCAGAATACGTGACGATCCTGTTATACCCTTACTACCTGATGATATTTGCAGTGGTCATGATTATACTGGTTGAACGGGTAAACCGGATTAAGAATAAATAGGAAATTCTATCTGTTAATCATTTGGCCCAAATATTCGTTTCAGAATAGCGAACTAAGCCGGCAGGAACAAATACCGTGGAACAGGTGACAGTAATGCAGAAATGAAGACGATATAAGCATAAAAATCAACTTTAAGTAAAACCTAAGTATCAGTGATAAAAAACAGTAATCCATGTAAACAAAATCCAATTCTGTATAAGCTGCCAGATTATATTATGAAAGGGATATTTAAGCCAGATCCATTTACAGGCTTTGTAAGGAATGCTGTAATTTTGACCAAAACAACTATAATACTGGCAAATAAAGGAGGTGATGCCATATGTCAAACGTTGATAGAATACCCAATAGATTAGTTGATGAAAAATCTCCCTATCTGCTTCAGCATGCCTATAATCCAGTGAACTGGTTTCCCTGGGGGGAAGCAGCTTTTTCCAAAGCAAAGGCTGAAGATAAGCCGATTTTTTTATCTATTGGGTATAGCTAACTCCGGTTGCATATGTGTACATGTCATTGGTGCCATGTAATGGCTCATGAGTCCTTTGAAGACCAGGAGGCAGCGGATGTTCTTAATAAGTATTATGTGGCCATAAAGGTGGACAGGGAAGAGAGACCGGACATTGATTCCGTATATATGTCGGTCTGCCAGGCTCTCACCGGCTCAGGCGGGTGGCCGCTTACGATCATTATGACGCCGGAACAAAAGCCTTTTTACGCTGGAACCTATCTGCCTAAACATTCAAGATGGGGCTCTGCAGGACTTATGGATGTTTTGTCTTCCATCAGCAACCTTTGGGAAAATGAGAGAGGTAAGCTGCTGGAAGCAGGAGATGAAATAACCGGATATTTAAACAAGGAAAATGCACCTTTAAAAACTGGGGGAAAGGAACCCACAAAGGACCTCTTTCTTTCAGCCGCAGGCATTTTAACACGATCTTTTGATGAAAAATGGGGAGGTTTTGGAAGAGCTCCTAAATTTCCCATGGCCCATAACCTGATTTTTCTCTTAAGGCATTATTATTTTGAAAAAGATAAAAGTGCTCTTCAGGCTGCGGAAAAGACCCTCAGACAGATGTACAGGGGCGGTATCTATGACCATATTGGAGGCGGTTTTTCCCGCTATTCCACTGATGAAAAATGGCTGGTGCCTCATTTTGAAAAAATGCTGTACGACAATGCGCTTTTGCTGTATGCCTATACGGAAGCCTTTGCCATGACCGGGGACAGCCTTTATGCCCGGATATCCAGGGGGATCCTTCGTTACATTCGGGATGTTCTGACTGATGAGCAAGGTGGATTTTACTGCGGACAGGATGCGGACAGCGAAGGGGTGGAAGGAAAGTTTTACACCTTTCAGAAAGAAGAGATCAAACAGGTTCTTAAGGGTGATGCAGATGAATTCTGCAAATGGTTTGGAATTTCTGAAAAAGGTAATTTCGAAGGAAAAAACATTCCCAATCTTATTGAAAATGAAAACTACGATACAAGCAGCGAAAAATTGGAAGACTTGTGTAAAAAACTTTATGATTACCGGGTAAAAAGGACCTCCCTTCATACGGATGATAAGATATTGACATCCTGGAATGGACTTATGATCGGAGCACTTGCGAAATCATATAAGGTTCTGGGGGATGACTGGTGCCTTGACGCGGCGAAGAAAGCACAAGTATTTATAGAGAAGAGTTTGACTTCTGAAAAGGGCAGGCTCTTTATCCGCTACAGGGAAGGGCAGGCAGTTCACGACGGCCAGCTTGATGATTACGCGTTCTATGCCTTTGGCCTCTTAGAACTTTATGAGGCTTCCTTTGATATTAAATATCTTAAAATTGCCTCTGAAATCACAGAAAAGATGCTTCAACTGTTTTTTGATAAAGACCATGGCGGCTGTTATATGTATGCCCATGACAGGGATAAACTGATCAGCCGGCCAAAAGAGCTTTATGACGGCGCTCTTCCTTCCGGAAACTCCGTAGCAGCATATGTTCTGAGCAAACTATATCATATGACCGGAGACATAAAATGGCAGGGGGTTCTTGAAAAGCAGGTGTCCTATCTGACCCGTGAGGTGGAGAAAAGCCCTGCAAACCATTGCTTTTCCCTGCTGGCATTCCAAGGAATTATTTACCCGTCCACCGAAATTGTATGCGCTTTTCCTGAAGATTCTATATTAATGGAAATACAGGACTTACAAAAAATCCAGACGCCTGATATAAGCATGATTTTAAAAACTCCTCTCAACCAAGAGGCCCTGTCAGAGACCGCCCTCTTTACAGCGGATTATCCGATCCCGCCTGTTGGGAGCAGTTATTATGTCTGCCGTGACGGAGCATGCAGGAAGCCTGTACAAGGTATGGAAGAATTAAAAAAAGTACTGCAGTCCCTATAACCTGCAAACCCGGTCAGCCCGCCCTTGTGGCAGATTGACCGGGCTTTTGCTTGCCCTTATTTTGTATACATAAAAACTACAGGCTCCCATATAAATAAGTAAGTAGTTTACAAAATGTGAGGTGGTTTGTATGTGTACGGCATTTACTTTAAAGTCACAGCAGGGAGAGGCCTTTTTTGGGAGAAATATGGACTTTTCTCATGATATTGATCCTCATCTTTACATTGTTCCAAAGAATTTTGAATGGGATAATATTTTAAGCATGGAAAAAATCCGTAATACCTACCGTTTTATCGGCATTGGACAGGAAATGGATGGGATTCTTGCATTTTTTGATGGGGTTAATGAAATGGGGTTTGCGGCGGCGGCCCTTTATTTTGCAGGCTATGTAAAATATGATACCATGTCGCAGCCTGAGTCAATGGAACAGATTGCATCCTTTGATTTTCTCCATTATATTTTAGGAAGATGTGCAGATATTAATGATTTACGGCAATTATTGGATAATATCTCCATTGTGGGCTTTGAGGATCCGGTGACACAAACTGTGGCTCCATTGCACTGGATGGCAGTGGACCGCAGCGGGGAGTGTGTTGCCATTGAACTCACAGATAGAGGTATGGAAGTAATTCCAAATCCAATAGGTGTTATGGCCAACAGTCCTGATTTACGGTGGCATATGACTAATTTGAGAAATTACATAGGGGTAACCCCCTATCAGTCTGAGGAGGCTTGCTGGGGAAGTGTCCGCCTGACCCCACTTGGACAGGCGGGAGGCACCCAGCTTCTGCCGGGAGGGTTTACATCTCCGGAGCGGTTTGTACGGACCGCTTATTTAAAATCATTTGTTCCAACGCCTCAAACCCGCATGGAAGCGGTGATTTCATGCTTTCATGTTATAGAGAGCGTTACCATACCAAAAGGAGCAGTTATAACAAGCCGGAATACTTATGATTATACAAAATATACGGCCTTTATCAATACGGCAACCTGTGAATATTTTTTTAAGACCTATGATAATATCCAGGTAAGAACGGCAAGCCTTTTCGAAAATTGCATCCAATTCCCGGAACTTGTGAATCTGGGGGGATTATAAAAGTTGATCAGCCATAAAATGCATTTTAAATCAAAGGGAATACATAAAGAAAAATGGCGTATTGCATGCCTGGCTTTTGGAGCCAGTCATGCAATACGCCATGCAAAAAGTTATTTCAAAAAGGGAGGAGAGCTGATAATAAATTACCAGCTCGAGTATTATGAAAAAAAATCTTATATGCAATTTGTTTTTACATTTTAAGTATATCCATGAAACATGAAGAAATCATGTTGTTTATGTAAAAGGTTTTTGAATGAAATTTAAACAAAGTATGAACAGGCAGGCAGACAAGGTCACTATCTTGAATATTTAAAGGTTATCATGACAAAAATAAGAAAAGTTGCGGCTTTAATCTTTCATGCCAGCATGATTTGTATTCAGAGGGAGTTATTCCTTTTTTGAAGGGATTCAATGATATGGATTTTCGTATTATTTGTGTTGTAAGTAATCAAAGAATAATGAAGTGGCATGTAACATTCAGCATATCAGACTTAGAATGTGAAAAGTAAAATTAAAAAGTCACTTTATGACAACAGACCTGTTTTCAAATGGGACTATACAAATATAAGAGGATTTGATAAAATATAGCCATATGCGAAATTTAACGCAGAAAGTGCCTTTGCAGGCATGCCTTTATGCCCGGAAAATAAGGGCAATAAAGAGGAAAGGAAGAAAAACATGAAAAATCCGGTTGTAACGATTACAATGGATAACGGCGACGTAATGAAAGCAGAGCTTTATCCGGAAATTGCCCCAAACACAGTAAATAATTTTATCAGTCTTATAAAAAAGGGTTTTTATAACGGACTGATCTTCCACAGGGTTATCAATGGGTTTATGCTTCAGGGTGGATGCCCGGAAGGAAGCGGAATGGGAGGCCCCGGTTATTCCATTAAGGGAGAATTCAGCCAGAACGGCTTTTCCAATGCATTTAAGCATTCAGAGGGAGTGCTTTCCATGGCAAGGGCCATGCATCCTGATTCCGCTGGTTCTCAGTTCTTTATCATGCACAAAACTTCTCCCCATTTAGATGGCTCCTATGCTGCCTTTGGCAAGATCACTGATGGCATGGATATTGTGAACAAAATTGCCGAAGTGAAAACGGATTACAACGACCGTCCCATGAAAGAGCAGAAGATACAGTCCATGACCGTGGAAACCTTTGGGGAAGAGTATCCGGAACCGGAGACTTGTTAAGACGATGACCTGGGAACAAGAGATCACAGTAGAAGGAAGTGTTTTCCAGGTTACCATATCCGATGATCATGAGGCCCTGCGTTCTGCTTTTGCGGAAGGCAGGGCTGTTGTTGGTTTATGGGACGGTGGAAGGACAGATCAGAATCTTGCTCCCGCTGCTTATGTGGTGGAGAGCCTTCAAGACGTTGATGATGAATTTTTAGAGCGGATGGTCAGGAGAAGGCGGGGGCTTCCTTGGAATATTGTCAGAACAGAGCGCCTGACTATCCGGGAATTTGTGCCTCAGGACTTTGCTTCCATACCAGACGAGCCTGAGGCCGGGATCTCAGGAGCCTTGTTTTTAAAAGAAGAATCTTTAAAGGATTACATCAGGCATCAATACGGCTTTTACGAGTATGGTATCTGGGCTGTGGCTGACCGCAAAACAGGGCTGCTTGTGGGAAAGGCAGGAATCTCCAATCTGGAGCTTGCCGGGCAGGAAGAATTTTTAAAGGCAATAAAAAATAATGATACCCCGGTGGAACTGGGATATCACATTTTTTCTCCGTACAGACAGAAAGGGTATGGAAAAGAGGCCTGCAGGGCCATTCTTACCTATGCATCCCTGGCTGTTTCAGAGAGAATTTATGCAAGGATCCATGAGCAGAACTGCGGATCCATAAAACTGGCGGAGGATCTGGGGTTCCGGCTTATTGCCCGAACACATAGCGGATCAGCTCCAGGGCTGTGTCTGTATGAGTGGAATTACCCATGATGGAAAGCACCGGTTCATCAATGACAAGGCCGGTTTTTTCACAGAAATCCGTGCCGCCGATGAGAAGGCCGCAGGCTGTTTCTTCGCCGGTCTCCTGATTGGTTACAAAATAGAGGTTCTCCTTAACCTTATCGTAAACGTCGGCAGGCAGAAGCTCTTTTAAATCCACAAACCCGCCCATTTCCCCAAAGTGGTCTATGGTATCAGGCTTTCCGATCATAACGTCCAGTCCCTTGCTGGATATCATGGCGGTTATTTTAGCCAGCTGCGCATAGGTGAACTCATTCATGGAAGATTCGTCAAAGGTGGGGGACATGGAGTAGTCCACATCAATCTTTGCATCCTCTTTAAGATCAATGTACTGGCGGAAGCCCTGATTAAAGTAATCATCTACGGAATCCGCTTCACCCGTAGGACTGCTGTTTAAAATGACGCAGGAAAGAGCTGTTTCAAACCGGTTGTTATAGACGGCTGAGCCGATGGAAGAGATCAGAATCACGGAAACGACGGCAATGATGATAGGAATCTTGTAATATTCCCAGATGTACCAGAGCTTGTCTTTTACGCTCATATTTTTTATCTTATTCCGTTCCTCCCGCAGAGTGTCCTTAATGGTTTTGTCTTCATATGGGGTCATGATTTACGCCTCTTTCTATCTTTATTGCAGGTGCCTTTTTGATTATATCATGAACCTGGGGTTCATGATCAACATCTAACATTCGCGCTTATGAGGAAGCTCATTTTCGCTTTCTTGTGCTCATTATATCACACAACCATGGATTTTCATTAAAATAATTATAAATTTTTGGTGAAATATGAAAGAAGGTTTGCTTTTTATGGGCAAATCCGCTATAATATCCTTTAATGCTATTAATAAGAAGGGGAAAAATGTATGTTTTCTGGTTTTTTTAATTATGATAATCCGGTATGGAGATTTATCGGTAAATTTGGAGATCTGATTATTCTAAATATCCTGTGGCTAATATGCAGCATCCCGATTTTTACCATGGGAGCTTCAACCACAGCCGTATATTATGTAACCCTAAAGCTTGCAAGAGATGATGATGGATACACCATCCGCTCTTTTTTTAAATCTTTTAAAGAAAACTTTAAGCAGTCCACGGTGATCTGGCTCATTCTTTTGGCCGTGGGAGTGATCCTTGGGATTGATGTGTATTTCTTTACCAGATTATTTACAGGTTCCGGATCTTTTCGGACGGTAATGCTTACGGTGTTCCTGGCAATGGTTCTTGTTTATGGGGCTGTTTTTACGTATATTTTCCCGCTTCAGGCCAGATTTTTCAACTCAGTAAAGCGCACCTTTTTCAATGCATTTTTCATGTCACTGCGCCATTTATTCCGCACCATTGGAATGATTGCCATTGACGGTGTTCTGATAGCGGCTGCTTTTGTATTCATGGTGCCGCCGATGCTGATGATATTCATGCTGTTTGGCTTTCCGCTTCTTGCGTTTATTAATTCCTATATTCTGACGCCTGTGTTTAACTTATACATGCCTAAGGAAGAGGAGAAAAATGACGAGCTTAGGCCTTTGTTTGCAGATGAGGACGAGCCTGTCAGCAGTATTCTCATGGCAAAGGGTGATGAGAATGAGGAAGAAGCATCTGAGAAGAAAGAAACAGAGGTTTAAAATACAAGACGGGCAGGAATAATTCCTGCCGGCAGCCGGCAGGGACCGTTTACAAATCCCTGTGCGGCTGTTTTTTTATTCATGAGAAACGGCGGGAATCTGCTTTGCAGGCTCTTTATTTTTGAGTCATAGTATTTTATGGGGATTTCATACTATGGACACTATCTGGACACAAAAAAAAGATATACTTAGTAATTGGACAAGGAAATACCTGGGAGGTGGAATATGACTGAAGAAGAGTATCTCTGTTTTATCCAGCCCTATGAGGATGCACTTAAAAACATCCGTGTCAGAGTGGATGTGCTAAATAATGATTACAGGAGAAAGTATCAGAATTACCCGATCCATCATATCCAGCACAGAATCAAGCAAAAGGAAAGCATTGAAAATAAGCTGGACAAGAACGGATATGATGCCAGTGTGGATTCGGCCAGGAACTATCTGACGGATATTGCCGGAATCCGGGTTATTTGCTATTTTGTAAGTGATATTTATGCTGTTGTATGCCTGTTAAAAAAGCAATCGGACATTGTGGTCATAAAGGAAAGTGATTATATCACCAGTCCAAAATCCAACGGGTACAGGAGCTTTCACATTGTTTTTGGGGTTCCGGTCTATCACACCGATGGCATGGAATATTATCCTGTGGAAATACAGCTGCGCACAATGTCCATGGACTTATGGGCCAGCATGGAGCACCGCATTTGCTATAAGGGGGAACAGAAGGAACAGGCAGCCAAGGAATTTAAGGAATATGCCATAGCCTTAAGACAGATGGAGGAAGAGATGGAAAAGTTCCTTTGAGGCAAGATTGAAAGAAAAGTGTTATTTAACCTTGAGTTTGTGAACCAATTGAATATGCAAGTATATCTTTTTGATTCATTAGGATGAAAAAATGAGAGAGGGCACGTTCCAAGGCTATGAGTTAAAAGCCATGGCTTTGGAACATGCTCTTTTATTATGTCTAAAGACCTCGGATTTCCGTGTGTTGGGCGGCAGCAGAAAAAGGATATAGCATAAATCAAAAAAGGGCATGGGCTATGAAACGAAGAACAGCAATAGCAGCAGTTATGACGATTCATACAGAAATCCCATTGCCCTTAATACGGATTATTTCGGCTGCCAAGGAAGTACGTATGTAAATATGAGACAAGTTTTCCTTTGTCCCATGATCCTCACGAGAATAAAAGTCGGGGATAACCGCTTAAAAGGCAATTATCTCCGTTGATAGTTTATGTCCATTCTGTATGAATTAAAAGTTTATTCCTTTTGGAAATTACAACACATCCTCATTAATTTTGTTTACAAAAAAAGGCGGTTCCAGTTTTGGAGCACCCTTGTATCGTATATAAACATTATCCATGACTGTTTCTTTCTGTCAAATAAAATTTTAGAATGGTATGAATAAGAATTTTGTAAAAAATTAACAAGAACAAGAAGCGTATATGAGAATAAAAGCCTTGTACTTTTCTCAAATATGTTATATACTAAATACTGTATACAAAAAAATGCAAAAATACAATCCAAAGAAATAAAAAGCGAGGAATATTTGCCTATGATAAGACATCTGGGATTAAAAGCTTACGGAAAGGTAAATCTGGGGCTTGATGTTTTGAGAAAACGGGAAGACGGATACCATGAGGTACGGATGATCATGCAGACCGTAGGCCTTTATGATAAGATTGATATTTACTTGAAAGAGACTCCGGGTATCGAGGTTGTGACGAATCTTTATTACCTGCCGGTGAATGAAAACAACCTGGTCTATAAAGCGGCCAAACTACTTATGGAGGAGTTCCATATCCTTCACGGCATCCGCATTCACCTGAATAAATTCATTCCTGTTTCTGCGGGAATGGCCGGAGGCAGCAGCGATGCGGCGACCGTATTGTTCGGGGTCAACAAGATGTTCCAGCTTGGTCTGACAAGGGAAGAACTGATGAAACGCGGTGTAAAAATCGGGGCAGACGTGCCTTACTGCCTGATGAGAGGAACTGCGCTGAGTGAAGGGATCGGAGAAATTTTAACCCCCCTTCCTGATATGCCCCAGTGTCAGGTGATTATAGCAAAGCCTGCGGTCAGCGTATCCACAAAATTCGTCTATGAACATCTGGATGTATCCGCCTTAAGGAAAGAGGACCATCCGGATATTGACGGAATGATCGAAGCCATTGGGAAACATAACATATACCAGGTATCTGAGCGTCTGGGAAATGTTCTTGAAACGGTTACCATTCCGGAATACCCGGTAATC
Source organism: Lachnospiraceae bacterium (assembly GCA_902363835.1). GTDB lineage: Bacteria > Bacillota > Clostridia > Lachnospirales > Lachnospiraceae > Lacrimispora. The sequence goes on from CABJBM010000014.1 coordinate 50,777, forward strand.
GCACAGATCAAGGACAAAATAAAAGAATTGGGGGCAGTGAACGCTTTAATGAGCGGGAGCGGCCCGACCGTATTTGGAATTTTCACCAGTCCCAGGGCCGCGGAACAGGCTTATGAGGAATTGAGATACGGTGAGGCAAGAAATCTTGCAAAACAGGTTTATCTGACAAATTTTTATAATACCAGGGAGGTTACAAATGAGCAATGATTTAAAGGTTAATATGAATGAATATCTGCCCCTTCGGGATGTGGTTTTTAATACCCTGCGCCAGGCGATTTTAAAAGGGGAACTGGCACCGGGAGAGCGTCTTATGGAGATCCAGCTTGCGGAACGCCTTGGAGTCAGCCGTACTCCCATCCGGGAAGCCATCAGGAAACTGGAGTTAGAAGGGCTGGTGCTAATGGTACCAAGAAAAGGTGCTGAAGTAGCAAAGATTTCAGAAAAAAGCTTAAGGGATGTCCTTGAGGTCCGCAGATCCTTAGAGGAGCTGGCCATTGAACTGGCTTGTCAGCGCATGAGCCAGGAGGCTGTGGAAGAGCTTGAGAAAAAGCAGGAGGATTTTAAGAGCGCGGTTGATCATGGCAATGCCATGGAAATTGCGGAAACGGATGAGGCCTATCATGACGTGATTTATAAAGGGACCTGCAATGACAGGCTGGTGCAGATGATCAATAATTTAAGGGAACAGATGTACCGTTACCGTCTGGAATACATCAAGGATGAGGACAAGCGCCAGATCCTTTTGCTGGAGCATGACAACATATTAAGAGCAGTCAAACAGCGGAAGGTCCAGGAAGCAAAGGAAGCCATGCGGGAGCATATTGATAATCAGGAAATCACGGTATCAAAGAATATTAAGGAACAGGAATGAGAAGGAGAGGGATCTTATGGCATTTAAGGAAAAGTATCTGGCCGGTGAGATAGAATTCGAAGCCATTGATGATTATATTGAAGAATGGAATAACAGCAGTACAACCGAAACCCTTGCCCAGTTTCTCGGCCTTAATGAAGAGGAAGAGGATGTGTGGATTGAGGAAAGCGATGAAGCCTTAAAAGAGCTTCTTGACAGCAAAAGATAATTTAATGGTAAAATTTATTAAATAAGTATAATCCTTGTTGACAGGGTGACAATGTGTCATTATAATTAAGTGACATGTTGTCACCTTTGTGTATTTTAGCTTTATTCGCAGGGGAAAGGGAAAAGTGAGGTGAGGAAATGCCAACGGAGCGGTTTTACAATCTTCCTTTGGAAAAGAAAAAAGCGATCCGCGAAGCCGCAATGGGGGAGTTTACCAAGGTGCCATTTGAAAAAGTATCCATTAATAAGATGATTCAAAAGGCAGGAATCTCCAGAGGCAGTTTTTATACTTATTTTCAGGATAAGTTTGATGTTCTGGCCTTTCTGTTTGAGGATTGTGCAGAAAAAATGCTGGAGAGCTGGGCGGAGTGTGCAGAAAAGTGCGGCGGCAACCTGTGGAAGACTTCAGAAGACTTTTTAAATTACAGTATTACCAATACAAAAGAGCATATGTTGTTAATGAAGAATCTTATTGACAGCGAAAAGGTCTTTGGTGAGATTTATAAAGTGCGCCAAAGCTGTGATTCCATACAGTGTGCTTTTTTAGAAGGGCTGCACAGGACCATTGACAAGAGGGATTTCAGAGATCAGAGTATGGATACCTTTGAAAATTTGATATCCATGATATTTCTGGAACTGACTTATTGTATGAACTGGAATTACCATCAGCCAGAAGATACGGAAAAAATTAAGAAAGTCTTTCAAAAAAAATTAGAAATTCTGCAATACGGAGTTTGTAGACGACAATTATAATCATAACATGATTTAATAAAGAGTTTGTAGGCATTCATTAATAATCACAACATGATTCAATAAGGAGTTTGTATGACAAAGAAAAAAATCTTTATTATTGCAGGTGCAGTTGTTGTAACCGCTGCTCTGGCGGGATTGATCCTTCCAAAGGTATTGGGAGGAAATAAGGAGGAATTTGTGGCGGATGCCCCTCCTGTGGTAACTGTGGAGAATCCTCAGATCCGGTCAATAGAACTGGCCAGTGAGCTGATCGGTACCATAGAGCCTTCTAGTATTGTACATATCACACCTCTTGGGGCCGGAGAAGTCACTACTGTAAACGTTCAGACAGGCGACATGGTTTCTGCCGGCCAGTTACTTTGTGTCATTGATACAAAGCAGGTGGAGAGTTCCAGGATCATGGCGGAAACCGCCAGAATTACATACGAGGATGCAAAAAAGAATCTTGACCGGATGTCCGTTCTCTATGGGGCGGGTGATGTGGCGGAGGCCGATTACCAGTCTCTAAAGGATCAGGTGGAGATGGCAAGGCTTCAATATGAGAATGCTAAAATTGCATACAATATCCAGATGGAAAGCAGTCAGGTGACGGCTCCCATTGGAGGAAAAGTGGAAAGCTTTAACATCAGCATTCACGACATGGTCTCCCCTCAGACTGTTCTCTGTGTTATATCAGGGGAAGGGGGAAAAGCCGTGACCTTTTATGCATCTGAGCGCATTGTAAACGGGTTAAAAGCCGGGGACAGCATAAACGTGGAAAAGAATGGAACCGGTTATGAGGCAGCCATAACAGAAGTGAGCACCATGGTGGATCAGGCAAGCGGCTTATTCAAAGTCAAAGCCTCTGTTCCGGAGGGAGATAACCTGGCTACGGGAACATCGGTAAAGCTTTCGGTAATTTCCCAGAAAGCGGAGAATGTTCTTACAGTTCCGGTGGAAAGCGTTTATTATGAAGGCGGAGATCCCTTTATCTATACATATGCGGACGGAAGCCTTAAAAGGAATGCGGTGACCGTAGGGCTGGCAGACAACGATTATGCAGAAATTCAGGCCGGGATCACAGCAGAAGACCAGGTGATCACTACATGGACCAGTGAGCTGCATGACGGATCCAAAGTTACCCTTGCCGGTGAGGCGACAGAAGAATCTCAGGCAGCAGGCAGCACAGCGGAAACAGGAGAAACAGAGGCGGAAACTTCTGGTTCCGGGCAGTAAGGGGGCGCAAGAATGGGAATTGTAAAAGGCATTTTAAAGCGTCCTGTAACCTTTGTTTTAGCCATTTTATGTCTGCTGGTATTTGGCCTGTCCTCGGTTTTCAGCGCCAAGATGGAACTGACTCCGGAAATGAAGTTTCCCATGTTTTTGATTACCAGCACATTTCCCGGGGCAAACCCGGAGGATGTCAATGACCTGGTCACAAAGCCCCTGGAAGAATCCGTGGGAATTTTGTCCGGCGTCAAAAATGTCCAGTCCATTTCACAGGAGAATATTTCCATTCTTGTTCTGGAATACGAATATGGAACCAATATGGATAAAGCGTATTCTGAGTTAAAGAAAAAAATGGACAGTGTAGAGCTTCCTGATGATGTGGAAGTTCCCACGATCATGGAATTCAACATGAATGAAATGCCTTCAGTCACGCTGGCAGTTAAGGATCCATCTCAGAGCAACTTATATAACTATGTCAATGATAAGATTGTTCCGGAGTTTGAAAAAATACCTTCAGTTGCAAGGGTGGATGTCAGCGGAGGCGAGGAAAATTATGTAAGCATTCGTCTGATTCCGGAAAAGATGGCCCAGTATCATCTGACCATGGATTCCATCAGCCAGGCCATTAAGGCAGCAGACTTTACCTATCCGGCTGGAAGTACCGGAGTGGGAAAACGGGATTTGGCGGTCAGTACTGCTGTGGAAATAAAGACCGTTGAGAACCTTAAAAAGGTTCCTTTGGCTGCCGGAAGCGGAAAGACCATATACCTGGAAGATGTCGCCGATATTTCACAATCTTCCAAGGCTCAGAAAGCCATTGGGCGGTATAATGGAGAAGATACCATTACCTTGTCCGTTAACAAGCAGCAAAAGAACAGTGCGGTGGATGTTTCAAGAGGTGTGAAAAAGACCATTGAAAACTTAAAACAGGAATACCCCAGCGTAGATTTTATAACCATTGACGATTCCAGTGACCAGATTTTATCGGCTTTGGGAAGCGTTAAAGATGCCATGATAGCGGCCGTTGTTATTTCCATGATCATTATCTTCCTGTTTTTCGGTGATTTAAAAGCCTCTCTTATTGTGGGAAGTTCCATTCCGGCGTCAATGCTCATTTCCCTGATTTTAATGTCAGCCATGGGCTTTTCCATGAACCTGGTTACCATGAGCAGTATTGTTCTGGCCGTGGGTAATATGGTGGATGACTCCATCGTTGTGCTGGACAATTGCTTCCGCGCCCAAAAGGGGAAGGGCTTCCGGGAATATATGGATGCGGCGGTAAGGGGAACTGGAGAGGTGTTTGCGGCCATTTTAGGCGGCGCCGTGACAAACAGCGTGGTATTTATTCCTCTTGCAATGCTTCAGGGACTGTCTGGCCAGCTGTTCATGCCTCTGGGATTTACCCTTATATTCGCTTCCCTGGCCTCAGCAATTTCAGGACTGACCATTGTGCCTATGTGTTATACCAGGCTTCGTCCTGTTGAAAAAAAGAATTCCCCCATAGGAGGGATTATGAGGATCCTCCAGGAAGGCTATAGCCGGCTTGTTTCCAAATTGCTGAACAGAAAGGCTCTGGTCATGATTGTATCCGTGCTTTTACTGGTGGTTTCCTTTATTCTGGCGGGAAGGCTGGGATTTGAACTCATGCCCGGAGTGGATGAGGGAACTGTCTCTGTTTCCGTTGAGGTAAAGCCCGGACTTAAAATTGAAGAGGCAGATAAGATTCTGAAAAAGGTAGAAGCAATTGTGGCCAGTGAAGAAGACTTAAAGTCCTATATGATAAGCTACGGAGGGGGAGGCTTAAGCTTAAACAGCAGCAACGTAGGCACTTTGACAGGGTATTTAAAGTCTGACAGAAAGCTTTCTACCCAGAAAGTTGTTAATAAGTGGAAAAAGGAAATGAACCAGCTTCCAGACTGCAACATTACCGTAAAATCCACTTCCATGATGGATATGAACGGAACGGGCAGCCATGATTTTGAAGTGATCTTACAAAGCGCTCAGTTGGATAAGCTGAAAGAAACCTCAGACCAGATGGTAACGGAGCTTTCCGGCCATTCCGGATTGATCAAAGTCCATTCAGATCTGGAAAATGCGGCGCCTGTCATTAAGGTTTATGTAGATCCCATAAAAGCGGCGGCAGAAGGTGTGGCTCCGGCCAGTGTAGGCGGAATATTGAGCAATATGCTCAGCGGCAAGGAAGCTACCACTCTTGACGTGGCAGGAGAAGAACTTTCCGTAAGGGTGGAATATCCAAAGGATTCCTATGATACCCTTAACAAGGTTCAGGGGATTCTCATTCCCAATGCTTCCGGGGGAACAGTCGCTTTGACGGATATTGCTGATATTGGTTATGAAGACAGTCCTTCCGCCATTAACAGAAAAAATAAACAGTATATGGCTACCATAACAGGTTCCTTTACTGAGGCGGTCAAGTCAGAAAAGGATAAAGAAGCGTTAAAAAAGAAGATTGATCAGGAAATTGTAAATCCATACCTGGATTCCACAGTTACAAGGGCAAAAAACAGCGAAGATGAGTCCATGGTAGAAGAGTTCACCAATCTGACCATGGCGATTGGTACGGCTATTTTCCTTCTTTTTGTGGTTATGGCAGCTCAATTTGAATCGCCTAAATTATCTTTGATGGTTATGACAGCCATTCCCTTTAGCTTAATCGGTGCGTTTGGACTCATGGTAGCGGTGGGAATCAAAATAAACATGCCCTCCCTGTTAGGCTTTTTGATGCTGGTAGGTACGGTAGTAAAATCCGGTATTCTCTATGTGGAGACCGTAGGCCAGTACCGTCTGACCATGGAAAAACGGGAGGCTGTCATAATGGCAGGTGTTAACAGATTCCGTTCTATTTCCATGACAACCCTGATTGCCATTGTTTCTATCATACCTCTGGCATTGGGAATCGGTAATGACGGAGAAATCATGCAGGGCCTGTCATTGGTTAACGTAGGAGGTCTTACCGCTTCTACGGTTCTGACCCTTCTGCTTCTTCCGGTATATTATTCCATTATGACCGGAAAGGCAGATAAGGACATAATGCCGGAAGATTAAGGATCTTAGAGCTCATTTGATCTTCAGTGGAAAAAAGTGGTTTTTAAATAGTAAAAGAAATGTGGTAGAATAATTCCAAATAAGGAGGATTCAGGATGAGAAAATGGAAACATATTTGTGCATGCTGCCTTACAGCAGTGCTGGCTGTTTCCGGACCGGCGGCCACAGCCTGGGCCGGCAGCCCGGAGTTTGCAAGAACACCTGAAGAGTGGGCAAGGCTCAGGGACAATGTGATGGAGTACGACGAACTGGCCGGTCTGATCCGCGAATATAATGTGACGGTTCAGAAGAACCAGCTGGATATTAATGACAAGAAAAAGGATGACAGGATCACCAGGGACCAGAATGCCCAGTATTACCGGGATGCGGCAAATGATTACAGAAGCAATATTACAGGAGATGACCCGTATAGCGATGCGAGTAATGCGGCAGGAGCCAACCGGGCGGAAGCTGCGGCGGATTCCAATGTAGAGGATCTGCAGGTATATCAGCTTACCTACGACCAGGAAGAAGCCAATCTGGTGGCATCAGCCCAAGTCTCCATGGTTACCTATTTTCAGCAGAAGTATGAACTGGAGAGTGCAAAAAGCAGCCTGGAGCTTTTGGAGGCTGTATACCAGTCTACGCTTGTAAGGCAGGGCGCAGGCATGGCGACCCAGGCGGATGTGCTGGGAGCCCTGGAGAGTGTCCAGAGTACCCAGGCTTCAATCGATAAGCTGACCTCATCGATTGAGGAGACCAGGCAGAAGCTTTGCGTTATGCTGGGCTGGAAATACAATGATATGCCGGAGATCCAGGAAATTCCGGCTGTGAACATGGAGCGCATTGCAGCCATGAACCCGGATACGGATAAGGAGGCTGCCTTAAGCAGCAATTATACTTTAAAGATTAATAAAAGAAAGCTGGAAAATGCTGTAGGAGATGTGACGAAGCAGACCTTGAACCGGACGATTGCCAGCAATGAACAGAATATCGGCTCCGATGTGACAAAATGCTACCGGGCAGTCCTTCAGGCAAAGGCAGCTTATGACCAGGCAGGAGCAGAGCTTGCACTGGAAAGTAAAAATATGGATACAGCCCAGAGGAAATTCGATTTGGGATCTTTAAGCAGGCTGGATTATATAAAGCAGAAAAATGCCTATGATACAAAGAGCATCGCCATAAAGACAGCAGAGCTTACTTTGTTCCAGGCGCTTCAGAATTATGATAATGCGGTAAACGGACTGGCTTCGGCAGGAGGTTTATAAGATATGAGAAAGAAAGGTTATTTATCTGCCTGCATGGCAGTGACTCTTGCTCTATCCGCCGCTTTGCCGGTTTACGGGGCAGCAGGACCCGGGCAGACGGGAACTGCCATCCCTGACGGAGTAACGGAGGAGCAGTGGAACAAGCTCCATGATCAGACCATTGAATTCGATGAACTTTCCGATTTGATCAGGTATTTTAATCCTGACATCCAGAACATTGCCGATGCGGCGGGAAATGAGCTGAGCAATCAGCAGTACGTCTATGACGAGATGAAAATATATATCCGGGATCTCAATGACAATGCCCAATCCCTCAAAGATTCAGGAGCCGCAGACAGCGAAGTGGGAAACCAGGTATACACGGCTCTGAAAGATGCGGTGAAGGGCTTAAATAAAGGCGCGGATACCCTGAACAAAGTAATTAAAAGGATTGACTCAGGGGTCAAGAAGAACGTTGACCGTTATTCCAAGACCTTCTCTTCTGCCGTGGGCCAGATCATGATAGGTTATAACAGTGCATTGGCTAACCGGGCGATGGTCCAGAAGGTATTGGATATTAGCGTGGCAGGCTATGAGGCCCAGTCCATAAGCTTTCAGCAGGGTATGGCCACGGAAGCAGATGTACTGGCAGCCAATAAAGGGGTGCTGGCAGCCCAGGCGTCATTGGAACAGCTTGATAATACCATTGACGGCCTGAAACGTTCCTTATGCCTCATGACCGGTTATTCAGCGGATGCAGAGGTTCAAATCGGAGGGGTTCCTCAATTGGATCTTTCCCTTATTTCTTCTCTGAACTTAGAGGCAGACACGGCTAAGGCGGTGGGAAATAATTACGACCTGATTGAAAAGCGCCGCGGGGCTTCCGGTCAGACCACCACCGGTATAAAAACCAAGGAAGCCAGTCTTTCAGAGGGAGAGCAGAATATTACGGTTGCCATGCAGTCCTATTACCAGGGAATCCTTCAGGCGAAGTCGGCTTATGACGCCGCCTGTACCTCTTATGAGAAAGCGGTCCTGGAAAAGAATAAGGCAGACCGTTCCTATCAGCTTGGCATGGTGAGCAAGCTGGGGTATCTCCAGGCCCAGATGGCATTTCTACAGGCGGAAGGTACAAAGGAGAGCGCTTATAACACCTTGTATCAGGCCTATGATACCTATCAATGGGCGGTGAACGGAATTATTGCGGATTCTGGACAGTAGGTTCCGGCTTTTTTAAAAGTAAGTCCGCCAGCTTTAAACGGATATGGATCTTCGGGCTTTCCCGGCTGATACTCTTATAATCAGATTCATCTATGGAGCTTTTTAAGATTGCTTTGGAAGTATCCGGTACAACCGCATAAGAAGAATCTGTGAAACAAAGGGGAGGATAAAGGACGCACCACCAGTTGCGTCCTTTTCCTTCCCCTATTTTTACCCGGACAGCTTCATAATTGCCGCAGGGGAATACCATGTCTCCATAGGTTTTGGTAGGAAAGTAACAATTGGTCAGTTCCATATGTGCGGGATAATTATATCCCAGTTTTTCCATGTAGTGTTCTGCTTTTTTCTCCAGGTTGTTTCTGTGGGAAAGGACATAGCTTTTTGTTTCCTCAAGGGATGCATTTTCTCCAAGGTCCTCATATATTGAATTGAGCAGCATGGTGCGCACTTTTAATTTTAAGTTCTGGTCTTCTGAGCTGTCGCTGTTTGCCAATACGTGAAAGCGTAGGATTTCCGGAGCGATCCGTGCGGCCAGGGCTTCATCTTTTTGCCTTCCGTCTGATAGGGTGAGCAAAAATGCAATCAGGAAACAGGTAATACATAAAAATAGATCACGTCTATGTTTCATTGGGGTTCCTCCTTTTTTCTGGAATCTATTTGTAATTGTTACCACATGTGCTATAATATAAACACTGTAAATCTAAGAAATTAGTAAGGAGATCAAAATGGGTAAAAAAACTGCGGTTGTATTATTCGGCGGCCAGTCATCGGAGCATATTGTATCCTGTATGTCGGTGGTCAATGTCATTAACCATATTAATAGAGAGAAATACGATATAGTTCTGATCGGGATTACAGAAGAGGGCCGCTGGATCAAGGCGGAGACCCTGGAAGATATTAAAAATGGTACATGGAAAAACGGCCTGGTTTCTGCTGTTATTTCTCCTGATGCAACCATGGGCGGCGTCATCTTAATGGTTGGGGAAAAGACGGAAATTATTAAGGTTGATGTGGTGTTCCCTGTACTTCACGGCTTATTCGGAGAGGATGGGACCGTTCAGGGGCTTTTTGAGCTGGCGGGAATTCCCTATGTGGGCTGCGGGGTGCTGGCTTCCGCCATTTCCATGGATAAATTATATACAAAGATCGTTGCAGATGACTTAGGAGTCAATCAGGCGGCATATGTGCCGGTAATGCGCCACGATTTAAATGATATGGAGGCTGTCGTAAAAAGGGTGGAAGAGAAATTTTCTTACCCTGTATTTGTGAAGCCCTCCAATGCCGGTTCTTCCAAGGGCGTGAGCCGGGCGGGGGATGGCCAGGAGCTTATGGAGGCATTGGTGGAAGCTGCAAACCATGACCGCAAGATTCTGGTAGAAGAGATGATCGTGGGCCGGGAGATCGAATGCGCTGTGTTTGGCGGCGGAAACGTGCCTGTGGAGGCTTCGGGAGTAGGGGAGATCCTTGCTGCAGCGGAATTTTATGATTTTGATGCCAAGTATTACAATTCTGATTCCAGAACAGTTGTAGACCCGGTATTGCCGGAAGGGGCCACAGAACGGGTGAGAGAAGCTGCTAAGGCTATTTTTCAGGCAGTGGATGGTTATGGCCTGGCAAGAGTGGACTTTTTTGTAAAAGAGGACGGAAGCGTGGTATTCAATGAAATCAATACCATGCCCGGATTTACGGCGATCAGCATGTATCCCATGCTTTGGGAAGCTGCCGGAGTAAATAAGGATGAACTGGTTGACCGCCTGATGGAGCATGCGATGAACCGTTACCGGATATAAGATATACAGGATGTTAAAAAGGAGTGCCCTGCAGGCGTACCGTAATGACCGATGAGCAGGGCAGAAAAGAGGAACGCCTTACGGGGCTACCTTTATGCCTAAAAAGCAGGGCGGAAAAGAGGAAATGTGATGGCAGACAGAAACTCACCCATAGGGGTATTTGATTCCGGCGTAGGCGGGCTTACGGTTGCCCGGGAGATTATGCGGCAGATGCCGGATGAAAGGATTGTATATTTTGGAGATACGGCAAGAGTGCCCTATGGCAGCAAATCCTGCAGCACGGTGGTCCGCTTTACCAGACAGATCATCCGCTTTCTCATGACACAGGATGTAAAGGCGATTGTGATCGCCTGCAATACCGCGACTGCCTGCGCCCTTGAGGCCGTGGAAAAGGAAGTGGATATTCCCATTGTGGGTGTGATCCATGCGGGAGCAAGAACTGCTGTAGAATCTACGAAAAATGGCAAGATCGGCATTATTGGAACGGAAGGCACCATACGAAGCGGAGTATACTCCAGAGTGATGAAGGAAATGAGAGAGGATATTGAAGTGACCGGAAAGCCATGCCCTCTGCTGGTTCCCCTGGTGGAAGAGGGGCTTTTGCATGATTCTGTCACGGATGAGATCGCTTCCAGATATTTAAGTGAATTAAAAGGGAAATATATTGATACACTGGTACTTGGCTGCACCCATTATCCGCTTTTGCGTTCTACCGTGGGAAGGCTCATGGGACCGGAGGTGACCTTGGTGAATCCTGCTTATGAAACTGCACTGGAACTAAAACAGGTTTTAGAAGAAAAAGGCCTTTTATGCGGGCAGGGAAGCAATGATCCGGAAAAGTACCATTTCTATGTCAGCGATCTGGCGGAGAAGTTCACCAGTTTTGCCTCTTCCATCCTTCCGGGACAGGTAAAAGAGACAAAACAGATAAATATTGAGGAGTATTAAAGGAGCTTTTATTATGACAAGAGATGTTCTGATCAGCATCAGCGGGATGCAGATTGCAGAAGATGATAACAATTCGGTTGAGATGATAACAGCCGGTGATTATTTCCTGAAAAACGGCAATCATTACATCCTGTATGATGAAATCCAGGAAGACACAGGGGGAGTAACGAAAAACACCATTAAGATCCGCAGGTCCGGACTGGATATTATCAAACGCGGCAGTTCCAGCGTCCATATGTCGTTTGAAAAGGATAAAAAAAATATGTCCTGCTATGCCACTCCCTTTGGAGAACTCATGATCGGAATAAGCACAAAGGACATCCTGATTGATGAGAGCGAAGACAGCTTAAAGGTGCGGGTGGCCTATTCCCTTGATATCAATTACCAGCATGTGTCGGAATGCAATATTGTACTGGATATTCACTCCAAGGCCACAGCGGATATCCGCCTTTTAAATTAAAAAAGACATATGCCAATTGGCAGTATGCCTTTTTCAATTATTTAGGGAACACACTCTTTTATAAGAGGGATTGCCCCATATTTACCTAAAAGATAGTCTTTGGAAAAGCTGGCGTCAGACCGGACCTTTATGTCCGCCAAGGTGTAAAGTCTGGATTCCTGATATTCATTCATATCCACAAAAGCGACTTCATCACGGCGAAACTGCTGATTATTTAATATGGAGGTATCATAGGTGGTGAAAAGAATCTGTATATTTAAATTTTTATCCTGCTGAAAAGAATCTATAAAAAACTTTGTAACAGTGGGATGAAATTCGTTTGATATGTTATCAATGATCAAAACACCGCCTTTTTGGGACAGATGATAAACCTGTATGAATAATTGAAGGTATTTCATTGTGCCCAGGGACACCTTTGTGTAGTCCATATACTGCATCCGGTATTCCCCGGTATCCCGGGATTTCACGCGATACCCAAGCTTGGGGATTCCCTTTTCAATAATAAATTCCTCTGCCGGGATTCCCAGCTTTCTCAGCTGTATCAATGCATAATTAAGGGCCTCCGGGTTTTCAAGGGCTTTGTACACTCTTCCATCCATGATCAGATGGCCTGCAAGCTGGAATGGTTCAAGGAAGTCACAGTAATAAGCGATCTGCTTGGAAAAAAAGGTTTCAAAAGGTTCCATGATTGCCGTGATTTCCGGAATATCCAGGCATGATAAAATAGAACAGAACAACCGGTTCTCGTGAGGGTGGATTCCGGTTTTCTGACGTAAGGTTTTTTCGTACTGTCGTCCAATGGAAATCTCATCCCCATTTCGTGTGAATACAACGTGGTTATCCACTGCCAGATTTTCTGTGATAATTTTCCTTCTGAGGATAGAGAAGCCGTATTCATAAACTTTTTTTCCGCTGATAAAGGAAAGCTCCATTTCTGTGGGAATGGAATTGGCATTCTCATCCAGAAACGGAAGGATCTTGTCCAAAGCGCTGATCTGCAGGAGCGACATAAAATGTTTTCTTGGAATGTCTTCCATTGAAAAAAGCTGCCAGAAAATAAAAGAATGAAAACTGGTAAAAGCGAGAAAAAGATTGGTTTTCCCACTGGAGTTTGCTCCATATACAGCAAGAGTCTTAATCAGTTTTTTATTTCCCACCTTTACCAGATGATCCGGATGTTCCTTGTAATTAACTGCTTTCATATCAATATAAGTTTCATCCAGAAAGGAACGGAAATTTTTAAAGCGAAAAGAAATTATCATGGTATATTATCCTCCTTTTGAAAATTATACTGTAAAAATATGGAAAAATAAACAAGAATGCAAAAAAAGTTAACTACCATGTGATAATCTCGTCAAGAAGCTGCTGTTGTTCCTGGCTGGAACGGGTGAGATAGATTCTGGTTGTCTCAATGCTTTCATGTCCCATTAAATCCGCCAAAAGCGAAATATCATTAAAACAAGCCAAAAAGTTTTTTGCAAAACGGTGGCGGAAGGAATGGGGATAAACCGTATCAGGGTTGATCCCATAGCGTTTTGCCAGATGTTTCAGCTGAAAATTAATGCCCCTGGGAGTGATCAGCCGTCCTTCTTTGTTTAAAAAGAGGAAACCGCTTCGCTTGTCCTTGCTGCGGCACCATTCTAAGGCTTCCTGGCACAGAGAATCCGGGAAATAGATGCGGCGCACCTTTCCGCCTTTGGAATAAAGGTCCAGATACCCCAGGTTCAAATGCTCCACCTTGATCTGTACCAATTCACTGACCCTGGCACCTGTTGCGGCAAGGAAGCGGACGATAAAATACCAGAAGTGATTATTCTCTTCTTTTAACTTTTCTTTTAAAAGCTCATAGTCTTCATTTGAAATAACGGAGTCCATGAAGGTTTTTTGCTGGACTTTCACGGAAGGCAGATGGTAAGAGGCAATTAATATGTATTCTTCTCCATTGGTTTCTGCCAGAAAACGTGAATAGTGATTCATGGCATGGATCCTCTGGTTGACCGTTGCCGGACGGTAGTGGCCGATTAAGTAATTCTTATATCGCTGAAGGCGTTCCGGAGTAATTTCCTGGTTCATGCTGAAAAAAAGGCGGATACTGCCCTCATAGGCTGTAATTGTATTGCTTGACAAATTCTTTTTCTTCAAGTATTTCTTAAAATCATTGAGTAATTCTTCATTTTCCATAATATTCTACCAATTCACAATTTGATTTACAATCTGTTTTTGTTCAGTGCTGCTTCGGTGAAGATAGATTCTTGTAGTTTCAATGCTTTCATGTCCTAAAATATCGGAAAGCATGGAAATATCCCCGCAGCTTTCAATAAAGTTTTTTGCAAAACGGTGGCGGAAGGAGTGCGGATAAACCACGTTGGGATCCAGATCATAGAGGACAGTAAATTTTTTTAATTGCCCACGGATCCCGGCAGGCGTAATGGGATCTCCATAGCGGTTTAGGAACACGTAACCGCTTACCCGGTCAATCTGGTTCAGCCATTTCAGCGCATCCACCCGAAGACTTTTGGGTATGTAAATTCTTCTTATTTTATTATCCTTAGAGTAAATATCCATGTAGCCGCATTTTACATGCTCCACCTTGATCTGGACCAGTTCACTGACCCGGACTCCTGTAGCTGCCATAAAACGTATGACATAGTAATACAGCATGTTTCCGGAACGTATCAGGCATTTTTTTAAATATTCGTAATCTGCCTGGCTGATAACGTTTTCCAGGAATGTTTTTTGCTGGACCCGTATCATCAGTATTTTAGAAGAAGACAGTTTTAAGGATTCCATGTAACAATTGAGGGCTCTGATTCTTAAGTTCACTGTCTGGGGTTTGTAATGTTCCATGAGGTAACACTTATAAAGCATGAGATTATCATGACTGACCACATGATATAACCCAAGAAATTGCTTTACCGCATATAAATACACATGAATGGTATTGGGGGACATGTTATTGAATTCCAGATAGTCGTGGAAGTCATCAAGACTTTGCTCCATTGGACTTTTATTCTCTGCTTCAGAACAAGTTACAGTATTTTGGGTTGTCATATTATTTTCTCTCCTTGTATCATGATGCAAAAATAGTTTAACACAAGTATATAAGTAATGCGTAAATAAATCAAGAAATTTTCGAAAAAATAGTAAAAAATATTGATTAAATGGATATAAAACGCCTATTGCTTTCGATAATTTCCAATATTAGAAGTATAATTACCTCGTAATGCAATTAGGAATTTCGAAAAAAGTATTTCAAAAAGAAAAAAGGAGAGTGCATTAATTATGAGAAAGCAAACAAAATTAGTTGCTGTATTATCCACAGCAGCACTGCTTGCATTAGGCGCTTCCATGTCTTCTTTCGCAGCAACCGGCTGGCAGGAAGAAAATGGTACATGGGTGTACTATAATAAGAGCGGCGACTTAGAGACAGAGAAGTGGGAAAAATCAGGAGATAACTGGTTCTACTTAAATGAAGATGGCGAGATGGCTACTGATGTTATTGTTGAATACAGCGATAACTACTACTATGTAGATGAGAACGGTGCCATGGTAGCCAATAAGTGGGTCTCCGTTGAGAATGAGGATTATGACGGCGGTGATGATGAGGAGGAACCGGTAAACCACTGGTACTACTTCGGAGCTAACGGAAGAGCTTATAAGAGCTCTACTACCGGAAATAATGCTTCTTTTAAAACGATCAACGGAAAGAAATATATCTTTGATGATGAAGGCAAGATGCTGTTTGGCTGGATTGATGAAAGCGGAGACCGTGTAACTGGTGATGACAAGTGGCGTGACGGCGTTTACTACTGCGGCGATGAGAATGATGGTGCCCAGAGAGTCGGCCAGTGGGAGTATCTGGATATCGTAGATAACAGCTATGATAGCGCAGTTGATCCTGGTGTTTCCAGTAACAATTTATTTGATGATGAAGATCAGACACGTTACTTCTACTTTAAGACCAATGGTAAGAAGATGACTGACGAAAAGGGTAAGACCATTAATGGCAAGAAGTACAGCTTTGATGCAGATGGCCGTATGAATGCCGAGTGGGTTAACTGGCAGGCTACTCCTACTGAGGGAAAAGCAACAGACAATACTGCTACTGCCAGCCAGGGAAATGCTGTATATACCAGAGGATTCAGATATTATGGAAGCCCTGAAGATGGTGCCAGAATAACAAAAGGCTGGTTCCAGGTTGTACCTGATTCTTATCTGAGCAAAGATGATTATGATGATGATGAGAACAACTGGTACTATTCTGATAAAGATGGTAAATTAGTTGCATCTGAAATCAAGACCATTAATGGCAAGAAGTATGCATTTGATTCCTATGGCGTAATGAAGGATGGCCTGGTTGCCATTAAGTTTGTTGGAAACAGTACAACTGACATTGACGATGTTGCAGGTGATGATGACTTAGCCGGTTACCACTTTGACACAGAGGATGAATTTAAAGACAATGTATCTGGTCTGTATAAGACAGCAAACTACAAGCTCTATTATTTTGGAGGCGGCGATGACGGTGCTATGAAGACCGGCAAGCAGAATGTTACCATTGACGGAGATTCCTTCCAATTCTTATTCAATAAGTCCGGAAGCTCAAAGGGACAGGGTAAATTTGGCGTAGATGATGACAAGTATTACCTTGGCGGTATGCTGTTAAAGGCTGATAAGGACGACAAGTATTCTGTAGTTAAGGCTACTACTGTTAATGGCGAATATAAAGAGATTAAGCTTCTGACAACAGAAAAGTTCCTGGATGAAGTTAACGCTGAAAGAGTAAGCGAAAAAGGATATGCTGAGTTCTATAAATTTGATGCTAAAGATAAGAAAGAGGAAACTGCAGATGGTACTGTAGAGACAATATACAGATTAGTTAACACATCTGGTACAGTTCAGAAGAGCAAGACCAAAGCAAAAGATGGAGATGACCGCTGCTATAAAGTTAACGGCAGCAAGGTAATCGAAAATGTATTTGTAGAAGATTAATTCGTTTCATAATGAATTAATTTCAGGGACCGTTGTACCATGGGATGAGAAATCAACCCGGGGCAGCGGCCCCTCTTTTGCGGGGAATTTAATGTAAAAATGCCGCTTCCAAATAAAATTATTGAGGAAGCGGCATTTTTAGATTTATAAAGATTTAGCTAATATAGGACTTCAGCATCCACAAAAGCTTCTGGTATTCGGCCAGATAACCGTTAAATTGATCTGCAGTTGCTCCGTCGTCATCATCTTCAGCCAGTTTGACGATTTCCTTTGTATCCCTGATCCAGTATTCCACATCTGAAATCAGGCTGTTAATGGTTTCATCTGAGGAGATAGGAACATCCTCCAGTTCCTTAACAGAAGTGAGGGCCAGTGCCTTTTTTAAACTGGCAACAGGGGAACCTCCTAAAGCCAGCAGCCGCTCCGCAACCTCGTCCATTACCTGGGCGGTCTGATCATATAATTCCTCCAGCTTTCCATGGAGTGTGAAGAAACTGCGGCCTTTCACGTACCAGTGAAGGTTATGAAGTTTAATATACATGACCTGCTGATTGGCCAAATATTCATTAAGTTTTTCAAATAAATTCTTGCTCATTATATTTCTCCTTTTCTTAGCCTTTCATTACACTTTCATAGTTGGAGGCAACAGCCTTCCAGTCAATCACATTGAAAAATGCTTTAATATAGTCAGCTCTGAGATTCTTATATTTCAGGTAGTAGGCGTGTTCCCAAACATCAATGCCAAGAATGGGAACAAAACCGTTGCCTTCCATGAGAGGGTTGTCCTGGTTGGCACTGGCGGAAAGGATCAGTTTTCCATCCCGGTTTGTTGACAGCCAGCCCCAGCCGGAGCCAAACTGGCCGGCAGCCAGGCCGCTTAACTGATTCTGAAAGTCAGGAAAGCTGCCAAAGGATTTTTCCAGCTCATCTTTCAGGAGGCCCACAGGCTGTCCGCCTCCGTCAGGGCTCATGGTTGAAAAATACAGGTTATGGTTGTAGAACCCTCCGCCATTGTTGCGGATGGCTTTCCGCAGAGCTTCGTCGGAAATGTTGTCCAGGGAGGAGAGGAGGAAAGTGATTTCCTTATCTGCAACACCGGCCTTCTGGGCAGCGTCATTTAAGTTCTTTGTGTAAGCTGCGTGATGCTTGGAATAATGAGTCTCCATTGTGAGAGCATCGATATGAGGTTCTAAAGCGTCATATGCATAAGGTAATTGTATTTGATTAAACATAGTAGTTCTCCTTTCGTTTCTTGATCTCATAATAAAAAGGTTATCTTATGATGCGGTTAGTTAAGACTAACAACCTTGTGACTTAATTGTATATCATATGTATTGCTTTGTCAAATGTTTTTTAAAATTTATCTAAAAACATATTAATAATTAAATTTATCGAAGATTTGAAGGGAAATTAAGATTAATATTAGATTAAAATTAAATTAAGAGAAAATTATAACGACTATTTTACAACAAAAATACAGAGATATTGATAAAAAAAGTCAAAAACAGCAAATGAAATATGTTCTTAATTGCCATGAAGCAGATGGAGTTTCTTCCTATTATAATACAAGAAATCTGTTTTTACGACAAAAAATGCCGGAGTGCGGTTTCAATCGCACTCCGGCATTCTGAACAGATCTTTTTATCATGCAGATCACTTTCTAAAAAACGGGTATTGATGTATTCGTAAATACAGAAATCAGATATCTTACTTTCCGCCCTTTTTAAACCTGTCCAAGAATGACTTCTTTTTCGGCGCCGGAGGAACCGATTTGCCTCGAAGGCTCTTGATCTCGGTTATGTAGATACCGCTTACCACAACCTTGGCTTCTGTTTTAACCGGAAGCACCTCGAACACCTTGGCGTCAGCGATCAGTGTCATAACCTTTGGGCCAACCTTTGCCTTTACAATGGGCAGCTTTGTGCGGCGCATATACCATGGGGTTTGTTCATACACGATCTTAGGAAGCCCTGCGTCCTTTAGTTTCATTTTCTTTTTATCGATTACCAGCATGGACACGGTCTGTGCCGCAGCTTCCAATGCCTGCTGCTGTTCCACCTGACGCTTTTCCAGCCTTTTTCCAAGAAAATAAAGGACTGCCAGAGCCACGGCTGCGATGAAAAGAATCACTAATAATACGTTTAAAAATGTGCTCACCGGGAATACCTCCAATAGTTCATTTTATAAATTGGGCCTATCTGCAATAGTATAACACATTTTCTTGGAAAATACAAGTAAAAAATGCTTGACACCTTGACAATGCCGTGATATTATGGAATGTGCACTATTGTGGATTTGTGTGCCTTAAAGGTACATTTATGCCCAAAAACAGAAATGATTAGAAAGAAAACAGGGGTGAAACGTCAATGGAGAAAAGCAGAATGCGTCCGGTCCCAGCCGGTAAGAGCCTGAGAATGAGCTTCTCAAGACAAAAAGAAGTGCTTGAGATGCCAAACCTGATTGAGATTCAAAAGAATTCCTATCAGTGGTTCCTTGATGAAGGATTAAAGGAAGTCTTTGAAGACATCTCTCCGATTGCAGACTTTGCGGGACACTTAAGTCTTGAGTTTGTCAACTTTACATTATGTAAGGACGACATCAAGTACACAATAGAAGAATGCAAGGAAAGAGATGCAACTTATGCGGCTCCTTTAAAAGTAAAGGTAAGGCTTTGCAATAAAGATAAAGATGAGATTAATGAACATGAGATCTTCATGGGTGATCTTCCGCTTATGACAGATACCGGTTCCTTTGTGATTAACGGTGCTGAGCGAGTCATTGTAAGCCAGTTGGTACGTTCCCCAGGTATATATTATGGTATTGAACATGACAAGGTAGGAAAAGAGCTTTATGCCTGTACGGTGATTCCCAACAGAGGTGCCTGGCTGGAGTATGAAACGGACTCCAATGACATCTTCTATGTACGTGTGGACAGAACCAGAAAGGTTCCTGTAACCGTGCTGATCCGTGCCCTGGGCTTTGGCACCAACGCAGAAATTATTGAACTCTTCGGTGAAGAGCCGAAATTATTAGCCAGCTTTGGTAAGGATACGTCCGATAACTACCAGGATGGCTTATTGGAGTTGTATAAAAAGATCCGCCCAGGTGAGCCTTTATCTGTTGATAGTGCTGAAAGTTTATTAAATAGTATGTTCTTTGACCCCAGAAGATACGATCTTGCAAAGGTCGGAAGATATAAATTCAATAAAAAGCTTCATTTTAAAAACCGTATTACAGGTCATGTGCTTGCGGAGGATGTGGTTGATACCACTACCGGCGAAATTCTGGCAGAGGCTGGAACTACAGTAGACAAGCAGCTTGCAACCGATATTCAGAATGCGGCTGTCCCCTTTGTCTGGCTGGAAGGAGTGGAGCACAAGCAGAAGGTCCTTTCCAACTTAATGGTTGATCTGTCTTCTTTTGTAAGTTTTGATCCCAAGGAAGCAGGTGTTACAGAATTAGTATTCTATCCTGCCCTTGAAAAAATCCTGGCAGAAGTTGGCAGCGAGGATGAAGAGACTCTTAAGGACGCACTTCACAGAAATATAAACGAACTGATCCCCAAGCATATCACAAAGGAAGATATCCTGGCATCCATCAATTACAACATGCACTTAGAAGAAGAGGTGGGAACAGCTGATGATATCGACCATTTAGGAAACCGTAGAATCCGTGCCGTAGGCGAGCTTTTACAGAATCAGTACCGCATCGGTCTTTCCAGAATGGAACGTGTGGTACGGGAGCGTATGACAACACAGGATATGGACGGCATCACGCCCCAGTCCCTGATCAATATTAAGCCTGTCACAGCAGCGGTGAAAGAGTTCTTTGGAAGCTCCCAGCTGTCACAGTTCATGGACCAGAACAACCCGCTGGCAGAGCTGACCCATAAGAGACGTCTGTCCGCATTGGGACCTGGCGGTCTTTCCAGAGACCGTGCCGGATTTGAGGTCCGGGACGTTCATTATACCCATTACGGACGCATGTGTCCCATTGAGACACCTGAAGGTCCTAACATCGGTCTGATTAACTCTCTGGCTACTTATGCAAGGGTAAACCAGTATGGATTTGTTGAGGCTCCTTACCGTGTGGTGGATAAGACCAATGCCCAGAATCCGGTGGTTACAGATGAAGTTATTTACCTGACAGCTGACGAAGAAGACAATTTTGTGGTTGCACAGGCAAATGAGCCTTTGGATGAGGATGGCCATTTCGTTCATAAGAACATTTCCGGACGTTTCCGTGAAGAAACTTCCGAATTCCAGAGGAAAAACATTGACCTTATGGACGTTTCTCCCAAGATGGTATTTTCCGTTGCAACGGCCATGATTCCCTTCCTTGAAAATGACGATGCCAACCGTGCGCTCATGGGATCCAACATGCAGCGTCAGGCCGTGCCTCTGTTAACAACAGAGACGCCAGTAGTAGGAACCGGCATGGAATCCAAGGCAGCGGTAGACTCCGGTGTTTGCGTTGTTGCCAGAAACTCCGGCGTTGTGGAACGCTCCGCTTCCAATGAAATCATCATTAAGAGAGACTCTGACGGCGGAAAGGATGTTTACCGCCTGACTAAATTTAAGAGAAGCAACCAGTCCAACTGTTATAACCAGAAGCCAATCGTATTTAAGAACAGCCATGTGGAAAAGGGAGAGGTTATTGCTGACGGCCCTTCCACTCAGAATGGCGAGATCGCCCTTGGCAAGAATCCGCTGATCGGATTCATGACATGGGAAGGTTATAATTACGAGGATGCGGTTCTTTTAAGCGAGAAGCTGGTACAGGAGGATGTTTATACCTCTGTCCATATCGAGGAGTATGAGGCGGAAGCCCGTGATACCAAGTTAGGGCCGGAAGAGATCACCAGAGATGTACCCGGCGTGGGTGAAGATGCCTTAAAAGATCTTGACGAAAGAGGAATCATAAGAATCGGTGCAGAAGTCCGTGCCGGTGATATCCTGGTTGGAAAGGTCACTCCTAAGGGAGAGACAGAGCTGACGGCAGAAGAGCGGCTGTTACGTGCCATCTTCGGCGAAAAGGCAAGAGAAGTCCGGGATACCTCATTAAAGGTTCCCCACGGCGCTTACGGAATCATTGTAGATGCAAAAGTATTTACAAGAGAAAACGGCGATGAACTTTCCCCGGGTGTGAACCAGACTGTCCGCATTTACATTGCCCAGAAGAGAAAAATTTCTGTAGGTGATAAGATGGCCGGACGTCACGGAAACAAGGGTGTTGTTTCCAGGGTGCTTCCTGTAGAAGATATGCCATTCCTTCCTAACGGCCGTCCTCTTGACATCGTATTAAACCCCTTAGGCGTGCCGTCCCGTATGAATATCGGGCAGGTGCTTGAGATCCACTTGAGCCTTGCGGCAAGGGCCCTTGGATTTAACGTGTCCACACCGGTATTTGACGGTGCAAACGAGATTGACATTATGGATACCCTGGATGTGGCCAACGACTATGTAAACATGGAGTGGGAGGATTTCCAGGATAAATATAGTGAAACCTTAAAATCAGAGGTCATTCAGTATCTGGGCGACCATTTAGATCACAAGGAATTGTGGAAGGGCGTTCCCATCAACCGTGACGGTAAGGTCCGCCTTCGCGACGGGCGTACCGGCGAGTATTTCGACAGCCCGGTTACCATCGGCCACATGCATTATCTGAAGCTTCACCATCTGGTTGACGATAAGATCCATGCCCGTTCCACAGGACCATACTCTCTGGTTACCCAGCAGCCTCTCGGCGGTAAAGCCCAGTTCGGCGGCCAGCGTTTCGGAGAGATGGAGGTTTGGGCACTGGAGGCTTATGGCGCTTCCTACACACTGCAGGAGATCATGACTGTGAAATCCGATGATGTGGTAGGACGTGTGAAGACTTACGAGGCCATTATCAAGGGTGATAATATTCCTGAACCGGGAATTCCGGAATCCTTCAAGGTATTGTTAAAAGAGCTTCAGTCTCTGGCCCTTGATGTGAGAGTGCTCCGTGATGACAATACAGAGGTTCAGATAGCGGAAAGCACCGATTACGAGGAAACAGATTTACGAACCATCATTGAAGGCGATAAGCATTACCGGGAAGAAGAATCCTTTGGTGACTTTGGTTACCAGAAGCAGGAATTCAAAGATGATGAACTGGTAAGTGTCGAGGAAGATGAGGAAGCAGACGGTGTCGACGATTCTTTTGAGGATTTCGATGACGTAGAATTTGACGATTCAGACGAAGAATAATAGAAGGGAGAACCGCTCATGCCTGAAAACAATGAAACTTACCACCCAATGACATTTGATGCCATTAAGATCGGTCTGGCATCTCCGGAGAAGATCCTGGATTGGTCCCATGGTGAAGTGAAAAAGCCTGAGACAATCAACTACAGAACCTTAAAACCGGAAAAAGACGGTTTGTTCTGTGAACGGATCTTTGGACCCAGCAAGGACTGGGAATGCCATTGTGGTAAATATAAAAAAATCCGGTACAAAGGCGTTATCTGTGACCGGTGCGGCGTTGAAGTAACCAAAGCCAGTGTCCGCAGGGAACGTATGGGCCATATCCAGCTTGCAGCTCCTGTTTCTCATATCTGGTATTTTAAGGGAATTCCCAGCCGTATGGGTCTGATCCTGGATATTTCTCCAAGGACCCTGGAAAAAGTGCTGTATTTTGCATCCTATGTGGTGCTGGAAGCCGGCAATACGGGACTGCAGTATAAGCAGGTCTTATCGGAAAAGGAATTCCGGGAAGAAGTGGAAAAGTACGGCTACGGCTCTTTCCGTGTGGGAATGGGTGCGGAGGCTATTTTGGAGCTTTTACAGTCCATTGACCTTGAAAAGGACTCCGAGGAGTTAAAGAAAGGCTTAAAAGAAGCTACCGGACAGAAACGTGCCAGGATCATCAAGAGACTGGAGGTCGTAGAGGCATTCCGCAATTCCGGCAACTTACCGGAGTGGATGATCATGACAGTGGTTCCGGTAATCCCTCCGGATATCCGTCCTATGGTACAGCTTGACGGCGGCCGTTTTGCCACTTCCGACTTAAATGATTTATACAGAAGAATCATAAACCGTAACAACCGTCTTGCCCGTCTTCTGGAGCTGGGCGCTCCGGACATCATTGTCCGCAACGAGAAGCGTATGCTTCAGGAAGCGGTGGATGCCCTTATTGACAACGGCAGGCGTGGAAGGCCGGTAACAGGACCTGGAAACCGTGCCTTAAAGTCCCTTTCCGATATGTTAAAGGGAAAACAGGGTCGTTTCCGCCAGAACCTTTTAGGAAAGCGTGTGGATTATTCCGGACGTTCCGTTATCGTAGTTGGACCTGAGCTTAAGATTTACCAGTGCGGTCTTCCGAAAGAAATGGCAATTGAGTTGTTTAAGCCCTTTGTTATGAAGGAGCTGGTTTCCAATGGAACCGCTCATAATATAAAGAATGCAAAAAAGATGGTAGAGCGCCTTCAGACAGAGGTCTGGGATGTGCTGGAAGATGTAATCAAGGAGCATCCGGTTATGTTAAACCGTGCGCCTACCCTTCACAGGCTGGGTATTCAGGCATTTGAGCCTATTCTGGTGGAAGGAAAAGCCATTAAGCTTCATCCCTTGGTTTGTACCGCATTTAACGCTGACTTTGACGGAGACCAGATGGCGGTCCACCTGCCTCTTTCCGTGGAAGCCCAGGCAGAATGCCGTTTCCTTCTGTTGTCGCCCAATAACCTGTTAAAACCGTCAGACGGCGGTCCTGTGGCAGTTCCTTCCCAGGATATGGTTTTGGGAATTTACTACCTGACCCAGGAAAGACCGGGAGCCAAGGGCGAAGGAATGGTGTTTAAGAGCGTGAATGAAGCGATTCTCGCTTATGAAAACCAGGCAGTTACCCTTCACTCCAGAATTAAGGCTAGAATGAGCAAGAGGATGCCCGATGGAACCATAAAGACCGGAGCCGTGGAATCAACTGTGGGCCGTTTCATTTTCAATGAGATCGTTCCCCAGGACCTTGGCTTTGTTGACCGGTCCATTCCAGGCAACGAGCTTTTGATGGAAGTTGATTTCCACGTAGGAAAGAAGCAGTTAAAGCAGATCCTTGAAAAGGTCATCAATGTCCATGGCGCTGTCCAGACCGCAGAAACCTTGGATGACATTAAGGCCATTGGTTATAAGTACTCTACCAGAGCCGCTATGACCGTATCAATTTCCGACATGACAGTGCCGGAGAGCAAGCCGAAGCTGATCGCTGATGCCCAGGCAACGGTTGACCAGATCGCAAAGAACTTCCGCCGCGGTCTTATTACGGAGGAAGAGCGTTATAAAGAAGTAATCGACACATGGAAGGCCACTGACGACCAGCTGACCCATGATCTGCTGACCGGACTTGATAAATACAACAACATCTATATGATGGCCGATTCCGGAGCCCGTGGTTCTGATAAACAGATCAAACAGCTGGCAGGTATGCGTGGACTTATGGCCGATACTACCGGCCACACCATTGAACTTCCCATTAAGTCCAACTTCCGTGAAGGTCTTGACGTACTGGAGTACTTTATCTCCGCTCATGGAGCCCGTAAGGGACTTTCCGATACGGCTCTGCGTACCGCTGACTCCGGTTACCTGACCAGACGTCTGGTAGACGTTTCACAGGATATGATTATCCGTGAAATCGACTGCTGTGAAGGCAAGGATATGCCGTTTATGGAGATCAAGGCATTTACAGACGGCCAGGAAATCATTGAAGGCCTGCAGGAGCGTATCACAGGCCGTTTCATTGCAGAGACCATTACTGATCCGGATACAGGGGAAGTTATTGTAAAGGCAAATCACATGTGTACGCCAAAGCGTGCAGCTGCGGTTATGAACGTATTAAAGAAGCTTGGCCGTGATTCCATAAAGATCCGTACCGTTTTAACCTGTAAATCCCATCTGGGTGTTTGCGCAAAGTGCTATGGCGCAAACATGGCCACAGGACAGCCGGTTCAGGTAGGCGAAGCAGTTGGTATCATTGCTGCCCAGTCCATCGGTGAGCCTGGTACCCAGCTGACCATGCGTACCTTCCATACCGGCGGTGTTGCCGGCGGCGATATTACACAGGGTCTTCCCCGTGTAGAGGAGCTTTTTGAGGCACGTAAGCCAAAGGGTCTTGCGATCATTGCAGAGTTCGGCGGTGTGGTGACCATTAAGGATACCAAGAAAAAGCGTGAGATCATTGTAACGGAAAATGAGACCGGAAATTCCAAGACCTATCTGATTCCTTATGGATCCAGAATCAAGGTTCAGGATGGCCAGGTGCTTGAGGCCGGTGATGAGCTGACGGAAGGTAGTGTGAACCCACACGATATCTTAAAGATCAAGGGCGTCCGCGCTGTCCAGGATTATATGATCCAGGAAGTTCAGCGTGTATACCGTTTACAGGGCGTTGAGATCAATGATAAGCACGTTGAGATGATTGTAAGACAGATGCTTAAGAAGATCAAGATCGAGGAAAGCGGGGACAGCGATGTGCTTCCGGGAACCTCCATGGATGTTCTGGATTACAATGATTTAAACGAGTCCCTTATTGCAGAAGGAAAGAACCCGGCAGATGGAAAGCAGGTTATGCTTGGTATTACAAAAGCATCTTTGGCTACTGATTCCTTCTTATCCGCAGCTTCCTTCCAGGAGACCACGAAGGTTTTAACCGAAGCTGCCATCAACGGCAAGGTGGACCATTTAATCGGTCTGAAAGAGAACGTAATTATTGGTAAGCCGATTCCGGCAGGTACCGGTATGAAGCGTTATCGAACCATCGGACTGAATACGGATTCCGCTTTCGATGAAAAGGATGAGATCATCCTGTCAGAGGATGAAGATGAAATTGTTCTGACAGATGATGGATTTGAAGAGGCGGAAGAGGTTCTGGATATAGACGAAAATGAAACAGAAGAATAAATGATGAAAAAGCCCCTGGCAGTTTAATTCTGCCAGGGGCTTTTTATTGGGAAATCAACCGGGTTTTTGCCGGGGAATTTGCTTTACATGCCTTTTTCCATGACAATATCTTGTGATATTTGCACTAGAAAACAAAATTTTTCTTTTGTCCATCATGCTATAATTATGAAAAAGAGGAGGTAAAGAAAATGAGAAGTTTTGAACAGAAAGTGTTTCCATACCTTTTGCTGGCGCCGACTCTGGTGATTTTCGGGCTGTTTCTGTTTTTTCCTGCTGTTAATGGAATGTGGATTTCCCTGACAAAATGGGATGGAGTGAATCCCCAGAAATTTATAGGAATTCAAAACTATGTTAAGCTTTTATCAGACCAAAGTTTCTGGAGTTCTTTTTTCCGGACAATATTTTTTACCGCAGTTTCCGTTCCCCTTGTTTATGTATCTTCCCTGGGACTGGCTGTGCTTTTGACCGGAAATATGAAAGGTAGTGATTTTTTCCGGGCGGTGTTTTACTGGCCGACCATGATTTCCAGTATTATTGTAGGATTAACCTGGAGATTTCTTCTGGGAGAGGACTTTGGGGTCATCAATTATCTGCTGACTTCATGGGGCAGGTCTCCTGTCAAGTGGCTGACTGATCAGAATCATGCCATGGGGGTGGTGATTTTTGTTACGGCCTGGAGCATGTCCGGTTATTATATGGTCATGTTTGTTTCCGGCATTAAAGCCATATCTGAGACTTATTATGAAGCTGCCAGAATTGATGGGGCAGGGCCATGGCATCAGTTTTGCTATATTACCCTTCCCCTTTTAAAGCCTACCAGTCTGCTGGTCATTGTCCTTTCCACGGTCACCATTATTAAAACCTATCCCCTTGTATATGCTCTGACACAGGGCGGCCCTGCAGGAGCTACAAAATTCATGGTTCAGGCCATTCAGGAGACAGGCTTTGAAAAGAACCAGATGGGTTATGCCAGTGCCATGACCATGATCCTGTTTCTCCTGTTAGCAATGTTTACGGTTTTACAATTTAAGGTCAGCAAAGGAGGAGAACAGGATGCAGACTGATATGAAGAAAAGACTTTCAGCAGGAATCACATGGGTGCTCTTACTGCTTCTCACCTTCCTGTTTCTGATGCCCGTTGTCTGGGTCATCTGCTCTTCCTTTAAAAGTACAGGAGAACTGTTTTCCTGGCCGCCCAGTTTATTTGGCAGGAAGCCTTCTCTTAATAACTACCGCAGAGCTTTGGAAGAAGGCCGCTTTGGGCTGTACTTTTTAAATACCGTATTTACCAGCCTGGTTGCCACATGTTTGACCATTGTGGTAAATGTGATGTCTGGTTATGCTTTTGCCAAGTATCATTTTAAGGGGGAACGGCTGCTGTTTGGCATTGTGCTGGCAACCCTGATGATTCCCCTGGAGGTTATTATGATCCCGATTTTTAAGGTGATCGTAGCTGTGGGCCTTTACAACAGCTTATGGGGATTGATCATCCCGGCAGTAGCATCGCCCACGGCAGTATTTCTGGTAAGACAGTATTATGTGGGAATTCCTGATGCCTATATGGAAGCTGCCAGGATCGACGGAGCTTCTGAGCTGAATATTTTAATGAGGGTCATGCTTCCCCTTGCAAAGCCGGTGATTTCCGTGCTCTGTATTTTTTCCTTTATGTGGAGATGGAATGATTATCTCTGGCCAAAGCTGGTTATTAACAGCAAGGAGCGTTACACCATTCAGCTGGCGCTGGCAAATTATTCAGGAGAATATTCCGTGGATTGGAACAGCCTGCTTGCCATGTCAGTGGTTTCCATGATTCCGGTTATCCTTGTGTTTATCACATTGCAGAAATATATCATCGGCGGCATGACGTCCGGCGGAGTAAAAGAATGAATGGAGAGGAAGATAAGACATGAAATATCTGGAATATCCGCTGTTTGCGGAAGGGTTTGTAAACCGTTTTTTAGTTACCGGAGTGTATACCCAGATCCAGCAGTTTACGAAAACCACCTTAAACGGACGGGTAAACGAATGGTTAAAGAAGGGGTTTGCCATTCACGAAAATCCCTGCAGAAAGGAATTTGTGGCAAAAAGAAAAGAGGAGCTGCCGCCATGTCCTGATTTTTGCGGAATAAAGCATGGGGCTAAAATCACTGTATTTGACCAGACAAGTTCCATGAAGCTGTATTTTCCATTTGGCAATACCGGGGTGGATGCTTCCGGATTTTATTATCAGCCTACTTATCTGCGGATGTACGCTTATACGGAGCTTTGGGCGGAAAAAGGAGAATCAGTGGATTTTGAACTGGAGACATGCGGAGGCCTTACTTTGTGGGTCAATGACCGGCTGGTTACAGATTTTACCCCGTTTACACGGAACCTGGTGAAAAAGACTGTGGTGTCAATACCATTATTGCAGGGACAAAATAAGGTGATCGTATGCCTGGATGATCTGGCTGAAAGGGATACGGATTATTACTTCCGCATGAAACGGCTGGGGGATGCAGCTTTAAAACTCATGCTTCCTGTCAGCGAAGAGGCAGAGGAAACAGTGCTTACCGGAATGGAGCGGATGTTAAACGCCATGAGCTTTGACAAGGAAGCTTATATCAGCGAAACCTTAAAAATGAATTTAAGCAATCCCTTTGATTTTCCCTTGGACCTTGATGTCATCATAGTTCCAGGTGAATTTATTGAAAAGATGCAGGAAACCTGGAAAATGATAACGACTAAGCATTATTCCATGGAACCGGGACAGAAAGGCCTTACCCTGTTTGAAACGGATGAGATGCCTCCGGGATATTATTATTTCACGGTCTCTCTTACCTATATGGGAATTTCCATGAAAAGAAAGATTGGAAACCAGCTGGTGAGGAAAGAGTTTCTGACGTATCATGAATCAGATGTAAAGGTAAGGAAACGGCATGCCCTGGAAACCATAATCCGGTTTGCTCCGGAAAACACCTATAAGGCTGCCGTCTTGTTCCAGACGGAAAGAGAATACCAGAGGGCGGAAAGCATTCTCTTAGAGGAGCTGGAAGGAGTCAGAAACAGAAAGGATTGTTCGGACTTTCATTTTATCATTATGCTTTATATTTATCACGTTTTTAACAATAGGATATCAGAAACCTTAAAAACTGCCCTGGAAGATGTTATGGTCAATTACCGGTACTGGATTGATGAGCCGGGGGATGATGTCATGTGGTTTTTCAGTGAAAACCATGCTCTCCTGTTCCATTGCTGCCAGTATCTGGCCGGTTCCTATCTGCCTGACCGCATCTTCACCAACAGCGGCAGGACCGGAGCCGAAGCAAAAAAAAGAGGGGAAGAACTGCTTCATCAGTGGTTTGATGAGTTCTTTCAGGAGTTCATAACGGAATGGAACTCCAATGCCTACATTCCCGTGGATGTACTGGGGATTGGCACCCTTTATAACCTGACGGATAAAGAAAACCCTCTTCATGAGAAGGCGAAAAAAGCTTTGGATATGATTTTTCGTTCCCTTGCCATAAATGCCCATAAAGGGGCCGTTATGACCAGCTTTGGCCGTACTTATGAGAAGGAAATGAAGGGAAATTATAACGCAGGAACCACCTCCCTTTTGTATATTGCATACAACGCAGGATATTTAAACAGGGCCTGCATTGGTTACATATCCCTGGTTCTGGGAGATTATGAAGCTCCAAAGGAGTACAGGGACTATGGGATAATAGAAAAAGGCCAGGAGCTGATATTTGAAAATACCCAGGGCTTTGAAGGCCATGCAAATCTTTATCTGTATAAGGACAGCTGCGGGCTTTTGTCCACGGCTGTAGGGTTTAAACCATTTCAAAAAGGGTATCAGGAACACATCATGCAGGCGGCCATTGATGAAGTGGCCCAGGCTTTTGTCAATCATCCGGGAGAATCCTTTCCCTATGGAAGCGGAAGGCCTAATTTCTGGGCCGGCAATGGGGTGCTTCCTCTTGGGGTCCAGTATGGAGACACTGGCATTTTAAGATACAGGATTAATGAGGAGGAAAGAATTGATTATACCCATGCTTATATACCCATCAGCGCATTTTCCCGCTACAAGGGAGAGGGCGGCGTGCTGGTGCTGGAAAAAGACGGAGCATATCTGGCGGTAAAGGCTTTCAATGGCCTGATCATGCAGGAAGAGGGACCGAACCGGTTCCGGGAGTTCATCAGCATGGGCCGGAATAATGTATGGATAATGAGAGTGGGCAGCATGGAAGAGTACGGAAACTTAGACGGAGTTTTTAATGCCTTCCAGAAAATAGAGATCACCATGGAAGGTGAGAAGACCAGAGTGGTGGATGACAGGGGAGACAGCTATCTGGTAGATGAAGAATCTCTCTTAAGGGTAAATGGAGAAACAGTATATGATTATCCTCTGGGAGTGGAAGGAAAAATAACATTAAGGGAGAAAAAAAGACGTGATTGACAAACGGGCCATTGATGAAAAATTGAATCTTGTATCCAGAAGGATGATGGTACTTAAGAACAATGGGATGAAAGAGAAATATCCCATCAGCCTCATTGATATCAATTGCTGGGAGTGGCCCCAGGGTGTGGGACTTTTCGGGCTTTATAAGTATTATGAAGTCAGCGGGAAAGAAGAGATACTGGATTTTCTGGTAAACTGGTATGATAAACGAATGGAAGAGGGGATCCTGGAGCGGAATGTGAATACCACATCTCCCATGCTGACGCTTACTTATCTTTATGAAAAAACCGGAAATCACAAGTACCTGGCTTTTATTCAGGACTGGGCAGACTGGATCATGAAAGATAAAAAGCTGATCCGGACAGGCGACGGGTGTTTTCAGCATATGATCACAGGTGATCCAAACGAGGATGAGATCCTGATTGATACCCTGTTTATGACGGTGCTGTTTTTAGCGCGGGCCGGAAAGCTGTTAAAACGCCGGGATTATACGGAGGAGGCCAGCTATCAGATATTAAGTCATATTAAATATCTTCTGAATAAAAAGGAAGGACTCTTTTATCATGGCTTTAATTTTAAGAGAAGAGATAATTACGGAGGCATTTTATGGGGAAGAGGCAACTGCTGGTATACCATTGTCATCATGGAGCTTATGGACGAGATAGAGCTTGATAAAGGGTTAGAACGCTATTTCCTCAATGTGTATGAGAATCAGGTCATGGCACTTAAGGCGTATGCGGACCCGGATAAGGGCTTGTGGCATACGGTCATTAACAATGCCTCCTCTTACCTTGAATTATCCGCCAGCGCCGCTTTTCTTTATGGCATCATGAAGGGAGTGCGTCTGGGAATTTTAAATAGAGAAGAGTTTGGGGAGCTGATTGAAACGGCCATGAAAAGTCTTATGGATTATATTGAAGAGGATGGAACCGTATCAAACGTATCCTATGGAACCCCCATTGGAATGGATGAAGACTTTTATAAAACAATTCCATGTTGTCCCATGACCTATGGACAGGCTCTTATGATTCTGGTACTTCAGGAGGCACTGCAGCCGTATTGGAAATAAAAGTTTGATTCACCTGATTTCGCTAAGAAAAATATGTCTTGGAAAGGGTTGGTTGTGGAAATGAAAGAACGGGTATTCTTTGAAGAATTTGAATCATTGTACTATTTTCATGGGAGTTCCGATAACTGGGCCATGAAGGGCTTCCATTTTCACAACCAGTATGAAATCATCCTGTTTCTTACGGACGGGGCATTGATGGAAATTGGAAACCGTTCTTATCACGTAAAGGCCGGGGATTTGTTTTTTATTAACAACAAGGAATATCACAGGACCAGCGGGGCGGAAGGAAAAGCCCACAACCGTTATGTTCTCATGTTTGAGCCGGAACTTCTTGTACACATGGGAGCAGCTTTTCACTACGATTTTTCCATGTTTTTTGAAAACAGGCCGGAGCAGTTTATCCACAGACTCCACCTTTCCGGGGAAAAGCTTGAAAAAGTAGAAACCCTGTTTGGGAAAATTGAAAGAAATATAAACTCCAACCACAAAAACAGCGCCGAATCCTCAGTCAGGCTGAAAATTTCCATTTTGGAAGCCATAACCGCCATTAATGAAATGTACAGGTTTTTTATGGAAGAGGAGAAAAGCAAAAGCGTGAAAGGCTGGGAGGAGGATAAGAAAAAGCAGGAGTTTAAGGATCCCATTTTATACAGGGAAAGGATTGAACAGCTGAAAAAATACATAGCGTCCCATGTGGAGGAGCGGCTGGATCTTGATGAAATTTCCCGGGAATTTTATATGAACCGTTATTATCTGAGTCATTATTTTAAAAAGGAAACCGGCTTTACGCTCATGCAGTATGTGGCAAATCAGAAAATCATTGCTGCAAAAGCCCTGTTAAAGGAGGGAAATTCGGTGACGGATGTGGCCTTGAAGCTTTCCTACAACAGTGACAGTCATTTTATTGCGGTTTTTAAAAAGCTGACCGGAATTACGCCGAAAAAATATGCGCAGTCCGGAAAGAACAATCATGAATGATTTCCCCTTCTGAATATGCGGCCTTTTATACAGGCAGGCTGATGGAACGGGAATTTCAAATATGCCCGAAAGCCGGGCAAAAAAACAAAAAAGGAGAGGTTATTTATGAAGAAAGTGATATCATTGGTGTTGGCAGGGGTATTGGCACTTGGTGCACTTACCGGCTGCTCCACAGGGGGAAAAAAGGCGGGAAGTGAAGTGAAAACCCTGGATGTGGTATGGTTCAGTGACGGAAAAGAGGGAGAGTCCTTCTTAAAACTGGCAGATCAGTATATGGCGGAAAATCCCAACATCAAAATTGAACTGATTGAGGTTCCGTATGCTGATTTGGAGAGTAAAATTAAAAATATGCTCAACGGCAAAGAAGCGCCTGCACTGGCCAGACTTACTAATATAGGGCCGTTCCAGAATCAGCTGGTGGATTTAGGGCAGTATGTATCAGATAAGGGCGCATTTGTGAACAGCTTTGGAGAGGGGCTGAAGTTTGTGTTTGATGATAAGGTTCTGGCAGCTCCCATGGATGTGACAGCCAATGGCCTGATCTACAACAAAACGGCTTTTGATAAAGCCGGTGTAAAGGTTCCCCAGTCAGAGGATGAGATTTGGACATGGGATGAATGGAAGAGCGCCATGAAAACGGTTATGGAGAAGAGTGACTGCAAATACGGTCTTGTATATGACAAATCCCCCCAGCGTTTTACCACACTGATTTACCAGGCAGGAGGGAGCCTGTTAAATACGGACTTAAATGCTTCCAATTTTAACACCCCGGAAACCAGAAGGGCGGTAAGCTTCTTTAAAGAACTTCACGACGAAGAGATCATTCCGTCATCAGTATGGCTTGGCTCTGAAAATCCCAATAATTTATTCCGGACCGGTCAGGTTGCCATGCATTTTTCCGGCAGCTGGATGATTTCAAACTACAAAGACCAGATCACAGATTTTGAATGGGGTGTGACTTATCTTCCAAAGGAAGTAAGACGTTCTTCCGTGCCGGGAGGAAAGTATCTGGCTGCATTCCAGAATACGGGAGTGGAAAAAGAGGCCGCCCAATTCATTGAGTGGATTTCAAAGGCAGAGAATAACGCCCAGTATTGCAAGGAAAACAGCTACTTATCCCAGGTAAAAGGAAACGAAAGCCTGGATTATGAATATGGAAAAGAATTTTTTGATATTTTTTCAAAGGAACTGGCGGCTACCAGTTCCCAGCCGGGGGCGGAATGGGGGTATCAGGCATTTACCGGAGTCGTCCAGACTGATTTAAAGGATAAACTCATTGAGGTGCTGGCAGGAAAACTGACTGTTGACCAGTATGCAGAGGATATGGATGGACTGATCTCTGATGCGCTTAAAGAACTGAATTAATTAATTATTTTTAAGACCCGGAGCAGGAATATTTTTAGAAATTCCTGCCCCGGGTTTCAGCCATGGAACATTTTCATCAAAAAAAACCTTGACAGAAAAATACAATATGTATATAATAATTAGGCGTGCATTAACGCGTCATGTTTTTGTGCGTAAATTAAGCTGAAGATAACAGCAACCACAGACAATATCACAGGAGGTGAATGGAATGCCAACATTTAACCAGTTAGTAAGAAAGGGAAGACAGACAAGCGCAAAGAAATCTACAGCACCAGCTCTGCAGAAGGGTTACAACTCTTTACAGAAAAAGGCGACTGATATTTCCGCTCCACAGAAGAGAGGCGTTTGTACCGCAGTTAAAACTGCTACACCTAAAAAACCTAACTCAGCTCTCAGAAAGATCGCCAGAGTACGTCTTTCTAACGGTATCGAAGTAACAAGTTACATCCCAGGTGAAGGTCACAACCTTCAGGAGCATAGCGTTGTTTTAATCCGTGGCGGAAGAGTAAAAGACTTGCCAGGTACCAGATATCATATCGTCAGAGGTACACTGGATACCGCAGGAGTAGCTAACAGAAGACAGGCTCGTTCCAAGTATGGTGCAAAGAGACCTAAAGAGAAAAAATAATTAGAACCACACATTTGAATTTCTAGTGCCGGACTTTAGATATTGAACCTGTAGGTTGCAGGGTTATATATTATAGAAACCGAGCGCGAACGCAACTTGAATGTTTGTGAGTACCTAGGATCTAATGAATAGCCGGTTAGTCCGTAAAGGCTGAACGGCCATATTAAGGAGGGAAGTAACGTGCCACGTAAAGGACATACTCAAAAAAGAGACGTATTAGTAGATCCGCTTTATAATAACAAGATTGTTACAAAGCTGATCAACAACATCATGTATGATGGTAAAAAGGGTGTTGCTCAGAAAATCGTGTACGGCGCATTTGGCCGCATAGAAGAAAAGACCGGCAAACCAGCCGTTGAAGTATTCGAAGAGGCGATGAACAACATTATGCCTGTACTTGAGGTAAAGGCAAAACGTATCGGCGGAGCTACCTATCAGGTGCCGATTGAAGTAAGACCGGAGAGAAGACAGACACTGGCCTTAAGATGGATTACTCTGTACTCTCGTAAGAGAGGCGAAAAGACTCAGGAAGAAAGACTTGCTAATGAGCTCATGGATGCTGCCAACAACACCGGTGCTGCTGTAAAGAAGAAAGAAGATATGCACAAGATGGCTGAGGCTAACAAGGCATTCTCTCATTACAGATTCTAATAGGAGGAAAAAGCTTTGGCTGGAAGAGAATATCCATTGGAAAGAACCAGAAATATTGGTATTATGGCCCACATCGATGCAGGTAAAACTACATTGACCGAGCGTATCCTCTATTATACTGGTGTAAACTACAAAATCGGTGATACTCATGAAGGTACTGCCACCATGGACTGGATGGAGCAGGAACAGGAAAGAGGTATCACAATTACTTCAGCAGCGACAACCTGTCACTGGACAATGCATGAAAACTGCAAAGTAAAGCCAGGCGCTCTTGAGCATCGTATCAATATTATCGATACTCCAGGACACGTTGACTTTACAGTAGAGGTTGAGCGTTCCTTACGTGTACTGGATGGCGCCGTAGGCGTATTCTGTGCAAAGGGCGGTGTTGAACCACAGTCCGAAAACGTATGGCGTCAGGCTGATACCTACAACGTACCCCGTATGGCATTCATCAATAAGATGGATATCATGGGTGCAAATTTCTACGGCGCTGTTGATCAGATTAAGACTCGTCTGGGCAAGAATGCAATCTGCATTCAGCTTCCCATTGGCGCAGAAGATGAATTCAAGGGACTCATCGATCTGTTCGAAATGAAAGCTTATATCTTCAATGACGACAAGGGCGATGATGTAACCATCACGGAAGATCTTGGAGATTTGAAGGATGATGCTGAACTTTATCGTTCTGAGCTGGTAGAGAAAATCTGCGAGTTAGATGATGATTTAATGATGCAGTACCTGGAAGGGGAAGAGCCTTCCCTGGAAGAATTAAAGAAAGCACTGAGAACTGCAACCTGCGAGTGTAAGGCCATTCCTGTATGCTGCGGAAGCGCATACAGAAACAAGGGAGTTCAGAAGCTCCTTGATGCTATTCTTGAATATATGCCGTCTCCTGTTGATATTCCTGCTATTAAGGGTGTTGATATGGATGGCAATGAGATTGAACGTCATTCTTCTGATGAAGAGCCTTTCTCTGCTCTTGCATTTAAGATTATGACAGATCCATTCGTTGGTAAGCTGGCATTCTTCCGCGTTTATTCTGGTATTATGAATGCCGGTTCCTACGTGCTGAATGCAACCAAGGGCAAGAAAGAGCGTGTTGGACGTATTCTTCAGATGCACGCTAACAAGAGATCAGAGCTGGACAAGGTATATTCCGGTGATATCGCTGCAGCCGTTGGTTTCAAGCTGACAACAACAGGTGATACTATCTGTGACGAGCAGCATCCGGTAATTCTGGAGTCCATGGAATTCCCAGAGCCGGTTATCGATATCGCAATCGAGCCTAAGACCAAAGCCGGTCAGGGCAAGATGGGCGAGGCTCTTGCAAAGCTTGCAGAAGAAGATCCTACCTTCCGGGCAAAGACCAACCAGGAAACTGGTCAGGTTATTATTTCCGGTATGGGTGAGCTTCATCTGGAGATCATCGTAGACCGTCTGCTTCGTGAGTTCAACGTAGAAGCTAACGTAGGTGCTCCTCAGGTTGCTTACAAGGAAACCTTTACCAAGACCGTTGAGGTTGACAGCAAGTATGCAAAACAGTCTGGCGGACGTGGTCAGTACGGACATTGTAAGGTTCGCTTTGAGCCCATGGAGGCCAATGGCGAAGAATTATTTAAATTTGAGTCTGCCGTTGTGGGCGGTGCTATTCCTAAGGAATACATCCCGGCAGTCGGTGCGGGTATTCAGGAAGCCACGAAAGCCGGTATTCTGGGCGGATTCCCTGTACTCGGTGTTAAGGCAACTGTATACGATGGTTCCTACCATGAGGTTGACTCCAGTGAAATGGCATTCCACATTGCCGGTTCCATGGCATTTAAAGATGCTATGAACAAGGGCGGCGCCATTCTTCTTGAGCCGATCATGAAGGTGGAAGTAACCATGCCGGAAGATTATATGGGTGACGTTATCGGTGACATCAACTCCCGCCGCGGCCGTATCGAAGGTATGGAAGACATCGGCGGCGGCAAGATGGTCAAAGCATTTGTACCGTTGTCAGAGATGTTCGGCTATTCCACTGACTTACGTTCCAGAACACAGGGACGAGGCAACTACTCCATGTTCTTTGAGAAATACGAGCCAGTGCCAAAGAGCGTACAGGAAAAAGTTCTTGCTGAGAAAAAGGGCAAATAATTCCTAACAGGTTTCCATGGATTCCGGGCACACAAGTCCGCCCGGAATCCATCAAATAGGCTTGAAAATAGTGCACAAATAGCATATAATAAAAAACAGCCTAACATAAAAATTAAAGCTCAAAAAGAGCATATATTAAGGAGGACGTTATAAAATGGCTAAAGCTAAGTTTGAAAGAAACAAAACCCATTGTAACATCGGTACCATTGGTCACGTTGACCACGGCAAAACTACTTTAACAGCTGCTATCACAAAGACTCTTCATGAAAGATTAGGTACTGGACAGGCAGTAGCTTTCGAGAATATCGACAAGGCTC
The DNA here is from genome assembly GCA_902363835.1 of Lachnospiraceae bacterium. Taxonomy (GTDB): domain Bacteria; phylum Bacillota; class Clostridia; order Lachnospirales; family Lachnospiraceae; genus Lacrimispora. Next base: position 89,019 of record CABJBM010000014.1, read on the forward strand.
CGGAAGAGAGAGAGCGTGGTATCACCATTTCAACTTCCCACGTTGAGTATGAGACAGAGAAGAGACACTATGCACACGTTGACTGCCCAGGACATGCTGACTACGTTAAGAACATGATCACTGGTGCTGCTCAGATGGACGGCGCTATCTTAGTTGTAGCTGCTACCGATGGTGTTATGGCTCAGACAAGAGAGCACATCCTGCTTTCCCGTCAGGTAGGCGTTCCTTACATCGTTGTATTCATGAACAAGTGCGATATGGTTGACGATGCAGAATTACTTGAATTAGTAGACATGGAAATCCGTGAGCTGTTAAACGAGTATGAATTCCCAGGCGATGATACACCAATCATCCAGGGTTCTGCTTTAAAGGCTCTTGAAGATCCTTCCAGCTCCTGGGGCGACAAGGTTCTTGAATTAATGAATGCAGTAGATGAGTGGATTCCGGATCCTGTACGTGAGACAGATAAGCCATTCTTAATGCCAATCGAGGACGTTTTCTCCATCACAGGCCGTGGTACTGTTGCTACCGGTAGAGTAGAGCGTGGTACATTACACGTATCTGATGAAGTTGAAATCGTTGGTATTCATGAAGAAACACGTAAGGTTGTTGTAACCGGTATCGAAATGTTCCGTAAGCTGCTTGACGAAGCTCAGGCTGGTGATAACATCGGTGCATTACTTCGTGGCGTTCAGAGAACTGAAATCGAAAGAGGACAGTGTCTGGTTAAGCCAGGTTCTGTAAAGTGCCACAAGAAGTTTACCGCTCAGGTTTACGTTTTAACAAAAGATGAAGGTGGACGTCATACTCCTTTCTTCAACAACTACAGACCTCAGTTCTATTTCAGAACAACTGACGTTACCGGCGTTTGCGATTTACCAGCTGGCACAGAAATGTGTATGCCTGGCGATAACGTAGAAATGTCTGTAGAGCTGATTCATCCGGTAGCTATGGAGCAGGGTCTTCGTTTCGCTATCCGTGAAGGCGGCCGTACAGTAGGTTCAGGTAGAGTTGCTACTATCGTTGAATAATTAAAAATTGAAGCCGAATCCTTTGTTTATGAAGGATTCGGCTTTTTCTTTTTGTCTTGTGGTACTAAAATGGTGCCACAGTCTTAATATCCTCATGGCCCAGACCTGCTTCGTTTTTCCGTAAATCAGCGCTTTAGCTGAAGGAACTCTACGGCTCCCCGGTTTAACGGAAAAAATGTTGTGGACTAAGGGAATATATGGTAATATGTTTCCAGGAGTAACCGAATACAGGGTGGAACCTTCCTGCTTATATGTCTTTATGTCATAGTAAGAGGGGAGGTGGTGCCGGATATGTTTTCATTTAGTGATATAATTCTATTTGCAACATTCCTTTTGGCATTGCTGACTTACATAGATAAGTTAAAAAAATAGCCTACCCTGCCGCGAACAGGATAGGCGGTGTCCGTTAGGACATTTTTCTATTTTCTGGAAGCTACCACCTTGTGTGGCGGTTACTCTTTTATGGTTCTAATATAGCATATCTGTAACACTAATTCAAGACTTAGTTTAGTCTGGACTCAGTTATAATCTAATATAAGATTGGAAAGCCGCTTAAGATTGATCGTCAGCAGTTTTTCAAGAATTAAATAATAAACGATGATCGGAGGAAATGCCATGAAGGAATGCGTTTTCTGTAAAATAATTAACGGAGAGCTGCCGGGCTATAAAATATTTGAAAACGAACATGTGCTGGCATTTCTGGATATAGGAAAGGCTGTGGATGGACATACCATTGTTATTCCTAAAAAACACATCACGAATATTCTTGACTGTGATGATGAAACTCTCAGACACGTTATGAATGCGGTAAGGTTCATCTCAAATCATTACGTTGACCATTGCGGTTATTCAGGAGTAAATTTATTAAATGCCAGCGGAACAAGTGCACAGCAGTCCATACCGCATTTCCATTTTCACATAGTCCCGAGAAAAGAAGAGGATGGAATTGATGCATGGCCGGATTTTAACGGAGGGAAGCTTTTCCTGGAAGACATGCATCGTGTATTAAAATGCAGTAAATAAAAGGTTTCAGAGTATTAAATACAGGGCGGCCAACTGCAATAATAAATGATCGCACTCTGTGTATCGTCCATCACCTAGTATATTAGTAGACTTTCATGAAGATGCATGTGTGCTTTTTCATCTGCCCTTTCCATGGACCTATACCAATTTTCTTCCTGTTATGAAGAAAGCAGGAAAAGCCATAAGTGAGGTGAGGAAAATCTGGCACAATAAAGTGATATTGTCATAAATTGTCTATTGCTGGCACAGCTGCTTTATGGTACCATTAAATTATTCTGAATATAGAAAAAGAGGATGTTTTACGTGATAAGAGAACGGCTATTAAAGTGGTTTAAAACTGCAGGGATTTTTATAACCACTGTCATCATGCTTTTGATTCCCTGCGCATCTTATATTCTGTTTGAGTATGTTACAGGCAATTTGTCCACAATCCCCTTGTTCATGTCTGTTTTAAATATAGGCTGGATTTACCTGCTTTATCTTGCGGCTTTCGCAGTCAGCGGAAGCACCAGGATAGGGATTCCGCTGGTTGCAGTTTTTCTCTATCTTGTTTCTGTGGCTGAATATCTGGTTGCAGGCTTTCGGGGAAGGCCCATTATGATCTGGGACGTTTTAGCGCTGCGGACTGCCATAAGCGTTGCGGGAAATTATGAATTTGTTTTCACAAAGGAAATGTATTTTGCCTGCCTTGGAGTTCAGGCCATCTGCCTTTTTGCCCTTTTATTTCCCAAAAGGGTAAGGGGGAGGAAAAAGAGGCTGATCTTTGCCGGGGGAAGCACAGGTGTTGTTATAAGCTTTTGCTTGTGGTTTTACACATGTCTGATTCCCAATAAAGGCCTTGAAATTAATATGTGGGAGGTTAGTGAGACTTATCAGGAATATGGATATGTGCTTTCAACAGCTGTTTCCCTCAATTATGTGGTGCAGAAAAAGCCCAAAGGCTACAGCTTTTCAAAGGTAAAGCAGATATATGATTCTGTGAAAGAGGAGAACCAGGTCCTTCTGGCTTCGGCAGGGGAAGGTGACGTGGAGTCGGAAGACAACATAACGCCGGTCAACATTATATGTATTATGAATGAAAGCTTTTCTGACTTAAAGGTAGCGGGAAACTTTAAGACAAATCAGGAGTACTTCCCTTTTTTAAACAGCCTGAAGGAAAATACGGTGAAGGGAAGTCTTTGTGTTCCCGTATTCGGTTCTTTGACCAGTAACTCTGAGTTTGAATTTCTGACAGGAGATTCTATTTCCCTGCTTCAGGCTAACAGCATTGCCTATCAGTTTAATGTCAAGCCTAATACATATAGCCTTGTGAGCACATTAAAATCCCAGGGCTATGAGGCAGTTGCCATGCATCCATATCCAAGAGAGAATTGGAACCGGCAGGAGTGCTACCGGAACATGGGGATAGATGAATTTCTGGCCATAGAAGATTATGAAGGCAGTGAGCTGCTTAGAAATTATGTCAGTGACCAGGCAGATTACGAGAAGCTGATAGAAAGGGTGGAGTCCAAGGAGAATCCGGAAGATAAGCTGTTTCTTTTTAATGTGACCATGCAGAACCATGGAGGTTATGAGACCCTGTATGATGATTTTGACCAGGAAGTGTGGCTTACCGGAGAACTGAAAGGGAAATACCCAAAGGCCGACCAGTACTTATCTCTTATGAAACGGTCAGATGAAGCCCTGGAATACCTTATTTCCTATTTTGAGCAAAGCTCAGAGCCTACCATGATCGTTCTTTTTGGAGACCATCAGCCCAGTGTGGAAGATGAGTTTTTTGATGATATTTCAGGAACTCCCAGCAGCCTTGTGTCCAATAAGGACCGCCTGATGTGGTATCAGACTCCGTTTGTGATCTGGACTAATTATAAGACCCAGGCAGAGGAAAAGGGGAAAATGGGAGCCATTTACCTGTCTTCCGAACTGCTGAAAAGGGCAGGAGCCGATATGACGCCTTACCAGCAATTCCTTCTGACAATGGAAGAGACTTTTCCTGTGGTACATCCCATCGGATGCTATGACAAGGAAGGAACCTATTATTCCTGGGAATCTTTAAGGAAGCCTGACAGTCCGTATCAGGACCTGATCATGAATTATGAATATCTGGTGTACAACCATATTTTTGACGGAAAGAAATGTAAGGAAATGTTTTCTTTGGAAACTGACAAATAAGCCGGAGTGGGATACCACAGCTGGACTTAACTGCACCTAAACACAGGGGCCGCTGCAAAATCAGGTAATGAACTGCCTGATTCTGCAACGGCTCTTGTTTGTTTCTTGTTCAGCTGCGCCTGCCCCATCCTTTGCTCTTCTTCCGGGCTGCTACAAAGTTTTTGTAGATGCCGCTTTTTTGCATCAGTTCCTCATGGGTTCCCTGCTGGGTAATGCGGCCATCTGCGATCACCAGTATCTTGTCGGCATGCCGGATGGTATTCAGCCTGTGGGCAATTACCAGCAGAGTCTTTCCGGCACACAGTTCACTGATGGCCTGCTGGATATGGCTTTCGTTATCCGCATCCACACTGGCGGTGGCTTCATCCAGGATCACAATGGGTGCATCCTTTAAAATGCACCGGGCAATGGAAATGCGCTGCTTTTCACCGCCGGAAAGGGTTGCGCCGCCCTGGCCCACGGTAAAGTATCCCATGGGCATTTTTCGCAGATGCCTTCCAAACTCCATGCGCTTCTCGGCGAACAACAGGAACCCTGCCGCCGATTGCAGGCGGTCGGCAATGTGATGGAACAGCATTTGCAGCAGCAGGCAGGCGGCCAAAGCAAGGCCAATCTGCAAACACATCTCTACGGTAGCAGTGTTGTGATAAAAGGCGGCAAGGGCAAAAAATGCAAAGCCAATAGGCGCTTTTGCCAGAATTGATTTAAAAAAGGAAAATACAAGGGCCAGCTTGATCCTGCCCTGATAATCTCCGGAAACAGCCAGTATCCGTCTCATTAAAGTGATCATTATGTATTTCCTCCTTTTGCCGTGCTTACCGTCCACTGGGCGCTGCCAAGGGCAGCCTGCCAGAGCTTTTGATAGGCGGGGCAGCTGTTAAGCAGCTCCTCATGGGTCCCGGCGGCGGCCAGCTTGCCGGAATCCAAAACACAAATCTGATCCGCGCCCATAATGGAGTGCAGGCGGTGGGCGATAACAATGACGGTTTTCCCCTGAATGATCTGGGCAATGGTCTCATTCATCTTTTCCTCATTTTCCGGATCCATAAAGGCAGTGGCTTCGTCAAGAACGATGATGGGCGCATCTTTTAAAATGGCCCGGGCAAGAGAAATGCGCTGGCGTTCTCCGCCGGAAAGCTGTTTTCCGCCATCGCCGGCCATGGTGTGAATGCCCTTTTCCAGCCGGGCTAAAAATTCACTGCATTGCGCTTTTTCTGCTGCTTCCATGACCTGAGCGTCGGTTGCGTCCGGCTTGCCGAGGCGGATATTTTCCAGGAGACTTATGTTGAACAAAAACTGTTCCTGGGCAACATAAGAGATTTGCTGGTTAAGTGCTTCCAGGCTCATGCTTCGGATATCCTGCCCGCCTACTTTGACCGCGCCTCCGGTCACATCGTAAAAATGAACCAGCAGCTTGGCAAGAGTGGACTTACCGCCCCCTGATGTAGAACACGGCATACAGCAGTGCACAGGCTGCAATGGCGGCAATGCGCCAGGCAACATATTCTGCCGTCATATCTTCACCCATCAGCAGTGGACGGATGATTTGGTAGATGAACCAAAACGGCAGCACGTTCATGACCATGCCAAAGAGCATTGCAGCAATGGCTGCGTAGGTTGTTTTGCGGTAATCACCCGCATATTCCAATACTTTTTGAAACAAAATTCTTACCTCCTTTATGATTTATATAAGTTAGCCATAACTAACCTTTGGGCAAATAGGAACCCCTCCATGGGAGGGGATTTCTGTGGGCCTTAAAATCCTAAGACCCGATACCAGTTAAACAGGCCGCAGATGACTTTGCAATGAATTTCCATCTGTGTCCATGTGAAGCCGTGGATAAACGGCTCATAAATCGTCGTCCAGAATGCGGAAAGCAGGATATGCAGCTCTTCCATGGAGATGTCGGTATGGGTCAGGCCCCGTTTCCGGGCTTCCAGAAAATACTCGTAAGTCTTTACCGTCATTTTCTCAACCCAGTCGTGCTGAAAGTTAGAATATGCTGTTCCCTCTGCACATTTCAGGAGCAGAATAAAACCGTCGTGGTGTTCATAGAAGAATTGAAAGTACTCCAATGTATTTTTTTCATCCATATCCCATGCCTTTACCAGCGCATCATCAGACAGAGCGCTCACTTTTGCGGCACTTCGCTGTTCAACAAAGCCATCAAGTGCCGCAACCGTATCCTCCACCACAGCGCGAAACAAGGCTTCCTTTCCCTTGTACCGCTTATAAAGGGCACCGGTGGTGATCCCGGCATCCTCACAGATTTCCTTTAAGGATGCATTCTGAAACCCATGTGTTAAAAAAACTTTTTTTGCGCTGCTTAGAATCCGCGGATCAATGGAACGATCAGGTTTGGACATTTGTCTCATTCACCTCCTTCAGTAAAACTGATAATTAAGTTACCGATAATTCGATTATCAGTCTAACAGGTGGTTTTCCATTTGTCAAGTATCATATGTGGAATTTCGTTGTTTTTATTTTATAAACCTTGAAAAATGAACATGGTCCTTAAGGTTTTTTTACGAATACGTAATAAAAACGTTATTGTAAAAAGCAGGAAAATTGGTTATCATTGTAAGGAACCTGATTAAGACAACATGGAGGGATGCGAAAATGAGAGAAAGAAAAACAGGCAGGGCCATGACCGGACTTTTTGCCGCTGTATTTTTATGCTGTGCTTCTGCCTTTGTTTCGTTGGCAGATGTAGGAGCAGCCGGAGTACAGGCTGTGATCCGGTCCTGCCAGATCAATTCTGATAAGAACAGCGTAACGGTTCAGGCAGAGAGCAATGCCGATATGACGGGAACGGATGGCGTCCTCTATCTGGTAGAGCTGCAGCCTTACCAGAACAACTTAGACGGCAGAACGGATTATGCGGCTTCATCAGCGCCGGGAAGCAAGGTCACCTTTACCTTTCCGCTGAACCGCAATACGGTCCAGGACAGGCTTTACAGCAAATTTGTCATTGCGGTCTGGGATGGAACAAAATATATTGAAATCAGCAAACCTCATTATATTACGAATCCTGAAATGGTTGCGGCCAATACCCAGCCATTTAATGATCCTCTTACCAAAAAGGGCTTGAATATCCAGCTGAACATGCTGGGAGATGCCTTTGAATTGGGAGTGAAGCATGTTGCTACCAATATTTCTTTCCATCAGATTCTGGGCCAGGGAATTGATTACCAGTACGACGGAAAGACTTATCACTTTGATAAAAATGCCATCACAAGCTACGATGAGACCATCAGCGCATTATCCGGGAAAGGGATGACAGTTACTGCCATCATTTTAAATGGCTGGAACGATGCGGCACCGGACCTGATCTATCCCGGAACAAAGAAAAATGCCAATGCATTTTACTACATGTTCAATCCTGCGACCCAGGAAGGGCTGGATCAGACAAGAGCCATTGCATCCTTTTTAGCGGAGCGGTACAACGGTACCAACCCAAACCACGGAAAAATATCCAACTGGATCATTGGCAACGAGATCAACAACCAGCAGTGGAATCATATGGGAGCCAGGGATATTACCAGTTATGTGCAGGCTTACCAGGATGCTTTCCGGATCTTTTACACTGCCATCAAGAGTACCAGCGCCAATGACAGGGTATATTACTCCCTGGACTATAACTGGAACAATGAGATTGATAATAAGCTGAAATATGGCGGAAGAGCTATTGTGGATACCTTTAATTCCATTGCCAATGAACAGGGGCAGATGGATTGGGGGCTATCCTATCATCCTTATCCCTGCCCGATGACGGAGCCGGAATTCTGGGATGATGATCAGACCGGATTGATCACCAATGATTATAACTCTCCGGTCATTAACTTTAAAAACCTTACCACTCTGACAGATTACATGGCTCAGGATGCCTTAAAATCGCCTACCGGCCATGTGCGCCACATCATTCTCACAGAGCAGGGCTTTACCGCAACCAGCCAGTCAAGAGGCAGTGTGGCTCAGATTCAGGCAGCCGCTTATGCTTATTCCTATTACATGGTTGACAGCAATCCTTATATTGACGCTTATATCTTAAGCCGCCAGGTGGATGCCCCTCTGGAAGTGAGGAGCGGCTTATCCTTTGGACTTTGGGAATGTGCCATGGACAGGGGAGATGATATTGTAGCCACAAGGCGCCGTAAAATCTGGCAGGTGTTCCGGAATATTGATAAAAAGAAATACACCCTGGAGACAACAGAGTTCGCAAAATCCATCATAGGAGTTGAAAAGTGGTCTGATATCATTCCCAACTTTCGGTGGAGATCATTAGAGAAATAGTATTAGAATATTTAGCTTTTATACGCATGTAAACCGCCTTTAAACTAGTTTTAAAGGCGGTTTATTATATTTCAGAAGAATCTTACGGAATTTCTGTTTCTTGAGTTCATGAATAAATTTACCTTATTTGGTAAAGTATCATATGATGAAAATAAGTTTCATAAACTATCAAGTATATTGAAAAAATAATACAACAAAGCTAAAATAGAGACAGGTAAAAAATATGTAAGATTTCTTCTGGCTTTACGGAAAGGAGAAGAAATACATGAAGGGTTTGCTTATAAGGATTGACAGCTATATCCAGGATGCGGGAGAAGCAGAAAAAGAGCTGATAAAAAGACTTCACAAAAATCCCGAATCAGTCCTCCGAAAGAGTATTAAGGAGATTGCCAAAGAAACTTATACCTCCCCGGCAACCGTTGTAAGACTTTGCAAAAAGCTGGGCTGCAAGGGGTATAAGGATTTTCAGAATACCCTGGCTTATGAGGTGGCATTATTCCAGGAAAGCAGGAATATTGCGTTTCAAAAGATCACACGGGAAGATTCCATGGAGGAGATTATTTACAAGGTCACAAAGAAGAATATCGAATCCCTGGAAACAACCCAAAAGCTTATTGAACCAAAGGTTGTGACAGAATGCGTAAAGCTCCTGGAAAATTGCAGAAGCGTCACCCTGTTCGGGCTGGGAACCTCCCTTTTGGCTGCAAGAGACTTGTACTTAAAGCTTCTTCGGGCTGACGTAATATGCAATGTCTGCGATGACTGGCATACGCAGTTGCTGGCTGCCAGAAATTTAAGAAAAGATGACCTAGCCATTGCCATCAGCTATTCAGGGCTTACGGAAGAAGTACTTCAGTGTGTAAAGGAAGCAAAAGGAAACGGAGCTAAGGTGATCGCCATAACAAGGGCAGTGGAATCGGAACTGGCTTTGGAAGCGGATTTCGTTCTTCCTGTAGCGGCAACAGAGCTGATCCACCGAAGCGGCGCCATGTCCTCCCGTATTTCACAGTTAAACGTGATAGACATTTTTTTTACTGCTTATGTTAATAGAAATCATGAAATTTGTATGAGTAAGTTTTCAAAAAACTATATACAGAAGAAAGGAAGTACAGAGCATGATTGATTTATCAGTGCTTACAACAGAGTCCCGGAATCCGGATACCATTAATCTGGATGAAATGACGCCCCTTGAACTTGCATCTGTCATGAACAGGGAAGATGGAAAGGCCGTAAAAGCCGTAGAGGAAGTGCTCCCCCAGATTGCCACAGCAATTGAATGGGCTGCAGACAGCCTGAAATCAGGAGGCCGCATCATATACATTGGTGCAGGAACTTCCGGACGTCTGGGAGTGCTGGATGCGGTGGAATGTCCGCCTACCTTCGGGGTTCCCAGGGAACTGGTGGTAGGCTTGATCGCAGGCGGAGAAAAGGCCTTTGTAGAGGCTGTGGAAGGAGCCGAGGACAGTAAGACCTTATGTGAGGCAGATTTAAAGGAAATTGGCCTTACCTCAAAAGACATTGTCATCGGCCTGGCGGCATCAGGCAGAACCCCCTATGTAATCTACGGCCTTGATTATGCAAATAAAACAGGCTGCCATACTGTTGCCATTGCATGTAATAAAGGATCTGATATAGGAAAGACTGCAAAGCTTGCCATTGAGCCCGTAACAGGACCTGAGGTATTAACAGGTTCCACCAGATTAAAGGCGGGAACAGCACAAAAGATGATTCTCAACATGATTTCAACCGGAAGCATGGTAGGAATCGGGAAAGCCTATGAAAATCTTATGGTGGATGTGAAGCAAAGCAATGAAAAGCTGGTGGTAAGGTCCCAGAATATCCTGATGACAGCCACCGGATGCACCAGAGAAGAGGCTGAAAAGGCATTAAAGCAGGCAGAAGGGCATGTTAAAACTGCTGTTACCATGATTTTACTGGACTGCGGTCCGGAGGAGGCAAGACAAAAGCTGTCACAAGCCGGAGGCAAGATCCGGGAGGCTTTGAAGTAAAAAGAGAGGAGTTCTAAAAACTCTTTTTAAGTAACTTAATCATATTATTAAAGGAGGATTATCGTGAATTACAAGCAAATCAGTGAACAACTATTAACGCTGCTTGGGGGAAAAGCGAACATAACTTCCAATGCTGCCTGCATGACAAGGCTTCGTGTCGGCTTAAGAGATATATCCAAGGTCGATATGGAAGGTGTGAAAAAGGTAGAGGGAGTTCTTGGAGTGGTGGAAAGCGACACGCTCCAGATTGTATTTGGTCCAGGAAAAGTAAATAAGGTATTGGACGAATTTTACAAGCTTACAGGTCTTGCCAAGGGTCAGGCAGAAGATGGCCAGGCACAGGATATCAATGAGGTTGCAAGGGAAAACAAGGCCCTTCAAAAAGCCAAGTATGATAAGCCGGTGCAGAGATTTTTAAAGAAGATCTCCAATATTTTCGTGGCCCTGCTTCCCGGCATCATTGCAGCAGGACTGATCAATGGTATCTGTAATGTTATCAATGTTTCTACAGGCGGATCACTTTTAGGAGTATGGTGGTATCAATGTATCCGGACCATGGGCTGGGCGCTGTTTGCTTACCTGCCTATCCTGGTTGGATACAATGCAGCTAAGGAATTCGGCGGTTCCGGCGTTCTTGGAGCCATTGCAGGAGCCATGTCAATTGCAAATCCGGGTATGCCTCTTCTTGCCACGGTAAATGATGCCCAGATTCTCCTTCCTATTACCAATACGGTATTTAATCCGGCTTCCGGCGGCCTTTTAGCGGCCCTGATCGCAGGCGCATTTTTTGCCTTTCTTGAAAAAAATATCAGAAAGCACATGCCTGACATCATTGATACCTTTATAAGTCCTCTTTTAGTGCTTATCATTGGCGGCATCCTTGCGCTGCTGGTAATTCAGCCTCTGGGTGCAGGTTTAACAAAGGTGATTTTTGCCCTCTTAAGTTTTGTATATGAAAAAATGGGCGTTGTAGGCGGATACATTTTATCTGCAGGTTTCCTTCCTCTGGTAGCAGTAGGTTTGCATCAGGCATTAACCCCTATCCACGCTCTGTTAAATGATCCTGAAGGAGCATCAAAAGGAATCAACTATCTCCTTCCAATCCTTATGATGGCAGGCGGCGGACAGGTGGGTGCCGGTATTGCATTGTATGTAAAAACAAAGAATGCGAAATTAAAGAGATACATTCGTGATTCCATTCCAGTAGGTATTCTTGGAATCGGTGAGCCTATGATGTATGCAGTGACTCTGCCTCTTGGCAGATCCTTTATCACAGCTTGTGTCGGTGCGGGATTTGGAGGAGCTGCAGCAGCTTTCATGCACCTTGGCACAGTATCACAGGGAGTATCCGGCTTGTTTGGTTTGTTGATTGTTCAGCCGGGACAGCAGCTTGGATACATAATATCCATGCTCATTGCTTATGCAGGCGGCTTCCTGTTAACTTATTTCGTTGGAGTAGATGAAGACAGAATCAACGAGGTATATGGAGAATAAATGAAGACAGGAATTTCAATATATTTTTCAAACGGAATGGAAAAAAATGAACGCTTAATAAAAAAAGCCGTAAAGAACGGAGTGAAGTATGCCTTTACTTCACTCCACATTCCGGAGGAAACGGGAGTGGATTACCGTTCGGATATACAAAGGCTTCTGGCCATGTGTAAGGAGGGGCAATTAAATCTCATTGTGGATGTTGGCCCGGAAACCCTGGAAAAGCTTGGAACAAACAGCATTTCAGACTTAAAGGAGCTTGGGATCACCCATGTCCGTCTTGATTATGGCTTTGATGCAAAAGAAACGGTACAGATTTCCAGGGATTTTTATGTGGTGTTTAATGCTTCCACCATTATGGAAGAGGAGCTTTTGGAATGGAAAAAGTATGGAGCTGATTTTACCAGATTTGCGGCATGCCATAACTTTTATCCCAAGGAGTTCACAGCCCTGTCCTTAAAACGGACAAAGGAAATGAATCAAAGGCTTCAATATCTTGGATTTACCACTATGGCTTTTGTACCTGGGAATCTGGAACTGAGAGGGCCTTTGTTTGAAGGCCTTCCAACGGTGGAGGAGCACCGGAAGAGGAAAGACCAGGTACTTTTGAACATGCTGGAGCTTTATTATGAAGGTCTCTGTGATGTGGTGCTGATCGGTGATGTGGATGTGGAAGAAAAGGACTGGAAGGATATCAAGTGCCTGAGTCAGGATTATGTAGAGCTTAAAGCAGACATACTTCCTTCCTATGAATTTGTAAGGGACATCATCCATCATGACAGGCCGGATTCCAGCGAATCCGTCATCCGTTCCCAGGAGTCGAGACATTATAAGAAAGAAATCATGCCTGATGAAGAGAATCAGGCACAAATAAGGAAGCAGGGGAGTATTTGCATTTCCAATAAAAGTTATTTAAGATATATGGGAGAGCTTGAAATTGCCAGGATTGACCTGCCCGGAGAGGACAGGGTAAATATCATAGGGCAGGTTCATGATGCCCATATGAAATATTTGCCCTATATCCAAAAAGGGCTGGGGGTAAAGCTGGTATGAGTTTTTTCAGGATAGTTAATGTCTGAAAGCAACTGCAAATGAAACAAACTGAATAATGTTAAGAATCAATAGAAGAAAAGTCTGTGAGCCCTGGTTAATCCGGGTTCACAGACTTTTTGAACATTAATAATTTTTAGCAGCCTGGAATTAAAGACTTCCTCATGGCAAACCGGCCGCCTTTCCTTACTGCCAGGCCAGGGCTCCATAAGCATCCAAAAGTCCTCCGCTCACTGTTTTTCCTGTAAGGGTATCCAGTTTTCTGCTGGAGTTTAAAAGAATGCTTTTCACATCAGACAGGGAAATATCCGTCCGGTAAGAATAGAGCATTGCAGCCACGCCTGTTACCATAGGCGCTGCCATGGAAGTGCCGCTCATAAAACCATAGGCATCTCCGGGAACTGTGCTTAAAATGTAGCTGCCCGGGGCAGCGATATCAACGCTGTTCGCACCATAGTTGGAATCTTTGCTTAAGCTTCCGTCAAACAGGAGATTTGCAACGGAAATCACGTTGTCATAGGGAAGTGAAGCCGGGTAAACCGGGTAAATATCAGTATCATATCCAAGTCCGGAGATCCCGCCGTTTCCGCAGGAAACCACAAATAACATGCCGGAATTTTTTATGGTCTGGGCCAGCTCTTCATTGTAGGCGGCGGTACCCATGCTTAAATTGCAGATGGAAGCGCCGTGTGCTTCGGCATAGCGGATGGCCTGGATCACCATTTCCGGGGTACCCGCACCCTTGTTGCCTCCCAGGGCTTTTAAGGGCATGATCTTCACATAGTTGTTATCCGTGATTCCTGCAATGCCGTAGGCTCCCCGGACAGCACTGATGGTTCCGGCTGCGTGAGTTCCATGGGTGTCTTCACTGCCGGTAAAGACCTGATTGTTTCCAGCATAGAAATTCCAGCCATGAATATCATCGATATATCCGTCACCGTTATTATCGATTCCATCCCCATCGATTTCCCCAGGGTTTGTCCAGATGGAGTTTTTAAGTTCCTGGTGATTGATATCAATGCCGGTGTCAATAATGGCCGCAATGACTGAACGCTTGTTTCCGGCCTGATCATAAAGCTTCCATGCAGGCTGTATGTTAATGTCAATTCCAGTGGCAGCGCCGATTACTGTGGATTCATAATCACCGGGGCCGGGCTTGGCAGAACCGGTATTTGATTTCCGTCCATCGTAAATATTGTCAATGGATTGAAATTTGGACTTTAGCTCCACAAGGCGGAATTCCCCGTCGTTTTTTAATCCCCACTGGTAAGTGGAAAATTCATCCGAAGGGGATAGGTTCACAAGTCCGGGGCCAAGGGCCAGGGCATGGAGTTCTTGTCCACTGTCGGAAGAATATGCTTCAAGTGCGCTGTTTAAAGTCGTTTCAGGGCCTTCCCCTGAGGCAGGACTGTTAAAATAGGGCAGGCCTGCAAGAAAAAGGGTGAGGATCAGACAGGCAGCGCGAATTGTTTTTTTCATGGTTTCTATCTCCTTATATATGAAACAATCGTTGAAATTGTTCCTATTATATCAAAGTGCTGGCTTACTGGCTAGCCCTGCACCTAAATACATCCACTTTTTGCATGTGAAGAATCCCGGCCGGGGCAGCAGGAGTTTGTCTCAATCTGCTGTTTGGGGTTGTGCCGGATTCAATGCTTCGCTTAAGCATTATACCATAACCCTATGCCTTATGATTGAAAAATATGTGAAAGTTATTTTAATATTTTATATGTGAAATGCCCGGCAGGAGCCGGGCATTGTATTTTATTATTCAATTAATTCCGGTGAATCCGTTCCAATCTCTGCTTCTGCGGCATTATCTGCCTCTCTTCTGGCAAGTTCTGCATTGGCCTCGGCCTGTGTGATTGTTCCCGCTTCAACCAGCTTCTGTATTTCTTCCTCGGTCAAAGTGGTGAGATCTTTGCTGTTGTCTCCGCTTTCTGATTCCTTTACCTGAGAAGCGGGCTTTGGGGAAGCGGCTGGTTTGTTCGTGGAAACTGCCTGGTTTTCCTGGAAGGCTCTGCCTTCGCTGCTGATTTCAATGGTATCCATGGAATCCGTGCTTATAACACGGGGTTCCTGGCCCTGCCCATTGACTTCATTACCGATTGCCTCAATCTGTGCGGCTTCTGCAGCACCGGTTTTTGCAGAGGCTGTCTGCGCTTTTTCCTTCTGGGCCTGAAGGAGCTGCCATTCTTCATAGGATGAAGGATTTGAAATTCCTGAGATTCCCATGATTGTTTCCTCCTTATGTAATTTTATAACAGGCATTTGTTAAATCCCGGCCTCCTTGGTTAAGCCGGAAGCCTTTCCTTAATCTGAAAAGACAATTTAACAATAATGCGTAATTTTATAAGGAAAGAATAGCACCATTCACTGAAATTAGTCTGAAAGAAGTCCGGGAATAAGCCCTGCCAGGGTTGAAGCCAGTTCTTCATGTCCCTCTTTTGTCAAATGCATATAGTCAATGTGGTTATTTTCTGTTACCACAGTGTTGGCATCAAAATAATGGCAGCCCATAAGCGCTGCTATTTTTTCATATTCGGCCCCAAGTCCCCGGGACTTTTCTGCGCAGCCTCTGCCCATGGGAGCACCTACTTCTGTAGCCTCATATTCCTTATCAATATTTTTCGGGGTGATCACAAGGATATTGGAGGCAGAACCTCTCCAGCAGTCTGTAATGGACATTGCTTTGGCAATGAGACGTTTCAATCCTAAGGCAATACAGGCAGAAGAAGCACCAAAACGTTCTTTGGTATCATTGGTGCCCAGCATGATGATCAGCAAATCCACGGGTTCATGACTCATCAGACAGGAATAGATGGAGTCCAGTCCGGATAACCCTTCATGAAGGGGATCCTGAAAGCAGGTGGTGCGCCCGCATAAACCTTCTTCCAGGATCAGATAGTCTTCTCCCAGCTTTTGGCCTAAGAGGCAGGTCCAGCGCATAGTTTCATCAAAACGCCCTCCGTTTTCCGCATGATAACCATGAGTGTTGGAATCTCCGAAACAAACAATATGTTTTTTCATCTTCACTTTTCCTTTTCATCATAAATAGAAGAGGATGCAGCCTGCATGCAAGTACATCCTCTCAGACCGGTTATAGGTCTTTTTATAAATTCTTTGTGTCTTCCACTGCCTTTCGTATATCCTGATAAAGATGTACAAGCTTTGGATCATCCAGAGCAACCGGAAGGAAGGGAAGTCTGGGATCCCCCATGGGACAGCCGTCCAAGGAAATGATTCCTTTTACTGCTCCGTGCATGGAGGGGAAGGAGCAGAGACGATAAATAAGAGGGGTAACCATGTTTTGTACTTCCTGGGCTTTTTCCCATTGGCCCCTGTTGATCAGTTCATCCATCTTTAAGTATAATTCCGGCATGGCTCCGTATGTACCGCCGATTCCGGCATCAGCGCCCATCAGGCGTCCTGCGGTGAACTGCTCGTCCGGTCCGTTGAATACGAGGAAGTCTTTTCCACCGGCCAGCTTGTAACGCAGGATATCCTGAGCCGGATCAGAAGAGCATTTTACACCTGCAACTCTATGGTTTTCCAGCATACGGGTAAAGAGATCCATGGACAGATGAAAGCCGGTAAGCTGAGGAATGTTATAAATAAAGAATGGAATATCAGCAGCCTCTGTGATTCGGGTCCAGTGCTGGTATACGCTTTCTTCGCCCATGCGGTAGTAAACACAGGGAACTGCGGAGGTAGCGTCTGCGCCAATGCTTTCCGCGTGCTTTGCAAGATCTGCAGAGTGTCTGGTGTCAGCACAGCCCACATGAACGATAATATTCATACGGCCTGCCGCTTCTTTTGTAACGGTTTCGGCAACGGCCTTCCTCTCATCAGAATCCAGTAAAAAGCCTTCGCCTGTGCTTCCGCAGACATACATCTGCCTGATGCCCTTATTGCAGAAGTAATTTACCACTGACTTTGTTGCCTGCAAATCCACCTCTCCGTTTTTATCAAAGGGAGTGTTAAGGGCAACTGTTACGTGTTTAAATTTGTTTACGTCATACTTGGACATAATCTGGTACCTGCCTTTTTAAATTGTAATAATTTAACGGTTCTTGTCTGTATCATATCATTTATAATAGCGGAAATCAATAATAATAAAAAATTTTTTTTATTTACTATTTATATTGAAAATATTTTTTCGTCATGATATGATGAGACCAGCTGAAAACCCAAGGCATTTAAAATATAAAAGGAGGGGCATTGGTTATGTATTATGAAGTACTGGACAAGATTAGAGGAGGTATGATTGTATCCTGCCAGGCATTAAAGAGCGAGCCGCTTTACAGCTCCTACATTATGTCAAGA
This sequence comes from Lachnospiraceae bacterium, assembly GCA_902363835.1. Classification (GTDB taxonomy): domain Bacteria; phylum Bacillota; class Clostridia; order Lachnospirales; family Lachnospiraceae; genus Lacrimispora. The sequence continues at coordinate 106,415 of CABJBM010000014.1, forward strand.
ATGGCTTATGCAGCCAAGGAGGGCGGTGCAGTAGGAATCCGTGCCAATACAGTAGAAGATATTAAAGAGATTAAGAAGACAGTGGATCTTCCCATTATAGGAATTGTCAAGCAGGATTATGAGGGCTGCGAGGTTTATATAACGCCAACCATGAAAGAAATCGATGCTCTGGTGGAATGCGGTGTGGACATTATCGCTACGGATTGTACTAAAAGAATCAGACCGGATGGAAAGACCCTGGATGAATTTTTTGCGGAAGTCCGCGCTAAATATCCGGACCAGCTTTTCATGGCAGATTGTTCCTGTTATGAGGAAGGAATCCATGCAGCCCAAATAGGCCTGGATCTGATCGGAACCACCATGAACGGCTATACGGAGTACACAAAAGGCTCCAGCCTTCCTAATCTGGATCTTATCAAACGCCTTGTAGAAGATACGGGAAAACCGGTAATTGCCGAAGGCGGCATCTGGACGCCGGAACAGTTAAAGGATGTTTTGGCAACAGGAGCTTTGGCTGCTGTTGTGGGAACCGCAATTACAAGGCCCAGAGATATTACGAGACACTTTATATCCGGCTCCGGGTGCAGAGTAAGAGAATAGGGCTGAAAGAAAAACGTTTTTAACCCTAATTTGAGAATCAACCGGATATGAAGGCAGATTCTCTTGATTCATCAGGAGGTAAAATATGAGGATTGCAGCATTGGATATTGGAGGGACTACCATCAAATCAGGAATATGGGACGGGAACAAGGCAGGGGATTTAAGGGAACAGGATACCAATGCCAAAAGCGGGGGAGCCCATGTGATGGAACGGGTCATTAAAATCCTGAAGCAGTATGGGGATTTTGATGCCATTGGAATCAGTACGGCAGGACAGGTAAATTCCCGGGAAGGGGTCATCCGTTACAGCAATGACAATATTCCCGGCTATACAGGTATGAAGATACGGGAAATCCTGGAAAAAGAGTTTCATGTGCCGGCAGCGGTAGAAAATGACGTCAATGCTGCTGCACTTGGGGAAGCCAGATACGGGGCCGGAAAGAAGTTTACAGACTTTCTCTGCCTTACTTATGGGACCGGAGTTGGAGGAGCTATCATCATGAATCAGGAGATCTATACAGGAAGCACCTTTTCCGCCGGAGAATTCGGAGGAATCATGGTACATCCGGAGGACAGCCTGTGGGGAGTGCCTTTCAGCGGCTGCTATGAACAATATGCTTCTACCACTGCACTGGTAAGAATGGCCATGGAGTTTGATCCCTCCCTGACCAGCGGAAAGAAAATATTTTCAAGGTTTGAAGAGGAAGAGGTAAGAAACATCATCAATGCCTGGATTGATGAAATCGTATATGGACTGGTGACGGTAATCCATATCTTTAATCCTGCATGCTTGATCTTAGGCGGCGGTGTGATGAGCCAGCCTTATATTCTGCAGGAGGTGAAAGCAAAAACTTATGGCCGGATTATGAGCAGCTTTTGCAATGTGGTCCTGGAACAGGCACAGCTGGGGAATCTGGCAGGGCTTATGGGAGCGGCCTGGCTGGCGGAAAAACGGCTCTTTAATAAATGAAGCGGATTGTTTAAAAAAGAAAGAAAGGAAGAACGGAAACTATACAATATTAAGAAACAGATTTTTATAATTCTAAATAAAAGTAAAAAAATACACCATAACAAAAAAAGAAAAAATTTCTTCCTATACAATATTGACAAAATAAATTTTCCATAATATAATGTGGTTATTAACAGCGAAGGCGTGACGGATTTATCCCTCGCGCCATTTCTTTTTGCAAAGGAGGAGTTACAAATGAAATTGAAAAAAATCTTATCACTGACCCTGGCAGCAGCCATGTCAGCGGCTCTGCTTGCAGGCTGCGGTTCCGGCAATACTTCCGGATCCACTGCAGCAGCAGAAAGCCCGGGCCTTACCGAAACTACCAAGGCAGCGGAAACTAAGGCAGCCGGAGAATCAGGGGTGCTTTACAGCAACGGCGGACCTACGGAATTCTTTGAGACACCCTGGCTGAACCCGGGAACCTATATGTACAACAAAGCTTTATATGCTCATCTGCTTTTTGCCGATGAGAACTTAGCCCCTGTAACCGGAGAAGGTGATCTTGCAAAGTCCTATGGGCTGTCTGAGGATGGTAAGACTCTTTCCTTTGAACTAAGAGACAATATTTTCTGGCATGACGGTGAACCCATTACGGCAGAGGATGTTCAGTGGAGCATTGAATATGCTTTAAAGACCACGGTCTTAAACTCTGTATTCCGTTCCACTTTTGCAGCAATTGAGGGTGCGGAAACATACCAGGCAGGAAGCGCAGAACATATTTCCGGCATTGCGGCAGAGGGAAACAAAATCACCATAACCTTTGAAAAGGTTGCTCCCGATGCCCTGCTTACCTTTACTCAGTTTGCACCCCTTCCTAAGAAATACTTAGCTGATACGGATCCGATTTCCTTACAGCAGGCAAAGTACTTTCAGAGCCCTGTCGGTTCCGGCCCGTTTATGGTAGATCAGGTTCAGATGAACAATTTTACGACCTTAAAGCCATTTGACAAATATTATGGAGGCACTCCTTCCTATACCATTCACCTAAACCCAAGCGCCGGTGACAGTGATGCCAACTTTGTGACCAATGCCAAGGCAGGAAAGCTTGATTACGCCTATACAAAGAATATTGCAGACGTAAAGGCGCTGGAAGGGACACCGGGACTTACCATTGATACGGTGAATGTCCGTTATACCCGCCTTCTCTACATGAATAAGTTCAATAAGGCAGACGGAAAGAAAGCACCTTTGGCTGATCCTAAGGTCCGCCAGGCAATTGCTTATGCTCTGGACATGAAGTCCATTCTTGACGGAGTATTTGAAGGCGCAGCAATTCCGGCCAACAGCCTGACACCTGATGGTCCGGACAAGGCAGAGGGTCTTAATAATTATGGTTATGATCCTGAAAAGGCAAAAGCCCTGTTGGCAGAAGCCGGATGGGATCCGAATACAGAGCTTGATGTTGTCTATTACTATACGGACCAGATGACCCAGGACCTTATGGCAATCATCCAGCAGTATCTTTCCGATGTGGGAATTAAGATGAAAGCCAGGCTGGTGGAAGGAGATTTAGCAACCATTCTCTGGAAGGCACCTGAGGATCCGGTAAATGGTCCAAGCGCAGTTGACTGGGATATGTGTTATGCGGCAAATGCAGCCCTGTCCTTACATGAGTACTATGACAGATATCAGACAGGTTACTCCATTAACTCCCATACACCGGGCGATCCCAAGCTTGACGAGCTGATTGCGGCAACCAATGCATCCGTAGATGCAGAGATTCAGAAAAAGGCGTTCTTTGAATTGCAGAAATATGAAAATGAAACATTATTTGAACTGCCTCTGTATTATCAGCCGATTTTCCTGCTTCACAGCCATAAGGTAAGCGGTTTGGATAAGATCGGGAATCCTCAGTTCAACTATAACTGGAATATTCAGAACTGGGAAGTAGAGTAAGACATGGAGGGATTGTATGAAAGATACAGTCCCTCAATTTTTAAGAGAGGTGAAACCATGGCTAAGTACACGATTAAAAAGATCCTGGGCATGATCCCCATGCTTTTGATTATTACATTCATTATTTACTGGCTTCTGGATTTGACGCCTGGAGATCCTGTATCCTATCTGATGGATCCGGAGGCCCTTGCGCGGCTGACAGCAGAGCAGGTGGCAGCCTTAAGAACACAGTATGGTCTGGATGATCCGTTTTTTATCCGTTATTTCAAATGGCTGGGCAGGCTGGTTCAGGGGGATTTCGGCTATAGCTCTTCAAGCGGCGTTCCGGTTCTCCGGATTATGGCTGAGCGTCTTCCTGCAACCCTGGAACTTGCAGTGACTGCCTTATGCATTTCCACTGTGCTGGGAAGTATTTTAGGTGTTCTGGGAGCCATTTATAAAGGAACCATCGGTGACAACATTCTGACCGTGGCAGGTATGGTGGGAGTATCCATTCCCCAATTCTTCTTTGGTGTCTGCGCTATTTTAATCTTTGCACTGAATTTGGGCTGGCTGCCGGTAGGAGGAAGAACAGATCCAACCGTAGTGAACTTTACAGGCCGCATCAAATATATGATTATGCCGGCCATGGTTTTAGGAATCTCCATGACCGCAGGTGTAATGCGGTATGCCAGAAGCAGTATGCTGGATACCATGAACAAGGATTACATCAAAACGGCCAGAAGCAAAGGACTGTCCGAATGGCGGGTAAACTTAATTCACGGCTTCCGGGTGTCCTTAACTCCGGTTATTGTCCTGGTAGGCTTTCGTCTGCCCACCCTGATTGCCGGTTCTGTAGTGATTGAGACCGTCTTCCAGTGGCCTGGTATTGGCAGCGCCTTTAATACGGCAGTCCGCTCCCAAAACTACAACCTGGTCATGATGCTGGCGCTCCTTTTCGTGTTTATGACTTTGTTTGCAAGTACTCTGGTGGATATTCTGACTGCAGCCTTAGACCCGCGCGTAAAACTTGAGAAATAGGAAGGAGGGAAAAAATGAGTACAAAATCAAAGCAAATGCATTTAAACCGGAAGTTTGACAGAATCAGGCAGATGGAAGAGTCCGGCGGATTGAAAAGTAAAAAGTCAGGAAACCGGGCTCTCCGGAAGCTGTTACATAACCGTCTGGCAATTATGGGAGGTGTGATTTTCCTGGTCATTTTAACAGCCTGTATTTTCGCTCCTCTGCTCACCGGGTATTCGCCTAAAGCAGTGGATATGAAGTCCATTTTAAAGCCCCCCTCTGCCTCCCATCTTTTCGGAACAGATAAAATAGGAAGAGATGTGTTTGCTAGAGTGCTGTTCGGCGGCAGGCTGTCCATTGCCATTGGATTTGGAAGTGCCTTGGGCTGCGGGATAATCGGAGTGCTTTTTGGCTGCTACAGCGCTTATCGGGGAGGTTTGTTTGACCGGATAATGGTACGGATTTCCGAAGTGTTCATGTCCATTCCCCAGCTCATTCTGGTTATGATGCTGGTAGCCATATTAGGGCAGAGCGCAAGGAACATTGTCATTATTTTCATTATCTGCGGTTGGGGATCCTGTTTTCGTATGGCCCGGTCCCAGGTGCTTTCTATAAGAGAAGAGGAATATGTGCAGTCTTTAAAGGTTTTCGGATTAAATCCCTTTGTGATCTGTTATAAACATATCCTGCCAAATGCCATCAGCCCTATTATCGTGAATGTTACTTTAAGTACAGCCATGTTCATTCTGGAGGAAGCAGCCTTAAGCTTCCTGGGGCTTGGAGTTCCCTTAGAAATTCCCACCTGGGGAAATATCTTAAATGCCGCACAGGATATGTACACACTGCAGCATAACTGGTGGATGTGGCTTCCCACCGGTATTGTGGTTTCTTTATTCGTCATGAGCATCAACTTCATGGGTGACGGCATCCGGGATACCACAGATCCCACACAGCAGGGTTAGGAGGCAGGGAATGAAAGACAATACAGTAATTTCCGTAAAGAATTTAAAAACCTATTTTTATACGAATGAGCGGTGCAACAAAGCCATAAACGGTGTATCCATGGATATTAAAAGCGGGAAAACCCTTTGTATCGTAGGCGAATCCGGCTGCGGAAAAAGTGTGACCGCCACCTCCATTATGCAGCTCCTTCCAAAGCTTTCCAGAATTGAGGAAGGAGAGATCATCTATCACAGCAAAGATGACAGGGGAGATATCCGGATTCATGAGTTGGAACGGAACGGGAAGGAGATGCGGGGGTTAAGAGGCAGGGATATTGCCATGATTTTTCAGGACCCTATGACTGCCTTAAATCCGGTCTACACCATTGGCCGGCAGATTGAAGAGATGATTCATTCCCATAATAAGAGCATTTCCAAAAAAGAGGTCAGGGCTTCAGCCCTAAAGCTGTTAAAGAACATGGGAATCCCTAACCCGGAAAAAAGAATTGACCAATATCCCCACGAGTTTTCCGGAGGTATGAGGCAGAGAGCCATGATTGCCATGGCCATGAGCTGCAATCCCAAGGTACTCATTGCCGATGAACCTACCACGGCTTTGGATGTGACCATACAGGCCCAGATTTTTGAACTGATGGATCATTTGAAAAAGGAATATAACACGGCTATTATGCTGATTACCCACGATATGGGCGTGGTGTGTGAGCTGGCCGATGATGTGGCAGTGATGTATATGGGGAATATCATTGAAAGCGGTACGGCGGAAGAAGTTTTGGACAATCCTACTCATCCTTATACCAGGGCTTTGCTAAAGTCCATTCCAGTGCTGGGAAAGGGAGCGGATCAGGACATTAATCCCATTAAGGGTTCCACTCCGGACCCCTACAACCGGCCTTCGGGCTGCCAGTTTTCTCCCCGGTGCGATTATGCCTGTGAGGAATGCGATCAGGGCATGCCAGAGGAAGTCATGCTGGAAGGAACCCATATGGTGCGCTGCGCCAGATATGAGGAGGTGAGAAAGGATGGCAGATAAAAAAGAGGCTCTGCTGACAATTAAGGGTCTTAAGACCTATTTTCCGGTAAAGGGAGGTTTTCTGGGAAAGGCCACATCCTATGTTCAGGCAGTAAATGACATTAACTTAACCATCTATAAAGGGGAAACTCTGGGGCTTGTAGGCGAGTCCGGCTGCGGAAAGACCACTTTGGGAAAGACCATTTTACAGCTTTATAAGGCTACACAAGGGGAAATGGTTTATGAATTTAAGGATGGTCCCAGGAATCTGGAAACCCTTACCGGAAAGGATATGGATGAAGCCAGAAAAAAGATTCAGATCGTATTTCAGGATCCCCAGTCCTCTTTAAACCCCTCCTTTACTATCTACCAGTCTTTATCAGACCCATTAAAGAAATTCGGAGTCAAGACAAGGGAAGAAAGAAGAAAGGTGATCGGTGATCTTTTAGAAGCAGTTAATATGAGGCGGGAGTACATGGACCGTTATCCCCATGAATTTTCCGGAGGACAGAGACAGAGAGTCGGAATTGCCAGAGCACTCTGCATCAATCCGGAGCTGGTCATCTGCGATGAGGCGGTCAGTGCCCTGGATGTTTCCATTCAGGCCCAGGTTTTGAACCTGCTGAAAAAACTGAAGAAGGAACGGAATTTAACCTATATCTTCATAACCCATGATTTAAGCGTGGTGGAATACATCAGCGACCGGATTGCAGTTATGTATTTAGGCAGGATCGTGGAACTGGCAGACGCCAAAGAGCTTTATGAAAATACGGTCCATCCCTATACCAGGGCACTGCTTTCCGCAATCCCTGTTGCAGATATCCATCATAAAAAAGACAGGATCATTCTGGAAGGAGATGTGCCTTCCCCCATGAATCCACCGTCCGGCTGCCATTTTCACGGCAGATGCAGGCATTGTCAGGAGATCTGTAAAAAAGAAAAGCCGGAGCTTAAAAATTATGAAATCAATGGAAGGGACCATTATGTGGCCTGCCATTTTGCTGAGGAAAATATAAAAAATGCGGTTAAGAACAGAACTGAGCACTGATGTGCTGGTAATGGGGGCCGGACTTGCAGGCATTATGTCTGCAATCTCGGCGGCTGAGGCAGGAGCGTCTGTCTGTATTGTGAGCAGCAGGAACATCTGCTCCGGCTCCAGCTTTTATCCCGGGACCTGGGGCTTAGGGCTTATAGGCCCGGAAAGCCGGGAGGATGAAGAGGACCTGGTCAGAACCATTCTGAAGATAGGAGAAGGAATGGCGGACCCGGAGCTGGTCAGGACTTTGGCTGCAAATATCAGCCGGAGAATTTCCGGATTAAAGGAAATGGGGGTGGTTCTGAAGGAAGCGGAGAATAAGGGAGAAAAGGAATTTATCCCCTGTTTTGACCACAAGGGGCGGGACTGGCATGGAATCGTGAAAGAAAGCGCCCAGGTTGTGCTTAAAAAGCGGCTTACTGATCTGGGGGTGAAAACCCTTCCCTTTACGGAAATCATTGATTGGGTAAAAGAAGAGGGGAAAATCACCGGCGCTGTGGCGGTTTCAGAAGAAAAGGGAGTGATGTTTCTCTCCTGTAAGGCTTTGATAGCCGCCAGCGGAGGCATGGGAGGTTTGTTTGAGTACCGGCTCAATACCAGCGATGTTACCGGAATGGGGCAGTATCTGGCCCTTAAGGCCGGAGCTGCTCTCACCAACCTGGAATTCATGCAGATGATGCCGGGCTTTATAAAGCCGGCATACAAAACCATATATAATGAAAAGGTGTTTTGCTACAGCAATTTTTCTGACCGTGTTACAGGTGACAGTATTTTTAAGGACTGGAGCGGAGAGGACCTTGAACGGTGTATGGAGATCAGGTCCTCCCATGGCCCATTTACCTCCCGGCTGGATTCTGCTCCTGTGGATATCCGGCTTTTTAACAGCTTTTTAAAGGATAAAGCCGGAGTAGAGCTGACTTATCAGGAGCGAATAAAGAAAAATCAGCCGGAATTTGTCCGGACCTATTTTCAATGGCTTTTGAAAGAAAAGCATCTGACCATAGATGACCCGGTGATGATTGGAATATTCGCCCATGCCTCCAACGGTGGAATCAGGATTAATTCCCGGGGGGAAACCGGAGTGGCCGGACTTTTTGCCTGCGGAGAAATAACCGGGGGCATGCATGGTGCGGACCGCTTAGGAGGGCTGTCCACTGCCAATGGCCTGGTCTTCGGTGTCATTGCCGGGGAAAATGCGGCTCTTTGGGCAAAGAAGCAAAAGAGACCGGCCTTGGAAGAAGCAGACAGTTCCCAAGTCATATATGAGGGGGCTTCTGATCTGCTGAAGCAGGTCAGAAGAATCAACTTCCAATGCGCTATGGTGGTGCGTTGGGAGAATGAGCTTTTAAAAGGATTAAATGCCCTGGAAGAGATTCAAAAGGCCATGGGATCCGGAAGACCCTGGCAGAAAAAAGACCGGAAACAGGACTTGCTCCGGTCCTGTGAATTAAAGGCAGCAGTTACCCTGTCACAATGCCTGTTGGAGGCTGCTTTGGTAAGGCGGGAAAGCAGAGGTTCCCATTACCGGGCAGATTATCCCAAACAGTGCAGTGAGTTTTCTCGTCCTCTGGATATAAAATGGAAAAAATTTTTTCCCTAAAATTGACAAATCCATATTTCTTGTATATGCTTGTAGTATCATACAAAAAAGGTGCGGTGGACCGGATAGAAGCATCCACCACGCCTTTTTTCATTCATATCATAAATACAAAGAAAGGGGAATGCAATATTATGCAGGGGGATTTCCTAACAAAAATAAAAGCGGAATACAACCAGTTTACCAAGGCTGAGAAAAAGGTGGCCGATTACATCCTGCAGAATCCAAGAGATGTGTTATTCATGTCCATTACGGATTTGGCAGAAGTCTGTGAGGTGGGGGATACCAGTGTCTTCCGTTTTTGCAAAACCATGAATTTAAAGGGGTATCAGGAGTTTAAGATGATGCTCTCCTTAAGTCTTCATGATGGCAAGACAGGACAAGGACAGCTTGACGGGGATATCAGTCTGGAGGATTCCTTTGAAGAATTGACACAAAAGGTTCTTAATACCAATGTCAATGCCCTGAAAGAAACATATTCTCTTCTAAATGAAGAGAATTTTAATCGGGTGATTGATTACCTCCACGAAGCCAGGCGCATCTGCTTTTTTGGCGTGGGCGCCAGCATGCTTACGGCAATGAAGGCAGCTAACAAGTTCCTGCGCATTGAACCAAAGGTGTACTGTGTCGAGGATTCCCATATGCAGGCCATGGTGGCCTCCATGATGGAAAAAGGAGAGGTGGCAGTTATTTTCTCCTATTCCGGAGCAACCAAGGATACCATTCATGTGGCAGAGGCGGCAAAAAAGGCGGGAGCAGCCATTATTTGTGTTACCCGTTTTGTCAAGTCACCCCTGACATCTTATTCTGATGTCACTTTGCTTTGCGGGGCCAATGAAGGTCCTCTCCAGGGAGGCTCAACCTCAGCGGAAATCAGCCAGCTATTTCTGATTGATTTAATGTACACAGAATATTATAGAAGATATTTTGAACGGTGCAGCAGCAATAATGAGAAGACATCGGCTTCTGTAATAGAAAAAATGTATTAAACAAAGAAAATTCCTAAAGCATATAATAAAAAAGAAAATTCTTTTATTTCAGATTGACAAAATTAATTTTCCGATATATAATAATTTCATACAATGAAAAAGGCGTTTTGGAAGTTGAAATATACACATTTACCAAAACGCCTTTTGTTGTAAAAGACCGATTATAAGGAGGAGAAGTAATGAAGAAGATTTTATCACTTGGTTTGGCAACGGCACTGGCAGCATCTGCATTGGCCGGCTGCGGAGGAAGCAAGGCGCCGGAGACAACGGCAGCAGCTACAACAAAAGCAGCGGAAACTGCGGAAACAGCAAAGGCTGAGGCAACTTCCGGAGATACCACAATTACCTGGTGGGCATTCCCGACCTTTGCCCAGGATGCAGACAAGCCGGCAGGAACCTATGAGCAGGAAATCATCAATGCCTTTGAGGCAAAGAATCCTGATATTAAGGTAAAGCTGGAAACCATCGATTTTACCTCAGGTCCGGAAAAGATTACGGCAGCAATTCAGACCGGAACCATATGCGACGTATTGTTCGATGCTCCGGGACGTATTATTTCCTATGCCAAATCAGGGAAGCTGGTGAAGCTGGATGATATGTTTACAGATGACTTCGTAAAAGATGTGAACAATGATGCACTGCTGAATGCCTGTAAGGCAGACGGCAGCTATTATATGTATCCATTAAGCACAGCAGCCTTCTTCATGGCAGTTAATAAAGGATATTTGGAGGATGCAGGCGCAATGGACTGCATTAACCTGGAAGGCGACAGAACCTGGACCACAGACCAGTTTGAACAGATGATGGAAAAACTCAATGCCAAGGGCTATAACGGCGGAACTGTTTTCTGTTCCGGTCAGGGGGGAGACCAGGGTACCAGAGCCTTTGTGGCAAACCTTTATGACAGCTCCATTACCAATGATGATATTACAGAATATACCATTAATGATGAAGGCGGCGTAAAGGCCATGACCAAGATCAAAGAATGGGTGGACAAGGGTTATATGCTAAATGGCTCCTCATACAACGGCGGTGAGGATGTGGACCAGTTTGCAGCAGGAAACACCGCATTTACAACCCTTTGGTCTCCGGGCCTCGCTTCCCAGAGGACTGAAACCTTAAAGGAAAATGGAATCGAAGCCATCGCTCTTCCGTTCCCTTCTGAGGATGGCACTCCGGCGCTGGAATACTTAGTAAACGGCTTCTGCGTATTTGATAATGGTGACGCAGCAAGGGCCGAGGCTTCCAGGAAGTTCATTGACTTCCTGTGCAATGATTCTGAATGGGGTCCTAAGAATGTGGTAAAGACCAATGTATTCCCGGTACGCAGTTCCATGGGAGATCTCTATAACGGTGATGCTGATATGAAGTTTTACAGCAGCTTAACCAAATACTATTCTCCATACTATAATACCATCGACGGCTTTGCCGAGATGAGAACCTATTGGTTCCCAATGCTTCAGGCTGTATTAAACGGAGATGCAGAGCCAAAGGCAGCTTTGGATGACTTTGTTAAAAATGCCGATGAAGCTATTAAAAACGCTCAGTAATACATATTTATCGGGGTTGCTGCTGTATTTGCAGCAGCCCCCTTTAAAAGGCACAGCTTCTGTGTGTCTGTTTAGAATGGAGGATCATTATGAAACAAAAGGTCACCAGAATCCGCATGCGGGAAACACTGATTTCCTATATTTTTCTGGCTCCGGCACTTATTTTCTTCTTTATATTTGTATTGATTCCTATGGGAATGGGAATTGTGACCAGCTTTTTCCGGTATACCATGAAAGACTTCTATTTTGTGGGATTTGACAACTACATTAAGATGTTTACAGACCCTGTATGGACAAAATCCTTACGCAATACCATTATATTGGTGGTTGGTTCCGTACCCATTGTTGTGTTGTTTTCCCTGTTTGTAGCAGCCTTAACTTATGAGAAAAGGCCTCTTGCCCGTTCCTTTTTCCGCTGCGTATTCTTCCTTCCGGTGGTAACCGGTACTGTTGCGGTTACTGTTGTATGGAAATGGATCTACGATCCCCTTAACGGTATCTTAAACTGGATTTTAAAGTCCATGAGTATCATTGATAAGAACATTATGTGGACTGGTGATAAACGATTTGCTCTCTGGTCAATTCTTCTGATCCTTTTGACTACAAGCGTTGGCCAGCCAATTATCCTTTATATTGCCTCCCTGGGAAATGTTCCCAGGGACTATGTGGAAGCGGCGGAAGTGGATGGGGCGAACCGTTTCCAGGTGTTCTGGAAGATTAAATGGCCAAACCTTCTTCCAACCACTCTTTACATTGTGGTAATTACCACCATTAACTCCTTCCAGTGCTTTTCCTTAATTCAGCTTCTGACATCCGGCGGTCCTAACTATGCAACTACCACGATCATGTATTATTTGTACGAACAGGCATTTAAACTGTCAGAATACGGCTATGCAAATGCCATGGGAGTGATTCTGGCCCTGATTATCGGCTGTATCAGTTTTATTCAGTTTAAATTCCTGGGCGGCGACGTTGAATATTAAGGAGGGGTGATAAAATGAAAAAGAAAAGCTCTGTTGGAGAGATTGTGTCCATGATTGTACTGCTGCTCATCAGCATCATATTTATCTTCCCTTTTTACTGGATCCTGACCGGAGCCTTTAAGTCTCAGAAGGTTACGGTAAAGCTTCCGCCGGAGTGGTTTCCTTTAAGCCCAACTCTGGTTAACTTCCAGAAGCTGATGCAGAATCCTACCATGGAATGGCTGCTTAACAGTATTTTTATCTGCCTCATCACCATGGCCATTGTATGCGTTGCCTCCTCAATGGCAGGTTATGTACTGGCCAAGAAACGGTTTTATGGACAGACAGCCCTTTTTTCCATGTTTATTTTTGCAATGGCCCTGCCAAAGCAGGTAATCCTGGTGCCCTTGATGAAGATTGTAAGCTTTATGGGAATTCATGATACGCCGTGGGCGGTAATCCTTCCCCTTTGCGGCTGGCCCTTCGGCGTATTCCTGATGAAACAGTTCAGTGAGAACATTCCCGGAGAACTGCTGGAGGCCGCTAAAATCGATGGAAGCGGAGAGGCCAGAACTTTTGCTGAAATCGTAATGCCCATTGTAAAGCCGGGATTTGGCGCATTGGCAATTTTTACCTTTATCAATACCTGGAATGACTATTTCATTCAGCTGGTTATGCTCAATTCCAGGGCAAAGCTGACCATTTCCTTAGGTGTAGCCACTTTGCAGCAGGAGTTTTCCACTAACTATGGCGTGATCATGGCCGGTGCAGCCATGGCTGCAGTACCGATTGTTACGGTATTCCTGCTCTTCCAGAATTACTTTACACAGGGAATTACCATGGGGGCGGTAAAAGGCTGATACCTGATATCAATTTATAAATTCTCCCTGTCAGGCGGCAGATTTTTGCGGCTTCAGACTGTTAAAAAAGCCATATCGCGCTGTATACTAAAGCATAAATATTCAAGTCTTTTCTCTCGTTAAAGATTGTGCTAAAATAAGATAAAATAGCTTTCAGCTAACGCCTCATGCTGAATTGAAAAAAGGTTTACGAACAGAATTTATATTTTATGGTATTGTAAGGGGGAGGACGATATTTGAACAGAAAATAATCAAGCGTATTTGTAGTGAATGGTTAGCGACGATTACTGATATAGATATGGCGTGAAGGAATTTGAGCCACGCCATATCCTTTGTATGAATAGGCAATAGGATTCATGGAGTTTTAGGTTTTTTGACACTCTGAAGAGGGTGCTGCAAAAAGCATTATCGAAAAGACCGCCCCCTCTTAGCCCTGAAAAACACAAAAAAGTGATTTTATCAGTCATTCTCGTGTTTTTTGCGTACTTTAACAGCTCCTCCTTCATGAAAGACCTTTTCTGCTGATTTTACTTTAAACAGATAGTTTTCAAGTCATCCATTTTGGATCTTTGCATACAGTTTATTGATGTTGTACCCAAAACACAACAACAGAATCTCCAGTTTGACTTTGGTTCTTCCTCTCAACAGAAATCTCTGGAACTCATAGTCATTTTTTAATACTCCAAAGGCTCCTTCCACCTGGAACGAACGGTTTACATGGTAACGGATTCCTGTTTCTGTATGGATATTTTCATATGACCCTTTCTGCCTCTCTATAAAATCTTCTGATACATAAAGTTTCTTATTCTTTTTTGATTTCGTACATTTCTCTCGGTACTTACATCCGCTGCAGTCTTCACATTCATATATTGTGACCTTAGAACGGTACCGATTTTCTGCTAGTCATTTCTGCCGGCCATAGTAGCCTGTTATTGTGACATACATACACATCACCTTCCTCCAGATATCTCATGTTTTCCCGCCTGCTGATATCGTTCTTAAAGCTTCTCTTTTTCCATTTCTCGTAGATCTGGGGTTTATGTATGGAGTCTGCCCGGTCTCTTCCAGGTATACATAATTCTCCTCCCTCTCATATACGGCATCAGCAGTTATGCTGGGATAGCGGTATCCACTTCTGTTCTCCTGTTTCCTTAAAAAGGGGATCAGAGTACCATAATCACTCCGATCCTGAAAGATTGCGGTATTTATAATAAATTCGCTGTCCACACCAATCTGTACATTATAACTCGGTTTTAACTAGGTATTTCTCATATAGTCATCTTTCATGTGCATAAATGTGGCATCCGGATCTGTCTTTGAATAGCCGTTTCTCCCCTTAAATTGGGAATGGTGTAAATCATAGAGCATCTGGCGGCCAAGGAATTTCTTAAACATCTCAAGATATTTCTGGTGGACAGATTTTCTATTACCTCGTCCGTAGACCATGGATATCTGACGCTCCTTACAGTAGAGATCCTGCAGCTTTAGTATCTGTTCTTCCTGGGATCTGGAGAAACAGCAGCTGTGTTCCGTGTTGAGCGGCTGTGTTGCAGTTTCAATCTTTTCAGATATCCTGGTTTCCCATCTTTCAACTGATTTTTTCCAGACAAACGTATATTTATTGGTACAGGCTTCCAGTTTTATCCCATTAATAAAGAGGGGCTCACCTGAAACGAAACGCCTTTCAAACAGTTTTCAAACAAACTGATAGAACAGATTTTCACAGGCATCTGCAAAAAAACAGTACGTAATCTTGCGATTATCGTATGATCCGGAGCATTCTGACCTGCCATTCGCATTTTAGTATAAAAAGGAGCGCTGTTCCACAGATGATTTTTTATCTGTTTTGCAACGCCCCCTTCTGTGTAATGTGATAGCTTTCATTCTTTTATTTTTTCACCCTTATATCGGGCTATTTTGCAGTTTTCCTAATACATTTAGTTCATATGTGGGCACAGTAGGAAAGAATGAGAAGAAAATAAAAGAGTATATACAGAATCAAATGCAGAAAGACCTACTGTATAATCAAATGAGTATAACGGAATATATAGATCCGTTTACGGGAGAGGCAGTAAAAAGTAAGAAATAAGCAAGCCCCAGAAGGGGCGACATGAAATCCCAAGGAGATGACGGAAAAAGGTGCATAGAAAAAAGCCCGGAAGGGCCGGCAAGAGAATGTGGTACAAAAAACGAACCATCTATGCGCCTTTAGGCGTAGGTCGGAGTCACTACCTTATAGGGGGATATCAAACCGCCGGTTCTACCGGCGGTACTGATTCTTTATTATAACGAAATTGGTGCAAGTGATATTGAAATTGATAAGATAAAAAGTACCACAAGAATCAACATAATAAATACTTGTATTTTGAAATTTTTTTTGACTTCATTATTTAGGATAAGGATAAACCTTTGGCGTAGAAATGATTTGTTGAGCATAGAAAAAGGCAGTACAAACCTATTATATGTCTCGAAGCTTTCTGATTCATCTAAAATACAGGATAAATAAGAACACTGTTCTTTTTCAGGCATTCCGTCAATACATCTCATATCATTACGAATTTCGAGTAGTTTGAAAAACTGTTTCTTAAATATATGCATGATGGGATACCACCAATATAGTGCAGATAGAACCTCAAAAAATGCTTTCCATTCAAAATCGTGACTCTTAACGTGATTTAGTTCATGAATGAGGATATGGCGTAGCTGGGGGGCAGTATAGCTCTTTAACGGCAGTGCAATGAATACCTCTCGAAAGCCGATGACGAAAGGATGTTTTATCTTATCAGAAACAACAACCGTTACATTGGCTTTCAAATCAAATTCTGTTAAGGTCTTTTTGAAAACAGGATTAATCGCACGGTTGTTTTGTATTTTTGAAAGAGACCAAAGCAAACATGTAAATTTTTTGTATTCAATATAAATGCTTATGATTTTTATGACGGCAACGGTGAACCAAACAAATAATAGCAAATGATATATCCTTACACTGCCATATATACTGTTAGAAAAAACATTAAGTGCTGATGTTGTGAGGAATGGGCATATTATTTCCAACGTCATTGGTAAATGAAAAGGAATAAGCAATCTGAACCCCAAGATAACCGAAGCATAAAATAGAATCTCAGTTCCTATTGAGCAAACAAATTTATCTACTCTCATAGTAACAAATAGCATTATTACAAATATGATGGAAATTTTTAAGAGTTCAAGAAAACCACCGATGGTAAAAACACTCAACATTCATCATCCCCCTCTTTCAGAAGTTTTTCGCGAGCAGTAAGCAATTTTTTGAGTGCTTTTATTTGCTCTGCTTGATTTTCTTCTTCGTTAAGTAAATAAGAGACGATATTAGTCAATGATTTCTTTTTCCCACTGGAACGATAATATTCCTCTAATTGTATTGAGGCATATTCATCTGGTGTGACTTTGGACACATAGCTACGAGTCAATACGGTATTACTATAGACAATATCTTTGACCTCAACATACCCTACTTTCAATAGTTTTTTTAGAGCAGCTTGGACAGTGTTGATGTTCAAATTATTATTTTTACAAATTTCTGCACCAGTCATCGAGGCCGTTGAGTTCCATAAGGCGCTCATCACTTCCTTTTCTTTTGCACTCAATATATATAGATTCATTTAAATACGGCTCCTTTCGGTAATGATAAAATGATGTCAATATTTTTATTATACTATATAGCCATGAATGATTCCAGTAAAATTTTTGTCAGTCTTCTCTTCCACAAAATTACAAAATAACGAATTGACGGTTATACATATTTATGGTTTAATATATATGATACCATATTTAAAATACAATATCGATATTAAAGATATTGTATCAGAGTAAAACAGAAGGGGAAAAAATGAAAAAGAAAAAGGGGAAAAAAATGAAAAAGAAAAAAATTGTTTTAAGCATGTTGGTTTTATTGATGCTGGTAGGTGTGTCAGTATTCCAACAGATAATTGCAAATGCGGCGGAAGTTAAAAATGTTGTTTTGGTACATGGTGGCTGGCATGGTAAATGGAGTTGGTATAACCTTATTGATCAGCTAGAAGATAGCGGTTATTCCGTAACCTTAGTTGAACTTCCGGCTCACGGAAATGATACGACATCTGCATGGAATGCATCCGCAGAAAGCTATGTGAATAAAATCAATACTGCGTTACAACAAAATAGTGGCAAGTCGATACTTGTGGTACACGGTTCTTCTAGCGCCTTTGCTTCACGATCCGCAGAGCTGAATCCAAACAAGGTAGACAAACTTCTTTTTATAAGCGGGGTGCTTGTGAAAAATAATGAGTGCGTTGCCAGTGTTCTATTGAAAGATTCATATTCTAACGCATTGGCTAATGCAAAAGTCAATTTGCTTAGAGGTACGATGAGTATCGGGTCTGATATTGTATACAATACTGCTCGAAAAGGTGACAAAATGATTGGGGAAAGTTTGCTTGGAGATGAACCTTCAAAAGGATTTATGAGCAGTATTGAATTAGGAAATAATTTCAATAACATTCCTAAATACTACATTCAAACCTTACAAGACATGTCTCTTTCTTTCCAATATCAAAGTGAGCTATTGAAGAAAGTTCCGTGTAATAAAGTCTATCAGATAAATTCGGGGCATGTACCGTTTATCACAAATGTGGCAGAAGTTGTGAGTATCATAGATGAGATTTCTATAAAGACCGAACAGGGTATAATTCCAAGAAGCTCCAGAACCATTATTGAGGAAGAAGTTAAAGTATATGATGATCCGAAAATTGAGGAACTTGTATATGGAGAACTTTCCGGTGTAAAAGAAGTTTCTTTAGAAGAGTATATGCGTATATATGACAGTTTTGCAGAAGATGAAGATTAGGTTTGAAATCAGAAAGGAAGATGACGAATGTTGGTAACAAAAGATAGCACAGTTGAGGCACGGGTATTAAAGTTTATTAACAAGGA
This sequence comes from Lachnospiraceae bacterium, assembly GCA_902363835.1. GTDB lineage: Bacteria > Bacillota > Clostridia > Lachnospirales > Lachnospiraceae > Lacrimispora. Next base: position 124,840 of record CABJBM010000014.1, read on the forward strand.
ATTAGATGGAGAGGCCAATTCGCCAAACGAACTGAGAGAAATCGAACTCTTTTGTAAATGTGTGTTAGGGTATGTTGATTTTGAGGCTGTCGAAAAGCATAATTGTCTCATTTTGAAAAGGCTTTACGAAAAGTATCAAGTAGACAGTCTGGCAGGTTTTGTTGATAAAATCAAATGGAACTATAAACTTGATTACAAAACACTGCTTAATGTAATTGACCATTTTGATATGCCGCAAGATGTTGAAAAGGAACTGAATAGACGGATTGCTCGGATTGATAAGGACTATGTTCACAAAAAGTCTAGTGATAACGTCCTACTCTGCGACCCGATTCGTGTCGGTAATACTCTTTTTTATAAATGCTTTAACCAGTCGGGTGAATTTGACATTGATCATCCATCAGACCATTTAGAGGGTATTGTGCTTTTTGAGATAATAAGACAGGTTGGACTTGCCTCTGCACACCACTGTGAAGTATCCCTGGATGGAATTATAGTTATTTTGGAATCTGATATTCAGTTTCTTAACTATGTGGAGTTAGATACACCCTTCTATGTCCAATGTGTGCCAGTCATTCGGAAAACAGGCGGTGTCGGTTTTTCAGTTTTCCGAGTTATACAAAATGGTACAACTTGTGCAAAGGGATTCTTTAGAGCATTTGTTTACAAAGATCGTGCTACCTACGAAAAGAGAAGATTGGTGTAACAGTAGTTATTTATCATTGGCTACATATTGCTTATGGAGCAAAAGCAATAGCTTGGTAAGAGATGGATTTACAACATGTATTGTTTCGCATGTTGTATAATCCATTTCGGTAGCACTGACTATTACAAAACGAAAGGGAATTAAGAAATGAAAATAGGGGTTACTGGTGCAAGTGGAGGCTTAGGCAAGCGTTTTATCGAAATACTATTAGGAAAACAGGACGTAGGAATTAGAGCTTTGGTGAGAACAACAAGTAATATTAAAGGACTTGATGAAAATAGAGTAGAGCTTGTATTTGGCTCTTTGGAAGAACCTTCGAGTTTGGAACAATTCATCAAAGGGCTTGATGTGTGTTATCATTTTGCTTCATGCGTAAGTTCCACCAATAAGCTGGAGTTGATGGCGACGAATGTCAAAGGAACACAAAATTTATGCGAAAGTCTCCTGCAAAATCCGAGTTGCCATTTGGTGTATTGTTCATCTATTGTAGTGAAAAATTTAAATCACTTTAATAGATCATTTGCTTCGGATTATACACTGAGCAAGTACTATGCTGAAGAAATTGTAAAGAAATACAACAAAAAAATCCCAATTACCATAGTCTATCCGGGATATATATATGGGAAATATGACAGAAACTTACTTCCATCGGTAATGAAACTACTAAATGCAGAGGTGAAGTTTTTATTAGGGGGCGGGCAAAATATGGCCCCCTTAGTTTATATAGATGATTTATGTGAGCTTTTTTGGCTGTGTGCAATCAAAAAGAACTCTATTGGGAAAAAATATGTGGGGATTCCTATGAATGAATTCGGGATGCATCAATTTATTCAAGAAGTGGGGAAAGAATTAGGATTATCTTATCCTAAAAAAGTATATCCCAAACTGCCGTTTACAATTATAGCAAAGCTGCTGGATGTCAAATTCAATTTGTTTGGCGGCAGTCAGCCTAAACTTACTATGCGAGTAGTAAATGGATTATCGGCAAAAGCAAAATACATAGATGATGGGCACAATGATTTGGGTTGGAAGCCACAAACCATTTTAGGGAATCGCGTAAGAGAAACTGTGAATTTACACAACAGCATCAACGAAGCTAATCCTGATAGCAAGATTACTATTGATATTATAACACTAAATAATGATGGACGGTGTAAATGGCTGGAGAATAAGGTATTGAAACAGTTACTACCCCAAATTATTGCAAATAATAACAATCCGAAGAACAAAAAGATTTATGTAATAGAGGACTGGATTAGCAATGATGGGGGCAAAGTGGGTGTAGATTTGGATTGGCTTCATAGATTAGGAGTTCCAGTCGCTAAATATGTAGATGATTTGCCTGGACCCCAAGATTGCATTGTTGTTAATACAGGCTATGATTCCATATATGACGAGGAAATGGAGATTATCAAAAGAGGATTTGAGTTTATTGATGCTCCCTGTCCTTATGTAAGAAAATTGAGAGAACATCTTATCAATTTGGACAGTAAGTATCAGTGTGTACTTTTATGTGAGCCTAATCATATAATCATAAAGAACTATGCCTCTTTGTTTCCCGATGATATGATTTTGGTTCAAATGGATAACTATAGAGAGAAGATACAGAAACAGCAAAATGGAAAACCGCTTTTTTTGCTTCCGTATGTTACATTTCTGCCGAGGCATGTTCATTCTATATATGAGTTTCTATGCACAACATTTCCGGAGCGTGAAAACTCTTATGTGGAAACAAAATGCATGTGGGTATCCAGCAAGTTGAGTCCAGTTGATGAAATTAATTCATTTTCAGAACTAGATCTACATGGTGTTGAAGATGCTCTGTTGATAACTACTGACGGTTCTACAAATAAGTCCGTAATCTCGCTAACAGAGACATTAAAAATGAAAAATTTGAATGTAGTGACCATTGGTAGTTTGGAAAGCTTTAAAGAGTATCTTGGAGCATGTAAAACAAATAGGCTTCTATTTGTCAGAAGTCCTATCCCCAATAATGCGGAGAAGCCAATACTTGACTATATGAAAGCAAATCAACTAGGAGGTATATCATGATACGTTACCTATTCGCAATAATAAACATGGTGTGCTTTCTATTGCATATATTATTAGAAGCTTTTCTATGGAATCAGGATATTCCATTCGCAGGGTTTCTTTTGATAGAAAACGCTTTAATTTCCTTGCTATATGTGTTTTTTTCATGGAGTTTCGTCAAAGGAAAACCAGAAATCTCTTTTAGAGGGCTTCATACATTATTTTGGTTGATATTCACTAGCTTGGCGATAATGCTTAGACCCAGCGAAACTACCTTAGAAGTGTTTAGATCGTTGATTGAATTACCACAATGGATTGCACTTTTAGTAACTGGAGCGTTTATGACCTGTCTGAGTATTATAGACATTTGGCAAAAAAGAAAGGATAACGGAGAATGAAGTATTACTTAGGAATAGATTGCGGATCGGTTAGTGTTAAGATTGTAATCCTAAATCAAAATTATGAAGTGTTACATGAGCAGTACAAGAGGTCAAATGGAAGTCCGATTTATGCTTTGAAAAAGCTATTGGTAGATGCTTTCGTCAACGAGAAGCTGAAAGATATTTCATCATTTGCTGGAGTTTATACAACCGGAAGCGGACGATTTTTAATTGAAAACCTGATTGGAGCATTCCCATGTAATGAGATTTCTGCGCATGGAAAAGCTGCTGGGTATTTTTATCCTAAAGCGAAGTCTATCATCGAAATTGGCGGTCAGGACTCGAAGCTGATTTTTTTGGAATATGATGGCCAGATGAATAAAATATTAGATAGTCAAATGAATGACGTATGTGCCGCTGGCACAGGTTCGTTTTTGGATCAGCAGGCATATAGAATGGGCCTTAATGTAGCGGATCTTTCTGAAAAAGCTCTATGCACTAACAATCCAAGTAAAATATCTGGCAGATGCAGTGTTTTTGCCAAAACGGATATGATTCATTTACAGCAAGACGGTGTGCCAAAGGAAGATATATCTTACGGATTGTGTATGGCTGTTGTACGTACATACATTGAAAATTTAGCAAAAGGACGTAAAATTAAATCTCCTATATTGTTTCAAGGAGGTGTTGCAAATAACAAAGGAGTTATTCGTGCTTTCAAAGAGATTTTGGCATTGTCAGATGATGACATCGTAGTACCGAATCACTTCGATACAATGGGAGCAATAGGCGCTGTTTTTTACGGCATCGAAAACAACATTAAAAACGAAACAAGCATATCTAGTTTGCTTGAGACTTTGAGTTCTATAAGTTATGATAATCGAGCTCATTCAGGTCTTTTGCCTTTATCGACTGATAAAATTGAGATGTTGGAAGAAAAGTTGGCAGATTGTACCGAAAACATTTATTTGGGGATAGATGTCGGTTCTGTTAGTGTTAAGATGGCTGTGCTGAACAGTAATGGCGATCTTTGCTTTAAGCACTATACCTCAAATGATTCCGACCCATTAGCGGCATTAACTATCTGTTTTGAAAAATTTGAGAAGCAATTTCCGGAAGGACATACGATTTTAGGTGTAGGAGTTACTGGCTCAGGTAGAGACTATATCGGGAAATGCATAGGTGCTGATATAGTGAAAAACGAGATTACAGCACAGGCCAGAGGAAGTAAATACTTAGCTCCCGACACAGAGGTAATCATTGAAATCGGTGGCCAAGACTCGAAGTATATACGAATGAACAATGGCTGTGTAGTCGATTTTGTAATGAATAAGACTTGTGCAGCCGGAACAGGTTCTTTTTTGACAGAACAATCGGATCGCTTATCTGTTAAGTTGGATGATTTTTCTAAATTTGCTTTTGCTTCGAATTCTCCTATTGATGTTGGAAGTCGTTGTACTGTGTTTATGGAAACAGATTGTATTCACCATCAACAGAATGGAGCATCTAAAGAAGATATTATTGCTGGGTTAAGCTATTCAATTGCCCATAATTATTTGGAAAAAGTAGCAAACAACAAACCATTCACTGGTAATATCGCCATTCAGGGCGGCATTGCAAGTAATCACAGCGTTGTTGCAGCTCTTTCTATGGTGTTGAATGAAAGAATTACCATTGTTCCACATCATGAGGTTTCTGGTGCTGTAGGAATAGCCTTGATTACAAAGGATGCTGTGCAAGGGGAAAGTAGTTTTGTGGGCTTCAACTTTGAACGCCAAATAAAAGAAAAAAATCAAGTTGTTTGTAGAGATTGTGCCAATCATTGCACATTACAGTTCACAAAGTTTGCAGATGGTTCAAAAACAATCACAGGCTCTATATGTGATAAATTTGAGGTGTCTGAAAAGGACATAACGGAATTTACACCAAATGTTTTTGCCGCAAGAAAAAAATTGTTGGAAGGATATAATGCCCAAATTCTTGGCCGAAAGAAAATTGGGATCCCCAAATTCTTATTATACTATGAGTTGTACCCACTTTGGGCGTCTTTTTTTGAAACCCTTGGATTTGATGTGGTTGTATCGGATACGATTTCTAAGGAAATATATCAGAAAAGTCTGGGGAAAATTCCTGTAGATACATGCTATCCAATCAGATGCACATACAGTATTGTAGAAAACTTGCTAGATAAGGATATAGATTATATCTATCTTCCGTATATCTTGAACATGTCGGATGATAATTACGAAACTCAATATGCCCATAACTGCCAATATATACAACATATACCGGATTTGATAGCATCATCTTTTGGTGATATGCCAATTTTGAAGCACACCATCGCTTTTAAGGATAACCGTAAAGAAGTGATACAGTCTTTTATTGAACTTGGTCGTATTCTTGGAAAAGACAGAGAAAAAAGTGAAAAAGCATATGATACTGGGATGTCAGCACTTAAGAGTTTCAAGAAGAAATGTTTTGGCATTGGTAGAAATGGATTAGCAGATTTGGGAAATTTCAATAAAATATTTGTACTGATTGGGCATCCATATATCTTGCATGAAGATTTTTTTAATATGAATATAGTTAAGCGTCTCATGAAAATCGGAATACCAACTATCGCAGCAGATATGCTGCCTTTACATTCCGCAACAAATAAGGCGGCAAATATTGATTTGCATTGGAAAACAAATAATATCGCTGTCAATGCTATTGAATTTATTGATCAGTATAATAAAAGTCATGAAAATATGTTGTTGCCTGTCTTTATTACACAGTTTGGCTGCGCCGCAGATTCAATGCTGACACCTTACTTGAAAGACCTATTAGGTGATAATCCTTGGCTTGAAATTGAAGTGGATGAACATAATTCTATTACGGGTATACTAACTCGATGTGAAGCGTATTGGGATAGTATTCTTTCCAAAGAAGATATTCTTAACAGTACATTCAATAATCTATCTACTATAAATTTTGAAGCCACGAAGTTGAAGGAAATTAAACGCAAGAACAAAACGGTATTTGTCTATCCCATTTGTGAAGCTGTCAGCGCCTTCCCTGTAGTGCTTAATAAGTATGGTATCAAGAGCGAATTGGTCAAAGAAACTGACGATCATTCAAATGCATTAGGTAAAAGGCATTCTAATGAGAAGCATTGTAGAACATATCAAGTAATGATTGGTGATTATTTAGCGTTGACGCAAGAAGAAAGGTTTGTCGATAAAAATGCCGCTATACTAATGTTTGATTATGATGGTGCATGTCGGCTATCTCTATTTAAGTCTTTGCACCATAAAGTCCTGGTGGAAAGCGGAGCTGGCGAACTTGATATTTTTAGTATACTGATTGATGCTCCGATAGAATGGGTGAAAAATTTTGGTGCACCTTTATCAATAGACCTTTGGAAGTCAATGGTATGTTTAGATTATTTGCACAGATATACAGTAGCAATGCGCCCACTGGAGATTAACAGAGGTGACACAGACCGAATATATGATGACGCGAAAAAGTATCTGTTCAATTCTATACGAAGTGGGAAAATCATGCGTGGCTTTAAGCTGGCAATGAACATGATAAAAGATGTGCCAAAGCAAGAAAAAAAATTATTTACCGTTGGTGTCACCGGAGATGGATTCACGCGCGTCCACAAATATGGTATGAATCCTATTTTTGACAAAATTGAAGCAATGGAAGGTCAAATACTCTTACCGCCATCATGGAATGACTTCATAAACTTTGGTTCATATAAGCGAAGTGATATGCTTTCAAAAGAACAAAAACATCTTGAAGCCATTATTAACAAGCTGATTAGCGGGGGTTTAGACTTTTTCAAGAGAGAGGTTCAACGTGTAGCCGAAAGTTATTCGCCTTATTTCAAAGAACCCACAATCAAAGAAATTATTGAGTATTCGCAAGACTATGTTAATTGTGAAATCAATCCGGTCATCCCCTCTATGTTTATCGGAAAAACGGTTGATTTTGTACTTAATAATCATGTGGACGGGATCATAAATGCATATGGCTTTAACTGCTGTTTAGGCAAAATCACTACTTCGTGCATAAATAAATTTAGGTATGACAAGGACGAAGTGCCGATGTTCACATTTATTGATGATGGCTTAAAACAGACAAACACATTAACTAGAGTTGAAGCATTTATGGAACAGGTTAAACAACACAAATTATCTAAGAAATTGGGGGTAGCAAATGGATAATCTCAAAAAGAATTTATTGATTACCGGAACAACGAGTGGTATTGGGTATGCACTGGCCAAACGATTTGCTGCCGAAGGTTATGGATTGGTGTTGGTGTCTAGAAACAAGGATAAACTGAATAAGCAAAAGAAAGAACTTGAGCTATATAATAATGTAATGGTTCATGTAATTGTGAAAGATTTATGTAACGAAAATGCGGCAGAAGAAGTCTATCAAGAGCTACAAGATATTGGCATACCAATACATGTTTTGGTCAACAATGCTGGTTTCAATGAGTGCGGAGAATTTGCAAACACTCGTATCGAAAAGGAGACAGAAATGATTCGGCTCCATGTAATCACATTAACACAATTAACCAAATTGTTTTTGCCTAATATGATAAATAACGGATGGGGTCACATTTTGAATGTGGGTTCTACTGGATCATATGCCCCTTTTCCTATAAATGCTGTATATGCAGCTTCTAAGGCGTATGTATTAAATTTTTCCTTAGCATTAAGAACTGAACTAAAAGGAAAAAATGTAAATGTAACAACTCTTACACCGGGAGCAACTAGGACTTTATTTGCAGAAAAAGCTAATATGAGCAATACAGTTCTATTTTCTTACTTTGTAATGTCTCCTGATAAAGTTGCAGGTAAAGCTATTAGAGGAATGTTCAAAAACAAAGCAATTGTTATTCCCGGCTTGTACAATAAGGTATTGGTGCTATTCATGAAGATAGTTCCCTATGCTATATTGCAAAGGATTTCTCCGCTATTCTACAAAGAAACCAACAATAAAATTGATTTTTGAGAGCTGTAGAAGATCGGTCAGAAGCTATTTATTGCTGCTGACCGATTTCTCTCACAGATCAACCGTTTGTTTTTTGTCTTTCTCCCGTCCAATGCCCTGCCCCGACGAGTAGAGTCTTCCCTCAATATATTTTGAGGAGGTGGTTATGCCTAAAATCGTATACTCTGTCTGCTGTGGAATTGACGTTCACAAATCGTTTGTGGTGGCGTGTGTTACATCCTCTGATACTCTGTCAAGCGTGATTATTCGCTTATCGTATTGGATAAATCAGCTCAAGAGCATTATTATAATAATCAACAAAATCCTATAATTAGGCTTCGTATTGAGCCGGAGATGGCATACCGAGTGTCTGATGATTTTTATGAAGACATGGTGAAAAAACAGACGGACGGAAGTTTTATTGTAACCGTGAAATGACCGGAAGATAATTGGCTATATAACTTTATTTTATCCTTTGGAAAGTATGTTGAGGTGATAGAGCCGGAACATCTCCGAAATATTATAAAAGATGAGGCGCAAAAAAATTCTGAAAGATATTTATAATGTGCCACACTGTTGTCACATTATTTGTGTTATTATATGAATTAATATCGGTTAAGGCTGGTGTTCCCTTATCGTAGTAACCTTGGAGGGAGTATCATATTATGTCTAACCCAGTTTGGATTATATCGTACAAACTCAAGAAAGATGTATTTGTAGAGGATCTTTTGCACGCATCAGAAAAATGTGATAACGAGGTTTTGTCTAAGTTAAAAGGTTTTATTTCTTGGGACGTGCTTCGTGATGAGGATACGTGAATTGACCTAGTAAAGTGGGAGACGGCGGAGAACGCCCAAAATGGCGAAACCGCAGGTGTAGACAATCCTGGCGCTCATGAATTTTATTCTTTCATAGACTTTGATAACCTTAAAAATGAGGTCCATTCTGTTGAAAAAAGCTACTGATTTGGCGTAATAAATTGAGTTTATGGTTGCAATGGGGGGGGGATAAAATGGCGACTGAGTTAAATAGTGAGATAGTAAAAGAATGTGGACGAGACGCAGGAGCAAGTGTAGTTGGCATAGCTGCTTCAAAGGATTTTGTTTTAGCACCAGACGGTTTTAAGCCCACTGATGTACTTCTAGAATGCCTTTCTGTTATTGTTTTGGGTACTACATTTTCACCCGAAGTCTTAAATGATATAGTCGAATATACCGCAAGTCGCAACGCAATGCTTACTGCAATGACCGGTATGGAAAAAGGTAGCAAAACGAATAAAGGCTGATGGGTATAAAACAAAAGTTATAAGTGCGGCGAGCGGCAAATGGGTGGATGGCGATGGAAGGAAAGAACAATTTGGATGCGTTTCTCTAAAGCACGCCGCAGAAATCTCAGGGCTTGGTGTCATTGGCAAAAATTATTAGGCTCGCAGACCGCATTTGCTCCAGCTACCTATACAAAAACTCTATGAGCAACTGAAAATGTTAAAAAAGGCTTAAAAGGACCTGAACATAATAAGCATACTCTACATTCGCCTTTGTTGTCATAAGGCCTGCGACGATTACTAATATAGATATGGCGTGAGGGAATTTGAGCCACGCCATATCCTTTGTATGAATATGCAATAGGATTCATGGCGTTATAGGTTTTTGACACCCTGAGGCGGCAGATTTTTGCCGCTTTTTTTTTGTGTGAAATAATATGAGTTGAAGGGGAGTAGTTGCCATTTTGTAGATCAAATGATAATATAATTCTATATATCCGTTTTTCCCCTGGAGGGTAAATGCGGGAAGAGGAGGGCCCAATGGAAGAAAAGAGATTTCGTAATAAGATCATCTGGTTTACGTTCCTTTTCAGTGTTCTGGTCATATGGGTCCATTCCTATAATGCAGTTCTTTTTCTGGGCAACACCAGAACTGCTTTTAAGGTTGATGCTATGGAACGCTTTTTGGGAGACCAGGTGGCTCAGATCGCTGTACCTGGTTTTTTTCTCATATCCTCCTATCTTTTCTTCCGGAACTTTACCATGGACCGCCTTTGGATTAAATGGGATTCCAGGATCAGGAGTGTGCTGGTTCCTTATATTGTATGGAACCTTTTGTATTACCTTGGATATGTCATAGGAAGCCGGCTGCCTGTGGTGTCCGGAATTATGGGAAAAGGGAAGATCCCTTTCCGCTTTACGGTAGCGGCAGAAGCAGTCCTTCACTATACGTATAATTATGTATTCTGGTATTTAAACCAGCTGATTATTTTGATTCTCCTTGCACCGGTGATTTATCTTGTTATCCGGAAAAGGCTTACAGGAATTTTGCTGCTGGCCGGAACACTGATTGTAATTTACAGCGGTGCCGCGCTGCCTCTTGTTAATCTGGATGCGCTTTTTTATTACAGCTTTGGCGCTTTTGCTGCAGTTTTGGGGAGAAAGCTTACCGAACAGCCCTGGAACCGGAAACGATTTCTGATAGGGGCTGCCATTGTGGCTGCCGGGCTGTTTATAAAAGACTTGGACCTTCCCGGAAGCATTAAGGGAGAGGTTGCTGCGACGACTGTAATTTTCCGCCTTTTTATTCCTGTGGGCTTATGGTTTCTGGTTCCGGAAGGGTTTTTGGGAGAGGCAAAGGATTGGATGAAACAGAATTTCTTTCTGTATGCCATCCATTTTGCCATGGTGCGGCTGATAAATAAAACGGGAGCATTTCTGCTCCCGGCTTTTCCGGCGCTGCCCCTTGGGTTTTTCCTGCTTATGCCGGTATTGTGCGTGATATTCAGTTACTGGGCAGGTCTTTTTCTGCGCCGTTATCTTCCGGTTTTATGGAATCTGCTTAACGGAGGCCGGTGAGCCTTCTTTAAGCCCACCATCTTCCTGAGGCCCCGCAGGGAAGAACCAGCCCGGTCCGGGTTACAGGCAGGCCCACTTCTTCAGACTGTACGGTACCTCCGAATTTCACTCCGATTTCGGAGGAGATCATATAGGAAAGTACGGAAGGAGCCAGTCCTGTGGTATAGGAGTTGATCAGGAAGAATAGAGGCTGATCGGACAGGAGCTGGGCGCAAAGCTTTACCAAAGGATAGATGGCATCTTCAATTTTCCATATTTCTCCCTTTGGCCCTCTTCCATAGGAAGGAGGATCCATGATGATGCCATCGTAATGGCTTCCCCTTCTGATCTCTCTTTCAACAAATTTTGCACAGTCATCTACGATCCAGCGTATGGAGGCTGATTCCAGATTGGAAGAGCGGGCATTTTCCTTGGCCCAGCCAACCATTCCTTTGGATGCATCTACATGAGTGACGGAGGCTCCTGCCTTTGCGGCTGCAAGGGTAGCGCCTCCTGTGTAAGCGAATAAATTAAGCACCTTTACAGGCCGTCCGGCCTGTTTTATTTTTTCACTGAACCAGTCCCAGTTTGCCGCCTGTTCCGGAAAGAGTCCTGTATGTTTGAAACTGAAGGGCTTTAACTGAAAAGTCAGATCCTTGTAGCTGATGGTCCATTGTTCCGGAAGATCAAAAAACTCCCACTCCCCGCCGCCCTTGGCACTGCGGTGGTAGTGACCGTTCATTTTTTTCCAGCCCTTTTCCGTCTTGGGAGTGGACCAGATAACCTGTGGATCAGGACGTACAAGGAGATATTTTCCCCAGCGTTCCAGCTTTTCTCCTTCTGAACAGTCTATCACTTCATAATCTTTCCAGCCGTCTGCAATCCACATAATCGGTGCCGCCCTTTCCATAAATAATTAATAGTAACTTAGCCGTTCAATAAGCCAAAGGCCAAATGAACTTCCTTGATTATACTTGATGGATCTAAGAGCGTCAAGTAGGGGAGGATTCATGAAAAAAGGGCCTAATCACGCCTTGTCTATATATCCTATATAATATAGTATAATTTAAAATGATGAGGTGTAAAATTTATGTGTTGTTTTAATATAGGCTTTTCAGTGGGAAACTGCGGCTGCAGAAGCTGGTGCAACCTGGGAATTAATAACAACTGCTGCAACAGGTGCTGGAATAATGGCTGTAACTGGGGCTGCTGCAACAGATGCAACAGATGTAACAGATGCAACAGATGCTGCTGCAACTGGGGCTGGAATAACGGTTGTAACTGGGGCTGTAACAATCGCTGCAATTAAAATAGAGGAAGTGCTTTTTCCTTTATATTGTGATAGAGATTAAGGCGGGTTCTGATCTTAAAGGACCCGCTCTATTTTTGTTTCTTAGCCGGAGTTCATACATTAAATGGTCTTTTAAGGAGAAGCTTTAATAAGGGCAGGAATGCCGGGAAAGACCCTGGGAAAGTAGAGGAAATAATTTCGTAATAGAATTGAAAGATTAAAACAGTTGAATAATCTGAGATTAATTGCTAAAATAAATATTAACAAAAAAGGAAATCCCTGTAAGGAGTGAAGATATGAAAAGAAAAGGTCTCATCATGCTGGCTGTTACCGCTATGCTGGCGATTGGTGCTGCATCGATGGATGCCTGGGCTGCGGAAGGTTGGGCTCAGGCGGGAAGCACCTGGGTTTATTATGATTCAAGCGGGAGTAAGGTAACAAACACCTGGAAAAAAGGTGCGGACAACCTTTGGAGGTATTTAAACACCAACGGTGAAATGGCCATAAATACCTGGGTGGAAAATACTTATTACATGGATTCCAACGGAATTCTGGTCACGGATAAATGGATGAAGTTCCAGGATTCAGGCAATTCCCAATATAAATGGTATTATTTCGGCAGCAGCGGAAAAGCCATTATGGACAACTGGTCCAAGATCAATAACAAGTGGTATTACTTTGATTCCAACGGGGAGATGCAGACCGGCTGGGTTCTTGATAATATGTATTACTGCGGAACCGACGGGGCCATGCGCACCGGCTGGCAGAAGCTTCTTTCACCGGACAGCGATTACGACGGGGACCGTGTCACTCCAGGGGATAGTGATGATGGAAAGTCCTGGTACTATTTTAACGACAGCGGTAAAAAATATATTCCAAAGGATATATCAGGAGATTATGCCACCTATAAGATTGACGGAGTTGCCTATTGCTTTGATTCAGATGGAGCGCTTCAGACCGGCTGGAAGAACGTGGGAATTGACAATGCCGAGTATGAGATCCAGAATTATAAATATTATGACAGCAACGGAAAGCTGAGAGTTGGCTGGTATTCCGTGGAGCCGCCTGAGGACTTATCCGGCTATGAAGAGAGTGTGGAGTGGTTTTATTTTTCCAATTCCGGAGTTCCAAAGACCGGCCCTAAGGAAGGAAGTGCCAGCACTCAGAATATAACCAAAATAAATGACAAAACCTATTTGTTTAATAACCTGGGCAATCCTGTATATGGACTGCAGAAGGTGAAGATTGGAACTACTTCAGAATATACGGCTTATTATTTCGGAGACAAGAAGACCAGCACCATGCAGAAAGGCAAGGTAAAGGTGATTGAAGGGGACGGCAGCGAAGCCACTTATTATTTCAGTGACAGCGGCCGGGGATATACCGGAGTTAAGGATGGTTCCTTATACTATATGGGCAAGATTCAATGCGCAGATGAAGGAACCAAGTACGAAGCCATTGCCATTCCTACGGGAAGCACCACGACAACCTATGTGGTAAACACCTCCGGCAAGGTGGCAAAGAATACAACCGTAAAGAACTCTGACGGAGTGAAGTATAAGACCGGAAGCAACGGAAACTTATTGAAGGTGGATGATGAAACTCCAAGCGGAGAAGGCAGAACCCCTACGGAACCGGTCTGGGAGTAAGATAAAGACGATTAGGGGCCAAATACAGGGAAAATGTTTGACAGCAGAACGTAAAATACGTTCTGCTAGAGACTATAGATAAAGTCCGCGGCATATGGCAGTCCGTCATAAGACAGTATGAAAACTTAAACCGTTAATGGGCGTCTGCCAAGTGAAATGTTAAAAACAAGTGTATCGTTCTTTGTGGACGATACACTTGTTTTTTGTTTTGTGTCCTTATAAGTAGAATAAAATATTTGTATAGAGGACAAAACAATATGCCAAAACGAAATCTGCGGCTTCATATTATGTTAACTCACGAGGAATTAGCCGCCATACGGGAACGCATGGCAGAAGTCAACAGTCAAAATCAGGGTGCTTTTCTTTGCAAGATGATGATTGACGGATATGCCGTAAATGTTGATCTCGCACCTGTAAAAGAACTCATATCCTTGCAACGCCGAAGTTAAATAAGGAATGAGCGATAGCGAAATAACGCAACATCAGCCGGGTTTGGGGAGGCTCACCAACAAGCAATTTTGAGGATTTTACCTTGCGGCAAAATCCTCAAAATGTGCAAGTGTGTGAACACTTGTCCTGCTTGCGGAATAGTGGTAAGGCTTAAAATCCAATATCATTGCGGCATGATGCAATCGGAGTTATACTAATAAAATCGGCATGATTTTGAATTGCAACCGCATTTGCCCGCATCGGTTGACAAAATGCAAAGCGGACTTTATAGTGATTCTTTTATTTGAAAGGTACAATATCCCCAAGGAGGATGAAAATGAGCTTATCAAAGAAAATCTATGAGTTAAGAAAAGCTAACAATTTATCGCAAGAGCAATTGGCTGAAAAGGTAAATGTTTCTCGACAGTCTATTTCTAAATGGGAGTCGGGAGAAACAATACCGGAAATCGAGAGGGTAATTGAATTAAGTAAGATCTTCAATGTCTCAACCGATTATCTGTTATTATCAAGTGAGGTGGAAGATTTGACAAATCGAACAGAACAATTAGAAAAGAAGCAGGAGGACTTAAAAATGGAAGTTCAGCAGCAGCAAATAAAAACCGAACGTATTTTAAGAAGCCTATACGTTTATGCTATTGCGTTTGCAATTTTTGCTTTTCTACATCTACCCTATGTCTCATTCTTTTTAGATATAGAAGATTTACGCTTCTATTGGCTTTCTTCTATCTTGCTAATTGCCACTGCTATCGTTTTGCAAATCAATTTGAAGATAACAAAAGAATATCTTTACAACACAACAGATAATTCAGTTAGTAAAAATGATAGGAGTGAAACAGGTAATGAAAAAAACGAAAATTAGAGCAGCGCACATAATTACCGTTGTCTGCCTTATTACTGCAACGGTATTACTATACTTCCTTGTCAACAACATAGTAATCAGACAAGGGACAGTCTTTGAGTTTAAGGCCAGTGGTACTGGAAATAACGGCTTTAACCGGGAAGCAATAGTCTACACTGAAGATGGCACCACATACGTTACATTCGCCGGAAAGATTAAGACCGATGGTACGGCCGAGATTTCTATGATTGCAGAGGACGGTAAAGTTGTATACAGCGACACCTACACAGCGGTGAAATCTGAAAAGCTGGAT
Organism: Lachnospiraceae bacterium; assembly: GCA_902363835.1. Lineage (GTDB taxonomy): Bacteria > Bacillota > Clostridia > Lachnospirales > Lachnospiraceae > Lacrimispora. The sequence goes on from CABJBM010000014.1 coordinate 140,308, forward strand.
ATTAAAATAACCAATTTAACCCCTCAGACCTATTACATTTTGAGGTTCTCAAGCAATAATGCAAATACTGGATATCTTCTTTTAACCACAGAGCAAGCATTAGTAGAACGTCCGGAACGTCCAGAGCGTACCATTCCAGAACGTCGTTCAAAATAAAATATAACTATCGCCCCAACGTGCTGTGCGATAAGGCATTGTTGGTTGATTCTTTCTCTTTCTTCTCTATGGTGTCCCTCGCCAGATTGACATAAGCGTTCAAGTTCTGCACCTGCATACTGGTGATACCGTCCACATAAATTTTAATGTCGGCCAGAAGCTTTACAAAGTCCTTATGCGCTGCCATTTCATATAGCAGCCGGATATTGATTTTCCCACTTTTCAATAAGTCTATCATGGCATCACTCAAATGCAGGTCTGCAAGATCGGCGTTTGGGTGCTTTTTGTTTTCCGTCAGTCCCAGCAGGTAATCAGTGGACACGCCGTAGAATTTCGCCAGCGTCACAATGCTGGTATGGCAGACGTAATATTTTAGAGGAAATCTAAAACAAAATGCAGAGAAAAGCAGTCCTTTGGGGCTGCTTTTTTGCTGCTCAAAACAATGGGGTTATATAAGTGAATCAAGAGTACTTCTTTTATGATGTCGAAGAAATCATAAATTTTGCAATTCTGTTATTTACGTTGGTCAGCATGGGGGAGAGTAATGTGATAAAAAAAGGTGAAAACCGCTTCATCACGGGGGTGTAGTTCCATTCTTCCTTTAGTTTTGCATATGGGCAGATGAGTTCAAACTCTTTGGATTCCTTCACACCCCACTGAAACACAGCATTGGTTTTATTGATTGTGTCATGCTGTTTCTGGTTCTTGAGAGTAAACGACGACAGCAATTCAATCAGAAGCGTACAATCTGGAAATGCATCGTGGATCATACCCATCAGAACTTTGATTTCAGCCGCTGAAAAATACATGATCAACCCTTCCATAATAATGAGCACTTCACCATTCGGAGCAATTTCACTAATCCAACCCCTTTCCAGCACGGAATAAGAGATCATTGTTTCGCGTTCCACAACAGGTAGCAGCTGTGCTCTTAAATTGGCAATTGACTGAAAATCAACATTGTACCATTGTATGTTTCCATTATCCACGCGATGGAACCGGGTATCCAATCCGCAGCCAAGATTAATACAGGTACAATGAGGATGCTCTTTGATAAAAGCTTTTACTTCCCGGTCCAAAATGATTGTTCTGGCGGCACATCCCCATAGGCTCATTTTGCCTTTTTCGAATTTTGTAAAGTCATAGTCCAGTTTTTCTGTCATTTCAATTGCATACTGATCAAAAAAGGCTGGATTTTCTTTCTTACTCTCTATTGCCCTGGCATACATGGGAATGAGCATGGTTTCCGGTACGCCTGATAATTGGATACTGACTTTCATCGGATACTCTCCACCTTTCATAATAAGAGATAAAAATAATAAGTTAGTAATGACTAACTAAATTCTATCATATTTATCGGCTTAAAACAAATAAATTCTATCCATTCGTCGTTATCTGGATTTTTCAGTGTCATTGTGTCGCTGGAAACTAAAATAGTATTTTGATGCCATCAGGTCATGATGTTGATCAGATAATTGATTTACAGCTCGGTGGTGCAGATGGTATAGGTTAATGGCTTTCTTATATCTATGATTGAAAAAAGAATTATGCTATACTGTTTATTAGTCGGATAATGCAATGTTTAGGATAATTGTTTTATATCATATTATTTATATTTTATACAAATAGGAGTAGAGAATACATGGCTTATACAGTTTATGATAAAGCAAAGTGGCATTTTGATAGCAAAGATTTTCCAAATGACATTTTAGATGTTGAGTGCGGGGCAACGCACATTGCTTTTTTCTAAGATGGTGTATTGAGAATGATTTTTTAAGTAAAACAGTATTTGATGATTATGCAGAAGAGATCAGAAGTGTTAAAGTAGGAAATTTGAATTGCAGAGATTTCTTCATGCAAATGGATGGTGTTTTTACTTCTGAAGAACTTAACGCCAAAGGTCAAAAATTTGCAAGCGCATACTATAAATCTAACAAAACAAAGTTTGCTAAACAATTTGGATGGTATTTATCTGATTATGATGAACTTACATTCAAATATATAAAAGAGCCGTACACAAGGGATAACTGGTACTTTTTCTTTGAAAATTCGGAAGAAAACTATCTTTTAGTAAAAGCCGTTATTGATAAACGTTACAGAGAATTTCTTTCGTAGAAATTAAGCATAATGCGCAAGTTCTTAAAATTTACATTGGCATGAGTTATACCATTAGTATTCAGCACATACATGTGAAACGGTATGGATTATAACAATGGCTTCCGGAAATACACTAACACATAAGGATTGCTGATTTGTGTATAACGTTGCTTGAAGATGCAGCAAACAAAACACAGATTATACAACCACAGGGGGGAATAACAAGTGGAATATCAAAATTATTTTCAGCAGGATTTGAGCAAAGAAGGACGGCCCGGAGAGGTTTTCGTAATAAGGCTTTTGATGAAGGAACCGGTGGAACTGCCGGAGAGAGCTCAGATGGAAGCAGTTATGTCTCAGCATCTTTCGGATGTTGAGTGTTTCTGGCATGATGAAAAAGGTACGGGCTTTGCAGCTAAGAAATATTTAGCGGAATTTAAGGATGCGTCTCTTCCGCCACAATTGATGGTTACCCCCTGTACTTCTTTTGACGAAGAGAGTATAGATGATTTTCAAAAAGGCCAAATGTGGAATTGCATGGCGGAGCGGGAAAAAATACTGAAAGAATGCCGGTACCAAGTTATTGCCAATGATATGCTGGCTGCAACACTTTCAGCCAAAGACAGGGCGGAGCTGGATATGGATTTTCTGGAAGCCCTGGTTGAACTATACCCACAATGCGAGGCTGTCTATTTACATACGTCCGGAAAGATGTTTCCTGCTGAGCAAATACGGAACCACCAGATTTCAAGAGAAGAACGTTTCATTCATTTTGCTGTGAATGCCCGTTTCTTTAATATTCAAAATACCAATGACATGATTGTAGATACCGTGGGTATGAGTACGTTGCTCCTGCCAGATATCCAGTATCATTTTCATGATATAGAGCCAAATTGGGTGGTGGGTCACGCATATACAGTTGCTTCCTATATTTTGAAAAACGAAGAATCTTTAAAGGATGGCGACACCATTGACGGTATTGTTAACGGACAGTTTGATTCAAATATACAGTGGAAATGCCGTTGCGAAGATTCCTTAATCCAGCCGCTCAGGCCAGTATTTGATATTGATATGGGTGAATATGCTTCCGGCAATCGTGAATGACAAAGCTTTTGTATCTATAAAGGTAAATGCACGAATGCAGAGTTTCCAATATACATAGATGATAGGAAAAGTGTGGATGGAACTAAAAGTCGGGCTGACATTTGTGAACATAAATTTAAAGAAACTAGCAAAACTGAAAGAAAAATTGAAGGAAAAACCGGTTATCCCAAATACAAGATCCCGAAAATGAAATCTTGACAGAAAAATAAAAAACTTTTATACTGACCTTGCAAGGGCATTCTCGAAAACCCTTAGCCAAAAGGAAAGATAAATCATGAAGAAACCACTTATTTTACAGTCGGATTTTGGAATGGCAGACGGCGCGGTCAGCGCCATGTACGGAGTTGCATACGGCGTATCAGAAGATTTGAATATTTCAGATCTGACCCATGAGATTCCCCAGTATGATATATGGGAAGCCTCCTACCGTCTGATTCAGACTGTCAGCTACTGGTCAGAGGGTTCTGTTTTTGTCAGCGTGGTTGATCCGGGCGTTGGTTCTACCAGGCGCAGCATCGTGGTGCGGACAAAGAACGGGCAATACATTGTTACCCCGGACAACGGAACCCTGACCCATGTTAAGAGGATCACCGGTCTGGAAAGCGCACGTGTCATTGATGAGAGCATCAACCGCCTTCCAAACTCAGGAGAGAGCTATACCTTTCATGGGCGGGATATTTACGCTTACACAGGAGCAAAACTGGCGGCAGGAATCATTACTTTTGAGGAAGTAGGGCCGGAGGTTTCCACAGAAAGCGTAATTGAGCTGCCGGTTGTAGAGGCTGTTTATGATGGAGAAAAGGTAAGCGGCACCATTGATGTGCTGGATGTGAGATTTGGAAGCCTGTGGACAAATATTCCGAGAGAGCTTTTTAAAAACCTGGGAATAAATCACGGCGGAAGGGTGGAAATCAGCATTGAAAATGAGACGCGTACCTTATATAAAAATATTTTGGTTTACGCGAAAAGCTTTGCCGATGTATATGTGGGAGAACCACTGGTATATGTCAATAGTCTGGACTGCATGGCAGTGGCGATTAACCAGGGGAATTTCTCAAGAGCGTATAATATAGGAACAGGAACAAACTGGAGAATTACAATAAGAAAGGCTCCCCGGATTATTTACGATGACTGAATTTCCGGCTTGACAATTAAAAATCCATAGATTATACTGAAACCAGCTTGTTCAACAAGCTGGTTTTGGGCAAGGACGGGCAGAACAAATCTTCACGGTTACGTGAATATTTGCTCTGCATTTTTTTTAAACAAAATCAGCGAAAATTCTTTCAGCCTCTGCAGGAGGTGGAAAAGGAGGGGGACCTTATGGTAAAAGAATGCGGGTCGCAGGATCGCTCTGCCTTGCTTGCTTATCTGAAGCAGGAGCCTGTTTACAATACGTTTATGCTGGCGGATATTGCGGACTTTGGGTTTGATGAAAAGTTTCAGACGGTATATATGGATGTAGAAGGAGGAGAGTGTCAGGGAGTTTATCTTTGCTTCTACCAAAACCTTATCCTTTACAGCAAGAATGGGAAGATTAATATTTCTTTTTTAAGACAGCTGCTTTCAGAGTACATACCGGATGTGGTCATGGGAAAAATAAAGGATGTAAAAGCTGTACAGAGGATTCTGCCCGATTACCGGCTGGAAGCAAGAGGGATGTATTTACTCTGTGATCCAGGCAGCCTGATGGAGGAGAATATGGGAATCCAGCAGGCCTCCGGGGAAGATGTGGATGATATTTTTGCATTTCTCCAGAGCATTCCTGAGATGAGAAGCCTTTATGCATCAAAACAGATGATTGAGGACCGGATCCGCAGGAATTGTGGAATCCATTACTTAATCAGGGAAAACGGCAGGATTATTGCCCATGCAAACAGTACCGCAGAATGTGAGGAGACCACCATGATCGGCGGGGTGGCAGTGGAGCCTGAGGCAAGGGGAAAGAAGCTGGGGAGCCAGGTGGTGAGCGCACTGTGCAGGCAAATACTCGCTAAGGGCAAGATCCCCTGTCTGTTTTGCAGCAGAGGAGAGGAACACAACCTTTATTACCAGATTGGATTCAGGTACATGGGGGAGTGGGCGACACTGACGGCAGAAGAAAACTCCGGGATAAAGGGCAGGCTTCCATCCTATATTCCTGCCTATAACCAGATATACAGCGATATTGTGTCCGGGATTTACGAAAAGGGAAGCAGGCTTCCTTCGGAGACCGTGCTTTCGGAAAAATACGGTATCAGCCGCAACACACTGAGGCAGGCGCTGACAATCCTGACTCAGGATGGCTATATCCATAAGCACCAGGGAAAGGGAACGTATGTGTCCCATGGTAAGGGAAAAAGGTGTAAAAGGAAGATCTATAATTTTCTTTCAGAGGATGCATTGGAGGATATCGTTCATATCAGCATGGACTATAACTTCGGACCTCCCACCCGGATTGCCCGTGAAAAACTGGGTCTTTCCGAAGCGGAGGAAGTATTGGCAAGCAATAATGTATATGAAAGTGAAAACGGTCCCATAGGTCAGAGCTTTTTGCAGATACCGGTAGAGATATTGACTAAATGGCAGGTAGACCTTGATTCGGAGGATGCATTGCTTGAGCTTATGGATCAGGATATTTATAGAAAGGCAAAAAATGCTCAGGTGAACATCCAGGTGATAGAGGCAGATGAACAGGTGATTCCCTATCTGGGAGTAAAGCCGAAAGCTCCCCTTCTCCATATTGAACAATTGCTGTATGACGAAGGAAGCCGGGTCATTGCCAGAATCAAATATTATTTTCGCTTGGGAAAATATCAGATACAGTACCGACTATAAAGGAGGAAAAGTCTATGAGCCAGACAGAGAGAATGCCGGTTATAGAATTTGAACACTTTCAGTTTCAGTATTTCAGCCAGGCAGAGCCGACACTGCATGATATTAACTTAAAGATATATGAAGGAGAAAAGGTTCTGATAGTTGGCTCCAGCGGAAGCGGGAAAAGTACCATTGGAAACTGCTTAAATGGTTTGATCCCGTTTTCTTATAAAGGAGAGATACAGGGGAGTCTGAAAATCAGCGGGAAAGAAACACGGGAAATGAATATTTTTGAACTGTCCAAAAAAGTAGGCACAGTGCTTCAGGATGCTGACGGACAGTTTATCGGTCTGACGGTGGGAGAGGATATTGCATTTGCCCTGGAAAATGACTGCGTTCCCCTTTCGCAAATGAAGGAAACGGTCCAGAAGGTATCGGACATTGTGGATATGGGAAAGCTGCTGAAATCCTCTCCCTTTGAATTGTCAGGGGGACAAAAGCAGAGAGTGTCTTTTGCCGGAGTGATGGTAGATGACGTAGACATTCTGCTGTTTGATGAGCCTCTTGCAAACCTGGATCCTGCTACAGGAAAAACGGCCATTGATTTGATTGACCGGGTATGGAAGGAATCGAAGAAAACCATTGTCATTATAGAGCACCGGCTGGAAGATGTGCTTTACCGGGAGATAGACCGGGTTATTGTAGTCAATGAAGGCAGGATTGTGGCTGATATGACTCCTGATGAGCTGATGGCGGCCCACATTCTGCCAAAGCTTGGAATCAGGGAGCCGCTTTATGTCACTGCAATGAAATATGCGGACATTAAAGTGACTCCCCGGATGTGCGCCGGACGCATGGATACACTGGATATTTCCCAGGTAAAGGAGCCTTTGCAGAAGTGGAACCGGGAGCAAAGGGAAGTACCCGATGCAAAGGAGCGCCGGATCATACTGGAAGCGGAACATTTAAGCTTCCAATATACAACGAAGCGGAAAATTCTGCAGGATATCAGTTTCAGAATCCAGGAAGGTGAGATGGTCAGCATTGTGGGGACCAATGGTGCCGGAAAAAGCACTCTCGCAAAAGTGATCTGCGGATTTGTCACAGAGGATGAGGGAAGGCTTCTGTACTGCGGAGAGGATTTGAAAGGCCAGACAATTAAGGAACGTTCACAGAAGATAGGGTTTGTTATGCAAAATCCCAATCAGATGATCTGCAAGCCCATGATTTATGATGAAGTGGCTTTGGGACTGCGTATCCGTAAAGTTCCGGAGGAAGAAATAGAGCAGAGGGTACATAAAGCGCTGAAAATCTGCGGCCTTGCTCCGTTTAAGAAATGGCCGGTGTCCGCCTTGAGCTTTGGACAGAAAAAGCGTGTGACAATTGCCTCCATGCTGGTGCTGGAACCTCAGATATTGATTTTAGATGAGCCGACAGCAGGGCAGGATTACCGCCATTATACGGAAATTATGGAATTCTTAAAGAGCTTAAACGACCAGGGGGTGACCATCCTGTTGATCACCCATGATATGCATTTGATGCTGGAATACACCCCCCATGCAATTGTGCTTTCCCAGGGAAAGAAGATCGGAGATGCCAGTGCGGTTGAGATTCTTACGGATGAAACTATTGCTGCCCGGGCCAATTTAAAGATCACCTCCTTATATGATCTGGCCATAAAGGCGGAGATTCCGGACCCGACTGCATTTGTACAGAATTTCATCAATTATGAAAGGGGGGCCCACCGTTCATGAAGGCAAAGCTGTTTGACTATATTGACAGGGATAATTTTATTTATAATCTGTCCGGCCTGACAAAATTGGTCTGTTTTATCTGCATGACGTTTTCCGTTATGTTTTCCTACGACATCAGGTATATCCTGTTTGTTATGGTGCTGTCTGTGGCTTTTTTCAGACTGTCACAATTGCAGTTTAAGCAGATCAAGGTGATGACAATCTATGTGGCGTTTTTTTTGCTGATAAACTTTATTTTAACCTATTTGTTCAGCCCCCAGCATGGCACCCAGATCTACGGAACAAGCCATGAACTGTTCCGGTTCAGCAACCGTTATACGGTGACATTGGAGCAATTGCTCTATCAGATAACAAAGACTGTAAAATACGCATCAGTAGTGCCTTTGGGAATGATTTTTCTGCTGACAACCAATCCCAGTGAGTTTGCGGCTTCCATAAACCGGGCGGGCTGTAATTACAAGGGGGCCTATGCACTTTCCCTGACCCTCAGGTATTTTCCTGATATGATCCGGGATTACCAGGATATTGCCCTGGCACAGCAGAGCAGGGGGTTAGATATGTCCAGAAAGGAAAAGCTGGGCACCCGCATAAAAAATGTGATGAATATCTGCGTTCCTCTGATATTTTCCACACTGGACAGGATTGAGTTAATCAGTAATGCCATGGATTTGAGAGGATTTGGAAAGCACAGGAAGAGGACCTGGTATGTGGCGAAGCCCTTAAGAAAAGGGGACTGGGGTGCTATTGTCTTTGGCATACTTATACTGGCAGGATCACTATCCATAACGTTCTTTGTAAATGCTTCCAGATTTTACAACCCATTTGTATAATCCCGGCAGTGAAACAGCTGTGTCATTCCGTATTCCTATGGGAATGCAGAAGACGGACTGAAATGACATATAGAAAAAATATAAAATGAGAGAAAGGAATCAATTATCATGAAACCAATTTTAGTATTTCAGACAGACTTTACTTATAAGGAGGGCGCGGTCAGCTCCATGTACGGAGTTGTAAAATGTGTGGACAGAGAGCTGGAAATCATGGACGGAACCCATGAGCTTCCCCAGTATGATACCTGGAGCGCCAGCTACCGTCTGTACCAGAGTCTGCAGTTCTGGCCGGAGGGAACCATCTATGTATCCGTTGTGGATCCCGGAGTGGGAACCAGCAGAAGAGCCTGCGTGGCAAAAACGGTGGATGGCTATTATATTGTATCACCGGACAATGGCTCCCTGACTCATGTGAAGAAGATGATTGGGATCGAGGCGGTCCGTGAAATAGATGAATCAGTCAACAGGCTGAGGGGAAAGGGAACAGAGGGTGTTTCTATTTTCCATGGAAGAGATTTATTTGGTTATACAGCAGCGCGCCTGGCCAGCGGAATCATTGATTTTGAAGGGGTAGGTCCGGAATACCCGGTAGAGGAAATCGTGGAGCATCCTATTTCCGAGCCAACAGTAAAGCCTGGTAAGGTGGAAGGGATTTTTGAAATCAATGATCCCAACTTCGGCAATCTGTGGACAAACATTCCTTTAAAAGAATTTAAAGAAGCTGGTTTTGAGTATGGAGATTTTGTGAACCTTGTGATAAAATATAAAGATGAAATTGTATTTGAACGGAAAGTGCTGTTCCATCAGAGCTTTGGATTTGCGGTGAAGGGGGAGCCCATGATTTACAACAATGAATTGATGAAGGTAGCAGTTGCTGTCAGTCAGGGAGATTTTTGCAGTGAATACCACTTAGGATACGGAGCGGATTGGACAGTAGAATTTACAAAATAACCTTATAACAGTGATCTCATTGGAGGAAGAGCTATGGAAAAGAAAATGTTTGAGTTCAAGACAAAAACAATTGTTGCCACCGGGCTTGGCGCTGCTTTGTTCACATTACTGTTTATGTATGTGAAGGTTCCCACAGGAATTCCGGAAACCGATATTCAGACGGCCTATGGAATCGGTGCATTTTTCGCTGCACTGTTCGGCCCCATTGCAGGAGGCCTGATTGCATTTATCGGGCACGCATTGTCAGATTCCATCCAGTATGGCTCCGCATGGTGGAGCTGGGTGATCGCCAGCGGCGTATCCTGCTTTCTTATTGGGCTTGTTTATCCTAAAATGAAAGTGGAAGAGGGCGAATTTGGAGTAAAGGATGGAATTCGTTTTAACATTTATCAGCTTATTGCAAATGTGATTGCATGGGTGGTAGTGGCTCCTGTGCTGGATATTGTGATCTATGCAGAGCCTGCGAACCTGGTATTTACCCAGGGGATTGTGGCAGCGATTACGAATACTGTCTCAGCAGGAATCATAGGAACCATCCTGCTGGTGCTTTACAGTAAGACCCGGTCTAAAAAGGGAAGCCTTTCTAAAGAAGGATAACAGGAAAATAAGAGAACATTTTAAATGGATAGGATTTGCCTGGGGGCAAATCCTATCCATTTGTAAATTTATCCGTTTTTTTGAAAAAAAGTGCTTGCAATGTAAAAAGAAATATGCTATCATACAAAGGCTGTGGCATGATAGCTGTGAAGCGTGAGGTTGCTGCTTATATAAGCAGGTTTTCCGTGGAGCGAATGTCAAGTTAGGAAACTGGCGACAAGTCACTGTACAATTTAAAATTCTGTTTAAATGAACAGGAAGTCAGTGTGTGATCTTGAAGGACACACACGGGAACGTGTACAGTCACCGCTTGTCGTACTTCTACTAAGTGCGAAAAGGAGGCGACTTTTTTTATGGCAAGTCAAGTAATGAGAATCACATTAAAGGCGTACGATCATCAGTTAGTTGATCAGTCTGCGGGCAAAATCATCGACACTGTAAAAAAGACAGGATCTAAAGTGAGCGGACCGGTGCCGTTACCAACCAAGAAGGAAGTGGTAACCATCTTAAGGGCGGTTCACAAGTACAAAGATTCCAGAGAGCAGTTCGAGCAGAGAACGCATAAGAGACTCATTGATATCATTACACCAAGTCAGAAGACTGTTGATGCATTATCCAGACTGGAAATGCCGGCTGGTGTGTACATTGATATCAAGATGAAGAACAAATAATCTTCATCAGAAGCATTATGGAAAATATTCCATGCATGTCCTGAAGGGTTTTAATATAGAAGCAACACTTTTCCTGTAAGGAATCAACATCTCCATAATGGCGCTGCAGTCATGATGCCGCCCAATGGAGTCATAGTGTTCCACGTATATTGGACTGTTCTAGGATGATTGCGAAAGCAATCCGCTGTAGAATTAACAAACAGGAGGTAAAAACATGAAGAAGGGTATTTTAGCTACCAAAGTCGGAATGACACAGATCTTCAATGAAAACGGAGTCTTAACTCCGGTAACAGTTCTTCAGGCTGGTCCTTGTGTAGTAACACAGGTAAAGACCGTAGAGAACGATGGTTACAGTGCAGTACAGGTTGGTTACGTTGATAAGAGAGAAAAACTTGTCAGCAAGCCATTAAAGGGCCATTTTGATAAGGCCGGTGTATCTTACAAGAGATACGTAAGAGAGTTTAAGCTTGAGAATGCTGACCAGTATTCTGTAAAAGATGAAATCAAGGCTGAGATCTTCGCAGCAGGCGATAAGATCGACGCAACCGCAATCTCCAAAGGTAAAGGTTTCCAGGGTGCTATTAAAAGACACGGACAGTCCAGAGGACCTATGGCTCACGGTTCCAAGTTCCATCGTCATGCAGGTTCCAACGGTGCATGTTCTGATCCGAGCAAGGTATTCAAGGGCAAGAAGATGCCTGGCCAGATGGGTAACAAGAAGGTAACAATCCAGAATCTTGAAATCGTTAAGGTTGATGCAGAAAACAACCTGATTCTGATTAAGGGTGCTGTACCAGGACCTAAGAAGTCTTTAGTAACAATCAAGGAAACAGTAAAAGCATCTAACTAATGCTTTTATAAGAAAGGAGGATCATACAGATGGCAAACGTATCTGTTTACAATATGGAAGGTAATGAAGTTGGCACATTAGAGTTAAACGATGCAGTGTTTGGCGTAGATGTTAATGAGCATCTCGTACACATGGCAGTCGTAAGCCAGCTTGCAAATAAGCGCCAGGGCACACAAAAAGCAAAGACTCGTGCAGAAGTATCCGGCGGCGGAAGAAAACCGTGGAAGCAGAAAGGAACCGGTCATGCAAGACAGGGTTCAACAAGATCTCCCCAGTGGACAGGCGGTGGAGTTGTTTTTGCTCCCGCACCAAGAGATTATACAATCAGACTCAACAAGAAGGAAAGAAGACTCGCTCTTAAGTCCGCTCTTACCAGCAGAGTTAATGAGAGTAAGTTCATCGTTGTTGATGAGTTAAAGTTTGATGAGATCAAGACAAAGAAGTTCCAGACTGTTTTAAATAACTTAAAGGTATCCAAAGCTCTTGTGGTTGTTGGCGACGACAGTGCAAACGCAGTAATGAGCGCAAGGAACATCGCTGCTGTTAAGACTGCTTTTGCTAACACCATCAACGTATACGATATCTTAAAGTACAACACAGTTGTTGCTACCAAGACTGCTGTTGCAGCAATCGAGGAGGTGTACGCATAATGGCAGATATTAAGTATTACGACGTAATCCAGAAGCCTGTGGTAACTGAAAAGAGCATGAACGCTATGGCGTCCAAGAAGTACACATTTTTAGTGCACACAGATGCTAATAAGACTATGATCAAAGAAGCTGTTGAAAAGATGTTCCCAGGTGCCAAAGTTGCCAGCGTGAACACCATGAACTTAGAAGGAAAGACCAAAAGAAGAGGAACGACCTTTGGTAAGACATCTAAGACAAAGAAGGCTATCGTTCAGCTGACAGCTGACAGCAAAGATATCGAAATCTTTGAGGGGCTGTAAGACCGGAAACGATCAGTCAACCTATGTGATGAACATTATATCACGATAATTAAGATACGCCAGGCGGCGTTGAAGTACTGGCCTTTATGTCCGTAAAGCGGAGACAATAAAGGAGAAACGCCGACGGCATACCTTTATGTCCGGAAAGCATGGACAATAAAGAAGAACGCCTTCCAGGCATACCTTTATGTCCAAAGAGCATGGACAATAAAGAAGAAAGGAGAAATATCATGGGAATTAAAAAGTATAACCCATATACCCCTTCCAGAAGACACATGACCGGTTCTGATTTCAGCGAAATCACAAAGTCAACTCCTGAGAAGTCCTTAATCAGCAAAACGATCAATAAGACAGCCGGCCGCAATAACCAGGGTAAGATTACGGTGAGACATCGCGGAGGCGGCGTTAAGAGAAAATATAGAATCATTGACTTTAAGAGAAACAGCAAAGACGGCATTGCAGCAACTGTTATTGGTATCGAGTACGATCCAAACAGAACTGCCAACATCGCACTGATCTGCTATGAAGACGGTACAAAGGCTTATATCCTTGCTCCGGCTGGTTTGACAGATGGCATGAAGGTTATGAGCGGTGAGGCAGCAGAAGCAAAAGTCGGCAACTGCTTGCCATTAAGCAAGATTCCGGTTGGTGCTCAGGTTCACAACATTGAGCTTTATCCCGGAAAAGGCGGACAGTTGGTTCGTTCCGCAGGAAATGCTGCTCAGTTAATGGCAAAAGAAGGCAAATATGCAACCCTTCGTTTACCCTCCGGCGAGATGAGAATGGTTCCGATCAACTGCAGAGCCACCATCGGTGTTGTAGGCAACGGTGATCACAACCTGATCAATATCGGTAAGGCTGGTAGAAAGCGTCACATGGGCTTCCGTCCAACAGTACGCGGTTCCGTTATGAACCCCAATGACCATCCACACGGTGGTGGTGAAGGCAAGACTGGTATCGGACGTCCAGGCCCAAGCACACCATGGGGCAAACCAGCACTTGGCTTAAAGACCAGGAAGAAAAACAAGCAGTCTAACAGACTGATCGTTAGAAGAAGAGATGGAAAGACCGTTAAATAATTGAAGGAGGTTAGAATCTATGGCTCGCTCACTTAAAAAAGGACCATTTGCAGATGCTCATTTACTGAAAAAAGTAGATGTTATGAACGCAGCAGGACAGAAACAGGTAATTAAGACCTGGTCTCGCCGTTCTACAATCTTCCCGCAGATGGTTGGACATACAATTGCAGTTCATGATGGCAGAAAGCACGTTCCGGTATATGTTACAGAAGATATGGTTGGACATAAGCTGGGTGAATTCGTTGCTACAAGAACTTACAGAGGACACGGTAAGGACGAGAAGAAATCAGGCCGTAAGTAATAGAGAAACAGACACCTTTGGGCATTCTTGCGGATTCCCGGGGGCGTTAAAGTTGAAAGGAGGATTCACCAATGGCTAAGGGACATAGAAGCCAGATTAAGAGAGAAAGAAATGCCGTGAAGGACACCAGACCATCAGCAAAGTTATCCTATGCTAGGGTTTCTGTTCAGAAAGCATGCTTCGTATTAGATGCCATCAGAGGCAAAGACATTATGACAGCACTTGGTATTGTGACTTACAATCCCAGATATGCTTCTACTTTAATAGAGAAGTTATTAAAATCAGCTATTGCTAATGCTGAAAATAACAACGGTATGGACCCTGCAAAACTTTATGTAGAGGAATGCTTTGCAAACAAGGGACCGACAATGAAAAGAGTAAAACCGAGAGCACAGGGCCGCGCTTACAGGATCGAAAAGAGAATGAGCCACATCACCATCGTGCTTAATGAAAGATAAGGAGGCAAATAATGGGACAGAAAGTTAATCCACACGGCTTAAGAGTCGGTGTTATTAAAGACTGGGACTCAAAATGGTATGCTGAAGCTGATTTCGCAGATAACCTGGTAGAAGATTATGCGATCAGAAAGTTTATTAAGAAGAGATTATACAGCGCCGGCATTTCTGGTATTGAAATCGAGAGAGCATCTGACCGCGTAAAAATCACGATTCACACAGCGAAACCAGGTGTGGTGATCGGTAAGGGCGGATCTGAGATTGAAAAATTAAAGGTTGAAGTTCAGAAGCTTACAGATAAAAAGTTATTTGTTGATATTAAGGAAATTAAAAGACCTGATAAAGATGCTCAGTTAGTAGCTGAATCCATTGCACAGCAGTTAGAGAACCGTGTGTCTTTCCGCCGGGCTATGAAGTCCACCATGGGCCGTTCCATGAAGTCTGGAATAAAGGGTATTAAGACTGCAGTTGCAGGACGTCTTGGCGGCGCTGATATGGCTCGTACCGAGTTTTACAGCGAAGGAACCATTCCGTTACAGACACTCAGAGCAGATATTGACTATGGTTTCGCTGAGGCAGATACAACCTTCGGTAAGATCGGCGTAAAGGTATGGATCTACAATGGCGAAATACTTCCAACTAAAGGAAACAAGGAAGGGAGCGATAAATAATGTTAATGCCTAAAAGAGTTAAACGTCGTAAACAGTTCCGTGGATCCATGGCTGGTAAAGCGTTAAGAGGCAATACCATCAGCAACGGTGAATTTGGTTTAGTTTCCACAGAACCATGCTGGATCAAATCTAACCAGATCGAGGCAGCCCGTGTTGCCATGACCCGTTATATCAAGCGTGGCGGTAAAGTCTGGATCAAGATTTTCCCGGATAAACCTGTAACAGCAAAGCCAGCAGAAACCCGTATGGGTTCAGGTAAGGGCGCTCTGGAATACTGGGTAGCAGTAGTAAAACCAGGCCGTGTATTATTTGAGATCGCTGGAGTACCTGAAGAAACAGCACGTGAAGCTTTACGTCTTGCTATGCATAAGTTGCCGTGCAAGTGTAAGATTGCTGCTAAAGCAGATTTAGAAGGCGGTGAATGACAGTGAAAATTGATAAGTATGTTGAAGAATTAAAAGGAAAATCAGCTGCAGAACTGAATGTAGAATTAGTAGCTGCAAAGAAAGAACTTTTCAACTTAAGATTCCAGAATGCGACCAACCAGCTTGACAATACAAGCAGGATTAAAGAGGTTCGCAAGAACATTGCCAGAATTCAGACTGTTATTACTGAGAAGGCTAAATTGGCTTAAGTTGCAGTTTTTTTAAAAAAGCATGACACACACGAGCGTGTGTACACTTATAGATTAGGCCGCCAGGGCCAAAACTCGAAAGGAGAATACCGAACGTGGAAAGAAATCTTAGAAAAACCCGTACTGGTAAGGTTGTGAGCAGCAAGATGGATAAGACCATCGTTGTAGCGATTGAAGACCATGTAGAACATCCTTTATACGGCAAGATCGTAAAAAGAACGTATAAATTAAAGGCCCATGATGAGAAAAACGAGTGCAATATGGGCGATACAGTAAAAGTAATGGAAACAAGACCGTTGTCAAAAGACAAGAGATGGAGACTTGTTGAGATTATCGGAAGAGCGAAATAATTTATTTCCAGGAAGGAGTAACAGGTATGATTCAGCAGGAAACCAGATTAAGGGTTGCCGACAATACCGGTGCAAAAGAGCTTCTTTGTATCCGTGTTATGGGCGGCTCTACTAGAAGATATGCTAATATTGGTGATGTTATCGTCGCTACTGTAAAAGATGCAACACCTGGTGGTGTTGTTAAAAAGGGCGATGTTGTAAAGGCCGTAGTTGTACGTACCGTTAAGGGCGCACGCCGTAAAGACGGTTCTTATATCAAGTTCGATGAGAATGCTGCCGTAATTATCAAAGATGACAAGACTCCCAAAGGAACTCGTATCTTTGGACCGGTTGCCAGAGAGTTAAGAGAGAAACAGTTCATGAAGATTGTTTCCTTAGCTCCGGAAGTATTATAAGGAGGTGTCGGACTGTGCATAAAATTAAAAGAGATGACCTGGTAAAGGTTATCGCAGGAAAAGATAAAGACAAACAGGGCAAAGTTCTTCACGTAGACACGAAGAATAACAGAGTCGTAGTGGAAGGCGTTAACATGATCACAAAGCATGTAAAGCCAGGCCCAGGTAGCCCACAGGGCGGTATCGTACAGAAAGAAGCTGCGCTTGATATCTCCAACGTAATGCTTGTTGTTGATGGAAAAGTGACCAGAATTGGTTTTGAAGTAAAAGACGGTAAAAAAGTCCGTGTTGCCAAGGCAACCGGTAAAGTAATTGACTAATTCGGAGAGGAGGAATAAAAATTGGCTAGATTAAAAGAGATATACCAAACAGAGATCGTAGAAGGTATGATCAAGAAATTTGGATATAAGAATGTCATGGAAGTGCCGAAGTTAAATAAGATTGTCATCAATATGGGTATTGGTGAAGCAAAGGAAAATGCCAAGATTTTAGACTCTGCAGTAAGAGACTTAGAAATCATCTCCGGTCAGAAGGCAGTCTTAACAAAAGCTAAAAAATCAGTTGCTAACTTCAAGATCAGAGAAGGCATGCCTATCGGCTGTAAAGTAACTTTACGCGGCAAGAGAATGTATGAATTTGCTGATCGTCTGATCAACCTTGCACTTCCCCGTGTACGTGACTTCAGAGGTGTAAATCCTAACGCGTTTGACGGGAGAGGAAACTATGCTCTTGGTATCAAGGAACAGCTTATTTTCCCTGAAATTGAGTACGATAAAGTTGACAAGGTAAGAGGTATGGACGTTATTTTCGTTACTACCGCTAAGACAGATGAAGAAGCCCGTGAACTTTTGACATTATTCAATATGCCATTTGCAAAATAGTAGGAGGAATAATCCATGGCAAAGACTTCAATGAAGATCAAACAGCAGAAACCTGCAAAATTCTCCTCAAGAGAATACAATCGTTGCAGAATCTGTGGTCGTCCACATGCTTATTTAAGAAAATACGGAATCTGCAGAATTTGCTTCCGTGAATTAGCATACAAGGGCCAGATCCCAGGCGTTAGAAAAGCAAGCTGGTAAAATAAGGAAGGAGGCAATTTCAAAATGACTATGAGCGATCCAATCGCAGATATGCTTACAAGAATCCGTAATGCAAATACTGCAAAACATGATACAGTAGATGTACCTTCATCTAAGATGAAATTAGCTATTGCTGATATCCTTGTAAAAGAGGGCTACATTAAGAAATATGATATCGTAGAAGACGGTGCATTTCAGACCATCAGGATCACCTTAAAATACGGTAAAGATAAAAATGAGAAAATCATCACAGGTATTAAGAGAATCTCCAAGCCAGGTTTACGTGTATACGCGAACAAGGAAGAGTTACCCAGAGTACTTGGTGGTTTAGGAACAGCTATCATCTCCACAAACCAGGGCGTTGTTACCGATAAGGAAGCACGCACCGCAGGTATCGGTGGAGAAGTACTGGCATTTGTTTGGTAATTAACAGAAGCATCTGAAAACAGAAGAAGCGCAGAGCTTCTTCCGAAAATTTAAGGAGGTAAACGGCATGTCACGTATAGGAAGAATGCCTATCGCGGTTCCGGCAGGCGTAACTGTTGCAATCGCAGAAAATAATAAAGTGACTATAAATGGTCCTAAGGGAACTCTTGAAAGAGTGTTGCCATCTGAGATGACAATCAAAGAAGAAGATGGTCATATCGTTGTTACAAGACCGAACGATTTAAAGAAGATGAAATCCTTACACGGTCTGACAAGAACATTAGTGAACAATATGGTTGTTGGTGTTACTGACGGTTATCAGAAGAAACTGGAAATCAATGGTGTTGGTTACAGAGCACAGAAGCAGGGCAAGAAGCTGGTTCTTTCTCTTGGCTATTCCCATCCGGTAGAGATGGAAGATCCGGAAGGCATCGAATCTACCATGGAAGGACAGAACGTCATCATTATTAAAGGTATCGATAAAGAAAAAGTTGGCCAGTACGCTGCTGAAATCAGAGATAAGAGAAGACCTGAGCCGTATAAGGGCAAGGGTATCAAGTATGCTGACGAAGTGATCAGACGTAAAGTTGGTAAGACTGGTAAGAAATAATTAAGGAGAGTGTAAAGATGGTTAGCAAACAGTCAAGAAGCGAAGTTCGCGTTAAAAAACACAACAGATTACGTAACCGTTTTGCAGGCACTGCAGAAAGACCGCGTTTAGCTGTGTTTAGAAGCAATAATCATATGTATGCTCAAATTATTGACGATACAGTTGGTAAGACTTTAGTCGCTGCTTCTACAGTAGAAAAAGAAGTAAAGGCAGAATTAGAGAAAACTAACGACGTTGATGCTGCAGCATATGTAGGTACCGTAGTTGCAAAGAGAGCTCTTGAAAAGGGCATTAAGGAAGTTGTCTTTGACAGAGGCGGATTTATATATCAGGGTAAGGTTCAGGCATTAGCAGACGCAGCCAGAGAAGCTGGTCTGGAATTCTAAGTAGAGAGGAGAATGACAGCGTGAAACGTACAATTTTTGATGCAAATCAGTTAGAGTTAAACGACAGGGTAGTTGCTATCAAGCGCGTATCTAAAACCGTTAAAGGTGGACGTACCATGAGATTCTCTGCTTTAGTAGTCGTAGGTGATGGCAACGGCCATGTAGGTGCTGGTCTTGGCAAAGCCGGTGAAGTTCCAGAAGCAATCCGTAAAGGAAAAGAGGCTGCAGTTAAGAACATGGTTGCAGTTCCGATTGATGAGAACAGCAGCATTCCCCATGACCTGATCGGCAAATTCGGAAGTGCATCCGTACTTCTTAAGAGAGCTAACGAAGGTACAGGAGTTATTGCAGGAGGTCCTGCCCGTGCGGTTTTAGAGCTTGCAGGTGTTAAGAATATTCATTCTAAATCCTTAGGTTCCAATAATAAGACCAACGTAGTTTTAGCTACAATCGAGGGATTAACCCGGTTAAAAACTCCTGAGGAAGTTGCAAAGCTTCGCGGTAAATCTGTAGAAGAGATTTTAGGCTAAGGAGGATAGGAAGATGGCAGATAAATTAAAAATCACATTGGTGAAATCCCCGATCGGCGCAGTTCCGAAGCACAAAGCAACCGTTGAAGCATTAGGCTTAAGGAAGCTTCAAAAGACAGTTGAGATGCCGGACAATGACGCGGTCAGAGGTATGATCGCCAGCGTGCGTCATTTAGTAAAAGTTGAAGAGATTTAAGAGAATACAGTAAGGAGGTGCAAGCGATGGATTTATCAAATTTACAGCCTGCGTTAGGTTCCAAACACAGCGACAACTTCAGAAGAGGCCGCGGACATGGTTCAGGAAACGGCAAGACAGCAGGTAAGGGTCATAAGGGACAGAAGGCACGTTCCGGTGCTACCAGACCAGGTTTTGAAGGCGGCCAGATGCCTTTATACAGACGTATTCCTAAGAGAGGCTTTACAAATAGAAATACTAAAACCATTATCGGTATCAATGTAAGTGCATTAGAGGCATTCGAAAACGATACGGTTGTTACTGTTGAAACTTTAATAGAGAGCGGTATTGTTAAGAATCCGCGTGACGGTGTTAAGATCCTTGGAAATGGAGAATTAACCAAAAAGCTTACAGTAAAGGTAGATGCTTTCAGCGAAGGCGCAAAAACCAAAATCGAGGCTTTAGGTGGAACCTGCGAGGTGATCTAATATGTTAAAAACACTCCGTAATGCATTCAAGATCAAGGACTTAAGAAAGAAACTCATCTTCACGTTCATGATGCTGGTGGTTACCAGAATCGGCTCCCAATTGCCGATTCCAGGAGTTGAAACAAGCTTTTTTAAAGATTTTTTTGCTCAGCAGAACAACGATGCGTTTGGATTTTTTAACGCAATGACAGGTAGCTCCTTTACCAATATGTCCGTATTCGCCCTGAGCATTACCCCTTACATTACATCTTCTATCATCATGCAGCTTTTGACCATAGCGATTCCAAAGCTTGAGGAAATGCAGCGTGACGGTGAAGACGGAAGAAAAAAGATTGCAGAATACACCCGTTACGTAACAGTTGGTCTGGCTTTGATCGAGTCCGTCGCCATGGCGGTCGGATTCGGGGGCCAGGGTCTGTTAAGAGAATTTAATGCATTAAGTATTATCATCGCTGTTGCAACCATGACAGCAGGAAGTGCTCTTCTGATGTGGATCGGTGAGCGGATTACGGAAAAGGGCGTTGGAAATGGTATTTCCATTGTCCTGTCATTTAACATTATTTCCAGCTTTCCGTCTGACGCGTCAACCTTATATACCAGATTTATGTCTGGAAAATCGGTTGCCGTAGCAGCAGTTGCAGCCATTGCTATCATCGCTGTTATTGTGGCAATAGTCATATTTGTTGTTATCCTTCAGAATGGTGAGAGAAGGATTCCAGTACAGTATTCCAAAAAGATGCAGGGACGGAAGATGGTCGGCGGCCAAGCCACCAACATTCCGTTAAAGGTGAATACAGCCGGTGTTATCCCGGTTATCTTCGCTTCCTCTATTATGTCGTTCCCGGTAGTAATCTCCCAGTTTTTTGGGGCTAAGATCAATTACAACGGCATTGGAGGCCACATTTTATCTGCACTGAATTCTTCCAGCTGGTTCAAACCGGAAAGACCGTTATATACCATTGGTCTTCTTGTCTACGTGGCTCTTATCATCGTGTTCGCTTATTTCTATACATCAATTACGTTTAACCCGCTTGAAGTTGCGAATAACATGAAAAAGTCCGGCGGCTTTATCCCGGGCATCCGTCCAGGAAAGCCAACCAGTGATTACCTCAATTCTATTTTGAATTATATCGTATTTATAGGCGCATGCGGCTTGACGATTATATGTATCATTCCCATTATGGTCTCCGGTTTATTTAATGTAAGCCGTTTATCATTCGGAGGTACATCCTTGATCATCATCGTCAGCGTAGTCTTAGAAACGTTAAAGGCGATTGAATCTCAGATGCTTGTGCGCTATTATAAAGGCTTTTTAAACGATTAGAGGACAAACCAAGAGAAACACGCGCGGCGTGTTTTTCTTGGAATTTGTGTTATTTACGCGGGCAACGAGCCGGGTGAACATACTTGAATGTCCATTGGGCGACTGCCGCGATAATGAGAAGAAGTATATTAAGCGTATTTCTTATCATTGACCTTATGATCAAAGGGAGGAACTGTCTATGAAGATTATCATGTTAGGTGCTCCTGGTGCCGGCAAAGGTACCCAGGCAAAAAAGATTGCTGAAAAGTATCAGATTCCCCATATTTCTACTGGAGATATTTTTCGCTCCAATATTAAGGAAGGGACAGAGTTAGGCAGGAAGGCAAAGGAATACATGGATCAGGGTGCTCTTGTGCCGGATGAATTGACCATTGGAATGCTCATGGATCGCATTCAGAAAGATGACTGTGAAAACGGATACGTACTGGATGGTTTCCCAAGAACCATTCCTCAGGCAGAAAGTCTTAAAAAGGCGCTTTCCGAGGCGGGACAGAAAATTGACTTTGCCATTAATGTGGATGTACCGGATGAAAAGATCATAGACAGAATGGCAGGCCGCCGTGCCTGCATTGCTTGCGGAGCTACATACCACATTGTGTATAATCCCAGCAAGGTTCCCGATATATGTGATGTATGCGGGGCAGGCCTTGTTCTGCGGGATGATGATAAACCGGAAACCGTTAAAAAGCGTTTGTCGGTATACCACGATCAGACAAAACCTCTGATCGATTATTATAAGGAAGCAGGTGTGCTGGTGAATATTGATGGAACGCAGGAATTAAACAAGGTGTTCGCGGACATCGCTGACCTTTTAGGAGCATAGTTTATGTCAGTTACGATCAAATCTGCAAGAGAGATAGAACTTATGAGAGAGGCGGGAAAGATTCTTTGTAAAACTCACGAGGAGCTTTCAAAAGCCTTGAAACCGGGAATGACAACCTGGGATATTGATCATCTGGGAGAAGAAATCATAAGGAGCTACGGCTGTACGCCCTCTTTCCTTAATTATAACGGTTATCCTGCCTCCATCTGTGTTTCCGTAAACGATGAAGTGGTTCATGGGATTCCAAGCAAGAGGCGTGTTTTAATGGAGGGCGATATTGTAAGCCTGGATGCCGGAGTTATTTACAAAGGGTATCATTCCGATGCGGCAAGGACTTACGGGATCGGGGAGATTACTCCTTTCGCAGGACAGCTCATAGAAGTGACAAGACAATGTTTCTTTGAAGGGATTAAATTTGCAAAATCTGGCAATCATCTGAATGATATATCTGCTGCAATCCAGAACTATGCGGAAAAATTTGGTTTTGGGGTTGTCCGGGATTTAGTAGGCCATGGAATCGGCTCTCGCCTGCATGAGGAGCCTGAAGTACCGAACTTTGCACAGAAGAGACGGGGAATCAAATTAAAGCCGGGAATGACTCTGGCCATCGAACCCATGATCAATGGGGGGACGCCGGAGGTGGTATGGCTTGATGATGATTGGACCGTGGTAACAGAGGATGGAGCCCTTTCCGCTCATTACGAAAATACCGTATTGATCACGGAGGGTGAACCGGAGATTCTTTCTCTGGTTTCCCATGTCAGCTGAGGAAGTGTCCATGAAATTAGGTACCGGAGCATTTGTTAAATCAGTGGCAGGGCACGATAAAGGCGGTTATTTCTTCATATTACGGGAGGAAGAGGAATATATATATCTGGTGGACGGAAAATACAAGCGTCTGGACTGCCCGAAGAAGAAAAAGAAAAAGCATGTGGAAGCCCTTTTATGGGAGAAACATTCACCTGGAGTGAAAATCAGGGAAAATAAATCAGTCACCGATGAAGAGATCAAACATTTCATCAGATGTTTCAAAAGAGAAGAACAGGTTGTTAGGAGGTAAGATTTATGTCAAAAGCAGATGTTATTGAAATTGAAGGAACCGTTGTGGAGAAGTTACCCAATGCCATGTTTCTGGTACAGCTGGAGAATGGCCATCAGGTACTGGCTCACATCAGCGGAAAACTTCGCATGAACTACATTCGTATTTTACCAGGAGATAAAGTGACCATTGAGATGTCCCCCTATGATTTAAGCAAGGGCAGGATCATCTGGAGAGACAAATAAGGCTCTGTTCTGTGAATAGCTGCCTGTTTCTCAGGCGCGACACGCCAGGGTAAAGGGTTAATAAATATATAGGAAAAAGTGCTTGCATTTTAAAATAAACAGTGTTATAATGCTATAGCGACTTTGTTGAAATACTGGGTGTATTATGCCCTTACGGGCAGCACTGGTTTTACGATAAAACACACTGCATGTATACTCAGAAGGCTCTTTGCAAGGGGAGACTCCATCGCCGCTGGGCTGGTGACAGACTCAGCCGAGTGTCGGGGAGCGCTTTCGCACGGAAGCGTCTATGGACGACGCTAAGTGCTCAATGCCAAAGGGCGCATAACGGAAAGGAGAATTGCTGTGAAGGTTAGATCATCAGTCAAACCGATTTGCGAAAAATGCAAAATCATCAAGAGAAAAGGCAGTATCAGAGTAATCTGTGAAAATCCTAAGCATAAGCAGAGACAAGGTTAAAAAAATAATGGAGGTGTAATACACAAATGGCTCGTATTTCAGGTGTTGATTTACCAAGAGAAAAACGTGTTGAGATCGGCTTGACTTATATCTACGGTATCGGTAGAACAAGTTCAAACCGCATCCTGACAGAGGCTGGCGTTAGTCCTGACACTCGTGTTAAGGATTTAACAGACGACGAAGTAAAGAGAATTTCATCAGTGATTGTTGATTCTCAGATTGTTGAAGGTGATTTACGTAGAGAAATCGCTATGAACATCAAGAGACTTCAGGAAATCGGATGCTATCGCGGAATCCGTCATAGAAAGAGCCTGCCTGTTCGTGGTCAGAAAACAAAGACCAACGCAAGAACTCGTAAGGGTCCGAGAAAGACTGTAGCAAACAAGAAGAAATAAGATACTCTGAACGGAGTGAGGAGTATCTTCGTAATCAATTAACAGCGAATCACGTTACATGTTTTAAAAACAGGAATAACAGGATTCAGATGCAAGTAAAAAGAAAGTAGGTTAGTTTAAAATGGCTAAAAAAATGTCCACTACTAAAAAAGTGACAAAAAAGCGCGTAAAGAAAAACGTTGAACGCGGACAAGCACATATCCAGTCATCTTTTAATAACACGATCGTGACATTAACAGATACACAGGGTAACGCATTATCCTGGGCAAGTGCTGGTGGTCTTGGCTTCAGAGGTTCAAGGAAATCTACTCCATATGCAGCTCAGATGGCGGCAGAAACTGCTACTAAGGCAGCTCTTGTGCATGGTTTAAAATCAGTAGACGTTATGGTTAAAGGTCCTGGTTCAGGCCGTGAAGCAGCTATTCGTGCACTTCAGGCATGCGGATTAGAGGTAACCAGCATTAAGGATGTAACACCGGTTCCGCATAACGGTTGTCGTCCACCAAAACGTAGAAGAGTCTAATTAGGAGGTAATTACAGTGGCAGTTGATAGAGTTCCTGTTCTTAAAAGATGTAGATCCCTTGGTCTTGATCCAATCTATTTAGGAATAGATAAAAAATCAAACAGAGAATTAAAAAGAGCTAACAGAAAGATGAGTGAATACGGCATTCAGCTTAGAGAAAAGCAGAAAGCTAAATTCATCTACGGAGTTCTTGAGAAACCTTTCCGTAACTACTATGCAAAGGCTTCCAGAATGAATGGTCTGGTAGGTGAAAACCTGATGATCCTTCTGGAGAGAAGACTTGACAATGTAGTATTCCGTATGGGATTCGGAAGAACAAGAAGAGAGACCAGACAGATGGTTGACCACAAGAGCATTCTTGTAAACGGCAAGTGCGTAAACATTCCTTCCTATTTAATTAAGGCCGGGGATGTAATCGAAGTAAAAGAGAAGAGCAAAGCCAATTCAAGATTCAAAAGTGTTCAGGAAACAACCGCAGGACGTATGGTTCCGGCATGGCTTGATGTTGACCATGAGAATTTACGTGGTACTGTAAAAGAGTTACCAACAAGAGATGAGATTGATGTTCCGGTGAATGAAATGCTTATCGTCGAGTTGTACTCCAAATAATTGAAAGTCTGTTGATTGAAGCCGGCTTTCGCCCGGGGGGATACCCCTCCGGGCAAGGTTTGAGTATAAGACCCTCGATACAAAATACCCAAAAGGAGGGGCTATTAGTGTTCGATTTTGAAAAACCAAACATTGAGATTGCTGAAATCTCAGAAGACAAAAAATATGGCAAGTTTGTAGTTGAACCGCTTGAAAGAGGTTATGGCACGACTTTAGGAAATTCCTTAAGAAGAATCATGCTTTCTTCCTTACCGGGCGCTGCAGTGAGCCAGGTAAAAATCGACGGCGTTTTGCATGAATTCAGTTCTATTCCAGGTGTTAAGGAAGATGTGACTGAGATCATCATGAACATCAAGAGCTTATCTATTAAAAATAACAGCGATACCAACGAAGCAAAGGTTGCTTACATTGAGTTTGAAGGCGAAGGCGTTATAACAGCTGCGGATATTCAGGCAGATCCGGATATTGAGGTCATGAACCCGGAGCAGGTTATCGCCACTTTAAGCGGCGGCACGGACAGCAAGTTCTATATGGAGCTTACTATTACCAAGGGCCGCGGTTATGTAAGCGCAGACAAGAATAAAAGTGAAGATTTACCGATAGGCGTGATTGCTGTTGATTCTATTTATACACCAGTGGAACGTGTTAATATGACGGTAGAAAACACCCGAGTAGGTCAGGTTACGGATTACGATAAGCTGACATTAGATGTATTTACAAATGGTACCTCTGCGCCGGATGAGGCTGTCAGCCTTGCCGCAAAGGTGCTTAGCGAACATTTGAACCTGTTTATTGATTTATCTGAAAACGCCAAGACTGCAGAAGTTATGGTGGAAAAAGAGGATAATGAAAAGGAAAAGGTTCTGGAAATGAACATTGATGAACTGGAGCTTTCTGTCCGTTCATACAACTGTCTGAAGAGAGCCGGCATCAACACAGTGGAAGAACTGTGCAACCGTACCTCTGAAGATATGATGAAGGTTCGCAATCTGGGCCGCAAGTCTTTAGAAGAAGTGCTGGCCAAATTAAAAGAGTTAGGCTTGCAGCTTAACCCAAGCGATGATTCCGCTGTATAACCGGACCGCTTGAAGCAGTTGATTTATGGAGATAAAGCATTGGTACAATAAGTCCGAAGAAGCATGTACCAGTGTTCCACAAATGGAGGAATATTAAAATGGCAGGATATAGAAAACTGGGAAAAACTTCCAGTCAGAGAAAAGCATTAATCAGAAGCCAGGTAACTGCATTATTATATAATGGCAAAATCGTGACAACAGAGGCCAGAGCAAAAGAAATCCGCAAGGTAGCTGAAGGTCTCATCGCTTTAGCAGTAAAAGAGAAAGACAATTTTGAAACTGTTAAAGTTACCGCCAAGGTTGCACGTAAAGATAAAGACGGCAAGAGAGTGAAAGAAGTCGTAAACGGCAAGAAAGTTACCGTATACGATGAAGTGGAGAAAGAGATCAAGAAAGACCTTCCTTCCAGACTTCACGCCAGAAGACAGATGTTAAAGGTTCTTTATGATGTAACAGAAGTTCCTGCAGAAGCTGCAGGAAGAAAGAAAAACACAAAATCTGTTGATCTGCCAAAGAAGCTGTTTGAAGAAGTTGCTCCAAAGTACGTATCCCGCAACGGTGGTTACACACGTATCATTAAGATCGGCCAGCGTAAGGGTGACGGAGCTATGGCAGTAGTTCTTGAGCTGGTATAATCCACGAAAGCAATGAGCAGTGCTGAATAAAGGTTCCATAAAATTTTCGTTGTGCTTGCACATAAGAAAATTTTATGGGACCTTTATTCATAGGGCGAATGCCCAATGTCGTCAACTTAATTAAATTTATTGTGTACTTTGACAACTGAATAATGTA
>CABJBM010000015.1 GCA_902363835.1 Lachnospiraceae bacterium
CTTGAGGCGCTGGCCAGTAACGTCCCCTTATAGGGGCGTGCAAACCACCCGTTTGACGGGTGGTCATGATTGTGCAGTGGGTCATTCATCGAATTCCACAATCACATAATATCCCCGGTCATTGTGTTTTATCTCTTTTACAATTCCGTGATTAGATTTGATCCGGTCACGACCTGCATAACAGCCTGACATGGCCACTGCAGGATCAATAATATAGCTATAGCTGCTGGTTCCTTCCCGTTCTATGATCTGAACTTCATCTCCGGCTTTTACAAGGCCAGGACGCTCCATTTTAAATTCAATTAATCTCATGATAACCATCTCCTTTTTTATTTCCGAAATTATATTATAGCGCTGTGAGAAAAAATTGTAAAGAGAGGATAAGGATGCTATACTAATAGAGTCGATTTATGAAGAAGAATGGAAAAAGAACAGGGAAAATGGGCCAGCGGTTTATGAGCAGGAAAGGCGGTTCATACTATGAATGACACACCGGATTTATTAAAGAAGTTAATGGAATATGGAAAGTCAGATTTTTATCCCTTTCACATGCCTGGACATAAAAGGCAGTATAAAGGATCTTTTGGAGTTGATTTTCCAAATCCTTTTTCCATAGATATTACGGAGATAGACGGCTTTGATAATTTACACCATCCGGAAGGGATTTTAAAAGAGTCCATGGAATGGGCTTCAAGGATTTATGGGAGCAGTAAGACGTATTATCTTATTAATGGAAGCAGCTGCGGAATACTCAGCGCCATAAGCGGAACCGTATCAAGGGGCGGAACCATTCTTATGAGCAGGAACTGCCATAAGTCAGCGTTTCATGGAGTTTTCCTCAATCAGCTGAGAGCGGAATATATTTATCCACAAATAATACGGTCATTTGGTATCCAAGGTGGATTACTTCCGGAAAAAATAGAAGAGATGTTGATGAATCATCCGGAGATTCAGGCTGTGTTTGTGGTATCCCCAACTTATGACGGAGTTGTATCGGATATTAAGACCATTGCTGAGACAGTTCATAGGTTTCGCCTGCCTCTCATTGTGGATGAAGCTCATGGAGCACACTTTTCCTTTGGGAAAAGGGGAGAATTTCCGGTTTCTGCATTAGAGCTTGGAGCGGATGTAGTGATTCAAAGCCTTCATAAGACTCTCCCTTCCTTTACTCAGACAGCTGTTATGCATGTCAGGGAAGGATATGTGGATATGGGGAGATTGGACCGCTATGTGCACATATATCAGTCCAGCAGCCCCTCATACGTGCTGATGGCGGGAATCCAGAACTGTATCCGCTATATGGCGGAAGAAGGGCTGGAACAGATGAAGTTCTTTTCCGGTAGAATAGAAGAGGTCCGAAAGGTTTTATCTGGTTTGAAACACCTTCGGCTTTTTACGGACCAGGAGAAGGGGCGATATGGGATCTATGACATGGACCCATCCAAGATCATTATTTCTACAAAGGGCACGGGAAAATCAGGAGCCTGGCTGGATGACAGGCTGAGAAAAGAATATCATCTGGAAATGGAAATGTGCGGCTCAGACTATGTGACTGCCATAACGACTCTGAATGATACCAAGGAAGGGCTTCAACGGCTTTGCAATGCCTTGCTTCATATTGATTCCGGGCTTTCTGCAGAGGAAGATTTTGAAGGTGGGAACAGCTTATGTCAGGAGTTGAAGAGAACACCGGAATGCCGGCTGACCATTGCCCAGGCCATGGATGAACCCAGACACAGAATTGCAATTTCTGATGGAGAGGGAATGGTATCGGCAGAATTTGTTTACGTGTATCCGCCGGGGATTCCCATTGTTGTACCGGGGGAGGTTTTAAAAAGGGAATCCATTAATCTGATCATGAAGTATAAGAAACTGGGCCTTGCGGTACAGGGGATGGAGGATGAGGATTCCAGAGAGCTTTATGTGGTTAATGAAACAGGGTCAGTTGGAAGATAAAATAAAATAGAATAAAAGATGGAGCAGATGATATGGGCAAAATATTCTATGTAATGGGAAAGAGCGCTTCCGGAAAAGATACGATTTATAAAAGGCTTTTAAAGAGGCTTCCCCAGTTAAAAAAAGTTGTTTTATATACCACCAGACCCATTCGGGATGGAGAAAGGGATGGGGTGGAATATTATTTTACCACCAGAGAGAAGCTGGAAGAGTTCAGAAAAGAAAACAGGATTATTGAGGAGAGGACCTATGAAACCATTTATGGGCCGTGGACTTATTTTACTGTTGATGACGGCCAGATTGATTTAAATGGCCAGAATGGATATGTGATGATCGGAACCCTGGAATCTTATGAAAAGACAAGAGCTTATTTTGGAGAGGACAGGTTGTTTCCTGTTTATATTGAGGTTGATGACGGAGATAGGCTTTTAAGGGCAATTAAACGGGAGAGGGGGCAGAAGACACCGAAATATAAGGAGCTTTGCAGAAGGTTTCTGGCAGATGAAGAGGACTTTAAAGAAGAAAATCTTCTTAGATGCGGAATACATAGGAGATTCTGCAATCAGGACTTAGAATCGTGCCTGGAAGAGGTCATAAAAGCTGTGAAAGCAGAGATATAAATGATTAAAATAAGCATGAAAGAGATATGGAATTCCATAGCGCCTTTCATGCTTATTTTAAAATTGGCTTTTATTTGGCTGCAAGCCGTTTGGCTTTTGCTTCCATACGTGTTCTTGTTACATCAATGAATACGGCGGCGATTATTACAAGACCGATAACAATATACTGTACGGAACTTGAAGTATTTAAGAGTGTTAAACCATTTCGAATGGTAGAAATCATCAGAGCGCCGATCAGGGTTCCCCAGATGGTTCCTTTTCCACCCATAAAGGAGGCACCGCCAATAATACATGCCGCAATGGCATCCGTATCATACGGTGAAATAGCTGCAGAAGGATTGGCAACAGCAGAACGCCCCACAATCACCAGCCCGGCAATGGCACACATAAATCCGGATAAGCTGTAAACAAATATGAGTATATTATCGGAATTGATCCCGGAAAGGCGGGCTGCTTCCGGATTGCCGCCTACACAGTAAATCATTCTTCCAAGAGCCGTTTTATTTAAAAAGAAATGATATACCATATAAATTAATATTAATACTATAAAGCATAAAGGAATCCCGGAGAATCCGCCTGATACTTTAAATAAGTTGCTGGAGCCTAAAAATGTAACGGCAGCCGGAAAGTCAGAGATTGTCTTTGTTGAGACCACCAGCAGTGCCAGGCCGCAGAGTACATTTTTCATACCCAGAGTTGAAACAAAGGGATGGGGAAGGTGCATTTTTGTAAGCAGTATGCCGTTTAAGAAGCCAACGGAAACACCGGTTATGATACATACAAGAATCAGTACAAATGAGTTTGTAATTCCAAAATATGTTTTCAGCATACCCATCATACATGCGCACAGAATTGCGTTGGCGCCCACGGATAAGTCAATGCCTGCCGTAATCAGAACGACCAGCATGGCTGCGGAAATAAGCCCGTTAACGGCGGTTTGCCTTAGAATATTCATCATATTATTGATCGTAAAAAATTTATCTGTTGCCAAAGATAAAACAATGAATAAAAGAACCAATGCCAGCAAAGGAGCCACCTTTCCTATAATATCTTTCATTTTCTTCTTTTTCATCAAATTTTACCTCCCCAAGCAGCTTTCATGATTATTTCCTGATTCAGTACATCTGTCTTTTTCGAAAGTTCTCCCATGACTCTTCCTTCCCTCATAATGATAACCCGGTCACTCATTCCTATGATCTCCGGTAATTCGGAAGAAATCATGATAACACATTTTCCGGCAAGGACCAGACGGTTCATGATGTTGTAAACTTCGACTTTAGCGCCTACGTCAATTCCTCTGGTAGGCTCATCAAATATATAAATATCCGCGTCTGTATTGATCCATTTTCCGATGACCACCTTTTGCTGATTGCCCCCTGATAATTGCCCCACCACCTCATCGGCATTGGGAGTCTTTATCTTTAAGTCGCTGATATTTTCTTCCGCCAGCTGATCAATCTGCTTCTCATCAAAGAACAGACCTTTTGTACAGCTTTTCATATTGCTTAAGATAAGGTTCGTCCGCACTGATTGGGAAAGAACCAGTCCCTGTCCTTTGCGGTCTTCCGTTAAAAATGCCATTCCGCAGCGGATGCCGTCTTTGGGTGATTTTATGGTTACCTTTTCCCCGTTTATATAAATTTCCCCGCTGTCATAGGGATCGGCGCCAAACACGGCCCGGAATGTCTCGGTTCTGCCGGCGCCTACTAAGCCTGCAAAGCCGAGGATTTCTCCATGGTTTGCATGAAAGCTTACATCCCTTAAAACACCTGCGGAGTTTAAATGTTCCACCCGCAGAGCCTCTGTACCGGTTTCCGTTTCAACCTTAGGATATTGATTATCCAATGTTCTGCCTACCATGGCTGAGATCAGGGAATCGTTATCCAATTCATCCGTATTTTTTGTCAGGATGTGTTCTCCATCTCTCATGACTGTTACACGGTCGCATAGCTCAAACAGCTCCTCCAGCTTATGGGATACAAACAGAATTGCAATGCCTTTTTCTTTTAAGGAGCGGACTGTTTTCATTAACTGTTCCACTTCCTTTTCCCCAAGACTGGAGGTAGGTTCATCCATGATAATGAGTTTTGCATCGATCAGGACTGCTTTTGCAATTTCAACCATCTGCTGGATTCCCATGCCATAGGAACCGCATTCCTTTTTTACGTCAATGTCCTGGCCAAGGGAAAGCATAACTTCATGGGCCATTTCATGCATTTTGGCATATTCCAGAAACGGGCTGCCTTTCTTTTTTAAGGCTTTGTTAATGAAAACATTGTCTGTGACAGAAAGGAGCTTAACAATGTTTAATTCCTGATATACACATGCAATGCCGGCAGATGCAGCTTCATTTGGATTCTTAAATGAAACTTTGTTACCCTCTATATAAATGGCACCTTCTTCCGGAATATGTACACCGGTCAGCACCTTGATCAAGGTGGACTTTCCGGCACCGTTTTCACCGATCAGACCGTGAATCTCACCCGGTCTGATCTGCAAAGACATGTTCCGCATTGCTACTACGCCAGGGAAACGTTTTGTCACACCTTTCAATTCAACCAAATAATTACTCATAATGCCGCCAAACCTTTCCTAAGGTATTTAAATGGATTATTTTAAGTAGCCTTTCAGTGTTTCTAAGTATTGCTCTGCATTTTCTGCTGTAATGACTTCACAACCCGTATCAACAAAAGTCTCAACGGTTTCTCCATTTATAGCCTGAAGGGCTGTTTCAACCGCCTTGTAGCCCATGGAATAAGCAGCCTGCGCGCAGGTGGCAGTGATGTTGCCGTCAATGATATTCTTAACACCGCTTTGGTTGCCGTCAAAACCAACGATAATAACATCCTTTAGACCAAGCTGTTTTACGGCATTGGAGGCCCCGGCAGCTGTATCATCATTGTGGCAGCATACGATCTGAATGTCCCCGTTCTGGGCTGTTATGATATTTTCCATTACGTTTGCAGCTGTGTCAGGATTGGACTGGGCATATTGTACGGCAACAACTTCCACGCCGTTTTCTTCCATAGCCTTGGTATATCCTGCCTGCCTGGCATCACTGGTAGCATTGCCTTCCACGCCTCCGATAATAACAGCTTTTGCACCTTTTCCCGCTTTTTTAGCAGCAAATGTTCCGCCTAAGTAGGCTGCATTGTCGTTACCGGTTCCCACAAAGGAAACCTTTCCTGCTATTTCTGCGTCGGTGTCTACGGTTATAATGGGAATATTTACATCTCCGATTACGCTTGCCACGGAGTCGGATTGCAGGGGAGAGATGACAAACGCATCTACACCGCCGGAGAGCATGGTTTCAATCATATTGTTCTGTTCATCATAAGCTGTTTCTGAAGCAGGACCCTGGAGATCAACCTTAACCCCCAAATCCTTTGATGCTGCCTGAACACCTGCCGCAACATAACCCCAGTATTCACTGGATAATGTTTTTAAAATGACGCCAATGGTAATATCCTTAGAAGAAGCAGTAGAAGCTTTTTCTGTTGAACCAGACTCTGAAATGGTCTTTTGCCCTCCGCAGCCAGTTATGGAAGCCAGCATAGCGGATACCAATAGGATGGATAAAATTTTTCTTTTCATCATTTTTTTAATCTCCCTTCTTACTCTCAATTGTTTTGATAGAACTAATGAATGATATGTGTTTGTTATTTTAACAGTAAAATGGGGAGTAAACAATGGTAAGTTTTGTGCAATATGGGGGTATATTTTTCGAAACTGGTCATTTTATAATAAAAAAAGCCTTATTAATCAGGATAATAAGACTTTTTTATGGTTCAAATATACAAATGAATGTAATAAAAGGAATTAATCCATAGCGATGGTTCCATTGTGAAAGGTGACATTTTTTCCTTCCATGGTGTAAGCTTCAGCAACCTGGTTGGTGATGATGATTACAGCGATCCCTGATTTTAAAACTTGGTTCAGCAGATTGATGGTGATCTGGCGCATTTGAAAATCAACGGAGGAAAATGGTTTTATGCATACAAGAACCTTTGGGCGGACAAAAATCCAGCGGTAATATAAAAGCTTTAATTTACATTCATCACTGGCTGTGTATGTTTTTTTCATCAATTCCTCTTCACTGAATATTCCCTCTAATAAGTGGGAGGTCATCTTTCTGTACTTTTTTCTCATAAAGAACCTTTTCTTATTTCTCTGGATCATAAAAGTCATGTGATCCAGAATGGTCATATCGGCAAACAGCATTTCTTCTATTGGCCTTGCTTCAATGAAGGCT
Organism: Lachnospiraceae bacterium; assembly: GCA_902363835.1. Taxonomy (GTDB): domain Bacteria; phylum Bacillota; class Clostridia; order Lachnospirales; family Lachnospiraceae; genus Lacrimispora. Next base: position 6,829 of record CABJBM010000015.1, read on the forward strand.
ATTCCATCCCGGATGGATTGGTGAACTGATTGAAAGGAGTATTCTTTTCCGTTTAATAAAATTTCTCCTCCTTCAAATCCGCATTCTCCCTGGAGGATGGGAAGGATATTTCTGCATTCCGTAGAATCCAGATCCAATATGTTCAAAACCTCTCCTGCATTTAAGGACAGATTCAATATTGGAAGGTCAGGCAGTTTCACATTTCGAAATTCCAAAACCTTTTTTTTATCAATCTGTTTTTGTAACAGGTCATTATTTTTCAGGCTATTTTTTCTGTTCTTTTCAAACAGTTCCATGTAGGTCTGAAATTTGGAAAAGTCCTCCTGATTCATATGGCCGATGGTCCTGCCGTTTTTGATGATTGTTATTTCATCCGCATACTCATATAATTTGGTGGAGCTGTTTACAACGTATAGGAAAGTCATTCCCCGGGCTTTTAGCTTGGTCACCAGAATAAAGAAGTTTTTTAGCTGTTCTTCTGTCATCATCATTTCAATATCCGTTATAACAGCAAGATGGCATCCGGAGACATAAGCGCGCATTAATTCTGCCTGTTTCTGCATGCCTGGATCCAGCATGTGTGCTTTATCCAGCAGGGGAATGAAAATATCCAAATCCTTAAGGAGGCCGGGAGCGTACTTGCAGAGAGGATTTACCCGTTTCCAGAATGGGACCCTGCCGCTGGCAACGAAAATGTTCTCAGCTACACTTAACTCAGAAAAGATTCCTTTGTTGCGGCCGATAAATGCAGTCTGCTTCAGCATCTGCTCCTGAATTTTGGAAGATACCATTTTCTTTCCTTTGTAATAGGTCCAGCCGTAGTCTGGTTTTAAGTTTCCATACAGAAGATGCAGGAAATATTCCTTTTCAATGGTATTGTTAACAATGACACAGCAGATCTGCCCTTCAAATGCCCGAAAAAAAAGTCCATTAAAATAGGTCTGGCCATCCATGGAACAGTGTATGTTTTCATAGCGGATCAGTTCTGTTTTCATTATCAACTCCTTTCTTCCTGCTCAAACATATAAGGAAGAGTGAGGCATACTTCGGTTCCGATTCCGGGAGTGCTGAGGAGATGGAGACCATATTCGTCACCCATGAGAAGGCGGATTCTGGAATTCACATTTATAAGAGCAATTCCGCCTTTCCCTCCCTCATTGGCGGAGCCGTCCCCGGCATCCATGCGGGAAAGCTTTTCATTAAGGCGTCCAAGCCGGGCTTCTTCAATGCCAATCCCGTCATCAACCACGGAAAGGTAAAGAACGGTATCACTGTGTTCCACGTCAATGACAATGGTTCCTCCTGAAACCTTAGGCTCTAATCCATGTTTAATGGCGTTTTCCACGATTGGCTGAAGGGTAAGTTTGGGAATCCGGGTTTTTAAAACCATTTCATCATCCCGGGGCAGTTTGATCTTTAATTCCAGCTTATCATCAAAGCGGTATTTCTGAATTAAAAAATAATTCTCTACATTAGCCAGTTCTTCCTGAAGGGTACTGAGCTTCTCCATTTTTGAAGTTGTATAGCGGAAGAATACGGCAAGAGCTTCTGCGATCTTTCCGATTTCCGGAACTCCCGCCATAATCGCATCGGAACGTATGGATTCCAGTACATTATAGAGAAAGTGAGGATTGATCTGATTTTGAAGGGCCAGGTATCTGGCTTGCTGCTTGGCATTTTCCATTATTTTATCCTTGTCCAGGATGGTGTGCACTTTTAAAAGCAGGGCATCTGTATCAGGAGAAATTCCTTCCAGGTTTTTGAATATTTCTGTGAAAATGATCCCGTCGTTGAAAAGCTCTACTTTTTTTCTCATGGTGTCTAAGGGTTCTAAAATTTTGATCTTTCCGATAACCAGCAGCAGAAGAAAGGAAAACAGCATAATCCATGCCATAATTAAATAAAAAATGGATTCCGTCAGTTCCGGCTTAAGCAGAATCAGAAAGAACAGGATCAGGGCGAGACAGCTCCAGGAAAATATGGCCTTTATCCAGATCTGAATACGTTTTTTCAACCATTGTTTTTTCAAAGGATATCCTCCCCGCTTCAGCGTTCCAGAAACATTTTGCGGTATTCATTGGGAGAGACGCCCAGCGTTTTTTTAAACTGTTTGGTGAAAAATTTAATATCACTGTAACCAACCAGTTCCGCTATTTCGCTTACATTCCGTTCTTTTTCCACCAAAAGCTTTTTGGCGGCCTCAATTCTTACCATCTGGATATATTCAGTCAGTGTTTTTCCTGTTTCTTTTTTAAATAAATAAGAAAAGTAGGAATAGCTGAAACCGGCATTTTTTGCCAGCTCTTCCAGCTTTATATCAATGCCCTTATTTTTCTCTATATAATGCTTGGCATAGGCAACCGGTTTTATTTCCCTGCTTTTTAAATGGTTTAAAACCTCAAATAAGGTTTTAATAAGCGTTTCTTCCAGCAGTTCAAAGGCCTGGTCAAGGCTGATGCAATGCTCATACATTTCGGAAAAGTAAGCAGATATCCCACTTTTGTTCAGAGATGAATCCAGCAGTTCAAACCAGTCCAGATAATTGTGGGCCAGCCGGAGAAGTTCTATTTTAACATCAAGGCCGGTGATGTCTTTTGCTCCGTGCATGATCCGTTTGGCATCATTTAAGCACTTTTTTATTTCTTCCGGCTCAAAGGATTCCGGTCTGCTTTCCAACAGCTTTGAAATCTTTTCGGTTAAGGCGTGCTTTTCTTCTGATCCTGCAGCAGGCATATTCAATTCCGAAACCGTATTGGCATCCGTAAGAAGCCGGTTGTACATGGCAATCCGGCTTTTCTGTATTTGCCGGATAAGCTCTTCGTCTGAATCCACCGGTTCTGTTATGATTGCTGTAAAGTGTAACTTTGGAAACAGATCCTGAAGCCCCATGACCCGGTCTCTCACATGATTTAGGGCTTTGATCAGTTCTTCCTTGTCAGGAGGTTCATGACAGAGCAGTAAAAATATGCCCTCATGGGAGGACTCAATGGTTAACTCTCCTTCTTCAGAAGCAAATTCCACCTGCAGGATCTCAATGGTTTTCTCAATTAAAAGCTGATAGGCATCTTTGGTAAAATCCTTATATTCAATATCAGGCTTTACAATGAGACACCGGCCCCCCGGGTCAACAACCTGGGAGGTATTGATTTTCCGGACTTCTTTTAATACTGTCTCAGGACTTTCCTCCGGTTTTTGTTTCAGTATTATTTTTAAAAATACCCGTTTAAATTCACCGGAATAGTTTCTTATGGTTTTCTCCAAGTGAATCCGGGTTTCCTGGCTGCTTTTTTGCTCCATGGTTTCTTTCACAAGCTTCTTTAGGGTGCGGGTCAGATCATCCTGGTTAATGGGTTTTAACAGATAATCCCGCACGCCGAACCGGATCCCCTGTTGTGCGTATTGAAAGTCCTTATAGCCGCTTATGATAATGCACTTAAGAGAAGCATTCTGTTTTTTGGATTCTTCAATCAGTTGAAGACCATCCATGCCCGGCATTCTGATATCCGTAAGCAGAACGTCAGGTTTCTTTTCCTGAATCAGCTGAAAGGCAGAAATGCCATCATAAGCAACACCCAGAAGCTCAGCCCCTATTTCATCCCAGTCGATTAAATATTCTAAAAGCCTGCATATTTTTTTCTCGTCGTCTGCAATTATTATTCCTAAAATTAAAATCATCCCCCATAGTTATCTTCCAATGCGAATCATACCTTCTCTTTTCAGTATACTTCACCAAGTCCATAATCTCAACTCAAAAAGTTTTGTGTACTGTAAAATATTGACTAAAAATGTGAAAAATAAAACAAAATGATAAAGGATTTGCCAATACTTCATTCTTGTGGTGGTAAAAGTTCTATGCTATAATTAGTTTGATCCGTTTTTCAGTGGAAATGAAACAGGAATACGGATCAGATAACGTTGACAGGGGGTGTCTCTATGCCAGGGTTTAAGGATATCATCGGACATGAGAGAATCAAAGAACATTTGCAAAAGGCCATTGAATCAAATCATGTTTCCCATGCGTACATTCTTACAGGGGAAGCGGGGATGGGGCGTAAGTCCCTGGCCAATGCATTTGCAATGACCCTGCTCTGTGAAAAGGGAAAGAATGAACCATGTATGCAGTGCCATGCCTGCAAGCAGGCCCTGAGCGGAAACCATCCGGATCTGATTTATTTAACTCATGAGAAGCCGGGAAGCATTGGCGTTGACGATATCAGGGAGCAGATCCATGACACCATTATGATACGCCCCTATAGCAGTTACTATAAGATCTATATTGTGGATGAAGCAGAGAAGATGACGGTTCAGGCACAGAATGCGCTGTTAAAGACCATAGAGGAACCGCCGTCCTATGCAGTTATTATGCTGCTTACCACCAATCAGGAATCATTTCTGCCCACCATTCTTTCCAGGTGTGTGCAGTTAAAGCTTAAGCCATTGCAGGATTCGGTGATAAAATCCTATTTAACAGGATCTTTGGGAATAGGGGAGAGCAAAGCAGAGGTTTATGCGGCGTTTGCCAGAGGAAATTTAGGAAGAGCGATTCATTTGGCTTCCTCTGAGGAGTTTCAATTGATGTATAAGGAATTGATCCATATGCTGAAGCACATAAAGGATATGGATATTGTGGAGCTGCTTTTTTACATTAAGCGGATGAAGGATGAAAATCTGGATATTTATGAATGTCTTGATTTTATGCAGCTGTGGTACCGGGATGTTTTAATGTATAAGGTGACTCAGGATATCAATCTTCTGGTTTTCAGGGAAGAATATAATACAATGAAAGAGATGAGCGCTGCCAGCGCTTATGACGGCATTGAGATGATTTTACAGGCCATTGACAAGGCCAGGATCCGTCTGGATGCCAATGTGAATATGGAGTTGGCTATGGAGCTCATGCTGCTTGTTATGAAGGAGAATTAATAGATGATAAAAGTAATAGGCGTTCGTTTCCGCAATGCAGGGAAAATATATTACTTTGATCCCATGAATCTTGAGGTTCGGACCGGGGATCACGTAATTGTGGAGACTGCACGGGGAATTGAATATGGTTACGTTGTTCTGGGATGCCGGGAAGTGGAAGATGAAAAGGTGATCCAGCCTTTAAAACCGGTGATCCGTATGGCCACCAAAGGTGATGATGAAGTAGAAAAGAAAAATCACGAAAAGGAAAAGGAAGCATTTAAAATCTGCAAGGAAAAGATCAGAAAGCATGGTCTTCAGATGAAGCTGATTGATGCGGAGTATACCTTTGATAACAATAAGGTATTGTTTTATTTTACTGCGGACGGAAGAATTGATTTCAGGGAGCTTGTTAAGGATCTGGCCTCTGTTTTCAAAACCAGGATTGAACTTCGCCAGGTGGGAGTCAGGGATGAGACAAAGATCGTGGGAGGAATCGGAATCTGCGGAAGAACCTTATGCTGCCATTCTTATCTTTCTGAATTCATACCTGTATCAATTAAGATGGCAAAGGAACAGAACTTATCCTTAAATCCCACAAAGATTTCCGGGGTTTGCGGAAGGCTTATGTGCTGCCTGAAAAATGAAGAGGAGACCTATGAGGAGCTTAACAGCAAGCTTCCTAATGTAGGCGATTTTGTCACAACGGATGACGGACTTAAGGGAGAGGTTCATTCTGTAAGTGTTTTAAGACAATTGGTAAAGGTGGTTGTCACCATTAAGGATGAAAAAGAAATCCGGGAATACAAGGTGGAGCAGCTGAAATTCAAGCCAAGGCGCCGCCGGGAGAAAACCCAGGTGACTGATGCAGAGTTAAAGGCATTGGAAGCCCTTGAAAAAAAAGAAGGAAAGTCCAAGCTAGATGACAATTGATTTAAAAGAAAATGAACGTATTGATGATCTCCAGAGAAACGGGTATAAGATCATACAGAAACGGGATGGGTTCTGCTTTGGAATGGATGCAGTCCTTCTTTCCGGATTTGCCCTGGTAAAGCCAGGGGAAAAAGCGGTGGATTTAGGGACAGGCACCGGAATCATTCCCCTCCTTTTGGAGGCCAAGAATCAGGGCCTTCATTATACCGGTTTAGAGATTCAGGAAGAAATGGCGGAAATGGCCAAAAGAAGTGTGGCCTTAAACCATCTGGAAGAAAAAATTTCCATTGTAACGGGAGATATAAAGGAAGCCAGCCGTTTATTTGGCGCGGCTTCCTTTGACGTGGTGACCTCAAATCCTCCGTATATGAACGATTCCCATGGCCTTAAAAATCCGGAGCTGCCAAAGGCAATTGCACGCCATGAGGTGTTATGCACCCTTCATGATGTGACAAGAGAAGCTGCAAGGCTTCTGCGTCCTGGCGGGCGGTTTTACATGGTTCACCGGCCTCACCGGCTGGCTGAGATCATAACGGCTTTAAAAGGCTGCGGATTGGAGCCAAAGCGGATGAAAATGGTTCACCCTTTTGTGGACAGGGAAGCAAATATGGTTCTCCTTGAATCTGTGAGGGGAGGAAGATCCATGATCAAGGTGGAGGCCCCTGTGATTGTATATAAGGAACCAGGTGTGTATACGGATGAGATCTATACCATTTATGGGTATTGATTTTTGCTGAGATGGGCAATGCCTTGAAGGTATCTGTTTATACCCGGAAAGCATTGGCATTGAAAAGGAAACGACTGGGAGCAGAAAATTGGAAGAGAATAAGGGAAAATTATTTTTGTGTGCAACACCCATAGGGAATCTTGATGATATTACCCTGAGGGTTTTAAATACCTTAAAGGAAGCGGATTTGATCGCGGCGGAGGATACCCGCCACAGCATTAAGCTTTTAAACCACTTTGATATAAAAACGCCCATGACCAGTTATCATGAGCATAATAAGGTGGAAAAGGCCAGGTATCTGGTGGAACAGATGAAGCAGGGAGTCCGCATTGCCCTGATCACCGATGCCGGGACGCCGGGTATCTCGGATCCTGGGGAGGAACTGGTAAGGCAGTGTTATGAGGCAGGGGTTGAGGTGACTTCACTTCCCGGCCCGGCAGCCTGTATTACGGCTCTGACCCTTTCAGGACTTGGTACCAGGCGTTTCTGTTTTGAGGCCTTTTTGCCATCTGATAAGAAAGAAAAACAATGGATCCTGGAGGAGCTTAAGGAAGAGTCCAGGACCATAATCATTTATGAAGCTCCTCACCGGCTTGTTAAGACTTTAAAAGAACTTTATGAGGCTTTAGGAGACCGGAAGATCACCATTTGCAGGGAGCTTACAAAACGGTTTGAAACTGCATTCAGGACAACCTTTTCAGATGCTTTAAAGGCTTATGAAGAGGAGGTGCCTAAGGGAGAGTGCGTCATCGTTATAGAAGGAAAGAGCATCAGGGAGAAAATAGAGGAAAAATCCATGGCTTCCCGGGAGATGTCAATGGAGGAACATATGGAAATTTATGTAAACCAGGGGCTGGACAGGAAGGAAGCCATGCGCATGGTGGCAAAGGACAGGGGGATCAGTAAAAGGGAGGTTTATCAGTACTTGATAAAAAATGAATCATAAAATTTCTCTTGACATTCCGTGGATCTTTTTATAGAATTACTTTGATATTCAAAATATTTGATTAATAAAACAATCCAACGCGACATGGATCCTGCAAGCCTTAAAAGGGAGAGCAGGGGCATGAATGGGGGAATTTATGACAACAAGAATTATAGGAACGGGTTCTGCTGTCCCAGAGCAGGTGGTAACCAATGAGGATCTGGCAAAGTTTGTGGATACCAGTGATGAGTGGATAAGGACCAGGACCGGAATAAAGGAGAGACGGATCGCATCGGCGGAGTCGGGAACCTCTGATCTGGCCATACAGGCGGCAAAGGAAGCTCTAAAAAATGCCGGCGTATCAGCAAAAGAGCTGGATATTATCATTTTAGCCACATCTTCTGCGGATTGCTGTTTCCCCAGCGGTGCCTGTGAGGTACAGGCGGCCATCGGAGCTGATCATGCCGTTGCTTTTGACATAAGTGCAGCCTGCTCCGGATTTATTTATGCCTTTAATACAATCCACAGCTTTTTTAAAGCAGGGATTTACCGGACCGGGCTTGTAATCGGGGCGGATACCTTAAGCAAGCTCATTGACTGGAATGACAGAAGCACCTGTGTTCTGTTTGGTGACGGGGCCGGAGCGGCCGTGGTACGGGCAGAAGAGAAGGGGATCCTTCACATGACCATGGGGGCGGATGGCACCAGAGGAAACGCCCTGGAATGCGGAGGGCGGACCACGGGCAATTTCCTTACAGGAAAAAAGCCGGAGCTTGGATACATGACCATGGACGGCCAGGAAGTGTTCAAGTTTGCGGTCAAGACGGTGCCGGAATCCATTAAACAGATAGTGGAAGAGAGCGGAACCGACATAGAAGAAATTAAATATTTTATTCTGCATCAGGCAAATTACCGGATTTTTGAATCCATCGCAAAGAGGTTGAAGATACCTATGGAGAAATTCCCGACCAATCTGGAACGGTATGGGAATACATCGGGAGCAACCATACCCATACTTTTGGATGAGATGAACCGGGAAGGAAAATTACAGCGGGGAGATAAGCTTATACTTGCTGGCTTTGGAGCAGGATTGACCTGGGGAGCCACTCTTTTGGAGTGGTAATGATTTTGACTAATACTTTGAATTTCAAAGTAATAGCATAAAATTAAATATAAATGAAAATGAAAGAGGAGATTGAAATTATGTTGGAGAAAATGCAGGAAATTATCGCAGAACAGTTAAATGTGGAGGCCGGTACAATCACTGCCGAATCTTCCTTTAAAGAGGACTTGGGAGCAGATTCTTTGGATTTGTTTGAGCTTGTTATGGCTCTTGAAGATGAGTATTCTGTGGAGATCCCGTCTGAGGATTTGGAAAAGTTGACAACAGTTCAGCAGGTTATGGACTATTTAAAAGCAAAGGGCGTGGAAGCGTAATGAAAACCAGAATTACCGAACTATTGGGAGTGGACCACCCGATTATCCAGGGAGGCATGGCCTGGGTGGCTGAGCATCACCTGGCAGCGGCTGTATCGGAAGCCGGAGGCTTAGGATTAATCGGCGGGGCTAATGCTCCCGGCGAGGTGGTGCGGGCGGAAATCCGCAAGGCAAAGGAACTGACGGGAAAACCCATTGGTGTCAATGTCATGCTGTTAAGCCCTCATGCAGAGGATGTGGCAAAGGTAGTAGTGGAAGAAGGCATTAAGGTGGTAACCACCGGAGCCGGAAATCCGGAAAAGTATATGGATATGTGGAAGGCAGCAGGCATCAAGGTAATCCCTGTGGTGGCTTCCGTGGCTCTGGCAAAGAGGATGGAAAAGTACGGAGCGGACGCAGTGGTGGCGGAAGGCAGCGAATCAGGGGGCCATATTGGAGAACAGACGACCATGACTCTGGTTCCCCAGGTGGTGGATGCAGTATCCATACCAGTGATCGCAGCCGGCGGCATTGGTGACGGACGGGGAATTGCCGCAGCGTTTATGCTGGGGGCAGAGGCTGTTCAGATCGGAACCAGGTTTGTGGTTGCAAAGGAATCCATTGTCCATGACAACTACAAGCAGCGGATCATTAAGGCAAAGGACATTGACTCCGCAGTAACCGGACGCAGTCATGGCCATCCTGTAAGATGTTTAAGAAACCAGATGACAAGGGAGTATGCCAAACTGGAGCAGGAAGGCAAATCCTTTGAGGAATTAGAGTACATGACCCTTGGAACCTTGAGAAAGGCTGTCCAGGAGGGAGATATCACAAACGGAACGGTTATGGCCGGGCAGATTGCAGGTATGATTTGCAGAGAACAGACCTGCAGGGAAATAATAGAAGAGATGATGGAGCAGGCTGAGAGGTTGCTTGGCCGTTAAAGAGGAGTTTATTATTATGAGCAAGATTGCATTTATTTTCCCAGGCCAGGGTGCGCAGTACTGTGGTATGGGCCAGGATTTTTATGAGCAGACAAGGATTGGAAAAGAAACGTATGACATGGCTTCGGACCTGCTTGGTTTTGACTTACCAAAACTTTGCTTTGAAAAGAATGACCGGCTGGATATTACGGAATATACCCAGGCAGCCATGGTGACCACCAGCATTGCCATGATGCGGGTACTGGAAGCAGAAAAAGGTATCAGACCGCAGGTGTCTGCCGGTTTAAGCCTGGGAGAATATTGTGCGCTTGCGGCCGCAGGCGTTATGAGCGACGGGGATGCGATTGGTACGGTCAGGCAGAGGGGAATCCTCATGCAGCAGGCTGTTCCCCCGGGAATCGGAGCAATGGCGGCTATTCTGGCATTGGATGCCTTAAAAATTGAAGAGGTATTAGGCGGTATGGAGGGAGTCCAGATCGCCAATTACAACTGCCCCGGGCAGATTGTTATATCAGGTAAAAAAGAGGCTGTGGAAGCGGCAAATGAAAAGCTTCTGGCAGCAGGCGCAAAGCGGGCGCTGATGTTAAATGTAAGCGGGCCTTTCCATTCCTCCCTGCTCACCGGTGCAGGGGAAAAGCTTGGAGAGGTGTTGGAGGGAGTGGAAATAAAAACCCCTCATATCCCTTACGTTGCCAATGTGACTGCCAGGTATGTGACTGACAGTGAAATGGTAAAACCTTTGCTGAAGCAGCAGGTATATTCTTCTGTTCGCTGGCAGCAGAGTGTGGAAACCATGCTGGCAGACGGGGTGGATACCTTTATCGAGATCGGGCCGGGCAAGACCCTGGCCGGATTTATCAAGAAGATTACAAAGGACGTAAGAATCTTTAATATAGAGAAACTGGAAGACATGGAGGCATACTTTTCTTAATGACAGAAAGCGTAAGCGCAGCTTGAGTTTAGAAAAATAGCCGTTCGCTGAACCGTCAGGTCAATCGAACTTCATTATGAATGCAGGAGGTAAGGAACATGTTAGATGGTAAGATAGCAGTGGTAACCGGAGCGGCCAGGGGAATAGGCAGGGCAATTGCCGTAAAGCTGGCAGGCCAGGGAGCAACCGTGATTATAAATTATAATGGTTCTGATTCCAAAGCCATGGAAGTGGTGAAGGAGATCGAAGAAAAGGGCGGCACAGCAGAGGCCATCCAGTGCAATGTATCGGATTATGAGAGCGTAGGCGCATTTTTAGAGGGCGTTATTAAGAAATACGGAAAGCTGGATATTCTTGTGAACAACGCAGGGATCACACGGGATAATCTGCTGATGAAAATGTCTGAAGAAGATTTTGATGCGGTGATTAACACCAACTTAAAGGGAGTGTTTAACTGCATGAAGCATGTGGCCCGCCAGATGATTAAGCAAAAGAGCGGAAGGATCATAAACATCTCTTCTGTTTCCGGAGTGCTGGGAAATGCAGGCCAGGCAAATTACTGCGCAGCCAAGGCCGGAGTGATCGGCATTACCAAGTCATTTGCCAGGGAGGTTGCAAGCAGAGGAATTACCGTGAATGCGGTGGCTCCTGGTTTCATCCATACGGCCATGACTGATGTTCTGCCGGAGTCCGTAAAAGCGGCGTCTTTAGAGCAGATTCCAATGAAGCGTTTTGGAGCAACGGAAGATATTGCCGGCACGGTAGCATTTCTGGCATCAGAGGAAGCCGGATACATCACTGGTCAGGTGATAAGTGTGGATGGCGGTATGGCTATGTAATCATGTATACCTTTATGTCCAAACCTCATGGACAGGAAAAAGAAAAGGAGAAATGGTATGAAGAGAAGAGTTGTAGTGACCGGTATGGGTGCCATTACCCCTATTGGAAAAGATGTGGAAAGCTTCTGGAATGGTTTAAAGGAAAAAAAGGTGGGGATCGGACCGATCACCCAGTTTGATACAACAGATTATAAGGCAAAGCTGGCAGCTGAGGTAAAGGATTTCGATCCAAAAGATTACATGGATGTAAAGGCAGCCAAAAGAATGGAGAGGTTTGCCCAGTTTGCTGTGGCAGCATCCAAGGAAGCCCTGGAAACCTCCGGCATTGAATTAGAAAAGGAAGATCCTTACCGGGTGGGCGTAAGCGTTGGTTCCGGAATCGGAAGCCTGCAGGCCCTGGAAAGAGAGAATAAAAAGCTTCTGGAAAGAGGACCTGGCAGGGTAAATCCCCTTTTAGTGCCTCTGATGATATCCAATATGGCAGCCGGAAATGTTGGAATCCAGTTCGGATTAAAAGGAAAATGCATCAATGTAGTGACTGCCTGTGCTACCGGAACCCATTCCATTGGGGAAGCATTCCGCTCTATCCAGTATGGAGAAGCGGATGTAATGGTGGCGGGAGGCGCGGAAGCCAGCATCACCCCTATCGGCGTTGCAGGATTTACGGCTCTTACGGCTCTTACCACTTCTGATGATCCTCTTCGTTCCTCCATTCCCTTTGACAAGGACAGAAGCGGTTTTGTCATGGGAGAAGGGGCCGGCGTGGTCATTTTAGAGGAGCTGGAGCACGCTCTTTCCAGAAATGCGGTTATTTACGGCGAAGTTGTGGGATATGGATCAACCTGTGACGCATACCACATCACTTCCCCGGCTGAGGATGGAAGCGGTGCGGCAAGAGCCATGACTGATGCCATAAAGGATGCGGGAATCACTCCTGATCAGCTTGACTATATTAATGCTCACGGCACCAGCACTCATCACAATGATCTGTTTGAGACCATGGCAATCAAAACTGCCTTAGGGGATCATGCAAAAAATGTAAAGATCAATTCCACCAAGTCAATGGTCGGCCACCTTTTAGGTGCAGCAGGAGGAATTGAGTTCATTACCTGTGTAAAATCCATTCAGGATGGCTTTGTTCATGCAACTGCCGGCCTGCAGGAAGAAGGGGAAGGCTGTGATTTAGATTACACCAAGGGGGAAGGCGCTTCTTTGGATGTAACATATGCCATCAGCAACTCCCTGGGATTTGGCGGACACAATGCCAGCATTCTTGTGAAGAAGTTCGAACAATAGGAGGCAGTCTATGGAGATCAATGAGATTATCAGGCTGATGCAGGCTGTGAAAGAAAATGACCTGACCAGCTTTAAGATGGAAGAGGGAGATATGAAGCTCTCCATTAAGAAAGAAAAAGAAAGAGAAATCGTGACAATATCCGGAAACCATGCTGCTCCGGCAGAAATGGCAGCAGGCGTTTTCACCCAGCAGGCGTCTCAGGCAGCCACTGTTTCCGAGAATGGCGGGGAAGTGCCGGGAAGCGGCATCTGTTCAGAAAAGCTTGTATCCTCTCCTTTGGTCGGAACTTTTTATAATGCTTCGTCTCCTGACAGTGAGCCCTTTGTAAAGGCCGGAGATCAGGTGAAAAAGGGTCAGGTTTTAGGCATTATTGAAGCCATGAAGCTGATGAATGAGATTGAATGTGAATACGATGGCGTGGTGGAAGCCATTTTGGTAGGCAACGAAGATGTGGTGGAGTACGGTCAGCCTCTGTTCCGTATCCGATAAGCCGTTGAGATAACTAAGAGAGGCCCAGAGGCTGGGCCTCTCTTTTAAAAATAGGAGGGCGTATGATGTTAGGTATTAAGGAAATTCAGGAGATCATTCCTCACAGACATCCGTTTTTACTGGTGGACTGTATCGAAGAATTTGAACCCGGAGTGAAAGCCGTTGGATATAAATGTGTGACTTATGATGAGCCCTTTTTTCAGGGGCATTTTCCGGCGGAGCCGGTAATGCCGGGAGTTCTGATCATAGAGGCCCTGGCCCAGGTGGGCGCGGTTGCCATCTTAAGTCTGGAAGATAATAAGGGAAAAATCGCTTATTTCGGAGGCATTGACAAGGCAAAATTCAAGCACAAGGTCATCCCGGGAGAAAGGCTTAAGCTGGAGTGTGAGATCATCAGGCGCAAAGGCCCTGTAGGCGTGGGAAAGGCCACCGCAACCGTGGACGGCAAGCTGGCCGCCAGCGGGGAACTGACATTTATGATTGGATAGGTGAGGCTTATGTTTGATAAGATTTTAATTGCCAACCGCGGAGAGATTGCGGTGCGTATCATAAGAGCCTGCAGGGAAATGGGGATTAAAACGGTTGCCGTTTATTCGGAAGCGGACCGGGAAAGCCTTCACACCTTATTGGCTGACGAGGCCATCTGCATTGGTCCGGCGCCCTCAACCCAGAGCTACTTAAACATGGAGAGAATCCTTACGGCAACCGTGGCAATGAAGGCAGATGCCATTCATCCGGGCTTTGGTTTTCTTTCGGAAAATACAAGGTTTGCGGAACTTTGTGAAAAATGTAACATTACTTTTATCGGACCCTCAGCGGAAATTATCGGAAAGATGGGAAATAAATCCGAGGCCAGAAAGACCATGATAGAAGCAGGAGTTCCTGTGATACCAGGGGGAAAGGAAGCTGTCCGCCAGGTGGAAGAGGCAAAGTCCATGGCGGAAAGAATCGGTTTTCCCGTGATGATCAAGGCATCCTCTGGCGGCGGCGGAAAAGGCATGAGAATATCCAGAGGACTGGATGATTTTGTGGCTAATTTTAAGAATGCCCAGATGGAGTCTGTAAAAGGATTTTCGGATGATACCATGTATATTGAAAAATATATTGAAAAGCCAAGGCATATTGAGTTTCAGATCATGGCGGATAAGTTTGGAAATGTGGTGCATCTTGGTGAACGTGACTGTTCCATTCAAAGGCGCCATCAGAAGGTTCTGGAAGAATCCCCATCAGCTGCGATTTCTCAGGAATTGAGAAACCGCATGGGAGAGGTGGCGGTCCGCGCGGCTAAGGCTGTTGGATATGAGAATGCAGGAACCATTGAATTCCTTCTGGATAAACATAAGAATTTTTATTTTATGGAGATGAACACCCGCATCCAGGTAGAGCATCCGGTCACGGAAATGGTGACGGGCCTGGATTTGATCAAGGAACAGATCCGGATCGCAGCAGGAGAACCGTTGAGCATCAGGCAGGAGGATGTGGCAATTGCAGGTCATGCCATTGAATGCAGGATCAATGCGGAAAACCCGGGGAAAAACTTCATGCCCTGTCCGGGTCTTATAAAAAATGTCCATGTACCGGGAGGCAATGGAGTCCGCATTGACACCCACATTTACAACGATTATAAGGTTCCGGCCAATTATGATTCCATGTTAATGAAAATGATCGTCCACGGAAAAGACCGGGAGGAGGCCATCTTAAAGATGAGAAGCGCTCTTGGGGAACTGATCATCGAGGGAATCGAGACAAATGTGGATTTTCAGTTTGACATCCTGAGTCATGAAGCTTACCGGGACGGAGACGTGGATACGGATTTTATCCCGAAATATTTCCCGGATTATGTCCGGTAGGCAGGTAAAGGAGCAATCTTATGTTAAAAACCATGTTTAAGAAAACCTATACATTAATAGACAGCAAATACAAGACTCCGGATAAAGCTGAGGAACCCAACATTCCTGCAGGACTTTGGAAGAAGTGTAATAAATGCTGCCAGCCCGTTTATGCGGAGGATGTGAGAAGCAATCATTTCATCTGCCCCAAGTGCAAGGGATATTTCCGCCTTCATGCTTATCAAAGAATTGAAATGATCGCAGATAAGGGAACCTTTGAAGAATGGGATAAGGAAATGGAATTTAAAAATCCTCTGGATTTCCCGGGGTATGATAAGAAGGTGGCAGCAGCCAGGGAAAAGACCGGGCTTTCTGAAGCCATTGTCACGGGCAGCTGTGAAATAAACGGTCAGAAGGCGGTAATGGGTGTTTGTGATGCCCGCTTTATCATGAGCAGCATGGGTCAGGTTATGGGAGAAAAGATCGCAAGGGCTGTGGAGCGGGCAACAAAAGAAAAGCTTCCGGTGATTATTTTTGCATGCTCCGGCGGAGCCAGAATGCAGGAGGGAATCGTGTCCCTGATGCAGATGGCAAAGACCTCAGCGGCATTAAAGCGCCATCACAAGGCAGGTCAGCTGTTTATCAGCGTGCTCACCGACCCAACCACAGGAGGAGTGACTGCCAGCTTTGCAATGCTTGGCGATATCATCCTGGCGGAGCCTTTTGCCCTTATTGGGTTTGCCGGCCCCCGGGTAATCGAACAGACCATTGGACAGAAGCTGCCGGAAGGGTTTCAGAGAGCGGAGTTTTTGCTTGAACATGGCTTCATAGACAAGATTGTGCCAAGAGAAGAGATGAAGGAAACCCTGGCAAGCATCTTAAAGCTCCACAATCCCCAAAGTCAAAGGGATCTTCATGTGGATAACTGTGCAAAAACAGAATCAAGCGGTGGAAAAAAGAAGCCCTTCCGGTTGAGAAAGAATAAAAGGAGCGCCTGGGATACGGTGCTGTTATCCAGAAGCTCGTGCCGGCCGGTGGCATCGGATTACATCCATGCAATATTTGATGATTTTATGGAATTTGCCGGGGACCGTTATTATAAAGAGGATGGAGCCATTATAGGCGGAATCGCATCTTTCCATGGAATTCCTGTTACGGTCATTGGGCAGGAAAAAGGGAAGAATACAAAGGATAATATTAAGCGTAATTTTGGAATGCCGTCACCTGATGGATACAGGAAGGCTTTGCGCCTGATGAAACAAGCCGAAGCCTTTGGCCGCCCCATTGTCTGTTTTGTGGATACGCCGGGAGCCTTTTGCGGCCTGGAGGCCGAGGAAAGGGGTCAGGGAGAAGCCATAGCCAGAAACTTATTTGAAATGGCGGATTTAACGGTTCCTGTTCTTTCCATCGTTGTAGGAGAAGGCGGCAGCGGCGGCGCTCTTGCCATGGCAGTTGGAAATGAAGTCTGGATGATGGAAAATTCCATCTACTCCATCCTCTCTCCGGAGGGCTTTGCTTCGATTCTTTATAAAGACAGCAAAAAGGCAAATGAAGCGGCCAGGGTCATGAAGATCACGGCCAGGGATTTAATGGAGTTAGGTCTCATTGAGCGGGTGATACCGGAGGAAGAGCCGGCGTGCGCAGAGAATCTTGACCTGATTGCGGAAGAAATGGATAAGGCTGTGGAAGAATTTTTTGCCACTTACCTTACCATGACAAAGGAAGAACTTGCAAATCAAAGATATGAAAGATTTAGGAGAATGTAATGGGAACATTAAAACCTTTGGTAATAGGAGATCTGGCAGCAAAGTATCCGGTGATCCAGGGCGGCATGGGAGTTGGAATCAGCCTTTCTTCCTTAGCCGGAGCAGTGGCAAAGGCTGGTGGGATCGGAATCATTTCCACGGCCCAGATCGGCTTTCGGGAGCCGGATTTTAAACAGAATCCACTGGAAGCGAATTTGCGGGCCATTGGACAGGAAATGAAAAAGGCAAGGGAAATCGCGCCGGAAGGCATCATAGGATTTAACATTATGGTTGCCACAAAAAATTATGCCAGTTATGTGAAAAAGGCGGTAAAGGCCGGAGCGGATTTAATCATATCAGGAGCCGGGCTTCCTGTAAGCCTGCCGGAATATGTGGCGGAGGCTGCGGAAGAAGCCGGAATGGCATTGAAAACCAAGATAGCTCCCATTGTATCAACAGTAAAATCTGCCATGGTCATTTGTAAGATGTGGGACCGGAAATACCACCGGGCACCTGATCTGGTAGTGGTGGAAGGACCTCTTGCCGGAGGACACTTAGGATTTTCCAGAGATGAGCTGGTAAACCTTGGGGTGGATACTTCTGATGTGGATCACACCTATCATCAGGCAAAATATGATGAAGAAGTGAGAGGTATCATACGCCTGGTAAAGGAATACGCGGATAAGTACAATAAGGTGATCCCTGTGGTGACCGCAGGAGGCATTTACTCCCATGAGGATGTGGTGCACCAGCTTTCCCTGGGCGCTGATGGCGTTCAGGTAGCAACCAGATTTGTGACCACTGTGGAATGCGATGCACCGGAGGAATTTAAGCAGGCTTATCTTCAGGCAAAGAAGGAGGATATCGTCATTACCAAAAGCCCTGTGGGAATGCCGGGAAGGGCGATCATGAATCCCTTTTTAAAAGGTGTGGGAAATAATCCTTTCCGTTTAAAGCATTGCTATCAATGCCTGGAACGATGTGACAGGACCACAATTCCTTACTGCATAACAGAGGCTTTGGTGAACTCAGCGGAAGGCCGGATTGATGAAGGTCTGGTATTCTGCGGAAGCAACGCATACCGGGCGGAGCGGATGGAAAACGTGGAAGAAGTTATAAAGGATCTGGTTGGTGAGAACTGACTAAAATGGGCTGCTGGGCTGCCGGTTTGAAGAAAACCGGAGCTGCAGCCCTTTTTCCGGTGCATCCGGCAGACAAGACTGCTGGATAAACCGGGATGGTAATATTCTCCGTTTTTTAAGTTGTTGCGCGAAAATGGAGGTGGTGCTATAATGGGAAAGATAAAAAATTATTTAGAAGACTATAAGAGAAATGGAGAGCTGTATGGAAAGCAAGAAAATCATTCAGGTGGAAGAAAAAGTGCCGTTTAAGTTGCTGGTGCCCTTAAGTATCCAGCACATGTTCGCAATGTTCGGGGCGTCAGTCCTGGTTCCTTTTATATTTGGAATCAACCCGGCAGTTGTACTGTTTATGAATGGACTGGGAACATTATTATTTATTTTCATAACAAAGGGAAAAGCACCGGCATACCTTGGCTCCAGTTTTGCGTTCCTGGCACCGGCAGGAATTGTTATCAGCAAATGGGGCTATAATTATGCCCTGGGCGGGTTCGTTGCCGTGGGTATTTGCGGATGTATTCTGGCACTGATTATTTATAAATTCGGTTCAGACTGGATTGATATTGTTCTTCCTCCGGCGGCCATGGGACCGGTTGTAGCGCTGATCGGCCTGGAGCTGGCAGGAACAGCGGCAGCCAATGCAGGCCTTAAGGATGAAATGATTGATATGAGAAATGTCATTGTTTTTCTGGCAACTCTGCTGACAGCAGTCCTTGGTTCTGTGGTATTCAGGAAATTCTTATCTGTTATCCCGATTCTGATTGCGATTATTGTAGGATATGTGACTGCACTTTTATGCGGTATTGTAAATTTCAGTGAGATCAGCACAGCAGCATGGCTGTCACTGCCTAACTTTGCAGCGCCAAAGTTCAAGTGGGAAGCAATTGTCATTATTCTTCCGGTGCTTTTAGTGGTTACGTCGGAGCATATCGGTCATCAGATCGTAACCAGCAAGATCGTAGAGAGAGATTTGATCAAGGATCCGGGGCTTCACCGTTCTCTTCTGGGAGATTATATATCAACCACACTTTCCGGCCTTGTGGGTTCCGTGCCAACTACCACATATGGAGAGAATATCGGCGTTATGGCAATGACAAAGGTATACAGCGTCTATGTAATCGGAGGAGCAGCGATCCTTTCTGTTGCCTGTTCTTTTATCGGAAAGATGACAACACTGATCAACACAATTCCAGGGCCGGTAATTGGCGGAATTTCATTCTTATTATACGGAATGATCGGAGCTTCCGGTATTCGCATTCTGGTTGATGCACAGGTAGATTATGGAAAATCCAGAAACATGGCCATGACCTCCGTTATCTTTGTAACAGGACTTTCCGGAGTTGCCGTTCAGTTCGGCAGCATCCAGTTGTCTGGTATGGTTCTCGCATGTGTAGTAGGTATGCTTATGGGTCTGATGTTCTTTGTACTGGATAAGCTGAATCTGACAAATGACAGGGAACATTGAAAACAGGTAAGATCCGGAAATGGCCAATAACCGAAAGCGGATCGTATCCGGGTAATGCCAATAGAAAACCTGAATTAATATAGCTTTTATGAAAATAGATACCGCAAGACAGCAGAAGTTCAGTTGTCTTGCGGTATTTTTCGTATTAATGCCAGCAACGGGGCCAACCAATATTCCTGCATACTCTATTTTACTCTGAATTTGTAACAGGGAAAACACATAACAGAATTTTGGAGGGAATAAGATGGATTAAGAAAGAATTGAATGATGTGAAGAAGAGGAAAGAACAATGCTGAATTATTTATGGGCCTTTATGATGCTGGTAGGAGTTCTTTGGGGGGCATTTCATGGGAATTTAAACGGGGTGACAGATGGGGCGCTGACCTCTGCAAAGGAAGCGGTGATGCTGTGCATAACCATGCTGGGGATCATGTCGTTTTGGAGCGGAATCATGGAAATAGGGCGAAAATCCGGGCTGATTGAACGAATGTCACAGAGAATGAGTCCAGTACTTCGTTTCCTTTTTCCAAGGATTCCCAAGGACCATCCATCCTTTGAATATATTTCTACCAATATTATCGCTAATATCCTAGGCCTTGGATGGGCGGCCACGCCGGCAGGGCTTAAGGCAATGGAGGCTTTAAAAGAACTGGAAGAAAAACGCAGAACAGGAGAGGTTTCCGGGAAATATTCCCTTAATCCGGTTCCTGAGGGGACTGCAAATAATGAGATGTGCACCTTTCTCATCATTAATATTTCTTCCCTGCAGTTAATACCGGTCAATATGATCGCCTACAGGAGCCAGTACGGAAGCCCCAATCCAATGGCAGTGGTAGGGCCTGCGCTCATTGCCACTTTAATTTCAACGATTGTGGGCGTGGCAGCCTGCAAACTGATGGACCGTTAGGTATATCCATAGGGCTGTAATACTATAAATCCCTTACTTTTTTAAGTGCGGGATTTATTTTTATGTCAAAAGGTTTAAATCATAGCCATACCTGAGTTAAGAGCAGGAATATGGTTGATTGTATTTCAGCATGACAGAATTATATTGTAAACAGACGTCTAAGTTTTAGAATTTATGAAGGCTTTTCTTTGTATTATCAACGTACAAAAGTACAAACAACATACCAATTGGTATGATAAGTATAGTAAAGGTCTGATGAATTATTATTAGTATTTGTATAATGTGCATAAATAAATTAGGGGTAAATTGTGATTTTATAATAATGATTCAAATAAACATAAAAATGGTATTTACATACGTCATATGTTATGCTAATATTAGGACAGATGAAAGTTAAAAGTAACTAAATAGAAACAGTAAAAAGATTTATTTGTATACAATTTATACAAGCTGATTTGCGGAGAGGAGGAGGTATGAGAAGGAATACGGATAAGATGCAGAATATGGATGTTCTCCCTATGGCTACGGCTCAAAAGGTAAAAACCATGATTATCCAAAGAGAGATGAAGCCGGGAGACCGGCTGCCTACGGAGAAGGAACTGACAGAGGTTTTTGGAGTCAGCCGTTCTACGCTGAGAGAAGCCATGAAGTATTTAAGGGCTGAAAATGTAGTTGTCATCCGCCAGGGGAGCGGAACTTTTGTCAGTGCCGGAACAGGGATCGGGGAGGATCCCCTTGGGCTGCATTTTACGGATCAGAAGTATCTTATTCAGAATCTGTTTGAAACCCGGATGTTAATTGAACCTCAGATTGCAGGACTGGCGGTACAAAGGGCCACACCTCAGGATATTAAAAATCTTGAGAGACTGGTAGCGGAAATGGACCAGATTCAGATCAACAGCACCGCTACGGCAGAGATGGATGTTCAGTTCCATACGGCTGTAGCAGAATGCACCCATAATGAAGTACTCATTCGGGTGGTACCCATAATCAATGAATCCATCCGTAGGAGCCACGTAGAAACCCATAATGACCTGGAGAGCTTCAAACGGGCAAAACGAAGCCATAAAGGTATTTATAAAGCAATTGCCGACGGCAATTATATGGAGGCCAAATTTCTTGCTGAACGGCATGTGTGGGAAACACTAAATGATGTAAGGGAAAGGGAAGAACGAAAATGAAAAAAGGGGTTATTGGAAAGAAAACAATGGCAGTGGTTCTGGCAGTTCTTATGGCCGGGGGAACCATGGCAGGCTGTTCTTCAGGCAGCAAAGAAGCTACGGCAACAGGTACAGAGACCACAACAGCAGGTGCACAAACTACAGCAGCAGGTACACAGACCACACCGGCAAAGGAGGGACAGGCTTCAAAACCATGTACCATAAAATTTCGTTATTGGGCCGACAATACGGACTACTCCCAGCTTATGCAGGATATTATCAAGAAGTTTAATGATGAAAACGGCAAAGGAATTACCGTTGTAGGAGAAGAAAGCCCATGGGATGGAGGAGCATATTCAGAGAATCTATTTAACGCTAAAATGGGTGGCGGAGATATTGACTGCGCCACATGGAAGCTCACCTCCACACCATTATTTGTAAACAACGATTTGTTGGCTGACTTAACACCAATGATTGATGCCTGGGATAAAAAAGATGAAATTGATGATAACATTTATGACATTATGAAAAAAGCCGGAGATATGGAGCGAATCCATGTAATGCCATGGAACATTCAGGTTCTGTATGTATATTACAGGCCATCCATCTTCAAACAGGCAGGGATAGAGGTTCCGAAGACTTATGAAGAATTCTTACAGGCCATAGAAAAGTGCACTATGGATACCAATGGGGATGGAAAAACCGACGTATACGGCTTTGGCATGAGAGGGGCAAAGGGCGGTCAGGAGCCATGGGGCAGCTTTGTATATGGACGGGGCGGCAGCTTTGAGGACTTAACAACACCTGAGGCAGTACAGGGCATGCAGGATTTCATTGATATTTATAAAAAGGGCTATGTGCCTCCCACAGCAACCAGCGACGGATTCAGTGAGATCATTGCCAACTTCCAGTCAGGGCTGACAGCCATGACCATTCATCATACAGGTTCCAGCAAGGATATGGAAAAGCTGCTGGGAGATGATGTATCTGCATTTGCGTTCCCGGCAGGTAAGGGTCAATGGACATCAATGGGAGACACGGAAACAGTTATATTTGAATCCTGTGAAAACAAAGAGGCAGCCTTTGAGTGGGTATCCTATCTGGCAGCAGGAGAAGGCCAGAAAATGTGGTGTGAAGGAACTGGAAATGTTCCGGTAAGTAAAAGTGTCCAGGAGACTGACTTTTTCCAGAATAACCGCTTTATGAAAGCCTCCATTGATGGACAGAAGTTTGCAGGTATCATTCCGATTCTTGATACAACTACAGAATGGATTTCCACGCTGTGGCCCAATACCGTTTCTCAGGCACTGACCGGCGGCATATCTGCCGAAGAGTGTATGAAGACTTTACAGGCCGGATTATATCAATAAGGAATCGAAAGGTGAGGGGGCTGCAAAAAGGCGGCCCCTTCCGGTTGGGAGGGAGAACTATCGATGGTTAAAAAACGGACCATATGGCCGTATGTACTGGTGGCTCCGGCAGTGATTATTATTTTGTGTGTGGTGTTTATACCGGTTATGAATGCAATTCTTATGAGCTTTCAGAACTATGATCTTCGAAGACCGAAAGAGATTGCATTTCATGGGCTGACCAATTATGCCTCTGCTTTTAAGGATCCCCTGTTCTGGGGAGCTCTTATCCGAACTATTTTATGGGTGGTATGCGGAGTTGGTTTTCAGTTTTTGTTCGGGTTTATTCTGGCACTTCTCTTAAATCAGGAGTTTTTCGGGAGGGGAGTGGTGAGGGCGGTCAGTATGATACCCTGGGTTACGCCTGGAGTCTTAATCGGGTTGATGTGGAGATGGATTTATGACGGCAACTTTGGTGTTCTGAATGATCTGCTTTTAAAGCTTCATGTTATTTCGGATAAAATCCCTTTTCTGTCCCAGGTGTCAACCGCATTTCCCAGTGTCATTGTGACCATTATCTGGCAGGGGATTCCGTTTTTTGCGCTTATGCTTCTGGCAGCTTTACAGGGCGTATCCTCAGAAATATATGAAGCTTCCAGCATAGACGGAGCAGCGGCGTGGCAGAAACTTTTTTATATAACCATTCCATCCATTAAGAATACAATTTTTGTTACGGCGCTGCTTCGTGTTATCTGGGTTGCCAATTCAGTGGATGTAATTTTTAACATGACCGAAGGCGGGCCGGCGTATTCGACCCAGACGCTCAGCGTTTATATATTCAACAAGGGAAATGCACTGAATCTGGGTTATGCATCTGCAATGGCGTTATTGCTGGCAGTACTGCTTTTGTTTGCTGCAGTCCCGTACTTAAAAATGAATTTCAAAGGGGAGGAGTAAAGGATGAAGAAACAACCTGATATAAAACGGATTCTGTGTGTGTATCTGCCGTTGATTGCAATGCTTATCTTTATTTTGTTCCCGTTCTATTGGACACTTGTCACATCCTTGAAACCACAGGATGAGCTGTACGGCATGGTAGTTACCTACCTGCCCAGAGCCATCACCTTTGAATCTTACCGGAAGCTTTTTACCACTACGGTTAATTTCCTGGCAGCGATAAAGAACAGCTTTGTGGTGGCAGCAATAACGACTCTTGTATCCTTGACTGCCTCCACGCTTGCGGCTTATGCCTTTTCCAGATACCAGTTTGCCGGCAGAAAGCTTCTCATGTGCACGTTCCTCTGCAACAATATGTTTCCTACGGTATTATTGCTGATTCCCCTTTATTCCATTATGCGCAAGATGGGACTTTTGTTCACGCCTGCTTCCCTTGTATTATCTTATACCACCTTTACCATTCCATTTTCCGTATGGCTGCTGTTAGGGTTTTTAAATGATCTTCCCATGTCCCTGGAAGAAGCAGCCCTGGTAGATGGCTGCAACCGGGGCGTTGCTTTTGTGAAGATCATTCTTCCCATACTGGGACCTTGTCTGGTGGCTACAGGGGTTTATATTTTTATGACATCATGGAATGAATACACCTTTGCAGTGATGTTTACCAATACAGAGACGCGTACCATTCCGGTGGCCTTGAAAAGCCTGATCGGACAATTAGGGGTTCAGTGGGATTTGCTGACAGCAGGAGGCATCATAACCATTATTCCGGTATGCATCATGTTCTTTTTTGCACAGAAGCGGTTAGTGGAAGGGTTAACAGCAGGAGCCGTAAAAGGCTGAGTTATATATAAGGAGGAAAACAAATGCAGTACAATAAGAAAGCAAAAGAACTGCGGGCTGAAATTCTTAAAATGTTATTTGCCTGTCAGTCCGGGCATCCGGGAGGATCCTTATCCTGTGTTGAGATGCTCATGGCACTCTATTATGAAGTGATGAATGTGGATCCAAAGGATCCGGATAAGCCGGACAGGGATCGTCTGGTATTGAGCAAAGGCCATGCATGCCCTGCATTGTATGCGGTACTGGCGGATCTGGGGTATTTTCCCAAGGAAGATTTAGCGGGCTTAAGACAGATTGACAGTCACTTACAGGGACATCCGGATTGTACAAAGACTCCGGGGGTGGATATGAACACCGGCTCCCTGGGCCAGGGGGCATCTTTGGCAATGGGCCTGGCTTTGGCTGCCAAACATGGGGGTGCATCCTATAACGTGTATGCAATCCTTGGAGATGGAGAGTGCCAGGAAGGGCTTGTATGGGAGGCGGCCATGGCTGCGGCTCATTATAAGCTTGATAATCTTACGTTTCTGCTGGATTATAACAAGCTGCAGATTGACGGATGCAATGCAGAGGTCATGAGCCTGGGAGGTATTGTGAAAAAATATGAAGCGTTTGGATTTGAATGCTTTGAAGTGGACGGACATGATATCTCTGCCATAACAGCAGCCTTAAAGGCGCCGGTAAAAGGTAAACCGAAGTTTATCTGCTGTAATACCATAAAGGGAAAAGGGGTTTCCTTTATGGAAGACCAGTCTGGCTGGCACGGAAGACCAATGAATGCAGAAGAATTTGCCCAGGCAATGAAAGAGCAGGAGGTAGAGTAATGGGGAAGTCACTGAGAGTTGCTTATGGAGAATCTCTTGTAAAATTAGGTGCGGAGAATGAAAAGGTAGTGGTGCTGGATGCGGATTTGGCACATGCCACCCAGACCTGTATGTTTCAGGAAAAATATCCGGATCGTTTCTATAATATGGGAATTGCAGAAGCAAATATGATGTGTGCCGCAGCAGGTTTTGCAAATACCGGATACATACCCTTTGCCAGTACCTTTGCATTATTTGGAGCAGGACGGGCTTATGAGCAGATCCGTAATTCCATCTGCTATACCAATGCAAATGTGAAGTTCGGTTTTTCCCATTCCGGCCTTTCCGTAGGAGAAGACGGCGGAAGCCACCAGTCTTTTGAAGACATTGCTCTTATGAGGGAAATGCCCCATATGACCATCTTTGTACCCTGTGATCCGGCGGAAACGGAGAAAGCCGTGATGGCTGCGGCTGAAATAAACGGACCGGTATACATTCGGGTGGCAAGGCCGGTCTGCAAGGATATTACAACCCCGGAGACCCCGTTTATACCGGGAAAGGCCAATGTGATGAAGGAAGGGAATGATGTCTGCATCATATCCTGTGGTCTGATGATCCCTGAGGCATTACAGGCAGCCGGGGAGCTTGAAAAGGAAGGCATTCATGCGGCGGTTGTGAATATGCATACCATCAAACCGATTGATAGAGACATCATTTTAAAAATGAATGAAACCTGCAAAGGCATTGTGACCATAGAGGAACATTCTGTGATTGGCGGGCTTGGGTCAGCGGTGGCAGAGGTCCTGGCCGGGCATATGGGCGCTAAATTTACGTCATTGGGAATACAGGATAAGTTTGGTAAATCCGGAAAGCCGGAAGAGCTTTTTGAAGCTTATGGACTCACTGCCGGACATGTGGCAAAAGCCTGCAGAAATATGCTGGATTAATGGGAGGATAAAATCATGGATATTGCTGTTTACGAGTTTGCGGGCGAAGGAATGCAGAGAGTATTTGAAAATGAAAAATGGACCGTTGGCATCAAAAACTGGAAACCGGCTAATGATGTGGAAGGAATTGACTGCCTGGAAAGGCATAACAAAACGGATGAGCTTTTTGTACTTGTAGAGGGAGCGTGTACTCTTGTTTATGCCAATGAATCAGAAAAAAGCCTGGAATTTGGCGCGGTTCACATGCAGCCTGATAAGGTATATAACATTCCGGCAACCCTGTGGCATAACACCATTACCCGGAAAGATACTAAAATGATTTTAATTGAAGATTCCAATACTTCTATGGATAACAGTGATATTTTAGAACTGGATAAAGAGCAGATCGCCAAGGTAAGAAGTCTGGCCTGATAAGGTAAGGAGAAACACGGTATGAAATTTTTTATTGATACGGCCAATACAGAAGATATCAGAACAGCCAATGATATGGGAATCATCTGCGGGGTGACCACCAATCCGTCTTTGATCGCAAAGGAGGGAAGGGATTTTAAAGAGGTTATTAGGGAAATCACTGAGATGGTGGAAGGGCCTGTCAGCGGAGAAGTGAAAGCGACTACCGTTGATGCAGAAGGGATGATACGGGAAGGCCGGGAAATCGCAGCCATCCATCCCAACATGGTTGTTAAAATACCTATGACAACAGAGGGACTAAAAGCTGTTAAAGTATTAACGAAAGAAGGAATAAAGACCAATGTAACTCTGGTATTTTCGGCTGCACAGGCTCTTTTGGCAGCTCGTGCAGGTGCTGCCTATGTTTCCCCGTTTATGGGGCGTCTTGATGATATTTCCATGAAAGGCATTGTACTCATCAGGGAAATAACGGATATTTTTAAGAAACATAATATTAAAACAGAGATCATTGCTGCCAGCATCCGCAATCCCATTCATGTAATTGATTGTGCAATGGCTGGAGCTGATCTTGCCACTGTTCCCTATAAGATATTGGAGCAAATGGTAAATCATCCGCTTACGATTCAGGGAATTGCCAAGTTCCAGGCTGATTATAAGGCTGTATTCGGGGAAGTGTAAAAGGAAGCGCTGCAGGATGGAGTGATGATCCCACCATTCTGCAGTGTTCTATTATTTACTGTAATCCTTCTTTGTATTGCTTCAATGCTTCCGCAAGCTGGTCCGGGCAGGAAGTGGGCCTGTAGCCGCACTGGATTCCTTCCAGCCTTCTTATGGCTTCATCTACATCCATTCCTTCCACCAGGCGGGACACGCCCTGGGTATTGCCGGAGCATCCCCCTACAAACTGGACTTGAACCAGTTTGTTGTTTTCCACCTCAAAATCGATTTCCCTGGAACAGACGCCGTGTGTTTTATATTTCATTTCTGATTCCTCCAATTTATAAACCCTTTACTGTTACGAACTCTAGAATTATAGCGAAATTCAATCAAGGTTGTCAATAGTTCTTTGCAAACTAGCTGTTACCCATTATAATAGAAGACACTATAAAAAAGAAATATATGGAAAGGGAGAAAAATATGTTAGGAATCATAGGAGCCATGGATGTGGAAGTGGCAGAAGTAAAAAAAATCATGGAGAATGTTACGGTAGAAACCATAGCCGCAATGGATTTTTATAGAGGAATCCTGAAAGGAAAGGAAGCAGTGGTGGTCCGTTCCGGCATCGGCAAGGTAAATGCAGCAATTTGCACCCAGATCCTGGCCGACCATTACCATGTGACCGCAGTCATTAATACCGGGATCGCCGGTTCCCTGAAGAATGAGATCAACATCGGGGATGTGGTGCTGTCCACGGATACGGTGCATCACGATATGGATGCTACCGGCTTTGGATACCCTGCCGGACAGATTCCCCAGATGAAGGAATTTGCCTTCCAGGCTGATGAAAGGCTTCGGAATCTGGCTTTAGAATGCTGCAGAAAGGTTAATCCTGAGATCGGAGTTTTTACCGGAAGGGTGGTTTCCGGGGACCAGTTTATTTCTGAAAGGGTTAAAAAACAGTGGATATCCGAAACTTTCGGCGGATACTGTACGGAAATGGAAGGGGCTGCCATCGCACAGGCGGCATACTTAAACCACATCCCATTTCTCATTATCAGAGCCATCTCAGATAAGGCGGATGACAGCGCAAATATGGACTATAGCGAGTTTGAGGAGAAGGCGGTAAGGCATTCCGTGAACCTTATTTTAGCCATAGCTGAACGGTATTGATATTAAGTTGAGAATCGAATCCTGACAAGATTTGACGAACGATTCTAGGCTCTCTCATCTTCCCAAAGCCAGACCAGGTGTTTATAATAAACCTATCACCGGTCGAAACCGGGAAGAAAGGGGAGCTATTATTATGCTGGAATTTTTACAAACAGGCAAAGCGCTGTACGTGCTTGCGGCCCTATGCGGCATTGGCATTATCACCAGATGGCTGACACGTAACCTCTACAAAAGACTGATCAGAGAATCGGATAACTTTACACTGACTAAAAACAAAAATCTTCGGGCGTTTAAACAGAAGACAGAAACCACATATCAGATGAACCAGGGAATTCCAAAAGCAAAGCCGTATCTGGAACGGCAGATGTATGATTTTAAACATATGGGAATTACACTCCAAGGATGGAATATGTTTTCCAATCAGATGACGCTATGGTGCTTTCTAGTAGGAGGTGCGGCAGCATTCGCATCTTACTGGTACCGCGCCGATTCTTATTACATAGTCTTGTATGGCTCTGCGGGAATCATGGCCGGGCTGTTTACCATTTTGGTAGACCACGGTGCGGGAATAGCGGAAAAACGGCAGCAGCTGTTTGCGTCTCTGGACAATTATTTGGAAAATACGTTGATTTACCGGTTGGATTTGGAAAGAGAAGATTTAAAGGCAATATCGGGGCCTCGTATGGAAACCCGTGAAAATATAAGACCCATTTACCCCCAATCATCAAAAGCTGTGGTGGAAAGTGAGCCGGAGCAGGACAAGAAGGCGGACAGGAGAAGTGCAAGGCAGAGGAATGGATCTCTGGAAAAGTCTATAAGGAACCGTCCGCAAAAGCAGTCCATGGAGACATTTTCAGAAGGTGCGGAGACTGGAAGCGAAAGAGCGGAGCTCCAGGGGCAGCCGGATATAAAAAGTTCCAGACGGGATGTGGATTATTTAAAACGGAGCCTGGAACAGATTGCCGCCAGCCGGGAAAGAGAGCGGGGAAACCGGCAGGGGGAGGACTGGCTTAAGGATTTAAGCCCTGATGAATTAAAGCTGATCAGTGAAATTCTCCAGGAATATTTAACATGAACATTTGGAAGGCAGAAAGAAAATCATGTCGCATTTAGAACTATTCTATGGTATAATTTTCCTAAGCAGGGGGTCAGGAACCTGAAGTAAAATAACCCATAGCAAGCTGCGGGCTATTTGACTCCGCTGGTGGCCGTCCGGGTCAAGGGAAGTTTGACCTCGGCCCGTTGCCTTTGCAAGAATAAAAGGAAAAGGAGAATATTATCAATGGGAAATGTAATTTTTGATTATTCCAGGGCAGCTGGCTTTGTATCAGCAGAGGAAGTGGAGAACATGAAGGCCACAGTCATGTGTGCAAAAAGTGTGCTGATGGACAAGTCCGGTGCAGGCAGTGATTTCTTAGGTTGGATCGACCTTCCGGTGGGTTATGATAAGGATGAATTCCAGAGAATAAAGATGGCAGCAGAGAAGATTCAAAATGATTCTGATGTTCTGCTGGTCATCGGTATCGGTGGTTCCTATCTTGGAGCCAGGGCAGCCATAGAATTTTTATCCCACAGCTTTTATAATGTTTTGCCAAAAGGAAAACGTAAAACTCCGGAGATCTATTTTGTTGGAAACAGCATCAGCAGCAAATACATCCAGGACTTAAAGGATGTGTTGGATGGAAAGGATTTCTCCGTTAATATTATATCAAAGTCCGGTACTACCACAGAACCGGCAATCGCTTTCCGGGTATTTAAGGATATGTTGATTGAGAAGTATGGCCGTGAGGAGGCAAATAAAAGGATTTATGCCACCACGGATAAGGCAAGGGGCGCACTGAAGAATCTGGCTGACGAGGAAGGCTATGAATCTTTTGTGGTTCCGGATGATGTAGGAGGACGTTTCTCAGTGCTTACGGCAGTCGGTCTGCTTCCGATTGCAGTATCTGGCGCTGATATTGATAAATTGATGGAAGGCGCAGAGGCGGCCAGGAAGGAAGCCCTGGAAGAAGCCTATGAGTCAAACGGCGCCCTACAGTATGCGGCTGTGCGCAATATCCTGCTTCGGAAAGGGAAAACAGTGGAGATCGTGGCAAATTATGAGTCAAGCCTTCATTATGTTTCCGAGTGGTGGAAGCAGCTGTTTGGAGAAAGTGAAGGAAAGGATCAAAGGGGGATCTTTCCCGCAGCAGTGGATTTGACCACAGACTTACACTCTATGGGACAGTTTATTCAGGATGGGGCCAGAATTATGTTTGAAACCGTACTGGATGTAGAAGAATCTCCTGCAGAAATCCTTCTCAAGGAAGAATCGGTGGATACGGACGGAATGAACTATCTGGCAGGAAAGAGCGTTGACTTTGTCAATAAGAGCGCCATGAACGGAACCATTCTGGCTCATACCGATGGGAATGTACCAAATCTGATGGTCAGGATCCCGAAACAGGATGAGTACAGTCTGGGACAGCTTTTCTACTTCTTTGAATATGCATGCGGCATCAGCGGATATATTTTGGGCGTGAATCCGTTTAACCAGCCGGGAGTGGAAAGCTATAAGAAAAATATGTTTGCACTCCTTGGAAAGCCGGGATATGAGAAGGAACGGGAGGAGCTTTTAAAGAGATTATAGGATGTTGGCAGACAACGCCGGTGTTCTGGTTTGGACTTTTATAAAAGGTCTGGCCAGGCACCGGCGTTTTGGTAAATTTTGGTTTTTTAGGAATAATAAAGATATTATTAAGAAAATCTTAGATATGAAATGGCAATGCAGTATAGTATACTTAAAATGCGTGACTAAAAACAACATGATTTAAGGAGGAAGATATGAAAAAATGTTTAATGCTTTTCCTTGCATTGGCTACGGCACTGTCATTGGCTGCATGCAAGGGGGAAAAGGATCCCAAGGTACTTTATGATGAGGCTTCCAAGAAGACGTCGGAACTGGCTTCCATGGATGTGACTTCTGTGGTTAATATGCAGATGACCCAGGGGGATAACACCACGGATGTCAAAATGGACCTTGATATGAAGATGGCGGACATAAACACCGAGAACATGAGGTATCTGGCTCAGGGGACCACCTCGGTCATGGGGCAGAGTTTAGATATAAGTATGTATTATGAGAATGGGTATTACTATATGGATTCCATGGGCCAGAAGGTTAAATACGCCATGGATTTAAATGCCATGATGGATCAGATCAAGCAGAGCACCGAAGGTGCAAGCGTGGATTCCTCTTACATGAAGGAAATCACGGCAAAGAAAGATGGAGATAACCAGATCCTTACCTTTACGGTTGATGCTGAAAAGATGGATGCCTACGTACAGGATTTAATGGGCCAGCTTGGAACCAATATGGAAGGGGTAACCTATACCATTAAGGAGGCAAACGGAGAAGCTACGGTCAATAAGGAAGGGTATTTTACCAATTCAAAAATAAAGATGACTCTTGAGATGAATGCTCAGGATCAGACCATAGCAATGGTTATGGATACGGATTCCACCTACAACAATCCAGGTCAGACTGTTGAAGTTACGGCTCCGGATCTGGAAGGGTATACGGAAATCGATCCAAGCGCACTTCAGAATCAATAAGAGGATAACAAAGATTAAGGAACACTCTGACCGGGGAGCTGGAATAAGGCTTGCCTGAATGGCACAGTGTGTTATATATTTTGGGGAGTTTCCCCTTTAAATGGCCCTTGCTCTCTTTGGAAGCAGCGTCATTTAAAGGGGGAACTCCCCATTTGTCACATGAGAAATATTCCGGTTTTTTTGTTCATGCACTCCTGAATGCTTTCCCTGTATGTTTCAACAGGAATGCCCCATTTTTGAAAAAACCAGGAAGCTGCTGGCTCTGAAAGTTCAGGGGAGCCGCATAATTTCTTTAATACCAAGGGTTCCATCCCATTACCTCTTCTTTCAAATTTTGAATCAGCCTGTTAAAAAATAATACCATTGGCAATGAAGTTACAGTTTTTTTGATAATATAATTTCAAACGGCTCGGATTCCAGTATAAATCCGCCGATAACTTGATACCCTAATTTCATATAGAAATGCTGGCTGTATTCATTTGATTGGGTAGAGGTCATAACAATGTCATACCCTGAAGACTTCATCTCTTTTTCCCAATACTCCACAAGCTGTTTCCCATATCCCTTTTTGCGGCTGCCTTCCAATAAATAGAGCATGTTCATAAAGGGCGTATTGTCCCAAAAGAGATTATATCTGAGCCAGCCCATAAACACGCCGTCTTCCTCTGCAATAAATATCCTGTTTAAATGGATTGCGGTTTCCAGCTCATTTTTACTGATATGATTATCATACAAAGACAATTCAGTTATGTCTTTTCCTGCAGCAGGGCGTATATTCATATTGCTTTTGGCCTCCGACACCTATTCTTCAATAACCTGGATTTCCAGAAAATCAAATTCAATGTGCTCGATAAAATTATCCTGGTTAAACCGGACTTTGGAATGCTTTTGAAACTCATGAATGGTAGCTTCCAGCCATATGGGTTTTCCAAGATCAAACTGGAGGCAGATGTCATCAAGCGCCTGAAAGACCATGGAAGTCCTGGAAAGGCTGTAGTCGGAGATGGAAATGACGGTGTCTTTCATGATTCTGGTGTCTTTCATTAATTTTGCCCACATGCGAAACATAAATGAATTTTCCTTTCTGAAATAGGAAGCTTTAATCAGCCGTTTTATGATGCAACGATTATAGCATTATTACGCAGAAAAAGGCAAGAAGGAAAATGCCGGACATTGTAAAAACGTGAAAGATATGATAGAATCTTTGTAGGAAAAACCGAAGGAGGAAGACTTAAGATGGCGCAACCCATAACGGATCAGGTTGGTTTTCTTGGAGAGGCCTGCAGGGCTGTACAGGAATTATCTGCAAGCAGGAGTTTATTGGAAAAGTTACGTCTGGAAGAGAAACGTCTGGAGAAGGAACTGGAAGCAGAGAGAAAGGCTGTGACAGATGCCATCAGCCTTACGGTGAAGAAACGGATCGAAGAAATTAACGACACTTATGACAAAGAGATTGCCAGGGAACAGGACCATTTAAAACGTATAAGAGGTAAGCGGGAAAAGGCCAAGACCCAGGGCATCAAAGAACGGATCGAAGAGGAAACCGCAGAGCTTAAGGGAAACAACCGGGAATTAACGCTGCAGATGAAGTCTGTTTTTCAGCAGGACAGGGTTCCTGGTTTCTGCAAGGGAGGCTGGTATTATGCTCTTTATTTTCCCAGGGGATTTTCTGAGTTTTTTGTGCTGCTTTTGAATATATTCCTGTTCTTTCTTGCTATTCCCTGCGGGATCTATCTGCTGCTTCCGGAGAAATCCCCCTTCTACCTGATGGGGATTTATTTTGCAGCCATTCTTTTTTTCGGAGGTCTTTATATTTTCATCAATAACTTTACCAAGGTGAGGCATCAAAGCGCATTGAGGAAAGGAAGGTCCATCAGGGATCTGATAAAGACCAACAAACGGAAGATCCGTATCATCACCCGTTCCATAAAACGGGACCGTGACGAAGCGGTATACAACCTGGAAAAGTATGATGATGAGATTGCCAGGATTGAGCAGGACTTATCAGACATTGCCGATAAGAAGAGGGAAGCCTTAAACACCTTTGATAAGGTGACACGGACCATCCTGTCTGATGAGATCGCGGGCAACAGCAGAGAAAAGATTGCAAAGCTTGAGAAAGACTATGAGGAGACAGGAGCCAGGGCCAAGGAGGCGGAAGTCAGGGTAAAAGAGCAGACCTTGTTTATTAACGACAATTATGCGTCCTATATTGGAAAGGAATTTATGGTTCCGGAGAGGCTTGATGAGCTGGCTGATATGATCCGGATGGGAAAGGCTTCCACCATCAGTGAATCAATAACCCTTTATAAAAGTCTTAAGGAATAAAGTCAAGGTGCAGGGAGAGAGCATATATGTGCTTTCAGCCTGTACCTTTTTTTTCATAATTTTCCCCTGTAGTGTGGTGAATAATTCCATAAATGGCGGCTTATAATAGAACATGGAAAGTCAAATATCCCACAGCCGGCTATGGGATATCTGGCTCCTGCAGCATTCGCCAGATGCAGAAATACAAGTATTCCTGCGCTTGGCGCATTGTTTGCATAAATAAGGACAGCAAGGCAGGATATTATGAGATTATGGGAAAGAATTGCGATCCGCGGAAACCGGGACGTTTTTTATTACGATACAAGACAGACGTTTGAGGCAGAGGATTTTGCTTCCAGGCTTTATGACATGATATGTGCGGAGCAGGAAAACGGAAAAGCGGCCGGAGTGCTGTTTTTGTGTATTGGAACCGACCGTTCCACCGGAGACAGCCTTGGGCCGCTGATCGGCTATAAGCTGAAGGAAAAGAGGCTGGAATATCTGGAGATTCTGGGAACCCTGGAACGCCCGGTCCACGCCATGAATCTGGAGACTTACCAGGCCATTTTAAAGCTTCGTTATCCGGATCATGTGGTGGTGGCAGTGGATGCTTCCGTGGGCAGCATGGAACACATAGGCTATGTGACCCTGGGAAAAGGAGCCTTAAAACCCGGCCTTGGAGTCAGCAAGGAACTTCGTGCTGTGGGGGATATTTTTATTACCGGAATCGTAGGAAGCTGCGGAAATTACGACCCTTTGATGCTGCAGAGCATCCGGCTTTCCATTGTCATGCGAATGGCTGACTGCATCAGCTACAGTATTTATCTTGTCGAAAAGTTATGGGAAAACACTGCCCCGCTTTGACATGATTCTCTCCCATTGTATGCTATGATTCATTGGATTAAATAGAATAGCGAGGTGAGCCAATGGGTGAATTATATAATCCGTTCCCGAAGCTGCCGAAGAATATCAGGCAGATCGGGGAAAGGGATCAGATTGTAAAACTATATGTGGAAGATTATGTAAATACTTATTTGAAACGTCTGTATCCTGCGGGTGGACAGGAACTGCGGGTTGGTCTTCTGTTAGGCGGTATGGAATTCAATGACGGAACGCCATATA
Organism: Lachnospiraceae bacterium; assembly: GCA_902363835.1. Classification (GTDB taxonomy): domain Bacteria; phylum Bacillota; class Clostridia; order Lachnospirales; family Lachnospiraceae; genus Lacrimispora. The sequence continues at coordinate 42,637 of CABJBM010000015.1, forward strand.
TCTTCATTGACGGAGCTTTGGAAATGGAGGATGTGACCGACGCAGGCGGCAAGGTAATATTTTCCGAGCTTTCATGGAAAAGAGCCTACCGGAATATGGAGCAGCTTTTTCCCAAGAGATCTATTCAGGGCTGGTTCATATGCGGCAGGCCGGGAGATGACCTAAGCCCCATTAATTATTGGAAACAGCATATCCAGTATTTTGGGGAGCCGAACAAGCTGATGTATTTAAGCAACGGAACAGACGGGGAGGAGACAGTTTACATAACATCTGAGGACGGGTTTTACAAGCTCAAGGGATACAGCATTTATTATGAGCGAAATCAGATGATGCAGGATTATATGGTACTGCGAAAAGATGTAAAACGTATCGAAACAGATACAAATGATAAGGTAATCGAGGAATTCCGCAAGCGGATGGACGAGCATAAGGTGGAAGTTACGGACCGGCATCAGACGGTGGGACTTCTCCGGGGCATGTGTATGGCCATGTCAGTCGTCATATTAGCTGGCGGAATTGTTATGTTTAACAACTATGAACGGATGCGGGACATGGAAAGTGTGATCGCATCAGCCATTCCGGCTAAGGCGGAACAGATTCTGATCGGTAAAAAGGGTCAGGAAAAAGAAACCAAGGGCGAATCCAAGGTAGTCGTAGAGGAGGCTGAGGGAGGCGTTTATCCTACCACGGCTGTGAACAAGGAGACCATGTCTGAAACAATGCCTGCTGAATCCCAGGCGGAAACCATGGCTGAGAGCAAGGCGGCAGAGACTTTGCCTCCGGCAACCCAGGAAGCAACCCAGGCGGCAACCCAGGCAGCTACCCAGGCAGCCACTGAGGCGGCCACCCAGCCGGCTGTTAAGGAAACAGAAGCAGCTGCAAGCGGAAGTCCCCGGGTTCATGTGGTACAGGAGGGAGAGACTCTTTACGGGATCTGCATAGCCGAATACCATACAATGAATAAACTGAAGGAAATTTGTGAGCTAAACGGGCTGGACGATGAAAATAAGATTGTTGCAGGCCAGAAATTACTTCTTCCATAGAAAAAATATAATGCGTTTCTTCCTGAAATGATGTATACTACCAATATATATGGGCATTTTTGGGAGAAAAGAGCATGAGTGACAGGGACTCTATGAATAGAGAGATTAAGAAAAACCGGCTTCGGCGGCAGATTGTTTCATCTTCTCCTCAGGATGGCGAAGACAGTCAGGAGATCATTAAAAAGGCTCTCACCAGGGTGAGGAAAAGAAAAATCAGGATTGCTCTGGTTCTGTTTTTGGTGCTTTTTGCAGGTGCCATAGGGGTGTATGAATATTTCACGCTTTATCAGTATACCCAGTACGGCGTGGTTTGGGATAAGCAGATGAATGAAGGAAGCTATGTGGGATATCTTAGCTTTGGCTCCAATGTGCTGAAATACAGCAAGGACGGCGCCTCCTATCTGGATTCTCAGGGAAAAGAAGTGTGGATACAAAGCTATGAGATGAAATCTCCCAAGGCATGGGTAAACGGAAATTATGCAGCCATTGCGGACCAGCAGGGGAATTCCATCTATATCTTTGACAAGACAGGAAAGACAGGCGTAGCAACTACGGTACTTCCTATTGTGAAAGCGACGGTGTCCTCCTACGGAGTGGTGGCAGCCATCCTGGAGGACTCCACGTCCAATTATATTTATTTCTTTAAAAGAGACGGAAGCGCTCTGGATGTGAAGATCAAAGCGCTTTTAGGCGGTGATTCCGGTTATCCCGTGGATATCAGTTTATCTCCGGATGGAACCCAGCTGATCGGAGCTTATGCATATTTAAAAAACGGAACCTTAAACGGCAGGGTGGCGTTTCACAATTTTGCGGAAATTGGCAAGAGTGTTCCGGACAGGCTGGTGGGAGGCTTTGACGAGCCTTATGATGCCTCTCTGGTTGCCCAGGTCCAATTTCTTGACAATACATACTCCTGTGCCTTTGCTGATAACAGCATATCCTTTTACTCCACAAAGAATGAGCTTTCCCCGGAGCTGATCCGGCAGGTGGCTGTGGAGGAGGAGATAAAGAGTGTGTTCTATTCGGAGAAATATGCAGGACTTATTGTGGACAACCGGGAAGGGGAAAACCCTTACCGGCTGGATATATACAAAACCAATGGGAATCTGGTATTTTCCAAAGGTTTCCAATATCAGTACACCCATGCTGATATTGACGGGGACCATGTAATTTTGTATAATGAAGATTCTTGCAGAGTCTACAATATGTCCGGAAGGCTTAAATTTGCCGGGACATTTGATTTTCCGATATCTAAGATCCGAAACGGCAGGTTCCCAAATACTCTGATCGTAACCGGACCCCAAAACATGAAAGAAATAAGATTACAAATAGGAGGACAATACCAATGAGCAACATCGATACCATGTCAGTCAATGCAATCCGTGTCCTTTCCGCGGATGCCATCCAAAAAGCGAATTCCGGCCATCCGGGACTTCCCTTAGGCTGCGCTTCAGCAGCTTATGAATTATGGGCAAACCACATGAACCACAATCCGGCAGATCCGGACTGGGCCAACAGGGACCGCTTTATCTTATCCGGAGGCCATGGTTCCATGCTTTTGTATTCCCTGCTTCATTTATTTGGTTATGGGAATTTATCAAAAGAGGATTTGATGAATTTCCGCCAGCATGGTTCCAAAACTCCAGGACATCCGGAGTATGGCCACACGGTAGGTGTTGAAGCTACCACAGGACCTTTGGGCGCAGGTATGGGCATGGCTGTTGGTATGGCCATTGCCGAGAAACATCTGTCATCCGTATTCAACAAAGAGGATTACCCCGTTGTTGACCATTATACCTATGCACTGGGCGGAGATGGCTGCATGATGGAAGGTATTTCCTCTGAGGTCTTTTCCCTGGCAGGAACCCTTGGCCTTGGGAAATTGATTGTTTTGTATGACTCTAACCAGATTTCCATTGAAGGAAGCACTGACATTGCATTTACAGAGGATGTCAGGAAGCGCATGGAAGCATTCCATTTCCAGACCATTACCGTTGAGGATGGAAACGATCTGGAAGCCATTGGACGAGCTATTGAAGAAGCAAAAGCAGACACAGAGCACCCCTCTTTTATTACAATTAAAACCCAGATCGGCTATGGCTGTCCTGCAAAGCAGGGGAAAGCCAGTGCTCATGGAGAGCCTCTGGGAGCCGATAACGTGACAGCCTTAAAGGAAAACTTAGGCTGGCCTTCCATGGAGCCATTCTATGTTCCTGAAGAGGTGTACAGCCACTATCAGAAGATCGCAGAGGAGAAGGCAGAGACAGAAGCGGCATGGAATGTGATGTTTGCCGCATACTGCCAGGAGTATCCTGATATGGAAGAGCTTTGGAGCGCATACCATGATCCGGATGCAGGAGAAAAAGCAATTGAAAAATGCGAAGACTTCTGGAAGAGGTCTGAAAAGGCAGATGCAACCAGGAATTTATCCGGACAGGTATTAAACCGTTTAAAAACCTGTATGCCCAACTTAATCGGAGGTTCTGCGGATCTGGCTCCTTCCAATAAGACCAACATGACCGATATGGGGGATTTTTCAAAGACCAACGCCGGCGGACGCAACCTGCACTTTGGCGTAAGAGAGCTTGGCATGACAGCCATTGGAAACGGAATGATGCTTCACGGCGGCCTTCGCACCTATGTGGCAACCTTTTTCGTGTTCAGCGATTATACAAAGCCAATGGCACGCTTATCCTCATTAATGGGCGTTCCACTGACCTACGTATTTACCCATGACAGTATCGGTGTGGGAGAAGACGGACCCACCCATGAGCCGATTGAGCAGCTTGCCATGTTAAGGGCAATGCCGAATTTCCATGTATTCCGTCCCTGCGACGAGACAGAGACGGCAGCAGCCTGGTATTCTGCACTGACCTCTAAAAAAACTCCTACCGCTCTTGTGCTTACAAGGCAGAACTTAACACCTATGCCGGGAAGCAGCAAGGATGCGTTAAAGGGAGGTTACGTGATTGACGACTGCGAAGGTACTCCTGAAATCATCCTGATGGCAAGCGGTTCTGAGGTGGAGCTTGCAGTCAATGCAAAGAAGCTTCTTGCCGACAGAAAGGTACGTGTGGTTTCCATGCCTTGTATGGATCTGTTTGAAGAGCAGACCGTGGAATATAAGGAATCTGTCCTTCCAAAGGCAGTTCGCAAGCGCGTGGCAATAGAAGCCTTAAGTGACTTCGGCTGGGGCAAATACGTTGGCCTTGACGGAACGTATGTAACCATGAAGGGCTTTGGAGCCAGCGGCCCTGCAAATCTTTTATTTGAACATTTTGGATTTACAGCGGAGACCGTAGCAGAAGCCGCAAGGTCTATATAGAGATATTCACGAAAGCAATGAGCAGTGTGAAACAGGCCACGAGAGGATTTTCGTTGTGCCTGCACATAAGAAAACCATCTCGTGGCCTGTTTCATTGGGCGAATGCCCGTGAGCTGGCAAAACCGCAGGTTTTGCCAGCTCCACTGCGGACTTACGGTACAACAGTAAAAAAGGAGAGTGTACACAATGGGAATGAAATGTGTTGGCGTTGACGTCGGCGGTACATCTGTAAAGATCGGAATATTTGAAGTGACAGGGGAGCTCCTCCATAAATGGGAAGTCCCCACCAGAAAGGAAGAGGGCGGAAAATACATCCTTGATGACACCGCCGCTTCCATACTAAAAACTTTAGAAGAACTTAACATCCCCTTAAAAGACGTAAAAGGAGTTGGCATGGGAGTTCCCGGACCAGTCATGCCCAGCGGGTATGTAGAGGTCTGCGTGAATTTAGGCTGGCGTGATATGTATCCGGAAAAGACCTTAAGCGAAATGCTTCACGGCCTGCCTGTAAAAAGCGGCAATGATGCCAATGTAGCAGCCCTTGGCGAGATGTGGCAGGGAGGCGGAAAGGGTTATGACGATATTGTCATGGTCACTCTTGGCACCGGTGTTGGCGGAGGCGTAATCATTGACCAAAAAATCGTTGCCGGAAAGCATGGCCTGGCAGGAGAGATCGGGCATATCCATATCCGTGACGATGAAACGGAAAGCTGCAACTGCGGAGGCGTGGGCTGCGTGGAACAGATCGCCAGCGCCACAGGAATTGCAAGAGAGGCCAGAAGAAAAATGGCTGCAATGGATACACCTTCCGTTCTCAGGACATTTGGTGACAATGTAACGGCAAAGGATGTGCTGGATGCTGCCAAGGAAGGGGATGCCCTGGCTTGTGAGGTCATGGAGGTTGTAGGCCATTACCTTGGTCTTAGCCTGGCTCAGATATCCATGGTAACAGACCCTGAGGTCTTTGTCATTGGCGGAGGCGTTTCAAAGGCCGGAGCGTTCCTGATCGATATTCTTTTTAAGCATTTTGACAAGTACACTCCTATTTCCAAAAATAAGAGCGGAATCGTCCTGGCGAAGCTGGGAAATGACGCAGGAATTTATGGTGCGGCAAGACTGATTCTGGATTAAATAAGAGTAAGGCGGATTCCAAAGAATCCGCCTTTTCCATTGCTTATTAAGTTCCTCTACTGGCAGAGTGCCCTGGCAATCTCCGCTGCCTTTTGAAAGTCCTCTTCTTCCGGATTCCAAAGGCATTTGGCTTCCGGTTCCACCACAGAGAATCCTGCCTCTGTCAGCCGTTCCCGAAGGACCTTTGTTCCCTCTCCGCTCCATCCGTAGCATCCGAATACAGCCGCTTTTTTACCCTTATATTTTAATTCCTTCAGGAAATCAAGCCATCCCCCCACAGAAGAAAGAATGCTGCCCCCTACAGTTGGAGAGCCAAGGGCAATTGCTTTTGATTTAAACACTTCTGTCATAATATCGTTTTTATTTGTCTTGGAAATGTTATAGATTTTCACTCTGGTATCCGGTGAGAGCCGCGCGATTTCTGCGCTGATCTTATGGGCCAGCTGCTTGGTTCCATCCCACATGGTATCATAAACCACGGTGATCTGATCCTCCTGATAGTTCTGGGACCATTCATAATATTTCTCCACGATCTGCAGCGGATTTTCTCTCCAAATAGAGCCGTGGCTGGTGGCGATGATATCAATGGGAAGGTTTAACCCCTGTATTTCCTCAATTTTCTTTTTTACAAGAGGGGAAAAAGGTGTCAGAATATTGGCATAATACTTAATGGCTTCTTCCCAAAGCCTGCACTGGTCAGCCTTGTCATTAAACAATTCTTCCACTGCAAAATGCTGTCCAAAGGCGTCGTTGGAAAAGAGGATATTATCACCTGTCAAATAAGTTGCCATGCTGTCCGGCCAGTGGAGCATTCTCATTTCCACAAATACCAGCTGCTTTCCATTGCCAATGTCAATGGAATCCCCTGTTTTCACCACCTGATAATTCCATTCCGGATGGTGATACTGTCCTGTAAGGGATTTTACCCCGTTTGCCGTACAGTAAATGGGGGTGCCGGGAATTTTCTCCATGAGTGCAGGAAGGGAACCGCTGTGGTCCACCTCTCCGTGGTTGGCAACAATAAAATCGATCTCCTTTAAGTCAATCTCTTTTTCCAGATTGTCAATAAATTCCGTAGAATGAGGCTTCCAGACCGTGTCAATGAGGACCGTCTTTTCTTCCTTTATCAAATAGGCATTCTGGCTTGAGCCATGGTTAATGGAATAATCCGCGCCATGGAAGGATTCCAGCTCCCAGTCCATGAATCCCACCCAATAAACATTATTTTTAACAAGTTTTTTCATTATCTAATTCCTCCTTCATACTTTGGAAACAGCAGTGAGTTTTCTGTAAATATATGAATATACACATCCTTAACCAGCTCTTCCAGCCTCTGAAAGACCAGGCGGTAAGAAGCGCAGCCGTCTTTTGGCGGGGTAAAATCATTGGTGCAGGCTGTGATCTCTTTTATTAAATTTCCGGCTCCTTCATGCTCATCCTCCAGCTCCTTTACATATCCGGCATTCTTATCCCCTGTAAAGGTCTTTTTCATATATGGGAAAATAAGTTTTTCTTCCTTTGCGAAATGCTCCTGGAGCTCCTTTCTCAAATCCGAAAAAAGTCCGTGTAAGGGGACCAGCTGTTCCTGATGGTCTTCGTAATGAACCAGCAGAACCTTGTTGATCAGTTCATCGATTTCCGCCAGCAGGGTTCTTTCCTTTGAATGGTGAGTGTCAATAATATAATCAATCAGGTCCGGGACATCCATTTCCGTCAGACGTTCCATTGCCAGTACCTGTCCTTTATTTGATTTTCGGGGTTTATTCACCAGCTTTTTATTCAGCAGTTCAATAAAGCTCTTTGATTCGATTCCCAACTCCTGCAGGGCAATTTCCAGATCATTCTTTCCTCCGCAGCAATAATCAATGTGAAAATCATTAAATATTTCAACTGCTTCCGGATAGGCCTTAACCACATCGGTCACTTTCATTTTACCTGTAATCATAATTCTCCTCCTTTTTCCTTACCTTTTTAAAAACAGCGGCTCTGTTTGTAAGGCTAGTATAACCGGGAAAGAGAAGGAAAAATGTGATTTGAATCATTATTTTTAATTTTTTATTTATTTTCAGGTTTTGCTTTCAAAAGCCTCCCTTAAAATATCTTTATTCCGAACGCGGATTCTGCGGTTACCTATGAGCTCAATGGCACCTTCCCTGCACAGCTCTCCTAACTTTCTGCTGATGGTTTCTCTTCTGACATTGATATAAGCGGATATATCGTCTCTGGTCAATTCTATGGTTTCCTCCCTGATCCGGCTGCTTCTGAATAAGAGGAACCCGGCAACCCGGGCCTTGGCGTCGTTTACGGATAAGAGCTGTACCAGTTCATTTGCCATCGACAATTTCTGCCCCACCACGCTTAACAGTTTGACACCGATTTCAGGCTTTTTAAGTATCAGCTCCTGAATGTCTGTAAAAGATATCAGGCACACTCCGCATTCTTCCAGGGCAACAGCATTTGCTTCAAATGTTTTTCCACCGAATATATTCTGCTCTCCGTAAATATCACCTTGTACCAGGATATCAAGGACATACTCCTTTCCTTCCAGGGAATAGTGGTTGATCTTGATTTTTCCATAGCGGATGATCAGGATTTTATCCGCCGTGTCATATTCATGGAAAACCGTTTCACCTCTTTTATAATCCAGGTGCCGGGCTTTTGACACCAGTTCCTTTTGCTCGTCTAAAGAAAGGGGATCAAAAAGAGGGATTTTTGAGGTGCACAATTTGCTGCAGCAATTACACATAAGTTCCATGCCGTTCTCCTTTCAGGCATTTGGCCGTTCTATGGATAATTATATTATAATAAACGGGGAGAGTATGGCAAGAGGGGATTTGCCTTTTTGCAGGTTTTTTGTTTCCGCAAAGGTTTGGATCGTTTCACTATGTGCTTCCAGTGCAAGGGTGAAGGAGGCAAAAGAAGAGACGCATTTAAAAAGCGGCCCCTGCAATTTTAGCAGGAGCCGTTTTTTATAATTTAAATCCAAATCGGCAGCTATTTCATTTTCCTGGTAATAAGCTTTGCAAGCTCGCCGCCCAGGGTAGGAACTACCGCAAAGCCGATTGCCTCGCCTAACTGGGTGATGGTAAGAGGCGCTGTGCTAAAAATTGTATTTAAAAACGGCACATAAACCACAATTACTAAAAATGCAAAGGAAGCGATTACACATTTATTCAGGAAGGAGTTTGACAAAAGCCGGATTCCGAATATGGATCTCTTTTCGCTTCTGTTTGAGTAGGCGCGGAAGAGCTCACCTAAAATGAGGGCTACAAAGCACATGGTACGGGCAATGGTTTCTCCGTTTTCGACGCCTCTGTAGTTTACATGACCGATATAGAATGCGGTCAAAGCGCCGATGCCCAGGAAAAGGCTTTGCAAGGTAACTGTCACACGCATCTTCTTATCAATAATGGATTCATTGGGATCTCTTGGCTTCTGGTTCATAATGCCTGGTTCCTTTTCCTCCATTCCCAGGGCAAAGGCCGGAAAAGCATCCGTGATAAGGTTGATGGAAAGTAAGTGAATGGGCATTAACGGCATAGGCAGGTTAAAGAGCATGGCTAAAAATATAAGAAGTATCTCACCGATGTTGCAGGAAAGAAGGTAACCCACCACCTTTCGGATGTTGTTATAGATGGTTCTTCCTTCTTCTACCGCTTTAACAATGCTTACAAAGTTGTCGTCCGTAAGGATCATATCGGCTGCTTCCTTGGAAACATCCGTTCCGGTAATTCCCATGGCAACGCCGATATCCGCCCTCTTAAGGCTTGGTGCATCGTTTACACCGTCTCCTGTCATTGCAACGATATCCCCGTTTGCCTTGCATGCGGTTACAAGCCGTACCTTGTGCTCCGGTGAAACACGGGCAAATACATTAACGGTTTTGACCTTTTCTCTCAGTTCTTCATCGGAAAGAAGCTGTATTTCAGCCCCTTCCAGAGCCTCCTGCCCAGGGGACATGATTCCCAGGTCCGCAGCAATGGCGCTGGCTGTAATCTTGTGGTCTCCTGTGATCATCTTCACCCTGATTCCGGCTCTCCTGCATTCATCGACTGCCGGCTTTACTTCCTCTCTGGGCGGATCAATCATGCACATGAGACCCAGGTAGGTAAGGGCGTTTTCCTGATTGTCAAAGTCATTAAGCGTTTCCACTGCCTTGCAGGCAACGCCCAGCACGCGCAAAGCGTTTTTTGCAAAGCCGGAATTGGCTTCCAGGATTTTTTTCCGGTCAGCCTCCGTAATTTCCGAAACCTCTCCATCCTTATAAATGTGGGTGCACCGTTTTAAAATTTCATCGGGAGCGCCCTTTGTATAAATGGTCAGTTCTCCGTCTTTTTCATGGAACGTGGACATAAGCTTTCTGTCAGAATCAAAGGGAATTTCCTGAACCCGCCGGTATTCTTCATTTAACCGGTCTTTGCTGAGGCCGATTTTTTCTCCCAAAACCAGCATGGCGCCTTCCGTAGGATCTCCGATGATCTGGCTTTTTTCTATATCATAGGTTGCGTCATTGCACAGTACAGCGCCCTTTATCAGTTCCATAATATTGGACGTTAGCCTGCCGCCTTCTTCTACGGTGACGGAGCCTTCCCTGCTGTAGCCTGTCCCGGTCACATCATAAGCTCTTTCATAGTCAAATACCTTGACTACGGTCATTTTATTCTGAGTGAGAGTGCCTGTTTTATCTGAGCAGATAACTGTTGTGCTTCCCAGAGTTTCTACGGCGGAAAGCTTCTTTATGATGGCGTGGGATTTTACCATCTGCTGCATGCCCATTGCAAGGATTACGGTAACGACCACCGTAAGTCCTTCCGGTATGGCAGCAACAGCCAGAGAAACGGAAACCATGAAGATTTCCATAAGCTTATCCCCCTGGATCAGTCCCAGGATAAAAATCATGGCGCATACGGCAATGCAGACAATGCCCAAAACCTTGCCAAGGCTGTCAAGCTTCTTTTGAAGCGGGGTTGTCTCCTCTTCGGATTCATTTAGCATGGCTGCGATATTGCCCATTTGGGTTTCCATGCCTGTTGCGGATACAATGCCCTTGCCTCTTCCGTAGGTAATCACAGTTCCCATAAAGGCAGAATTGACGCGGTCCCCCAGGGGTGAATCCTCAGGAAGGATGCTTTCACAATTCTTTTCCACGGGAACTGATTCACCGGTAAGAGCCGCTTCATCGATTTTTAGATTAAAGCTTTCTACAAGCCTTACATCCGCTGGAATGTAATCTCCTGCGTCAAGGATCACCACATCGCCCAATACCAGTTCATCGGAAGGAGTCTTTACGATGTTTCCGCTGCGGATCACCTTTGCCTGAGGACTGGACATTTCTTTAAGGGCTTTCAGCGCGTTGCTTGCTTTTGTCTCCTGATTTACACCGATAATAGCGTTGATGATTACGATGGCAATAATGACGAGGCTGTCAAAAATTCCTTCGCCCTCAACAATTCCCACGACCATGGAAACGATGGCTGCTATAATCAGGATGATCACAAGAAAATCCTTGAATTGTTCAGCAAACAGCTGCAGCAGAGTCCTTTCCGTGGCTCCCTGCAGCCGGTTGTAACCGTTTTCTTCAAGCCGTTTTTTGGCCTCCTGCTGGGATAATCCCTGAAGGGGGTCAGTTTTTAGTTCATTGACTGTCTCTGAAATATCCTTGTTAAAAAAGTTTTTCATACAAAATCCTCCATTTAAATGTGCTATGTAGCGCCTTATTTTCTGGCGGAGTGCCTGGAAGAAAGTGAAACAATATATTAATGTTAAGTCTTTTTGACGATTCTGTCAATAAAGTCAAAGACAGAATTACGGTTGTGTTGGCATAATTGTATTATTTCATAATTTATGCGTTTTATTCTGAACATGAAAGGTTATGGGGAAAGTATGAAAGGCAGAAAGTTGCAGTACCCTGCTTGCCCGCTTATTTACAATTTACTAAATTATGATATAATGGGAATACTTAACAAAGAAAAAGCCTCATAAAATGAGGAGACCCCGATTGCAAGCAATCGGGGCAATTATGAAAAATCTATGTGCAATTTGACGATTTAATCAATTTGACTCATATATTTTCTATGTATTTAGTATAAAAAATATATATGAACGGAATGTGAACGACCTGTAAACACATTATGAAAAAAGGGAGGAAAGAATGGGAGAAAATTATAAGAACAGAAAGACCATTGTAATAGGACATAAAAATCCGGACACAGATTCCATCTGTTCCGCCATCTGTTATGCGAATTTAAAAAGAGTGCTGACCGGAGAAGAATATCAGCCGGGCCGGGCGGGGCATGTTAACGAAGAGACGCAATTTGTGCTTCATTATTTTGACGTGGAAGCGCCGGAGCTTGTAGAGAATGTAAAGACCCAGGTCCGTGACATTGAGATCAGAAAAACAAAGGGTGTAAAGAAAAACCTGTCCTTAAAAAAAGCCTGGAACTTAATGCAGGAAGCCAATGTAGTGACCATTCCGGCAGTGACCGAAGATGGGATGCTGGAAGGGCTGATCACCGTAGGGGACGTTGCCAGATCCTACATGAACGTGTATGACAGCAGCATTTTATCAAAAGCAAATACCCAGTACGAAAATATTGTGGAAACCCTGGAAGGGGCCATGGTGGTCGGCGGGAAGAACGAATATTTCAACCACGGTAAGGTGCTCATAGCAGCGGCTAATCCCGATATGATGGAATATTACATTTCAAAGGGAGACCTTGTGATCCTGGGAAACCGATATGAGTCCCAGTTGTGCGCCATTGAGATGGAAGCGGCCTGCATCATTGTGTGCGAGGGCGCGGCAGTATCCATGACCATTAAAAAGCTGGCTCAGGAGCGGGGATGTACGGTCATGACAACCCCTTATGACACATATACGGCAGCCCGTCTGGTAAACCAGAGCATTCCCATCAGCTATTTCATGACCACGGAAGGGCTGATTTCCTTTGAAGAGGACGATTACATTGATGACATAAAAGATGTCATGGCAAGCAAGCGACATCGGGACTTCCCCATTCTTGATAAGGAAGGGAAGTACATGGGAATGATTTCCCGCCGGAACTTACTGGGGGCAAAGGGAAAACGCCTGATTCTGGTGGACCATAATGAAAAGACCCAGGCAGTGGAGGGCATGGCAAGTGCGGAAATCCTGGAGATCATCGATCATCACAGACTTGGAACCGTGGAAACCATTGCCCCGGTATTTTTCCGCAACCAGCCGGTAGGCTGTACGGCAACCATCGTATACCAGATGTACCGGGAAAACAAGGTGGACATTGAACCGAAGATCGCAGGCCTGTTATGCAGCGCCATTATCTCGGATACCCTTTTATTCCGTTCTCCTACCTGTACGGAATCAGACAAACAGGCAGCCCTTGCCCTTTCGGATATTGCCGGAATCCAGGTGGAAAAATATGCTTCCTCCATGTTTGCAGCAGGAAGCAATTTAAAGGGAAAGACGGATGCAGAGATCTTTTATCAGGATTTCAAAAAATTTACGGCTGGAAAAGTGACATTGGGAGTGGGACAGATCAGTTCCTTAAACGCCAAGGAACTGGAGGAGTTAAAGGTACGGATGCTGCCTTACATGAAAAAGGCAAGAGAAGAACATGGTATGGACATGATGTTCTTTATGCTTACCAACATTCTGACAGAATCCACCATACTGCTGTGTGAGGGCCAGGGAGCCAAGCAGCTGATTGCAGTGGCTTTCCGGGCGGAAGAGTCTGCGGCGGAAGACCATATTGTAAGCCTTCCTGGTGTGGTATCCAGAAAAAAACAGCTGATTCCCGGAATTATGCTGGCTGTTCAGGAATAGGGGGCTGCTGATTTATGAAAAAACAGGAAACCAATAAAAATAAAAATTCCATAAAAAGCTCCAGGGTCACATGGAAACCGGGAAACATGCTTTATCCGGTTCCGGCGGTCATGGTGAGCTGCCAGAGGGAGGGGGAACCCCCCAATATTATTACCGTGGCATGGGCAGGAACCATATGCTCGTCTCCTGCCATGCTGTCCATCTCCATCCGTCCGGAACGTCATTCCTATGATATCATAAAGGAAACCAGGGAGTTTGCGGTAAACCTGGTGACAAAGGATCTGGTACGGGCCGCCGATTACTGCGGAGTGAAGTCCGGCAGGGATGTGGATAAGTTCACACAAATGAAGCTGACTCCCTGTTCCCTGGAACATATCAAAGCTCCGGGAATAGAAGAATGCCCGGTGAATTTAGCCTGCAGGGTGGTGGAAATCAAGCCCTTGGGAAGCCATGACCTGTTTTTGGCAGAGGTGGTGGGAGTGACCGTGGACAGCCGGTATATGGATGAGAAAGGGAAATTCCGCTTAAATGAGGCAGGACTTATATCTTATTCCCATGGGGAATATTTTGAACTGGGGAAAAAGCTTGGAAGTTTCGGCTATTCTGTGAAAAAGGCAGAAAAAAAGCCGTCAGGCAGGAGGAAGAACAAATGATGAGTAAGCTTGATAACATTACGCTGATCGGCATGCCGGCTTCCGGCAAGAGTACGGTGGGTGTTCTGCTGGCAAAACGCCTGGGATATTCCTTTGTGGATGTGGACATTGTGATTCAGGAGCAGGAAGGCCGTCTTTTAAAGGAAATCATTGCAAAGGAAGGCCAGGAAGGCTTCCTGGCTGTGGAAAACAGGATCAATGCCGGCCTTTCAGTCCGCCATAGCGTCATTGCCCCGGGCGGAAGCGTGATCTATGGAAAAGAGGCTATGGAGCATTTGAAAAAGATCAGCACAGTGGTTTATTTAAAGCTTAGCTATGAAAGCGTGGAGGAACGGCTGGGGAATCTGGAGGACCGGGGAGTTGTGTTAAAGGATGGAATGACCTTGAGAGACTTGTATGAGGAACGTGTTCCCTATTATGAGAAATATGCTGACATAACCATTGATGAAAACGGGCTTGATGCCGGAAAGACGGTGGATAAGCTCAGAGCCATTATGGAGGAACGGTTTGGCCTGACAACATAACAGCAGCTTTCAAAAGGATTTTACATGGTTTTAAAAATTTAAAAGGTGTCCCAAAAGTCAAATTCCGGCTTTTGGGGCACCTTTTAAGTTTTATCTCTTTAATTGGAACCTTTCCATTAACAGTTTCAGCAGCTGGGCCTGTCCGGCCATTTCCTGGCTGGCAGCAGCACTTTCTTCCGATGTGGCGGAATTGGTCTGGATCACGCTGGATATCTGGTCGATTCCCTGGGTCACCTGGGCCACCGCATAGGCCTGGTCATTGGAGGCGGTGGATATCTGGTACACCAGATCAGCAGCCGTTTTAGAGGACTGGACAATGCGGTCCATGGATTCTGCAGTTTCCTTTGCAATGTGATTTCCAGACTCAATGGAGGCCAGAGCCCGTTCAATTAATGCGGCCGTGTTCTTGGAAGCTTCCTGGCTCTTATTGGCCAGGTTCCGGACTTCATCTGCTACCACTGCAAATCCCTTTCCTGCCTCTCCTGCCCTTGCTGCTTCTACGGCTGCGTTAAGGGCCAGAATATTGGTCTGAAAGGCGATATCTTCTATGGTTTTGATGACCTTTCCTATTTCCGATGATGCGCTGCTGATGTCCTCCATGGCATTGGTCAGCTCCTGCATCTGGGTCTTGCCATATTCCAGCTCTGTTGCGGTATTGCTCACCTGCCGGTTGGTTTCCTTTGCATTTTCCGCGTTTTGGTTTATGTTATTGGAAATATCATTGATAGTGGCAGCCAGCTCCTCAATGGAGGAAGCCTGCTCCGTTGCGCCCTGGCTTAAGGCCTGTGCGCTGCTTGCCACCTGGTCGGCTCCGGATGCCACCTGGTCGGAAGACTGGGTTATTTTTTCCATGACGTCATTTAAGGAGTCTGTAAGATTTTGTATGGAGACCTGTACGGAACGGAACTCTCCCTTAAATTCCTCTGATTCATGAGGAATGTCAAAGTCGCCCCGGGCCATCCGGCCTGTGGTGGTGGAGATGTAATCCATATAATAGGATAAACGCTCCATCATTGTTCTCATACTGTCGGCAAGATGTCCCAGTTCATCTGTTGAACTGTATTCCAGCCGGCACTTTAAGTCTCCCTGGGCCATTCGGTCCGCAACCTCTTTCAGCTCATCGATGGGACGGGTGATTCCCCTTGTTATTACAATTGCAATGATCACGGATGTAACAATGGAAATAAAAATGATGGCGCTCATAATTGCGATGAATATGGAAGTCTGATTAGAGAGCTGGGCAGATTTCATATCACCGGCTGTTGACTTATTTGACAGCATGGTATTGATCATATCGGCAATTTCCGCTGCTAAGGGAGCTGCGTGGCTTCGGAAAAAGGCCATGGACTCCTGAGAGGATTGGGATGTAAGATTAATTGTCTGGCTGCGGATCTCTTCATAGGATTTCATCTTTTCTGAAAGCTGGCTGTAAAGCTCCTTTTCTGAGGCTGTCTTCATCCTGGCCTGCACCAGCTGCATTTTCTCGTTTATAACGTCAATCTGTTTGCTTAAGGTTTCTTTTTGCTTGGCAGTTTCAGCAGCATCTTCCGAAAAGATGATGTATAAGACTGTGGCCCGGTGTGCCTGAAACGCCTGTCCCAGACTTCCGATATCGCCCTGGGCAAATCCATAATCCTGCAGCTCAGTATGATACTCTTTGTTAACGGTCCGGATGAGCAGGATCCCTATGGTTCCGGCCAGACCTGAAAACAATACGACAATGAGAAATGCAGCAAGCAGCCGGTTTCCTACCTTTAGTTTTTTTAACATACAATTTCCTCCTTGGTTTTAGAATTCATGTTGCTGTAAACGGTTTGGTTCCATGAACTTTTGAATAAATGTCAAATCTGATATTTTGTTACATTATTATACATTACTTGAATAATTTAGTTAAATCCCAAAATATGGAATCACTAATAATTATAGTTATTTTTACGAATTTAGTCAATATGGCAGATGATACCGATAAAGTTTTTAGGGGAAAGGGGTATAAAAGAGCAGAGGGAAGCTGCAGGGCTTAGGGAAAGTAAGATTTTACCAGTATTATGATGTTCCTCCCATCCACCAGTTACCTGGGTGACAAAGATTGACATAATATACATGAACCGATATTATAAGCATACTTTAATAATCTAAGCCAAAGTAGATTATGGCGAAAGCGGGAGCTGAGATGAACCAGACGGAAAAATACAGCATTGTGCTGATCCCCTCACTTGAACCTGATAACAGGCTTCCGGTTTATGTAAAGAAGCTGGAAGAATACGGATTATCCCATATTGTTGTCGTGGACGATGGTTCTGGAGATGATTATCAGAATATTTTCAAAGAGCTGGAGGATGACGGCTGTACCGTGCTCCGGCACAGGGTAAATCAGGGAAAAGGACTCGCCCTTAAGACGGGATTCCGGCATATTCAGGAAAATGTCTCCGGTTATACATGCATTGTAACTGCAGATTCCGATGGACAGCATGCCCCGGAGGATGTTTATAAGCTGGCAAAGGAAGGTGAAATCCATCCGGATGCATTGATACTGGGAGTAAGGGACTTTAAAAAGGCAGGCGTACCGGCCAAGTCTCTCATTGGAAACCGTGTTACATCCGCGGTTTTTTCTGCTCTGTACGGAAAATACCTTCCTGATACCCAGACAGGGCTGAGGGCCTTTGGCCCAAGGCTTACGGATCAGATGACCAGCATAAATGGGGAAGGATTTGAGTATGAGACCCAGGTTTTAATTACCTGCATCCGATCCCAAATACCTGTACATACAGTTCCGATTCAGACCATTTATGAGGCTGAAAACGGGAGCACTCATTTTAAGGCCGTAAGGGACAGTTTGAAAATTATACGCATTCTTGGGGCTGATTTTGTGAAGTTCCTTTCCTCATCTCTTGTCTGCTTCTTTCTTGACATAGGGCTGGCCTGGGTGCTGCTGGACGTTATAAGGCCTTATATGCAGGGAAAGGATTTTCTCAGGATTATGATTACCACGGCAGCAGCCAGATCGATTTCCATTGCTGCAAATTATCTGTTGAATAAAACTGTGGTGTTTAAGGACAAGAAGGGCCTTGACCACAGCCTGACCCGTTATCTGGCTCTGTGTGTATGCAATATACTGCTGTCAGCAGGAGGCGTATATATTCTACACGGAGCTTTGGGATTTCATGAAAAGATGGCAAAAATCCTCTGTGATGGGGGTCTGTTTCTCCTCGGTTATCAAATTCAACAGCGCTGGGTATTTTCCCGCGCAGAGGGCTGGTTCCATGAATAAAGAAGAGAGAAAACGAAATGTGATTTTCATCATCACCGTGGTTCTGATGACGGTTTATTTGAGCTGGCGTATTATATTCACCCTGCCCTTTTATGAGGGCACTCTGAATCTGGTGTTTGGAATATTGCTGGTTGGGTCGGAAACCATTACAGTATTTACTACCTTTGAGCTTTTCTATCAAAAGATGCAGATGAATAAATTTTATCTGGAATGTCCGGAAATACCGGATGAGTATTATCCTGATGTAGACGTTTTCATTGCCACCCATAACGAACCGTCTGATATTCTGTACAAAACAGTGAATGGGTGTAAGTTCATGGTTTATCCGGATAAAAGTAAGGTACATATTTATATTTGTGATGACGGAAACCGGGAAGAGATCGCTGAGCTTGCCAGGGAGTTTGAGGTTGGCTACCTGGGGCTTGGGGACAATAAGGATGCAAAATCAGGCAATTATAATAACGCCTTAAAGCAGACCTCATCTCCCCTGATTGCCACCTTTGATGCGGATATGATCCCTCAGCACACATTTCTCTTAAAAACGGTTCCATATTTTCTCCTTTCTAAGTTTGTAAAGGAAAACGGAAAGTGGAGGCTGAGAAAAGAAGAAGAGAAGGACAAAAAATTCAGGCTTGGATTGGTTCAGACGCCTCAGAGCTTTTATAATCCTGATCTTTTCCAGTTTAACCTGTATGCGGAGGGAAACATACCCAATGAACAGGATTACTTTTCCAGGGAAATCAATGCCATGAGAAATGTTTCCAATGCGGTCGCCTATACAGGCAGCAACACCGTTATTTTAAGGGAAGCCATGGAGGAAATAGGAGGTTTTCCTTTAAAGACCATTACAGAGGATTTTGAGACAAGCATACGGATACAAAAAGCCGGATACATCACCTATGCAACCAATGAGATACAGGCGGCCGGTCTTACGACCACAACGGTTAAAAGCATGATCAGGCAGAGAGTTCGTTGGGCAAGGGGGATCATTCAGAGCCTTCAGAACACCCATGCCATTGTTACGCCCAAGCTCTCTCCCCTTGCAAGGCTTACTTACCTTAACACCTTTTTATACTGGTGGTCTTTTTTTAACAGGCTGGTATTTGTTGTGTCCCCCATCCTGTTTGCGCTCTTTGGTTATAAGCTGGTAAACAGTCATTTCTGGGATGTAATTGTGCTTTGGCTTCCTGCATACTTTTTTTACAGCATGTCCATGCGTTACTTATCAGGCAATATCAGGAACCATAGGTGGAGCCAGATCATTGACACCATATTTATGCCCTATCTGATCATCCCGGTATTGCTTGAGACGTTTCACATACATCAAAGGGAATTTAAGGTCACCAATAAAAAGAAAGAAGGAAACGGCTTTGGTTTTGCCGTGTATGCCCTTCCTCATGTGATTTTACTGACCATGTCTGCAGCGGCCATGATACGCTTTGTCCATGGAAAGTACGGCTGGGCTTTATTCTACAGCAGCATTATCCTGTTCTGGATCATTTACAATATGGTCTCCTTATTCTATGCCATATTTTTCATGCTGGGAAGGCGGGCTTACAGAAGCAGCGAGAGGATCCGGGCAGAGGAACCAATTACCATACAGTATCAGGCATTAACCTATGAAGCGAAGACAGTGGATGTTTCTGAAACCGGATTAGCCTTCTGGTCGGAAAAGCCCATTTATCTCCCGGAAAATGAAACCGTGAAGTTTGAAATCACCACATCCTGCTATAAAGCCAGGCTGGAGGGAACGGTTGTTTATGTGAAGGAGCAGAGCGGGGGCTGGCGGTATTCCGCAGCTGTCCAGGCAGTTGACAATGAAAACAAACGTCAGTACATGCAGGTCATATATGACAGGACCCATTCTCTTCCCATGCAGCTGGATTTATGGATCACTGCCTATGACGATATGATGAGAAATGTAAAAAGGCGGCTGAAACAGCCGTTTTCAGACAAAAGAAAGCTGCCCAGGATCCCCTTGGGCAGAGAAGTCACTTTTACAAATGGGGCTGTCTGCAGGCTGGTGGATTTTAATTACCGCTATTTTTCAGTTACCGGCTTTCACGATAACGGAGGCCAGGAAGCTGAGTTCATCTACAAAACAGAAAGCGGAATTCCTCTGGTCCTGAAACGGACCGGGACATACATACAGCGTTCCTCAAAGGAACTTTTGTCAGTTGTGAACTTAAAGGAACTTATAGGAAAGAATCAGATCAATCAGGTTTTGGATGACATAACAAATACAGGGGAAAAAGAGGGTTAAAGGATGAACGTTACAGTCCATAGTATCATGGCAACGGTGCTTTTGTGCTCCCTGTCCGGATATATGATGTTTGTAAGGACAAAGCTAAGGCTGCAGACGGAATTTGTTCCTGTTTTTGTCTGCTCGGCAATTACCTGTGCTGTTTACTTATGGGGTCTGGCGGGCTTTTTGCTTCCGGGATCAGCAGTTGTGCTTGCAGCAGGAATCTTCTTGTTTGTCTTTTATTTAACAAGGTTGATCAGGAAGAAATCCTATAGAAGTTTCCGCCTTCCCCTGTTTCAGGCAGGGTTCTTCCTTGGGGGACTGTTCTTTTTTCAGCTTCTGCTGACCAGCAGGCTGATCCATTATGACAATTTTTCCCACTGGGCTGTTGTGGTCAAGCAGATGCTCAGCACCAATGCATTTCCTGATGCAGCCTCAGCTTTGATTGATTTTAAAAATTATCCGCTGGGCACTTCCTCATTTCTGTATTTTATCTGCCGTTTCGCCGGAAACTCCCAGGGGATCATGCTGGCAGGCCAGGCAATCCTGGTTTTTTCCTGCTTCTATGCCCTGTTCGGGGTGATAAGGGAAAAGAGGAGATTTCTGCTGTTCGCTTTTCTGGCTGCAGGGTGTTCCGCATTGTCTGTATTTAACATCACCATACGGATCACCAACCTGCTGGTTGATTTTCTTCTTCCTGTTTATACCCTTGTGATATTTGTGATGGCATACAGATATCAAAGGGAAATAAAAAAGGCCTGTATCAGCATCATACCCGCAGCAGGGCTTTTAATGATCATAAAAAATACAGGAACCATATTTGCGGCAATTGGTTTTTTGTATCTGATCTATGTCTGGTTAAAGAACAGAGATAAGCCATTTTGGAAAAACGGACTGAACGTGCTTTTTTCCATTGGAGCAGCCTTTATTCCATATCTGTTATGGAACCTTCATATGGCAGTGGGATTCCAGGGCATAGAAAACAAGTTTGAAGTATCCGTCGATACCATCTCCGGTATTTCCGGCGGGAAAAGCCCGGAAGAGGTGCACTTGATCATGGATCTGTTTGCCAAATCCGTGTTTGACATTACCAGCCGCCCTGCCATGGGGATTCTGGGCTTTAACGCCGCAGCCATAATTGCCAGTGTATTTGCAGCCGTCATATTAAAGAAGAGCTGGAATCTGTGGAAGGCGCTGATTGCATTAAATCTGGTTCTTGCAGGTTATTATCTTGGTATACTTGCCCTTTATATTTTCTCCATGCCACTTGATGAGGCTTTAAGGCTGGCCGGGTTTGAACGTTATGCATCCAGCATTGTTGTTTTGTTCGCAGGAGGGCTGGTGCTGTGCGCCACTGTTGATATTGAAAATTCGTTTTATTACAGATGTGGTGAGCTGCCGGACTACAAGGCTTTTAAAACCGTGGAGAGCAAGAACCGGTACCAAGAGTGCGTTATCTTTTTTACGGCTCTGGCAATCGCCCTGCTGATGTCGGAATACAACGGCATGCAGGCCATCCGGAGGACCTATAAACACACCCTTCCCTATAAGGTATATCAGGTTACAGGGGACCGCTGGTATTCCGGAGGAAAGGTGGATGAAAGCAGGTATTTGTTTTATGCATCGGATGCAGACGGCCAGGTAACAGATTATTACCTGCAGTACATAGGGAAATACATGCTTTATGCATCCAATGTAGACGGCATTTGCCGGTTTTATGGGGATAACCTGATTCATCTCTTAAGCAGCTATGATTACCTGGTTATGGTTGAAAGCGATAGGGAGGCAAAATATCTGCTGAAAAGGTATTTTGGCGTTTCCGGACAAGAAGGGATCTATAGGATCATTCATTCTCAGGAGGGTCTGACCCTTGAACTGACGGAGGAATGAGATATATACAAAAAGTGCCGCTTCATAAGGAATGAGGTCTGTTGATTGATCATTCCTTGTGAAGCGGCTTTGTATTAGTTAAAATCTGAACTGGTCCATAAGTTCCTTTAAAGCTGCCGTAGTGGAATAGGTCCGCACCGGAAGCTTTTCTTTAAAACAATTGTGTTAATAATTTATAAGCAATCTATCAAATGTTGCAAAAAAGTTGACGCGCACAAGAAGTACGTGCTGCTATAATATGTATAACAGACAATGAAATACAGAAAGAGAGGGGTAATTAAGCGATATGACCGGTCGGCAAATGGATATTCTATACTACCTGCGGGAACAGGAAGATTTTGTAACTGTTTCAGAAATCTCCCATGTGATTCAAGTGTCTGTAACAACCATAAGAAATGAATTAAACATGATTCAGGATGCCATTGATAAAGCGAACCTGGGAAAAATCTGCAAAAAACCCAATAAGGGTATTAAGCTTGAGATGGTTGAAGAGGCATGGAACCAATTATTGTTCCTGTCGGAGGAATTACAGCTGAACAATGATATCCCTGAAGCTAAATATCAAATTATTTATTATTTGCTGACAAACCATAATTTGAGCTTATCTTATATCCAGAAAAAGTTTTACATAAGCCGCTCTTCCATGGAAAGGCTGCTTCCTGATTTAAAAAAGTGGTTTCAATTATACGGAATTGATTTTGAAAAGAAAAGGGGAAAAGGTTTTCAAATTAAATATGAAGAATTCCAATGGCGCTTTGCTATGTGGAATCTCTTCTTAAGTGTAAAGCAGGAAAACAGTAAGGACTTTTTGCCGGGAAAACAGATGGAATACCAGGCAAGTGAATATTCCTTCATTGAAAGCTTTCTAAAGGGGTTTGATACTTCCGGAGTTAACAGGGCCATATATCATCTGGAGGAAGCTTATGGGTTTTCTTATGGGTATGAAGCACACATTCAGATGTTTTTCCTGTTATCCCTTTGTATTATTCGTTCCAGGCAAAAACATATGGTACAGTTTCCGGCAGCCCCTCCGGTTAAAGTATCGGGTGAATTTTCCACAATGATAAAAGAAGAGCTTATAAAAATGCTGGAAATCTGTTATCAAATGAAATTGGATTTTAATGAACGGGATTACGTTGGGTTTGTTGTGGAGATCTCGGACATACAAAAGTTTCACAGTATGGATGGAATGTCTGTATGCCAGGCAGAGAATCTGGAGTTGTGTTATTTTACATTTCGCATGGTGTCTTTAATGAGCGATATTGTAAACGTAAACCTAAGGTCAGATACGTTCTTTCTGGAAAACCTGTTTCTGCAGCTCCATTCCATGATACCAAGGTTAAGATACAATATAAGAACGGAAAATCCGCTCCTTAAGCAGGTAAAACAGCGGTATCCCAATATTTTCACAGCAATATCCGCTGTCAGCGTTTATTTTCAAAAGGAACTTGGCCTGGATATCAATGAACATGAGATGTGCACATTAGCGCTGCTGCTTGGAGGCGCAATTGAAAGAAGCTTATCAACCGTTGCTGCCTGCGTTGTGTGTGATTATGGCTTAGGCATATCCCAGTTGCTGAAGGAGCAATTGGAACGTACCATTAGTGATATAAAAATTGTAGATGTTCTTTCTGTCAGGGATCTTAAAAAGATTGTCCATATACCTTGTGACCTGATCATTACCACCATTCAGTTAAAAAACATTTGCTACGGAAAAACGGTGGTTACAGTAGAGCATCTTTTAACAGCCAATGATATTAAAAACATTGAGGATGCCATGAAACTGGTTCGCAGAAGGAACATAAAAAACAGGCAGCATTGCAGTAAGTTAAGTATCAGCAAAAACCTGTTTTATGAGGAATTCATGTTTCTTCATATGGAGGCCATGGATAAACAAAGCCTTATAAGTCTTCTATGCAAAAAGCTGACTGAGGCGGGTTATGTGACGGATCAGTTCCTTCCGTCGGTCATGGAACATGAAGTAACGGCTCCAACCGCACTTGGAAAAGGGATTGCATTGCCCCACGGATTTGCAAAGTATGTCATGCGGCCTACAGTGGCCATTGCAACACTTGCAGCTCCTATTTTGTGGCAGGGAAAGGAAAAGGTTGACGTTATTTTCCTTTTGGCCTTTAATCTTGATGAAGCAGTTGGTATGAAGGAAGAGACCATAAAGTTCTACAGTGTTTTTTTGGACCTTCTGGATGAGGTGCAGAATATCAGCGAAATCAGACAGGCCGATGATCCGGAGGCGTTGGCAGAATTGATGAATCAAAAAATCATGAATGCAGTTGTATTGGAGGAATAAAAACAGAGGAGGAGCCTAACTATGGCGGCACATGTAACACATATGACAATAGAGGATGTGATTCAGCGCTCATGTATTAACCTGCACTTAACCGGCAGGACAAAAGAAGAAATCATAATGGAAATGACGGATATGTTTTTTAATGCCGGAGCCCTGTCTTCCAAAGAACTTTTCTTAAAGGATGTGTATCAAAGGGAAATGGAGGGGCCAACCGGAATCGGCAATCAGGTAGCAATTCCCCATGGGAAGTCAGATGCGGTTGTCCGTACTTCCATGGCAGTTGGCAGGGCAGATTATGAGATTGAGTGGGAAACACTGGGTGATGGAAAAAGCAGGGTGTTTGTTATGTTTGCTGTTAATAGTGCAGACAAATCGGAACTGGTTTCACTATTATCACAGGTAGCAGTTGCATTATGTGATGATAAGGTTATAGAAACATTATTATTGACGGAAGATGTGGAAGAAATCTTCACACTATTCAATCACAAGGAGGGAAGCAAGTGAAAATTGTCGGTGTAGCAGCCTGTACGGCAGGGATCGCCCATACCTATATGGCGCGGGAAAAACTGATAAAAGGGGCGAAAGCCAGGGGGCATGATGCCAAAGTTGAAACTCAGGGCACCATAGGTACGGAACATAAGCTTACGGATCGGGATATCCTGGAAGCTGATGTGGTAATTCTGGCAGTGGATGTAAAGATCTCAGGAGAGGAACGGTTTAAGGGGAAACCGGTCATCCGCGTAGGAACAGCTGTTGTGATTAAAAATGCGATTGGATTCATAGAAAAAGTGGAGAAGGCAATATCAAGCAAAAAATAAAGGAGGAGATAAAAAATGAAAGAGCATGGAGTGATAGCATTCATTAAAAAGCATGTATTGACGGCAATTGGTTACATGATTCCTTTAGTAGTAGCTGCCGGATTGTGCATGGCGCTGGGGCAGTTTATTGACGGCGATGTCCGTAATTCCACATCTGGTATCGGTTACTTTTTATACAAGGCAGGCGGATTTGGTATGTCTGCGGTAGTTCCTGTAATCACTGCCGGCGTGGCCTATTCCATGGCAGACAAACCAGGAATCGCGCCGGGACTTATCTTGGGCTTTATCTGTACGGAGATCAAAGCCGGTTTTATCGGAGGTATTGTAGCCGGTTTTTTAGTCGGCTATCTGGTGCTGACTATTAAGAAATACATAAAACTTCCTCAGAATATGCAGGGGTTAATGCCTGTCATGGTAATCCCTGTACTGACCACTGCCGTTGCCGGAATATTAATGTTTACAGTTGTAGGTCAGCCATTTGCATGGCTTCAGGTAACACTCACTTCTGCAATCTCAAGTCTTCAAAGCGGTTCAAAGTTTGTATTTGGAGCTGTACTGGGAGGGATGGCCTGCTTTGACTTTGGAGGGCCTGTAAACAAGACCATGTCCACATTTGTCAATGGACTGATGATTGACGGTGTCATTGAGCCGGAAGCGGTGAAGTTTGTTGGCTCCATGATTCCTCCTTTTGGCATTGCCGTTTCCTGTCTGCTTACCAGGAATAAATATACCAGAGCTGAAAAAGAAGCTTTGAAGGCTGCTGTTCCTATGGGCTTTTGTATGATTACCGAAGGTGTTATTCCAATCGCTGCAAGGGATCTGGTCAGAGTGGTTTTTGCATGTGTCTGCGGTTCTGCGGTGGCAGGTGGTTTATCCATGACCTGGGGCTGTGGTTCTCCGGTACCACATGGGGGGATGCTCTCGGTTCCTCTGTTCACCAATCCGGTGAAATTCTGCCTGGCGCTGGCTATCGGCAGTGTGATTACAGGCGTGATTTTATCGGCAATCAAGAAAAAGGTGACGGAAGAGGATGAAGATTTTGAAGATCTGGGAACTGTAACCGCTGATATGGAAGAAATTAAAATAGAAATGATTTGACAAAGGGAGAAGAAAATGCTGATTAATATGAATGAAATGCTGAAAGTCGCAGAAAAACACCAATTTGCAGTTGGAGCTTTTAATGCTACGGAAAGTTCTCTGTTCCGGGCTGTTGTGGAGGAAGCTGAGAACAGTAATTCTCCTGCGATTATTCAGGTGGCCCCAGGGGAGTTCGATTTTGCCACAAGGGAATTCTATACATATGTAAAGGAAAGGCTGGCAGAAAGCAGAGTGCCATTTGTGCTCCATCTGGATCATGGAAAATCTCTGGAGCACTGTATGAAGGCAATCCAGGCCGGATTTACTTCTGTCATGATCGATGGTTCCGAACTTTCGTATGAGGAAAACATCCGGATTTCAAAGGAAGTAACAGAACTTGCACATATGGTAAATGTATCAGTAGAAGGAGAAATAGGAACCATTGGGGTCATGGATAATTCCGATGAAGGAGGAGTCAGAAATGTGACTTATACAAATCCGGAAGATGTAACGGAATTTGTTTCCCAAACCAATGTAGACTGCCTTGCTATTGCAATTGGTACGGCACATGGAATATATCCCAAGGAATTTAAACCAAAGCTGCGGCTTCAGCTATTGAGAGAGATAAAGGCTGTATCTTCTGTTCCCCTGGTTCTTCACGGTGGAAGCAACAACCCGGATGAAGAAATACGGGAGGCGTGTAAAATCGGAATACGGAAAGTAAATATATCCAGTGATTTCAAATATGCTTTTTTTAAGAAAGTAAATGAAGTAATTGAAGAAACCGGAGGCTTTATACCTGCTAAAGTATTTACACCGGGAATTCTTGAGGCACGTAAGGTGATTCGGCAAAAGATGGAGTTATTTGGTTCCCTGGGAAAAGCGGAATGTTACAGGTAGAGGAGTATATGTATGATAAATTTTAGGTTTTCCAATACAACCGAAATTGTATTTGGAAGAAACACTCAGAGTCTGATAGGGGAGAATATCAGAAAGTACAGCGATTGTAAAAAGGTCCTGATCGTATATGGCTCTGACCGGATAAAAAAGAACGGACTTTTCGACACCGTTGTCAAAGCTCTGAATGAAGAAGGTTTTTGTTACTGTGAATTGGGAGGTGTCCGGCCAAATCCCAGGCTTGGTCTTGTGAAACAGGGAATTGAACTGTGCCAAAGCGAAAAGGTGGGCTTTATTCTTGCCATCGGAGGCGGCAGCTGCATTGATACTGCAAAAGCCATTGGCGTAGGAGTACCTTATGAAGGGGATGTATGGGATTTTTTTCTTGGGAAAGAAGTTCCCCAAAAAACGCTGCCAACTGCAGCAATCTTGACGATCCCTGCGGCAGGAAGTGAAGCAAGCCTGAGTTCAGTAATTACAAATGAGGATGGCTGGTATAAAAAAAGCATTAATTTGGACTTGATCCGCCCGGTCTTTTCTATCATTAATCCGGAATTAACCTTTAGCTTACCCCCGTATCAGATCAGCTGCGGAGTTGTGGATATGATGACTCATATCATGGAACGGTATTTTACAAATACTGCTAACGTAGATTTAACAGACAGATTATGCGAGGCTGCCTTGAAAAGCATTATTGTAAACGGACTGGCAACCCTAAAAGAACCTGATCATTATGATACAAGAGCTGAAATTGTATGGGCCGGAACATTAGCTCACAATGGGCTGTTAAATACCGGGCGTGAACAGGACTGGGCTTCTCACAGAATTGCATTGGAAATGAGCGGTAAGTACGATATTGCTCATGGGGCAAGTCTGTCCATTGTTTATCCTGCCTGGATGGAATATGTATACAGCCATGATAAAAACAGGTTTGTCCAATTTGCAGTAAAGGTATGGGATGTAGACATGTCCTATGGAAAGACGGATGAAATCTGCCTGGAAGGTATTCGGAGGATGCGTGAATACTTTAAAAAGCTGGGCATGCCTCTCACTTTTGCTGATGCAGGACTTCCCACCGATGCTTTTGAGGAAATGGCAGATAAAGCTACCTTCAAAGACACAATTCCTGTGGGGAATTTTGTTAAAATAGGGAAAAGGGAAATGATTGATATCTATAAGCTTTGTACAAAGGAAATTAAACTATAGCACTTAGAATATAATTAGAACCGGATCAGGAGATAATTTGACTGGCCACTGGAATGCCGGGCAGATGAATCTTTGCAATAAAGTGAATTTTAATATTTAAGAAACGGGAGCGCCTTGTCTGAATACCGGCTGCTCCCGTTTTTGCGTGGGCGGATAACTCTTTACAGAGGAAGCTTTCAGAGTTCCGGTTGCCTGATACGGGAAAGGTAAGCAACCTATGAAGATTATTTTGAAAGCAGATCATTAATAAAGTGAGGAAATCGCTTTTGCCAAAAAAAGACTTGCTACTAAAATAATTATAATTAAATACATATTAACTAAAATGATTTTATATAATGTATTGAAAATGTATATACCATATAAAAAGTTCAAGTGTTAATTGTGTAGTTTGCACGTAAAAAGGGGGTATTATTTATGTTTAAACAACTGCAAAAATTGGGTAAGGCATTTATGCTGCCTATCGCGATTCTACCGGCAGCAGGTCTTTTGCTGGGAATCGGCGGAGCGCTGTCTAATCCAAACACTGTGGCGGCCTATCCGTTTTTGAACATTTTTGCTCTCCAGGCTTTGTTTACTGTTATGAGCAAGGCGGGGGAAGTGGTGTTCGGAAATCTGTCGCTGATTATGTGTATTGGCCTGGCGGTAGGCCTTGCCAAAAAAGACAAAGGAACGGCAGGACTGGCGGCTGCGGTTGCATTTCTGGTTATGAATGCGTCTATCGGTGCCTTGCTGTCTGTCTTTAATCCCGATGGCAGTGCCATTGACACCGGAGTCGTGGGATCCATTGTAATTGGCTGTATGGTTACCTATTTCCATAACCGGTACCGTAATATCCAGCTTCCGGCTTTTCTGGGCTTTTTCGGAGGCTCCCGTTTCATTCCGATTATCTCTTCTTTTACGGCAATTTTCGTTGGAGCAATCTTCTTCCTGATCTGGCCCCCATTTCAGAGGCTGCTGATTTCCAGCGGGCAGGCCATTGCAGGTATGGGAGTATTTGGAACCTTTTTGTATGGATTCTTAATGAGGCTTTGCGGGGCGGTAGGTCTCCATCATATGATTTATCCCATGTTCTGGTATACGGAGTTAGGGGGAGTTGCCACAGTTGCAGGCCAGCAGATCGCAGGTGCTCAGAAGATTTTCTTTGCCCAGCTGGCTGATCCTGATTTTACCGGTATGTATACTGAGGGAACACGGTTTTTTGCAGGACGTTTTGACACCATGATTTTTGGTTTGCCGGCAGCATGTCTTGCCATGTATCATTCTGTTCCGGTAAAACGCCGCAAAATGGTGTTTGGTCTGTTCTTCTCAGCAGCCCTTACCTCATTTTTAACAGGTATTACCGAACCCATTGAATTTATGTTCCTGTTTGTAGCGCCGTGGCTGTATGTGGTTCATGCATTTTTAGATGGTCTTTCCTTTGCAATTGCAGATCTTCTCAGTGTTCGTATCGGCAACACATTTTCCGGCGGGATCATTGACTTTACCCTGTTTGGAATTTTACAGGGCAATGCAAAAACCCACTGGATCTATGTGGTGGTGGTAGGAGTTTTCTGGGCAGCCCTTTACTATGCGCTGTTCCGTTTTCTGATTACAAAGTTTAATATCCCAACTCCAGGCCGTGAAGAAGGGGAAGATGAGGAGATCAATGTAGAAACAAAGGCCACAATTGCTGAAACAGCGGCTCGTGTGCTTGCGGCCCTGGGCGGCAAGGAAAATATTGAGGATTGTGATGCCTGCATCACCCGTCTGCGTGTGGCTGTAAAGGATATGAGCAAGGTTGACAAAGACGCCATCAAGCGGGAAGGAGCAACAGCTGTTCTGGAGGTGAAGGGAGGAATTCAGGCCATTTTCGGAGCAAAAGCAGATTTGATAAAATCAAAAATAAATGAAATAACCGGTGAGGACTAAGGAGATGTGCTGCTTATGAATAGAGGTTTAATTGTATCCTGTCAGGCGCTTCCGGAGGAGCCTCTGCACAGTTCATTTATTATGGGACGTATGGCAGTGGCGGCAAAGGAAGGCGGCGCAATCGGTATCCGTGCAAACAGCGTTGAAGATATCGAAGAAATTAAAAAAAATGTGGATCTTCCAATTATTGGAATAATCAAAAAGGTATACGCAGAGGGCAAACCTTATATAACGCCCACATTGACTGAGGTGGACGCTTTGGTCCGTGCCGGCGTGGATGTGATTGCGGTGGATGCTACCATAAACCAGGATGTGGATTTTCTCCATAAGCTTCATGAAAAATATCCCCAGCAGAAATTTATGGCGGATATTTCAACGGAAGAAGAGGGCTTGCGGGCGGATGAAATAGGATTTGATTTTGTAGGCCTCACTCTTTTGGGATATACGCCTCAGTCTAAGGGGCTGGATAAATTTCAGGTGCTTGGGTCTCTGATTGCAAAGTGCAGCCATCCTGTCATTGCAGAAGGAAATTTCAGCACGCCGGAACAGGCCGCAAAAGCTATGGAGTCAGGGGCTTACGCAGTGGTAGTGGGAAGTGCGATCACACGCCCCCAGTGCATTACCAGACGATTTGCTGAGGCAGTGTCAAAGGTAACTAAATAAGTTTATACCGCCCTTCCGGTGGCTTTCTTTTGGAAACTGCGGGAGGGGTGTTTTTTGCCTTTGCACGGAACCTTTTTGTTTTTTCATTGTGATTATGATATAATATGAGAACTTAGTGAGAGATTTAACGGCTTAGTATTTTGGTTAAAATAACAAAAGTACAAGGGGTACCCATATGGACATTCTAACATCAATTCAAAAAGAATATCAGACTTTTACAGATAAAGAACGCAGCATTGCCGATTATATTCTGCAGGAGGGTGATAATATCCGGAATATGAATATCTCAGTGCTGGCTGCTACGGTAGGAGTCTCCGACGGTACAATTACCCGGTTCTGTAAAAAGGTAGGGAGCAAATCCTTTGCAGAGCTGAAAATCCAGCTTGGGAGTGCTGGGGCAGGAAATAAGATTGCCCACTCCAACGATCTTGTAAACCAGGTTTACGATTTTTACAAAACAGTAATTGAAAATTCCAACAAGATGATGGACATGAAGGCTCTGGAAGATCTGGCGGATCAGATCGCTCAGGCGGGAAATATCTACGTTTTTGGAGTCGGGTCATCAGGTCTGACTGCTGATGAAACCATGCTCCGCTTATCACGAATGGGATTTCATGTGCAAAGCGTGACGGATTCCCATTTGATGTTGATTTACAGCTCTATTTTGGGACCCGGTGACTTAATTATCGCAGTCTCCATATCCGGTGAAACCTCTGAAGTCGTCAATGCCGTCAGAGTGGCAAAACAAAATGGCGCAACGGCCATCTGTTTTACCAGCTTCACCAACAGCACCATTGCCCAGTGTGCAGATTTTTGCTTTCCAGTAGTAAATCCCCTGTTTGTTGATCAGGAAAGGTTTGTGAACAGCCAGCTATCGGCACTTTATGTGATTGATCTTCTTTGTCTGATCCTTTTGAAGGATGATGCACGAAAGGAAAAGATGAATATTACGGTGGAAACTATTGTGAAGCAGTCTCATTTGAAGTAGATTGTATGGAATATTCCCTTAAAATTCGGTAATGCCTGTGATTAAATATTAAGCCCGGTAGAGTTTCTGTATTCTACCGGGCTTATTTTTTCACGCTTCTTCCCTGCCAATGTATTTTACGCTTTTGCGTTCTATGAATTCTGTGCATACCTGACATTTGGTCTTAATCCGGTCCCCTTTGATGATCTGCATCATGCGTGTAACTGCAAGCTGCCCCATTTCCAGCTTTGGCACCCGCAGGGTGGTCAGGGGAGGTGAGCAGATTTCAGAGAACGGCAAGTCATCAAATCCTATCATTGATACGTCATCCGGAACCCGATACCCCTTTTCCTGCAGCGCCTTCATTGCCCCAAGGGCGATCATATCATTATCGGCAAAAAAAGCAGTTGGCAGTTCCTGCATGTGGTCCAGACGGGATAACATGTCGGTATAGGAACCGTTTAGGGTGGTACCCAGGGTCAGGATATAATCGTCGCATACATCAAGTCCTGCTTTCTGCATTGCAGATAAATAGCCGGAACATCGGGAACGAAAGGCTTTAATGCGGAAATCTCCCCGCAGATAACCAATTTTTTTGTGCCCGTTGCGAATCAGGTAATCCACAGCCAGTCTTGCTGAGTCGGCATTGTTGATTAAAACCCCGTTAAAGCTCATATCCCAGGCCCAGTAATCCAGTAGCATGAAAGGACAGGTTGCATTCTTATATAAAGAGACATCTTCTTCCATTAGCTCTGTGCCCAGCAGAATTACTGCAGATGACTTATCGTGAAGCAATGTGTTTACCTGCGCTTTGTAATCTGTATCGGAATAATTTAAATGGCAGATGACCATTTCCATACCATATTTGCGGCATTCCGTTTCCACACCATCAATTAAAAGAGAGAAAAATGGAGTATCGTCAATAATTAATCCATTTCGTTTGAATATTACAAACCGGATTTTTGTTATTTCCGGCTGATTGATGTATCCCAGTTCTTTCGCGGCATCGATGATTGTTTTTGCTGTCTCCGCGTTCACTCCCTTTTTATGGTTTAAGGCATTTGATACAGTTGCAGGGGAAAAGCCGGTTTGGGCGCTTATTGTTTTAATACTGATTTTCACAAGTTACCCCTCCTTAACTGAAATTAGTGTAAAAAAATATATAAATATTTTAACAAATTGTTTAGAAAAATGCAATACGGCCAAAGCCTATAACATGACTTTTTGTATACAGATATTTTTGTATGAATTATTAATATAAATATTTTTAATGAATTGCAGATTTCTGATGGTAAAATGGTGAGGATTACTTTGGGATGAAGAGGAAGATATTTAATAAAATAAACTAGGTGTATACATATTGACTAAAACAATATCCGAATATTTGTTTTAAATATCAAAAATGTAAAAGAGTATTGCAATATAAGATGGAATATGTTATTATCTGTGTAAAATAAATAACAAAATATTTATATAAATAAGTAAAAATATTTTGTTAAGGGAACTGAAAACTTTTATATTCATTAAGGAGGAGAAAGATGAAGGTAAAGAAACTGATTTCAAAAGTATTGGCACCGGCAGTTATATTATCACTCACTCTGTCGGGGTGCGGCGGAAGTGCAGGAAGCACAAATGGCAGCGGAGAGGGAACGGTTGCTTCCTCGCAGCAGAAAAGTGGAAACGGGGTGACCGAAGTCTCATTTTGGACATTAAGCACAAGGCAGACAGCGGTGGAACAGCTTGTTTCTGATTTTAACGCAGTACATAATGATATTAAAGTAAAGGCCTCCTTTTATGATACGGATGGCTTAAAGGATGCCTGTAAGGTAGCTGCTTCTTCAAAGACCCTTCCCAATATGTGGTTCAATTGGGGCGGCAGTCTGGGAGGGTTTTATGCGGAAAATGGCTTGACATATGATTTGACAGATTATGCGGAGGCAAATGACTGGAAGAACAAGTTTACCCAGTCATCCATGGATTTATGTACGCTTGACGGAAAGCTTTCCGGCTATCCCACCAGCTATAATGTTCTGGGTGTCTATTATAAGAAAGCTTTGTTTGAACAATACGGCATTGAGGTACCTAAGACATTTGAAGAATTTGAACAGGCATGTGCAACATTAAAAGAAAATGGGGTTACACCTATTTCCACTGCCGGCTTAAATGGATGGCATACAATGCGCTTTGTAGAACTTTTGATTGAACATTATGCAGGTGCTCAGAAGCATGATTCCATGAATACATTTGATGAAAGCTATGACAATGATGCAGTGGTGCAGGCACTGGCTAAATATAAGGAATTTTGTGATAAGGGATACTTCCCGGACGGATTTCTGACACAGGATCCCAATGATACCATGCTGGCACTTGCAACCGGGAAGTGTGCCATGGATATTCAGGGACAGTGGTATGACGGACATTTTATCCAGAACGGACAGAATCCAGATGAATACGGTGTCTTTGCTTTCCCAAGCGGAGGAAGCAACAGAATGTCTGCGTTTGCAGAAATGACACAGTTTAATGCAGGTAATACACCGGAACAGCTGGAAGCTTGCATGGCGTTTATGGATTATTATTACAGCCCGGAAAGTGTAGAGAAGTTCTCCGAATATTATAACCTTCCATTGCCTACAACTGATGCAAAGATGCCGGAGGGTATGCCAAATGTGCCGGTTATGCTGGAACTTTCCAAGAATAACGGAGTTTTTACGATTACAGACCAGGCATTCCCTACTGAAGTTGCAGATGTATTGTTTAATGCACAGGATGCCATTGCCAATGGGCAGATGACGCCGGAAGAGGGTGCGGCAAATATTCAAAACGCCATAGTGGCCTATCAGAACAAATAGGTTTTTCTGGGAAGAGCGGGCAAGAAGGGATCTGCCCGCTCTTACAAAGGTCAGCAGACTGGGTAAATAAGGAGGAAGCATGAAAAATAACGCGATAAAAACGGATAAGTGTGCGTTTTTGTTTCTATTGCCGGCAGCGGTTATTTATCTCTCGGTAATTGTGGTACCGGTATTTTATTCTCTGGCAATCAGCCTGTTTAAGTGGAATGGTATTGGCACAATGCAGTTTGTGGGATTGCAGAATTATATTGATTTGTTTTACAAGGATGCAGTATTCCATACGGCAATTATAAATAACCTCATATGGATTTTGCTTACGGTTTTTATTACGATGACTGTTGCGCTTGGATTTGCAGTTATTTTAAGCCGGCAGTTTAAGGGACGGACATTTTTCCGCGGCTTTTTTTATTTCCCATGTGTAATAGCACCGATTGCAGTAGCAATTATCTGGCGCTGGATTTACAACCCAAACATCGGATTTATCAATGAATTTCTTAAGCTTCTTGGGATCAGCTATTCCCAGCAATGGATTTCAGATCCAAAGGTCAGCTTGTATACTATTTTTGCAGCAGCACTTTGGCAGGCGGTGGGTCAGCCTATGATCCTGTTTCTGGCAGGCCTGCAGGCGATTCCTGCAGAAATCATAGAAGCCGCTACCATAGATGGCGCAGGAGGTATAAAGAAGTTTTTCTGGATTACAATTCCGCTTTTAAAGGATACCTTCGTGATTGTGCTGGCAACGCTGATTGTGGCTGCAATGAAGGTGTATGACATTGTACAGGGCTTAACCGGCGGCGGACCAAACAATGCAACACAGATGATGTCTACCTATATGTACTCGCAGGTATTCCAATATAATAATGTGGGCTATGGTACGGCAGTTGCATGTATTATGGTTCTGATGATGCTGGTTGTAATTGTTCCTTATATTTCTTTCACAGCGAAAGAAAATTAAACTGGGGGATTGAAAATGGAAGGAAGGACGAAAAAAACAATAAAAAAGGTTGCCTTATATGCCATTTTGATCATCCTGGCATTAATCTGGATTGTTCCCATGTTTACATTGGCAGCAACGGCAATTAAAAGCAAGGCCGAATTTTATGGAGGAGGCGGGCTGTTTTCGCTGCCTAAGCATATTGCATGGGATAATTTTATAAATGCAATTACAAAAGGGCGTTTATTTACCTATATGAAAAATGATCTGATTGTCTCTTGTCTGAAAGTACCCTTAGGCATATTTGTAGAGGCATTGGCGGCGTTTGCACTGACGAGGCTGAATATAAGGTATAAAACAGGTCTGTTTATCTTCTTCTTAATTGGTATGATGCTTCCCATGCAGACAGCTTTGGTGCCTATTAATGTTATTTTCAGTAAGCTGGGACTTTTGAATTCCTATTTTGGACTGTTTTATGTATATGTTGGATTTGGCATTTCCTTTGGAATCCTTATTTTGCGGGGATTTTTTAACGGCATTCCAAAGGAGCTTGATGAGGCCGCTTACATTGATGGATGCAATAAGTGGCAGCTTTTTTACCGGATTATTTTCCCAGTGGCAAAACCGGCAGTGGCGACCCTTATTATTACCGATTTTCTATCGACCTGGAATGAATATCTGTTAGCAAGTGTTATTATTAACGATAACAGGAAAAAGACAGTGCCCGTGGGAATCATGACATTTGTAGGAGAACATGGGACGGATTACGGATACTTATGCGCAGGGGTTTTAATTTCCGTTATTCCGGTTTTAATTGTGTATTTGGTTTTCCAGCGTTATTTTGTGGAAGGCATGGCAGGTGCTGTGAAAGGCTGACGGGAAACCGCCGGAAGTATTTAATAAAAACGCAGAAAAGGCAGGGTGGCATATGGATACAGCAGGGTTTATATATGAGAAGACAGTAGAAAAATGGGGGCTTTTCCAGGTGGAATGCAGGGGCAGGGCAGACGGAAATCCCTTTGTAGATTATCAGATCCAGGGCATTTTTTCGGGAGAACAGGAAGAGGTCCGGGTGGAAGGATTTTATGATGGAGAAGGCATCTATAAGGTGCGGTTTATGCCTTCTTATGAAGGTGATTACCATTTTGTGATAAAAGGCAATTGTCTGGAGCAGGAGCTGACAGGAGAATTTAAGGTATGTCCTGCATCAGAGGGGAATCATGGCATCATGCGGGTTGTTAATACCTATCATTTTGCCTATGAAGATGGTACGCCATATTATTCTGTAGGAACCACCTGTTATGTATGGGAACTGCAGAGTGATGAACTGATTGAACAGACCTTTAAGACCTTGAAGGAAAATGCCTTCAACAAAATAAGGTTCTGTATTTTCCCGAAGCATTATGATTACAACTTAGGGGAGCCCCGTTCCTATCCATATGAGGGAATCCCCATGGACTCCAGTGTCCTGACCAGAGATAATTTTATGGAATATACGGGGAAAACAGAAGGCAGTTATTTTGATTTTAAACGGTTCCGGCCAGAGCATTTTCAACACATTGAGCAGTGTATTGAGCGCCTGGGAGAACTGGGAATTGAAGCGGATATTATTGTTATGCACCCTTATGACCGCTGGGGATTTTCCTGTATGAAGCCTGAGGAGGATGACCTGTATTGGAACTATGTGATTGCCCGTTTTGCCGCCTATCGTAATGTCTGGTGGTCACTTGCTAATGAATATGACTTATTTGAGCACAAAAGTGTGAAGGACTGGGAGCGTTATGCACAAATCATCTGCCAAAAGGATCCTTACAGGCATCTGCGTTCCATTCATAACTGCCATGCATTTTACGACCACAGCCGCCCCTGGATCACTCACTGCAGTATCCAGCGGCAGGACCTATATAAATCTGCGGAGCTGGTGAATGAGTGGAGGATGCGCTACAGAAAGCCGGTTGTATTGGATGAGATCGCATATGAAGGAAATATTCAGCATGGCTGGGGAAATATCAGCGGAGAGGAATTACTGCGCCGTTTCTGGGAAGCAGCATGCAGAGGCGGTTATCCGGGTCATGGAGAAACGTATTTAAATCCGGAGGATATTCTTTGGTGGTCTCACGGCGGTACATTACACGGAGAGAGTCATAAAAGATTTGGATTTCTTTTGAAAATCTTACAGGAGACGCCAGGGTACGGACTGATGCCGTATAACAAGTCCGCCTGGGATGAAGTATGTGCAGTGCCGGAGGAAGGGAAGGATTACTATTTGATTTACTATAGCTTTATGCGTCCATCTTTCCGTGAATTTTATTTTGATGATACAACGGAATGGGATGTGGAGGTAATTGACACATGGGAGATGTCCATAAAGAAATGTGGTACATACAGAGGGAGGTTCCAGGTCCAATTGCCTGGCAAGCCATACATGGCGGTCCGTATACGGAAACAGGATGAAAAAGAGGTTTGAAGGCTGTGAAGGTGAATATCAGAAGGCTTGCAGAATTGACAGGATATTCTCCCACCACAATTTCCAATGCATTGAATCGTAAAAAGGGTGTAAATGAGCAAACAGCAGCATTTATCCTCCAAACAGCCCAGGGGCAAGGGTATGTGAATAAGTCTGATATTACCAAAATCAAACTTATCATGTATAAAGAAAACGGATTTATTGTGGAAGATACCCCGTTTTTTTCATCTGTGATTGATGGCTTTGAAAAGGAGTGCCGCTGGTGCGGGCTGGAAATGGCCATGTGTTATTTGGATCACAGGAAGAAAGATTATGAGAATGAACTGAAAAGCCTGCTGACGGACACAACTGCCGGAGTCGTGCTTCTTGGCACTGAAATTTCAGATGAGGAGATCCGCCGGTTCGGCATGCTGAAGGCTCCCTTTCTGACATTGGAGTATTGGGCACATGATATGTCGTATAATGGGGTTTTCA
This sequence comes from Lachnospiraceae bacterium, assembly GCA_902363835.1. Classification (GTDB taxonomy): domain Bacteria; phylum Bacillota; class Clostridia; order Lachnospirales; family Lachnospiraceae; genus Lacrimispora. Next base: position 81,100 of record CABJBM010000015.1, read on the forward strand.
TTAATAATGCAGATTCTGCAGGCCTGGCAGCGGAATATTTAATTCAAAAGGGTCATCGGAAAATTGGATACATAGCCGGTGATTTCCGCATTAATGCTTTCCGGGAGAGAAGGGCAGGACTGGAAAAAGGATTAGGGAAGCATGGGTTGTGTCTGCAGGAAAAGTATGTGGTAATGCTGCGTCCAACCATGGAGGACTCGTACAGGGAAATGATGGAATATTTAAAGGGCAATCCCAGTCTCCCGACAGCGTATTTTGCAGATAATGATATGCTTGCGCTGGGAGCAATGAAAGCGCTTCAGGAGTATGGGATTGAAGTACCGGAGAAGGTATCCATGATTGGCTTTGACGATCTGCCGTTTTGTGAAATATCTTCTCCCCGCCTGACAAGCCTGCGGGTACCAAAGCAGGAGATGGGGCAGGAAGCGGCAAGACGTATGATAGAAATGATACGTACAGGCAGCCGGACAAGGGCAAAAATTCAGATTTGTACGGAATTAATAGAACGGGACAGCGTAAAAGAATTGATTCCCAGGGCTTAAGGAAGGGAGATTGAATAAAAAATGAAAACAATGAAGCTCGGTTTTGCACCCACACGGCGCAGTATCTTCAGCGCTCCGGACGCAGTGAAATATGCCAACTTAACAAGAGAGAAGCTGAAAGCGCTGAGTGTCGACTTTGTCGATATTCTGGATATTAATGAAGAGGGACTTTTATATGATGACGGTGACCGCATCAGAATCGCAGAAAAGTTCAAACAGGAAAAAATTGACGGACTGTTTTTGCCTCATACGAATTTTGGAACGGAATATGAATGCGCAAGACTTGCAAAGGAATTAAACGTGCCCGTGCTTTTATGGGGGCCCCGGGACGAAAGACCGGATGAAAAGGGGATCCGTCTAAGAGACAGCCAGTGTGGCTTGTTTGCTACCGGAAAGGTGCTGCGAAGATTCGGCGTACCATTTACCTATCTGACCAACTGCCGCCTGGAAGATGAGCAGTTTGAACGTGGCATCAGGGATTTTCTGGCTGTATGTAATGTAGTGAAGGTGTTCCGTAATACGAGAATCCTGCAAATCGGACCGCGGCCATTTGATTTTTGGAGCACCATGTGTAATGAGGGGGAACTATTGGAGCGCTTTAACATCCAGCTGGCCCCGATTCCTCTGCCGGAATTAACGACGCAGCTGAAAAGGGCCAAAGAGGAGAACCGGGAAGTAAAACAGGTTATGCAGTATTGCAGGGATCACATGCACATCAGGATCAGGGATGAGGAACTGGAAAATGTGGCTGCCTTAAAGGTGGCGATGAAGGACCTGGCTGAAAAATACGGCTGCAATGCAATTGCCATCCAATGCTGGAATGCGCTGCAGGGAGAAATCGGCATCATGCCCTGCGCTGCAAACTCCCTTTTAAATGAAGAGGGGATACCGGTAGTTTGTGAGACAGATATCCATGGTGCGATTACTGCAGTGATGGCAGAAGCAGCAGGAATGGATGAGACAAGAAGCTTTTTTGCAGACTGGACCGTAAGGCATCCGGACAATGAATGCGGGGAACTGCTGCAGCATTGCGGGCCTTGGCCGATTTCTGTGGCAAAGGAAAAGCCTTCTATTGGTTATCCCCTTGCATTTGACTATCCGGGAGCGGTGGAGGCGGAAGCCAGACATGGCGAAATGACCTTGTGCCGGTTTGACGGAGACAATGGGGAATACTCCCTGCTCCTTGGCAATGCAAAAGGAGTGGAAGGGCCTTATACAAAAGGCACTTATGTCTGGGTTGAGGTGGAAAACCTCCGGCGGTTAGAGGCGAAACTGGTGGAGGGACCCTACATCCATCACTGTGTGGGAATCCATAAGAATGTAGTCCCGGTATTATATGAAGCCTGCAAGTATATCGGTGTAAAGCCTGATCTGTATGATCCTGTGGAAGAGAAGGTAAAAGCTTATTTACGTGGGGAGTGATGCGTGCATATGCAGAGTGGAGGGAAGATATGGAGAATTTGAGAGCAAAGGCATTTGAGCTGCGAAAAGATGTGGTGGACTTGATTGTTGCAGGAAAAGGAGGCCATATTGGCGGCGATATGAGTGTTATGGAGATACTGGTTACTCTGTATTACCGGATTATGAACATTTCGCCAAAGAACATGGATGAACCGGACCGTGACCGCTTTATTTTAAGCAAGGGGCATTCTATGGAAGCGTATTATGCAGTGCTGTGTGACCGGGGATTTTTAGACAAAGGGGATGTAATGGAACACTTTTCAAGGTTTGGTTCCCCTTATATCGGGCATCCAAACAACAAGCTGCCGGGAATAGAGATGAACTCAGGTTCTCTTGGTCATGGGCTTCCGGTCAGCGTGGGCATGGCGCTTGCAGCTAAAATGGATGGACGGCAATATCGTGTATATACGGTAATGGGAGACGGAGAACTGGCAGAGGGTTCTGTCTGGGAAGGGGTCATGGCGGCAAGGCAGTATCATTTGGATAACTTGTGCGCGGTTGTGGACCGAAACCGTCTGCAGATTTCCGGCAATACAGAGGAAGTGATGGGGCAGGATGATCTGAGACGCCGCTTTGCATCCTTTGGATGGAATGTTGTGGAGGCAGCCGGAAATGACGTGGAAGCATTAACTCAGGTATTTTTACGGGCAAAGGAGATAAAGGGCTGTCCTACGGTTGTAATTGCCAATACGGTAAAGGGCTTTGGTTCTCAAGTCATGGAAAATAAGAAGGAATGGCATCATAGGGTACCTACACCAGCAGAATATGAAGCGATTATCAAGGATTTTGATGCAAGAAGGGAGGCTGCTTTGTCATGAATAAGATAGCAAACAGGCAGGTTATTTGTGAAACGCTTTTAGGAAAGGCCAAGGCGGATAAGGATATTGTGGTGCTTTGCAGCGACTCCAGAGGTTCTGCCTCCCTAACGCCCTTTGCGGAGAAATATCCGGAGCAATTTCTGGAGGTGGGTATTGCAGAGCAGAACCTGGTGAGCATTTCGGCAGGGCTTGCTAAATGCGGAAAAAAACCTTTTGCAGCTTCTCCGGCCTGCTTTCTGTCTACGCGAAGTTATGAACAGGCAAAAATTGATGTGGCCTATTCCAACACCAATGTAACGCTTATCGGCATCAGCGGGGGAATCAGCTATGGCGCTCTTGGCATGAGCCATCATTCCGCACAGGATATTGCAGCCATGTCGGCAATTCCAAACATGCGGGTGTATCTGCCCAGCGACAGGCATCAGACCAGGTGCCTTATGGAGGCTCTGATTTCCGACCATAAGCCTGCCTATGTGAGAGTGGGACGTAATCCGGTAGAAGATGTATATCAGGAGGATAATTGCCCGTTTGTTATGGATCAGGCAACCGTGGTTTGTGAAGGAAAGGATGTTCTGATCGTGGCATGCGGGGAAATGGTAAAGCCTGCGGAAAAGGCCGCCACCGCACTTGCAGACATGGGAATTCAGACCGCTGTCCTTGATATGTACTGCTTAAAGCCCTTTGACCAGGATACGCTGTTAAAGTTTTCGTCAGAAGTAAAAGGGATCATAACAATTGAAGAGCATGGGCCCTTCGGCGGTCTGGGATCTCTGGTATGCCAGGCAATCAGCAGTCATTGCCCGAAGCCGGTCTTTCAGATGGCTTTGCCCGATTCCCCTGTAATTACGGGAACATCCCAGGAGGTATTTGATTATTACGGGCTGAATCCGGAGGGAATTGTAAAAAATGCAGTAAAGCTGCTGGGATTGGAAATCGAGAGCACATAACAGCCGCTTTGGCGGATATAGGGATGATAAGTATGGGAACATATATTTTAGGAATTGATCAGAGCACACAGGGGACAAAAGCATTGATCTTAAATAATAGAGGATGTCTTCTGGCCAGGGCAGATCAGCCGCATTGTCAAATAGTTGATAAAAGGGGCTGGGTTGAGCATGACCCGGAAGAGATTTACCGGAATATGCTTCTGGTGGTGAAAGAAGCGGTGGAAAAAGCCGGAATTGAAAAGTCGGAAATAGCCGGAATCGGTATCAGCAACCAGCGGGAGACAGCCCTGGTTTGGGATAGAAACGGGAATTCTGTATATCCTGCAATTGTCTGGCAATGTGCAAGAGGGCAGGAAATTTGCGACAGGCTTAAAGGAAGCGAAACAATGGACGCGGATGCCTTTATCCGTGAGCGGACGGGATTGCCCATATCTCCGTATTTTTCCGCAGCTAAAATTGCCTGGATTCTGGAGAACGTGGAAGGCGTAAGAGAACGTGCCAAAGAAGGTTCTTTATGCTGTGGGACCATGGATACTTTTCTTGTGTACCGGCTGACAAAAGGCAAAAGTTATGGAACAGACTATTCCAATGCTTCCAGAACACAGCTTTTTAATATCAGAACCCTTTCCTGGGATGAAGAGATCTGCAGGATGTTTGGAATTCCGAAAGGGATGCTGGCAAAGGTATTGGATTCCGATGCATTTTATGGCATGACGGATTTAGACGGATATCTGGATCAGCCAATTCCCATTCACAGTGTTTTTGGAGACTCTCATGGAGCATTGTTTGGTCAGGGATGTCTGGAGGCAGGCATGGGAAAAGCCACCTATGGAACAGGCTCCTCTGTTATGATGAATGTAGGTGAGAAGCCGGTATTCAGCAGACACGGGCTGGCTTCCTCCCTGGCGTTTGCTGTTGGCGGGAAAGTCTATTACGCTCTTGAAGGAAATGTTAATTATACGGGAGCGGTTATAACATGGCTTCAGAAGGATTTAAAGCTGATCAAATCCCCGAAGGAGACGGAGGAGTGGGCAAAGAAGGCTTCTCAAGAGGATAAAACCTATTTTGTTCCCGCCTTTTCCGGATTAGGCGCGCCTTACTGGAACAGCAAAGCCACAGGATTATTTACCGGGATTACAAGGATAACAGGAAAAGCAGAGATGATACGCGCAGCACTTGATTGTATTGCTTACCAAATTGCGGACGTTTTAAATGCAATGGCAGAAGATGCGGGTATTCAAATGAAGGAATTGCGTGTTGATGGAGGTCCCACCAGAAATTTATATTTAATGCAGTTTCAGAGTGATATTGCGGGAATTCCTGTCTGTATACCGGAGCTGGAAGAGCTGTCCGGGATTGGTGCGGCCTATGCGGCAGGCGTACAGCTCAAAGTATATGATTGGAATGAATTGTTTGCCGGACGGAATAACGCTGTCTATATGCCGGAAATGCCGAAAGAAAAGCGCAAAGAAAAATATAGGGGCTGGAAAGCAGCAGTGGAAAAGGTATTGTGACGGCTGGAAAAGCAGATTTTGGATGAATATGATTCTGGTGTTTGATAAGAGGAAAGTCTTTGATGTGCCGCGGTGTACTGAATATTCAGTATTACCGCGGCGTATTGTATTGTCTTCTATAATAATCAACCTTTTACATAATAAATTACATATTTTTCAAGAAACAGAACATTGCGTTACATATTGACACTATAGCAAAAAAAGAATACAATCAATTTAATTATGAATTTGATTCGTATATATAAACTTTGGAGGTAGGGAATGAATCGAACCGTAGAACGCACATTTATGATTTTACAGTTGATTGCAGACAGGAAAAGGGGGATAACTTTACAGGAGATTACCAATGAAATGGGGATGGCTAAGAGCAGCGTTTTTGTTATTGTTCAATCATTATTGGAGTTAAACTATATTACAACACTTCGTGATAATGATAAGAAATATTGTTTGGGGATTGAAACTTTTTCTTTGGGCATGAAATATGTGGATGATATGAGCTTGATTAAGGAGTGCACCGTAAACCTGCAGCCCATAGCTGAAAAATATAACAAAACAGCTTTTGTCGCAGTTTTAAACGGAACCAAGATCGTATATGTGCATAAATATGTGGCCCAGAACGCCAGATTGGCTTCATGTGCCATTGGAACCAGAAAGGATGCTTATGCAACTTCTCTTGGAAAGGCAATTCTTGCATTTTTACCGAAAGATGAACAGAGCGCAATTATAGATAAGATTGATTTTAAACCGTTAACAGACTACACCATTACCTCCAAAGAACAACTGCTGGAAGAACTGAGAAAGACAAAAGAGCGGGGATATTCTTTGGACCAGAGAGAATTGGAGGACATAACCAGCTGCTGCGGAGCTCCCATTTTTGATTATACGGGAAGAGTGGTAGCGGCTGTTTCTTTGTCGGATATCTATAATGAAGCCATTGATGATGAGCAGGTCGCTGAGGAACTTAAAGAAGCGGCCATGCACATATCAAAAAATTTAGGATATCATCCCAATTCATAAGGGCTTCACTTTTTATATTTGTTATGCGAGAAAAACTCCTTTGATTACGGCGGTGAAATACAGTACAAAGGGGCTTCTCGCATTTTTTATTTGTTCGGTTTGCAACAGATGAACCGTAAATCCACAGAGAAACAATATAAAATGTACATTTGTATTGACAAATATTATAATGAAATGTATAATATGCTCATATTAAAAACCTGGTTCTTATATATGAACTTTTGAATTTTAAGATCTCTTCTCAAGAGATCTCATTTAATAAACAATATCGTGAACGGAGTTCTTAATTATGAACAGAACAAAGGAGATTATTTCTTTCCGGTATTTGGATCTACTGTTTTTTTCCATACTTGCCGCTGTTTCAGAAGTTATGAGTTATAAGATGCTGGAATTTTGGAACAGCAGCTTCTATTTCAGCTTTTCCATGGCTCTTTGCCTGATATCCATGATCCGCTGGGGAGCGGCCGGAGTTGTGGTATCCATGATCGGTGGAATTCCCGGTATCCTGTTTTCCCCTATGCCCCTTTTGTCCGGAATTTTATTTTATGTCCTGCCAAATGCATTCATAGGAATTCCTATGCTGGTTTATGGAGACAGAAACAGGGATACCATTGCTGAAGGGCATGTTTTTTTGCTCCTTTATATCCTTCTTTCTCACTGCAGTCTGTGTGCAGGAAAGGGAATCTTCATATTTTTATTAACCGGAGAAACAACAGGAGCTGTGGATTATTTCGGAGCAACATTTTTTGCTCTGATAATCAATATCATTGTGTGCTGTGTGCTGCAAATGCGGAAAGGGCTTATTTGTGATATGAGATATTATTTTACTGAGATGGAAGGAGAAGGGAATGGAAACGGAAGAAATTAAGATGAGAGAGCCCCAGACCAAGAAAATCTGGAGGGCAGTAAGGAAGGACTGGCGTTTATATGTGCTCCTCCTTCCCCTGGTGATCTGGTTTGCATTGTGGGCTTATAAGCCAATGGGAGGACTTCTCATTGCCTTTAAGCGGTTTGATCCCCAGTTTGGAGTGTGGGGAAGTGAATTTAAAGGGATTGATAATTTCATCAACCTTGTTTCCGGAGTCAATAAGGTTGAGTTTTGGCAGGCATTCAGAAATACATTTATTATCAGCGCCTATAGTCTGATATTTGGATTCCCAGTACCGATTATACTGGCCTTATTATTTGCTGAAATTGGTAATGATACGGTCAGAAAGCTGACACAGACCGCAACCTATTTGCCACATTTTCTTTCAGAGGTTACCATTACAGGCATTGCCCTCATGCTGGTATACAGCGGTGTCCGCTCAACGGGAATCGTTGCCTCCCTGCTTCAGCAAATAGGATTAATAGAGCCGGGAATGTCACTTATGCAGAAATCCAATTATTTCAGGCCCCTCTATATTATGGTAGGAATATGGAAAGAAAGCGGATACAACTCCATTGTTTATTTTGCGGCAATTATGGGGATTTCCCCTTCTCTGTATGAGGCTTTAAAGGTAGATGGCGGCAATAAATTTCAGGAAATCCGTTTTATCACATTTCCGGGAATGGCTCCGACCCTGATTATCATGATTATTATGAGGATAGGAAGTATGCTGACCGTTGGTTATGAAAGGGTTTTGCTTTTATACAATGCTAATATTTATGTGACAGCAGATGTGCTCTCCACCTTTGAACAAAGAATCGGCATTCTGTCAGGCAATTACGGAATTGGAGCCGCAGTCAGCCTGTTCAATTCACTGATCGCGTTTGCACTGGTGATCGGTGCCAATACAATCAGCAGAAATATATCAGAAACATCCCTGTGGTAGATTAGGAAAGGCGGAAACGATGGAGCGCTTAAACAGAAGTGAAAAGATATTTAAGGTTTTTTCCTATACAATGGTTATCATCTTTGCATTGCTTGCCCTGTATCCGGTTTTGTATGCATTCAGCGTATCAATCAGCGGAAAGGTAGCATATGAAAGCGGTCAGATTGTACTCCTTCCAAAGGAAGTGACATTTCAGGCCTACGATATGGTGCTGCATAACAAAGGCTTTTGGATCGCATATACCAATACCCTGTTCTATACCGTACTTGGTACTGCCTGGAGTATGGCAATTTCCATTACAGGCGCTTATGCACTGCAGAAAACAAAACTGATGTTCAGAAGGCAATGGAACTTTTTACTGGTATTTACCATGTGGTTCAGTGCCGGAATGATTCCCCTGTATTTAAATTATAAGACCATGCATGTGGATAACCGGTGGGGAATGATTATTGCCTTTGGTATCCAGGCATATAACATTATTCTTCTCAGAAATTATTTCAGCAGCATTCCAAAAGAGATAGAAGAAGCGGCAATTATGGATGGAGCCAATGAGTTTCAGATGCTTGGAAAGGTTTACATACCAATGTCCACTGCCAGCATTGCGACAGTGACGTTATTTTATGCCATTTCAAGATGGAATGGTTACTACTGGTCAAGGATGCTGCTGGCAAATCCTTATGAGCAGCCGCTGCAGGTATATTTAAGGCAGTTGATTGAAAACTATCAGAAACTATATGATGAATCTCCGGTTAATCTTGCATATTCGGCGGACAGTCTGGCTTATGCCATTATTATATGCTCGATCATCCCAGTGTTGGTTATTTACCCGTATATTCAAAAATACTTTGCAAAAGGTGTGAATATGGGGGGAGTAAAAGGATAAATGATTTATTCGCCATAATGGCAGAAGGAGGATTTTTTATGAGGAAAAAAGTAGCAGGGGGTATTCTGTGTGCCGTTATGCTTGCATCGGCGTTAACCGGATGCGGTTCTTCCGTTGTGGACCAGGCATCAACCCGGGCAGCAGCAGAAACACAACCGGAAACCAGTGAGGAAGCAGGTGATAAAACCGATTTAACGGAAACGGTTCAATTAAAATTTAATATTGCCAATGGAAATAAGTCAAGAACCATGACTTATAATCAGGAATCTCCATTAACCCTGCCGGATGGCACTGTTGTAACAGCCGGAATGCTCAAACCCATGTGGTCTTATATGGAAAAGGAATTAAACAGCAAGTTTTCAGATGCAACGGTGCAGGATGTAAAAGCAAGTGATATGATTCAGACTGAATCCACATCAAACTTTTCCGGCGCCAATATCTACGGAGGCGAATCAATTGCAGAACGCCTTATGTTTTATGGAACAGAAGGGAAATTTGCGAATCTGACTGAAATGATGAAAACCGGCTATATGCCTAATTTTAAAGAATACTTATCAAAGAATCCTGACGTTAAGTCTGCGATCACCGCTTACGACGGAAATATTTATCATGTACCTTATATTGCGGAGCTGAACCAGATAGCAAGGACCTTTGTGATCCGGGAGTCCTGGGTTACCGGACTGTTAGATGGAGAAGGTGCTGCCTATGATAAGAATCCCTTTGATGTGCATTATAAAGGATTCTATGTGGAAAATAACCGCAGAACAGGAGAAAACGGCGGCACGGTTACTCCTAAAGAAGGAATTGACATTGTAAAGAAAACGGACCAGGATATCATTGAAATTCAGAATGCACTGGAAGTGAAAAATGGTGAAACCTTAACAAAGGCGTTGATCCAGTACATTAAAGATAATTACGATTACAGCAGCCCGTCAGAATTATTCCTGGGGGAAAAGGCTGCCTATGACATTGATGAGATGATCGCCCTGATGCGCTGTATTAAAGCAAATCCGACCCTTCTGACCAATGGAAAGGCAAATGTTGTGTGGCCTCTTTTTGTGAGGCAGTCCAACTACCGTGAGGATTTACTCCGGTTATCTACATACTTTGACGGCGTGAAGGTCCATGGAGCAGACTCCTATTCCGCAAGGTGGTATATTGACGAGAACGGGCATATCCAGTACACCTACTCAAAAGACGGCGTGTACAATATTTTACAGTATTTATCCATGATGGAAGCAGAAGGACTGATCTATTCCGACGCTTATGATCTGACTGAAAAGACCAATTACCGTTCTACCTTATGGGGAACTGATGATGGAGAAGCTCCATCCTTTGGATTTATGACTTACGATTGGATTGCTTCCTCCACATCGGATTCCTTAAATCCCGATACGGTTGTAATTCTGCCTCCGGTTGCAAAGGTGAATGGTGCATGGCAGTATTATCTGGATAATGGAAGAGCCATTAAGCCGGACGGCTGGGCAATTTCCGTAGCAGGCTCTACGGAAGACCAGATCCACAGGGCATGTGCAGTGATGGATTACCTCTTTACAGAAGAAGGAGGCAGATTGCAGAATTATGGATTGCCTATGAATCTGGAGCAGGGAAAAGATTATACAGGACCGGATGGATTAAAATATCCCTTATTCACTGACTGGGTATATGAAACTTCAGGCAAAGTGGCAAAAGGAGATTTGTCCACATTTTTAAGAGACTGGATGGGTTGTCTGCTGCCCATTGGATATCAGAAAGAAATCGGATTTGAATATCAGTATACTTCTGAACGGGGATTTGAAGGCTGGGCTCTTCTGCAAAATTCAACAACCAACTTTGCTACTTATGCAGGAAAAGGAATGAGCGGGGATAATCCGAATTATTATAAGATGGTACCGCCGGTCTTCTCCCTGACTTCCAGACAGAAAGAAACGGTTTCAGATACAACCTCCCTGGATACCGATGATATTGTGGAATTCATGTTTAATATCGTCCGTTATCAGGCAAAAGGCAATGCGCCGCAGGGAGCGGTAGTAGCAAAAAGCTACGACGAGTATCTGGCAGAATTTAAGAAGCGGGGACTTGATATTTATGAAGAAACATATCAGGCGGCCTATGATGTTATGACATCGGATAAACAGTAGTTAAACCGGGGGAGGAGGTTTCCTCCTCCCTTATAAAAAGGTGGGAGCTGATGATGCAGAAGTGCTTAAAAACTCAAAGATTAGCAGCAGGATTATATACCGGGATCGTAATCATTGTATTCATCTATACTCTTTGTTTTATGACAGAGTATAAAGACTTGTTCGGATTGAAATTAACGCAGAATGATCAGATTTCCTTTTTCCATGATTACATCCTGCAGATATTTAATAAACAGATTTTTACCTTTGCGGTATTTGGCGTTATCGTAATTTTACTTTCCTTTCTGCTGGAGACTTTCGGTAAAATACCGGATAAATTTGCTTTAATCATAATGGAGCTGTCACTGCTTTTCTGCTGCGCATGTTCCGCTTATGCCTTATTTAATCTTCAGGCAATTGAAAGCTATTATGCCGGCTTGGATTTCCAATATTTGCGGTTAGAAAGTGCAGGCGATTATAAGCCCCATTTTACCACGTTCCGAATTGGATTGGGAATCTATATTTCCTATATTCTCTGCTGTGCTTATTATATCGTTGCCATTGGCAGAAGCCATTTTAAATTCCAGAAGAATCAGAAAAAGAGGAGCACAAGGAATGGATAATCGGTTGCTTGAAAAAGAAAAAAAGGCATACGTGTCATTATATAAAAAGGATGTGCTGCCATATTCACTGATACTGTGTGCCATATTGGCTGAACTCATCTATGATATTATGGTTCTGGATGTTATGCCGGTAAGTTACCTGATGGGAGTTACGGTAATGATTAATATTGTGATATTGTTTGTACTTTTTACCTGTGCCGTAAAGGTCAATATTTATCACAAAAGATGGGCAATCATTGCTGTTTTTCTTGGTATTTACATGCTGTTCAGAATGTCTGTGCTGGTTCCCCTTGTGTTAAAGCCATATGCCAGACACATGGAGATTGCAGCTGCAAATCTTTTGGGAGGAGTCATACTTCTGGCGGCCGGCTTTATCAGCCTGCAGCACGCCAACAGAAGACAAAGGCTTCAGGAACAGTTAAAGCAGTCAGATGCCAGCTAGGATGAGGTGAAAAGTATGGGAAAACTCCTGTTTAAAAATATGAGTAAAGCTTATGCAAATGGATTTTGCGCGGTCAATAATTTCAATTTAGAGATTGAGGATGGGGAATTTATTGTCCTTGTGGGACCGTCAGGCTGCGGAAAGTCCACAATCCTGCGCATGATTGCAGGACTGGAAAAGATATCCGACGGGGATTTAATTCTGGATGATAAGGTGATTAATAAATGTCCGCCGGTAGAACGGGATATTGCGGTGGTATTTCAGGATTATGCCCTGTACGGCAATATGACGGTTTATGACAATGTAGGGATGAGCCTCCGTGTCAGACATGAAAAGGATACGGTTATTTATGACAAGGTAAAGGAAGCTTCCGGAATTTTAAGAATTGAAGACCTGTTAAAACGTTTGCCAGGACAATTATCCGGAGGACAGAAACAGAGAGTGGCTCTGGCCAGGTCCGTGGTAAGAAAGCCAAGGGTATTTCTCATGGATGAGCCCTTGTCAAACCTGGATGCAAAGCTGAGAACAAGTACAAGGGCTGAAATTGTAAGGCTTCAGAGGGAATTAAAGGTCACCACAATTTATGTAACTCATGACCAGACAGAAGCCATGACAATGGCGGACCGTATGGTGGTTTTAAAAGACGGGATCATCCAGCAGGTAGGAACTCCAAATGAAATTTATTATGAGCCCTGCAATTTATTTGTAGCAGGTTTTATAGGAGCGCCTCAGATGAATTTCATTGAAGGAAGGGTTAAAGGCAGCCGGTTTGAGTTTGGTTCCCATGCGCTTATTCTGCCTCAGAACATTACAGAATCCTTAAAAAAATATTCAGGCAGGGAGCTTATATTAGGGATCAGGCCGGAACAGTTTTCAATTTCTGATGAGAAAGATAACAATACGGTTGCAGGAGAATTGGAGAACAAAGAATTTTTAGGCAATTGTTATATTCTGTATGTAAGAATCGGAGAATCGGTTCTGGCATGCCAGATTGAAAGCATGGAGGACAGCTTTGACAAGCAGGTCAACATCCACTTTGGAATGGAACATATCTATTTTTTTGATAAGGAGACAACAGAATTAGTGATGCATGCAAAGGCGGAGGAGAATGATGAGTAAACAGTTAACCGGTATAGCGAAAGCGATTATTATAATTTCTTCTCTTGTACATCTGGTATTTACCAATATTCATGTAAAGGCTCTGCTTCTCCTGGAACATGAGATGTGCGGTTTTATCATGTTCCTGTTTGTACTCATAGGGCTGGTTGCCCTGTTTGAAGCAACCCGTATAAAGAAAAGCGAAATAGCGGAACGGATTTTTACAGCATTGATATGCTTTGTGACAGCAGGGTCAGGATCCTATCTGGTCATGATTTACCGGAATGCAATTTCAGTTCAGCGCTCCCTTGATGTGAGTGTGGTAAATCGTGCGGTAATTTTCAGTGGGGCAATTATTTTGGCTTATGTAATTTCCGGTATCCTGCTGATTGCTGATTTAATAAAGAACAGGTGATGGAATTATGACGGGCAGAGAGAAAAAATACGGAAAAAAGAAGATTTCAGACAATGTGAAAGCAGGAATACTCAAGTGGTGGATTGCAGGCATGTGCTACTTTTTTATTGGATTTGGCACCCAGTCCGGCATCTTTGCCGATCCCCTGGATATGATTTTTTTCCTTGGACTGGGATTGGGGCTTGCAACATTGTTTCTTTATAATCCGGTTGCTTACCGGATGTTTGATATAGTGAGAAAAGGGAAAATTTACAATCAATCCTATTTTGAGCGGAGCGGCTGGCAGAATGCAGCTTTAAAGCTGGCAGAAATCTTTAAAAATATGGTTCTTGTATTTTTGATCTATATGACTTACCAAAGCATAAATCTGCTGTTTGAAAGACTGCTTCATCTTCCGGAAGGCACGGTTACCATTCCGGGAGAACCCATTGGCTTTGCTGTCATTTACACCATTTATTATTACCTGTTAACAGGATTGACGGATACGGTGGCTGAAATGAGGAAGAATGAGGGGAAATAAAAGCATGAGCAATCTGGTGTTTATTGGTGATTTAGGGCCTTACAAAGAACAGATTAAAGGCGTGAGAAAAAAACAGTATCAAAGGCTGCTTGAGCAGGCTGACCGGTATGAAGCATATGAATTGCCTGCACAGCATCCAAAAGAGAGCACCACATATATGGGGGTTGCAATTATGAACCTTGCCCTCGCATACTGCCTGAGTGAAGAGGATAAGTATCTTTTCCAGGCAAAGAGGTTCATTGAGGCAGTGTTATCCTATGAGAAATGGGGGAACGCCCATCTGGTAAATGTAGATTTATCAGCTTCCTGGATCTTATTTGGGCTGTCCCTGGGATATGACTGGCTGAAGCCGTTTTTAGGGGAAGAAGAAAAAGAGCAGATCAGGGCTAAGATCAAACATCACGCAGATATCATGTACCAGTACAAATTGGATACTTATGGCCATGGCTGGTCAACCAACTATTATCAGAATCACAACTGGATCAATATGACCGGTTTAGCAGCGGCCGGATATGTGCTTTCAGGGACTTATGACGATGCCATCCAATATATAGAGGAAGCAAAAAAGAATTTTTCCAGAGTATTTTCCCTTCTTGCAAATGACGGATCAAACTATGAGGGTGTTCCCTATTGGAGATATGGTGGAATGTGGCTGTTTGTATATGCCCATCTCCTTAAAGTACAGGAGGGCATGGATTATTTTCAAACAAGCAATTATTTAAAACATACCTTTTATTACCGGTTATATCAATCCTGCGGCGACTTTGAGCAGCAGATGAATTTTGGAGACAGCCATGACCGCCACAGCGGACATGCTCCCTGCGTTTATTATAAGGCAGCAGCAGAGTATGGGGATGGCTTTGCTCAAACCTATGCAAATCTGGTTCTGGATGAATTCCTTATGGCAGAGGCAGAAAAGAGTAAAATCAAACCAGGTATTTTACCGGAGGCCGCATTTGAATTTCTATGGTATGATCCCGAAGTGACGGGAAAGCCCCTTTCTCTTCTTCCCAAAGTGAGGTTCTTTGAAGATTTGGGTTTGTTGTCAATCAGAGAAGACTGGAGCAGAGACAGCAAGGTGCTGACCATAAAATGCGGCTGTCCCGGAGGCAGAAAGCAGTGGATGAATGGCTGGGATTTATACCGCAGAGAAGGTGTGAAATGTCTTTCCCTTTCCCACCACCATTCAGACAATCTTTCCTATATTTTTGCAAGGGGAAGTAAATATCTGACCTGCGAAGACGGATATAACAGGAATCTTATGCCGGATAATCACAATGTAATTCTGGTAGATAATCAATACACGGATGCAGTCAATGTAAATGACGTATATATGAGCAGTGCCAGAAAAAGGATGGAAAAGGATTCTTCTTATCCCATTGAAGAAAAATACCGTGGAGAAGTGGTTTACGTTGAGTTTGATAATTCCATGGTTATTTACAAAGGCGAAACCTCCGGCATATACCCGGAAGAACTTGCCATGAAAGAAGTAAGCCGGCTGTTATTTACCGATCATTTATCCTTTTTCCTGTTTGTTGACGTATGTGTGTCTGAAAGGGATCATATCTACCGCATTATTTCAAATACGGATATGCCGGCACAAAAGCAGAACGATCATACCTATTATTATCCTATGGAAACCGGAGGCATCACATATACGGTTCTTTCTGATCAAGGGATCTGTTCCGACCAGTACACCCAGGAAATAGTCAGTGTAATGACAACCCAGGAGCCGGATAAGCTTTGCAGATCTTTCATCAATACTTTGTCATTTCAATCAGCTTCTCCCACAAAAAAGCAAACGTTTATGGAATGCTTTACTTTTGATGGAATGAATACAGAAATCACATTTAAAGATGACAAACTGCATGTCAGACACGGAGAAAAAGACTATCGGCTGATTTTTGGAGATGAAATGTCTGTAAGAATAATAGAGGTCAGCAGCAAAAACGGAGAAAGAAAAAGTTACCGGATTCCGTAAAACAGGGAAAAAGTGAGGCAAGGGAATGAAGTATGTAAATAACAGGTTTTATGAACTGATGAATGGAAAAAGCGGAAATCGGGAACTGATAGAGGCAATGAAACGTGAGGTAGATGAGTTTCTTCCCTATTTTTCAGATTCTCCGGACCGGTTAAGCCGGTGGGGCCACTACTATTTCTGTGACGATGACGGAGGAAGGCTGATCTTTGATTTGAATTCCCCTGGCAGGCATCGGTGTGAAGTGTGCCAAAAGGTGTTTGAAAGTGAAACTTTGGATGGAGTGTGGGTTTATTTTTACCGGAACAAAGCGGTGATCATGGCGCTGGTATCTGCATTCATTTATAAAGCCACAAAGGAAAAGAAGTATTTCGATTATTCCGTGTCAGTAATGGAGTTTTATGCCAGTCATTATAAGGAGTTTCTGTTACATAACAAAGAAAATTTAACCGCTGATTCCTATGACACAATGCCCTGGGGATGCGGAAGAATGATGCCTCAGGGGCTGAATGAATCCATTGTTGCCATACGTTTTGTCCAGATCATTGAGATTTTAAGAGACGAATTAAGTCCGGAATTTCTTGATTTGATGTATCACAATATGTTTCGGGAAATGTATTTTCTGCTGGCGCCTCAGGCCACCAGAATTCATAATATCAGCTGCTGGAATCTGTCCGCCATCGGTGTTATGGGGCTGGCATTCCAGGATCAGGAGATGATTGATTTTGCATTCACCAGTGAATTTAACATTAGAAAACAACTGGAAACAGGGGTGACAAAAGATTTCTTCTGGTATGAGGGATCCATCCATTATAACTTCTTTTTATTGGAAGGAATTACTTATCTGTTTTTGTTCAGTAAGGTTTACAACTATGATTTTGGAAAAACGGGGACTGAAATTTTGCAGAATATGTTTGTGCAGGCATACAATTATGCATTTGACAATCAATTCCTGCCAAATCCCAACGATGGCTGGCCCAATTTAAATCTGCGCACATTCAGTTATATCTATCACACGGCTGCCAGGGCAATGGGAGAAGAAAGCGTAATCGGCAATCTTGTAAAGAACATTGAAGCGTCTGATTCGCTTCGCACGGCCCTGCCTTTGTCAGAGCCATATTATTGCAGCAACAGCGTCTGCCTGGAAGAACTGCTGTTTAACATTGACTTTGATTATGCGAAATTTACCCCGGTAAAACAACAGTCAAACAATTTTCCAAAATCCAATTATGTGATTTTGAGAAATGGAAAATGGAATGGGTTTATGAAATATGGATTGAATGGGAAATCCCATGCCCATCCGGACATTATGAATGTGGAATTAATGTATGGAAATCACAGAATATCCAGGGACTTATCAAATGCAGGTTACAGGGCCCGCCTGTGCAATGAATGGCACCGGAAAACCCTGTCTCACAATACTGTCTGCTGGAATGGAACGGATATTACCTCGGTAAGTCCGGGAGAATGTCTGTATTATGATGAAAATAAAGTAACAGCAATTGCAAGAGATGTTTATGAAGGTGTTAACTACACCAGGACAATACAGGTCACAAAGGACTCCTTTCTTGATGACTTTTGGGTGGAAAGCGGAGTGAATGGAATTTTTGATTATGTTTTTCATTTGGAATCCGCTCTCAGCCTGGAATATGATTTAGACATGGAAGATGGGGCCCTGGGGTTTGAGAAAAACGGCTATCAGCATATTCTTGAAACAAAAAGAGTTAAAACAAAAGAAAACCATGTTGTTCTCCATGCCAGGGTGGAAGATGTAGTGTGGAGCATATGGATAGATCTGACTGGAAATCACGAATTATACCTGTTAAAGACATTGGATAATCCGGTCAATCAAACAAGGAATACGATTTTACTTAGAAACGCAGGAACCTCTCCTCATTATCATTTAAAAATAATGCTGGAGTCAAAACAATAAAGAAAGCTGAGAAAAGGAGATTAAAAATGAGAGCAGTGATCACAGGAGGAACAAGTGGAATTGGCTTAAGTGCTGCAATAGAGCTGGGGAAGGCTGGTTATGATATTATTATTACCGGAATTAATCATGAGGACGCAAAAGCCGCGTTGGAAACCCTGAAAAGCCACGGGATAAACAGCGAATTCATTTATGCAGATTCCATGAAAGAAGAAGACGTCAATCTTTGTTTTGAAAAAATTTCCCAGACATATGATTCCCTGGATGTGTTGGTAAACAACGTGGGAGGTCTTGGGGGAAGACAGCGCTTTGAAGAGATGGAGACTTCTTTTATGCGAAGAGTAATGGCTCTTAACTTTGACAGCGCATTTTTTGCAAGCCGTGCAGCCATCCCCCTGTTAAAAAAGGGCAATCATCCTTCAATTATTAATTACAGCACCATTGCAGTTACCTCCGGCGGAGGCCCGGGCGCAGGAGTTTATGCGGCAAGTAAGGCAGCCATTGAAGGACTGACACGGGCGCTGGCAAAAGATCTTGCGGAATATGGAATCCGGGTAAATGCCGTATCACCAGGCACCATTGACACGGCATTCCATTCCGCTACAAAGCGTGAGATCCTGGAGTCCTGGAAGGAAGGGATTCTTATGAAACGCCTTGGAGAGCCATCAGAGGTGGCGTCAGTGATCGGATTCCTGGTTTCTGAAAAAGCTTCCTTTATTACCGGAGAGATCATTCAGATTAATGGCGGCCAGGTATTCATCTGATGACATAGAAAGGGAGTGGTAATATGGTTTTAAAATATGAAGATATAATTCCTACAAATCCGGAGCCAGGGATCACCAGGCGCATTCTTGCAAGAGGCGGCAGTCTTATGGGGGTGGAGGCTTCTTTTAAAAAGGGGGCTGTGGGAAGTGTCCATCAGCATTCTCATGAGCAGGTCAGCTACATTGTATCCGGCTCCTTCCAGTATGAAGCCGATGGAATAAAATATATGCTGAAAGCCGGTGACAGCTATTATGTGGAACCGGATTCGCTGCATGGCGCAACTGCATTGGAAGATTCTGTGATCCTGGATATTTTTACGCCCCAGCGGGAAGACTTTATTGCAGATGTAAAAGAAGATGAGGAAGTGTAGCAGGCATTACAAGGAAGGGAAAGTTTCAGTTATAAAATTTCATACAGGAATGATAGGCTGCCAAAATGCTAAATTGGCAGCCTGCCATTCTTGTACCGGTGAATTCCCTCTTTCATTTTGGTTATAAAACATAATTTGAGTCTTGATCTTAAAAGTCTTTTTCTGCAAAACTATTATCTTCAAAATTCATTGTAAATCAGGATCACTTGTAAAATTTCGTCATCTTCCTTATGATAGTAGACAGGATACTATTAATTTAATTTGGAAAGAGAAAAGAACTATTATGTTTACAAAACAAAATCTGAAGCAATCTTTGAAAGAAATGGGAATTATGCCCCATGAAACTTTGCTCCTGCACTCATCCATGAAGGCAATTGGAGAGGTTGAAGGTGGAGCGGATACAGTACTTGATGCTTTTATGGAATATATGTCTGACGGCCTGCTTATACTGCCCACTCATACATGGGCCGTCATGTCAGAATACCACAATGTATATGATCCACGAATAGAACCGGCTTGTGTAGGAATTTTACCCAATCTTTTTATGAAACGGAAAGGAGTACTTCGTTCCCTTCATCCAACCCATAGTGTGGCTGTGTACGGAAAGGATAGTAAAGAATTTATTGAGGGAGAGGAAAATCGAACGACGCCCTGCCCGCCAGGTGGCTGCTATGACCGTTTAAAAGAAAGAAATGGTAAAATCCTGCTTCTTGGGGTTGGGCATGAGCGAAATACTTTTATCCACTGCGTGGAAGAACATTTAAATGTACCGGAGCGTCTGACCAAGGAACCCACTTATTTTAAGATCGTCATGCCAGGCAATCAGATTAAGCCCTCCTTCATGCACTGTCATGACAATCCTGTTACGGATCATATTTCAGAGAATTACACAAAACTGGAACAGGCTTTCTATGACAGAAATGCAGCGGTTAAGGCATCCTTTGGCGATGCCGCCTGCATTCTGTGTGATGCTAAGGGAATATATGAAGTGACAAAGGATGTGTTGTCCCACCAGATTAATTGTATTATAGAATTGGAAACAATTCCTAAGGAGTGGTGGATGAAAGAATAAGTTGAATTTTTTTATGCAGCAGGATTGTCTTAAACTTTCTAAAATGCAAATCTGTTGATAACATTCCATTGTTGCTGCAGACAGGATAATTGGATTTACAGAACAGAATTCTGGTTCTCTTGTTCAAGCCCGCGTTGGAAGGGCAAATCTCTGCTATATTTCCTGAATAAAACGAATATCCTTGCTCTCGCTGAGCTGTTGCATGATTTCCTGATGGTTTATTTTGGGCACTTGAATAACCGTGTTTGCCTCCGCCGGCCTTCTGCCATCTGCCCTGGCCCAAAGCCCCGCTGCCGTTGGCAGGCCGCGTACATGGTTCCGCCGGTCGATTGCGTTTTCTCTGTTTCATACCGATCACCCCGCCGCACCCGGCGGAAAGGAGTAATCGAAACAGGAGTGTCAGCAGCCAGTTTGGTTCAAATGATGAAAGTAACCGTGTTACAAAGTTCATAGCGAATTCCTTCTCAGCCCATTGATTTGTGCGATCATATGGTTACCTGTCTCCACACTCAGCCTCATGGACGAAGGTACCAGCGGCGCAGGAATACCAGGCAGGTAGTGCTGTATCTCAAAAGTAAAAGGATTATTATACTCTATATCCGCCAGCGCCTGTAAAATTTCCGTCCAGGAGATTCTCCCCATGTAGGGCAGGATATGCACATGCGTTGGTCCGGCTTCATCGGAAATGTGCAGGCATTTTAACCGGTCACCCAGCATTCGGATGGCCCTGGCTTGATCCAGGCCTTCAATGCTTCCATGCTCTGTATCCCAACATGCCCCCACATTGGGCCGGTCCACCGCATCCACCAGATCCATCAGCTCCCGGACATCAATGGCATACCGCCTCACTCCCTCCACAGTCTTCCCCCACATGTTTTCTATGGCAATCCCAACACAAAACTGTTTTGCATAGTCAGCCAGTTCCTGAAAAAACCGCACATTCATTTCATGGGTATCTTGGGCCGCTTTTCCTTGTTTTATATGGGTAGAGGGATGTACTACGATCCAGGGCGCCCCCAGCAGGGCAGCTCCCTCTATGCTGCGCCGCATCATTTGATCCAAGGGCAAAGCATCGGCAGACGGATTACAAAAGTCATACAGCGTTGCATGGGCCTGCACAAAACGTACCTGTAAATTGTCCGCCAATTCCTTGTACTGTAAGATCCCTTGTTTCCAGTTCTTTCCTAACAGGCGGTCCGGCTGTTTGGCCAGTTCTACAAAACCAAAATCAAGTGCTTTGTAACCGGCAGCGGCACATGTGCGGATGCTGTGCTCTATCGGAATATCCGGCGCGTCCCATTGTTCGCAATAAATATTTGTAGAAGCCGCAAGAATCATATCAATCACCCCTTTTTCCCATGTAATGTTCATCACGCAGTGCAATTACACGAATCGCTTCAACGGCACCCTCTGTAAAAGGCAGGGTGCAAAGATAATCGGCAAACCTTTTGGTAGAGGGTACGGCATTGTTAACCGCAGCTCCAACCCCGGCCATTGCCAGCATTTCGTTATCATTCTCGTTATCACCGATTGCCAGCACTTCGTTTTCCCTTATCTCCAGCAGTTTACATAAATCCTGTAATGCAACGGCTTTGTTTACGTCTTTTGCCACAATCTCACAACCTTTGTCACCATATACGGTGATAGAGTAAAAGTCTCTTATTTTATCCAGAAAACCTTTGAGCGAATCAAATTTTGCACTCCCTGGTTCGGTTATGATATTTAATTTGTCAGCCATTTCAACCGCCCAATTAATTGTGCGAATCTCCCTGATGGGCATAGTACGCCCTGCTTCCTTTCTCTTGCGGGTCCACTGGGTTTCTGAAAAGCTATATTCCGTATCCCGCTGAAACATCAGTACCGTAAAACCATTTGGAACTGCGGCGCGTACCAGATTCTCTAAGTTTGCCAAAGGAAAAGAGCGGCGGTATAAGACTTTTTCTCCGTCACACAGCACAGCACCATTACAGGTGATGATGGGCGCTGTAATCATAAGCTGCCGTGCAAAGCGTTCAACCGCATAATAGGGGCGCCCGGTGATAAAGGTAAACCGGATCTTACATTTGGCAAGTTCTGCAACGGTTTGTACCGCCTCCTCAGAAATAGAGGCATCAGGACCGAGAAGCGTCCCGTCCAAGTCGGTAACGACAAGCCGGATATTCTGCATATTTTTTTCTCCTTATGAAAATTCCGATGGGGTGGTATGGGAAATATACCGTCTCATCGGAATGATTTTTACCCGTTGGCATTAGTTGGCTGCGTGGTATTCATCCAAAAGGGCGTTGCAGTCGATGGTGATTTTTTCTACTGTATCGTCCACCGACCGTTTGCCCTCACAGAACTCCAACATGGTATCTGTGATCACCTTCTGCACGTCGTTGTACACCAGATCCAGTGGTTCCTGTGCATTGGGGCTGGCTGCAAGCATTTCGTCCAGGGCCACTTTGTACTGGGGATTTTCCTCGTAGTATTTCACCATTTCCGGCAGCTCATAGGCAGCTTTATTAACGGGAATATATCCGGAGGCCTGGGAGAATTTCATCTGGTTCTCCGGCTGCAAGCAATACTGTACCACATCCCATGCGGCGTCAACACGGGCTTTGTCTCCCAGATTGAACAAATTCAGGCAGCTTCCACCAATAGCTGCGCCGCCGTTGTCACCTGCATTTACTTTGGGCAGAAACGCGGTCTGGAAGTCAAAGGTATCTCCCACCAGATCCTTAATGGTTCCTAAACGGGAAGAAGACATAATCAGCATAGCGGACAGACCCTGAGCAAATTCTTCGTTCATGTTGTCTTCCACATATTTATAACCGCTGGTCTCTATCACCTTTTGCCACTTTTCAAGGAAGTTTTTCATAGTCCCGTCTTCACCGGCTGTAATTTTTGTCATGGGCGCGGTCCGACCGCCTTCGTTGTCACCAAAAAAGCTGTCCGGGCTCTGGCTTACCACAAACTGTACCATCTGGTAACGGCGGATCTGGACGTTCAGACCATAACGGCTCACATTACCTGCATCATCCTTTAGGGTCAGCGCTTTTGTGTATTCGGCCAACTCATCCAATGTTTTGGGCGGGCCGTTAAAGCCGGCTTCTTTCAATGCATCTGCGTTATAGTACAAAAGCGGAATGGAGTTGGCAAAGGGGATGGCAACCATTTTTCCCTCATAGCTGCACATGCGCTGCATTGCTTCGGGGAAGGTGGAGGCTGACACCTCGGATCCCGGATCGTTTAAGTATTCGCTGATGTCCACATTCCAATCCAGTTCCATCATGGAAGGAATGACAGAGGTCAGATTGACATTGATATCCGGCGCGTTGGCGGTGTCCTTTGTCTGATAAGCCAGCAGTACCTTGTCAGTACCTTCATATCCCTGATATACCAGGGATACCTTAATCCCCTTCTCAGCACCCCGCGTTTCATTATAGGTATCAATAATAGACTGCAGTGCTTCTCCCGTTGCTCCGCCAAAAGAATGCCAGAACACAACTTCAATTGGTTTTTCCGTAGCGTTTGGTTTGGAATCGGAAGTTGAGTCGGCCCCGGATGAGCTGGGGGCGGATGAGTTTTTCGAGGTACTGCCGCACGCAGCCAGACCAGAACAAAGTGCAAGTGCCATGAGTACCGCGAAAGGTCTTTTCCACGCTTTTTTCATTGTATATCCTCCTTTTCATGTTATGATGTATGATAAAACCAGGAACAGGTTTTATTCCTTGACGGCGCCGGTCATCATTCCGCCGACAATCCGCTTTTGAAACAGAAGGAAAACCAGGATGGACGGAATCAGAATCATCACTGCCGCCGCCATAATCGTCCCGTATCCATAGGAACTTCCTTCATTGATGTTTAACATGGTAATGGCCACCTGGGCAGTACGCATGTCGTTGATGTTAGTTACAAGCAAAGGCCATAAGTAGGTATTCCAGGTTCCTACAAATGAAGAGATGAACACGGTGGCAATAACCGGTGTGCTGGAAGGAAGCAGAATCCTGGCATAGAATGTAAAGTTGCCGCATCCGTCCACCAGCGCCGCCTCCCGCAGGGATTTTGAGTAGGTCAAAAAATGCTGGCGCATGACAAAAATATTCATGGCGGATACGAAAAACACAACCATCATGCCCACGTAGGTATTAATTAATCTCAGTTGAGCGGTAGTAAAGTAATTTTGCACTACCAGTACATCAGCGGGAATAATCATGCTACCAACCACAAGATAAAACAGGATTTTTTTACCCTTATAATCAAAGAAAGCAAAGGAAAACGCGGCCATACTGGCGGTTACAATACGGACGACGCTGGAAACAAAGGCTACGATGAACGAGTTAAACATAAACCGGAAGATCTTTGTTTGCTCCAATGCAATCACATAATTGCCCAGGTAAAAAGAATTGGGTAAAAAGTGAAATTGTTTTGTTAAAACCTCATCCGGGCGCATGAAGGAAATGCAGACCGCATAGATCAATGGCGTCATCAGCAAAAGGCCCAATGCGAGACAAAACAACTGGTATAAACTACTTTTTTTCGCCCTTTTCCAATGGATCATTGTTTTTTTATCTTCGCTTTTATTAATCATAGTTCACCTTCTTTTTATCTAAAATCAAACTGAAAACCATCATAATAGCAGCTAATATAAAGCCCACCGTTGTCGCCGCGAATGCAGCGTTATAATTTGTTCCGATAATCGCTTTCCCATAAATATAGGACATAATGGTTTCGGTGGCACCGTTGGGCTGTCCAGTGGCACCGTTATTGGTGGTCAAAATCAACGTAAGGCTTGCGGTGGTCATCGCATAGGCGATGTCCTTTACCAGCAGGAACAGCAGGGTAGGAGAAACCAAGGGGATGAGGACTTTGCCCAGCAGCTTTCTCCCCACCGCACCATCTACCTGTGCGCTTTCCAATACTTCATTTGAAAGTCCCCTCAGAGCGGAAAACAGAAAAATAAAGTTGTATCCGATATTGGACCAGATCTGGACAAGTATCAAGGACAACAGTGCCGTTTTGGGATCTGTCAGCCATGATACAGAAATGCCGAACAGTTTATTGATAATTCCCATGGACGGGTTGTAGGCGAGTTGAAAAATCATGGCAATGACAGAGGCAGATACTGCCATGGATAGGGCGAATAATGCTTCGTATGCAATAGACAGCTTGTGGTGCCTGCGTGCCAACAGTGCCAGGGCGAATCCAATTACAATGCTGATGGGTACCGTTGTAAGGACATAGATAAAGGTGTTTCCTATGGCCTGCAGAAACTTTTTATCTGTCAGTACACGCATATAATTGGTGAAACCCGCAAACTCTTTGATCTCGCGGAATTTATTCACGGTAAAAAAGCTGAGAATGGCGTTTTGGATGAAGGGGTAATAGGTAAACAAAAAAAGCATGCTAAAAGCTGGTAAAAGATACAGATAAGGTTCCATGGAACGAAAAGCTTTTTTTCTCAACCGCCTTGCGGGGGATTGCATATTGTTATGGGGCCTTACCAAATGGAGTTGCTTCATCGCGGTTCTCCTTTCACCTTTTCAGGATTATTCATAAAGTGCCAGCTTTTTAAATAAATCGCTCATCAGCTTATCCCGGTTAATGCTGTATACATAGCGGATAAAAAGCCGGCGCTTATCAATGCTGTAAAAGTTGTCATATTGCATGATCGGGCTGTGCTCCAGACGGTCCAGCATAAAGTTCTGTCCTAAAAGCCAGCCAACAGCTGCAACATCGGAAAGGGGACGGCTCCAGCAGCACTCGGCATCGCATACAGAAGCTTCTCTGACAGTCTTATCCAGTATGTAATCGCAAAATGCATTTTTGCCCCGCAGCCAGTATTCCATTTCCGGTTTAGTCGTTGTAAAATGGTCCAGAACGCCCCGTCCGGGAAGTAATACAAGCGGAACACCGCTGCCAAGCAGCACCCGGGCGGCGGCAATATCCTGTCCTGCGTTAAAGGAAGCATTGTCATGCCACTCAAAGCTCATACCTCCCAGCCATATAACAAAAATACGATCCTTAATTTCGGGATGAAGCAAAAGCGTGGAAGCAATATTGGTACAGGCGGCAATTCCAATGACATAAAGCGGATGATCCGGCGTATACTCCATGGCCAGCCGGTACAAGGCTTCCGTGGATGGTGATTCAATCGGCGATTTCTCGTCACGCAAAAATCCTGGTGCACCCTTGTAAACCATTGGCGCAAATTCCTGTCTGTTCAGCATGGAAAGCACGTTGAAAATTTCTTCATAACTCTTCTCCATTCCATCTGCAGGACTCTCCGAATGATGGTTAAAAAATGGCGCGGCATAAATTCCCTTCAGCTTTAACCGGTCCTGCCATTGCAGTAAATAAGCAAGTGCAAACTGGTCGTCCACCTCATTATAGGGATCCGTGTCCAACACAACATCGACTGGGTGCTCCGGCCGTTTCAATCGCAGGATGGATTGTGCATAATCGTCCATTGTGTTAAAGTTATTGTCTGTGTAAATATAGGGCTTGGGTGAATTCATGAGGTTTTCCTTTCTGACTATACAAAGTGTTGCAAATAAACAATGATTTTGTATTAAAATATGGTTTTATACAATGTTTGTGGTGTTATATTACCATTCTTTTGTTACTAAGTCAATATAAATATTGGATTTTAGCAATGTTTTATAGGAATATGTAATAAAATATTGTTTTTATGCTAAAAGTCGTATTTGAGTTTCACATATTTAATTTGACATTGGAAAAAGCCATTGATATCATGGTAATATACCAAGTTTTGAAAGGATTTTATATATGGCAAATAAATTACAGTTACGCAGAAAAAAAATACTGGACTTGCTTTCCCAGGTTCCCATCAGTTCTACGCAGCAGTTGGCCGAAGCAACCGATGTTTCTACCGAAACCATGCGCAAAGATTTAGACGCCCTGGCGGAAGAAGGCCTGATCATTAAAGTACATGGCGGAGTAGCACTGGCCAATACGGTAAGCGAGATACCATTTAATTTACGTGCAAAAGAGCATGTGGAGCTAAAAATAAAAATTGCTACAGCAGCCGCAAAGCTGGTGGAAAAAGGTGATGCCATTTTAATGGAAAGCTGCACCACCAACCTGGAGTTGGCCAAGGTATTGGTACAGGACCCGGAGCTGCTTCAGACGCTTGTTATTGTCACCAACTCCTTTGAGATTGCTTCCTTATTTAGTTTCGGAGGTTTGTGCCAGAGGCTCTTCTTTTTAGGCGGCTGGGTAAGTCCCCAAGAGCACGCCGCGCGTGGTTATCAAACGACGAAGATGATGCAGGAGGTACATGTGAACAAAGCATTCATCAGCGGCGCAGCCATCAGCGAGCAGCTGGTGATCACTGGTTATTACGATGATGACGTTGCTTTTCAAAAGACAGCTCTGCGATGTGCAGATAAAATCATCTTGATGCTGGACAGCAGCAAATTTGAAAAAAATGCGCTGCTAACGGTTGCAGACCTGTCAGACATGGATTATCTGGTTACCGATAAAGCTTTTTCAAAGGAGAAGATCAAGGAAATTACTGTGATGAATGTCTCATATATTTTTGCGCAATAAATGAAGGCATTGCCTTTTATCGTATTTTGTGATACACTTTTTTCTGCAATAAGGTCGCAGACTCCCTGATTTTCCTACATATTCAGGAGTGTCTGCAGGTGAAGACCGGTGTGTTCGTGACCTTCCACACCTAAAACAAAACTAAAGGAGAAATGAATATGCATTACAAAACTTCAGAAAAGACCTATTTCATGGTCTTTTCAGCAGCGATTGCTGCAGTCTACACTGTGCTGACTATGATTTTTGCACCTGTCAGCTTTGGTCCCATCCAGTTTAGGATCTCAGAGATTCTCTGTATTCTTCCATTTTTTACTCCGGCGGCAATTCCCGGACTGTTTATCGGCTGTTTCCTGTCTAATTTATTATGCGGTGCAGCTACCCTGGATGTGATTTTCGGCAGCCTTGCGACCCTCATTGGAGCGATTGGCTCCTATAAGCTTCGTAAAAACAAGTGGCTGGTATGTGTTCCCCCGATTCTGGCAAATGCCATCATCATCCCATGGGTTCTTCGATATGCTTATGGCTCAGAGGATATGATATGGTACGCCATGGTTACAGTCGGTATAGGAGAAGTCCTTGTGATTGGGATTCTTGGAAATATCCTGCTTGGCGTATTAAATAACTACAAGCATATAATATTCGGGCGTTTCCTGTCAGATAAAGGATAAGCTTTGGAATTATCCGGGAGCGGAACCCAAAGCCTCGCTATACCGCGTACTTATAAGTCCCTATTTAAGTGTCCTCAAAAATGAGGGCACTTAAAGAAGACGGTAAGCACTGATTATAAAATAAAAAAACTTCTTCCCCATCAAGGCTGTCAAAAGCATCTTCATTTAAGAAATAATCCATGTCCAGAAAGTCATCTTCATTCATGAAGCGGCTGTTCTTAAATGTCATACCTTCCAGCAGATTTTCTATTTATCTTTTTCTAAATTTCTCAGTATATGGGTTCCTATCTGCCCTCTATTTTCATGTATGTTTAAGCAACACTTTGCTGTTATAATGCTAATTTTAAAGTTATGAACTTATTTTATCTTCCAATGAAAGGCTATCATCAAACACATTGTATACATTTTAAAAGCCTGATAACTCTTATCCTGAAGAACATAACGAGTTGCAAATACATCCGGGTTCTTTTATTATGTACCATAACAAAACCTGTGTATAATCAGAACTTCTATGTCTGTAAAATAGTTCCTTATACATTCTCCTTAAGCAGTTAATACTTTTTTCACAGATAAATATGATATCAGATGTAACACGAATAATTCAGATAAATACATTCTTTTTTCTTTTCTTTTTTCCATTTTTAAACTCCCTTCATTTTTATATAATGAGTTCCAAATAAAGAACCTTACGACAACTCTATATTACTATAACAATCACTATAAATATAATTAAAGTCTGAAAGTAAAATCCCGGAAAGCAATGTGTAAAGTATATAAAAAAACATTTATTTTCTAATAGAATTTATTGAGTATGTTGACTTTTTTACTTGAGAATCTTATGATCCAATCAATGGATTAATAAGATTGCAATCACCTGTCCAATTAAAGCTTAAGAAAGGGAGGAGGGGATTTTAACCTTTGATGAGGCAATTGGATATTTTTCGGGTAAAACTCCAAAGTATTCAGACCAAATCAGAGAAATATTGAATCAAAAATGATTCGGTATGTTGAGACCTTAGCCCTCTGCTGGTATGTACCGTTTCTTGTTGGAGAAATATGATTTTGACACGAATGAGTGTGGTTTTATTAATGACTTGGAACCGAGCATTAAGGCTGAACAAAGGCCTGGTATTCAGGGAAGTGTTTATACTGATTTGGGAATGTAAAAGACCAGTTGGAGGATCTACTTTTAAAGGAGGTATAAGGAATGAAAAAAAGAATGAAGCAATTAGGTGCAGTTATTTTAGGAGCAGCTTTACTATCAGGTTCTTTATCAGCATGCAGCCAGGCTCCGAAAGATGATACTGGGGCTGCAAATCAGACAGAAGCTGCTGCAGGCGCAGCTGCCCCTTCTTCATCTTCCGGCGCTGACCGTTCGGCCAAGCTGCTGATCTACAGTAACTCAAGCGCAGACGGAAAGGGTGCGTGGGTGATACAAAAGGCCAAGGAGGCCGGATTTAATATTGAATGTGTTGATATTGACGGCGGGGATCTGGTAAACCGGGCAATTGCTGAAAAAAACAACCAGCTGGCGGATGTTGTCTGGGGCTTAAATACCATGAGTTATGAGGTATTAAAAAAACATGATCTGCTGCAGTCATATCCGGCGCCTGCCTGGACCAGTGACGTGGACATGTCTTTGGCGGATGCGGAAGGGTATTATTATCCAATCGTTGTCCAGCCGCTTATCCTGGCCTACAAAACCGATGTGTTTACGCCGGAGGCAGCCCCCACAGACTGGGTGCAGGTGGCAACCTCGGAGGAGTTTAAAGGAAAGCATAATATCCTTTCTCTGGGCGGCGGCACGGTACAGAGTATCATCGCCAGTATCCTGATCCGCTACCGGGATGACAGCGGAGAACTGGGGATATCATCTGAGGGCTGGGATGTGATGAAACAGTATATACAAGGAGGACATGTAAACACGGAAACTGAGGACTGGTTTGCCAATTTCACCAGCGGCCGGTATCCGATCACCCAGATCTGGGGCAGCGGTTATTTTCAGAGAATCAAAGAGCAGAATTTAACGGATCTGGCCTATGCGGTCCCGGAGATCGGAGTGCCATACGTAACAGAGCACTTAGGAATCTTTAAGGGCTCTAAGAATCCGGAATTAGCTAAGGAGTTCATAGAATGGTTTGGTTCACCGGAGGTTCAGGGTGAGTTTTCAGAGAAGTTTGGAACTGCACCGGCTTCTAAGACTGCCCTTGAAAAGGCAGATCCTCAGGTACGGGAGATGCTCACAACCTTGCATCCGCAGGAGATGGACTGGAAGTTTGTGGGTGAACACCGGGAGCAGTGGATGGAGAAGATCCAGCTTGAATTTGTAGAATAAAAGTATCTTAACAGTGACAAAAGCTATATGGAGCCCGGCTGCTTAACAGCCGTGCTCCATACATAAGGGGAGGCGGAAATGGTTGAATACAGAAATGTCCAAATCAAATACGGTGATTTTGTTGCCATGGATCATCTGA
This sequence comes from Lachnospiraceae bacterium, assembly GCA_902363835.1. Taxonomy (GTDB): domain Bacteria; phylum Bacillota; class Clostridia; order Lachnospirales; family Lachnospiraceae; genus Lacrimispora. Next base: position 112,125 of record CABJBM010000015.1, read on the forward strand.
ATTTAAAGATAGAGGAAGGTGAGTTTTTTACCTTTTTAGGACCGTCAGGCTGCGGAAAAACTACAACACTCAGAGCGTTGGCAGGATTTATTACTCCATCTTCAGGTGAAATTCTGGTGGATGGGAAGGTGATCAACCAGGAACCAATTGAAAAAAGGGGGATTGGAATTGTCTTCCAAAGCTATGCACTCTTTCCCAGCATGAATGTGTATGATAATATTGCCTTTGGTCTGCGGGTCAGGAAGATGAAGCCAGAGGCGGTTGAGGAACAGGTTCTGATGATGGCGGAGAAGGTTTCCATTAACCAGAAACAGCTGTATCGCAATGTATCTGAGCTTTCCGGGGGCCAGCAGCAACGGGTGGCCCTGGCAAGGGCAATGGTGCTGCAGCCTAAGATTTTGTGCCTGGATGAACCACTGTCTAATCTGGATGCAAAGCTTCGCGTTGGTTTAAGAAGGGAGCTGAAGCGGCTTCAGAAGGAGCTGGGAATCACGACTCTTTATGTGACCCATGACCAGGAGGAGGCGTTGACTTTATCTGACCGGATTGCTGTGTTTAATAATGGAGTGATTGAGCAGGTGGGGACTCCAGGCGAGATCTATAGTCATTCGGCCACAGAATTTGTCTGTGATTTTATTGGAGATATTAACCGGCTTCATAGTCATGTGATCAGCGAGGTGAATCAACAAACCGGGCGGAAGTTTAAGACGGACAAGGAAGCCTATATCAGAATTGAATGCATGGAAGGCAAAAGGCAATCGGAACATGATGTGACACTGAAAGGACGGGTGCTGGAAGCAGAATATAACGGTATGTTTTATAAATATACCTTTGACGTGGCGGGAGAACAGATAAAGAGCATTGAAAAGAATACTGGTAAAGCGGCTTATGAGGTGGGAGAAGAGGTAATATTATTCCTGAACCCGGAAGCAATCATGCAGTTTTAGCAAACAGGAGGTGAGAGTATGAAGAGCGGCGGGCAGTTTAGAGAATGGCTTAAAAAGATCGGAGTCAGTGGATTGCTGATACGTATGTTTCTGATCTGGTTTGTATTGACTTTTATCCTGTTTCCCAATATAAGTATGATCGCAGGAATTTTTTACAAGGATGGCAGCTTCTCTACCGATGTATTCCGGAAATTATTATCTTCCAAACGGGCGATGAAGAGTCTTTTGAACAGCTTTGTTCTGGCAATGTCCATGGTAGTGACAGTTAATATCATTGGGATCGCACTGGTGGTTTTTACGGATTATCTGGATATTAAAGGGTCTAAAATATTGAAGATCGGTTATTTAAGCACTCTTGTGTATGGCGGAATCGTCCTGTGTACCGGTTACAAATACATCTATGGCGAACAGGGGATCATCACCCAGATGCTCATGAAAATGATTCCGGATTTAAATCCAGCCTGGTTTCAGGGATATTTTGCCGTATTGTACATCATGACCTTTGCCTGTACATCCAATCATATTATTTTCTTGTCCAATGCAATCAAGGGAATTGATTACCAGACGGTAGAGGCGGCTAAAAACATGGGAGCGTCCTTTGGGCAGATTTTTTTAAAGGTCGTTTTACCGGTGTTAAAGCCCACTTTATTTGCTGTTACAATCCTGACCTTTTTATCCGGACTGGGGGCTGTTTCCGCACCCCTGATCGTTGGCGGTCCTGACTTTCAGACCATTAATCCGATGATCATCACGTTTTCCTCAACGATCTATTCACGGGATATTGCGGCCCTGCTGGCCATCTTTTTGGGGCTGGTGACCATTATCCTGCTGGTTTTTATGAATCGGATCGAAAAGAAGGGAAATTATATCTCTGTTTCCAAGGTGAAATCCAGAATTACCAAGGAAAAGCTTAGAAATCCGGTGGCAAATGTCATTGCTCACTTAATTGCATGGCTGTTGTTTCTGGTTTATGTAGGCCCCATTATACTGGTTATCCTGTATTCCTTTACAGATTCTGTCACTATTTTGTCAGGGCAGTTTTCTGCCTCCAGTTTAAGCCTGGAGAATTATGTAAAATTATTCAGCGAGAAAGGGGCATTAAAACCATATATTGTAAGCATTGTGTATTCTTTGCTGGCGGCTTTATTGGTGGTGGCACTAACGACGCTGGTGTCCAGAATCATCCATAAGTCTGACAGTAAGTTTGCTGCCGGGCTTGAGTATTCCATGCTGATTCCCTGGCTGCTTCCCAGCACTCTGATCGGTTTGGGATTGTTGATGACCTTTGATAAACGGCAAATGCTTGCAGCAGATAAGGTCCTGGTTGGGACCCCGCTGATTCTTTTGATTGCATATATCATTGTGAAGATCCCCTTTTCCTTAAGGATGATCAAGGCGGCCTTTTTTGGAGTTGATGAGGCGCTGGAGGAGTCGGCTAAAAGTATGGGAGCCAGTTCATTTTATACCTTTCGGAAGGTGATCCTGCCGATTATTTTCCCGGCATTAGTTTCGGTGGCTGTTTTGAACTTTAACAGTCTGTTGGCCGATTATGACTTGACAGTATTTTTGTTCAATCCCTTTCTGGTGCCCCTGGGGCCGATTATCCGTGCGGCCAGTGATGAGTCTTCTACGACCAATGCAAAAGCCATGTCATTTGTATATTCTGTGGTGCTGATGTTATTATCCACTGCAGCGCTTTATTTTGTCTATGGAAGGAAGCCCAAAAGGAAACGGAAATCTGTTGTGGACGATATGCCGAAAACTCTTTAGAATAGATAAAAAGCAAATGAAGAGGTGCGGCTGATGAGCAGATATGAGAGACTGAAAAGTGCGGATCTGATGCGTGTGCAAAACGCCAGGAAAATATTGAAAACGATCCATGTGGAAAAGGGAATATACCGTAAGATGCTGGCAGCCAGGACGAATCTGGCAGCACAGACTGTAACGAATATTATCACTATTTTAATTGACAAGGGAATTGTTCTGGAGCAGCCGTTAAATACAAGCGGAAAAGGACGCAATCCCTTTTCCCTTGAGATTAATTATTCTGGTTTTTATATTATCAGCATTAAGGCGGAAGGCTGTTTTATGGAGGTCTATTTAAATGGGCTGGATGGAAAGGTTTATTTTCAGGAAGGGGTCCAGATCAGTCAGGACAAGGATGCCTTGGCTATCCTAAAGGGGTTGCTTCACAATTTGTATGAGAAATGCGGCAGTCAGTATAAGGCGAGCGCAGTGGTCATCAGTGTGACCGGTATTGTGAATGAAAAAGAAGCGGTGGTAATCGAGTCAGAAGGCCTTAACTGGCATCAGTTTTCCATAGCCGGTGAGTTGGCCTATTTAAATATACCTGTCTTTGTTTTAAATGATGTGAACCTGATCGCCCATTATGAAAATGCCAACCAGACTGATGACATGAATTTTATGCTGGTGCGGGTGGATCAGGGAGTAGGGTCGGCAATGATCATTGACCGTCATGTGGTATACAGCACCAACCGGGTATCCGGTGAGTTTGGGCACGTGAAGGTGATGCGGCCAAAGGAGACAGTCAGATGCTTCTGCGGGCGAAAGAATTGTATCACACAGTTTATCTCCAGAAATTCATTATCAAGGCGGCTTGACATGCCTTATGAAGAGATAAAAGCGGCAGTGGCGGCCGGAGAGGCAAGGGCAGTTGAAACAGTAACGGAGATCGGCAGCCTGGTGGCGCAAAAGTTATCGGATCTGGTTGTACTTCTGGATCTGGATCGGATCGTGCTTTTTGGCGAGGTAATTGAGGATTTTAAAGAATATATCTATCCGGGACTGAGGAATGATCTTCAGCAGGATTTAACGTACTGGGTCAGATTTAATAACCTGGAAATCAAGACATATGATGACTTTCCGCAGATCTGCAGTCAGTATTTGATGAGTTATTATTTTTCAAATGAGAATGATCTGCAGTTTTTATGGGATTCATTTCTCTAGGAGCTGAACATTTATGCAATTGTATATGAATATAACGACAGGTGATTACAGCGGTGAGGATATGAGCCGGAAAAATTTTAAAAGTTACACCCTGTATGATCACTATCGATATTTTGAATTTGATATTTTAATTAGACCGCAGGCTGTGTCTTTTTGTGACCAATGGGCGGACCGTCTGTTAAAGGAGGGGATCCTGACAGTTAAAAAACACCGGTGTTATTATCAGACGGTTATGGACTTTCTGAGGAAACAGGAGCAAAGCGGATTTTGGGACCAGTCAAATGAAGAAATTTATATCAGCCTGCATCAGATCCGCACCGGTTTTCTGCCAAAGCAGGAGACAGTATATTTTAAGGATCATATGGACTTTGGACCTGCCTGTCCTTTAACCGGCGGGATCGACCAGACCAGGGAGAAGTCCAGGCTCATAGTGGAAAAGAAGCAGGTCCTGGTGATGATCAGCGATTGGAAGCTATTGGATCAGGGGCTTCGGGATATGGATTACTTTGTAAAGTGCGGTAAAAAGGTATATCTTCTCCTTAAGACAGAATCACTGACTCCGGCCGTATCGGCAGGCAAGCTGATTCGTTTGTTGGAGGAGCTGCCAGGGATTGGAGCGATGATCCATATCGTCAGAGAGAACGGGCCGGGGCGGTTAACGGACTTCAGGTGCATTGAATATGACCAGCAGCTGCAGAACGCTGTTGACAGAGGTGATATCTTCTTGTGCGGATATGGAGAGGAAGCGCTTTTGTCAGTCAGAAATTTAAAGCTGGATTCCATCATCCATGTGATTCCGGAGATGCTTTACGCGAAAGCAGCCGTGAACCTTTATTCCGACCATACCTATTCCGTTATTTATGCTCCTGGGGGATTTGACCTGTTTCCTTACCTCCATCTTGTGGAACTGCCGGAATTAACTTATTTTCATACCAGTTCTTTGTCCCATCAGTATGGGAACGGAATATACAGTGACCCGGTCTGCCGGCTATATGAGAAATTTCCTGATTATTTTATTAATGTATTCGGAGAGCTGCCCTGGGAATCTGCAATTACATCAGGAAGCCGGTATTTAAAGGAGTACCGGAAAGATCTGGCGGCCTGGCTCCTTTACAAAGCAGATCTGATTCAGGAGAAGATCGTAAGAAGGACAGATATACATAATTTTTCTGTTTATCACACTCATACTGATGGAAGCGGACACACATTGATAAATGGTCTGCTGATTAAGGGGGCTGAAAGGGCACAGGTGTTTCTTGTGGATTCTTATAACGGTATGTCTTTCAGGCAGTATATGAGAAAGATGGGGGTTTTTAAAGAGCCCCGGTATATATGTAATTTTATGTTTTTTACAACCCCTTACATATTTGACTGTTATAACCGTCTCAGGAGCCAAAGGCCGGAAGAACAGATCCAGCCGGCATGTGCCCATATTGATTATTATTTTATCAGGGAGCCGGCGGGGATCAGGCAGTCATTTCCTCTCTATAACAAGTCCTGCATCGGAATGGATGAGAACGGACAATTTTATATATTTCATTATCAGCTGGGCGGCGGCAGGATATGGATTAATGGTTATGGCATAGTCTGGAATCCGGCTGATGTCAATGCAGCCCATCCGCAGAGAGTATCTGTATATACCCCATATATGTCAATTGAAGATGAACGGCAGGAATCCTGGTCATACACAAAGGTGGTAGGGCAGGGACGGGTTAATGTTGTCATTTTTGGAGAAAAAATCGTGTGCATCAGAAGGGGAGATGTGATGCTTCCTTCCATTGGCGTGGTAATATCCCTGACGGAAGAAGAAGGAGACAGGATGCTTGACTGTATTGGAGTTGGAAAATCGGAGAATGGCTACTGCAATGATTGCTGCGGGCTTAGTCTGAAGGTGGACTTAGATCCGCCAAAGACTGTGGGTAAGGATACCTGGAACCATATGAGATGGGTGTTTGGGGGTGGAATCTCCTTGATTGACAAGGGGATTAGTCTGTTTGACCGGCCAGGAGCCTCAGACGCCGGATTCCGGCAGGAAGGCTGGCTGTCACCCCTGTCTGTTCAGACACAGGAAAGTAAGACCCATGATGAGGTTGAACGACATCCCCGCACAGTGCTGGGATTAACGAAAGCAGGTGAGTTGTTTGTATTGGTTTTTTCAGGAAGAAGCAGAATTTCCCGGGGAGTGACCTACCGTGAGGTGTGCGGGCTATCCCGCCGGTATATTGGTGAGATTGAAAGCATGATCAATCTGGATGGAGGGGCATCTTCCTTTCTGGGAGTATGCGGGAATGGAGTGTTTGCTGAACTGAGTTACCCTGCTTGTACAGATTCCACCTGCACCGGTCAGGTGCGGAATGTAAACAGTTTACTCATAATTTAAGACATAGGAGGTTATGGAATGATCAGATTCGGTACTGGCGGATGGCGTGCCATCATTGGCGATGAATTTACAAAATCCAATATCAGGATTCTGGCGGCAGCATTGGCGGAGAAGATAAAGGAAGAAAGCAACGGGGAGCAGGGGGTGGTAGTAGGCTATGACAGAAGGTTTTTATCGGTGGAGGCGGCTGGCTGGGTATGTGAGGTTATGGCCGGCTATGGGATTGTGGTACGGCTGGTGAAAATGGAAGCTCCTACTCCACTGATCATGTACTGTGTAAAATATTACGGGACCAGGTATGGACTGATTATCACGGCCAGCCATAATCCGGCTGTCTACAATGGTATCAAGATATTTACTGAAGGCGGCTGTGACGCATCGGAGGAGGTGACTTCTGATCTGGAGAGGCATATAGAGAGAATCCGGGATCAGGAGATATTGTCCATGCCTTATGAAAAGGGGGTTGAAGCTAAGCTGATCATGGAAATTAATCCCCAGAATGAATATGTGGATTCCATTATCCGCAGTATTGATATGGAGGCGATTCGTGCCCGGCAGCTTAAGATCGTCCTGGATCCCATGTACGGGGTTTCCAAGACCTCACTGCAGATGATTCTTTCAACTGCCAGATGCAGGCTGGACGTAATACATGAACGGCACGATGCACTTTTTGGCGGCCGGCTCCCGGCTCCCACAGAAGAGACCTTAAAATCTCTGGCAAACTATGTTGCTGAAAATCAATTTGACCTGGGAATCGCTACGGACGGTGATGCTGACCGTGTAGGAATCATTGATAACAAAGGGAATTTTCTTCACCCCAATAAAATATTGGTGCTTCTGTATTATTATCTGTTAAAATACAAAAAATGGACCGGACCGGTTGTAAGAAATATTGCCACCACCCATCTGCTGGACCGAATAGCGGAAATGTATGGGGAGGTGTGTTATGAAACACCTGTAGGTTTTAAGCATATATCTTCCAGGATGGAGGAGACAGGAGCGGTCATTGGAGGCGAATCTTCCGGCGGGCTTACGGTCAGAGGGCATATACGGGGCAAGGATGGGATATATGCTTCTGCGCTTCTGGTGGAAATGATGGCCGTGACCGGAAAGGAGCTGCCGGATATCTATGAGGAAATAACCCATGAGTTTGGTGAATTTCATATGGAGGAGAGAGATTACCGGTTCAGTGAAAAGAAGAAAGCACAGGTAATGAAGCGGTTGCTGGAGGATCGGGAACTGCCGGAATTTGAGGATGAGATCCGGCATGTTTCTTATATAGATGGCTGCAAAGTCTATTTTAAGAACGATGGCTGGATTATAGCCCGTTTTTCGGGAACCGAGCCGCTGCTCCGGGTATTTTGTGAAATGGAGAACATTGCCGAGGCCAGAAAAAACTGTCTGTTAATGGAAGAATTTTTAAGAGTGGATGAAGCTTGAACCTGCAGGAGGGATATACGGGAGTAAAAAATCAAAGACACTTTCTTGTAATACTCTTGCATACTCATATAAAAAACATGAAATATAGTTACAGCAATTATCATTTACTTTCATTAAAAATGCCTTTTGTATTCTCTCAAAAATAACCGGGCAAACCAGATGCCTGCGTACTCATAATACTGCACTAAGCTTTTTATTACATCCATTGCCTGCTGCAATAAGAATCTCTCAAAGGACAGGCATTTTGTCATATATCATAAATCAAGAGACAGGTTACATTCAATTTATAAAATTTAAATAAAGATATCGCATGTAACCGAAATGTAACCGCTCTGGTTTATAATTATACAATAACAAAAGGATAATGGTGACAATTATGATAAATGGAAATATTAGTGTAGTTCGGGGAACTGACCGATATATTACGATAGCAGTGGATGAATGCGATGGTTGCAATATTAAGGGAGTCATGTTTCACTGGGATGATCCACAGGGAATTCAATACAGCGGTATGATGGAAATGATTTTAAATATGGACTATGTATTTGATTCCATGAGCTGTCCAAAACAAACATTTCAAATGCGGCGTTTTCCAGGAACCAATCCCCCTGATTTTGTAACCAAGACCAGCGGGGAGAAAGTACGGGAGGGAAAACTGAGTACCTTTCGTATATACATGCAGTATCGTTACCATGCCAGCTGGCAGGGGGTGATCCACTGGGAGGAAGGGGATTTGCAGGCGCCGTTTGAAAGCATGCTTCAGCTGATTCTTACCATGGACCAGATGCTGAAAAGACATCCCCAGGTGGGACAGGAAGGGGAAGTATTTAATTCCTTCCATGTGGCTATTGATGGTTATGATTCCGGACGGATTACAGGAAATTACCAGAATGTTTCTGCAGGCCTGACAGAACAGCACGATATTCCGGCTGATCTGGCAGAAACGCTGGGAAAATTTATGGAGATCAGAATCTTAAAGGAAGGTATTTCAAAATATGAATTGGATTACGGCCGGCTGCTTTTCCATGAGATTTATTCCATGTGCAGAAGAGTTGGACAAAAAGCGACCTTTTCCATTAAGATCATGTTTCGTGAGCATTCTACGTGGCAGGGCATTATTTACTGGAGAGAAGGAAAGGTGGAACAGCCCTTTAGGAGCTTCAAGGAAATGCTTTATCTGATAGTATCCGTGGTAGGAGAAATACCGGCAATTGATGAAAGCTATGAGGAAGAGATGCCGCCAATTGCCCTTGGGTCATAAGAACTGTGTCATAAAGTGCACTTTACAGGACATAAAATCTGTAAGGTGCATTTTTTTGATTGTAATTATATTGTAGATTTTCTCGGTGCTTTCTTATATAATAAAAAGGAGAGCAGTTGCCCTTACAAAAGAAAAGCGGTAAAAGTAAGGAAAGGCATCAGTTATTACAGAAAACAAAAATTAAGGATGGAAAAAGCATGTATCAAATTGATTTTCATAAACCAGAGGCAATTCATTTTATTGGAATAGGCGGAATCAGCATGAGCGGCCTGGCTGAAATTCTCATTGATGAGGGATTTACCGTTACTGGATCGGATTCCCAGAAGTCAGAGCTGACACGCCATTTAGAGACAAAGGGCGCAGACATTGCATATGGACAGCGGGCAGAGAATATTAAAGAGGGAATTGATGTGGTCGTTTATACGGCTGCGGTTCATCCGGATAATCCGGAATTTGCAGAAGCCAAAGAAAAAGGACTTCCCATACTCAGCCGTGCAGAACTCCTTGGACAGATGATGAAAAATTATGAAAACTCCATAGCCGTATCCGGGACCCACGGTAAGACCACCACTACTTCCATGATAACGGAGGTCCTTTTAGCGGCCGAAGTAGATCCTACCATATCCGTAGGCGGAATTTTAAATTCCATTGGAGGCAATATCCGGGTGGGAGGTCCCAGGCTGTTTGTAACAGAAGCCTGTGAATATACCAATAGCTTTCTGTCCTTTTTTCCCACAATGGAGGTGATCCTGAACATAGAAGCGGATCATCTTGATTTCTTTAAAGATATTAAAGATATTCGCCATTCCTTCCGCCTTTTCGCCGAAAAGCTTCCACAAAACGGATCCCTGGTGATCAACAATGATATTGAGAGCAGAGAGGAAATTACAGATGGACTGCCATGTAATGTGATCACCTTTGGCAAGAGACCTGGAAGCAGGTATCAGGCAGAGGCTATCCGCTTTGATGAACTTGCAAGGGCTACTTATGATTTAAAGGTGGACGGAAATGTTGTGGATACCATAACACTGGGAGTTCCCGGCGAGCATAATGTGTATAACTCCCTGGCTGTGGCTGCTGTTTGTGCAGAACTGGGAATTGACTTAGAGCTGATTAAAAAAGGACTGAAGCGTTTTACAGGAACCAACCGGCGCTTTGAAAAAAAGGGAGAGCTGTCCGGCATTACCATTATTGATGATTATGCCCACCATCCCCAGGAAATCAGAGCCACCCTGGAAACGGCAAAGCACTATCCACATAAAAGGCTGTGGGTGGCATTCCAGCCTCATACCTATACCAGGACAAAGGCGTTTCTGGATGAGTTTGCGGAGGCTCTGTCTCTGGCTGATGAGGTGATCCTTGCAGACATTTATGCTGCCCGTGAAGCTGATAATTTAGGAATCAGTTCCAAAGATATTGCGGAGAGAATTGAAAAAAGAGGTGTAAAAGCCCATTACCTTTCATCCTTTGATGAGATCGAAACATTTATTTTAGAAAATTGTATACACGGTGATTTGTTGATAACTATGGGGGCCGGAGACATTGTAAAAGTGGGGGAAAAGCTTTTAGGCTTATAGTTATCCACATTATCCACATAGTTTTCAACATTTTATGTTAAGAGACTATGTGGATTTTTTAATTTACATAATTTATAGTCTTACAATTTACAAAATCTCGATTTTATCAGCAAATCGACACGATTCGGAGAAGAAATCCTATTTATGTATACTTAGTTTCCACATTATCCACAATATCCACAATTCATTTAGTGGATAACTACGGCTATTTTCTTTTAGTTGGACTTGTGGTATCATATTCACGAAGGCAATGAGCAGTGCGAAACAGAGCGGGAGAAAACTTTCGTCGTGCTCGCACGTAAGAAAGTTTTCTCCCGCTCTGTTTCATAGGGCGAGCGCCCGTGAGCCCGGGAAGCCCCAGGATTCCCGGGCTTACACTGCGGACTGGCGATACAAAAAGGTGAGGTCATGGAAGTGAATATTAAAAGCAGTTTTAAAATAAACGTAACGGTAATATCCAATGCATTTATTGATGAATATATGGCAGGAGCCAACGGTGAGTACATAAAGGAATATTTATATTTAATGCGCCATGAAGGGGAAGAAATTACTGTTTCCATGATAGCGGATGCGTTAAACCACACAGAAGCGGATGTAGCGCGGGCCTTATCCTATTGGAAAAACGCCGGAGTCCTTGAAGAACCCCTGCCTGTAAAGCGCACTATGTCTCAGCCGGTCTCTCCCGCAGCCTCTGAGACCGCCTGTTCCGGAGCCTGTGTGGAGGAACAAAAGAAACCAGAAACCACCGGCCGCCGAACAGTCTATTCGCCTGAGAAAATAAGCAGCCTTGCCGGAGATGAGGATTTTTCCCAGCTTCTTTATATTGCCCAGAAATACATGAATAAGGTATTCACCCAGAGGGAGTGCGAGGTATTTGCCTACCTTTATGACGGTCTTCACATGACGGTGGAGCTGTTGGAATATGTGGTGGAGTACTGTGTTCAAGGCGGCCACAGCAGCATCCGCTATATTGAAACAGTTGCCATCAGCTGGCATGAAAAAGGATTTCGAACCGTGGAGGATGCCAAGAGTTATGCCCATACCTTTACCAAGGATTCCTTTGCTGTTATGAAAGCCTTTGGATTAAATGACAGAAAACCGGGAGATATGGAGAGAGATTTTATGGACCGGTGGTTCCGGGCCTATGGATTTACCAGGGAGCTGGTAGTTGAAGCCTGCAACAGAACGCTGGCGGCCACCCACACGCCCAGTTTCCAGTATGCTGATAAAATACTGGAGGGCTGGAAAAAGGCAGGAGTGCGCTCCATGGAAGAGGTCAGGAAGCTGGATGAGCAGTATGCGGACCGTATAAAAAGCGGGGAACATAAAACAGGTAAAAGCGGAGAAAATAAACAAACCCAGGCCCCCAAGGGAAGGAAAGGCCAGAACCAGTTTCAGAATTTCCCTCAAAGAGAGATCGATTATGATGCCCTTGTTCTGAGGCAATTAACAGAACGGCAATAGTTTACATAAGACACCGAGAGAAATGGAGGTAATTATGGCGCTGAGCAATTCACAGTACGATGCTATCATGCGGGCATATGGACAGCAACAGTTTAAAAACCGTCATGAACAGGAAGAGAGGATTGCGGAAGTATACCGGAAGATTCCGGTTATTAAGGAGCTTGATGATTTCATCAGCACCAGTGCGGTGACCAGTGCCCGCAGGCTGCTTGATGGGGATAAGGGAGCTCTTAAGGACCTCAGGAATGAAATTGCAGACTTGAGAGAGCAGAAAAGCGTGCTTTTAAAGGCAGCCGGTTTTTCCGCGGATTATATGGAGATGCGGTACCGGTGTCCGGATTGTCAGGATACGGGATATGCAGACGGGTCAAAGTGCCACTGTTTCCGCCAGTTTGAAATGAAATATCTTTACGCCCAGTCGAACATTGAACAGATCATTGCGGTAGAAAATTTCAACACATTCTCTTATGAGTATTTTGATGATACAAGAGTGGTTTCCGTTCTTAACCGGACTGTCCGGCAATATATGGGACAGGTTGTGGAGACCTGCAAAAGCTTTGTAAGGGAATTCTCCGCGGAGCATGGGAATCTGCTGTTTACAGGCCCTACAGGGGTTGGTAAGACGTTCTTAACCAACTGCATTGCCAGGGAGCTGATTGACCGGTATTGTTCTGTAATTTACTTGTCAGCCAATGACTTATTTGAGGTGTTTTCCAAGAACCGGTTTGATTACCAGGATGAAGAGGATATGAAGGGGATGTACCAGTATATTCTGGATTGTGACCTTCTGATCATTGATGACCTGGGAACAGAACTTAATAACAGTTTTACATCTTCAGAATTGTTTTATTGCATCAATGAACGGCTTAATTCTTCCAAATCGACGATCATCTCCACCAACCATCCCATCAATGAGCTGAGGGACCGGTATACGGAACGTGTGACTTCCAGGCTGATCAGCCGTTATACGGTGATTCCGCTTTATGGAGATGATATCCGTATCAGAAAGAAGGAAAAACGTGCGGATTAACTTAAAATCCAGGTAGCCTTTGTGTAATAAGGCTCCTGGACTTTCTGTTTTCTGTGTTATATTGATTTGACCCTTTCCCGGCTGATGTTAAATACTGGCAAGCCGTTCAAAAAGTCTGTTCACCTCCACCTGCCCATATCCCCATATGTTATTGGGATAAGTATATGTGCTGCTGCGGGTCGCTCCGCTCACTAAGAGACGGTTGACATTATTTCCGGTCATTCTGGGATAATTTCCTCTGACAATAGCCCATTCAAGAACCATGGCAACAATTCCTGCCGTATGAGCTGCCGACGCTCCGGTACCTGTCACAGTCCCGTACATGCCCCCCGGGACTGCACAGGTAAGCTGGTAGCCCGGTGCGGCCAGGTCAGGTTTGATCTCACCGGTTCTTGTATAACCCCTGCTGGACTCCGTCAGTATGCTGTCATTTAAATCATTGTAACCGGCTACAGTCAGCTGATGCCTTCCATTTCCCGGAGAGGTCAGGGTGGTATCAGGATTTGAATTAAGGAAATACGTCTCTCTTGTGATTAAGTCTCCGGAAGGCAGCCAGGAATGAAAGGAAAAGGGTTCGCTTTCAATGTTCTGGACCCGCAGATACCAGATTCCCGGAAGGAGATTATTAAAGCGCAGAAGAATGAGCTGATCTCCGGTTTCTTCTTCAAATATGACGTTGTTGACGTAAATGGTGGTCTGGTTAAATATAAAACTGAACCTTCTGCATTGATTGAAGGCCGGGAAAACGGGCTGAGTGGATTCACGGTTTGGAGAGGAGATATCTACGGAAAGCCTGGCCGGAGCATATGACCATATTTCCATGGAAAACATTTTATCATTGCTCCCCACTCTTAACTCAAAATCATTGTAGTAAGGCGCCCCGGTAGTTGCATTAAAATAATGTCTCTGACTGTTTCCTTCATTGCCGGCAGAAACACATACTCCGATTCCAGGCAGCAATGAGAGGTAATCTATGTAGCTGTCAATGGAGCTTCTGCCGTCATGGCCTCCCTGACTGCTTCCAAGGGCAATGCATACCACAAGGGGCTGGTTAAACCGTTCTGAAACCTGAACAGCATAACGGATGCCCAGTATGATATCGGATTCCTGATAGCAGAGTGCGTTTTCCGGAACAAAAAATATCTGTTTTAAATTTTGTTTTGCCTCTTTTAATTTTATGATTACAAGATCGGCCTGGGGCACGACGCCTGAAAAGGCTTCAGAAACATTTGGGCTGCCGGCCAGAACGCTGGCCATGGCGGTTCCATGTCCGTTGGTATCTGTTGTGGGGACAAGGGATAAAGGGGCTTCTGAACTTAATGCGGCATTGATTTGATCCCTGCTGTATTCTGAACCAAATGTAAAGGTCTCGGGAATTGTACCGCTTTGTTCTGTCTGGTCCCACATGGTGAGAATGCGGGATGTACCGTCATTGTACTTAAATGCAGGATGCTGGTAGTCAATTCCCGTATCTATGACAGCTACCAGGACCCTGGTTCCGAACAGGGCAAGATAAGGGTTCCTTTGAACCGTTGCGATGCCTGATTTTTCCAGGCTGACCGTAGAAGTGAGTGTGTAGAGGGACGGAAAGCTGTTATAGGGATGCCGGCCTAAATCACAGGGGTCTACGTTGGTGACAGGAATGTGCAAAAGAGAATCCCTTATATCCAAATAGGTGATATTATTTCCAGTATCATAGGAAGGAGCCAGAGTATTGCTGATAATTAAGTCATAATAATTATTATCTAAAATTTTCGACAAGATTAATCCTCCCTGTTTTAAATGGTACATAATACATTTTATGCGGAAAAATATCTATTATGAGAATCTCATGGAGCATTGGTCCCAACCGTAAGAAATTAGCAGTTGCAACAAGAGGGGACAAAGGTTACAATGAGAGAAAGAGTCCTAATCGCACCGTTTAACTTGACTATTTCCGCACATAATGTTATAAAAGAACCGTTGCATTGTATTAGGATACGTTGGAGGAGAGAAGAATGCTTTACGAAGAAAAGACGATAGAAACCATTCCAGTAGGTCCGCTGGGTTTGATACCGTTAAAAAGCTGCAAGGATTTAGGAGACAGGGTCAATGAT
This sequence comes from Lachnospiraceae bacterium, assembly GCA_902363835.1. GTDB lineage: Bacteria > Bacillota > Clostridia > Lachnospirales > Lachnospiraceae > Lacrimispora. Next base: position 127,287 of record CABJBM010000015.1, read on the forward strand.
TACCTTGTGGAATGGAGACAGGAGAGGGAGAGCGAGCACAAGTCTACCATCGCTTTTTCAGGCTATCAGAGGGATTCCTATATTATCGGAGCCAGCACGCCAAGGTTTGGAACTGGTGAGGCCAAGGGTTCCCTGCATGAATCTGTACGTGGCGATGACCTTTATTTCATGGTAGATGTGTGTAACTACAGCCTTACCTATTCCCTTTGCGGAATGACCAACCATATGTCCCCTGATGATCACTTTCAGGATTTGAAGCGTCTTATTGCTGCATCGGCAGGAAAGGCCCGCCGTATCAATGTGATCATGCCTTTCTTATACGAAAGCAGACAGCATAAGAGATCCAGCAGAGAATCCTTAGACTGTGCCTTAGCGCTTCGGGAGCTGGTGAACATGGGAGTTGAGAACATTATTACCTTTGATGCCCATGATCCAAGAGTGCAGAATGCCATTCCTTTAAAGGGGTTTGAAACCGTTCAGCCCATTTACCAGTTCATTAAATATTTACTGAAGGTAGAAAAAAAGCTGGATATTGACAGTGAACATATGATGGTCATCAGCCCGGATGAGGGAGGTATGGGACGCGCCGTGTTCTTTGCCAATGTTCTTGGCCTTGACATGGGGATGTTCTATAAACGCCGGGATTATACCCAGATTGTCAACGGGCGCAACCCTATTGTTGCTCATGAATTTCTGGGAAGCAGCGTAGAAGGCAAGGATGTGATCATTGTTGACGACATGATCTCTTCCGGCGAAAGCATGCTGGATGTGGCCAAGGAGCTTAAGAGAAGAAAGGCCAGGAAAGTATTCGTTTGTTCCACCTTTGGTCTCTTTACCAACGGCCTTGCAAAGTTTGATGAATACTATGAGAACGGGTTTATTGACAGGATCCTTACCACCAACCTGGTATATCAGACCCCTGATCTTTTATCCAGACCATACTACATCAATGTTGATATGAGCAAATACATTGCGCTGATCATAGATAATTTAAACCATGACGCTTCCTTAAGCGAGCTTCTGAATCCTACTATCAGAATCAACCGGCTTTTAGAGCGTTACCGCGCAGGTGACAGGTAAAGCAGGGCATATGGAACGATTATCAAAGCAGAAGCTGGTCTTAGTGGGCCTTACACTTTTCTCCATGTTTTTTGGGGCGGGAAATCTTATTTTTCCGCCCTATTTGGGCGCTTTAGCAGGAACCAATACCTGGATCGCCATGACAGGCTTTGCTGTGACGGCCATTGGGTTTCCGGTTCTTGGCGTGGTTGCGGTGGCCCGGTCAGGAGGTCTTGATAAGCTGGCAGGCCGGGTTCATCCCAAATTTGCATTTGTTTTTACACTGCTTATTTATTTATCCATAGGTCCCTGTCTGGCCATTCCAAGGACTGCCAGCACCTCCTTTGAGATGGCGGTGGTCCCTTTTTTAAAAGCAGAAGGCTCTGGAGCGCTCGCCCAATTCCTTTATTCCGTCTTTTTCTTTGCCATTGCCTTTGCCGTATCGTTAAAGCCGGATCAATTGACGGACCGTCTGGGGAAAATACTGACTCCCTGCCTTCTTACTCTGATTGTGGTGATATTTGCAGGCTGTATGATCCATCCGGCAGGCTCCTACGGGGCGCCGGCAAAGGCATATGGGACGAATCCCTTTGTAAAAGGATTTCTTGAGGGGTATCTGACCATGGACACCATTGCCGCCCTGAATTTTGGAATCATCATTTCCCTGAATGTTCAGGCAATGGGGATCAGGAGGGAGGCTTCTGTGGTCAGGGAGACCATTGGCGCAGGTTTTATCGCAGGAGGCGTTCTTCTTCTGGTATACAGCGCTCTGGCTCATGTAGGGGCCGTTACAGGCGGCACAATGGGATCAGGGGAAAACGGTGCCCAGACCCTAAACCAGGCGGTACGGTTTTTATATGGGAATGCAGGGCTTATGATGCTGGCCGCCATTTTCTTTATTGCCTGTTTAAATACCTGTATCGGCCTTATCAGTTGCTGCAGCAGGTATTTCAGCACCATTGTACCCAAGGTGGGGTATGGTGCATGGGCCTTCCTTTTTGCTCTGGTGAGCCTGGTCATTTCCAATATTGGCCTTAACAGGATATTGGAGGTCTCTGTTCCGGTGTTAAATGCCATTTATCCGGTAGCAATCGTTCTCATCCTTCTGTCCTTTGGTTTCCGGGACGGGAAGAAGTGGAATGGGGTTTATGTCTGCTCCATTGGCTTCACCGGGATTGCCAGTGTGCTTTTAGCCCTGGAACAGGCAGGCCTTGGCTTTTTAAATGCCGGACTTTCTAAGCTTCCTCTTTATGATATGGGGCTTGGCTGGATAGGGCCGGCCATTGCAGGAATTGCTGCCGGTGTTTTAGCCCGGTATTGCCGGAAATAGGAACTTATAGGAAAACAGGAACTGGCAGCAGAATAGAAACTGATAGAAAAAAAGACCGTCATGGCGGCTGGAGATCAATCCGGCATGACAGTCTTTTTTTTATTAAAGTATTTTATGTGATTAAATTTCTACCAGATGATAAGGAATCAGGTTCGCTGTCAGCATCTGGGCTTCCCGCTGATGGCAGGTGAAGATGATGACCTGGTCGGAATAAGTGTTTACCAGCCATCTTAGGGCAGTCCTAAGCCTGTCATCATCATACAGCACAAAGCTGTCGTCAAATATGAACGGCATTCGTTCTGTGCCCTGCTGAATTAAGGTGGCTGCGGCCAGACGGAGGGCAAGATATACCTGGTCCATGGTCCCGCTGCTGACCTGTTCCAAAGGAACCAGTTTGGTTTTTGTATTCAAAAAGACATTCAGGTTCTCATCTACGCTCATGCTGGTATAGATTCCACCTGTGATCCCTGCGATGAGATCAGAGGCTGTTTTATTCAGATATAAGCCAAAGGAATCCCGGATGGAGGAGGAGAGGGCGGTCATGGTTTCCAAGGCTAAGTCAATGGCAGAAATCTCTTCCCGGATCCGGTCATTCTCCGTCAGGATGTGTTTAAGCCCTTCTGCCTGGGTCTTGCAGTTTGACAGATGTTCCAGCTTCTTTTCCAGTTCCCACTGGCTTTTTTGCTGCTTTTCAATGGATTCCCCGCAGTTCTCCTGTTTTTTTGAAAGCTCCTCAAGTTCTGCCGCCTTCTGTGTGACCACAGCCTCGGATTTGGAAACCGCAGAACATAATCGGGTAAATTCCGCCATTCTCGTCTGAAATGCCGAAAGCGCTTCCGGGCTGATATCGGTGTTTCCCAGATGCCTGGAAAGGATCTCCTGCAGAATTTTGGCGCTCATCTCCATGTCCTTTTGGCTGTGCCTCAGCCGCAGAAACAGGATCAGACCGATCAGGTAGAAGATGGTGGCAGCTCCGATAAAAATGCCAAGCAAAAGGAGGAGGTCAAGGCCATAGTAAGCGGTAAAGTAATTTGCCTCCCCCAGATAGTAAAGGACTCCTGTGCCGCATAAAAGCAGGGTCGCAATGACCAGAGAAAGGATGGAGCAGATCTTTCTCGGCTTTTTATTGCAGGCATCTCTGGCTTCCGTGTATTCCTCATAGCTTTCCTGGGCTTTTGTCAGACAGGCGTTAATGGAGGCCTGGTCGGAAAAATGGTTGCTTGCCAGTACCTGCCTTCCCCTTGCAGCTTTTTGAAGGAGTTCTTCTTTTTCTTTCTGACGTTCCTCCATGGAAACCTTAAGATGAGAGCGGAGCTTCTGGTATTCCTGAATCTGGTTTTCATATTCCGGAGATGAGATTTCCTTTTCCGTGTTGCGGATCTCACTTAATAAAGAGGTGTAAGTGCGGGCTGCCTCCGGAACCATCTGGGATTCCAGCGCCTTTCTCTGGGACTTTAAAAAGGCAGCGGCTTTGGTGATATTAAGGGCCAGGTTTCCCGTGGTGTTTAAGTTGGCTATGTAATTTTTAAGCTCAGAAACCATGCCTTCATCGGTAGCGCTTTTCAGCTGGCTGATGCTCACGGTGTTGATGTAAGCGGATTCGCTTAAGCCGCATAATAAGTCGTCTAAAAATGCCTTTGTGGGTTCTATCTCCCGCCCGGCAGTTTCATCTACGATCTTAAATTCTTTTTTATTCTTCTGAAAGGTCCGTTCGATCCGGTAAATGTGATCCTTATGCTCTAACCGTATCTGCCCTTCATAAGTGCCGCTGTTTTCCCAGGGTTCGTACTTGGTGTAAAGATCATTCCTGGATGCCCGGCCTCTCTGGCGTTCAATTCCGAAAAGCATTCCCCGGATAAACGTATGAATGGTGGATTTTCCAGCCTCATTCTTGCCATATACAATGTTTAACCCATTCCGGAAGGTAAGGTTTCTGCCATGGAATTTTCCAAAACCATTGATATAGAGATCAATTATTTTCATGGAGTCAGCTCCTTTCGTCCGTTGTACGAAGCAATGCGTTGATGCCGTAATGAAGGGCCTTTTTTTCCACCGGGCTCATCTCCGGTTTTTGAAGGGCCTGGATAAAGAAGCCGATCATGTCACTGGGATGTTCGGCGAACAATGCGGAAAAGTCATACTGAGGCTCAGATTCGTCAATGATTTCCATGATCTTAAACCGGGTGGAAAGCATCTCTAAGTCAAAGGAAATATCCGGGTCCCTCATGCCTCTGATCCGGAACCTGAATATGTTTTCAGGACCCCGGTTCTGGATTTCCTGGGTGATCTTCATGGCAAGTTCCGTGTTGGTAGTGGCGGTTGTCACGTTGACGGCCAGGGAGATGTACTGAAGCCTTGCCATTGGGATGAACTTTAAGGAAGTCACCATACGGGTCACCTCATTGATTTCTCCCACCATCATGCCGTGCTGGCCGGATTCTGTCTTGTCCAGAGGTTCCAGGGAACCGGAAAATGCCATGCGGTTTTCCAAAAGGATCTCAGGCCGGTGGATGTGCCCCATGGCAATGTAGGAAAAGTCCAGATTGGCCATGGCCCCCTTGTCAAAGGGGATGTGGTTGGCATCGCCGCCATGGCCTAAAAGGACGTGGATGCGTCCGTTATTCGGCACTTTTAAATGGTCAAGGCGGTTTTCCGGGATCTCTGCCGAATGGTAGCTGAAGCCGTAAACTTCCGTATTAATGTCCTTAAAGTAAACGCATTCCAGTTCCTCTCCCATGAGATAAGACACATTGGGAGCCCAGGTAAAGCTTAAAAGGGCGGAGTTGCTCCGGATGCGGTCATGGTTGCCGGCAATGATGATCACATGGACGCTTGGTATGGTGGAAAAAAGATAGTTTACTTCTTTTAAATCCCTTGCCAGGGGCTGCCGGTGAAATAAGTCTCCGGAAATAAAGAGGCAATTGGCTTCCAAAGCTTTTGCCTGGCTCACCGCCCTTGCAAAGGTGTCCTTAATGTCCTGATACCGTTCCCTGCTCCATGGCTTGTCGCTGTCCGGGCTCATGCCCCAGTGGACATCTGCAATATGTATGAATTTCATTGTCATTACCTCACTGGTCCTCTGCACAAATGGTTACAATTCAGCTATATCATCTGTTTTTCATAGTTGAAATGAAACCACAAATTCCCCGCCGGTAAGGAAGGGAATTTGTGGTACAGGATTAAAGTTCACAGTTGCCTACGGTTCTTGGGAATGGAACCACGTCACGGATATTTGACATTCCGGTTAAATACATCACGCAGCGCTCAAAGCCAAGGCCAAAGCCTGCATGGCGGGTGGAACCGAATTTTCTTAAGTCAAGGTAGAATTCGTAATCCTCTTTCTCAAGGCCAAGCTCATCCATACGTGCCACCAGCTTGTCATAATTGTCCTCTCTCTGGCTTCCTCCGATAATCTCACCGATTCCGGGAACCAGGCAGTCCACGGCAGCAACGGTCTTGTTATCCGGGTTCAGCTTCATGTAAAAGGCTTTGATCTCCTTTGGATAGTCCGTTACGAACACAGGTTTTTTAAAGTGCTGTTCCGTTAAATAGCGCTCATGCTCGGTCTGTAAGTCACAGCCCCAGAACACTTTATAGTCAAATTCGTCATTGTGCTTTTCCAAAAGCCCGATGGCTTCGGTATAGGTCACATGGGCGAATTCGGAATTCAAAACATGGTTTAAGCGGTTAAGAAGTTCCTTATCCACAAACTGGTTGAAAAAGTTCATCTCTTCCGGCGCATGCTCTAAGACAAAGCGGATCACGTATTTAAGCATGGATTCCGCCAGCTCCATATCGTCATCCAAATCAGCGAAAGCCATCTCAGGTTCGATCATCCAGAACTCTGCTGCATGGCGTGTGGTGTTGGAATTCTCGGCACGGAAGGTAGGGCCAAAGGTGTAAATATTACGGAAAGCCATTGCATAGGTTTCCCCGTTAAGCTGGCCGCTTACGGTTAAGTTGGTAGGCTTTTCAAAGAAATCCTGGCTGAAGTCCACAGTGCCTTCCCCGGTCTTTGGAATGTTTGCCAGATCCATAGTGGTGACCTGGAACATTTCCCCGGCACCCTCACAGTCGCTTCCGGTGATGATGGGAGTGTGCACATAAACAAAATCCCTTTCCTGGAAGAACTGGTGAATGGCATAAGCGATCAGAGAACGAACACGGAAAACAGCCTGGAAGGTATTGGTTCTGGGACGCAGATGGGAGATGGTTCTTAAATATTCAAAGGAATGGCGTTTCTTTTGAAGGGGATAATCCGGTGTTGAGGTTCCTTCAACAGTGATTTTCTCCGCCTGGATCTCAAAAGGCTGTTTTGCTTCCGGAGTGGCCACCAGAGTACCGGTAACGATGATGGCTGCCCCTACGTTTAATCTGGATATTTCAGAGAAATTTTCCATGGTGTCATGATAGACGATCTGAAGTGTTTCAAAATAAGTTCCGTCATTTAAAACAATAAATCCAAATGCCTTGGAATCTCTTAAACTTCTCACCCAGCCTCCGACTGTAACCTGGGTATTGAGAAATGATTCTTTGTCTTTATATATTTGTCTTACAGTGATTAAATCCATATTGGCTTCTCCTTTTACATGTTCGCATACTTAGTAAGATTATACTGTATTTCGAGCCTCGATTCAAGGGGGATGGGTATAAAAACGCAAGATATGGCTTAAAATGTAAAAAAATTAAAAAAAGGTTGAAAAATGTCGGAAAATGCACAAAAAATTATGGTTATAATTTAAAATTTTGTTCACTATTCCATGGATATGTGTTATAATGCTAGTACAATAAAATTACAACAGCGAGAGGTGATAACGTGATCAAGAAAGAGATGATTGCCATGCTTTTGGCAGGCGGCCAGGGAAGCCGCTTAGGCGTGTTAACGCAAAAAGTGGCCAAACCAGCAGTATCATTTGGCGGCAAATACCGTATTATTGATTTCCCACTGAGCAATTGCATTAATTCAGGAGTGGATACGGTGGGAGTTCTGACCCAGTATCAGCCATTGCGTTTGAACACCCATATCGGGATCGGGATCCCGTGGGATTTGGACCGAAACGTTGGCGGCGTTGCGATCCTTCCCCCCTATGAAAAGAGCATGGGCAGTGACTGGTACACTGGAACGGCCAATGCCATCTATCAGAACCTCGAATATATGGAGACTTACAATCCGGACTATGTCCTCATATTGTCAGGCGACCATATATATAAAATGGATTACGAGGTCATGCTGGAATATCATAAGGCGAATAATGCTGATATCACCATTGCTGCTATGCCGGTGCCGATTGAGGAGGCCAGCCGTTTTGGAATCCTCATAACGGATGAGAACAACCGGATTACGGAATTTGAGGAGAAGCCGGCGAATCCAAGAAGTAACCTGGCATCCATGGGAATCTACATATTCAGCTGGAAGGTATTAAGAGAGGCACTGATTAAGATGTCTGAGGTTCCGGGCTGTGATTTCGGCAAGCACATTATTCCGCACTGCTTTGAATCCGGGGACCGGGTATTTGCCTACGAGTACAATGGCTACTGGAAGGATGTGGGAACCTTAAGCTCCTACTGGGAAGCCAATATGGAACTGATTGATATCATTCCGGAATTTAATCTTTACGAGGAGTACTGGAAGATATATACCAAGAGCGATATCATACCGCCTCAGTATGTGTCGGAAGAGGCTGTAATAGACAGAAGCATTATTGGAGAAGGGTCTGAAATATACGGGGAAGTCCATAATTCCGTTATCGGTGCCGGTATTATCATTAAAAGGGGAGCCGTGATCAGGGATTCCATCATCATGAGGGAATGCGTGATCGGAGAAAATGTTAAGATCCAGAAGGCCATTATCGCTGAAAATGTGAAGATAGGTGCAAACTCTGAACTTGGTTTTGGGGAATTTGCTCCAAGTAAATATGATCCTAAGGTCTATCAGTCCGATCTTGTAACAGTCGGAGAGAATTCAACCATACCGGAAAATGTGAGGGTTGGTAAGAATACGGCAATTGTCGGTGAGACAACAGCAGAAGATTATGCTGACGGACAGCTGGCTGGCGGAGACTACATCATAAAGGCAGGTGGCATACGATGAGAGCGATAGGAATTGTATTAGCAGGCGGAAACAGTAAGAGAATGCGGGAGTTATCCAATAAAAGGGCAATTTCGGCCATGCCCATTGCAGGGAATTACCGCAGTATTGATTTTGCCCTCAGCAATATGACGAATTCCCATATTCAGAACGTAGCGGTTTTGACTCAGTATAATTCCAGATCGCTTCATCTGCATTTAAGCTCTTCCAAATGGTGGGATTTTGGAAGAAAGCAGGGGGGATTGTTTGTGTTTACTCCAACCATAACTGCAGAAAGCAGTGACTGGTACAGGGGAACAGCAGACGCGTTGTACCAGAACCTTACATTCTTAAAAAACAGTCATGAGCCCTATGTGGTCATTGCGGCCGGTGACGGCATCTATAAGCTGGATTATGGAAAAGTTCTGGAATATCATATTGAGAAAAAGGCTGACATTACCGTCGTTTGTACGGAGCTTCCGGGTGGAGAGGATATTACACGGTTCGGACTGGTGAGGACCAATGAAGACGGAAGGATCACGGATTTTGAAGAAAAGCCCATGGTGGCTTCTTCTAATACCGTATCCTGCGGAATTTACGTCATTCGCAGACGGCAGCTGATCGAGCTCATTGAGCGCTGCGCCATGGAAGACCGTTATGATTTTGTAAGTGATATTTTAATCCGTTACCGGAACTTAAAGAGGATTTACGCCTATAAGATGAACACCTACTGGAGGAATATCGCTTCTGTCGAGTCTTATTATAAGACCAACATGGATTTTCTGAAATCAGAAGTGAGGGATTATTTCTTCCGCCAGTACCCGGATGTCTATTCAAAAATAGATGATTTGCCGCCGGCAAAATATAATCCAGGTGCCGTGGTGAAGAACAGCCTGATATCCAGCGGCAGCATTGTCAATGGAGTGGTTGAAAATTCAGTTCTGTTTAAGAAGGCATATGTGGGCAATAACTGTGTCATTAAAAATTCCATTATTTTGAATGACGTATACATAGGTGATAACACTGTTATTGAAAATTGTATTGTGGAAAGCCGGGATACCATCCGGGCAAATACCACTCATATTGGAACACCAGACAACATAAAGGTCGTCTTAGAGAAAAACGAAAGATACACATTATAGGTAAATGTGGGGGAAGGGGCTTGACATGCAGATTACAGACGTGAGAGTTAGACGCATTGAAAAAGAAGGAAAAATGAAAGCTATTGTATCCATTACACTGGACAACGAATTTGTGATTCATGACATTAAGGTGATTGAAGGAGAAAAGGGATTATTTATTGCTATGCCCAGCCGCAAGGCAGCTGACGGGGAGTACAGGGATATTGCACACCCCATTAATTCTGACACCCGTGATATGATCCAGAAGGTCATTCTGGATAAATATGAGACCACGGCGCTGGAAATGCCGGACGTAGAGGCATTTGCTTAATAAAGCTTTTGATCCGCAGACAGAGTTTGACTCTGCCTGCGGATTTTTTTCATGGTACGTTCCGCGAATCATTCAGGAAACTCTCTGTAAATACGGGATTTACATAAGGCTCTTTTTAGGGTTATAATAAAAAAAATAATTTTTTGAAAGGTAGATGAATATATGACGATTAAAATAGGTATTGCCGGCTACGGAAATCTGGGAAAAGGGGTGGAATGCGCCATCCGCCATAATCCGGATCTGGAGCTTTCAGCCGTATTTACCAGAAGAGATCCGGCCTCCGTAACCCTTCTCACACCAGGTGTAAAGGTGTATTCCATGGAAGAAGCCATTTCAAAAAAAGATTCCATTGATGTAATGATCCTTTGCGGCGGAAGCGCTGTGGATCTTCCCGTACAGACTCCCCTTCTTGCCAGGCATTTCAATGTGGTGGACAGCTTTGACACCCATGCCAGAATCCCTCAGCATTACGAGACAGTGGATGGGGCGGCAAAGGAAGGGAACAAGGTAGGGATCATATCCGTTGGCTGGGATCCTGGCATGTTTTCCTTAAACCGCCTGTATGCAGGCGCAATTTTACCCGGAGGCCATGATTATACGTTTTGGGGCAGGGGGGTAAGCCAGGGGCATTCTGATGCCGTACGCAGGATCCAGGGGGTAAAGGATGCCAGACAGTATACCATTCCGGTTGAAGAGGCCCTTGAGGCGGTCCGAAGCGGGAAGAATCCGGAATTGTCCACCAGGGAGAAGCATACCCGTGAATGCTTTGTAGTGGCCCAGGAGAATGCAGACTTGGACAGAATCAGGGAAGAAATCGTATCAATGCCCAATTATTTTGCAGATTATAATACTACAGTTCACTTCATAAGTGAAGAGGAGCTTAACAGGGATCACAAGGGCATTCCCCATGGAGGTTTTGTCATAAGAACCGGAAAGACAGGCTGGGAGGATGAGAACAGCCATGTGATCGAATACAGCCTGAAGCTGGATTCCAATCCGGAATTTACGGCTTCTGTGCTGACCGCCTATGCAAGGGCAGCTTACCGGCTGAATCAGGAAGGCCAGAGTGGCTGTAAAACTGTGTTTGATATTGCTCCGGCCTATTTAAGCGCTTTAAGCGGAGACGAGCTTAGGGCACATCTGTTATAAATCAGAGACAGGAGGAATAAAGAATGGCAGTGAAAAAGGAAATGGTCCTGTATTACCAGCCTGAAAAGGACAGGCAGACCGGAAATGACACAAAGGCCGCAAAGCTGAAGGCAGTTCTGGTGCGTATGGGAATACGGATCAAAAATATTTCCCCGGATCAGGCGGGGCAGACAGTAGGATATCTGGCAGGTTTTGACGGTTTTGAAGAGGTGGAGCAGGAGGAATGCCCTTATGTGGAAGAGGAAATCCTGGTGATGAAAAACTTTTCAAACCGGCGGATTGATGAGCTGCTTTTGAATTTAAGGCGGGCAGGAGTTCCTAAAGTCGAATTAAAAGCGGTAATTACCGATACCAACTGCAGCTGGAAATTCTATGACCTGTATTTGGAGCTTAAGAAGGAACATGATACCATGTCCGGGACAGGTGAGTCATAAACCAAAAGTACCAAAAAAACGCGTTTTGAAGGGGCTTTTACAGCCAGATCAAAACGCGTTTTTCATGCTTGGAAGCTTTATTGATAATCACATACATTGGCCCACTGGTTCAGCAATTCTGCCTCTTCCGGCCTTCTCTTTGAAAGCTGGGCTGCCGCAACAATGGGAAGCCAGCTTTGTACATATTTCTTTGCCGTACCGGTCTTCTTACAAAACAGGTTCATATACATATCCGCCTTATTCTGGTCCTGCAGGCAGAAGAGCAGGTAAGTTCTTGCCACATCCGCACTGGCATTTCCCTGGGTTGCGTGAACCCAGTCCAGAACAAACATGGTTCCGTCATCCTTTACCACAATATTGCTGGGGTTAAAATCTCCATGGCATAGCTTTGTGTGCTTAGGCATGCTGTCCAGCTGCGTCCGCATGTCATACATGGTCACATCGCCTAATTCTTCCGTATCCAGAATCTGCCGTGACATCTTATCCTTCAGCTTATTAAGAAGCGGGCACTGCTTTGACAGGATATTTAAGTGAAGATCCACCATATGCTCCATGTATTCCGGCAGTTTGTCAGGATTTTCATCCATGAGCTGTTGGAGAGTCTTGCCTTCAATGAAATCAAAGGTAATGGACCATTTGCCTTCGAAAACACCAACTTCTAGAACTTTGGGAACATTGATTCCGCCGACCTCTTCCACCCGCGCGGTAATCAATGCTTCATTCAATACATCTGCCTTTGGAAAATCAGCGTTGAAAACCTTGATCGCCTTATCTCCATCACGAAAGACACTTTTTGTTGCAGTTGTAGCAATTAATTCTGCTGCCATAAGAACCTCTCCTTCCATCCAACCATTCATCTGAACCGTTATGTAATGATTCTGTACTTATATTTTACTACAAATCCCATGAAAAGTATAGCTTGTTTTTCCGATATATCAGGAAAAAATTACTGAATGTGCCTGAAAACTAAAATCGGAAAACAGCTGCGCCGTAAGCCGGAAGATGATAAGGGAAGGAGTATTCCTGCCCATCCCATTCCGTCTTTGCAGAGCGGAAGGACGGGGCTTTTTCGCCCCTCTTATACAATCCGTGGCTTTCATCCAGCACCAGGGTATAGGTTCCCCGTTTCGGGACTCCCACCCGGTAATCCGGACGCTCTACCGGAGTAAAGTTTAAAACAAACAGCAGACTGCGCTTATGATCCCTGCTGTACCGGATAAAGCTGAAAATGCTGCGTTCATTGTCATTGGCATTGACCCAGTAAAATCCTTCCCAGTCATAATCCTTCTCATAAAGCGCCGGATACTTTTTATACAGGTGGAGAAGGTCCCTCACATAATCCTTAAGGCTTTTTCCTAAAGGCTCCTCAGACAGATACCAGTCTAAAGATGTTTTTTCATCCCATTCATGGAACTGCCCGAAGTCCTGACCCATAAACAGCAGTTTTTTGCCTGGGTGGCCCAGCATAAACGTATATCCTAATTTTAAATTTGCGAATTTATCTTCCGGAAGTCCCGGCATTTTATTGATCATAGAGGATTTTAAATGCACTACCTCATCATGGGACAATACCAGTATATAGTTCTCGCTGGTAAAATATGTAAGGCCAAAGGTCATCTTGTGGTGATTGTATTTCCGGAAATAAGGGTCCAGCTTCATGTATTCCAGGAAGTCATGCATCCAGCCCATGTTCCATTTAAAGGTAAAACCAAGACCACCCTGCTCCTGATCTCCGGTGACCTTTGGCCAGGCAGTGGATTCTTCGGCAATGACCATGGCCCCGTTTCCACGTTTTTTAATGACGCTGTTTAAATGCCTGAAAAATTCAATGGCTTCCAGATTTTCATTTCCGCCGCATTGGTTTGGAGCCCATTCCCCATGGTTTCTGCCGTAATCCAGGTAGAGCATGGAAGCCACCGCATCCACCCGCAGCCCGTCTACATGAAATTTATCCACCCAGTAAAGGGCATTGGCAATGAGGAAATTATCCACCTCATATTTGCTGTAATCAAAGACCTTTGTTCCCCAATCCGGATGCTCCCCTTTCCGGGGATCCGCATATTCATAACAGGGTTCTCCGTCAAAGTCTGCCAACCCGTGGGCATCCTTGGGAAAATGTGCGGGGACCCAGTCCAGGATGACTCCAATCCCCTTTCTGTGCATGTAATCCACGAAATACATGAACTCCCTTGGAGTACCATACCGGGAGGTAGGGGCAAAATATCCTGTTACCTGATATCCCCAGGAACCGTCATAAGGATGCTCCGCGATTCCCATCAGTTCCACATGGGTATAACCCATTTCCAGAACATAGTCCGCCAGCTCATGAGCTGCTTCGGTATAAGTATAAAAACCATCTTTTTCGTCCCTGTTTTTCTTCCGCCAGGAGCCTAAATGAACCTCATAAATGCTGAAAGGCTCATTTAAGTGGTCTTTGTCCTTCCGCTTTTCCATCCAGGCCTGATCCTTCCAGGGAAACTTGGATAAGTCTGCTGTAACAGAAGCGGTCTGGGGACGGTATTCTGCCTGGTATGCGTAGGGATCCGCTTTAAATAGAATCTTGCCGCTTTTGGTAGTGATTGCATATTTATACAGCTCTCCAACGCCCAGGTCCGGAATAAAGGCTTCCCAGATCCCGGAATCCGCAAGGGGTGTCATGAGATCTGCTTCCGGATCCCAGCCGTTAAAATCCCCTACCACGCTGACCTGACTGCCATGAGGTGCCCAGACGGCAAAATACATCCCGTCGTTTCCTTCATATTTTTCCGGATGAGCGCCCAGTTTCTCATAGATTTCATAATGCTTTCCATTGTTATAAAGATACCGGTCAACCTCTGTGATAAAACCTGTCCCGGTTTCATTTCTGTCTTTTTCCATTCACTTATTCCTCCATAATCTTTAAGATAACACCCCGGTTTGCCGGTATGGTCAATCCGATTCTATGGTCAGCCACTGGAAATACCTCTCCATTAAGAAGGTTGGCGGCAGTATTTCCCTCACAAGGACAGGGAATCGTGACAAATGCGTCGGCCTCATCATTGTTGACCACAGTGATAAGGGTCCGTCCTTCATGAAAACGGGCAAAGGCATACTGCCGGTTGGTGAGAAGCAGTTCCTGGTACCGTCCTCCGTGAAATTCCGGATTTTCTTCATGGATATGCCCCAGCTTGCTGATAAAATCTTCAAGAGGGCAGGAAAGCTCCCTGATCTCAGAAAAAGAAATTCTGGGACGCAGCATGGAGTCTTCCGTATTGGTCCGTTTTCCTTCCATCCCAAACTCGCTGCCATAGTAGACAGAGGGGATCCCGGGAAGGGTGAACAGCAGGGTGTAAACCGGGTATAAATGCCTGGAATCATGAAGCTTGCTTGCGATCCGGTTTTCATCGTGATTGTCCACAAAGGTATAGAGCTGGGAACCGATGGATTCCAGCCTCTTTACATTGTGCGCAATCTCAAAATAATTGTGGTCATTATGACCGGAATAAATGCTTTTATGTAGTTCATAGTTGGTGACAGAATGAAGCATCTCATGATTGACCCATCTGCCGTACTCTCCATGGATGACTTCTCCCATGAGCCAGAAATCCTCTTTCATGTCCATGGTATGTTCCCGCAGTTCCTTCATAAAGCCAAAGTCCAGCACATTGGCACAGTCAAGGCGTATTCCGTCAATGTCAAAGGTGTTGATCCAGAACTGTACGGTATCAAATAAATACTGCTTTACCGCGGGATTAAAAAGATTAAGGCAAGGAAGTTCAAAATGCCCCTGCCATGCTTCATATCCAAAAGAGTCTCCCAAAGGGCTGCCTGCGGCAAAGCTGATCCCCCGGTACCAATCCCTGTATGGAGAATTCTCCCTATGGTCCAGGATATCCTGAAATGCAAAAAACTCCCGTCCCGTATGGTTAAAGACGCCGTCAACCACGACCTTTATTCCCGCCTCATGGCACCGGGACACAAATTCCTGAAAACCTTCCCTGTCACCGAGACGGCGGTCCACCATTTGATAATCACGTGTATCGTACCCATGGGTAGAGGATTCAAACAGTGGCCCGATGTAGATCGCATTACATCCAAGTGACCGGATATGGGAGATCCACTGGCAAAGCTCCCCAAAACGGTCTGTAACAGAGGATTCTCTGTTCTCTTTTGGAGCGCCCACAAGCCCCAGGGGATAGATGTGATAAAAAACTCCCCTTTCATACCACTTGCTCATATACTTATCCTCCAGATTATAGTAGTTTATACCTCCCGGCTTTTGAAACGGCGCAGAAGGAACTGATAACGCAGCTGAGCCGCGTTAAGCTCGTAAATATAACAATCAATAAGGGTTGGGTCAACCACCTGTTCAAAGTGGTTTCTGGCGGCATCGATTGCAGTTTTGGAACGTTCAATTTCATGTCTTAAATTCCGTTCTTCCTCTGATGAGGCCAGATGTTTTTTTAAAAGCACATGTTTCATTTCATCATCTCCAGACATATAATTTTTTACCAAATGTTATAAATTCAGTATGCCTGGAAATTGGAACTTTATTCATAAATTACCTGTATAACTTTTATAACCTATGAAACCCTGCTCAGCAGTTCCTGCAAATACTGTCCAAGGGAACAAAGTTTTTTTGTGCTGTCACCAATGGTCAGGTAGTAATAATTGGCTGTCCCTACCTGGCGGACATTTATCAGGCCTGCATCCTTTAAAATTTTTAAATGATGGGAAATTGCAGGGCGGGATAATCTGGTCATTTCCGTGATTTCCTTTACATTCATCCCTTGCCTGGGTCTTACGTTCAAGCCGCCCCTGATATTTGCAACGTCGTTACCCTGGTTGTCATAAAGGCCTGTACGGGCGAGACCCTCAATAATGGATAATCGGACCTCATCTCCCAGAGCGATAAAAATCGGCATGCAACTCAGGAAAAGTTGGTTAAACTCCTCGGCTTGCATGGGCGCATCCCTCCTTTGGTTTAAAAAAGTGAACTAATGATAGTTTATCATCCCTGCATGGCAACGTCAATGTTTTATGGGTAAAATTTTGTGATTTATGCTGCAAAAATTAAAAAATAATAGAAAAAATTGTTGAAATTAACAAAAGATATAGAAAAGAATCGTCTGACCGCAATAAAAACAAAAAAAGGAATGTATACAATATTTCTTGAAAAAAATGGTTGACATTTCATCTGTCCTTGTGCATAATAAAGGCACATTCTTATATGCGTTCCGCATACAGCATTTCAAAAGTTTTCAAAGAATTATGGAAGTTTGATTCCATAATCCAAAGCTGATTTTCCAGCGTAAATTCCAGGGTTGAGATTTTAAGAAAAGAGGGGATCATATCGTTCAATATGTTATTTTACTGCTGATTTTAGGGGCAGGGGCTTTCTTTGATGTCCGCAAGCACCGGATTCCCAACTGGCTGGTGCTTTCAGGAATCATCATTGGCCTTTTGTTTGAGATTTTTGGGTCAGGGAAGCCTTTGGGAGGCCTTTTATTTGTTCTAAGGCTTGGGATTGTGACCGCAGCATTCTTTTTACTGTTCTTATGCCGGATGATCGGTGCGGGGGATATTAAGCTTGCCGCTTTGATATGCGGGTTTCTGGGGCTTAGAGCAGGCGCTCTGGCAGTTGGATTTGGTTTTCTTATAGGGGCTTTCTGGTCCTTTATCAAAATGGCGGAAAGGGGCATTCTTTTTACCCGTCTTTTCTGTCTTCTTGCCTATATCAGGCGCGTATTTCAAACAGGGAAACTTGCAGCCTACTACGATCCTGTCCGGGATGGATATGATGTGGTGATACCTTTGGGCCTTTGTCTGTTTTTAGGAACACTGGGCTCCATGGTTTTATGGAAATAATGAGGAGGTTTTGTTTTGGCAAAGAAAGTGATGGCGGTTTATGATGGGGACCCTTTGTATACGGAACGGTTCACAGAATTTATAAACCGGAAGGAGCAGGTCCCGTTTTCAGTCATGGCGTTTACGACTCTGGAGCGGCTGAAGGCTTATGGGGAAGATCATGAGATAGAGCTTTTGCTCATTGATTCCTCTGTCCCAAGGGAGGAAATAGGAAAAATAAGCGCCGCTTTTGTGGTACTCCTGGCTGAGGGAGAGGTGGTTTTGCCGGAAGAACCGTACCCAAGTGTTTATAAATACCAGGCAGCAGACAGGATTATGCGTGAGGTGATGAAACGCTACGGTGATAATCCGGTGGAGACAGCATATACCATGGCTTCAAAGGCAGGCAGGATTATTGGTGTCTACTCCCCCATAAACCGGTGTTTAAAGACTTCTTTTGCCCTTGCCATGGGACAGCTTCTGGCCAGGGATTTAAAGGTGCTTTATTTGAATTTTGAGGATTGTTCCGGTTTTGGACGGCTGATGGGAGAAGAATATAAAACAGGTTTGTCTGATCTTTTGTATTATTACAGCCAGGAGGGATTTCGCTGGATGCGCCTTGGAGCTGTTGTTTATACCTGGGGAGATTTGGATTATGTGCCTCCGGTGGAATATCCTGAGGACCTTTGTCAGGTGAACGGGCAGATGATGGCAGAGCTGGTAAGTCACATTGCAAGGGAAAGCACTTATGGATCCATTATCCTGGATCTGGGTCAGTTTGGAAAGAAAGCGGCGGAGGTGTTGGAAGTATGCGATGTGGTATACATGCCGGTAAAGGATGATTGGGTGTCCGCAGCAAAGGTAGAAGAATTTGAGGAATACCTGGTATCATCCGGTCATGAGGCCCTTAAAAACAGGATTCAGAAAATAAAGCCTCCTTACCATGGCAACTTTGGGCGGAGAGATAATTATTTGGAACAGCTGTTATGGGGAGAGTTGGGTGATTATACAAGGCAGCTTTTAAGGCAGTCCCTATAAGCTGCAATAGGGATGGTGCAAGGAGGAACAGCCATGGAAGATGGGCAGAGAAGGAATTTACGGGAAGAAATCATGAGAGAGCTGGATGAACGGCAGCAGGTAACCGATGAGGAGCTTTATGACATCATAGACGGCCGGATTCTGGAATATGGACAAGTTAACTTTGTTCCCCTAAAAGATAAAATAGAGCTTCGGAACCGGCTTTTTGACTCCTTCCGGCGGCTGGGAGCGCTTCAGGAGCTGGTGGATGACGGAGATGTAACGGAGATCATGGTAAATGGGGCGGCCCGGGTCTTTGTAGAGAGGAACGGGCGAATGGAGCAGTGGGGCAGAGCCTTTGACAGCCAGGAGCAGTTAGAGGATACCATTCAGCAGATCGTCAGCAGAGTAAACCGTACGGTAAACGTATCAAGGCCTATTGCTGATGCCAGGCTGCCTGACGGTTCCAGGGTCCATGTGGTGCTTCCTCCCATTGCTTTGGACGGTCCAGCGGTGACCATCCGGAAATTTCCCAAGCCCATTACCATGGCAAGGCTTTTAAAACTTGGCTCGGTCACGGAGGAGGCTGCGGATTTCTTAAAATGCATTGTGGAGGCCGGATACAATATTTTTATCAGCGGTGGGACTAATTCAGGAAAAAGTACCTTTCTCAATGCTTTGTCTGCTTATGTTCCCAGGGATGAGCGGATCGTGACCATTGAGGATTCTGCGGAGTTAAAGATCACCCATATTCCAAACCTGGTACGGCTTGAGACGAGAGAGGCCAATGGGGAGGGAGACGGGGAGGTGACCATTGGGGATCTGATCAGGGCGGCTTTGCGGATGAATCCTGACAGAATTATTATTGGTGAGGTGAGAGGTAAGGAGGCTCTGGATATGATATCGGCTATGAACACCGGCCATGACGGAAGCCTTAGCACCGGGCATGGAAACAGCCCCGGGGACATGCTTTCCAGGCTGGAGACCATGGTGCTCATGGGGACGGATATTCCATTGGCAGCAGTCAGAAGCCAGGTTGCGGCAGCAATTGATATTTTAATACATCTGGGGCGGCTGAGAGACAAAAACAGAAGGGTCTTATCCATTGTGGAGGTGGTTGGCTATGAGAATGGAGAAATCAGGCTCAATCCGTTATTCCGGTTTGAGGAAAATTATGAACATAAGGAAGGAGGGCAGGCCGTTCAGGGAAGTCTTAAAAAGGTGGGAAGCATTCAGAACACCGAAAAACTTAAGGCAGCAGGCATTGAGGTATGATAATTATGTTCTGACACCGGCTGAGTGGTGCTTATATGGATTTCAGGGTCTGGCAGGGGCAGGGCTTTTGGCTTACATCTTTTATCGCAGCATTGCGGCATTCCTGGTATTTTTTCCAATGGTTATTATTTTTCCCATGATTAAAAAAGGAGAGCAAAAGGAAAAAAGGCTTCAGCAGCTGAACTTGGAATTTAAGGAAGGCATCCTGCTTTTAGCCTCCTTCTTAAGCGCCGGTTACTCCGTGGAAAACGCGTTTTCCGCTTCTGTAAAGGAATTGGTTTTGCTTTATGGAGAGGAAGGGCTGGTTTCTAAGGAATTCAGCCATATTGAGAGCCAGATCCGGATGAACCGCTCCGTGGAGCAGGCGCTTTCTGAATTCGCAGGGCGAAGCGGTCTTGATGATATTAAAAATTTTGCAGAAGTATTTGCCGCTGCAAAACGAAGCGGGGGAGAACTGGTTTCCATTATCAGTCATACAGCAGGCGTAATAAGGGATAAGGTGCAGGTCAGACAGGAGATATTGACTATGACAGCATCAAAACAGTTTGAACAAAGAATTATGAGCATGATTCCCTTTTTTATCGTCTTTTACATTAATATGACTTCACCCGGCTTTTTTAACATCATGTACAGTACGGGAATCGGAAGGATTTTTATGACTCTTTGCATGGCCGTTTACATCATAGCAATGGCTATTGCAAAACAGATTATGAGGATCGAGGTATGAAAGGAGAGGGTAGATGTTAAGGAAAAACAAAAGAACATGGAGATTTCCTTTTACAAAGGTTCAGGCAGGCTGTGCGGTTTCAGGGATTGTTTTGTATGCTGTTATGGAGCTGGTCTTTGCAGCAGGAGGACAGGCAGTATGGGAAAGAGAAGGGCTTAAGAGGGCAGGGCCGGGACAGGGAGAGACTACATACCATGTCCTTGTATCAGGGCTTGACCGGCAGGACGGAAATAAGAAGGTGCCGGTGAAAATACCTGTCAGGGAGAGGAAATATGGGGAGGAAGAGGCAAGGGAGCTGTTTCATAAGATCCAGCCTGAACTGATAAAGCAGATGCTGGGGGAAAATGAATCCCTGGAGGAGGTGAGAGAGAACTTAAACTTAAAGGGAAGTCTTGGAGATTATGGATTTAGGATTATCTGGGAATCTGATGATCCCCAGGTCATCGATTCTTTCGGGATCATTCACAATGAGGATTTACCGGAAGAGGGAAAGCCAGTCTGGTTAAGGGCCAGAGTGACAGATGGAAGCCATGAAAGGAGGTATGAGTTTAAAGTGATGGTTTATCCGGCCTCCCTTACCCGGGAAGAAAAGGCTGCCGCTGATTTTATCCGGTGGGTAGGACAAATAGACCTTAAACAGCAGACAGAAGACAGCCTGTCTCTGCCATCGGTCTATGAAGGGAAGCGGCTGACATACTTCCTGCCGGAGGAGGCTGATTACAGAATACTGCCGGTATTAGGATTTTTTCTGGCGGCGCTGTTACATATAAAAGAAGAGTTTGACAGGAAGAACCAGGCAAAGCTGCGGGAACAGCAACTGCTCTTTGATTATTCTGAGGTGGTATCCAAGCTGGTAGTTTACATCGGGGCAGGGCTTACGGTCAGGGGAGCCTGGGAGAGGATCACGGCTGGTTATAAGGAGGGGGTAAAACAGGGGAAAAGGAACGTGCGTCCGGCGTATGAGGAGATGGTGAAAACAGCGGGGCAGCTTGGCACCGGGCTGTCCGAAGGGCGGGCTTACAATGAATTTGGAAGGCGGTGCGGCCTGCAGGCCTACATAAAGCTTTCTGCTCTTTTGGAACAGAGCCAGAAAAATGGAAGCCGGCAGCTTCGCCCGGCATTGGAGCTTGAGATGGCGTCAGCCTTTGAGCAGAGAAAAAACCTGGCGAAAAAGCTGGGGGAGGAAGCCGGAACTAAGCTTTTGCTGCCCCTGTTCATGATGCTGGGAGTGGTTATGGTCATGATCGTAGTTCCGGCGTTTCTGGCATTTTATTAGGGGGGAGGTGAAAGAATGATGACATGGGTAAATGGGCAGATCAGGGATTTCATTGCCAAAGAAGATGGAATAGGCGTTATTGAAGTCGTGCTGATTCTGGTAGTTTTAATCGGACTTGTTATTATTTTCAAAAAACAGATAACAACTCTTCTTGATAGCATATTCAAGGAAATCAACAGCCAGTCAAAAGAGGTGTATTAATGCGCAAAAGCGGACAGATCACAGTATTTTTCAGTTTGGCCCTTTTATGCATATTCAGCCTGATGTGCGGGCTTTTAGAGTCCGCACGGATTGCTGGAGTCAGATGTTATTTAAAGCTGGCAGCCGATTCTTCCATGGACTCTGTATTCAGCAGGTATCATAAAGAGGCCTGGGAAAAGTACCGTCTTTTCCTTCTGGAATGTGAGAATGGAGATGAACTGGAACAGGCATGGAAGGGATTCATGGAGCCTTATATGGACAGCTCCGGCTGGTATTTCACGGATATGGAACAGGCAGATACAACGCAGCTTTGTCATATTACCGATGGAGGAGGCCAATATTTAAAACAGGAGATTCTGGATTACATGAAGTACGGAATTTTTGAAAATATGACCGATGAAAAGGGGGGAGAAGCGCTGCTTAAGAATTTAAAGGAAGCCGGGGCTGTGAAACAGTTAGCCGGATCCTTCCGTGATCATGAGCGGGAAGCTGTCCGCCTGGAACGGGCATTAGAGGATATCAATGATTCTTTAAAGCAGCAGAAGGCCTTTTGGCAGGCTGCATATGAAGGAATCATGGATTATAACGGTCCTGAGTTTCGAAGGGAAGCAGACCGGCTGGAGCGGGAAATGAACCGGATTCCTGCCCTTGTAAAGGCTTATGAGAAAAGGGCAGATGACTTAAAAACAAAGATAAACGAAACAAATAACAGCCTGTCTGTGGCTCAGGAAGAATTAAGCCAGGAGATCCGTGAAACTTTAAAAGAAGATACCTCCTGCTATGAATCCTATATTGATCAGGCTGGGGAACGGAGAAAGGAAATCCAGGCTCTTCCGGGAAAAATGGAACAGATGAAACCGATTATAGAACGGGCAAAGGAGCGCTCTTTTGAGGTGGAGAGCATCATTGATCACTGGGATAGTGATGATGAAGAGGATGAGGGCCCGGATCTGTCAGAATTGTGGAATTCTGTAAGGGAAATATGGTATGAGGTGAATATTCCCGTCCTTTCTTATTCCAACGGTGTGAAGGATCCGGAAAAGCAGAAGCTTCTGGAGCAGGTAGAGGGATTTCTGCAAACCGGGTTATTATCCCTGGTGCTGCCGGAAGGAAGTGAAATATCTACAGGCATTTTATCGGATAATTCTTTTCCCACCGTTACCTCCATGGAAGAGCAGGAACCTGGAATGGAGGCAGGACTTGTGGACCGGCTCTTGTTTGGGGAATATTGCGGCCGTTTTCTCACCAGCTTTCTATCAGAAGAGGATAAGGAGGTAAAATATGAATTGGAGTACCTGGTTTCAGGAAAGAAAACAGATGAGGAGAACTTAAAGCAGACCGTTACCAATGTTCTCATGGTAAGGGAAGGCATGAACTTAATTCACATTTTGTCTGACAGCCAGAAACGGGAAGAGGCAAAGGCTCTTGCTGCCCTTATTACCGGATCCGTGGGCCTGGCGCCCCTTACGGGGATCGTTGCCTTTTTTGTAATGAGCATTTGGGCTCTGGGAGAAGCGATTGCAGATGTGAAAATGCTTTTAGAGGGGAAAAAGGTGGCCTTTCTCAAGTCAAGAGATACCTGGAAATTATCTCTTAATGGCCTGCTGGAATTGGGAAGTACAGGAACATGTACGGTTGGATCAGAGGATGAAAAAGGAATTGACTATACCGCTTATTTAAAGCTTCTTCTTTTTATGGGAGAGACCATGAGGCAGTATTACCGCCTCATGGATGTGATCCAGATGAATCTATGCAGGAAGCAGGCGGATTTTCGCATGGCACACTGTGTTTATCAGGCAGAAATACGGGGGATTGTAAAATCAAGACATATGTTTTTCGGAGGAAGTAATCCCTTCTATCCGGTAGAAGTCCGGACAGAGAAAGCATATTAAGGGAAGGAGGCAGATGATCATGCTCTTTTTCAAGGAGTTCCGAGAAAAAAATAATAAAAAAAACGTTACTCTCCAGGTACGAATCCCCTTCATAAAACAAGGATTCCTTGCGAAAAGAGCATTATCATCTGCCTCCGCCTTCCGAACAAAGGGGAGCCTGACCGTGGAGGCGGCTATGACCCTGCCCCTGTTCCTGTTTTTCATGGTGATCCTCATGCTTCCCATGGGGGTGATGAAGGAGGGAAGGCGTATTCAGACTGCTTTGGAAGCAGCAGGTGAGGAGATAAGCCAGTATGCCTATGTATTGGATCGGCTAAAACTGGGAGAATGCCTGGACTCCTCAGGGATTGACGGGTTTTCAGAGGAGTTTTTAGACGGGTTGACAGAGGAAGGGATTCTCCTTTATGCCAGAAAACAGGTGGAAGGGCGGGTAGGGTTTACACGGCTTGAATCAGTCTCCTTTGCACGTTCTTCTGTTTTAAGGGACGAAGAGACCATTGATCTGATCATGGATTACCGGGTCAGAATTCCTTTTTCCGTCTTTGGCTTAAACAGCATACCAATGACAGCCAGAAGCTGCCGGAGAGCCTGGATCGGCCAGGAGGGGGGAAGGAACAGAAACGATGGGCAGGAGGATGAGCTTGTATACATTGGAAGAACAAGCACAAGATATCACAGGCAGCGGACCTGTCATTATTTATACAATGAGATAAAAGAGATTTCTTTTAAAGAGGTGGAAAATGTCCGCAATTTGGCGGGCGGAAAGTATAAGCCCTGCAGCATATGCGGAAGATTTGCAGAGGAAAACGGCAGTATTTTCATCATGCCGTCTGGAGAAAGATATCACAGTGACAGGAATTGCTCTTCCATCATGGCATATGTGGAGGCTGTTCCATTATCTGAGGTCCTCCACATGGGGGCGTGCTCTTACTGTTCACAATAGGGAGGTGTCTCTATGCTGGAAAGCGTAAACAAAATTTTATTCGGAATATTTCTGCTGGCCGCTGCCTGGGAGGATGGAAGGGAAAGTGCTGTCAGCGTGTGGCTTTTTAAAGCAGCAGGCATGGCAGGAGTGCTTCTGGCTTTTTTACAGGGAGATATGGGAGCAGAGCGGCTGTTAAGCTGCATGGTTGGAGTGGGACTCCTTCTGTTGAGCCGGTTAACAGATGAGGCAATCGGCATGGGAGATGGATGTTTTTTCGTAGTCAGCGGCCTCTTTTTAAGTGCACTTTTAAACTTAAAGCTTCTGATTTACGGAACATTTTTAAACGGCATCGCCTGCGGAGGAATATACGTCTGGGGCCTGTTACGGGGAAGGGATGTAAAAAAGAAGCCGGTACCCTTTCTACCCTTTCTGGTTCCTGTCTGGATTGGGTTGGTGATATTATGAAGGGAAAGCTGAGGGGAAGCTATACGGTTGAAGCTGCTTTTGTTATGGCAATTGTTCTATGGGCGCTGATGGCCTCCATTCAGGCGGCTTACTGCCTGCGGGATGAAGTTGTAGGGTCAATGGCATTGGAAGAGTCCGTACAAAGGCTGCGCCATAACGAAACGGAGCCTCCTGATGAAGCAGCAATATGGGCAGCTCGAAGGGCTGGAAGTCCTTTTTCCTGGAGAAGGTACGATTTTCAGATCAAGATGACAGGAAACTCTGTAACAGGCAGGGAGGTAAAGGCACTGGGGGCGGCAGGAACCTGGAAGCTGGAACTGGAACAGGGCGTGTTTGATCCGGAGAACTTTTTAAGAATGTTAACTCTCTTCAATCAGGAGGAATGAAATGAAGGTTGCGTACAGGCGGGAAATGAAACATAATTATCTGATAATAGAGCCGGATAAGCCAGGATATGACGGCTATGAAGTGTCCATGATGGCGGCAAACGGGATAGAAGGGCTGTTGAAATTCCATGTAAAGCAGGTGGATGACCGAACGCTTTATTATTATGAGATCACCTCAAGGCAGCCCTTAAACCGGGTCCTTGAATACCATAGCCTGGGCGGGGAGGAGCTTAAAAAATTAATAGGAGATATTGGACAGACCTTGGAGAGGCTGGAGCCTTACCTCCTTAAGGAAAAGCAGATTCTTCTGGAACCGGAATACGTTTATGTGGAACCTGAGCAGTTTAAAGTTTTTCTTTGTCTTGTTCCCGGAAGACAGGTGGGATTTCCAGGGGAAATGACCGGGCTGCTGAGATATCTTCTGGGAAAGGTCAATCACCAGGATAAGGAATGCGTGGTGATGGCTTATGGATTGTATCAGGAAAGTCTTAAGGACAATTATGGGATGAAGGATCTCCTTGAAATAGCAGGAAAGAATGGTTCCGGTGCAGAGGAGAAGGATGAGACCATTCTGAAACCGGAAAGAGACAATAAATCAGAAGAAAGCCCTGTTTCCCCTCTTCCTTATAGTTTAGACGATTTAAACCAGGAGATGGGAGAAAGAAATGATTTTTCTGATGTAAAAAGGAAATGGCCAGTCTTAATGATCCCGTTTTCAGCCGCAGTTGGTATTGCAGCAGTTTTATGGTTGTTTTTTGGAATGGAAGGAATTGGGAGGTTCTGGTATACGATCCCGTTTGCAGGAGTTTTTTCAGCTTTGGCAGTTTTGGCCATATTGGGGAAAAGGTCCGGGCAGATTACGGAGATGGAGGAGAAAAAGAAAGAAGGGCGAAGCCAGCCGGAGGAAAGCTATGACTGGCAGATAACATTTGAAGAAGAGATAAAGGAAAAGGCTCCAAATTATGAGGCAGAAGAGGAAGAGGTATTTCAAACGTCCCTGCTGACTGATGCAGAGACAGATAAGAGTATCCGGTACTTGCGGGCGGTGGGCCATGATGCGGAAGATATTGCAATTACTTATGTTCCATATCTGATTGGAAAACAGGAAGGTATTGTTGACTGCGTCCTTACGGGAGAAGCCGTCAGCAGGATCCATGCCAGAATAGACCGGGAAGGAGAGGAATACCGGATCAGTGACTTAAATTCCACCAATGGAACGTCTGTCAACGGGCGTTTATTAGAAACAAACGAGACGGTTGCCTTGAAAAAAGGAGATGAAGTTTTTATCGCAAACTTTGTTTTTATATTTACATAATATACAAGCCCGGATTGTTAAAAAGGCTGGTAAGATGCCAACTGTTTTGGTATGATGGAATCAGAGGCAATGCAGCTGTTTGTAAATCTCTTTTCCCCATTTTAGTAGTGAGGTAAACCAACAAAATTCCATGTGATCATTAAATTTGTGCAAAATATATAAAATCAGTTAATTTTGGGGTTTAAAGGTCAAAAAAGGATGGAAGGAGATTAAAAAAACTCATTGACAGAAATGAAAGCTGATAATATAATACAAATAGATAGTATGAGTTGTGACTTTCGGTAGGCAAAATCAACATCACAAGTTGGTATTGCCTTTTTTTAATGTCGCTAATACCGGAAGGGAGAAAATATTAGGAAGTGTTTTTTAAGAAAATGCAGGATAATCGGGTATTTTCACCGATTGAGGGAAAGTTTGTGAAACTACAGGATGTAAATGACAGCACTTTTAACAGCGGTCTGATGGGAATCGGTTTTGGTGTTTATCCTGAGGCTTCAAGTGTATTAAGCCCTTTTAATGGGGAAGTAACAATGGTCTTTCCTACAAGGCATGCAATTGGTCTTAGAAGAAAAGATGGAGTTGAGATGCTGATCCATATAGGGATTGAGACGGTGAATCTGGGGGGAAAGGGTTTCGAAGCTTTGGTAAAAAGCGGTGAAAAGGTCAGAAAGGGTCAGGAATTAATAGAATTTGATAAAGAGCTGCTATTAAATGAAAAGCTTGATCCAACCATAATTGTGATTTTTACGAATTATGAAAATTATAAGATTACAATCAATAACCAAGTTGACATTAGCAATAAGGATGTGATCGCATATGCAGAAAAATGAAGAATATGTTATTTTTCGCATCATTAATAATAATGTTGTTACCTCTCTGGATGAACAGTCTTCGGAAGTAGTGTTGATGGGAAAAGGGATATCCTACAAGAAAAAGGTGGGAGATTGTGTTGACTCTGCCAGCATCGATAAGGTCTTTGTTCTGAAAGGAAAAGAGAAAAATCGATATATGGATATTATTAAGCACATTTCGATTCAGTATTTTGATATTGCAGCGGACATTCTGGAGATGGCGGAGAAAGAGCTGAATGTGAAAGCAAATCCAATCGGATACATCATGCTTGCAGATCACATTGCTTCTGCTATCGAAAGAGCAAAGGATAATATTTTTATCGAAAATGAAATGCTTAAGGAGATACGTTTCTTTTATCCAAAAGAATTTGAGATTGGGAAAAAGGCATTGAATATAGTTGAGGCTCAATTTCATATCAAGCTGCCGATTGATGAAGCTGGTTTTATTACATTCCATATCATAAGTTTGTCGGAGGGTATGGACAGCGCTTCCAGGCAGAGGCTTAGAATGATCAATGCAGTAATCGAAATGGTTGAGAGTTACTTTACAATCAATTTTGATAGGGAAAGTATCTATTTTGAAAGGTTTCTGACTCATTTAAAGTATTTTTGTGTGAGAACTTATGCAAAAGATAATGAAGCAAAGCAAGGGGATAGTGATGACTTTCTATACAGGATGTTGAAAATCCAATATCCTGAAGTTACAAAATGCACTGAGCTGATACAGGAATATTTGATGTATAATTATCAGATTAAGGTATCAAATGAAGAAAAAGGTTTTTTAATTGTACACATAAACAACTTGTTAATGAATAGTACGATAGCGACCTAAAGGGCTAGACGTAATCCTGTTTTGGATGGTCTGGCCTTTTTTAATTTTAACTTTAGGAAGGAGAAGATGTATGAAGTATGAGAAAATGTGTAAGGAGATACTGGGGGTTATTGATCGAAGCAACATTCAGGATGTGTTTTGCTGCGTTACGAGATTACGCCTGGTAGTCAAGGACATCAGTAAGATAGACAAGGCAGCCATAGAAAAGATTGATGGGGTGATGCAGGTAAAAGAGGTTGGGGATCAGCTGCAGCTTGTTATTGGCTCTCACGTGCAGGAGGTGTATCGGGATTTTTGTTCCATTGCAGATTTTAAGCCAAATGCAGAGGTGGAAGAAGAAGGGGTAAAACCCAGTGAAAAAGCGAAGAAAAATATTGGGGCAAAAGTATTGAATGTATTATCCGCTATCTTTTTACCAATTATGCCTGCCTTTGTAGCAGGAGGTATGATAAAGAGTTTGGTGCTGATACTTACAATTTTTGGTATTCTGGCCGGAGACAATGGAGTGGTTACTGTATTAAATGCAATTGGAGATGCTCCGTTTTATTATCTGCCGTTCCTGGCAGGATACACTACTGCAAAACGGTTTAAGCTGAATGAAGTTTTTGGATTGATGGTTGCAGGCTGCCTGATGTATCCGACGTTTTTGAATCAAACAGCAGGTGAAAGTATTCCATTCCTATTTTTTAATGTACCGGCCTATAATTATGCATCATCAGTGCTGCCGGTAATTTTAAGCGTCATAGCTTTTTCTTATTTATTCGGATTTGTTAATAAGCTTATTCCGTCTAACTTAAGAATTGTATTTTCGGGGTTGATTTCATTTGCAGTTTTTATGCCCGTACTTCTTATTGTAGTTGCGCCCTTAGGAAATTACTGCGGGCAGATATTAAGTACAGTGGCGGTTGCTCTCTTTCATTTAGCAGGTCCCCTTGCAGGTGCAATTTTTGCAGGGCTCATGCCGTTTATAATTATGACAGGAATGCATTCAGCATTGGCACCAATTATGCTACAAAATCTGAATACATTAGGATATGACTTCTTGTTTCCTGCTTTCTTTATAAATAATATATCAATAGCAGGAGCAACATTGGGGGCAGCTTTAAAAATTAAAGATCCTAAAATGAAAGCGGCAGCTGTTTCCAGCGGTGGATTGGGAGTCATTGGAATTACAGAACCTGCACTGTATTCTATTGATATGCTTTATAAGCAGCCTTTAATAGGCGCTATTATAGGTGGAGCAACAGGTGGTTTGCTGTACATGATTTTAGGCGTGAAATGTTATGCATATGCAATGCCGGGAATATTCAGTCTGCCGGCTTATCTGGATAAGGGAAATAACATTATCATGATTTGCATCTGCCTTGTGGCAGCGTTTGTAGTTTCCTTTGTATACTCATTTATTATGACAAAAGACAATAAATAGGAGGTAATGAAAGGTGAAAAGCAAGAGCAGGGAATCCCCATTCCCTTAAAGCTACAGCAAATAAGCCGTTTTAGCGGCTTCAAAAATTGAATGTGCAGTAAAATTAAGGTTTGAACAAAGCGAAAGGAAGGTATAACTATGAAAGGATTTCCAGAAGATTTTTTATGGGGTGGAGCAACAAGCTCAGCCCAGTTAGAGGGAGGATTTGACCAGGGAGGAAGAGGAAAGTCTCAGCTGGATTATGTCACCTTTATTCCAAAAGAGCAGCGTGAAGAAAGATTAAGTACGTCGGAAGTTGATTATGATCGCTATGTAGATGCAATAAAGAATGAAGATCATTATAATTTTCCATATAGACGCGGCATTGACTTCTATCACCATTATAAAGAAGATATCAAATTATTTGCTGAAATGGGCTTTAAGGTATTCCGCATGTCCATATCCTGGTGCAGATTATTTCCAACAGGTTTGGAAGAAACTCCAAATCCCGAAGGCATTCAATTTTACCATAATGTATTTGATGAATTGCACAAATACAACATTGAGCCTCTTGTCACCATGATTCATTATGAATTGCCAATTGCTCTTACGGAAAAGTACAATGGCTGGGAGTCACCGGAGGTGATTGGTCTATTTACAAAATACACCAAGGTATTGCTTGACGAATACAAAGATAAAGTGAAACATTGGATAGTTTTTAATGAAATTAATATGATGCTTGCATCCCCTTTTACGGGAGGAGGATTATTTCTTAAAAAGGCGAAAAAGAACAGGCTTTCTACAATTCATCAAGCACTGCACCATCAGTTCATTGCCTCCGCTTTAACGGTAAAGTACGCACATGAGACAGCAAAGGATTGCATGGTTGGCTGCATGATAGCCCGCCTGGAATGTTACCCTTATACCTGTAAGCCGGCAGATATTGAGGCTGCTATGATTGAGGATCAGATTAATTTTTATTTTTATGATGTTATGGCAAGGGGGACATATCCGAAATCTATCTTACGGTATTTTAAAGAAAATGATATAGAAATAGATTATGTAAAGGATTATCAAGATATTCTGAAAAATAATACGGTTGATTTTCTTGCGTTCAGCTATTATATGACCTATGTGGTAAGTGCGGATGAAGATAAGAGAGAAAATCCCGGAGACCTGGTAAAGAAACTAAAAAATCCATATTTAAAGAGCAGTGAATGGGGCTGGGGCATTGACCCCATTGGATTACGGGTGACTTTAAACAGAATCTATGATAAATATCAGCTGCCAATCTTTGTGGTGGAGAATGGCTTAGGTGCCGTTGACCAGCTGGAGAATAATGCCGTGCATGATCCTTATCGAATTGATTATTTAAGAGAACACATAAAAGCAATTAAGAAAGCCTTGGAGGATGGTGTGGAAGTGATGGGATACACTCCATGGGGCTGTATTGATCTTTGTTCCGCATCCTTTGCAGATATGACGAAACGATATGGATTTATCTATGTGGATCAGGATGATGAGGGCAATGGTACTTTAGGAAGAATTAAAAAGGATTCTTTTTATTGGTATCAAAAAGTAATCACCTCTAATGGCGAGGATTTAGAGTAGAAGAATATGGAAGAGTGTTTTTGATGTTGATGAAGGCCCGGAAAATTGTTTTGCAGATCTGCAAACATTACCAATGAGGAAGTAAGAATTATCTTCGCCTGTTATTTGGATGTTAAGATAACAGGCGTATTTTCCATTGGATTTAGTCATCAGGATTTAAACTTAATAGAGAAGCGATTAAGCATTTCCGGTGAGCTATGTTACTTAAGTATAAATATATTTTGGTGGATAATGTCATTTATTTGATTAAGAGCGTTTAAAAGCATTTAAAAGCAAGACAGGGTATATAGACTCAGAGTGACCACAGACATTAAGGAGAAAAGTAAAATGAGAAAATTTAGTTATGTGATTAAGGATGAAGTAGGGATTCATGCGAGACCGGCTGGGCTGTTGCTAAAGGAAGCAAAGAAGTATGAAAGCAAAGTTTTGATTATAAAAGATGGGAAAGCAATAGAAGCAACAAATTTGATGGCAGTTATGGGTTTAGGCGTGAAATGTGGAGAGACGATAGACGTTGAAATTTCAGGCTCGGATGAAAATGCTGCATATGAAGATATAAAAGCATTTTTTGAAAAGCATTTATAAGAATGACGGTATACCTGTTGCGATTTTCTTATATTAGCATGTATTAATGCTTGTTTAGATCAAGTAAAAATATTTCTATAAATTAGATCTTCTGAGATAATGATTAAAGCTGGTTTGGGCGGAATCAAAGCCGGTTTAAGCAGAACACCGGCCATTTTCAGGCCGGTGTGCTTGGTAAAACATCTTAAAGGTAAAATAGAATTTCTTTTTTACCTGCATTTATAAAGAGCGTATAAAGCTATCCTATACCGGCTTCACGTCATTTACCAACAGGTAATAATATGTGCTGCTGTCCTCCTGATAGCTCTGAAATACGCCTGTTATTTCTATTTCACTTTCTTCCTCCGGATAGTCATCCGGATAAGCGTGATCCCCGTTCCAGATGAATTCCAGCCCCTGCTGGCAACAGGCGGTGGCATCTGCAATCACCACAGCATAGTAATTTTTCTTTGTGTCGGGATCCTGGAAAACCTGGAATACCCCCTCGGCTTTAACCGTTTTTCCCATATATTGATCCGGGGATACCATCATATTATACACCTCGGAGAAAACCATGGTACTGCTTAACTTTGTAAGATCAACATCAACGGCAGAATCATCAGCGGAGCCAGCCGCTCCTGCCTGTGAGGAATCACCATCATTTTCCTGCAATTGTTCTGTTGAGGGATCCGCAAAATCCGGGGGATATGGATTAATGTCAGTATAATCCGGACTTTCCTGATTGTATTGTCCCGAGTCTGACGAACTGCTTTGAGGCAGTGGCAGACTTGCATTTTTTCCGCAGCCTGTCAATATCAGGTTTATCATAAGAAGCATCAAAATCATTCCAAAGATACGTTTCATTCTCTTACACCTCCTGAAAGCCACCCAATGAATGAGCATATGAAAAACGCTGCGATGTCCACGGCAACAATGGTGGAACCTACCGGTGTTCCTGCCAGAATGGAGGTGAGAATGCCCAGTACGGCGCAGAAAACGGACAGGATTGCCGAACAAATGATTACGGACTTAAAGTTCTTGAACAGGCGCATGGACGAAAGGGCCGGAAAGATGACCAGGGCTGAGATCAGCAGGGAGCCCACCAGGTTCATGGCAAGCACAATGATAATGGCTGTGATGACAGCGATCAGCAGGTTATACTGATCTGCCTTTATACCAGTTGCTTTGGCAAAGTCTTCATCAAAGGTGACTGCAAATATCTTATGGTAAAAGAGAAGAAATACTGCGATAACCACCACGGAAAGCGCAGCGCAAAGCCATACCTCCGTCTTTGTCAGCGTCAGAATGGATGTTGACCCAAACAGCGTGCT
This sequence comes from Lachnospiraceae bacterium, assembly GCA_902363835.1. Taxonomy (GTDB): domain Bacteria; phylum Bacillota; class Clostridia; order Lachnospirales; family Lachnospiraceae; genus Lacrimispora. The sequence continues at coordinate 160,677 of CABJBM010000015.1, forward strand.
GCATACGTCTCCTGCCAGGTTGGCTGAGGAGGAAAATATATTTATCAGCAGATAACCCAGGGCAAGGGCGCCCACAGAGATCATTGCAACAGCCGCATCCCCCTTGATTTTGGCATGTTGCCCGGTGCGCAGCAAAAGGATGGCACAGATGATTGTGACCGGAAGAATGAGCAGCATGTGATTGGTCAGCTTCATCACCGTGGCAATGGCCATTCCGCCAAAGGCAACGTGGGAAAGGCCGTCCCCAATAAAGGAAAAGCGCTTTAATACCAGGGTAACACCTAAGAGAGAGGAACAAAGGGCAATCAGCATCCCTACGATCAGCGCATAGCGCACAAAGGGGTATTCAAAATATAAAGTCAGTTTTTCGATTAATACATTCATGGTTTTCTGCCTCCGTCCCGGGATGAAAATGCTTTGCCGGTATCACTGCCCAGATATTCATCCCTTGTTCCGAAAAAGTGAGGATTTCCAATGTGCAGAATATGGCTTGCATACTTTACGGCAGCGCCTATATCGTGAGAGATCATGATAATGGTGATGCCTTCTTCATTGAGCTTACGGATTCGTTCATACATTTCGGCAGTGACCTTTGGATCGAGGCCTGAAACAGGCTCGTCAAGGAGAAGCATTTTTCCTGCGGCACACAGCGCCCGTGCCAGTAAAACCCGTTGCTGCTGGCCTCCGGACAACTCCCTGTAACACCGTCCTGACAAATGGGAAATCCCCATTTTCTCCATATTTTCATTGGCAAGCTGCTTTTCCTTACGGTTGTAAAAAGGGCGCAGCCCGCAGCGGTTGAGACAGCCGGATAAGACAATTTCCCAGACAGAAGCAGGGAAATCCATTTGCACCGCTGTTTGCTGGGGCAGATACCCGATTCCCCCAGGCTGAGGCCCGTTTTCCATATTAATACTTCCTTCCAGCGGAGAATGAAGGTGCAGTAAGGCTTTCATCAGTGTGCTTTTACCGGAGCCGTTTTCTCCCACAATACAAAGATAATCACCGCTGTTTATGGAAAAGTTAAGTCCTGCAACGGCTGTTTTTCCGTCGTATCCAAGGGTGAGGTTGTTACATGTTAACTGCACCACTTTTATTCCTCCTTATTAATTCAGTGCCTCTTTCAGCACTTCCAGATTAGTTTGCATGATGGAAAGATAGGTGGTGCCATTTTCCACATCCCTGGAAGTAGTGGATTGCATGGAATCCATGGAACGCACGGCCTGATTTTTGCCCGTTGTGTTTTGAACGATGGTTTCTGCGATTTTGTGCTTGGTTCCTTCAATTGTCAGCACGCTGCCAAGTCCCAGCTCATCGACTTTTTTTGAAAGAAAAGCAATGGTTTTAAAGCTGGCTTCCGTTTCCGCAGAACAGCCTGCAAATGCGGCATAATAAGTAAGACCGTAATCATCTGCCAGGTAGCGGAAGGGGAAGCGGTCTCCAAACAGTAGGGTATTCTGTTTGGCAGATTTCACAGCCTGCTGATAGCTTTGGTCCAGTTCAACCAGCTTTTTTCCATAGGCCTCTGCATTTGCAGAATAATCCCCGGCATTTGCTCTGTCGATCTCTCCCAGCTTTGATGCAATGTAATTGCAGAAGATTTTGGCATTTTTCAGTGACAGCCAAACGTGCTCGTCATATTCCGGACCTTCTTCCTCTCCGTCCTCATGTTCTTCTTCCTCTGCCTCCATTCCAACCACCACTTCCTCTTCCTTAACTGTGTCGCCAAGGACTTCCATAAGATTGATCACTACCATGTTTTTGTTCGTGGCTTCTTTTAAGGCATCCTTTACCCACTGGTCAGATTCCCCGCCCACATAGATGAACATATCACAGCTTGAGATTTTGATGATATCATTTGCTGTTGGCTGATAGCTGTGTAAGTCCACGCCATTATCCAGAAGCATGGTGATTTCCGCATTATCGGCATGGCTGCCCAGGATTTCCCTGACCCAATCGTATTCCGGGAAAATCGTGCAAACCACATTCAGCTTGTCGTTTTGACTGGTCCTGGCATTTGTGGCGGAGCAGGCGGTAAGCGCTCCTATCATCATAAGGCCTGCCGCCAGGCAGGCAATAAATTTTTTCATTATTATATCCATTCCTTTCGCATTCGCTCAAGGCACAAAACGTTATGAAAAACGTTGTTGGCTTTGGGCTTCTTCTTTTT
>CABJBM010000016.1 GCA_902363835.1 Lachnospiraceae bacterium
TCCGTCAAAGCTTCCGCTGGAAGCCGGGACTGCTGCCGCACTTCCATAGGTATATCCGTATAATCCCCGGAATCCTACACTGACTGCCGTATCCGCTGTTTTCTGCTGGACCTCCGGGTTTACAATATTCTTTAAATTGCTGTCGCCGGTACCATTGTCTAAAAAGTTTACGGCAAAAGCATATCCTTCTTCCGTTGCTTCATATACATATGTAATCTCTACCGGCTGGTTGGGCATGACACCTGTAAAAGTATTGTTGCTTCCAAAGCTTCCCTGAACAGCACTGACCAGGTTTCCATCTGTGTTATTCGCAACATCTCCGGCTGTTACACTTCCAGATACCAATTGGTATCCATAAAGATCCAATGGAGCCGTGCTTATGGCATCCTCCGGGTAATAGGGCACCACACTAGGCTCATGGATCACCGTTCCGCTCTCCGTCACATAACGCACCGTGAGATTGGATCTGGCTGCCGGATTGTTCCGGTCTACCTTGTATGCGTATTTTACCGCCGCATCCTGTCCGGGCATCCTTCCGGCAAATTCTCCGTTGGAGCCGTTGAAACTCCCAATAGGGACTGCCCCCAGCCCGTCATAGTCGTAGTCCATGGGACTGGTCAGAGAATCTGAAAGACTCCACTGATATCCATGAATGTTCTTTTTCTGAGACTGGATCACTGATTCCACGGAATAGGCATTCTCAGTGGTCGTTGTCTGGAACACAATGGAGCCATTCTGATTGGTGTAATCCACTGTGTAATCAAACTTCACCCCTGGATCTGACTGCCATATGGCATAATAGGTAACCGGGTCTTCCGGATAAACAGCCGGCAGGGAGGAAATGTATTCCGGACTGGTCTGGCTGTTAACCTTACTCCACCCCTTAAATACGTAGCCGTACCTGGTTACATTGGGAAGAAGGGCGTTTACACTGTTTCCGGCTGTTCCTGCCAGAGTTTCCGGCTGAGGCGTCCCTCCATTGACCACAAAAGCAATGGTGGCTTCCATCCGGGTGTACTCATAAGTGACCACCACATCCTGTCCAGGCATGGTTCCAGTTATCTTTCCAAAGGTGTCCCCTGCTGTTTCCACCGCAGTCAAGGTACTTCCGGTCCCCTGATCAATGGAAATCCCGGTCAGCTGATACCCGGAAATGGCTGATGGCGGCGGAATCACCACCCCATCGCCTGATGCAAAGGACAGGCTGGGGGTATCCGGTGCACCGGTCACCGTTCCTCCTGTATCAGAATCCCGGTAAGCAAAGCTTATGGCATATCCGTTACGTTTTAAGACCGCATTCCGGGAATTGTTTAAAGCTGAGGATCCAACGGTTGCAAAGATCCCTGTCCCATTTCCGCTATCCGCATCCGCCAAAAAGTTGTCTGCAAACGGGCAGAAGGAAATACTTCCCGAATACTCAGTGGAAGGAACAGCTATGACAACTTCCTGTCCCGCAGCCGTTGACTCTCCTACGGAAGCCTCCGGAATTTGCTCTGAAGTCACACCGATCCTGGACCCGCCAAGATCACCCTCTACGGTAATGCGCTTCCCATCAGCCAGATAGACATTTGCTTTTTCTCCTGATGCATTTGTGTTATCCCAAATCCGGATATCATTTAATACCGAGATTTCTCCGGTACTATTGAAATTAACAGCGCCGGAACCATTTGAAATATTATTGGAAATTGTACCTGAGTGTATTGTCAGGCTGGCACTTCCTGTTACATCCAATGCGCTGCCTGATGCAGGGTCCATGATCTTATTGCCCGTAATAGTAGTCCCTGCATTAATATATAGTTCTCCTGCATTTGCTTTTACTAATGCATAATTGCTTTCAACACCATTACCATTTATGGTAATATTATTGATTCTAAATTTACTGTTATTGGAACTGAGATAAAACATAGGACCGGTGGGACTTGATCCACGTTTCAAATCCACAATGGCAGAGATTGTTTCTCCATCTTCATCAAAATTACTGCTTAAGATTGTAATATCTGTCCCAGATCCAGCAGGAATATTAATAGGATTATTAATAGGATCATAATCCATGATATAAATGTAGCCCCTCTTGCCATTCAGCTTTGACATCGCATAATTAATTGTTGAAAATGGATTCAAATAGGAACCATCACGGGCGGTGCTGTCTGCTCCTCTTTCTGATGAAACATAATAGGAAGTAGGCCTGACCGTGTACGCCACACGTCTATGGGCAATCTCGTATGGACGAACCTCCACTTTCCACGAGTAAGCAAATGCTGAATCCAGGTATGCGTTTGCATTTCCCATTGCATTTGTCTTAATATCATTACTTGAATTGAAATTATCCTTATTTTCTTTAAATGTAAAATAGCCATAACTTTTATTCGAATAGGAAGATTCAAATTCATCCGGCTCTGTAATCAAATGATTGCAATTATAACTTTCACTATATGCACCGATCCATCGCTTTACTCCCCACTCATCCCCATAGATCCTTAAATCAGGATCATTGGTGATACATTCAAAGGTAGCCATTGCATCAGCACCGGAATTTCCATTCACCATGTAAAAGCCTTCTCTGGTTCCAAAGGTTCTGCTGAGATTGGCGCCATCATCATCACCTATTTGAACATCTGCAGTAGTCCCGATATACATGGTCTTTGGGGCAGTATTTTTATTATAAATATAGTAATCTACAAAAACGTACTGCCCATCCGGACTGGTATTGGTTTTCACTGACACTTCCATATTGGGAAACTTTGCATGGTTAGAAGGAAACTCCATAACACCGCCATTATATGCACCTGAATTAGGCACATAAGTGATCTTACCGCTATTCAGCGTAGAATCATTCATGTAGGTGTGATACCCTCCAAAGCTAAAAACCGTTTGCAAAACCTGGTTGTTATTCGCTTGATAATCATAAACACCGCTTTTTTTAATGCCAACCAAATCAAATCTGGCTCCGTTGCTTAAACTGGCCCATATTGTATTATCATTATGCCCATTCTCAATTTGACGATTATCAATCTCTGGTAAGGCATATGCAGTCATACCTCCTGTAACAGGAATCCCGCAAAATACAATACAGAAGGCCAGCAGCCCAGCCAACAGCCTTTTAATTCCTTTTTTTATTCTCACTCTGACTTTCCTCCTCGCAATTAATATTTCTGTGGAAAACAAACAGTCCTGATGCTGTTTTTCCATATGCTAAAAATGGTTTATTTTCAAGAAATATTCATGCTCAAAAATTAAGTCTTTCCTCAGAAGGCAATTCATCGGTGGAAGGCTCTGTACCATAACCGGCAATCAGGCCTTCTTCATATGGATTCTCTTTGTTGTTTTTGTCATAATGGTAGAAGCCGGTTCCGTCAGCTCCACTTCTCCATCTGGGTTTTTCATCATCTCCCACCCAGGCTGCAAATCTGTCGTTTATAATGAGAAGGTATCCGCCTTCTCTATCCTTTATCACCTTTTTATCACCTTTTACAATTTTTCCGTTAATATCTACCACCTGGTAATAAGTCTCATCATTTTTTTGAACCTCTACCACACCGTAGGCATATTCTTCATTTGCTTCCAGCCTAAGTCCGTTTATGTAATACCGGTCGTCCTTTTTCTGAAGCTGGTTCCGGTTCCCATATGCCTTTCCGTTTCCGGAAAAACCAAATGTAAAGATCCCATCCTCCAGTTCTACTTTGATTTCCTTTCCGCTCTGCATGGAACCATCGTTTAATTCATCCGGTGCAAACAGATACAGATCAGACTTTTCAATTCCATACAAAGAGCCATTTATAAAATCTTCCGAGCTCCATGCATCCACATCGTACTGTGCTACAAATTCTGATTTTCCATCAAACAATATAAAGCCCGTCTTCATCCTTCCGATTCCGTCAAAAGCATAACTTTTTCCGCCGATATTACGGATCCGGTTTCGCTGAACCTCACCATTTTCATCCGTATGCCACCAGCTGCACTCCTGATCATAATAATCTGTTTCATCCAGATTTTCTGACGGATACATCCAGAACCACATGTTTTTTAAAAGACGGCCTCCATCATATGCGGAATAGAATCTTGCAGATGTGGAACTGGTGGGATTGCTTTTATCCGCATTACTGATAGTGGCTACTTTACTCCACCATGGGATCATAATTCCATTTTCGTCAAATCCATAAGTATATCCGCCGATATTCTTTTGCTTTAAGCTTTCTCCTTTGCTGTAAACCTTTTTAGAGTTCCCATCAAAATAGATCCACATTTTTTCATAATCTGAATAATAGCGGTCTGTGATTGTACTAAGAAGTTCTGAACCGCCCACTCCATTGCCGATTTCACCGTAATCCAGCCATTTATCCGTAAACAGAATGCCATCTTCCCCGGAATAATAGACTCCCTCTCCAAACGGATCATCGGAATCATTGACGGAATTACCATTTTCATCAAACCAGCCGGTCAGCATTCGTCCGTCCTCATTGAAAATATACGTATTTCCATTGACCTTCTTTTTAAAACTGTTGTTCTTTCTCTGATACGCCTTGCCGTCTGCTCCAAAATAATACCAGCCTTCTTCAAAATCTCCCTCCGGATCTTTGGATTCATCCATCCAGATCCAGGTGTTTTGAACCATCTTTCCATCTTCTTCTACAAAATAGACGGTGTTTCCCAGACGGAACATACAGTTTTTAAGAATCGTTCCTGTCGATGACAGATAATACCAGTTATCTTTTGACTTTTTCCAGGCATTTGTCACCTGCTGATCATCCGAATCAAGGTATGACCATTCACCATTTTCAATCTTCCAGCCTTCGGCTGCAAAGGCATCTTCATGGAAAGAAAACGTTAAAAAACCTACTGAAAGCGCAAAAACCGTTAGCAAACATAATTTCTTTTTCATCCCTCATTATTACCTTCCTTTCTCTTAAGCTGTACCTTAACGGAGTTCTTCCTGCCATAGGGAAAACTGACAGACTCCATGTTTATCTGCTGGGAATTACAACAGAATTCCTCTTTTGTTGTAAAAAAAAGAAAAACCGGATCTAATTTAACGATCCGGCGATTATTTTCTGATATATAAACACGCAAAAAAAGGTTGGTTTAACAAAGCAATGAAAACCAGCCTATTTATTGTGTGAAAATTTTTCAAATAGGAGATTTAAAAGAAAAATAGTGGATTTTATTTCCTTTATGTAGTAGAATATTCTAAGATACTGTTCTGCTTTTACAACAAAAGAGGAATTCTGTAGTCAACTTCAACCAGCAACTTAAGATTCTCCAGCTGCCTAACATGCTTATAGCCACTTTCCATGGTATAAATACGGGTTGTATTGACACTGCTATGTCCCAATATATCCGCAAGTCTGGATAAATCCTTTTCTAAATCATAATAAGACCTGGCAAATAAGTGCCGTAAATTGTGGGGATAAATTTTTTCCCGTGCAACTCCCGCCTCAATTCCCAATGCCTTCATATCTCTCCAGATATTGCTTCTGTCCAATGCAGCTCCATTCCTTGTTATAAAAATCATCCCTTTTTCAATGTGTCGTTTATTTGCATACCTTATTAGCATCTGAGATAACTGTCTTGTAAGAAAAACCGTTCTCACCTTTCCCTTACAATCTACTTCCGCCTTTCCTTTGACCGCGGCCTCTACCGTAATAAATGGCAATTCCGACACTCGAATTCCGGTTGAACAGATCGTTTGCAACAGCAAAGCCAATCTCTCGTTTCCTTTTTCTAAAGCAGCCTTTACAAGCTTCTTATACTCAACCTTTGATAACTCTTTGTTTTCCGAGCAAAAAACATTTCGGCTGATTTTAAGGAACTTCACTCTACAATCCCCCCAATTGCAATAATTAAAAAAGCCATTAAGAGCAGCCAAAGCCCCATTAACAGTCACTGGAGCCATTGTTTCCCGTAATATACCTTTCCACATTATTACAATTTCTTTATTAGCAGATCTTCCATTGAGATAGCCCATGAATAAGCAAAGATGATGCCGGTACCTCCGTATGGTGTCTTTACTTTTTTCACATCCGTGCAGCCATATACAATATTCATCGATTAGCGTATCTGTAACGATTCTTTCCTTTCGTTTACAGGGTTTATCCATGTTGTCCTCCTATTATGCAATACCATATATTTTAAATATGAATGATTCCCAATTCAGGGAAAACTATTCTGAATGTCCGGAAAGTTGAGAACAAAAAACAGAAACCCTCTTGTAAAAAGAACAAGAAGATTTCTGTCTGGTATTGAAAAGAAAACCTATTAAATCAATCAGCTTTCCATGCTATCGTTTTTGACGAAGCTTCACCTCATATGCAATCAGACAAAAATCCATATTCAAAACATACTTAAACCATATGATTCCTGTTATAGTTGATAATATAGGACATAAAATCCAAAATTCTTCTTTTTTATCTTCTACCATTACTTTACTTTAACAAAAATCAAATTAGTTGCTATATGTTCTGAATATGCGATTAGTTGTATTAAATAACAATGACTATTTATTCTTCTATATTTACCATGGACTTCCACTTATGTTAAAAACTGGCTCATAACATAATTGCTGATATCGATCCCTCTGGAAGTCAGACGATAATATCCATCTATATACTCCATAAGGCCTTCTTCCTCCATTGCATCCAGTACCATACCGTAAACATTCCGGATGTTGTGGCCAAAGCTGCTGGCAAATCCGTGGGCTGAGACACCTTTTGTCAGACGCAGCCCCAGAAACATGTACTCTTCCATTCTCTCTTCTAATGTCAGACGTTCAAACTCCTGCCTCAGCACCCCCTGAAATGCTTCCTCCCGGTCCAGATGAGCGCTGCAATACTCATTGTAAACAGGAGTATTGTGAAAACGGCATCCATTTATATAGGAAGAAGATCCCAGACCCAGGCCCAGATACTCTGTTCCTGTCCAATAACCGATGTTGTGCCTGCACTCGTAACCTTTTTTGGAGTAATTGGATATTTCATACCGTTCATACCCCTGCTCTTTTAGAAATTCCCGGGTCAGGTAATACATTTCACGCTCTGCATCCTCGTCAGGCAAATCCGGGAGGGAATTAAGGCGCTGACGTTCTTCCTGTGTCAGGGAACTGTTTTTTGTTTCAACATACTCCCCGTACCGGTCAAAATAAGGGGTTCCCTGTTCCACGATCAGACTATAGGCAGATATATGTTCCGGTTTCAGCATGGTCACCTTTTTTAAGGTATTCTTCCATGATTCCAAGGTCTGTCCTGGAATCGCTGAGATCAGATCCACATTCACGTTGTCAAATCCGGCCATACGGACCCTCTGATAACTTTTCAGGAATTCATCATAAGTATGGATTCTGCCCAAATAGCGCAGTTCTTTGTCATCTGCAGACTGAAGGCCCATACTGATCCGGTTTATCCCGGCTTCCTTATAGCAGGAAAGTGACTCAGCCGTAACCGTTCCGGGATTTACCTCCATGGTGATCTCTGCATCAGGCAGCATCTCAAACCCATTTGCAAGAGCCTGCAGAACAGCTGTCATATCCTCTATACTCAATATAGAAGGAGTGCCTCCCCCTATGAATACGCTGATCACCTGGTATTCTTTGACTTTGGCACTCTGGCATTTGATCTCTTCTATTAACTTTTCTGTATATTCCCGCTGCATCTGCCGGCTTCCTGGAAAAGAAAGGAAATCGCAGTAAGCGCATTTACGCGCACAAAACGGGATATGCACATAAATCTCCAAATTCTTTTTATTCATCATCTAATTTCAGTACGCTCATAAATGCCTTTTGCGGTATCTCTACGTTGCCGACCTGGCGCATACGTTTTTTACCTTCCTTCTGCTTTTCAAGAAGTTTTTTCTTACGGGAAATATCACCGCCATAGCATTTGGCAAGTACGTCCTTTCGCATAGCCTTCACTGTTTCCCTGGCAATAATCTTGCCTCCGATGGCCGCCTGAATGGGGATCTCAAAAAGCTGCCTGGGAATCTCATCCTTAAGCTTTTCGCACATTCTCCGGCCCCTTTCATAGGCAGATAATGCATGAACAATAAAGGAAAGTGCATCCACTTCTTCCTTGTTCACCAGGATGTCCAGCTTCACAAGTTCTGACCTCTCATACCCTTTCAGCTCATAGTCAAAGGAAGCATATCCTCTGGAACGGGATTTTAAAGCATCAAAGAAATCGTAAATGATCTCGTTTAAAGGAAGCTCATATTTTAAAAGTGCCCTGGTAGCTTCCATGTATTCCATTCCAAGATACACGCCCCGCCGTTCCTGGCACAGGGTCATAATGGCGCCTACAAATTCTGTGGTCACCATGATCTCTGCGCTGACAATAGGCTCTTCCATGTATTCAATTTCCGTTGGATCAGGCAGGTTGGAGGGGTTTGTCAGCTCCAGCCTTTCCCCGTTCTTTTTATAAACATGGTAAACAACGCCGGGAGCCGTTGTCACCAGGTCCAGATTGTATTCCCGTTCCAGACGCTCCTGAATGACTTCCAGATGAAGGAGTCCCAAAAATCCGCAGCGGAAGCCAAAGCCAAGGGCCAGGGAGGTCTCAGGCTCAAAGAATAAGGAAGCATCATTAAGCTGAAGCTTTTCCAGGGCATCCCTTAAATCATTGTAACGTGCTCCATCCGCAGGGTATAATCCGCAGTAAACCATGGAGGTCACCTTCTTATAGCCTGGAAGAGGTGACTTACAGGGACGGCCCGCATGAGTAATGGTATCACCCACTGCAGTGTCCTTTACATTCTTTATGCTGGCTGTCAGATATCCTACCATGCCGGCGCTTAAGAATTCGCAGGGAAGAAACTGGCCTGCGCCAAAATAGCCTACTTCCACCACCTCTTCCACTGCTCCCGTAGCCATCATGCGCACCTTGTCACCTTTTCTTACGGTTCCCTCCTTTACCCGGAAGAAAACGATGACACCTTTATAGGAATCATAAAGGGAGTCAAAAATCAGGGCCTGAAGGGGCGCCTCAGGATCTCCCTTGGGAGCAGGGATCTTTTCAACAATGGCCTCCAGGACTGCTTCCACATTTTCTCCTGTCTTTGCGGAAATCCTGGGAGCATCGTGGGCCTCAATCCCTATGACATCTTCAATCTCCACCACCACACGCTCAGGTTCCGCACTTGGGAGATCAATTTTATTTAAAACAGGAAATACGTCAAGATCGTGGTCCAGGGCCAGATAAACATTGGCCAGGGTCTGTGCCTCAATTCCCTGGGAAGCATCCACCACCAGGATTGCTCCGTCACAGGCTGCAAGGCTTCGGGACACTTCATAGTTAAAGTCCACATGCCCCGGCGTATCAATCATGTTAAAAATGTATTCTTCGCCATTCTTTGCCTTGTAAACGGTCCGGACCGCCTGGGCCTTGATGGTAATTCCCCGTTCCCGTTCCAAATCCATATTATCAAGCACCTGGGACTGCATTTCCCTGCTGGTAAGCAAACCGGTTTTCTCTATAATCCTGTCTGCAAGGGTTGATTTTCCGTGGTCAATATGAGCGATAATACAAAAGTTGCGTATTTTATTCTGCTGGGCAGCTGCCATATGGTTAATTCCTCTTTTCTGATGTTTCTGGTGTTTTCCGGCCGGCCCCATCCCAAGGGCATAATTCGCCAGATTACTATGATATCTTTAAAAATATACCATTTTTTTAATTTCCTTGCAACACCATATCTAAAACTTCTGCCAGAGGTTCCATGGCGTTTAATGCTTCCTGGTATGTATTGGTCTGAGCACCCACTTCAATCAGGGAAGATCTTGCTCTTAAATGCTGGTTATAACGGAGCCCTTTTATGTAGATTTTCCGGGTCAGATTAGGAAAATAGGCCGCCGCATCCAGCTGCATCTGGAAACTGAATGCAAGATTCTGCTCCCTGTAAGGGTTTGGAAGATATTCAATCGGCCCTTTCGGCGTCTGGCTGATTCCGTTGAAAAACATAATGGGAGCCGTGGGCTTTCCATTGACCTGGTTCACCATATGCAGATTCTCATTTACCCCATCCCGGTGGACATCCAGTACCACCTCGATAGAGGGGTTCTGCTGAAGGATGCCGGTAATGCCATCCAGGGCATAAGTATATGCTTTGTTTCTGTCCAGTTTTCCATTCTGTAAATCATAAACCGAAGTATCATGGATCACATTATAGCCTTTAGCAGTCAAAAGCTCCGTAAGATAACTTCCTATCCCCACCACCGTGGCATTGGGATTATTGGGTCCGTGATCTGCAAATTCCTCCTGGGAATGAGTATGGTAAATGAGGATCTGTGGTTTGTCATTTCCTCCTTCCAGGGTAAAATCCTGGGAAAGGAAGTCATCTGCCTTCATGAGATCCCTGCCCGCTGTTGTAGAGGTATGGACGCTGTAAAAGTGTTTTATGAGAAAATCATAATCAGCCAGCTGCTCTTTGCGGTACAGGGTCCCTGATATTGGCCATACATTACTCACCGCACAGGTCATGGCAGGGTCCTTATCCCCAATCCGGTCATTCCCTTTTTCAGCTGCTGCCGTCTGGTTCGATTCAGCCGCCTGATTCTGTTCCGTCCCTCCGTTGGCTGCAGTTTCCCCGCCTTCATCCGTCTGTGCTTTATGAGTGACCGCATTGACGCTTCCATCCTCTCCGCTTTCCTCTCCGCCGTCATACAGAAGAAAACTGTGTTCCTCATAAAATCTCCCGCTTTCCAGATATCCCTCATAGGCCGGATCAATATCCCCATAATCCGTTTCCGTCTTTCCGCTGCTGCCCGCATAGCGGTAAAGAGGGGATTGGCTGAAAAGGAAATCGCAGAGAACGTTTATAATGGATTTTTCATGGGCCCCTGACAGACTGCCGTTCTGGCTGTTCTCTTCCCATGCCGCGGCCGGGTACTGGTGCTTCCAGATATAGGAAGCCCCAAGGCCGGCCCCTTCTTTTGCCCAATTTTCTGCTTTATGAAAATCCGCCTTTTTTCCGGCTTCGGTAACTTCCTTTACACTAAGAAGAACGGCCAGAACAAGGCTTACTGCAATCATCATTTTTTTAATAAACCAGTTAATTCCCTTGTCTTTCTGCTTCATAACCGCCTTCCTGCATAAATTGTTCATAATATCCTATGCAGAATGCCTGTCATTTACTACGAATCTTCCTGTCCCAAAAATGCCAGATGGATTCCTTCTGAGATGGTAAAGCTCAGTTCCTTTACGGTTTCATCAATATCAGGAGGGGTCACATACATGGGTCCGAACTCCGGTTCCAGCAATTCCCGGATAAGATCATACTGTTCATCCGAGTTCAGTTTTCCGACGAAATCTCCCATTCCCTTTGTTTCCATGCTTTTTGAAAGGGCGCCTATCATAGCGGAAACCGTATCATGAACAATGGCTGCCGCCCCTACAACCGTAGGAACTCCAATGGCCATGACCGGAACTCCAAGGCTTTCCTTGGTAAGGCTGTGCCTGTGATTGCCCACTCCTGATCCTGGGTGGATCCCTGTATCCGTAAGCTGAATGGTTGTTCCCAGGCGCTTTACGCTTCTGGCCGCCAGTGCATCAATGGCAATGATGAGATCAGGATCTGTTTCTTTTATAATTCCCTTTAAAATCTCAGCACTTTCCATTCCTGTCTGGGCCATTACCCCTGGAATAATTCCGCTGATCGTGGGCATGCTCCTTCCCTTCCAGAAATCCTCCCCGTACTGGACTTTCAAATGCCTTGTTACCTGCAAATTTTTAAGGACTCTGGGTCCAAGAGAATCCGGGGTTACGGAAGAATTGCCAAGCCCTGCCACAAGCACATGAAATTCCGGTTTCCTGTAATTTTTCCCCGCAAGAAGACGTTCGATCTGGTTTGCCAGCTCTTCCGAAACCTCCCTGTGATAATCCTCGTCTTTCATGGAAAGCTCATCGGCTTCCAGGGTGATATAGGTTCCAATGGGTTTTCCCATGGCCTTTTCACCTTTTTTGTCAAGAATCTTAACTTCGGTCATTTTTATATGGCTGTCTGCACGGTGCCATTCCCGCAGGGATACTCCCGATATTTCGCCGCCGTCGCCTGGGAAGCTTTCTCTTTCTTCTACTGCAAGATCTGTACGAACTGTAAATGTGTTTTCCATTTTTTCCACCTTTCCTCTTTATTGCCCATGTTCTTTGGGCATGAAGGTATGCCTCTTGGCGTTCCTCTTTATTGCCCATGTTCTTTTGAACATAAAGGTATGCTTATAAGACTTTCCAGCATTTCTAAGGTATTTTCTGCAAAAATACGGGAATTATGTATTGACATATGCGTCGAAATTCGTTAGAATACAAAGGTATGTTTACATTGAACTGTCCGTGTCCAGGCTTTGATGCAAAACAAAGAATAATCATATATCATTTTATTGGAGGTGTACCGATTGGCTAACATTAAATCTGCAAAAAAGAGAATTTTAGTAAACGAAACAAAAGCTGCAAGAAACAAAGCGATCAGATCCAAAGTGAAAACATCTATCAAGAAGGTAGAGGCTGCTATCGTTGCCGGTGACAAGGCTGCTGCACAGGTAACTTTAACAAACGCTATCGCAGAGATCGATAAGGCTGCTACTAAGGGCGTATATCATAAGAATACCGCTTCCAGAAAAGTATCCAGAATCTCTAAAGCTGTAAACACAATGGCTTAATTCATAGAACAGACTTTTTATCCCATTCAGACTAACCCGCCGAGTGGGATTTTTTATACGGTTTTAAGGCTTTTGCAGAATGGTTTCACACAGAACCATTCTGCAAAAGCCTTTTTATTTCATAAGGATATAAAACTATTGATAGATCACCAGTGCTTCATAAGGCTTCAGCTCTCCGCTTTTTCTTTCCTCTGCCTCATAATTGCTGATCAAAACTGTTCCTGATTCAAATTCCTCCGGAATGCTGAACTTTACCGCCTGGCCGCTGAAGCTGCATACTACCAGAAGCTTCCGGCCTCCCAAGGTCCTTACATAAGCATAAATATCAGGATCATAGGGAAGCAGAAGATCATAACTTCCGTAAACAATGATCTCATGCTCATGGCGAAGAGAGATCAATTTTTTATAATAATGGAACACAGAATCCTCCCGTCCCATCTGTTCTTTGGCATTGATCTTTTCGTAATTTGGATTTACCATGATCCACGGGGCAGCTTCAGAAAACCCGGCATAGGCGCTTGTATCCCACTGCATAGGTGTCCTTGCATTGTCCCGGCTCTTGTACCTTATATACTTCATCATTTCCTCTTGGGTAAAAATTCCTTTTCCTGTCAGCTCATGGTAGGCATTTATGCTGTCCAGATCCCGAAAATCATCAATGGTTTCAAAGGGAACATTAGTCATGCCCAGTTCCTCTCCCTGATACACATAGGGCGTCCCCTGCATCATATGGAGGCAGGTGGCAAGCATCTTGGCTGAACGTTCCCTGTATTCCTCACAGTCACTGCCAAAACGGGAAACAACTCTGGGCTGGTCATGGTTTTCCCAGAACAGGCTGTTCCAGGCAATTCCCTCAAGCCCTTTCTGCCATTTTGTCATAATCGCCTTAAGGTCCGGAAGGTGCATCTTCTTATCCGTCCATTTGTTGTCAGGATCTCCATCCACATCCATATGCTCAAACTGGAAGACCATGTTAAGCTCATTTCCATCAGAGGATGCATACCTGCCGGCTTCCTCAAGAGTCACGCCGGAGCACTCTCCTACTGTCATAATATCATAACCGGATAAAACCTCCCGGTTCATTTCCTGCAGATATTCATGAACCCTGGGACCGTTGGCTGAAACATTAAAGCTGGCATACCCATTGATCATGGCCGGACCGTCAGGAAGTCCTTCCTGTTTGGAAATCAGACTGATCACATCCATTCGGAACCCGTCAATGCCTTTATCCAGCCACCATTTCATCATATCATATACTTCTGTCCGCACCTTTTCGTTATCCCAGTTTAAGTCCGGCTGTTTTTCAGAAAAAAGATGAAGGAAATACTGGTTTGTTTTCTCATCATATTTCCATGCAGGTCCGGAAAAGCAGGATCCCCAGTTATTGGGCTCTTTTCCGCCCTTTCCATCTCTCCATATGTAATAATCCCGGTAAGGATTATCCTTTGATTTTCTGCTTTCCACAAACCATGAATGCTCATCTGAGGTGTGGTTTACCACAAGATCCATAACCAGTTTGATTCCCCGTTTATGAACCTCTTTTAAAAGCCTGTCAAACTCCTCCATTGTTCCAAATTCCTGCATAATTTTGCGGTAATCGCGGATATCATAGCCATTGTCATCATTTGGAGAATCGTATACAGGGGACAGCCAGACCACATCAATCCCTAATTCCTTTAAATAGTCCAGCCTGCTGATAATTCCTCCAATATCGCCGATTCCATCTCCATTGCTGTCACAAAAGCTTCTTGGGTAAATCTGGTATACCACAGATTCTTTCCACCAATTTTTCATAGTCTTTCCCTTTCTAATCTAATAAATAGTCACGAAGCAGAATAAGAAACACACTGGCCGTCCAGGTAAAACCGTGATCCCGGAGGCCCCGCCCGTCAAGTGCACTGTAATTTTCATAAAATCCCTTTTCCGCACAAACTCTGCAGAAACGTTCCGCATAAAAACGCGCCTCTTCTCCTTTGCCGCACTGTCTTAAGGCATCTATTAAAATCATGTCAGCGGAAGGCCAGACAGCTCCCCGCCAGTAGCCGTCTTCCTCAAACAGAGGACTGTCAAGCGGCTCTGAAGCAAATCCCCAGGAACCGGCCAGATGGCCTTTCTTTAAAAGCCCTGAAAGCAGATTTTCCCGAAGCTTCTTTGGCAGGCGCTCTCCAAGGATCAGGGGAAGATACAGAATCAGGGAATCAGAAGGCACCACTTCCATCTCAGGAACCTTCACCGCCTCAAAGCGGTCATCTTTTACAAAATAGGCCAGCAGCTTAGAAAGTAAGTCCTCCCCCTTTTCCTTCCATTTTTCAGCCTCTGACAGCAGCCCCAGCTGCCTTGCCGTATGTTCCAGAAACTCCATTTGCAATACCAGCCAGGCCGATAAATCCGGTGACTGGACCGGAAGGCCCAGCCGGAAAACAGTTGCATTGTCCCAGCCGGAATCATTGCCATGCTGGTAGGTGGGAATGCCGTTTTCCTCCATACGGTAGGTCAGCCACCAGTCTGTAAAGGCGGCGGTGGAACGGTACAGCCTCTCCTTTACCTCCCTGCCCGGATCATGGATCCGGAACATTTTCTCCAGAATAAATCCCTGAACCGGAGGCTTTACAAAGGCGCGTATGATCTTTCTTGCCTGGTAAGCATCGGGATATGCGCCAAACTCATCCTGCTGGTCCGCCATGGCTAAAAACTGGCCGTATGCCAGCTCCGGATGGGACGAAACAAGGGCAAGGCCATTAAAGGCATAATCCCAGCTCCATACCAGATTCATCCAGTTCTTTGTCATGACCATTACCGGTCTTTTAATATACCCGGAAGGACGGAGTACGGAATGCCATAAAACATAGGCTGCTTCCCTTACGGCTTTTTCATAAGCGGGATCTGACTTTTTAAGACCTTTCACGATCCCTGCCTCAAACTCCTCATATTCCTCTTTTACCGCCTGACGGCATGACTCATAACTTGCATACTCTTTTCTTTGGGGGCTTAAACCTGTAAGCGTGACTGTAACCAGCAGCTCCCCCTGTTCCGGGCTTAGAAAAAGCCCTGTTCTGCTGCTTCCAAATCCATTGTCCGGACAGGAGGATTGATTCTTTGCCTTTCCTTTTTGCAGGGATACTTGGAGTGCCATATCATCTCCCGCTATTTCAAAGTTTCCATCCATGTGTCCCATGACCCTGTCATAGGATCCCACTTTTGTCTTGGTAATCAAAACGGGACTATTGGCTTTTAAGAGAAACGTGTCCTCATCACCAAAACATATGGAATATCCACCTGTTTTAGAAGTTACGTTCAATTCCCAGGGGGACATGGAAACCGAAATTTTTTCTTCCGGCTTTCCCTCATCATCGATCAGTATGATGGGATAGGTCTCCTGTTGGGAAAATGCGCCGTAAAGTACCCGCACCCCAATGTGGCTGTCAAACTCCTTTGTGCCATCCTGAGGATAGGAAAACGCCAGATAAGAGCCGTACCTGCTAAAAGGTACGGAACGAATATCCAGTTCCATGCTGCGTTCCTCCATCTACCTCCCTCCTTATCCAACGATTTCCAGTAACTGGCTGAAGGCTGACAGCTTATAATCAGCCAATGAAGACTTCACCGCATCTCCAACTGCCGCACAATCCATGTTTCCTGATTTTGCGGCCTCAAGCCCTGCCTCGGCATCTTCTACTACAAGGCAGCTTTCCGCCTTGCATTTCACCATGGAGGCAGCTTTTTGAAATACTTCCGGATGAGGCTTTGAATGGGTGATTGTATTTCCATCGGAAACAGCATCAAAGAAGTGTTCCAATCCCAGCTGTTTTAAGATCAGTCCCGCATTTTTGCTGGAAGAGCCTATGGCCAGCTTTATCCCCCGTTTTCTAAGTTCCATTAATGTATTCTTTGTTTCCGCAGATAAATCGGAAGGAGTCATGCCTTCCAGCAGCTTTTGATAACCCTCATTTTTTTTCGTAAGATACATTTCCTTATCTTCTTCCTTCATGACCTTATCATACCGTTCCAATATGATATCAAAGCTTTCCTTTCGGCTGACTCCCCTCAGCCTGTTATTGATAACTTCATCAAAATAAATCCCCAGCTCATCTGCCACCTCTTTCCATGCAAGATAGTGGTAATGATCCGTATGACAGATCACTCCATCCAAATCAAAAATAACTGCTTCATAGGTTTTCTTTTCCACGTAAACAGATACTTTTGGTTCCACCTTGCTGCTTCTTCCAAATACCACAAGGGTTACCGGACAGCTTCCGTTATTTGCGATTCTGACGCCTTTCTTTCCCGCTGTAACCGTCAGCTTCTGGCCCTTCCATACCAGGGGAAACTGAAGTTCCTCCCAGGCCTTTGGAAGCTTTGGATTAATCTCCAGGCTGCCATGGCGGATCCTGACACCTCCAAAGCCCATGATACAGCTTAACCAGATCCCTCCGATGGAAGCACTGTGAATGCCTTCCTCTGATGATTTCATATTGGGGCCAAGATCAATGGAGCATGCCGCCTGATGCATCTGGTAGGCCATGTCATCCATTCCATAATCATTAGCTAAAACTGCATGAACACAGCGGCTTAAGGATGAATCGTGAAGGGTCTTATCTTCATAAAACACAAAATTCTTTCTTTTCGTTTCCAGGGAGAACAGATCCGGCAGTACAAAATCCAGCATGACCATATCAGCCTGTTTGGAAACCATCAGTTTTCCCATCTGCTCCATATTGTAATCCTGATGGATTCCCAGGACCTTTCCTGAAGCTTTATAGGGTGCCAGATCAATGGGCTCTAAGTTCATGTACTGGTCTGTCTGAGGGACAATGCCGTTTTCATCCGGCACCGGCAAATAGAGTTTTGCCCTCTTTTCCATAAGCTTTTGTTTTAAATGGCTGAAATGGAACTTCTGGTCCAGCCGGTCTGAAACTTCCTTATTTTCCTTTGGCAAAGCTTCCATAATACGCTCTGCCAGCTCCATATTATAATTTGCCATATAATTGGTATAGGCGTTATTGTCCACATGCTCTTTATACTCATCCGGACCGATCACATCAAGGATTTCGTAACAGCCCTTTTTCTCATTCCATTCCAGGCGGCTGGCCCAGAAAAGAGCCGTATCCAGTATGATCTCATATCCATACCGGTCCATATACTCCTGATCTCCGGAGACCTGGTAATACTGCCATACCGCATAAGCAACATCCGCGCTGATATGGTGCTCAATTAAGCCTGTCAGGCACTTTTGCACCTTGCCCGTTACCACATCAGCGCCCAGGTATAATGGAGTTACCTCTCCGTCATCGATCCAGGCACACTCCCATGGATACATGGCTCCCTCCCAGCCGTTTTCAGCGGCCTTTTTGCGGGCGCCGTAGAGGTTTCTGTAGCGGTATTCCAGAAGTGTTCTTGCAGTTTTTGGCTCCGTAAGGGTAAAGTAGGGTAAAATAAACATTTCCGTATCCCAAAAGGAATGGCCCTTATAGCCTTCTCCTGTCAGGGCCTTTGCACCGATTCCTACCCGGTTGTCATCCTTTTTCACCATAATATTCAAATGATACTGGGCAAACCGGAGGGAAAGCTGATCAAAATCATCATTTCCCCGTATGGTCACCTCATGGTCTTTCCAGAAGTCTTCCCACACCGTTTCAGATTCCGCCAGGAGCCTTTCATATCCTTTTTCAAACTCAATCCGCAAGCAATCCATTCCGTCTGCTTTCAGCCGTTCAGACATACCGGAGTGTTCTTCTTTTTCATAGGCCAGATCCCTGGAGGAATGAAAACAGGATATCTTTTCCATGCGTATGGTTTCACCAGCCTCTGCCGTCATAGACCAGCGCAGATCCATATTTCTTCTTCCCATAATGGGAAGGGGCTTTTCCTTCCGGTTTATGCGGCAGGCACTGTGAACTGCCGTCAGAACCCGGGACTGGGTCGTTTCTGACAGGAACTGCATGGTAATGCCATCATAGATCCTGCGCCTTAAATTTTCAAAATGCATGGCTCCATGGTTTGTTACATCCCCATGAATCCCGGTCTCAATCACCAGCTTGGCGCTGCTATCACAGGACAGTTCCAAGTATTCAGCTGCAATATGTTCATTTTTCAGAGAAACAAACCGTTTAAACAGGGCCGTTACCACTGTCCCTTCCGGGCATTCCCATACAATCTTTCTGGTGGTTTCACCGTTTTTAAGGTTCATGACCCGTGAATACTCCATGACTTTTCCTGACTGAAGGTTCAGACGGTATCCGTTCACATAAATGTCCATGGCAGTTACATCCGGAATATTGGGAAGCTCGGTTACCTCCTCATCTCCCGCTTTATTGAAGGTTCCGGTAATGAAGGTGTTCCTCACCTCTTCCACATACCGCTCCTCCAGAGCATTTCGCATCCCTATGTAACCATTTCCCTGAGCAAAAATTGCCTCGTATTTTCCCAGGTTCCGGGCATCAAATTCCGTTTCTTCCATCAGCCAGTTTTTTAAATCTCCCTGGCCCTTTAAAAAATTCATTGTGTTAAACATTCTGTCCTCCTATATTGTCAGCCTTTTACTCCTGATGCCGCAACACTTGCCTGTACCTGCTCCTGGGCCAGCGCATACAAAATAATGCCAGGGAGCACCACAAGGGTCAAAGCGGCAAACAGCTTTGTATAATCGTAAGAAAATGATTCGGTGAAAAATTGCAGCGCTACCGGCAGAGTCCTGTTCTTATTGGAAGAAGTCAGCAGGGAAGCGTAGAAAAATTCATTCCAGTTATTTAAAAACATGAGAATTCCGGCCGTAGCCAGCCCGCCTTTTGCCAGGGGAAGGTTGATCTGGAAAAATACCCGGAGAAAACCTGCTCCTTCCAGTCTTGCAGCCTCATCTAAGGATGAGGGAATGGACATAAAGGTGGATTTTAAAATAAACATGGACATTGCCAGCCCCATGGATAAGTAAACAACTGCCAGTCCCCAGATATTGTCATACAGATTCATCTTCATGATCAGGGAGAAAATAGGCTGTGCCTTGGAATGGGATGGAACCAGCAAGGTAATGGTGAACAAGGCAAAAATCAAAGACTTTCCTGGAAAACGGTACTTTCCGATCACATAGGCACCCATGGCAAAGAACAGCAGCGACAGGAGCGTTGAGGAAATGCACACCAGAAAAGAATTGGCCGCATACCGGAGAAAATCGTATTTCTCAAACAGGTATATATATGGCTCAAAGCTTATGGCGGAAGGCAGCGTAAATGGATTTCCAAGAATCTGCGCGTTTGTTTTAAAGGATGACATGATCACCCAGAGAATCGGAAAAATCGATATGATCACAGTAAAGATCATAAGGAGATACATGCAAAATACAGTAATTTTTTTCTTCATTGCGCCCTCCTCCTAATAGATACTGTCATTCATGCGGAATGTAACATTGACTACTGCCAGAATAATAAGGCCCAGGGCAAACATGACCATACCGTTGGCATTGGCATACCCGTATTTCATATCGGATATGGAGTTGACCAGGATCAGCGGTATATTCATGGTGTCGTCCCCAGGGCCGCCTGCTGTCGTCAGCCTGATCTGCTCATACATGGCAATTCTGGAAGTAATGGAACAGATCACTCCGGTTCCAATGGCATTTCTGCAAAGGGGAAGCATGATATGGCGGGGGGGGGGGCCCCGGGAGGCCCCGTCTACTCTCGCAGCTTCCACCACTTCCTCAGGGACTGCCATTAAATCATTTAATACAACCAGGGTTACAATCACCGCATAAAAAATCCATGTACATGTAACCGCCCAGAATGCATACGGAGACTGGAAAAACCATTGGACATGAAAGTCCGGGGAAAACTTTCGGATCAGGTTATTTAAAATTCCCATATCATCGTTGAAAATAAATTTATATATCATGGCCCATGCAGCGGCTGAGATCACGTTAGGCACCATAAAAATCACTCTGGTGAATTTCCAGCCCTTTGGTTTTGCGTACAGGACAAACGCCATGAGAACGCCGAATCCCACATGAAAGGTGGCGGCAATTACTGACCAGGCCAGAAGATTTTTCAAAGATATGAGAAAGGTTTTGGAATGAAAAAGATCCATGTAATTTTTAAGTCCTATGAAAACCGGTTTGTTGAAACCATCCCATTTGGTAAAGGATGTGGCAATTACCGTAAGGATGGGGGATAAGTAAAACAGCAAAAATATTAAGAGGGAGGGCAGTAAAAATAAGTAGCACCACTTATAATTCCTTCTCTCCAAAACGGTGGAATTTGACTTTCCTGCTTTCATTTTCTTCCCTTCTTTCTAAAAAAATACTGCTGCAATACACCCCTTTTACAGGCTTTTTGCAACAGTATTTAATTCCCATGTTACTATGTTTAGTTTTTTGCTTCCTCAGCCTTCTGGGTTAACTGGCTGCAAAATTCCTCCGGTGTAAGAGTTCCGTCCGCCAGCTTGGGAAGCAGCTTTCCAAATTCCGTATCAGCAACAGAGGCCGGCATTACATCGAAAATTGATGCCGTGTATTTTGTATTTCCATCCATGCTTTCCGCAAGCTGGGATAAAATGCGGTTTTCCGCCTGTTTCTTTAAGAATTCGTCGCTGTAATCCAGCTTTGGAGCCACTCCGCCTTCGGTCAGAACCAGCTGTTCGATTTCTTCCTTGGAATCACGGAAGGCAAAGAAAGCTTTTGCCAGCTCTTTTTCCTCATCGGAAGCGGTATTGGCAATCCAGAACTCACCAAATACTCTTGGATTTGCAATGGCGAAATTACCGGGATAAATATCTGAGGTTACTTCCTCACCGGTAAATCCATTGGACCACTTATCTGCTGATGTTTCATCAAAGTCAGAAGCCATCCAGGAACCGTTGCATATAATGGCAGCACTTTTGCTCATAAATGCATTGGCTGCATCTGCATAAGCTGCACCAATGGTATTGGCCGATGCATTTTTCTGAAGGAGCTCCTGCAGAATGGTGGTTGCGGAAACGATTTTTTCATCGGTGTAATCATACAGCTTGTCATCCACAAACTGAGCTAAGTATCCCTCGCCCCCCTCCTGATTGGCAATAAGGGATGTGAGCAGAAGTCCTGTGGTCCATGCGTTTTCAGCTGTCTGGAATGCGATCTTGTTGTCTCCAATGCCTTCCGTAAATTCCTTAAGAGTCATGTCCTTAACGGCTTTTCCAGGCTGGTACATGGTATTGTTATAGTAAATGCCCACAGGCTTTAATACGGAAAGAGGCTTGCAGATCAGTTTTCCGTCTACGGTACAATAATCTATGGATTCGTCAATCCAGTTCTTTTTTATCTCTGGATTGGAGTTTGCAAATTCAGTCAGATCATATGCCATGCCATTGGCAAGAGCCACGTTCTTAAACCACTGAAGGTCAATTCCGCCGGAACCGGGAGCATGGACAATGGCAGGAAGTTTATTCTGCTGGGCCAGCTGTTTAATCTTTTCCGCATACTGGGCCTGAGGAACTTCTTCGATCACGATCTTATACTTGCCTGCATACTTCTCATTAAACCGTTCTACCTCAGGAAGGAAGAAAACAGCTCCTACATTTTCACCTGCCAGATAGGTTGGGAAAGTCATCTGGATTTCCTTATCTGACCCAGTTTCTGTCTTTCCTGCTCCTGATGCAGTTGTATTGCTGTTTCCGCCGGAGCAGCCGCTGATCATTGTTGCCGCAGCCATAACAGCCGCCATAAATCCCGCCAATTTTCGTTTCATATGAATCCTCCTTAATATTTATTTACATTTGCTTTACACTCTTGCCTTCCTCAAGAAAATATTTTGTCATATGAATCTTTGAATACTTTTCATCATTTACCATTTTCATGAGAAGTTTTGCCGCATCATAACCTTTCTGCCACATGTTCTGGTTGATGCGGGTGATAAAAGGGTCAATGTATTTCATAAAGTAGTTGCCGTCATAACCGGTAATGGAAAAATCCTCCGGACTCTCATATCCCAGCTCCTGCACAGCTCTTAAAACGCCGATGGCTGTTAAATCACTCATGCAGACAAACGCGGTGCCAGCTTCCCTTTTATATTCATTCAGCAGTTTTTTTGTTCCTTCATACGCTTTTTGTTCCATAAAGTCAGTATAAATCACTTTGCAGTCTTTGGGATCAATGCCGTTTTTTTCAAGGGCATCCAGGTAACCTTGCTGACGTCTGATGGAAACATCAGACTTTTTCCGCCCATAAACAAGAATCAGCTTCCGGTGTCCGGAGTCGATCACGTACTGGGTGATCTGCTCAAACGCCTTTCTGTCATCTGTCATGACGGCCGATGTGCATGCTCCGTCCAGCTGGATATCAATGGATACACAGGGAAGTGTGGAGCGAGGCAGGGTTTTCACCAAAGGATCGGTTATCCTGAGTCCCATAATTACGGCTCCTGACAATGAATATTCTCTGCAAAATGTGTCAAAATCCTTTTTTTCCTGTTCTTCCTTTCCAATGGAATACATGGCCAGATTGATTTCATGCTTCATCATGTAGGAATAAGCTCCCTGGATAATATGCATCATGAACTCGTTTGACTGACTCTCTTCCAAAAGTCCGCAAATGAGTAAAGCCACATTTTTTTTGTTCTTTGAAGACAGATTTTTGGCACTGGTATTGGGAACATACCCAAGTCTTTCCGCCGCCTCCACCACGCGCGCCCTGGTTTTGGCCGACACATCACTGTATCCGTTTAAAGCTCTTGATACCGTACTTACCGATAATCCCGTTTCCTGTGCCACATCGTAAATTGATTTTGCCATTTTACACCTCATTTTCCAAAAACGTTTTTGGTCCTTGGTTTTTTTTAACACTTCTCTTTAGAAGTGTTGTACGAAAGATCCATCTTCAAAAACGTTTTTGATGATTCTAAAGTAACACTTTCTTGGGTATGTGTCAATATATTTTATGTTTTTTGTGATATATGCTGTGTTATTGTTGTTACTTTTGTGCATTTTGTCCTTTCGTATTTGTTGGATATTTGTTGAGGAGGTTGTGCAAGAAAAAGACTGTCTCCGGGCCGGCCGGAAGCGTCAGAGAAAGGATGCTCTTAAAAGGGCCAAAAGTGTTCCCGGATAGAAGCTATTTCTTTCTGTTGCGAGACAGATAAAAGAAAAGAACAAGGATAAAAGAAATGGTCTGTGCAATGGCAATGCGGATGGTCAAAAGTTCATCCACGCCGGAAGCGGTAACCACATGCAGCAGATTAGCTGTAGTATTGTTTACAAAATGGGCTGCCATTCCTGCCCACAGGGATCCTGTAAGCTTGAAAAGCATGCAGTACTGAATGCCCAGCAGAGTGCTGGTGACTACCAATAACAGACCGGCCATGAATGCGCCCGCCATGGATTGATTTCCGTCTATTACATTTCTAAGTGGCTGCATAATGTGCCAGATTCCAAAAAGAATGGAAGACAGCATGCATGCAACAGCAAAAGAATACTTTTCTTCTGACAACCGGACAAATAATCCGCGAAAAACTCCTTCTTCCATAATCACATTAATTATGTTTCCTGCTACGCAGATAAAGAGGAACAGGAGACCATTCTCCATCCCCCTGTTGCCTAAAATGGAGTAGCTGGTTACATAAAATTTAAATGCCGGAAAATTGCCTTCCGCCGACTGCATGAGTATTTCAATTCCATAACCTGCCGTAAAAACACCGGCTCCCAGCAAAGTTCCTAATAAAATATTGGGAAACACCTTTTTGGGAGAAAAACCGATTTCTGACCATGAATAACGAAAAAACGGCAAGGCTGCTGCCAGCAGAAAAATGCCGGCCAGTTTATGTATAAATGCTTCGCCGATTATGGACTGGTCGGTGCGAAATAGGAAGTATTCAATCGCTCTTAAGGAAAAGCAAATGGCATAAAATATAAAAACAATTAGGATTGGGGTTCGTTTATAATTCTGCATAGTGGCTCCTTTCTGACTGTTACTTATGAAATCGGAAAAATTACACTGCCTCTGATCCTTGGGATTATCTTCTGATGAACATTTGGGGGCCGCACAATAATCATTTATATAGGTCATTCTAACATAGTGTGTAAATAATTTCCAGCAGCTTTAGGCTGCTGCCTTGATTGAGGATTGGGAAATGGTTGAGAAATGAGAAATAATTGAGAAATACCTGCCTGTAATGTTCAATGTGGTTTCTAATTTCTGTTTGTAAGTATAACTTCTTCTTTTCCATAAAAATGACCCTTCATGTTGGATTTTTATCCAACATGAAAGGTTCACTTCAATTACCTGACTTTCCTCTTTTTTCAGACAATATGCATGGCACCGTTGTCGTCTGTATCCAGAGATATTTTTCCTTCAAACATACTTCCGTCTTCTGTCGCCCTATACAGTTCTTCCTTCCAGATGATCCACTGGTTTTTTGCCATAGCACCGTTGTCATTCAAATAGTACCATTTGCCGTCTGATCCCGTCTTCCATGTGTTTTTTACCATAAATCCGGCACCATCGAACCAGTACCAGGTTTCCCCATCTTTGTACCAGTCGTTTTTAACATAGTTTCCAGTATCTCCCAGATAGAACCTCCATCCGCCGTTCTCTTCTACCCAGCCGGATTTAGGCTGATTTTCTTCTGCCAGGGATGCTTTAAAATCATTCCAGGTATGCTTCGTGTGATTGTACACGTAAGGATTAGGGCAAATTTTACCCGTCACATCATAGTGGCGGATTACGTGATCTGCCGGGACATTGTACCGCTTCATCAGCTCTTTTGTTAGCTGGGTAGCTGCCTTTACCGTTGCGTCTTCAAAATACCAGTCCCTGCTGGTTTCTGACTGGCTGCCATTATTCCTGACACAGAACTCTATTCCCAGGCTGTTGCTGTTGCGGCATTCCAGATGGATATAGGATTTTGCCCCGCAATGCCATGCAATATCTTTGTCCTCAACGGACTGCCATATTTCTCCGCTGAAGCCAACAAAATAATGGGCGCTGGCTCCGATGTATTGGGAAGCGTAATATTTACAGTTTGCTTCCGCTCCTCCAAGAGCCCCTACATAATGGATTACAATATATTTTATCCGGTCTATCTGACCGTCGCTATAGTTATATGGTGTCAATAGTTTGTGAACTTCCATATTAAATCCCTTCCCTTCCGTCCACAAAGCCCATCTCATCGGCATCAAAGGATTCCCGGAAACGTTTAATTTCCGTGTAATCGGAATCCTTTAGATTTTCCTGTATTCCCAACAGTTCCATGTTTGACATATCTTCTGTAGCTAAGCTTTTAACCATAAAGTTACCTTGTCCTTTTTATTATTATAATATGATGTAAGGTGTGGGAATGTACCAGGGCTGAGTTGGGCCTTTTGCTGTTATTGTGATGTTTGTGATTTTTTATTTAAAATGTCTATGGCTCTAATCAGGACCGCTGGAAGAGGCAGGCCCATGAGGCCTGCATTTTCTACGATAGATATGAGTTCGTTTGCCATAAAGCCGATGATTACTGTGTCGCGTATGTAAGGGGTGCCTAGGGATAGGTCCAGGCGGTGGGCGATTGAGACAAACAGTAGGGTCATGCATTTTCTGCACAGGCCCTTCCATCCGGCTTTGGATTCCAGGGTGCCTGTTTCTGTCTTTTTGCTGTTGTGGAATATTCCCGCTACGGCTAGGCCGGAGAAGAAATCGATGGCCATGAATAGGATTAGGGTGCTTATACTGACGTCCCAGATGCCGAATAGGGTTGTTATGATGTTGACGGTGATTCCGATAAGGGTGCATAGTATGTGTTTCATTTTTCACCTTCTTTTTTTATAGTTGCTTTACAATTGAGTATTATCAATATTTTCCTTTTACTTTGTCAGACTTTTATAAATTAATGCTAACTATTGTCTTACCTCTCTAACAGTATATTTTAATTAGGTTTTATTTTTATTAAAGCAATAGTATATTTAATTTTACAATTCTAATGGCTGCTCAATTAAATAGTAATTTACAGGATCAGATTACTACAATAAATATCAATCTAACCACCATAAGCAGCAGCTTGGCACAAAAAGGTACCGACATTTATATCCGCAAGGGGAACATAGTTGAAGCCTCTATCGTAAATGAATGGATGAATCAACGGAACGTGCCTAGCGGATACCGTCCGGCTGGAATGAGGCACTTCTTGCTGTGGGGTAGTACGACAAGTAGCATTGCAGATGTATACTATTATAATGGCAAGTTTAATAGTGCTGACCACAATTTTGCTGGCACAATGGTCTGGATTACTATCGATCCAATGCCGTCTTAAATGATCACTTAAACTTTAAATCCATCTATCACTGGTCGGTGGAGGTATTATTGCCGCTACGCCAGTTGGATTCCCTCCTTTGGGGTAGTATCTAAACATAAGTTCTTCATTTTTCGCGTAAGTACCGATACACCAAACGCCATTATCAGTCGGAATGTTTATGAAAGGATTGAACACATCTCCACTGTTCATAGCCTCACACTTTATAAGTGATCTAGTATTTCCACCCCAAAAAGAGCCACTATCTAGTTTTGGATTTATCTGAACAAAGTTACTTAAAATGCTATTTGTTTTTGTTAAATCACTATTTAATTGAGCATACAAATCATATAACGTCTTCCCATACCTCGCATCCAAAGCATACCCTGCAGCCGTAGTCTGTCCGTTATTCACCAACTTCCCAACAGTAATTATCCCAGCCTTAAAATCATTAAAATCCTGAATAAACTTCTTCACCTTCCCCAGAAACACCTTCGATGTCTCCCCCTCCGCGGGAACCGGAAATTCAGATGTTACCTTTTCAAGCGAACCTATCTTCGTACCGGAAATATCCCCTCCAGATGCCGAAACCTTAGCATTCCAGTTATTTTTCTCCGTATCCGTCACAAAACGATGGGCAGCATCCTGAGTGACATCCGATGCAAGTCCGGAAAATGCTATGTTTTTCATCTCTGAAAACCATTTTTGTATTTTTCCATGAGAAACCGATAATTTCTCCCCTGATTCAATATTTTCGCGCAGAATCCCCTGATTGAATTCAGTGACTGTATTTGAAGCATTCCCATTATGATCCAGCTTCCTGCCATTCATATCTGTCAGCGTTTCATCTAAAATATCCATAGCCTTATTGTATTCTGATATGTCATAGAAATCATCTTCGCTTGGTTTCGGAAACTTATAATTCTTTGTTTCATTCCCCATTGATAAACACCTCATTTCTTATCTGCCTGTGGCTCCAGGCTCTTAATTGTTTGTGAGTAAATTTACAGAGCAGATCATGCTGATTATAAAGAAGGTCCAAATCCATAACCATATTACAAGGCACAAATTCTTCTAACATTTCCCTCACTTCATAAAAATTCCTCTTACTTTTTAACGCTACCCGAACAGTAATAACCTTTTTCGGATCAATTTCCAGGGTAAAACCATCTTCCCCGCATAAAACAGACAGCTTTTGCCTTAATGCAATCTTTGTATACGGAATCATGCGATTCCATTTTGACAACACCTTAAAACGTCTGTCAGCCAGTGTATCATCAGGTAAAGGCTGAATATGCAGCATTTTTTCATATCGCTTCATACTCCTGATGTCAGAACTTGAAATGAACTGATTGCTGAACACACTCTCTGTTTCATCCTCCAACCGCTGTATCTCCGGTTGGAGCACCTCCTGTACAGCTCTCATTTCTTCATATTCCTTGAGGAAGTCAGGAATGTAGGACAGTAAATCAGCTTCTCGAATCAATTTCAATCCCTCCATATATTGGAATCTGGTATTTACTTAATTCCAGATTTTCTGCTGCTCCGTTTATCCGTGTGTCACTGATATCGTAAATCCCCTGGATTTGCAAAATTTTCGCTTCCAGTTGTGAGATTCTTATAATACACCCCTGCTCTCCGAGACCTTCCCATGAGGCTCTAAGCTCTCCCAAATAAGCATCAACCGCATTTCCGATCCGATCCTTTAAAACCTCAAAAGGATAACTGCCGTCAAATTCCAGCCTGCTGTTAATCTCTATCTTTACTTCCTCAGCAGTATCCACAGTTACAATATGATCAATCGGTGCAAGCCCATCTCCGTTCCCGCTATGTGCCGGATCAATTATTTCCTGAACGGTTTGTACCAAAAGATCAGAAGCCCTGTTATAATTAGAATCCAGTATTGTTAATTTAACGGTAGAACCACCATTCCATGCCCTGGTGATCTTTGTTGCACCAACTCCCGGAATACCATTGGTTCTATCCATGTAATCCTTCCGGTTTCCGCTAAAAGATTTTTCATGAAAAGAATCGAAATAAGCTTTCCGAAACCCTTCTGTTTCCTCATCATCTTCACCTGGGATCAGCACCTCTGTCATTTCCATAGCCGTAAGTCCGGGAATATTCAATACCGGAATCAAACGGCCTAACTGATGATTCCCGCAGGTTCCGGCAATTTCGCAGGTAACCTGATAAATTCCTCCCCCCATGCTGCCTGAAACCACATAATTGTTAAGCCCCAGACGGAATCGGTCTCCTATTGAAACCTCAGCCATTTCAGGGGTAGCAACCGCTTTTAAAACTGCCCTGGTCGCCTCTTTCGGCTCCAGCCCCCGTTCTGCAGCTCTGCGGATTAAATTTTCCCTGGAGGCAGTGTCTGCAAAGGTTTCGTTTAAAATTTCATCAAACTCTATGTACATGATCTGCATTTCCGCCGCTGCCGCTGTAAGAGCCGTATAGATCAGCGCCCCTTCCCGTTTATCCAGCCCCTGGGGAACCCGATCCAGCATTCGTTTCAAAATAACTTCATACGTCATATTCTCATACATTAAATGTTCACCTCCTTCTCAACCACAATCTCACCCAAAGTGGTATGAACCGTAAACCTTACATGAAGCACCTTCCCATTGCCTTCAAAGGAAAATCCATCAACGCTCTGAATCCTGTCATCCTGCTGCAGTGCTTCTTTGATTCTCTTTTTGATCCTTGCTTTTGCCAGCCCTGTTGACTTTCCAAATAAATCTTTAAGCTCCACACCATAATTCCAGCTATAAATCAGCCAATCAAACCGCTCCGTATTCAGAATACAAAAAACCGT
The DNA here is from genome assembly GCA_902363835.1 of Lachnospiraceae bacterium. Lineage (GTDB taxonomy): Bacteria > Bacillota > Clostridia > Lachnospirales > Lachnospiraceae > Lacrimispora. The sequence continues at coordinate 29,675 of CABJBM010000016.1, forward strand.
TTGCCTTACTGCCTCCAAGCCATCCACCGTTCCAATCACGCGCTTTTTTTCCATATCCAGGCGAAAAGTTTTTGACGGCATCTGTACCACTTTAAAATCCTGTTCTAAAATATTACCTGTCACCGGAAGCATGGCAACACCTCCTTTCTTACCACGTGCCCATTACTACATACTGCTGCCCGCCCCTTTTCTGAAGCAAAAGAACCTTTTGGCCGGCTTTTAATCCATTTTTTACAGTCACAGACACCTCTCCGATTCCCGGAATCTCCATTAATTCTCTATGGTCTGTAAATTGTTTCATCAAAATAATCTGTGATTCAGATAAGATTGTTTTCTGATCAATTTGTATTTCCATGGGATTTTCCTTAATCACAGTTCCCGGAATCACGTCACATGGATCTCCCGCTTCAATTGCCTGAATTACGATCCGTTTTATATTTTCTATCCACTCTAAATCAGCCACTGACTTTCGCCCCCCTCAATATTAAATCCATGGTGTGTACTCCCTCTTCAATTTTATGGGTTGCAGATTCGATCACCAGATAATTTTTCAACTCTGGATCCTCTATATCCAGAAATACCGGAATCAGGCAGCCTGCCCGCACCCGTATATCTCCAAAGGCATCCTTCACAGTTAAAGTTCTGGAGGGGCGGTTGTATAAAGTCAGATATGTTTCTGCTATGGCCTGGCCGTCTACGCCCTTTTCAATGGACTCGTCTTTCTGTAAAATCCCCCATTTATTAATATTTTCTGTGTGCTTTGTCATATAGATTTCTCTTTGTTTTGTATCATTGTTGTCACAATACAGTTTGATCTGGTTATAAGTATTGCTGTCAATGCTGACCTTATAGTCATAATCCTGAGCAGCCTTATTATCAATCATAATATCAAGCTTCATGTTCTCCATATTTTTCAAAGCGAGCTTTCCTGCATCGTCATAAAACGTAAACAAGTTTTTCGTATGTATCATAGCAAGATCCAGATTGTTTAAAATAATATCAAACAGGGTTTTATCTTTTTCTTTTCTGGAAATCCGGTCTCCTGTATCCTCCAGCTCCCCAGTTTTTAAATGATAATCCCTGGCTATCATCTGGATCACCTCTCCGGCAGTTAAATCCGTGTAATTATAAGTCTCTTTATTTTTTAAATATCTAAGCTGGTCATAAGCGGTAACCTTTATTTCTCCATCACTGCTCCAGCTGCGCTCAAAAATAAATCCAAAGAAAACGGGTTTCCCATCCACATCCAGACGGAGGGCATTGCCCTCCTCGATCTGGAGGCGTTTGTCCGGAATTAAGGTAAAAGAACATTTTCCGGGCTGTCCTCTGCGCTGAGTCTCCCAGGTAATCGCTCCTTTTACCACCGGCTCATATACGGTCTGGCCGTTCTGGATATATAAATGTACTTCCATTTCCTACCTCCTACGGCATGGTGAGAACCTGCCCCGGATAAATGACATTGGGATTTGTTATTTTGTCCCGGTTCAGATTATGAATTTCCTGCCACCGGCTTCCATTGCCAAGCTGTTTTTTCGCTATTGACCATAGGCAGTCCCCCTTGGCAACCGTATAATTTTTCACCGGAAGCGGTTCTCCCTGACGTTCCTCTTGCGGCTGTGCGGACTCTATTTCCTGTTTTTCGTCAACAATGACAAAATTCATGATTTTAGTCCCATAATTTTTATATTCCTTCATTGTAAGAGACACTATGAGATCAAGCCCCTCACTCACATCATCCGTAACCTTATAATCTTCCAAAGTAACATCAATGCTGGTATCAAAAAGGCTGTTTCCGCCCATTCCCTGCCGGATAACAGTAAATTCAAACGGACTTTGGCCATCCTTTAATTCCTGAAGCCTTTCCAGAAAATCTTCCGCACTGTCAATGCTTCCATCCCAGACTGCACATGGGTAATCCATCTGAGGAATGATTGCATCAATGCTTATTTCCCCAAGGCCAAAGGGCCTGATCAAATTGATTTCTTCTCCGTTTATTAAATTCACCGTTTTGTTTTGCCCGCTATATTTGACAGGAATCTTTTCAGGCGGCAGGGGGAGAAGCATATCATCAATGTAAACTTCATATGCCATTATAAATTCACTCCTTCCGCTGCCGAAGCAAGGATTTCACTGGTAGCATCACCGAGTCTGCGGTACATTTCATCAATATCAGTTACGTTCTTTATGGTATTGCTGTTATTCACATCTACTTTCAGTTCAGCGAGCGTAAACCGGTTGATGATTTCCTGTTCTGCAGCATCACGCATGTATTTTAGTTCCTCATCCATGATATCCATGGAGTCTGCCATTGCTGCTGTACTTATAGCAGTATCTCCTGTATTCTGGGCAATGCTGTCAGTTACACCGGACAAACCAGATTCTGAGGGATTCCTGTCAAAGAAACTATTTATCCCGCTAAGTTTATCCTTTATGTTACCTCCCAGCCCTTTTCCAAATTCATTTCCTTTATGGGCTTTATCACCATAATTCCACCGTTCCAGTGATATACCAAAATCAGCCAATACCTGATCCATCTCCAGTTTATCTGCTTTGACCTCATAGGTTCCATTTCCATACTTTTCAGCAAGCTGATCGGCAAGATTAGATAAATTATCCCGCCAGTCTTTCACAGTGTCTGCCATATTCGTACCAAATATAAAGTCCAGGCCCTGTGCTATCTTTTGTATAACACCAAGAACTGTATCACCTAAATCTGCAAATAAGTGAATTACCGAAGCTACCGGATCATGAAACAGATTTCCAAAAAAGTTTGCAAAAGCTGCCCAGCCATTATAAAAGTACTCAATAATCCCAAATCCAACTTCCAGAAGTCCCATAAGTGAATTGACTATGTATGCAACAGCTACTGCAATAGCACCGCATATTAGCCCTGTTGCACTGTAAGAGGTTCCGGCAAATTTATTAACAGCAGCCACACCTGCATAAAAAAGTGCTATCAATATAACAATTGCCATAATTATAAAATTAATGGGACAGGTGGCTAATGCTGCATTTAATCCTTTCTGAGCAACTGTTTCTGCGAAAGTTGCTACTGCAGCAGCCCAACTGCAAGCCGTCTTCCGCGCCACACCGGCCGCATCCTTTATTATAGCAATCCACCCCTCCTCCATAGTCGCGTTATAAACAATCAAAGCCGCAATAATCCCCCACAAAACAGGCTCAATCACAGGCCATACTTCTGCAAAGACTTTCCCCACAGCTCCGGCCACAAATCCAATGACGCCAAATATCCCGCTGATTTCACTGGCATTCCCTTTAAGTCCGGTTGTGAAACTGTTGATGGCTTTGGTCACATTGTCAACCATATTGCCTATGGGTCCGGCAAGCCCCATATTAACTGTCTTAGCCAAAGAGCTCAGAGCGCTGGCCGCATCATTATATTTTACATTATTCAATTCTTCCAGATGTTCCGTTGACAGTTCTACTGAACCATCCAACTTGGATAAGGCCATAATTCCTTCATTTCCAAGTGCCCCCCAGGCGCTGCCAAACAGCTTCATTCCTGCTATATTTCTTTTCACAGGATCTTCCATACTGCTTAAAGCGGCAATAGTATGCTGGAATGCCTGCTTTGCCGTATCACCGCCGCTTCCAAATGCTTCTGTCATCTTAGCAGCATCAAGCCCCAAAGCAGAAAAACCTTCCTGAGCATCCTTTCCACCGCCAACAGCTTTTGATGAAAATTCCTTTACAGCCTCACCTAAAGTGCTGACCGAAACCTCTCCATTCTGCGCTCCATTGACCAACATATTAAACATGTCAGCCCCGCCAAGGCCCAGGTTTTCAAACTGGGGGGAATATTTATTGATTGTATCCAGAAGCTCTCCGTTTTTATCGAGACCGGCCTGAGTTGCCTGTACGATTAAGTCCAATGACTGGGAACCTGTAACTCCAAACTGCTCTTGCAGCACTCCTGCAGTTCGGAGGCTGTCTGCCAGGCTGTAGCCAAAGGTGTCTTCAAGGAGCAATCCGGCTCTTGTAAGCTGTTCCAGACTGTCCCCTGTCTGACCGGTCATCTGATGAACCGAAGACAGGCTCTTTGCAGCATCACCCAGACTGCCGCTTATGTTATCCACATATAGATTTTTAGCACTTTGCTTTGCCATATCCAGGTCCTGCCCCTGCATCCCTGTCCGGGTCTGTATAATATTTCCCGCAGCTTTTATATCATTTGCCTGGTTAAATATTTCCATAGGACTGTTGTTAATTCCCATTTTGCCAATCCCTGATAAAGCCTTGCCCCAGAGAGCCTTCATTTTTTCAATCTTTTTCTTACTGTCATCTATCTTTTTATTTAATTCTTCCTGCTGTTCCTTGGCCTGTACGATTACTTCCGTAACCTGTTCAAACTGAATACCCATGCTATGAATATCTGTTACGGCAGCCTGCAGCCCCGGCAAGCCAAAATTACCTGCGGCCATCTGGAATCTTCGAAAGGACTCACTAGTCATATTAATTGAATGATTGATTCTGGTTAAAACGGAAGCGGCTCCATTATTAAGATTTATTGAGTTTTGTATCGTTGCCATACACTTTCCCTCCTTTCCTTTTTAGAAGAACACCCCAAAGGATGTCCTTCCATTCTTCTATCTTCTCCCTGCAGCCTTTGCCTTTTGCGCTTCCTTTTTATCATTTTCCAGCTTAAGCTGTACTGCCGCCATAACAAACGCCCGTTCATACCTGTCCAGCCTAAGAAACTCATGAGGCCATTTGTGGAGCTTGTGGAGGCAATAGTAGGCAATATTGGCCTCCATATCGCCTCCTTCTATTAGTTTTTTGCTTCTTCAACCTGCTCTTCCAGAGTGATATCAAAACCGTTTACCTGCTGAATGCGCTCCAGATAACCTGCGTATTCACCGGCAGTCAGCATGGCCTTTAAAAGCCCGTCAGCCCCCATAACATGATAGGAATCCTGCAGTTCTTTGTCATTTAAGTTGGGATAAACCGTACATTCTGCTGCCAGCTTCCCAAGATAAAGGTTGTAATCCGTTTCCTGAGTATACTGTCCCTTTTTTCCGGTTACCTGTACCCGTTTTGTGCTCTCTTTTCTCAGGGCTTCATCTTCCTTAGAGGTAATCGCTTTAATTTCCCATTCCACCGGCTTTTTGTCTTGACCTAAAAAACGTTTGGAAGCAACGAACTTTTCGTGCTCTGCCTTAACTGCGTTCTGGCTTAAAAAACAACTTAAATCTCCCATTTCTTTTTATCCCCTTCTTCTTTTACTGCATTCCTGCAAGATTGCTGAATCTTTCCGGCATTTCCCAGCTTTCAAATGTGAATTCAAACTCATCTTCCAGATATTCTCCTGTTGCGTCAAATTTGGTGATAATGCCTCCATTTAAGTTGCAATCTTTTAAAATCACGGTCTGGCGGCCTGCCCTGGAAACAGGATCCTCATTGGTTACCTGGATATCAAAATAAATATCCTTTCCTGTCTGCTGGAACTTGTATAAGATATCCCGGAAAATACTTGTATTGTAATGGAAAGTAGCTGATCCGCTTCCCTTCATTCCTACGGTCTTATTTCCCTTCATGGCCCGTCCCAGAATCGGAATCTCTGATTTTACCTTTTCGATCTTTGCTTCCAGGTTCAATGCCTGCATAAAATTGTAACGTTCATTTTCAATTGTGATAAAACATTCTGCTTTTGTGGCGCTGATTGCGTCCCATGCGTCCATTGTAATATTGCTCATATTTCTTTACCCCTTTCTTATGATACAACCACTGTCATATATAAAATGCTCATGGAATTAATCGGTTTCACTGGGAAATTCACCACAACGGACCGCTTGCCCTGTCCCTTTTCCACGGTAACTTCCTCTGAATTTACAGCTTCAATTGCCCTTAACACGGCCAGCTGTTTTCCATATGTAACAATATCATTCCAAAGGCTTACGCGCCCTGCGTCATCGTTTGAAATTTTGCCCAGGTAACGTGTATGGAAAAGAGAAGCAATATCATTTCCAATCTGATCCAAAACGCGGACTGTCTGGTTGTTAGAGAAATCTTCTCCCTTTTCCTCTGTATAAGTAACCAAAGTGCTGCTGTCAGTCAGTACCCGGATTTCACTTCCTACCTTGTGAAGCATGAGCCTGCCTGCTTTTATTGCATCAGCAAGCTGGGTCTGGGTATAAGAAGCCTTAACTGTATACTCGCCGTCATAAACCTTATTTTCAATGGTCTTGTTGACAGCACATGCCGCTTCCGCGCCGGCAACCCAGTAAACAAGGCCTGTGGCGGATTCCTCCGCTTCATTCTCCACAGAAATAACACCTTCGTAATCAGCCTTGGAATACTGGTGTAATACTGTCTGGAACTTGACACCAGCCTCATCCCTCATACGTTTCGTGAACGCAGTAAACAATGCCTTTACCTTATCGTCTGTTGAAGGACAGCAAAGAATCTGAAAAGAAGCACTCTCCACTTTTTCCAGGAATTCTGCGTAATCCTCTCCAGTCACCGCTCCACCATTGGTGCCTCCTGTAAAGGGAAGCCCTGCCGTCTCTGCCAGAGCTGCCTCCTTTTTAAACGTTACATAGCTGTTGTCCTTCAGTTCTCCTGCGTCTGTGACAGTCTGGCAATCAACTTCTTTTCCGGCAAACAGTGTTTTTACATCAAACTTGGAAGCATTATCCACATTTTTTGCAATAACAGTCATCAGACTGTTCCCCCTGTTGCCAGAGTATCTTGCCGTACCATATTCATTAGCCCCATGTACCCCTGTATTCAAGCGGTAAAAAATACCTTTCGTCATATTTCTGAAAAGTTCTCTCACTGGAAGCATAGCTGCATCATCCATGGCATATCCAAAAAACTCTTTACACTTTTTTGGAAAATCCTCTGCAGTAACCTCAAACACTTCCTTCTCCGGTCCCCATTCAAGAATCATAGGGATTGCCGCCACCCCACGGCTTCCCATGGCAGCACCAGCCGAAGCAGTACTGACAAAATTGATATATGTACCAGGAAATACTTTATTTTGAATTGTAAAATTTCCTCCACCTAACATACTTTCACCCTTCCTTTCATAAATTGATCCATGATTTTTTCTGTTTCTGTTATAGAATATAAGTTTCCATCGTCAAGCAAAGCACTTAGTAAGTCCCTATGATTGCGATATCTTTCCGAGTGGATCAGCTGATCCTTTGTATAGCGTGCAACGGCGGTTCCGTCCGTTTCTCTTACTCCCTTTTTTGCCACAATAACACCTCTTTCACTTTAATTTCATATCTTCCATGGATTCTTCCTGCTCCCCGGTTTTAAATATGTGAATCTGGTAATCTACCAGGAAGTTTAAAGCATCCTCCTCATATTTTCCCCTTCTGCTGCTGCCTCTTATGAAAGAGCCATCTTCCAGAGTAATGTATTCCAGCTTATCCATAAGAATATCCAGCACACGATTCCTGTCCTTTAGCCGCTGTTCTGAATCCTGACAGTAATATTTCACATATGCGCTCACGCTGCGGAAATAACGATAACTGTTTACAGGCTTTTCCAATGTTTCTAAAAATCCGACTTCAAAATAAGGTTCAGCGATTCCCTCCCCCAAGGGAATTGTACCGATCCTGGCTTCCGGAAAAAGCTCTTTTAGTTTTTTCATGACACCATCCATGATTTCGTTATACATTTTATTCCTCCTTTCATAGGATGCACCCTTTCCTTTGGGCATCAGCCTTTTCAATACCGGACCATTCCTTTTGTGTAGGACTCCTCACCTTCCCCATATTCTTCATTTCCATAAACCACTTCCTCCCCATCCGCCTTTGTAGTCATAAAGTCTACATTGTCAGCAAAAAAATTTCATCTCTCTTCTTCAACGACGTGATCCTCAACAACCTGTACAACTCCTTAATCTCCCTTGCCTTAAACTGGTTTTATTGTTTATTCTTCTCCAAAATTCATAGCCAGACAGACCCAGTTTCGCCGCAATCCACCCTTTTTTCAGTCCGGTTTTTTAATTTCATCATTCAGCCAAACCATATCTGCCATACCTTTCTTCTTCCCCGTTGTAGTCATACTGTCTACATTGGTTATCATACTCTTATGTACCACATTTGTCAACAGCATTTTGAATATTTGTTGAATATTTTTCTACACCGTGATATAATACTGCTATGGAGGTGATCCTATGGAAATAGGTCAGATCATTAAAAAGAGGCGGGAAGAACTGGGAATCTCCCAGGAAGAACTGGCTCTGAAGGCAGGTTACAAATCCCGTTCTTCCATTAATAAGATCGAAGTAGACGGAAGAGGGCTTCCTCAGTCAAAGATCATAGCCATTGCCAATGCTTTAAAGACAACTCCGGCCTATCTCATGGGCTGGGAGAGCGATACTGCTTCCGCTTTTAACTATGTAAGCGGCTGCTTTGGGAAATATGCGGGAGAAATGCTTGAGAATTTTCACCATTTAAATGAAAAAGGGCAGAAGGAAGCCTTAAAACGTGTCAGGGAGATGGTTCACATCCCGGAATACAGCAAAGACCAAACCATTGTAAAGATTGCAAATGGAAATAACAGGGCTTACTTAGAACCGGTTGCAGCCCATGAAAGAACTGACATCAAGGTGACCGAAGAGATGAAGAAGCATGATGATGCCTTTTTTGATGAATAAGAAATAACTCATTGAGGTGATTTATTTGAACTATGAATCTTTATTAGAAGAAGCGGATTCCCATGGAATCATCATAAAAGAACGGCCGCTGATAGCCAATGACGGCAGGATCAGGGGAACACAGATACTGATCCGCCAGGATATGCCGGACTGCCAGAAGGCCTGTGTACTGGCGGAAGAGCTGGGACACTACCATACTACTACCGGCAATATTCTGGATCAGTCTGATGTATCCAACCAGAAGCAGGAACACACCGCCCGGCTATGGGCCTACAATAAAATGATAACCCTGGAAAGATTGGTGGCAGCAAAGGAAGCCGGATGCCGAAATAGATATGAGATCGCGGAACATTTAAATGTTACGGAAGAGTTTTTGCAGGATGCCATTTACTGCTACCAGGCCAAATACGGAAAAGGACTGCAAAAAGACGATTACCTGATACTTTTTGAACCTTTCAACATATATAAACTAGTGTGAGATTTCTTCTATCTTGCCGCCTCTCTGCAACATATACTATGGAGAGGTGATATATTTATGCAATCCTGCGAACTTGTAATGCTTGTATCTTCCCTGGCCTGCTGCATTGCTGAGGGCCGGTCTTCCGATGAAATCGCTTTGCTAGGCACTATATTTTCACAGCTGGGTGACACGCTGGGTACCATTTTAGCCCATCAGGAACTCTGTTGTGACAGCGATAAAGAAAAAGACAGCTGCTGATGTAAATAGCTGTGGCAAAATGAGGATTCTGTAAAATCCGATCCATAAAGAAAGGAGGGCTGCTTCCATAGACGAACAATCATCTGTGAAAGCACCCCTCCTTTCTTACGTTTCAAATAGAAAAGCAGGTTCCAAAGAACCTGCTGTCTGCTTCTTCCCTTAAAGCGGATGGATTGGCTCCATAAGCTGAATCAATTCGTTTGTTAAGACGCATATCAGCACCTGGAGGATTACAGTCTTTATAAGAAATGTTTTCTCTGAACTGAACACAAGACAACTCCTTATTTATCAGAATCAACCGAGACATCCGGAACAGGATCTCCGGAGCTTTGGACTGGGCCTGTATGACCTTCGGCCTCCTGAAGCTTGTTCTCTCTGATTGCTATGAAATCCCCTAAAATGACCTTTAATATATTAACCACAGGCACTGCCAAAATCATTCCCCATATTCTGGCCATTGCACCGCCCAAAGTGATTCCTATGACGATCAAAGCCGGGCTTAAGGAAAATGAGTTTCCCATAAGCTTTGGCTGTATTACATTCCCGTCCATCTGCTGAGTAATAAGTAAAACCACAGCTGCAATGACCCCAGTATTAATACCGCTTGTACACGCAATAATAATTACAGCGCCAATGGAGCCAAAAATTGAACCAAAGTAAGGTATAATATTGCAAATCCCCAATATGATCCCAAGAGCTACAGCATACTTGGAACCAAGTATGGTAAATTCAACGGTGGTAATGGTACATAAAATCACGGAATCTAAAAGCTGGCATACAATGAACTTTTTAAAACTGTCATTAATTATGGTTCCATACCTTAAAACTGCTTTTCTAACCTTTTCCCGAAGAAATAAATTTATGAGCCGGTTCATCTGAAATTTAAAATTATGAGTCTCCAGTAAAAAATAAATGGAAGCCACAATCGTAATAAATCCACTAAAAATATGGGAAGTAACTCCCAAAACCGCATTTAATGAACCTAATACTTCTTTCAGGCCAATACCCTCCAGCATACTTTTTAAGGCCGGCCGGGGCGGCAAAATCTCTTCCACCATTTCCGATAAGCCCAGTTTTTCCAAAGGCAGCTGTTCCATAAACGTTATGGCATTATTATAATAAATATTAAAGTTTAATATAAAATCCAATATACTTTTTTGAAGCAGAGGAATTACCTTATTTATAATCAGAACAACAACAACAATAAATAAAGCATAAATAACAAAAACACTGATCCCTCTGGAACGCTTTTGAAAAGGACTGTTTTTAAGTCTGTTTAAACGCCGTTCCAGGGCAGAACATGGGATATTCAAAAGATAAGCTATAACAAATCCATAAAAAAAGGGGATCAGTACCTTTGTAAATGATTTGGTCCAAATCATCACATCGGAAATGTTCATAACAATTTTATAAAATACAATAACCAGCATGGCAAGCAGCAGCCTTGATAAAAATACCCTCATCTGCTTTTTTTTCAATAAGTCTTCCATCCTGACCTCCTTTCTTAATAAAATAACCAGCTTTTACCAATTTAAATCATAAAAGTCTAATATTTTTGCGTCAGCAGCAATTCCACCGCCATTCGGTCATTAAGCCTTCCGGTCTTTACGGCTTCTTCTGCTTCCACACACAAGTTTACATAAGACAGGATTTGTTCCCTGGAAAAGGACTTTGCCTGAGGCATGATTTTTCCTGCTGCAAAAGGAGGAATCTTAAGCTTTGAGGCAATGCCGCCCTTATCCATCCCCTTTCCCATCAGCTCCTTTACCTGCAGAATCTGGTTAAACTGCCTGGCAATAAGAAACAGGATCCTCATGGGAGGTTCTTTCAGGGTGAGTAGGTCCTCATAAAGGTCCATGGCTTTTTTTGTCTGCCGGTTCACAATCGCCGCTACCATATCAAAAATCTTATTGGTTGTCCGGACCGTGCAAATGGTTTCCACATCCTCATCCGTAATTACTTCTCTTCCCAGAGTATAACTTATGAGCTTTTCCAGCTCCATACGGATATTTTCCATATCATCTCCGGCCATGTGAAGAAACAGCTCCATGGTATGTCCTGTGATCTTCTTTCCTTCCCTGGAAAGCAGAGTCCCCGCCCATCTGGCAAGCTGGGCCGCATCCTGCCGGGTCATTTCAGCCACATACCCCAGTTCCTTTACCTTCTTAAACATTTTACTTCGCTTATCCACCTCTGACTCCACAAAGATCAGACAGGTGGTATCCGGCATCTGGGACAGATAAGATACCATTTCATCAGAAGCTGATTTAAAATAACCGCTGTTTTCCACAAGGATCAGGCGTTTTTCCGCAAAAAAGGGCATGGTATCCGCAAGACTGATAATCTCCCGTACATCGATCCCCTTTCCTTCAAACTGGTTGAAGTTCATGGTATCGCCTGCTGTAATTGCCGATTTCATTTGATTTTTATAGCTGTTTTTTAAAAATGCTTCTTCTCCATATAGAAGATAGACCGGCTTGAAGCTGTGGTTTTTAATATCAAGGGTCAGCGTCTGCATGGTGTTCTTCCTCTCATTTTTGTATACTGATGAATCAAGGGATATGTTTTCATATCCAGCCTATTGGAAGCTAAAGGCTGAAAAAGCATTGTTCAGCCTCACTTCCTCTTATTATACCGGGAGAAACCATCTCCGTCAATGAAACTTGTGAACCTGACCATCTCCCCATCCGTCCACATCCTTATTGCTCCGCTTTCCCCGGTTTTTAAAACCTCTGCCTGCTGTTCTTCCAAACGGTCCAAAACCTCCTTATGAGGATGTCCATAGGAATTATTCTCGCCATAAGATATAACAGCCCACCGGGGCTTTACCGCATCAAGAAATTCCTGGCTGGAAGAGTATTTGGAGCCGTGATGTGCGGTTTTCAGCACATTAATCTCTCCTAACAGTCTGGTTTCCGCAGGCCGTCCAAGAAGCCGCCCCTCTCCCTTCTCTCCTATATCGCCTGTAAACAGCATATGACAGTTTCCATAGTCCATCTTAAGCACTTCCGATTCCTCATTGGTATTCTCCGGCACATCCGGCTCATTGGGGTAAAGGCAGGTGATCCGGAGCTTTCCAACCTGTATCCTGTCTCCCCCTGTTAAGTACCACGCTTTTGTTCCCCGCTTTTCTGCAAGCTCTGCCAGCCTGATCACAGACTCATCTTCCCTTCCCTGGTAGGGAAGCATAAGATTTTCTATTCTTATGTCATCGCAGAATTCCAGAAGATATTCTACTCCGCTTAAATGATCCTCATCCCCATGACTGATAAATGCATAATGGATCACAGAAACTCCCAGACTCTTCAGACACGGTTCAAGGGTATATTCTCCCAGAGACTTTTTTGAAGAACTTCCTCCATCCACCAGCACTGAAAACCTCTCCGTCCGCAGCAGAATGCCATCTCCCTGACCTACATCAAGGAACAGGGCCTCCAGCCCATTCACCGGACCCGGCTTGAAAATCAGGATGTAAAGACAATACATTATAAAAAGAACAAGTACTTTCCCTGGGTATGAAATCCCCTTTCCCTTCCTCGTTTCCAGCCCCTTTTCTGCCTCTTTCCTGTCTTTCCCTGACACAGCCAAAAACGCCAGTCCTGCCAGCAGCAGAAGGCCATATGCTGCCGTCCGCTCTGTTCCCGGCCTGCCAAATGTCAAACTGCAGCCTGGAAGCTCAGACACCTTTCTGCAAAGAAACTCATATAAGGCCAGAATGTAATGTCCTGTTCCTGCCGCAAAAACTCCCAGGGCAGGGCTTAAATTTCCGAGAAAAATCACTGCGATCCCTGAGCAGAGCACGCCTCCCATCAGAGGAACCACAAGAAGATTTAGAAAAATACTGTAAAGCGGAATCTGGTAAAAATGATAGAGCAGAAATGGCATAGTAACCATCTGAATGGCAAAAGTAGCGGAAAGAGTACCTGCCAGAGGCTTTCCCTTCCCAATCCAGTTCTCTATGACAGGCGTCATCCCTCCTATGGCAAAGACAGCTCCAAAGGATAGCTGGACTCCTCCCTGGGTGATAAGAAGGGGAGACTGAAAAGATATAAGAAGAAGGGCCAGAGATGCCGCAGATAAAAGATCATACGTCCTTCCAAGATAGGAGGCAAAAAAAACCGTGCTCATCATGATAACTGCCCTTATGACTGAAGGGCCTCCCCCTGTTAAAATCCCATAGAAAAAGATCAGGAGCGTACCGGCCAGGCCGGAGCCTCCGTAACCAAGGCCAGCTTTCCTGAAAATCCGGTAAAGAAAAATTCCTACAAAGGACATGTGGAGACCGCTGATTGTCAGAAGGTGAGCGATTCCGTTTTTCTGATACAGCGTTTTTATTTCCTTGGAAATGCCCCTCTTATCCCCCAACACTGCAGCCGTAAAGATTCCTGCGTCATCCTCTTCCCCATACCGGTAAATGATTTCTTTTCCCCATTCTCTCAGCCGGCGCAGCCCTTCAAACAGAGGAACCGAACCCGGATTTACTATCTCCAGCTCCTCCCCGGAAAGCCTGCAATCCAGCCCCTGGGCCTGATAATAGGCTTTGGAATCAAACTCCCCCGGATTTCTGGCCTGGGAAAAAGGCTGTGCCTCTCCTTTGATCCTCACGGTCTGGCCCAGACATAGCCCCGGCTCCATCATCTGGCCGGAAGGCTTTATGGTCACAAGAATACCGGGAAGCTGGAACCGGGAGGTCTCATCCCTTCCTTCTCTCCCGTATTTCCATACCTGATTCCCATTCAAAGTAATCCTCAAAGCTTCATTTTCTTCTTCCAGGGCTGCTACCTTTCCCTGAACTTCCACATAGGTCCCTGCAATCTGTTCTGCCTTTGCTTCCCGTTCTCTCCATATGCTCCTGTCATGCTCTGCCCGGGCCGCACCAAGGTACAAAAAAAGAAGAGGCAAAAGAACCCAAAGCCGGTTTTTGCCTCTCCAATAACCATAAAGAACAATCCCGGCAGCAAAAAAAGCCGGAATCAAAAGCCAGGATGTCATAACCAGCAAAGCGGCAGTCTCTCCAAGTACAAATCCCCCTGCGATCAGACATAATGGGCGTTTTATTGTTCTGTTCCTCCTATATCATCGGTTACTTCCTCATTTTCCGCATTGTAATCCAGGTTGCGTTCAAAAAGCTGATTCAGGGAAATGGAATCCCGGAACATGAACTCCTGAGAGCCGTTTACTGTAATCTGCACCTTATTGATGGAGGAGGCCGCAGCCAGGGAATTCACGATAGAATAAATCGGGATGTATTCCTTTACCTCCAGAGTGTTGTTAAGAAATGCGGAATCAAAATTAATATAACAGATATTTTCATTGACTGATACATTAAGAAGCTTTGTATCCTTTGGCAGGGTTGGATTCATTCCCGGCCTTCCCGGACCTGCGATCAACTGCTCAATGACCAGCTTTTCCAGAGAAGTATTTACGTTATGCACCACTTCCCTTGTCTCCTTGATCAGCTTTTCCCCGGTATCATCAGTGAAATACAAAGGCAGCTCCGTCTTCTCATAGGAATTGACATTGCTGATGTTGTCAATAAAGTCAGAGTTGGCCATAGGGCCCACCGGACTTCCTGAGCTGTCCATAAGGGGCTGTTCCGCAGTATACACGGCAACATAATCCACCCCTTTTACCTGGGTTAAAGTCCTCACCAGGGAAGCCCTGCATAAGATCTCCCTGGTAGCATTCATCATTGCATAGTTATTATCAAAATACAGATAAAGAACCGTGTCCTCCAGCTTATACCGCTCAAAACCCACCTTATCCGGGACCGCTGCCTGCCGGTCTAAGTCCTTTGGCACGGTCCTGAGCTGCTCCATCAGGTTCCTGATCCTCCAGTCCGTCACCTCTTCCAAGTCCCCCTCCGGCTTTTGGGGCATGTGATATTCCTGTGGTTCCATTTTTGTCATGGCAGAATTCAGGTAATAAATCCGATAAACATCATCAATGGCTTCTGTTCCTTTTCCTCCCCCTCTTTCACAGCCGGTCAGGCATAGGATACAGGCCAGGAGGAGAACAGCGATCAGCCGTTTCATTTTCATTTAATAGCCTCCTGTTTCTAAGAAATATAAGTGAGGGGAATCCGTACTGTAAATGTGGCTCCCTCTCCCTCTTTGCTCTGAAGCTTCAATGCCCCCTGATGCATCAGCACAATCTTTTTCGTAATGGAAAGTCCAAGGCCTGTGCCTCCTGTTTCTCTTGATCTGGCCTTATCCACCCGGTAGAACCGCTCAAATACATGCTCCTGGAACTCTTCTGAGATCCCGATCCCCGAATCAGCCACCTTTACATAAAAAAACTTGTGGTCAGCATCAAGGGTCACCCGGACCCAGCCGCCTTCTACATTGTACTTGATGGCATTTTCCACCAGATTGCTTAAGGCCAGGGACAGCTTCATCTCATCCACATCGGCAGTTACTTCCCGGATGCTTTCAAAGGTCAGCTCTACATTGCGTTTTCCGGCAATGGGCCGCAGCCTCTTTAAGATCAGCTCCATCAGTCCGTTGATGTTCACCTGGGCGATGTTTAAATTCCCTCCGGAAATCTTGTCCATGCGGACCAGAGACAGAAGATCGTCAATGATCTTGTTCTCTCTCTCAATTTCATCAGATATATCACTTAAAAATTCCCGGTAAAGCTCTGCCGGAACATCTTCCATCCCCATCAGGGAATCGGCCAGCACCCGGATAGAAGTAATGGGAGTTTTCAGCTCATGGGAAACGTTTGACACAAATTCCTCCCTGGACTGGTCCACTGCCTTCAGCTTCTTTAAAGTCAGATTAATGGTTTCCGTAATCCTCATGGTTTCCTTATAGGCATAGGTGCTGATGTCCTCATCCATATCTCCTTCTGCCGCCCTGTTTAACATCCGCTGCAGCTCCCGGAAAGGTTTTACCAGAAGATTTACAAGGAATACCACAAATATGACCAGAACGGAAAAGATCATAAGCTGAAGAAATGCTCCTTTTTCCGACACAATGGAAATCCGGTTCAGCAAATCCTCTGTAGATGCCGTCACGATCATGACCCCGGCGATCTCCTTTTCCTGGCTGTTGGAATAAATAGGGATCGTCAGCGCGGAATAATGCTTTTCAGAATTATATTTGCTGCTGTTTTCTCCGTCAAAGCAGCGGATGACTTCCTCAGATACATTGAGCTTGCCTGCAGAAAGGGAAAAGGTATCGCTGATGATCCTGAAATTCCGGTTCACCACCACGATCCGTCCATTGAACATGTCCGCTTTTACAGACATTTCATTGTCCAAAAGCGGATCCCTTGGCTCCATGGTCAAGTATCCGATCCTTGTCATCTTGTTGCTTAAGATCCAGCACTGGTTTTGAATTTCCTGCATTCTGGACTCAATTAAGTTCTGCTGGTACGCGCCCAGCATGACCGAGTTCTGGATCAGTATCGGGATACTTCCCACCAGCAAAAGGACAATGATCAGGGTGACCCGCAGGCTCATGGCATGTTTCTGATTAAAAATCTTTATCTGGAACATGTCCGCCCACCTCCAACTTCATTTCTGTCATAAATCCAGCCTTTTTGTACAGGCAATTGCCAGCGCTCCAGGCCCAATGTGGCAGGAAACGCTTAAAGAAAGATTGTCCACGTAGATTTCTCCTGTCTTTGGAAAAATCTCTTCCAGTTCCTTCTTAAATTCCATGGCAGCCGCTTCATTATTGGTATGGGCAACTGCAATGCCGGTATTGATCCCTTCCGGATCACCGAAACGCTCCTCCATATCCTTTTTTGCAGCCGTGATCATCATGGTTTTAGCCTGCTTCATGGTTCTTGCTTTGGCAAAAGCGTCCAGCTTTTCTCCCTGAATGGTAAGAACCGGCTTGATTCTTAAAAATGTTCCTAAAAGAGCTGCAGCCGGAGTAATCCTGCCGCCCTTTTTTAAGTATTCCAATGTATCCAAGGTTATATAAATGGTAGAATCCATCTTTGTCTCTTCCAGCCTCTCCTTGATGGCAGTGGCTGTCATTCCGGAATCCGCCATTTTCTTAGCTTCCAGAACCGAATGTCTTTGAGTAACTGAAATTCTCTGGTTATTGACCACGAACACCTTTCCCTCATAATCTTCTGCCAGCATAAGGGCAGTCTGGCAGGCGCTGCTCAACCCGCTGGACATTGGAATGTGCACGATTTCCTCATATTCCTCCAAAAGCCGGTTCCACAGATCCAGAAGATCGGCAGGAGAAGGCTGAGAGGTGGAAATGTCCACCCCTTCCTCCAGCTTTTCATAGAAATCCTTCCGTGTCAGGCTGATATCCTCATAAAACGTTTCCCCATTCATCATAAAGGGCATGGGCACCACATAGATCCCGGCTTCCTCCCCTTGTCTCTGGGTAATTCCGCTGTTGCTGTCTGTTACTATCGCTACATTCATTTCCGTTCTCCTCTATTTCCGTAGGCAATGAGCCAGGCGCAGAAATGCTTGCATTTCTGCATCTGGCGAATGCTGCGAGGTATTTGATTATACTGTCAGGGCAGCCTGCCCTTCCTCGCCTGCAGACGTATAAAGCTGATAATACATTCCCCGCTTTAAAAGCAGTTCTTCATGATTTCCCTCTTCCACAATATTGCTGTCGTTCAGCACCAGTATCCGGTCCGCATTCTGGATTGTGGTAAGGCGGTGAGCAATAGTCAGTGTTGTACGGCCTACTGCCAGACGGTCCAGAGACTGGGAAACCAGATGCTCGCTCTCGTTATCAAGAGCAGAAGTGGCCTCATCAAGGATCAGCACCTGAGGATTTTTAAGGAATACCCTGGCAATGCTGATACGCTGCTTTTGTCCTCCGGAAAGCTTTACGCCCCGCTCTCCCACATAAGTATCATAGCCATCCTTAAGCCCTGTAATGAATTCATGAGCCCCGGCCAGCTTTGCTGCCTGGATGACTTCCTCTCTGGAAGCTCCGGGATGGCCGTATTCAATATTTTCAAAAACAGTACCTGAAAACAGGTACACATCCTGCTGCACCACGCCTACGGTGCTTCTTAAGCTCTCTAATGTCACGTTTTTAATATCCTGGCCGTCAATGAGGATCTCTCCCTTTGTGGGATCATAGAAACGGGGGATCAGGTTGCATAACGTGGTCTTTCCTCCTCCGGAAGGGCCTACAAGAGCCACCCTCTCTCCCGGCTTTATTTCAAGGTTGATTTCAGTCAGAACCGGATTATGGTCATCCGGATATTCAAAGGACACTTTATGAAAGGTGATATTTCCTTTTACATCATGAAGTGGTTTTGCCCCTTCTTCATCGAAAATATCCACGCTGGCATCCATTAACTCCGTAAAACGTTCAATTCCAGTCATTCCTCTCTGGAACTGTTCCGCAAATTCGATGATCCTGCGGATGGTGGCAAGCAAAGTGGTCACATACAGGGTATAAGCCACCAGATCCCCTGGCTGGATCAGCCCCTTTATCATGAATATACCGCCTGCAACGATAACAACCACATACATCAGGCCGTCAAACATCCGGATGGTGTTCTGGAAGGCTGCCATGTATTTATATGTTTTCCGTTTGATCTCCAGAAATTCCAGATTATCCCGGTTAAACTTTTCGATCTCGATCTTTTCATTTGCAAAAGCCCGGACTACCCGGTTTCCAAGGAGACTGTCCTCAATCCTGGCATTCAGCTCTCCAATGTGGTTTCTCTGATGTTTAAAGGCCCTTCTCACCTGCAGATTAAAGTAAGTACAGGATACTGCCATAACCGGAATCAGCAGGAAGATGACAAGGGTCAGAGGTAAACTGATCCCAGCCAATATTATAAAAGATACCACCGTCTTTAAAAAGGCAATAAAAAATTCCTCCGGACAATGGTGGGCAAATTCCGTTACATCAAATAAGTCACTGGTGATACGGGACATGATCTGTCCGACCTTTGTATTGTTAAAATAATTATCCGACAGCTTCTGCAGATGCTCAAATGCATCCTGCCTCATGTCGGTTTCAATGGCCGCTCCCATAACATGGCCTGTGTAAGCCATATAAAAGCTGGCCATTCCATCTATGATCCTGAGCCCAAAATAAAGGGCGCCGATTGCGACAATCGTCTGAACCGTAAGGGATGCTAAATCCCTCAGTCCCTGATTGGTAATATAACGCAGGATCAAAGGCAATACCATTTCACAGATGGTGGTAAGCGACGCACAGAATAAATCCATGACCATGACTTTCGTATATTTTTTATAGTAGGGCACAAAGCGCTTTAACAATGTGCCCGTTCTCATCTCATTCTGTTTCATATAATCCTCTACTCTGTAATCTTAATATTCTTAATGAGCCCTAAGGCCCAATCTCTTTCCCCCGGCTTTCTGCTCACAATATTAATGTTCATGCGCTGCTCCTTATACAGTATCTGCGCTGACATCCCATAAAGGATTTCCCCTTCCCGTTCCTCCGGTTCATAAAATGCTGCCCGAGCCTTGGCCTTCCCTACGTTAAAGTCCACGATTTCCGGCCCTTTCCCCTGCTCAAACCACTGCTTCTTAAACTCTGCTTTACGCCCTTCAAAAACCGCCGCGTAAACGTAATAGTCATGGCCTCCGTACTCCTGCCCGTCATAGTAGTGGTCCATGCTGCTGTTATTTGATTCATCGTAAAGAAAATTCCCCGGGATTCCAAAACTCATATTGCCGATCTTCCGGTAAACCATATGCTTTCTGCAGCCTATGGAAACCTCCTCCGGCAGGGAAGCCACCCCTTCCAAATCTACAGGCACATGACCGTCCAGACTGCATACCTCCAAATACTCTTTCCTTGGAAAGGGAAGTCTGCGGTCCATGGAAAGCGCTTGTTCAAGGAGTTCAATAATCTCCCGGTTCACCTTCTCATCCTGTTTGCTGCGGGCTGATGGCATGAAATAACAAAACTGGTGAAGCAGGACCATGGCGCTGTTCCTGTAAAAACAGGCATCCTTTTCCAATTCATTCCATACAAAAAAATCCCTGGCAAATGCAACGCCTATACCAGAATGTATCATCCCTTTTATCTCTTTAAAAGAAAATGACCGAATATGGGTGATCAGTTTTCCCTCCTGACAGTCCGGTACATAATAAACCGAAGGCCAGCAAAACATGTATTCCCCATCTTCGCCCCATCCGGACACCAGCTTCATAAGATCAGAAAACCATTGGTAAAAGTACTTCTGCCTCATGGCAAGAAAATCCCTTTTTATAAAATATCCTGTCCTGTCCTCGACCCTAAGCCTAAGTTTTTCCCCTTTTGCAAGCTGTTCCAGAAAACTGATGGCAGCCGCATGGAAACCTGGGCCTGCAATATTGGTCTGGCTTTCCCCCTGAAGCTTGCGCCTGCTCCACTTAAGCCAGATATAACCTTCCTGGCATAACTGTACAAGCAAAAATCCTTCGATCCGAAAACAATGGTATCCCATTTCCTTTGCCAGCTTTTTTGCCATACCCTCTGCTGACTGGCAATTCCAGCTAATCCCTGAAAAAATTTTTTTCTTTGGCTCCAAAGAAAACCTGATTCGAATACTCATCTGAAACCCTTCCTAAGATATCTTTCTCTATTCTATCGTATTTTCATAAGAAATGGAAGCATAAAACGAATAAGGACGAATTTAATTTTTCAGTTTACATAATTTCTCCATGTCTGCCGCTGCCGGACAGAAAAAAATGAGGGCTTCCAGCGCATCACTGGAAAGCCCCTATTTTCGGCACAATTGTTTTAGTGAAGTCAAATACAATACAGACCATGCTAAGAAAATAAACCAACTGCATTAAACTTATTTCACAAGCAAAGATTTTCCTGTCATCTCTTTTGGCTGCTTTAATCCCATGAGTTCGATGAGAGTCGGAGCAATATCTGCCAGGCAGCCGCCTTCTCTCAGCTTATAGGATGGATCTGCATTTACCAGGATAAACGGAACCGGATTGGTGGTATGGGCGGTAAATGGTTCTCCTGTCTCATAATCCAAAAGCTGCTCCGCATTTCCATGGTCAGCACAAATGAACAGAACTCCATCCGTTTCCTTGATGGCTTCCACGGTTCTTCCCACACATGCATCCACAGTCTCAATGGCCTTAATGGCTGCATCCTCGATTCCCGTATGGCCTACCATATCCGGATTTGCAAAGTTGATGATTACACAATCGTATTTTCCGGATTTGATCGCTTCTACCAGCTTATCACAAACAATGGGAGCGCTCATCTCAGGCTGTAAGTCATAGGTCGCAACCTTTGGAGACGGAACCAGGATCCTGTCCTCTCCCTTATTTGGCTCTTCCACACCGCCGTTAAAGAAAAAGGTCACATGGGCATATTTTTCAGTTTCCGCGATTCTGGCCTGTGTCATGTTGTTCTGGGCCAAAAATTCGCCGAAAGTATTAGTAATTGTTTCCTTTTTAAAGGCAACCAGCTTGTTACGAATGGTTCCATCATAGTCCGTAAAGCATACATAGGTCAGATTCAGGCGTTTTTCTCTGGCAAATCCCTTAAATTCATCATCACAGAATGCTCTTGTAATTTCTCTTGCCCGGTCAGGCCGGAAGTTAAAGAAGATCACGGAATCGCCATCCTTTACGGTGGCAACCGGTTTCCCATCCTCTGTCACAACAAAAGGCTCCACAAACTCATCGTAAACTTCTTTGTCGTAAGAAGCCTGGATTCCGCCAACAGCGGATTCCCCGTGGTTTCCTTCTCCCTTTGTCAATGCGTTGTATGCCCGCTCCACACGGTCCCAGCGGTTATCCCTGTCCATGGCATAGTAACGGCCCATAACAGAAGCCACTTTACCCGTACCTATCTCTTTCATCTTTTCTTCCAGAGCTTCCACAAAGCCCTTTCCGGAAGCCGGAGGCGTATCACGTCCATCCAGGAAGCAATGAACATAAACCTGATCCAGTCCGTTTCTCTTTGCCAGTTCCAAAAGGCCGTAAATATGGGTATTGTGGCTGTGGACCCCGCCGTCGGATACCAGACCCCACATATGAAGGGCTGTCCCGGTTTTCTTGCAGTTTTCCACTGCCTGTAAAAATTCAGGTACTTCAAAAAAGTCACCGTCTTCTATGGACTTTGTAATCCTGGTAAGCTCCTGATATACAATACGCCCTGCGCCCATATTCAAATGCCCTACCTCTGAGTTACCCATCTGTCCGTCAGGAAGACCTACTGCCAGCCCGCTGGCATTGCCCTTCACAAAAGGGCACTGGCTCATAAGCTGATCCATGATAGGGGTCTTACCTTCACAAACAGCGTTATGGTCGCAGTTATCATTTAATCCGTAACCATCAAGTATCATTAATACAACTGGTTTTCTGCTCATAACTAGTTCTCCTTTTCCTCTTCTTCGTTCTATTGTAATGGAAGCATCCTGTTAATATATTGTCATGCCCCAAAAGCGTGGGAAATCTCATGGAAATCATTGTCTCACAAACTATAGTTTACATGATTTGCACATTTCTTGCAACCAATGAATGATGAAATAACAGCAGGGCTCCATTACCGATTTTTCCCCGGGTCAAAAACTGCTGCCTCCACCGGTTAAGAAATGGAGACAGCAGCTTATCTTGGTCTATTTGTTGTAGTTTACAATCTTTCCAAACTCAGGCTTTAAGGATGCCCCGCCAACCAGGCCGCCGTCAATGTCAGGCTGTGAAAACAGCTCCGGTGCACTTGCAGCAGATACGGAACCGCCGTACTGAATGCGGATAGCTTCTGCTGTGGCTTGGTCATAGATTTCAGCGATGCATGTGCGGATTGCGCCGCAAACCTCCTGTGCCTGTTCTGTTGTTGCCACCTTTCCGGTACCGATTGCCCAGATAGGCTCGTAAGCGATAACAGCATTTGCCGCATTTTCTGCCGGGATGCCCAGAAAGGCGATTTTAATCTGCTGACGGATCCAGTCAAGGGTGATTCCCTGTTCTCTCTGGGTCAGGGATTCTCCGCAGCAAACAATGGGAATGATGCCGTATTCAAAGGCCTTAAGAACCTTTTTGTTCACAGTTTCATCTGTTTCAGCAAAGTATTCCCTTCTTTCGGAATGGCCGATTACAACGTATTTCACGCCTGCATCCTTTAACATGGCAGGAGAAATCTCTCCGGTATATGCGCCCTTATCCTCATAATACATATTTTCAGCACCAATGTGGATATTGGTTCCCTTGGCGGCCTCCATGGCCGGTATGATATCAATAGCCGGAACACAGAAAATAACGTCCACCTCATCATTGGCTACCAGAGGCTTTAATGTATTCACCAGCTCCACCGCTTCAGTGGGAGTCATATTCATTTTCCAGTTACCTGCTATAATTTTCTTTCTGGACATAGTATCAACCTTTCTTTATGTTCGTCATTCAGAAGACCGGAATCCCCTGTTTGCAAGGCCCGGACAGTCTTTCTTTGCCCGGGCCGGTATCTTCTTGGGTATCATTTACTTTATGAAGACTTCCTCTTACTTATTGTCCGCTGCAGCTACGCCCGGCAGCTCCTTGCCTTCCAGGAATTCAAGAGAAGCGCCTCCGCCTGTGGAGATATGAGTCATCTTGTCAGCAAAACCAAGTCTCTTAACCGCATTGACTGAGTCACCGCCTCCGATTACCGTAGTCGCATCAGAAAGCTCTGCAACTGCACGGCAAACCTCTAAGGTTCCCTCTGCAAAGTTAGAGAATTCAAATACGCCCATTGGTCCGTTCCATACAACGGTCTTGGCGCCTTTTAAGGCATCCTTGAAAAGCTCAATGGTTTTCGGTCCGATATCAAATCCTGACCAGCCTGCATCAATCACATCCACTATTTTTCTTTCCGTATCATTGGAAAACTCCTTGCCTTCCAAGTTATCGACAGGAAGCAGCAGCTTTACGCCCTTGGCCTCAGCCTTCTTAATCATCTCTAAAGCATAGTCAAGCTTGTCTTCTTCACATAAAGAATTTCCGATCTCCTTGCCCTGAGCCTTTGCAAAGGTATAAGCCATGCCGCCGCCGATGATCAGTGTATCAACCTTGTCAAGAAGGTTATTGATCACGTTGATCTTATCGGAAACCTTTGCGCCTCCCAGGATTGCCACGAAAGGACGTACTGGATTTTCAACTGCCTGGCCAAGGAATTTGATTTCCTTTTCCATTAAGTAACCAACTACATTGGTGGTTGTATATTTGGTAACACCTACATTGGAGCAGTGTGCTCTGTGAGCGGTGCCGAATGCATCGTTTACAAAAATGCCGTCGCAAAGAGAAGCCAGCTCTTTTGCATACTCTTCTGCGCTCTCATCCTTGCCGTATTTTGTCTCTTCGGCTCTGTAACGGGTGTTCTGAAGCAGCAGAACTTCTCCATCTTTTAATTCCTCAGCAACTTTCCTGGTCTCAGGACCTGTTACCTTTGGATCATTTACAAATTTTACCTCAACGCCAAGTCTTTCGCTTAAAGCGGGAGCAACCGGTTCCAGAGACATTTCCGGAAGAGGCTCGCCCTTTGGCTTTCCTAAGTGGGAGCAAAGAATCACTTTTGCGCCCTGATCCAATAATTTTTTAATTGTAGGAACGGCTCCGTCAATACGGTTAAAGTTCTGAATCACTCCATCCTTTAACGGCACGTTAAAATCACATCTCACCAAAACTTTCTTTCCCTGTAATCCGGTTAAATCATCAACTGTTTTCTTATTAAGCATGTTTCAATGCTCCTTTCCTATTTTCTGCCCATGTCTTTTGGGCATAGAAGGATACCTGAAAGGTATTTCCTATATTCAATTATAAAAATAAAAGGCCCGGTCCATAACGACCGGACCCTTTGTGGATCATTAGCCTAATTCAGCAAAGTACTTAATTGTACGAACCATCTGGCTTGTATAGGAGTTCTCATTGTCATACCATGAAACAACCTGAACCTGATATAAATCATCACCAATCTTGGAAACCATGGTCTGAGTAGCATCGAATAAGGAACCGAATCTCATGCCAACAACATCAGAGGAAACGATCTCATCTGTGTTGTATCCAAAGGAATCGCTTGCTGCTGCCTTCATAACTGCATTAATGCTTTCCTTTGTTACGTCTGCACCCTTAACAACTGCTGTTAAGATGGTTGTGGAGCCTGTTGGAACCGGAACACGCTGTGCGGAACCGATTAACTTGCCGTTTAATTCCGGAATAACCAGACCGATTGCTTTTGCAGCACCGGTGGAGTTTGGAACGATGTTGGCAGCGCCTGCTCTTGCTCTTCTTAAGTCACCTTTTCTGTGAGGTCCGTCAAGAATCATCTGATCGCCTGTGTAAGCATGGATTGTGCTCATGATACCAGACTGGATGGGTGCATAATCGTTAAGAGCCTTAGCCATAGGAGCCAGGCAGTTTGTTGTACAGGAAGCAGCTGAGATGATCTTATCATCTGCTGTTAAGACATTCTCATTTACGCTGTAAACAACAGTCGGAAGATCGTTTCCTGCCGGAGCGGAAATAACAACTTTCTTAGCGCCTGCATCAATATGAGCCTGAGCCTTGTCCTTGGAACAATAGAATCCTGTACACTCAAGAACTACATCAACTCCGATCTCTCCCCATGGAAGTTCAGCAGCCTTTGCCTGAGCATAAATTCTAATAGTCTTTCCATCTACAGTAATAGAGTCTTCGGAAGCCTCTACGGTGTGAATGCCCTCACCATAGTATCCGGCGTATCCGCCCTGTGCAGTGTCATATTTTAATAAATGTGCTAACATCTTTGGATCTGTTAAATCGTTAATAGCTACTACTTCATAGCCCTCTGCGCCAAACATCTGTCTGAATGCAAGGCGGCCAATACGTCCGAAACCATTAATCGCCACTTTTACTGCCATAATTCAATTCCTCCTAAGAATAAAATTAATTTGATTGTTAAATAATAATCAACTACCCTTTATTTTACCTAATAATCCAATAAATAGCAAGTCCTTTTTTAATTTAAAAATCGGAGCACTCCTTAAATCTCATTCTTCACATAGCTGGCCAGATTATAAGAATGGTCGGAAATTCGTTCCAGATTGCTTATAAGCTCCAGAAATACCACGCCTGAAGAGGTGTTGCACTCACCGGCGGAAAGCCGTTCAATATGCTTTTCCCTCATCTCTTCCTCCAGAAGATCCACCTCATCCTCACACTGGCTCACCTTCCGGACCTCCTCCATGTCCCCTTTTCTCCTGGCTTCAATGGAATGGAAAAAGGATTGATAGGCCGCCTGACAAATGACCTCTAAATCAGATGCACCTGTCTCAGAAAAGCTGATTTCATGCTGGATCATATATTCCGCCTGCTCCGCTAAGTTTTCCGCATGGTCTCCCACACGCTCTATGTCATTGACACTGTAAAATAAGTTGTTGACTACCAGTTTTTGTTCCTCTGTCAGGGACAGATTGTTGATTTTGACCAGATATTCGATCAGCATCTTTTCCATATTATTGATCGTCTTTTCCGTTTTATACACTTCTCTTGCTTTATCCGCATTTTTCGTCAGAACCGCATCCATGGCACGCTTTACATTTTCCATTGTAATCTGTCCCATATGTATCACTTCCATGGAGGCTGTTTCCACCGCAAAAGCCGGGGACTCAAAAATCCTCTCATCCAGGTGTTTCATTGTCACGGCTTCTTCTCCTGCCAATTCTCCTTCACCTGCTTTGCTTTCCGGAACCACAAATCCGGATAAATCCACCAGCTGCTTTGCAAACGGGAACAGAAGACAGGTATTGGTCAGATTAAAGAAGGTATGAAAGATGGAAATCTGGACTGCTGTGATGTTATGGGCGGCCAAAGCCGGGGTGGCAAAAAAAACGAAAAAAGAACCGACTCCGAAAATAACAGCTCCCAGCACGTTAAAGGACAAATGGATCACTGCCGCACGCTTTGCAGTTCTGGAACCGCCGATGCTGGAAATAAGAGCGGTAACACAGGAACCGATGTTCTGCCCCAAAGTGATAAAAATAGCGGCATTGGTAGTAACCACCCCGTTCATGGCAAGGGTCTGAAGAATTCCCACTGATGCGGAAGAGCTTTGAAGCACTGCCGTTACCACGGCTCCGATCAGCATTCCCAGCAAGGGGTTTCTTCCTAAAAGACGGAAGGCTTCCGAAAAAACAGGGGCATCGGTATAGGGAGAAATCGCTCCTGACATAAAATCCAGACCAACAAACAGCATACCAAGGCCCACTAATATCTCCCCTATGGTTTTTATCTTCTGTTTACTTCCAAACAGCAGAAGAACAGCGCCGATTCCAATGAAAAGCGGGGCTGAAAAAGAAGGCTGCAATATGGAAAACGTATCCCCCAGCTGGTTCATGGATACGATCCAGGCCGTAATGGTAGTACCGATGTTGGCTCCCATGATAACACCCACTGCCTGGGTCAGATTAAGCACTCCTGCGCTTACAAAACCAACCACCATAACCGTGGTGGCTCCGCTGCTCTGGATGATGGCTGTAATAAGCGCCCCCAGGAGCACCGCCAGAAAACGGTTGTTTGTAAGCATTGCCAGAAACCGGCTCATCCGGCTTCCTGCACTTTTCTGCATGCCGTCCGCCATGGTATTCATGCCATACAGGAACATTCCCAATCCTCCCATAAAGCCAAACAAGCTCGATATGTCATTTACAGACATGTATTACCTCCTTGTAACCACTGAATATGGTTTTATTCCGGTGCGGCAGTACTTTCTCCAGAAGACGCACCGTTTAGAATATAGCATAGGCTGAATCCCTTTTTCAACGCTTTTTATAAAATATGTAAAATATTGGTGAAATTTGTGTAAAATCTTTCATTCCTGAATTTCTTTCTTGAAGAATCCCATGCTCCTGCATTGCCATTTCACCTTCCCGCAGCAAAAGCCGCCCTGCTGGCCAAAAATCAGAGGACGGCTTTTACCATGGAGAATTTACAATCTTTCTTTCTATCATCTGAAGCAATGCAATCAATGCCTCTCAAGCCCTGAATGTGCGGAATCCAAAAACATTATTTTCTATATATTTATATAGTTAAAGACTGTACTTTTTTAACCTATGATATCCTGTTTGCTTCACCGATCTTTATAACGATGGATTTCACCATTCCATCTCTCAGCTTCATGGCAGCAGCTCCGGACAAGCCTGCTTTCTTTATTTCCGGCCTTTGCCCGTCTAAGTATTCCAGTTCCATTTTCTCAATGCAATAGGAGCCTGGTATGATATCCTGCTTTTCAAAAAACTCATAGATGATTTTGGTTTTTCCTAAAAATACGGCTTCAACGGTTTTGTTTTCAGGTATGAGATACCCGGGGATCGCCGGCTCAAAAATGCAGCAAAGCTGCCCTTCTTTCATGCGGAAGGGTTTTTCTCCAAACATCATAATCTGCCACATTTGCAGGAATTCAGCCGTGGAACCGCTCAGTCTTGCCACAAAACCTCTTCCATGAAGCTTTTCATCGGCATTGGCACTGCTTACAAGAAAGGAGGAATTTTCCAGCGGGCTTCTTCCGTATACCTCCTCATCTAAAAACGGAATGCAGGCATTGTGAAAATCCTGGAAGAACTCATCATATAATTTTGATTTGAGCAATTCCAACAGGTACTTATATTCCATATGGAGCCAGATGGACTCATTTTCCAGCCAGCCGGGAGAAAATGCTTTTGCCCTTCCGATCTCAAAGGAGGCATTGTCCAGGGATTCATTGACTTTGTACATTTTTAATTTGGAATCATATAAGCCGGTCTCTTTAATCTTTTGATACAAGGTCAGCTTTTCTTCCCTGGAGGCCGGCAGTTTCATATACCGGACAAACCCTTCCAGGAACAAAGGAAGCGCAGTGACCTGCAGATTCTTAGGGATGATATGATTCCCGTCCATTTCATAGCTGTCAAGCTGATGAATATAATAGGTGGGAATTCTTCCATCTTTTCCCCTGGCTGATTTTATGCCGTCTTCCACATAGAAGATCCATTTCCCAAGAATTTCCTTAAACTCCTGTCCGGACATGGATATCTCATCTCCCTTAACTCCCTTAGCCGTAAGCGCCCTGTAACGCTCCTTGTAACCATTGCACTCATTCCATACCCACAGTTTACTCTTAGCCTTTTCTTCATAAGCGGTAAAGGTTTTATCCAGGCCTTTGATAAAATCATACAGCTCCGCAGGCACCGTAACCCCTTTTTCAAACCGTTTCAGAGCACTTTCCATAAATTTCAGCAGACGGTACAGCTCAAATGTTTCCGGCATAGAGGAGCCTAAAAGACCTGGCAGGCCATTTAAGGCGTCATACCACCCCGGCTTTCCCGCCTCCATTTCCATCCCTAAGCCGGACATGTCTAAAGAAGCGGTTTTATTGGCAGCCACTACCGCCAGCTTTGTCATCAGGTTTGTGACATAAACAGTTCCTTTTCCATAATCAGTGGATACTCCCTCTTTTAAGGCTCCCTTTTTCCGGTCCTCACAAAGAGCGTGATACTGCCTGATCCCTCGTTCCGTCTGCACATAACGTTCCTGGCGCGGCTTTACAAACGCCCTTGATTCGTAATAAGTGTAGCTTTTATCAGAAAACAGCAGATGTTCTTCCATTTCAGGATAAACGGATAAGTAGGCTTCAATCAGATCAAGATGATACGTCCAGTGATCAGTCCAATATCCTTCGCCAAAATCTGCCTGGAATTTAGGGCTGCTGTGCTCTGCCACTGCACTTAGGAATTCCCCTCTGCCGCATTCTAAGGAAATGGAATGCCGTTCCAGAAAGGCAAACAAGCCTCCAGGAGAAAACTCCTTCTGAAAAAATCCTTTCATAAGGCTTTTGCTGCCCTGTTTCACGTATTTGAGAATCTCATCCGGCCGGAGGGCTTTATAAATGACCTGCCTGACCACCAGAGGATTATACCCATCTAGCTGCAGCAGATTGTAAAACAGCTTGATGTTATGATCCTTCACATAAGGCGTGAACAAAACATCGCTTCTTCTGTTTTGGTTTACATCCCTGAAATTCCCGTTTCCCTGGGAGTAATACTCCGGAACCATGGAAAAATCATTGTAATCCCGCTCCATATCTCCATGCTTCCTGGAATACACGTAAAAAACAGAATCTTTCCCTGTTTTTATGGGAAACCCGCCTCGCAGCACGTTATCCACATAAGTCTGTTTGCAATAGGCATCAAAAACCGGATCAGCAGTTTTCGTGTGGATAAAACTGCCCAGTTCCCGTGTTTTTTCTGCCGCCCTGTTGTATTTTTCCTGGAAATAGCTCCTGTCCAGGTTCTGTTTTCCATAATCTGACAGAACCTTCTTAGATGAGGCCTGGCCTGCCACACTGGTCCATTCCATAACCTCCCCGGCAGACAGGATTCTGGTCAGGCAGGAAAAACCGGAAGGAACCAGATTTTGAGTGATCTGCTTTTTTTGCAGAAGCTCCTCAACGCTGTGGCGGATTAAACCCACAGGCTGTTCCAATGCCGTATCATGTTCAAATACAAGCTCAGGGTCTGCAATAATGGGCAGCAGCTGGCCGGATTCTGATAAGGAAACCATAAAATTTCCTTCTTCCACCCTTGAAACAACTGCAGAATCCCCGGTGCTGTACCGCACCCGGTAATAAGGCAGCCTTTTCTCCATGTCCTCCACCTGCATCCAGGCTTTTATGGTCTGGGCCATTTCTTTCATTTCCTTTAACCCAATTCCATAAGGGATGATTCCGGGCATTCCATCCAGTACCTGCAGCCGCAGTTCCTCTCGGGAGATATTTTCCACTGTCACCCTTCTCACCAGGCCTGCAACCGGTTCATCGGGAAGGGTATAATACAGGACATTGGTTTTTAAGCCTCTTTCATAATTGATTTCTTCCAGCTCCAGTTCATTCATGCCCACATACATCCGGGTCTTTACAGAATCCAGGCGAAAGGGTTCGTATACCTCGCTCCCAGCCTTTATAAAGGTTCGAAACCCCATGTTCCTCACAAGCTGGTATGCCTGATGGGCAGGGTAAAATTCCATAATGGAATGATTCTTGTTTTCTACGCCAAAGCTTGCAACTGCCTGGCCCCGGTTGGTGTAAAAGCACCAGAGAGGAATGCCGTAAATCCCGCTGATTCCGGGCAAAAAGCTGGAAAATGCCGGTTTTTGGCTATAATTTTCTATAATAAATCTTCCTTTTGAATCAAACATAATCTTATTATCCTTTCACCGCACCTGCAACCAGACTGTCCTGGATCTGATTGCTCAGCATAAAGTAAATAACAATGGTAGGCAGTGTGGCAATGACCATGCCCGCTCCGATCAGCCCCCAATCAGTGGAATATTGGCCGGCAAAGGACATGATGCCTACGGGCAATGTCCGGTACCTGTCGCTGTCCACAAAGGTATTGGCCAACATCAGTTCATTCCAGGTCCCTAAAAAGGTGAAAATGGAGGCAGTGGCAATGGCCGGCTTGACAATGGGAAGTATGATGGTTGCAAAGCACCGGAAAATCCCACAGCCGTCAATGCAGGCAGCTTCTTCAATTTCCATTGGAATGCTTTTGTAAAATCCGATTAAGATCATGATGCTCATGGGAAGGGCTCCTGCAATATAAGGAATGAGCAGCCCTAAGTACCCGCCCTTTAGTCCGGCTTTATCAAGGACCTGAAACAGGGGCAGCAGGGCGGCCTGAGCCGGAATCATAATTCCCAGGGCAAAAACTCCGAATATCAGGGATTTAAGCTTCCATTTCATTCTGGCTATGGCATAAGCAGCCATGGCAGACAAAAGCCCTGCAACCGCCACGGTTGCCATGGAATAGAATACGGAGTTTAAAAAATACCGGATTAAGTTTGTCTGGGTAAATGCATTTCCATAGTTTTCCCATCTCCAGACCTGGGGAAGCCCGATAGGGTTTTCTCCAAAAATTTCTCCATTGCTTTTTAAGGAAAAGGTAAAAAGCCAATATAAGGGAAAAAGCTGAGTCAGTGCAATGAGGCACAGCAGCAAAAACTTTATCTTTTTTTTAATATTCATAGGACCGTCTCCTCATTTATATTGCAGATGCATTTTCTTCCGCTTTTTTAAACAGCCTGCTGACAATAAAGGTAAACAGCAGACATTCCACTACAATGAAAAATGCCTGTGCGCTTCCATATCCGTATAAGCCTCTGCGGAATAAATTGTTGTACATCAGGGTTGCAGGCACTTCGCTGGCATGGTTTGGGCCGCCTCCTGTCATAACGTAGATGAGATCAAAAGCCCTTAAGGAACCGGTAATGGAGAATATGACACAGGTTTTAATAACCGGAGCCAGCAGGGGCAGGGTGATTTTCGTATTTACCTGCCATTTGCTGGCGCCGTCGATTTGAGCTGCCTCATAATAGTCCTGGGAAATGGATTTAATGCCCGCATAAAAAATCAGCATGTGATACCCGATATACTGCCATACTGCAGGAATCAAAGTGGAAAGAAATGCGGTTTTGGGATTGGAAAGCCAGGAATAGCTGAAGTCAGAAGCTCCCAGAGCCCGGATTAAATGGTTTAAAAGTCCGTATTCGCTGTTGAACATTTTCATCCACAGCTGACCGATTACCATGCTGGATATGACCACCGGCAAAAAGTAAACAGTGCGAAAAAACTTTTCCCCCTTTACCCCTCTTGCCAGAACCATGGCCAGAAAAAGGGAGACGGGAAGCTGGAGGAGTAAGGAGGCGCCTACTAAAAGGAAGGAATTTGAAACAGCCTTCACAAAGTAGCGGTCCTCTGCAAACAGCCTGATATAATTCCCAAGCCCGATGAACTCCATTTTCCCCATACCATCGTACTGGAAAAGGCTGTAGGCTCCGGAAATAAAAAGGGGTATTATGGTGAAGCTGACAAACAGGAGGAGCGCAGGCAGCACAAAGCAGGCCACAGAGCTCTTTTTTCCCAACATTTTATTCATAATCAATCTCCTTTGGGCAAAAAACGGGTATCGCCTGTTTTTGTAAGCGATACCCCCTTTGCTCTTACTTACTTATTAATAGCTGCTTCATGTTCCTTTATAAACTCACCCGTATCGGCGCCTGGAGCGAATAAGGTCTGCACCTGTTCATTGTGAATGGTGGCAGGCTCCGCATCAAGAGAGGTATCCCATGCAAGGACTGAGGTCTTTCCCTGGGAAAGGAGATCTTTGATCTGTACGAAAAGAGGATTAAGGCCTTTTTCATCCACTTCTGTTTTCCAGCCGCTGAAGCCTGTACCTGACTGGTAAGCTGCTTCCCCCATCTTTTCGTTGATATAAATTGTGAATTTAGCCGCCTCATCCGGGTTCTTTGTGTTCTTATTCACCCAGAAGGATTCTACGAATCCGCCGCAATAATCGGTTTCATTTCCTTTGCCGGAAATCATTGGGATCTTCATTGCCACCACATCCTCCGGATTAATGGTAACAGCTTTATCCGTATAAATACCGTTTGCAAACCAGCTTCCCATAAGCCGCATGGCTGCCCTTCCTGTTCCAAAGGCTGCATTGGCATCATCATTTCCCTGCTCCAGGGGATTTGCCCCGAATGCACCTAAGTTGTATAATTCCCGCACCTTATCAGCAGCTTCTCCATAGCCCTCTCCTTCAAAAGGAGCCTGGCCGGAGAGCATTTTGTTGATTCCTTCCGCCCCCACGGTTCTGAGCGCCAGCGCCTGATAAATGAATGCCGCATTCCAGCCATCCTTTGCACCGGAAGCCAGAGGAGTTACTCCGTCAAGGGCCTTTAACTTTTCAACTGCAGATACCAGTTTGTCGTATGTATCGGGAAGCTCTGCTCCTGCCTGATCGAATAAGGCCTTATTGCAGTATAAGGTCATGTACCAGGAAAAAGAGGGAAGAGAATAAGTTTTTCCATTGTATTCAAAGGCTGCCGTAGATCCCTCCAGCAATTTGCCTTTGATCTCATCTGTGATATAGGCGTCCAGGGGAAGGAGTTTATCCGCATTGATCATCTTTCTTGCGGTTCCTGCCCCCCAGTAATAGAATACATCAATTCCCTTTGCATCTCCTGCAAACTCTGCGGAAATCTTGGTTTTGTAGGCCTCCGTATCCAGGGTCTGGGTGTTGATTTCTATATTGGGATTTTCTGCCAGATAAGCGGATACTGCCTCATCATATTTTTTCTTCAATTCATTCGTATCATTGGACCACTGGTGCCAGACATTTAATACGGTTTTTTCCGTCTTTCCCTCCCCCAAACTGCTCAAGCTTGTGGGAGCGGCGCTGCCTTTGCTTCCGCAGCCTGTCATTCCTGCTGCCAGGGCTGCTGCCAATGCAACGGCTGAAATTCTTTTTAACAAACTTTTCTTCATCTCAATCTCCTCCTGGGTTTTCTTTGTTTCCTGCTGATATCAGTATACCGAAACTCTTTTTTTTACTCAATTTAATATTTTGACCCAAAAGGTTAGAAATTTTACTACCTTTGCTTAAATTCCTTAACCGTTACCCCCACATGCTTTTTAAAGCAGATGCCAAAGTAATGGGAATCCCGGAATCCCACCTTTTCTGCTATTTCATATACCTTTAAATCCGTTGTATTAAGGAGCCGGATGC
The DNA here is from genome assembly GCA_902363835.1 of Lachnospiraceae bacterium. Lineage (GTDB taxonomy): Bacteria > Bacillota > Clostridia > Lachnospirales > Lachnospiraceae > Lacrimispora. The sequence continues at coordinate 64,510 of CABJBM010000016.1, forward strand.
TCTCTTCAATCCTTTTTTTCAGGACATATTCAATAAGGCTCTGCCCCGTCTCTTTTTTAAACACCCTGCTTAAGTAGCTTTCATTGGAAAAGACCACCGAGGCCACGGTTTTAAGCGAAAGAGCCGGATCGCAGAAATTTTCATCAATATATTCCAGGACATCGTTTACAACCTTATTTCCCTGCTTTGCTTTCTTGCTGTTATGGCAGTTCAGAATCATACGGATGAATTCATCCAGAAACGGACGGCACTCCTCCACCGTCTGTATGGACCGAATGGATTCATACAGGCGTTCTTCCCCTATGAGCTGTTCTAAGCTGATCCCGTACTTATTAAGGGTGCTTCCTGCTTTGGACATCAGATCCATAACCGCGAGCCTTAAATATTCTACTTCCGTTACTCTTGAATTCCTGATTCCATTCACATAATCCTCGATTGCAGCAGTTACCTTATCAGAAATTCCATTGGTCAGGGAAAAAAGGAAGTCCTCCCAGTCAAACGCCAGCTTATCCGGATTTTTTTCCATAATATGCATATATTCTTCGTAAGTAATGATCCGGTTATCCCCTAAAAGCACCGATGCGCTGAGAGCATGTTCCGACTGGGCAAAGGCTTCTGCAATTCCATCATAGCCCTCATGGCTCCGGCTGATGCCAATGGTGGAATCAATGTGGTTTTCCTCCAGCATCTTATGGATGTGCCGGGCAATTTCCTTACTGTCATGCAGGCTTTTGGCAGTACAAAACAAGACAATATTTTTCATATAGTGAAGAAAGGATATGGTGCCGTCAATGGGATTCCGCCCAAGAAGATCCATAGCTCTTTTATGGGGCCTGCCGTCTTCTTCCCCTGACCGTTCTTCCTTTAAATGGATGTTAAGACAGCAGCAGCCTTCTAACAGCGCTTCACAGCCATAGGCAAAGAGCTTTTTCCCTGCTTCCTCCTCATTGGTCCGCTTTTCCACCAGCCTTTGAAAAAAGCTTTCCATTAAAATGTCCTGGTCAGCGGAAACGCTTTGCTTCAGCATTTCCACCTCTTTTCTCCGGGCTTTTTCCTTTATAATTTTCCCCCTGATCTTAAGGGCGATCTCTTTCAGTTCCTTCATATCAATGGGTTTTAGAAGAAAGTCCTCCACCCCCAGCTTTACCGCCCGCCTTGCATATTCAAATTCCCGGTATCCGGTGATCATAATTACATGAATGTTCTCATCCAGAACTGAAATATGCTCTGCCAGCTCCAGACCATCCATATTGGGCATATTAATATCAGTTAAAACCAACTCCGGCTTTCTGTACTTTATAAATTCCAATGCTTCCATACCGGAGGAGGCCTCTCCAATGACCAGAAATCCATGATCTTCCCATGGAAATCCCCGTTTGATCAGCACCCGTTCCAGCTTTTCATCATCAACAATCAGTACTTTGATCTCCATGCTCCAACCCCTTTGCTTCCATACGCTTTACTCTTACTGCTATTTCCGTTCCATTTCCGATCTCACTGTGAATGAGGACCGGCTGCCTGATACCATGGTAGAGGGTAATCCGCTGCATCAGGTTATACAGGCCGAATCCCGACTTTCCGGTCACTGTCCGGCCTTCCATGATTTCTTCAATTTTTTCCTCACTCATGCCGATTCCGTCATCAGACACCAGAAAAATAATTTCATCCTCATCAGAAAAGGCCTTGATGGAAATGGTTCCTTTTCCCTCCCTTGGTTTGATTCCATGATGGACGGCGTTCTCCACCAAGGGCTGTAAAAGAAGCTTTAATATCCTGCATTCCTTCACCTCTTCTTCCACGTCCACCTCTACTTTTATTTCATTGTCATAGCGGATATTCAGAATGGTCAGGTAGCTTTGTATACAACTGATCTCATCCTTTACCGTAATAAAATCCAACCCGCTGTTTAAGCTGTTCCTGTAAAAGCTGCCCAGAGCCTGGGTCATTTTAAAACAGTTATCATAATCATGCATGAGAGCAAGGGCAGATACTGCATCAAGAGTATTGTACAGAAAATGGGGATTAATCTGAGCCTGCAGCAGATCAAGCTCCACCTTTGCAATGATCTGTTCTTCTTCCTTTACCTTTTGTATCAGATTTTTGATGGACCTTGCCATATGGTTAAACACCCGTTTCAGATTATTGATTTCATTTTTCTGCCGGTCCACCTCCATTTCATCAAACTGTCCCTTTTCCACAAGCATCATATGGTTTTCCACCTTTAACAGGGGATGGAAGATAAAACGGGTGAGCATGACCGAGCAGACAAATACAAAAACCACATTAATACACATGATCAGCAGAATAACAGTGGAATAATAAGGCGCCATGGCCGTCATATTATCCATCTGAAAGGATCCTGCCAGCTTCCAGTTTTCTATGCCGATATCCTGAGTGATTACCAGCCGGTTTTCACCGTTTTGCAGCCCCTGATTCCCAGGGGCTACAATGTATTCCCCCTCATCGCCCAGAATATAAAAGTCGCTGTCACTGGAATTGCTGACACCGTTAAAGTAATTGCGTATTGTTTCCTCATTAACCGTGACCAGCAGAATGGCCAAAGGCTTATATGTATTTTCATCCCTGATTTCCCGGATATAGGTGATGTAAGGGGTATCTCCATAAAATTCAATGACCCCCTCACTGCCTTTCATAAAAAAGCCGTTTCCCCTGTGTTCGCTTAAGTGTTGGTACCACTCAGACTCCAGCGCCTTATCCCCGTGAATGCCCCTGGGTGTCTTTTTATAGGAGCTGTATACATTGTGATAGGAATCCATAATCAAAACACTGGAAATATACTCCCCTGACAGGATCATATTGATCAGGCTTTGTTTGATAGTTCTCTGGATCGACGGATCAATGGCCGTATTATTAACATTTCTTAAAGCCTCCTGGACATTTTTATCAAAATAGATCAGGTTTGAAAACTGGGTCACATTATCAAAGATCAGGGATAAATTTCCCTTTAAGGCGCTGACCGTCTGAGTCCCTGCATTAAGAATCTCTTTTTTCGTATAGGAGCTGTTAATGACGGATATGACCGAAAAGGTGATGACAAAGGATAACAATACGATTGTCAAATACATAATCAGAATTTTTGTCTTAATCCTCATATTCATCCACGCAGCCATCAAACCAGTCATAGCAGCCCTCCCATTAAAATGATTTTTACCCTTATTCTAGCGATTTTGCCAGGGAATGTCAAAAGAAAGTTCGGATTGCCTCTATCTGCTCCCTGCTTAAACCTTCGGTGGGAGAATTCTCATCGCAGGTATCCTGATTCTCAACAATAAGGACACTCCCTTCCTCATCCAGGGCGTGGGTATGCCAGACGCCTTTCTTCACATTATAAAGCTGGTTTTTTTCCATTCTCACACATTCTATTTCTCCCGGCCTGTCTCCGCTCCCGCCTGAAATCAGGACGCAGTTTCCTTCCAGCAATACAAATACCTCATCTGTTTCCAAATGCCTCTGCATGGAAACCAGGCGCTCTGCTCTTACGTCATCACAATACTTAAGCACAGCCACTCTCCATGTCTGATAATCCACAAGAGGGGTATATCCCCCTTGTGAAATCTTAATGATATCAATCAATTCTCTTTCCATTCTATCCTCCTGATCAAAGCGGACATTTCCGGTCCGCTGCACTGTTCGCTCCTGAATGCAGGCAACTTATTCTGCGTTCAAATCAACCGTAATGGTATGAAACTCCTGATCCGGCAATTGTAAAATATCATCTCTTCCAATGCTCCAATCCCCATTCAGACTCCGGCAGGGAATTCCATTCAATAAAATACCGGTTATCTTATAGGAATCCGGGTCTAAATTCCAGGAATTTTTATAAATTACCTTTAAGTTTTTTCCGGCAAATACCAGGGATACGGAAGCCTCATGCTGACTGTCAAACTGTTCCTTCAACAGCTGGGGGTTAAAAGTAAGATTCCCGTAATGCCCTCTGATTCCAAACATCTCAGTAACAACCGTAACCAGATACCAGCTGGCAGCTCCCGTGAGATAGTGGTACATTCCTCTTCCCCTGGCATCCACGTATTCAGGAATTCCCGGGTATATCCTGCTCTTCTCAAAATTGCTGCAATGATCAAATAAGGATATAAGGGCATGGTATCCTTCCTTTGAAGCCTTTCGCCTGTACAAAGCATTTCCAAACATGGTAGTCATATGGGAAAATACTGCCCCGTTTTCCTTGTGCCCGTAAGCAAAGCCAAACATTCTGCCTAAATCCATCTTTACCTCATGGAAATCCGTATTTAACCGGTATCCCCCGATTTCCTTTTTATACAAATACCCATCAGAAGTCTTTACAATCTCTCCCACCTGCCGGTCCGTTGCAACTCCGGACATGAGAGAAAAGACCTGGCTGGTGAGCATCATGCGTACTCCTGCTTCTGTTTCCCCTTCCACTTTGTTTCCTAAATTGTCGTAGTATCCGTTGTACCAGCCATACCCTTCCCTTGAAATGATCCATTCCGTTTTCCGAATATGGCTGTAAATCCAGGAGGCCTTTGCACGTAAATCCGCCTGCAATTCCTCCCCTTTTATAATTGCTTTTTTTCCTGAAACATGATGGGAACAGCTTTTGCAGTAATGAGCCAGTATTTCCTGTTTCTTCCTGATATCATCATAAACTGTCTTATCCTCTGCCAGCAGCTGTCTTACCTCTTCAGCAACTTCAAATTCCTGTATTCCCTGTTTCTTCAGTTCTTCCAGAAAATCAGCCAGCCCCTTTAGATTGTACCCATACATGCAGGTAAACGCCACACTCTCCCCTCTTTGGGAAGCTAAGTCCAGGGCATCGTTCCAATCTGCGCCTCTGAGCCTGATGTGGTTGTGCTCTCCCACATCATAAAAGGAGGTGAGATTCTGAACCAGGAGATGCTCCAGAACGGTTCCTGAATAAATCTGATCCCTGTCATCCCGCAGCCGTTCTCCGTCTTCAGCCTTCCACTTTAAATCCTTTTCCTCCCCGCGGCAGACCTGCATATCCTTAAAGTAGCTGTTGTTTTCCAGCAGAATCCCAAGATCACCGGTCTGATGAACATATAATTCCGTGGTTAAAAACGGCCATATCCCATGATCCATCCAGACCCTTGTAATGTTGTTCCTATCTGCAATAAACTCTCCCTGCCCGCTTCCAATGATGGTGGCATTGGTCCCATCCATCCGCACACCGCCGAAATTATCAATTAACATCTGACGGACCCCTGACGAATCCATCATCAGCAGTGCCAGGCAGTCCTGCCACAAATCCCTCCAGCCCCGTCCGCCTTTTCCATAATCATGATGAGGCAAAAAGGAGCAGCCGTAAATTCTACGCAGCATGGGCTGAAAGCTCACCCACCGCATCCAAAGATCAAAATCAGGGTTTCCCGTGTTCAGTCTCACATTGACCTTGCTGTTCCAATATTCTGCGGTCTGCTTCCAGCACCTATCAAATACCCTTTCATTAAGAAACGGCTCACAGCTTTGTATCAGTTCTTCTTCCGTATTGCCATAGCCCATGACCACAAGATAAGTAACCTTTTCCTTTGGCCCTATCCTGCATTCCTGAAAGCAAAGCCCTCCCAAAGCTTCATAACCGCCTGTCTCAAAATCCACCCCCTGAGGTTTTAAAGGGGTTTCATGTAAAGCTTTTGGATTTTCCAGATTGCCGCCTTCTCCTGTAAAGTCCTCTAAAACCGGGTAATATCCCAAAGGAAGCTGGGATTCATTTCCGCCAAATACGCCGTAAGCCCGGTGATTCCTTTTATGGCCCCGTTCGTCAAAGGTCATAGTGGGAGTCACAATGACTCCGGAGGACCTTGTCTTAATTCTGTGGAGAAGGGAGGTCACATGCCGGTGGTCCCTGATATTATCCGCTGAACGGGCATAGAGTGGAATGGCTGCAACCACCTGAAGGCATTTATATTGGTCAGAGATATTTTCAATCTGAATCTTCATCAGCTCCACCTTTTCTCCCGCGGAGGGAACAAGGCTGCTGATTATCCCTTTTATGCCCAGGTGTTTTGAAGTTCTTGTCAGCTTATGATGCATGAATCCTGCTTCCACAGCCACCTGCTCCTTGTTTTCAGAAAACAGCTGGGCCTGCTGCCAGGAGGAACGGCCGGTCAGGGACCATAATGCGGTACCGTCAACCTTGCACCATACATTTCTGGAGGATTTGTCGTTATGTAAATTTTCGCAGCTGACCGGAGGCATGAAAAAGGAATTCTGATCCATCTTGCTGTCCCCTCCCAGATCAGGGGATACGCAGCTCATTACCCCGGACTCATTTGCAAGGGGAAAGTATAAATAACTGGTCAGATCCGGATCTTCCATATAAAAATCCCCCTGGTTTCCTTTAAACTCATATTTCATCCCAATTTCCATCCTTTCATACCCACAGTTTTCTTAAAGTATATCCCAAGTGGATGGATTACTGAATTTAATAATTTTGCTGAAAAGGTGATTTTTTTTACTTTATCAAATTCCTTTCGGTAAAATCTCCGCCTTCCTGCGTTGCTTTTCTTCCTTAGATTGATTATAATGAACTTAATTTGAAAGGAGAAACCCATGCTGCCAGATTATCATTTTCATACAGACTTTTCAGGAGACTCCCAAACCCCTATGCGTGCCCAGCTGGAACGAGCCATAAGCCTTGGAATGACATCTCTCTGTGTTACGGACCACCATGATTATGACGTGGACTCTGTCATTGATTTTACTCTTCAGACTGACCAGTATTTTGAAGCAATGTCTGCCTTAAGGGAAGAATATAAGGACCGGATCGACCTTCGCATCGGGATCGAGCTGGGACTTCAGACTCATTTAAAGGAATATTACAGGGAATTGCTGTCAGCCTATCCCTTTGATTTTGTCATCGGCTCCACCCATTTTATTAACAGAAAGGATCCTGCTTATCCGGTATTTTTTGAAGGAAGGGAAGAACAGGAGGCATATCTTCAGTATTTCCAGGCCACACTGAATAATGTGAAAAACATAGACAACTATGACGTGGCAGGCCACATTGACTACATTGTCCGCTATGGCCCTAACAAGGCGCTTTACTACAGCTATGAAGCTTACCAGGACATTCTTGACGACATTTTAAAAGCAATCATAGAGAGGGGCAAAGGAATTGAGTGCAACACAGCCGGTTTCCGGAAAGGGATCGGACAGCCAAACCCATGTGCCGGTGTTTTAAAGCGCTATAAAGAATTAGGCGGGGAAATCATAACCATTGGTTCCGACGCCCACATACCGGAAGATTTAGGCGCAGACTTTCAGACAGCAGGAGAACTTCTCAGGCAATGCGGATTTTCCTATTATACGGAATTCCTGGGACGGAATCCCGACTTCAAACCCCTTTAAACAAATGAGAGAAACAACACTCGGAATTGGAGAATTGCCATGAATGTATTCGATATTATCGGCCCTGTGATGATCGGGCCTTCCAGCTCCCATACGGCAGGCGCTGCCCGCATCGGCAAAACAGCCGCCCTGCTTTTAGGCGCTCCTGTGGCAAAGGCAGATATTCTGTTTCACGGTTCCTTTGCAAAAACCTACAAGGGCCACGGCACAGACAAAGCCATTGTAGGCGGGATCTTAAAACTGGATCCCTGGGACCCGGGAATCCGCACAAGCCTTGAAACGGCAGAAAAGCAGGGAATATCCATTAACCTCCGCACCGGCACCATTGAAAATGCCCATCCAAACACGGCGCTGGTCACCCTTACCTCGGATCAGGGCGGCAGCATTTCCGTCCAGGGAGCATCCGTGGGAGGCGGCAACATTGTTATAACCAAGGTAAATGATATGGAAGTTTATTTTACCGGGCAAAATACCACCTTAATCGTCATGCACCAGGATGTTCCGGGAATTATCGCTCATGTTACAAACCTGGTGGCAGTGGGCAATGCCAACATCTGCAATTTCCGCTTAAACAGGCAGGAAAAACGCGGACTTGCCATTATGACCATTGAGATGGATTCTGACTTTGACCCGTCTTTAGTTTCCCAGATCCAAACCATCCCTCATGTATATAACACGATTTTATTGAAATTAAACTGATCAGGAGGAACCTATGCAATTAAAATATAATTCCGTGGAAGAGCTTGTGGAAGCAGCTTTATCTTCCGAGAAAAAAATATCAGAAATCGTGCTGAAGCAGCAGGCGGAGGATATGGAAACCACAGAAGAAATCGTTTATTCCACCATGGAGAGCAGCTTTGCAGTCATGAGGCAGTCTGTTTTAGACGGCATGGATGAGGCTCTCCGCTCCCCCAGCGGACTTTCCGGAGGCGCTGCTTCCAAATTAAAAAAGGCGGTTGAGGAAGGAAAAAACCATTACGGCCATCTCCTTGGAAACGCCATAAGTATGGCCCTGGCCGTGACAGAATACAATTCCTGCATGGGGCAGATCGTGGCGGCGCCTACGGCAGGCTCCTGCGGAGTCATTCCGGCAGCCCTTATTTCCGTAATGGAGGAATACGACCTTCCAAAACACGATATCATTATGTCCCTGTTCACCGCATCGGCCATTGGCATGGTTATTGCCAAATGTGCCAGCATTGCCGGAGCAGAGGGCGGATGTCAGGCTGAGGTAGGCTCAGCTTCCGCCATGGCGGCAGCTGCCCTTACAGAAATTTTCGGAGGAACGCCCCAGATGGTTTCCGACAGCTGCGCAATTGCCCTTAAGAATACGATGGGACTGGTATGCGATCCGGTGGCCGGACTGGTGGAGGTTCCCTGCATCAAACGCAATGCCATGGGAGTTGCCAATGCCTTTACCGCCTCAGAGCTTGCCTGTGCCGGAATCACAAGTGCCATTCCTGCAGACGAGGTGATCATGGCCATGAAGCATGTGGGCAATCTCATGTCCTCTTCTTTAAAAGAAACCTCAGAAGGCGGCCTTGCCGCAACCCCTACCGGCTGCCGCCTGCGCAAGCAGATCTTCGGATAAGATGGAAAGACAAAAAAGGACCGGAAAACAACTGCAGCATAAACGGTTGTTTTCCGGCCCTTTTTCTTAATCCTGTTTTTCAAGCCTCTTCTTATAAATCTCAATGACCTTTTTCATAGCCTCCTGGCCTGGAGCTCCGATGGTGGTTCTTTTTTCCACACAGGTTTTTAAGCTGATGGCCTCATAAATATCTTCCTCAAACACAGGGCTGATGGCCTTATATTCTTCCAGGCTCATATCATCCAGGGCAATTCCCTTTTCAATACAAAAAAGTACAAGCTGTCCCACGATCCCATGGGCATCCCGGAAGGCCACCCCATGATTTACCAGATAATCAGCCGCATCTGTTGCATTGGTAAAGCCGTTCTTTGCGCTGGCTTCCATTTCAGCCTTTCTAAAGGTCATGGTGGACATCATCCCTGTAAACAGGGCAAGACAGCCCTTTACCGTATCAATGGCGTCAAAGGTCAGCTCCTTATCCTCCTGCATGTCCTTATTATAGGCAAGAGGAATCCCTTTCATGGTCGTGAGCATGGAAACCAGTGCTCCATAGACCCTTCCGGTCTTTCCTCTGATCAGTTCCGCAATATCCGGGTTTTTTTTCTGAGGCATGATGCTGCTTCCGGTGCTGTAGGAATCATCAATTTCCACAAAACGGTATTCATTGGTATTCCAGATGATGATCTCCTCACAGAATCTGCTTAAATGCATGGCAATGGTTGACAAAGCGCTTAAAAGTTCGATCAAGTAATCCCTGTCAGCCACAGAATCCATGCTGTTAAGGGTTGGCCCGTCAAATCCCAGAAGCTCTGCCGTATATTCCCTGTCCAGCGGATAGGTGGTTCCGGCCAAAGCGCCGGATCCAAGGGGACAATAATTCATCCTTTTTTTGATATCATGAAGGCGGGAACGGTCCCTGTCAAACATTTCATAATAAGCACCAATGTGGTGGGCCAGGGTGATGGGCTGCGCTTTCTGCAAATGGGTGAATCCAGGCATATAGATATCCAGATTTTCCTCCATGAGCTTTAAAAGCTCCTCAAGAAGCCCTTTCACCAGGGAAGAAAGCTCGTCGATCTCATCCCTGGTATACAGCTTCATGTCAAGAGCCACCTGGTCATTGCGGCTGCGTCCGGTGTGAAGGCGCTTTCCTGCCTCCCCGATCCGTTCTGTTAAAACTGCTTCCACAAAAGAATGAATGTCTTCGTGTTCCCCGGTTATCACCAGGATTCCTTTTTCTAAATCCTCCCGGATCCCCATAAGGCCATTAACAATCTTTTCCTTGTCTTCCTCAGTAAGGATTCCCTGTTTGGCCAGCATCTTCACATGGGCGATACTGCCCTCAATGTCCTGATGATAAAATTTTTGATCAAATGATATGGATGCATTAAAATTGTGAACCAGCTGATTGGTTTCTTTTGTGAAGCGTCCGCCCCATAGTTTCATAATTTAAATCTCCTCTTTCCTTTATTCTCGTGAAGCATTCCCTTATCCTGGAAATGCTGCGGGGTGTTTAACCTGTGGAATGAACCCGCATGGGCCTGCGCTTTTTCCGTTTTACGGCAGATAAACCTGCAATCATCAGCAGAATAACCACACTTCCCGCTGTAATCATACCGCCCATTTTCAATCCCTGGGGCATATATTCCAGAGAAATTTCATGAGTTCCTGCAGCCATATGCACACTTAAAAACGTATCAAATATTTTATAAGGCTCCACTGTTTTCCCGTCTACCCTGACGGTCCAGCCTTTATCATAAGGAATGCTTAAAAACAGCAGCCCTGCCTTTTCAGCTGTGACAGTTCCCTGTATCTGCGTGTCCGCCCATTTTGTAAGCTTCATGGAATTCTTATTCAAAATGTTGTACACGGATTCCAGGCCTTCGGGAAGAAAGCGATAAGCAGCCGCTACCAGATCCTGATCATTGTCATCGTTTCGCAGGGTAATCTTTTCCCCGCCTTTTAAATAGCCAAGTTCCAGTAAATATCCCCGGCTCACATTGTCAAAGCTTTTGCTTCTCTCTCCTAACTGGGCGTTTACCTTTTCCACCTTTTTATTGCTGACAAACACGTAATAATCTCCGTCTTCCTCCGGTGTAAAGGTAAAGCTGGTTCCGGTGATTTCGCTTGGAACCTCGGAAAGCACAGGACTGGCCCCCAATACCACGGAAAGATCATTCTGAATCTCCGCCGGGTTTGTCAGATCCAGCTGCCAGTTGTCCTCCAGATCATAAGGCACCAGAAAGCCCAGGGACAAAGCATAGGTGTTTTCCCTGAGATACATTTCATCTTTTGAAGAAACCGGCACGGATACGCCGTCATCCTCTGTTGCCTCAGAGTACAGCCCGTATTTGACCGCAAAAAGGGCATCCACCAAAGGCGTGCTTCCTGTAATGCTGTAAGCATTGGTGGAACTTTCGCATCCCAGCTTTTTAAAGAACGCCGTAAGGTCCGCATTAGCAGTGGAAGAAAACAGGGAGACCGTTGGGAAGTTCAGCCAGGCTCCGTCATTCTTTGTTTTGCGGGTAACCTTTTCAATCCTGTAAAAGGAGTCATTAGGCATCAGACTGCCTGCCAGCTCTGAAGAAGCTTTGTTGTCCTTTATATAGCTTGTCCGGCTGGTGGTGGTCACGCTGGTAACCGTCGTATTTACCGCAGCTTCCAGAGAAACCACACCAAGGGCTAAAAGCACCAGCATATTCCGGCTGACCCCCTTCTGATAAAGGCTCACAAGACCTGCATAAAAGGCAAGGAATAAAATAGCCACATAGAACACTGAAAAATGGTAAGCTTCATCTGTTATGAGCTTCTGAGCCAGGAGAACAAAGATCACCGAAGCAAAAAAGGCTGTCACAACATGTTTCCACGGTATCTCATGCAAATGGATATAGGCCTGATAACACGCCAGGAGCATGAGAAAAACATAAATAAAGGACTGTCTGCAGGGCAGGCTGTTTGGATAATGAAATCCATGCCAGATAAAGTTCAGCACATTAACAGAAAAGCTGGCAAAGAAAAACATCAGCATGGAGCACATAACGATTTTCTCTCTCTGCCTGATCTGCCGGCAGCCCAGGTAAAGAAGGAAAAACATGAGAACAGCCACACCGCAGTAGATGTTGGGCCAGTGATCCAGCCCGATTTCCGGTTCCACTGCCGGAAGATGTCTGGCAATCATGTCAAATATGGAAAAATAAGAGCTGATGGTCTGGGGAAAGTTAAAATCACCTGAAGCAGTGGACTGCAGCGCATAAATTTCCGGAAGCAAGACTGCTGCCGAAAGACCGCCTGCCAGCAGGGAAAACAGGGCGAACAACCCTGCATTTACCAGAAGATCCTTCCAGGACTTCCATCCTTCTAATATAAGAAGGGCTGCGAAGTAAAACACCATAAAGATACATATCATAATAGATATGTAATAATTTGATAAAATTGATAATCCCAGTGTTATGCAGTATAAGAAACACTTCTTTTCCTTGACCAGCTTCTCAAGCCCCAGCATAATAAGGGGGAATAGAAGGATGCAGTCCAGCCACATAATATTCCAGCTGTAAGCCGCCATATAGCCTGACAGAGCATAGAAAATGCCAAAAAAAGCGATTCCAAAATCTCTGGTATGGTTATGCCTGCGCAGATACCAGGAAAAGGAAAGACCGCTTAACCCGATCTTAAATACGATCACATAGGTCATAAACTCTATGACGTAATTTGGGGGGCAAAGAACCACCAGCCAGTTTAAAGGACTTGCCAGATAATAGGCATAAAGGGCTGCAAAATTCACTCCCATGCCCACATCCCAGCTGTACAGAAGGCTTCCTCCATGGGTCAGCTTATAACGGAACTCAGAAAAGAACGGGGCATACTGATGATACATGTCGGTCCGCAGAAAGCTTTCCTCGCCAAACGGAAATATCCCCCGCTGGGCAAATATAATGATCATGATCACTATCGGCACAAAAAATGCTGCCAAAAGTCCGTCGCAAGGTCTCACCAGACTGGAAGATTTCCCTTCCTTCTTCCCCCATGCCCTTTCTTTCAAGCCTTCTGCCTGCCGTATTTCCAATTCTTCCTCATCTTTACCTTCTTCCGGTACCTCACCAAATTCCATGAGTCCCGGATCAGGAATATCCTCCATTACCGGCTCCAAATCCCCGTCATAATCCATGCTGTCATCAAACAGCTCCTCCATTCCGTCAACCGGAATGTCAAGGCGTATCCTGGGCGAGGAAGCCTGATCAAATTCCAATTCCTGCTCCGTCTTTCCCCCCTGGGGACCGTAAGCCTTTCTCTCCTCTTTCTCTTCTGCCTTCAAGTCCTTTTCCCCTGTTGTGTCTTCTTTCTCACCTGATGTCATTCGTAGCATATCCTCTAATTCTTTCGATATCTTTTCAATCTCGTCATCGTGTTCCATTTCATTTACCTCTCTTTACAGGGGGTATTCCTATCTCTTCCGGAATATGAAAACCTTGCTGAACCCATAGTTCGCAATCACAACGAATACGGATACCAGTACTTTGCTCACATATTCATCCATATTGAGCCAGGAAACCATAATCACCATAAGAACCAATTCCATGACGCCTGACGCTGCTCTACATGCAGTAAACGAAACAATCTCCTTCTTGACAACTCTCAGATGCAGGTCATAGCTTTGAAATACAAAGATTTTATTTACAACAAAGGCAAACAGGACGGAAACCACCCAGGCTGCCGCCGTTGCGGTCCGGTAGTCAATGCCGGCCCTTACCATGGACCAATAGGCAATCCAGTTTACGAGAGTCGTCAGAACTCCAAATATCAGATAGGAAACGACTTCCCGGTTCATGATCTTGTCCCAAATCTTTCTAAACATCCACGTTCCTCTTTCCTGCCCATGTTTTTGGGGCATGAAGGTATACCTGTAGGGTATTTCTCCTGCAAAATTGCATTTCTTCTATTGTATTATAGGGAAAGGAAATTGTAAAGGGATTCTAAGGCTCTGCTGCCAGAAACTCCCTGGCTCCCCGGGAATAAAAGACCTCTCCATCCTCTGTAATGAACACGCCGTACACCCCGTCAGTGGAATCCAAAAGCTCCATTCCCTTATCCAGTCCAAGGGCAAAACAGGTGGTGGACAGGCCATCCCCGTCTGCAGACAGGTTTGATAAAATAGTAACAGATACAAGCCCGTTTTCATATGGATAACCATTCCTGGGGTTTAAAATGTGATGGTAGTTCACGCCATCCTTTTCAAAATGCCGCTCATACACCCCGGAGGATACCACTGACATATCCTTGATATTCAGGGTCTCAATGGTCTCATTCCGGTCTGCATAAGGCTTTTGAAGGCCGATTTTAAACGGCTTGCCGTCAGGCTTCTGCCCCACACAGAGGACATTTCCCCCCAGATTGATCACGGCACTCTTTACTCCCTTTTCCAACAAAAAATCCTTCATCCGGTCCGCAATATATCCCTTGGCAATGGCCCCGAAATCGAGGGAAGTATCCGGAGATAAAAAGGTGACCGTATTTCCCTCAACCTTTAACTTCCGGTAATCCACCTTTTTCCTGGCCTCTTCTATCTTTTCTGCAGGAGGGACCGTTGGATTTTCAGATGTGAAATTCCACAGGGAGGACAGAGGCTCTATGGTGATATCAAAGGCCCCGTCTGAGATATGGGAATAATAAAGGGCCTTGGAAATAAGATCCGCTACATCCGGGGATGCTGTTACAGCCGTTTCCCCGGCGGGCCTGTGGTTTAACTTGTAAACCTCACTTCCCTCAATGGTTCTGCTGAAAATATTTTCATAGGAACGGCATAAGTCCAGACAATCCGATAGAATCTCAGGATCATCCTTATCATAAAGGGTCACAGTCACAAAGGTATTCAGCAAAAAACCGGATTGGCTCACCGGCTCCACTCTTTTTTCACAGCCTGCAAGCAAAAGCACTGCCATACCTGCTATTAGAACAACTGCCCTTCCTTTTCTCATTCTTTACCCTCCAGCCTCTTTCTGGCTTCTTCTGCATGGTCCAGGAACATCCGGCGGACTCCCTCCAGTTCCCCCATGCCCTTTAACCGGCAGATCACCTGATATCCCTCAGTTTCCAGCTGGCTTTTCCAGGAATCCTCATCCTCTCCTGCCATGTCATTATGAGCATGGTCACCGGAAACGATCATAAGAGGCTGCAGCATCATTCGGCTGGAATCCGTTTTTTTCACTTCTTCCTTTACAGCTTCAAAGGCCGGCTCAGCCTCCACTGTTCCCACATGATACCTGTCATATCCATTCTGCTTAAACACCTCTACCAGGCGGGAATAACACTCATTGGCCTCATGCTCCGTACCATGCCCCATGAATATGATCTCCGTTCCTTCCCCGTCATATTCCTTTGTATCCTCTGCCAGCACACTGCAAAGTCTCTTATAGTCCTCTTCTTCAGAAAGCAGGGGTTTTCCCCACACGATCCGTTTAAACCGGTCCTCATATTGTTTTACAGCGGCCAGCATAGCGTCGTTTTCTTCCCCTCCCATGACCAGGGTAGGCTGTACGATCACCCGCTGAAATCCTTCCAATGCCAACCGTTCCAGGGCCTCTTCCACGCTGTCTATGTGAATGTTGTCCCGTTTTTTTAATATTCCAATTATGATCCGGCTGGTAAATGCCCGCCGCACCTCATACTCTGCAAACTTTTCCTTTATGGCCTGCTCAATGGCCTCTATGGTCTTTCTTCTGCTTTCATGATAACTTGTCCCAAAACTCACGACTAAAATCGCCTGCTTCATCCTGATCCCCCTTGCTTTCTCTACATTTTTCCCGATTACCATATCATAGATGAACTTTGCTGTCAAATTCCTTTTCACGCACAGCAGGCGCAAAACCAAAAGGTTTTGCGCCTGCTGCACACATTACATTCATTTGTTGGAGATTATTTAAAAATCTACCTCTTTATCATAGTAACAACAGGTCAGCAGTTTCTCCATCTCAGCCGGAGTTATTGGCCTTGGGTTGGAGCCGGTGCATGCATCACCTACTGCCAGTTCTGCTACTGACGCTAATTTTTCATTGAACTCTGCTTCGTCAATGATTCCGCCTTCATATTCCTGAATGCAGGTAGGAATATCCAGCTTTTTGTTCATGTAACGGATCTCTGCAATCAATGCATCGACCAGTTCATCTTCATCTGCTCCCTTCAGACCCATGAAGCGGGCAATCTCTGCGTAACGCTTTGTGGCCTCAGGAACCTTGGAATTAAACTTAATTACCTTTGGCAAATACATGGCGTTTGCACAGCCATGAACAATATGTCCTCCGGAATAAGCGGCTCCTGTCTTATGAGCCATGGAATGAACAATGCCTAAAAGAGCATTGGAAAATGCCATACCAGCCAGACACTGGGCATTATGCATACGGGCACGGGCTTCCTTGTCCCCGTTATAGGAATCAATCAAGTCGTTATGTATCATCTTGATTGCATGAAGTGCCAGAGGATCGGTATAGTCACAGTGAAGGGTGGATACGTAAGCTTCCACTGCGTGGGTAATGGCATCCATACCGGTATGAGCGGTCAGCTTCTGAGGCATGGTCTCAGCCAGATCCGGATCCACGATGGCAATATCCGGTGTAATGTTGAAATCTGCCAGAGGATACTTGATCCCTTTTTTATAATCAGTAATTACGCTGAATGCCGTCACTTCGGTAGCTGTACCGGAGGTAGACGGAATGGCGCAGAATCTTGCTTTTGTTCTTAATTCAGGGAAATTAAAAGGAATGCACAAATCCTCAAATGTGGTGTCAGGATACTCATAGAATGCCCACATTGCCTTTGCCGCATCAATAGGAGAGCCTCCGCCGATGGCAACTATCCAATCCGGTTCAAATTCCCGCATCATTTCAGCGCCCTTCATCACCGTATCAACACTGGGATCCGGCTCTACGCCCTCAAACAGCTTTACTTCCATTCCGGCTTCCTTTAAGCAGGCTTCCACCCTGTCAAGAAATCCAAAACGTTTCATGGAACCGCCGCCAACTACCACGACCGCCTTTTTGCCTTTTATATTCTTAAGCTCTTCCAGGGAACCCTTTCCGTGATATAAGTCTCTCGGTAATGTAAATCTAGCCATCGTAAATTCCTCCTTATGAATTTCAAGTTCAGTTGTATTCTATAAAGTATTGTAGCTCAACCGGACAGGAAATACAAAGGTAAAAAAATATATATCAGTATATAAATACTGATATATATTTAACATTCTTATTTCAAAAAATACTCTTCACTGCTTCCAGCTCTTTTAAAAATGCTTTATCCCAGGCCGTAAACAAATATCCCTTCCTATAGATCAGGGTATCCCAAAACATCCCGGTCCTTTTTCTGCACTGACGTTCCACCAGATGATGCCTTGTGAGGATTTCCTCCGGCATTGGAGAAACCCACATGTAGGTGTGGGGATCCTCCAATAAAAGGTTGAACTGGCTTCCACGCTCAAATACGTAAACACGTTTTTCCGGCTCCAAAGGCCTTCCCTTTTTTTCAAAGCCCTCCCGGTGGCCTGTGGTTCCGTCACCATGAGCAATTTCTATATAGGGAATCAAATCCTCTGCTGTAATTTCTTTTTTTCCTGCCAGGGGATGCTCTGCTGACATGAGGAGTCTTAGAGAATATTGGAAAACCGGTTCCAATAAAAGCCCCTTTGCGGTAGCAATCTTGGCATAATGTCCTTCCAGAGAAGACTGATACCGAATGATTCCCAGATTATACTCTCCGGTTTCCACATCCTTTAAGGTATCCGCGGAATTTGTCTCCCGCAGCCATACATTCATCCCTTCCTCCCTGTTCAGATTTCGGATGAACCGGGAAAATGCAAGGCTTAAATAACTTGCTCTTGGCATGGAAAGGGAGAATTCCACCCCCTTTACCTGGTCCGGCTTGTATAAATGCTCCATCTTCTCGATCTGGATCAGGACATTTCTGGCATGCTCCAGAAAAATCCTTCCTCTTGCCGTAGGAACCACCCCCTTGGAACTCCGTTTAAAAATCGGTGCGCCAAGGCTTTCCTCCAGAGTTTTAATGGCCTTGCTTAAATTTGGCTGGTCCATGTAAAGGTTGGCAGCAGCCTGAGTGATGGAACCTGTTTTTTCCACCTCAAGGGCATATTCTAACAATACGGTATTCAATTGTCTTCCTCCTTTGTCTACTGCTTGCCTTCCTTATCCGTCTCATATAGATATTTGGAAAGGGCTGCCAGTGACACAGCCATGTTTTCATTCTGCACCAGCACGTGATCGGGTACGGTCAGGTGAGTCGGTGCGAAATTCCATATGGCCTTCACACCGCCGTTCACCAGGCTGTCACATACCTCCTGGGCATATTCTGCAGGGACTGTGATGATGCCGATGTGAATATTCATTCTCTGACAGAGGTTTTCCAGCTTTTCTATGGGAAAAACCGGTTTTCCTCCAATTTTTGTATTCACCTTTCTTCCATCAGAATCAAAAGCCAGGACAATCTCCACTCCATATTGCTCAAAACCTTTATAGGACAGCAGGGCCTTCCCCAAAGACCCTACTCCCACCAAAGCTGCCTGGTTGGTATTATGAAACCCTAAAAACTCCTCCATATCTCTGATTAAGTCCTTTACCAGGTAACCCAATTTAGGCTTTCCGGCTGTTTTGGCCACCATTGCCAGATCCTTGCGCACCTGGACCTCATTAAGCCGAAGATCCAAGGCAATGGCCGGCGCTGATATGGTCTCTGTTCCTTCCCGGCATTTCCGTTCCAGATAATGATGGTACATGGGAAGACGTTCCAGGGTCTTCCTGGATATTCCTCCCACCATATTTTTTTTCTCTTCCATAAGCATGCACCCCTACCTCTTTTTTCAACAAAGGAATTCCCCATTCTTCTTTATCTTAAGATACTTTTACGTTTCATTTCTCAAGATCTTTCTCCTTCATGAAGATCTGTAAGAAACATGGCATCGCCAAAACTAAAGAAACGGTAACGCTTCCTGATTGCCTCCTCATAGGCATGGAGTACATGATCCCGCCCTGCAAGGGCGGATACCAGCATCACCAGCGTAGATTCAGGCAAGTGGAAATTGGTGATCAGGCAATCCAGAAGTTTAAAACGGTATCCGGGATAAATGAAAATCTCCGTCCACCCGTTTCCTGCCCTTAAAAACCCGTCTTCCGTGGAAGCAGACTCCACCGTGCGGCAGCTGGTGGTTCCTACGCAGACAATACGGCCGCCGTTCCTCTTTGCATCATTGACCTTTTTTGCCTCTTCCTCTTCCACAATATAGAATTCAGAATGCATGTGGTGGGCTTCGATTTCATCCACCTTTACCGGACGAAAAGTTCCAAGCCCCACATGAAGGGTCACATGGGCAATGGATACTCCCATATCTTCGATTTCCCTTAACAGCTCTTTCGTAAAATGCAGTCCTGCCGTAGGCGCGGCCGCTGATCCCTCATGCTTTGCATAAACCGTCTGGTAACGGTTCTTGTCCTTAAGCTGGTGAGTGATATAGGGTGGCAGAGGCATTTGTCCCAAACGGTCCAGTATCTCTTCAAAAATCCCTTCATAGGAAAACTGGATAAGCCGGTTTCCTTCTTCCACCACATCAATAACGGTTCCCTTCAGCAGGCCTTCACCAAAGGAAATTACCGTCCCTTCCTTTGCCTTTTTTCCAGGCTTTACAAGGGTTTCCCAAATGTCGTTTTCTCTTCTTTTTAATAGAAGGATCTCAATCTTTGCCTCTGTTCCCTCCTTTACTCCAAACAGTCTTGCCGGAATAACCTTGGTATCATTAATAACCAGGCAATCCCCTTTCCTCAAATAGGAAAGGATGTCCCTAAAATGCCTGTGACGGATCTCTCCTGTATGTTTATCCAATACCAGAAGTCTGGAAGCGGAACGATCCTCAAGAGGATCCTGAGCAATCAGTTCCTGGGGCAGATCAAAATAAAAGTCCCTGACGTTCATAAAAATAACTCTCTCCTTTGCCAAAAATGCTCCTCTGCAGGGTGCCACGCAGAGAAGCATCTGTTTTACGTATTGTTTGATGGGCTGTCTGTATCCGTTGCAGCCTCCGGCTCTTCCGGTTCTTTTGTCTCTTCTTTCTCATCCTTGAGGGTGTGATAAACAGCCAAAAGGTTTTCATCCGACTTTAAAGCATTCTCAAGACCGTTGTTTACCTCTTCTGCCACTTTCTGCACCGCCTCAGACTGGTTTGCATTTTTTATAAATTCAGCCTGTTCCGCACTGGTATCAGCGACCAGATAACAGCTTCCGTCTGCTGCTGTTTTTGCATAACATACAACCAGGCTGGGAGCCAGGGTTTCCGCCTGACGGAATTTAATATCAAATCTGGCATAAACCACGTAATCGCCGTCATCCAATCCAGGCGCAGTATAGCATACCAGGTTCTCAAAACTCTGGTAGAATTTTACTTCTTCTTCCATTCCGGCTTCCTGTTCTCTCAGCTCCTCTTCAGAACAGGTATTGCCATACACCTTTGAAAGTGCCTCTATATCACATGTCCTTCTGGCCTTGAAATAAGCTTCCATCAGATCATGGATCGCCGGTGCGGCTTCTTCCTGCAAGGTGATTTCTGCCTTTGCAGGCTCCTCCCCAACGCTTTCAGCCTCCCCCGCTGACGGATCATCTGCTTCTGCGGATATCTGACCCGGATTATTACCAGTCTCTTCAGGCTTATCCAAAACAACAACGGTAAAAATCAATACAATCACCGCCAAGGGAATAGCCAGAATTTTCAGAATCCGTCTGATCTCTTCCTTCGAAACCTTCTTCCATTTTTCTATTAAGTCCTTCATATGGGCTTGACCTCCTGGAGAATCAATCTCCTCTACATTCTAACAAAAAAATCGATAAAAATCAACAAATACTATTGCGCTTTAAAAGAATCTATAGTAGAATATAAAAGATGCATCTGTAGCTCAGTGGATAGAGCAGTGGCCTCCGGAGCCGCGTGCGTAGGTTCGATTCCTATCAGATGCATTCTTTTTTTACCTATTTTTAACCTTCTTAAAAGCCTTATTTTATAAGGACTTTCTCATATTTATCAGCTTTTCTTGAATCCTCTTATTCCCGGATTTTACTAATTTCCACTGGTTTCTACTAAAAGATAAGTGGTCGGTTTTGTGGTCAGATAATTTGTCAAAATTATCCCCTTTACAATCTTGCCCCAATTGTATACCTGAGCGCATGAATCGTATAATCCTCTGCTCCCGCTACTCCAAGAACACTTTTAAAAGTTCTTAAATGTATTACGTTGAAATAGACATATCATTTAACGGAATAATCCATTTGTCTGAATCAGTTTTTGTAATATCACTAAAGGTCTTTTTATTCTTTCCTACTACTTCGTTTTTTTCATCGCGTTCCTTTGCTTTAGTCAAAGTATTATTTACCCTTAGAGTATTATTTCCAAAGTCAACATCACTCCATTCCAAAGCTAAGGCTTCACTAATTCGCATTCCGGTATTTAAAATCAGCAGCAGAACTGGCATGTATTTAAAGAACTGATTATTACTTAGACATAATGTATTATTGAACTCATACATTTTTTCAGTTATATCTTCTGGTAAAATTTCCGTCTTTTTCGTCTTTCCTTTCACATTACGCTCAATAGGTAACTGAACAGCCGGGCATGGATCAAAGGTTATCTTTTGGGAATTGAAAACATACTGGAACACCTCTTTTATAAATTCATAATGCTTCTTAACCGTAGAATATGCCTTTGCAGCCGATAAATCGTTTATCATGGCCTGAATATCTTCAGTTGACACACTCCCCAACTGAATCCACCCTATATAATTGCAAACGGTATTATACATCTGTTCCAAACGATCATATGATGCTGGTTTTAATATGGGACATTTCACTGTTTTCATCCAAAATTCGGCATAGTCCTGAAAGGTTGTGGCTTCCACTTTTACAGTATATTTAGTCCTGTCCTCGTTATATTCCTTAATTTTATGTTTCCGTTCTCTATCAGTCTTAGCATAAAAAGATTGATATATCACCATGCTCCTCTTTTATCAAATATGGTTATATATTAATAGCTTTCCCAGCATTATTCGTGAACCATGTGTCAAACTCTTCTTTCGAAATTATTATATGCAAAAAGAGCGAACCTTTAAACCGTTCGCTCTTAGGATAATTTTTAATACATGTTATTATATAGCCCCTGATATTCTTCGCCTGCTTCGTTATTTTCATTCTCCACCTGCTTTGAAATTGTAAATCGGTTTGATAACGCTTTCAATGTCTACAGTAGCAGCAATGTTATTTACGATATCTTCCATTCCTTTATATGCCATTGGGCATTCATCTAAAGTTTCTTTATTTACAGATGTCGTATAAATCCCATTCATTTGCTTTTTAAACTCGGATACAGTAAATGTCTCTTTTGCTCGTGACCTACTCATCAATCTACCAGCGCCATGTGGAGCAGATTGATTCCAGTCATCATTTCCCTTTCCAATACATACCAGGCTGCCATCTCTCATATTTATAGGAATAATCAAGCGTTCTCCAATTTGGGCTGATACAGCCCCTTTCCGGAGAATCATATTGTTTACATCTATATAATTGTGAATTGTTGTAAATTGCTGGGTTACATGAACCCCCATTCCTTTAATTATCTCATCCATCATTGCCTGACGGTTATACATCGCAAACTCCTGAACTATCTTCATATCATGAATGTACTGCTCAAATAATTTTCCGCTTACGTAAGCGAGTTGCTTTGGTATATTTGTTCTTTTCACATTTTTCAGATCTGATAACGCCTTCTGAATTTCATTCTCTCTGCCTTGTTTCTTCCATTCATTAATTAAGTTCTCTCTGTCAGAGGCCGATGAGCCATTTAACACCTCATATGCTTGATTTTGATAATAATTTGCCACCTCAAGTCCAAGATGGCGGCTTCCAGAATGAACAACTATATAGATATTACCTTCATCATCCTTATTACACTCAATAAAGTGATTACCACCACCAAGTGATCCAAGGCTCTTTTCAGCTCTGCCTGAATTTACTTTGTCTGCACAAAATAATTCTTCAATGTGGCATTTGTCAAAATATCTGTGTGTTTCAGTTCTAACATTGAATCCTGATGGAATCTTTTCATAAATTAATTTATCCAGTTTCTGCAATTCAATGTGTTTTTCTTTAATCTGGACACATTCCATCCCACACCCAATATCCACTCCAACAAGATTAGGAACAATTTTGTCAGTAATGGTCATCGTAGTACCAATGGTACAGCCAGCCCCAGCGTGAATGTCTGGCATTAATCTTATTTTACTTCCAGCAACAAATTCCTGATTTAATAAAAGCATTACTTGTGCTATTGATGTCTCATCTACAACATCTGTAAATATTTTTGCTTCGTTATACTTTCCTTTTAACCCTATCATTATTCCCCTTCATTCCTCTTGATCTTATCCAATTTTTTCTTCTTTATATTTATATGTCTTTCCCTTGCAGTTCCTCCAATTGATCCATATGCTGATCAGCCCGTTCTTCCATGGTAGGAAGCCTCCGGTTGTAATCTTTATAGTAATTTGTAAAAATCACACCTGCAAACAGCAATGTATTAATCACTAATGACGCAAGTACACTATTCCATGTAATATCCTGATTTTGAAGTACTTCTTCTGAATAATTCCCGGAAATAATCGGAACCAAATTATTGTTGACAAAATGCAAAATAACAACCGACCATATATTATTAGTCTTTAAATATGCCCAACCAAAAAATATCCCCAATGTGATACATGTGATTAATTGTCCTACCAAACTTATAAATCCAACTGATGGAGATGTATAATAAAAGAAATTTATGGGCAAATGCCATAATCCCCAAGCAATCCCAAGAATAAGGATGCCGCGCACCATTCCAAATTTCTTTTGCAGAATAGGTTGAAAGAAATATCTCCAACCATACTCTTCTCCCCAAAATGCTGTAAATATCAAAAAATAATTTATAGGCAGTGACAATAACATGATCCAAGTAATTGGTTTTTTCACAATTTCAACAATGGTTTGCGTTTCACCGCCTAAAATATACATGATAACAGCTCTGCCAAAGTAAAGGATTAAATATATTAGAACAATAAGGGCAGATGCTTTCCATCTTCCTCCCTTAAGTCCATAAGCAATGCGCTTATCCTTTTTTTCAGTGAGCAGTAGAATCCAAGCTATAACAGAACCAACTATCATGATATATTGAGAAATAGCGTTCCAACTCATTTCAGGCATAATAATACTTGCCACTGTACAAATCAATAGCAGCAAAGTAATAATTAAAAATCCAATAAAAAACCTCTTCGGAATCAGATGATCTCCTTTGCGTGTAAGTAATGCAGCCAGGATCACGGCCATAGCAGGATAGAACATTTGGGCTGATGGGAAAACTGATACATCAAGTCCCTTACTATAACCAACTCCCATCAAAATTCCTAGTATATAGGGCACGCCAAAGGCTACACTAAGGTAAATAAGCATCTGCGTTTTCTCATGATTTTTTTGTCTCTCCATTACACTCTCCTTTTTCATTATAACGTTCATTTTACTATTATCCCATTTATGATTGTATTTATCAATTTACAATTTAGTTAATCTTGTTTACATAAGCCTCTTTCTTCTGTATCTTATCCAGTTCTTGTTTCTTTCTATTCAAATGCTTAAATACTATTATATCTCTTCCGCTTTGCTCGTATCAATGTATATAGAAGCTATATCATCCACTAAATTTCACTAAAAAAACACCTATCGCTTAAATTTCGACAGGTGCTGATCAAAACATCTCTTAACAGGCAATACCATAAAGTTCTAAATCAATTAAACCTTTTCTTCCTTCAGCCATTTTACCCACTCGGCATAATATTTTCCCAACACATGGGAACCGTCTGTCGAGTATGCCTGATTCAGGCTGCCTCCTTCATCATCAAATATTTCATTAACATCAATATAATAGCAGCTGTTTTCTTCTGCTATCTTCTGTATTTCCTGATTCAACCGATTAATTTTACTGTTACTGTAAACAGGACTTTTTTCTGACTTTTCACTGGTAATGTGGAGATTTGCTTCTAAGACCATAATTGCTTCTGGCTGCATTTCCTTGATTTTGTTCAAAACCTCTTTATATTGTTTTATAGTCTGGGACATATCATAACCCAGTTCGTTGATACCCAGCATAAGGTAAATCATCTGGTAATGTTTGCTTGAAAGAACCTCATCCAGAGTTAGTTTCTCACCTCCTGATGAGACGCGGGCAGTTAATACATTGAAAACACTCATGCCGGAGTTGGCAAATACTGAAGCATTCCCCAAATCTCCATACTCGGAAAGTCCCATGGTTCTTGAATCTCCAACAAAAAGTACTCCTTGGAAATTCTCCGGTGGCTCCGGCCTTTGTCCTGGCTCCAGCAACATGTCAGACGGCGCAAATTCTGCATTCCTATCATTTGACATACTTGTATTGTCCGTTACATCTGCACCACTTGCTTCGCTTGCACCGTCTGTTATGTGCTCATCAGCAGTTTCGCTTGAACTATCGGTTGTGTCCTCACCACCTGCTTCGCTCACACCGACAATTACACTCTCATCAGCAGTTTCGTCTGAACTTTCAGTTTCGTCTAAATTATCAGTTGTGTCCATACTGCCTCCACGCGGCCATTTGCTTCCTGCCAGGTTCAGCCTCAGGGATGTTAACTGATCCATGCTTCCTGCTGATGCATGCTGAACGGCAATCAGTACCAGACTGACGGCTAAAAGAAGGGTAAACCAGTATTTTCTCATTGCTTATTCCTCACAATCTAAAAATTGAAATACATAAATGGATCATTTGCCCCCATTTTCATACAATAGACACACAGCCAGAATATGATCACAAGGGCGATTGCTGTACATAGGCTTTCCCGTTTTCTGTCATACAGTCTGCGCGGAATACCAGTCATGAAAATGAGACCAGCGCATAAGGACAATCCGTAGCTCCTTCCGTATTTCAGGAAATCTCCGGCAAAATATGTATATTTCCCCACAGGCGACAGCAAGGGGAATAAACGCTGAATATAAATTCCCAACTGTGAAAAATCCGTTATTGCAAATAACATCCATGTAAGAGGAATTGCAAACAGCATATACACATGTCCCACAACTCTCCAACGTTCCAGCAGTTTTCCCAGTCCCAGCTTCTCCAATAAAATAAGCACAAACAGTACAAATCCCCATAAGAGAAAGTTGGGGCTTGTTCCGTGCCACAGTCCAGTCAGGAGCCATACGACAAGTATATTCCGAAAGGTCTTTAAGAATCCTTCGCGGTTTCCGCCCAACGGAATATATACATAATTCCGAAACCAGCCGCCCAGAGTCATGTGCCATCTGCGCCAAAAATCTGTCATGGTCAGAGCCATATAGGGATGGTTGAAGTTATCAGGAAGAGGAAATCCCAACATCATTCCAAGTCCCCTGGCCATCAGGGAATAGCCATAGAAATCAAAATACAGACGCAGGCTGAAAGCTGCCAGTCCCATCCACGCAAGTGGCGTTGAAATACTCTCATATCCTACTGCTCCAATTTGGCTCCACAGTCCGCCTATCTGGTTTGAAAGCAGAACCTTCGATCCCAGTCCGATTGTAAATTCCCGGAGTCCTGCTTCCACTTGTTCCATAGTATGGACCCGTTTTTTAATCAACTCCCTGAGAGAAGTATAGGTTACAATTGGCCCGGAAATGAGCTGAGGAAACATGGTCATATACAGGGCAAAGTCCGGAAATGATTGTTCGGGTGCCACATCCTTCCGATACACATCGACCAGATAAGAAATGGCCTGGAAAGTATAAAAGCTGATTCCCAGAGGAAGAGCCGGAGGAAGGATAGGAACGGTCACTTTTTCCAGCCCCCCATTTTGTAGTAATAAGCTGATTTCTTCAAGCAAAAAGCCTGAATATTTAAACAGAATCAGCCAAAACAGGTTGTAGGCGATTCCTAAGCGAAACCATTTTCTGCGTCTTAGGCGGGATTTGTATCGTTTCATTTTCCTGCCAACGCAGTAATTGACGCACACAGACAACAACAAAAGCACCATATAGGCCGGATGCTCCGCAACTCCATAAAAATAAAAAAACAGGCTTCCTGCAAGTAAGCAGTAATTTTTTGCTCTGTCTGGGCACACATAATAAAGAAGCAGAAACATCGGCAGAAATTGAAATATAAACTCCAAGCTACTAAAAATCATTTAACATTTATTCCTAACATATGTATTTATTATATTAGACGAAATAAGACACCGTAAAGTTGCAGAATCCTGTAAAATTTTGTACTATTTAATAATTAAACTACGATTTAAAGCATGAGTTTCACTTAGAGTCTCTTTGATTTGCAATAAGACACATGTTTCAAAGTGCACCTTTGCAATGCCTCTGTAACACACCAGAATCGCCATATTCGGTCTCCACGGTTGTCAGTGAGACCTTTTTTCATCACCTAATAAATTCAGGCACTAAAATAAGCCCATATACTCATATTTTACATACAAGAATATGAACTTATTTAGATGTCCAAATATGTTAATGGGGCAATAATGAGTCAAATTGATAATTGTCTATGTCAAATCATTGATTTTACGTTGTTTTTTAATAATTAACCGCAGGTTCGATTCCTATCAGATGTATTCTTTTTTACCTATTTTTAACCCTATCAAAAGCCTTATTTTATAGTGATCATATGACACTGGCTTTAATATGAGACATTTCACTGTTTCATCCAAAATTCAGCATAAAAAGCTTTTTGTATCAGGCCGTTAAAAGAACTACTCCGGTATACGTCTTAAGCGGAATAAGATCAAACCACCCAATAATAATGTAATTCCTGTCACCACAATGTTAAAAATAACTTTATAATCCTGTTCTTCCGACTTTTCATTTTCTTTATCGTAATTAATTGCGCTAATTGTGACTTTGTCAATGGTACCTTTTAATATTTCATCCTTGTACTTTGTGATATCGTATACTGGAGATGTCTTTGTGGCATCCGCGCCAAACTCAAGCGTATAACTTTCATTTGCATTCCCCTCAAAAACCACCTCGTCAGCGTAATAGCGTACAGTTATGCCCGTGATATTAATAGGTTTATCATCGTTGTTGGCAATTGTAATAACGTAAATGTCTTCCTGTGAAATCTGCCAATCAAGCGGCAGTGTTGTATCTGTGTATGATGTCTCATTCAATGATAAGTTGTATATCTCTTTTCCTGATAAAAGCGGTGCCTTTGCAGTTCGCTTGAACATACTGTCTGTTTCGATTGTTACAGAGCACAATCGCAAATTCTTTAATCCTTCAATTTTTACAAATGTCGTTTTATCCTTTTCCTCTATACTAAATGTGGGAGTGAGACTTTCAATAAAATAGTTTTTCTCACTTATTGCAATGCTATAAACTAAATTCACAGCTTCAAACGAGATTTTTTCCAGATTGTTCGCCAGCTTAAATCGGTAGTGCGTGTATTTTTGAGGTTTATTAAACTCAATGCTAAGCTTTGAGTTTCCATCAATATTATATAACTTGTCATTCTGTACAAATTCCCAATGCAAGTTATCGTAGCTGCCATAAACGTCTACAATCTTTGCAAAGTTAGTGTTACTGGTTGAAACTTCAACAGACGTTGCAACGGTGTCGCTTTCCCGTTCAGTGGTAAGTTTATAATCGAAGTAGAAACTGTTATCCTTTGTATATGAATTTATTAACTCCATTGGATAGCTTTCCCTACCCTCATACACCTTTTGAAAGCCCGTATTAATAAAATACGGCACATTTTTCCCTTTACTGTCTTTTATTAAAAGATCAGACAAATCACTGTTTGAGTTGTTGTAAATTTCAGGTGTAAGTCTTACAGCCTTATATTTGTTCTCGCCGCTGATTTGAATCTCCCCTGTGTGAGCAAATGTTGTTGTGCTAAAAAAACACAGAAAAAATATTGTACTAATTATTCTCTTCAGCATCAACCGCCACCTCCTCTTTCAGTTCCAAACGCTTGCTGAAATATTGATATACAAAAGATATTGCAACTAACGTCACACCAAGTGAGAAGTATGACACGATTTGGTATCCTTGGGTCAGACTCGACAAGTCTAGTAAGAATAATTTAATTACCGCTAAAATAGCCAAACCAAGGCCAAATCTCCTTATAAACGAATACCGTCTCATAAATCCATAAACAATCCATGCAAGCGCTGTCAAGACATAGATTATACTAATCGCGGCACTTGAAAAGGATAAGTTATATTGTGTAATTAAATTTTGAGTTAAGATCAGCACAAAATATCCGGAAATAATCAATGGGTACCACTCAATGCTCAGTTTTCGCCCTGTTACTATAAGCTTCATCAAATCACGCACCGCGAGTACGGAGATTGCCCCGACAACTACGAGAATCAGCGTTCCAACAAGCATTATACCAAGCGGTGCGGATGATAAATGGTTGATCGGACTGCCCACGGTATTAATCGTAAACAACCAAAGGATACCTATTATATATAGAATTATTGATATTATTTTGGTACCCAAATCAGACAAAAGCTTTATTCGCGGTAAGGCGTAAGCAATCAGAAGTGTGATGACAATTGCTGTTGCGGCAATTAAGTAATCAATGCTGTATCCCCCACTATCCCTGTAAATGAGCATAGTTCTTAATTTTCCAATGATGTATAGCGTATAAAACCAAATATTTATAAGAGAGAAGTACTTGTAGATTTTTATAAATCCACCTGCCATCATCCTTTTGTACATGTATGTGCCCAAAATAATCAAGCTGCCAAGTGTCATTGCAAGATATTTATATGCAAACAGATAATCGTTTATCCATAAGCAGTCAACCAGCAAAAACGCCGACAAACACAATCCGCTTATGATAAGACCAGTACGCTTAAAGGTTTTCTCCTTGTTTAGAACTCCATAAGTTGTGAGCGCAACACCCTCTGCAAGCCACCCGAGAGATAGCCAGGCCCGCCCGAATTGAAGCGGTATAATAAGTACCACAAATGCAAATCCCGTCAAATAAAACATCGCTTTTATATTACGTTCTTCATCTGTGAATTTTTTCTCAATAAGTCTGCCGAGAAACAAATAAATCAAGGAAAAAGCGATAGCAAGCGCGCCGTTGAAATCTTTTAACTTGAACATGTAAAATACACCGTACATAATCATGCTGCTGAAAAATGTATTTATTGCAAGCAGCACAACATCAGATTTTCTAAACTTCGCTTTCGTGCGGTATGTGCTGACGATTGGTATAAGTGTGTAAATTAGGAAAGCAAACAGAACATATAAAATTACTATGATTTTTTGTATGATGGCCGGGTTATATCCAAAATTGCTGCAAATGTATACAGTGCCAAAAATGTTTAAGATTAGTCCTATGTACGATGGCACATGCCATTTCTTGTTAAACGACACCATAAGCGCAAGTAAATTCAGAGCTACAAAATATATCATAGCACCGTAAATAATTGCAGCAACCGAACCGATAGAGAACATTGGCAGATATCCGCCGATAAGTGCAAAAGACATAATTATTTGTGAATTGTAGCGATTTGACAGGACAAACGCTACTGCTGTGATCAATATACATACTGTAATTGCAGGGTACATGTCAAGAATTTTTAGTCCAAAATAGCTTGTTGCCAACGCAACATACAAAACACCAACGCCTCCGGCAGTAATACCGAGGGAGAAAATATTTGGCTTATTTTTGTTCATTAATTCGCCGGCGATCAGCATTGCCGCACCAAATACGAACATCATAATACCTTTTAACATATCGGGTAATTGGACGTATGTGTACCGAGCGGCAGTGATAACGCCTATGATAATAAGGAATATTCCAATCGCATTGAGTAAATTCAGCCCTACAAACCTTTCAAAATTATTCTTCTTTGCAACTGAACGCACTTGCTCATCTGTGATTTGCTCCCTCTTGAGCACTTCAAGCTCCTCCTTCTCAGCTTCAGAGAATGCCCCGTGCGTATGAACGGCGTTTGCCCGTGCAATTGTCACCTTTTCGTTAAGCAGTGCAATTAATTCATCAAGTCTTGCATAAATTTCATCCTTTGTATGTATGTTACACCGCCGCAAAGTCGCTGTAATATCGTCTATTCTTGACTTAACACGGTTTTCAAGAACTGTGAGCCTATTTTGTTCTCCTTCAATATTTGACTTGAAGTATGTATCAAGTTTTTGCGCCGTGGTGTTCACAATTTTAATTTTTTCATTGTAAATTTGCTCATATAACGCATTTTTAAGTCCCGCGTTCTCATCCGCAAGTTCCGATATATTACTCCTTGCTTTTTCATAATCTGTTCGCAGTTTTTCAAGCTCCGCCTTTAATTCGGCATTTTCCCGTACTGTATCACTATTCTCGATCGCATGACATTCAGCTTCAAGCTGCATCAAAGCTTCTTTTTGTCTGCTTATTATATCCTTCAAATTTCCGGTTGTCCCCATATTCCACCCCCTCAAATTATTTGTTTAATTAATATATGGTGAGTAAACTTTCCATTTCCAGCATCTTATGGTGAGTATAATATAAATAACGCTGAAAGATTCGCTAACCGTAGTATAGCACGTCCGCTCGAAAATTCCATCCACACGTTTCTTTCTCATAAGGGTAATCCCTTGTTTGTCTTATCCCTCACCACTCTGAATCGTTTCCAAAATCAAGAAACCTGGACAATCAATTTGATCATGCTCCTATTTTACCAAATACGGTTACGTATTACTAGCCTGTCCAACATTTTTCTTGCTGCTTGTTGGGAGCAGGCTGCCAAACCCACGGTATCAGCCATCACCCTGACTGCACACCATATCCCCCTCCCGCTCACACTGTAAATCCCCTGCTTTCTTAAAACTTTCCATACAAAAAGAGCCGGTATAAGCCAGCTCTTTCTTTGGTTTTCACAATCCATAACATCTATCATGAAAGCCTGTCATAAATATATATTGTCAATATAAAGTTATGATTGCTCAACCACCACCCATAGGCTTCTCTATGTAATATTGAGTATTAATAATAAGCCACATTTGGGCATCAAATCTCATAATGGTCCAAAGAGATGAGCCCTGGAGATCATATTCTGCTACCAATCCCACTCTTGCGTCAAAGCTTCTTGCATCTTTAAACCATACTACATGCAAAATCCCATCGCTATCCACATAGTAGAAGTAAGGTGACTGTGCTGCCGCATTAAATTGTATGGGTATATTGTTATCCGCTGCAATTTGTACCGCACTATTATAGGTTATTGCAATAGCTTCTGTGGCGCCGGGAACATAGGGAAGTGTCCAATCATAACCTAAAGTAATGACTCCCAGAAAGATTTTTTCAGAGGGGATTATACTAACTGCGTAATCCAGTAATTCTCTTAAGACATTAACCGGAAAAATTGAGTTGGGATAACTGTAAGACCTTGCCCAATCATAAGAAGAAAATATGATTCCTTCAACATAATCAGATAATTTTGAATAATCCAATTTTTCAAAGCTAACGTTAGGGGTATCGATATTCGTAACCGGTGTTATGGTAATCACTAACCTAAAACCTTCTGAGTGAAATATTGGAGAGGCTTTTTTCAAATATTCTGCAATGCTGTCTATGTTTTCAAAAGTAATATTTTCCAAATATACGTTTATACCATAAAAGCCTTTCGTTTTAAGGATTTGAAGAGCATTATAAATAAGGCGCTCCTGCACAGAAGGATTATTTAAAATATTATAAGTCACTTCACGGCTGACTACCCCCTCTTCCATTGTGGAAACAAACATCATAGGCGCAACACCATAATCTTTAGCCAGCTGGATAAGTTCAGTGTCATCACCGCTGGCGATAATTTCTCCATCACTTGTCGCCCTATAATTAAATATAGTCAGATAAGATAAAAAAGGCAGTGTTTTTATTAAAACAGATTTATCTATATAAGAAAAGGTATAACCACTAGTGGCAATTGTTCTTATTTTATCCGTTTGATAGCTTATCACTATGACTTCACCGGAATACAAAAATTCCCGATCGGAAAGATAGGGATTATTTCTTAATAATTCCATTGGTGAGATCCCGTACTGCGCTGCAATACTTTCCAAAGTGTCGCCGGGCCGGACGGTGTAGAGTATTTCCGGTTGAACAATCACAATGGTTTGGCCTACTGCTAAATTGTCGGGATTTGTAATTCCGTTTTCCAATATTAATCTGTTTACAGGGATTTTGTAATACTCTGATATTGAATTTATGGTTTCACCCGGCTGAACTACGTGTATGATCATGGTTTTCCTCAAATGATCTTATTAGTTCTATTATATGCTGCCCTTGCTTGTTCATAACATGATAGTGTAAAATTATACACAGTGAAGTCTTTTGGTACTATTTTTTTTCCTGAAATTTTATCAAAACAGATCATTTTAAAATTCAGTAATTCTCTTGAATTCAATACCCATTACAATACTCCTTCTTTCTTCAATATCTGCTTCACTGTTTTACTATCCAGACAAAACGCCGCTGACACTCTCTTAATATCATTGAATCGCTCATATTCCTTTCTAATATCCTCATCGGTAAATGCGTAATTTACCGGCTCATTTATGTACTTTTCCATAACTTCTCCTATCAACAATTCTTTTCTATGGGACCCCATTTCTATTCCGGCCAACGATCCATATGAATAGTAAGCCCTGCTGCACAAAGCGTCAGTCTCTTCTTAATCTTCTAACCATATGCATACCACAATTATCTCTTTCCATCAATCCCGATTACAGTACCTGTTTTATAAATCTGAAAATTTTAATCGTTTCCTCAGCTGCTTCTTGATTCGCTTGCCGTTGCCAAAAAACAACAAATAAAAGTTCAATGCACTGCATCATAAGTGGCAGTGCTTCTTTTTCATCATCTTCTAACACAGTAATACTTTCATATCCCATAAGAAACTGACTGGCAAATGTAAGCCACTGATCCTTTATTGCCATGAGATCTTTTTGGCCTAGCAATTGCCCCAGCAGGAAATAAGCTATGTCAAATAAACGGGCATCCTTTTTACCCAGGTCAAAATCCAGTATACCGGTTAATACTGTTCCTTCAAAAAGCAAATTACCGTAATGCAGGTCCCGGTGAATCTGCTGCTTCGGCAGCCGGGGATAAATGCTGCACAATATTTCTATTGGCTTAACCCATTCTTCTTGAGCCAACAAACTGCCGGCAGAAAGTCCATTGCTAATCCAGCCCCGCAATTCCTCACTAAAAAGAAGGTTATCTGCCTGCTCATGGGTTATTGCCATAAGTGCACAGTGGATTTTTGCAATAATAATTCCGGTTTGATAAGCAATGGCTGCATAGTCCTGCTGAAATACGTCTCTTATATGACTCCCGCCCAGCTTCTCCATCAACAGGTAGCAGCCTTCTTGCGTCACTGCATAATCTCTGCCAGCCTTTGTCAAAAGAATATGTGATACAGGAACCCCATCTGCACGTAATGCTGCGGAAAGCTTTACATTATTCTGTGCACTGTCATCTGATTTCACCAGCTTTAAGACATACTTTCCCTCCACTTCCCAGGTTGTTGGTGTAGTGGCAACCGGCTCTCCTTGAATCCCCCAATATGTTTTAATATCTATTGTCATAAATACACTCCTTTTCAGTTTCCTATAATTTCTTTCACATACTTCAAGGCAAACATGATCTCATTGCCCTAAAGATTCTCCTGTAAGAAGTTCAATGAAACATGAAGATAAGCGCTTTCTTCATTATACTATTTTACCAATATAAAAACTATGGGCTTTTTATACTCCTAAAACAAAATCCCAAACTTCCCAAAATAATATTGTCTTTTCTCCTCACCTCTATTATAATAAAAAGAGCCTAAAGTCCAGGCAATTCTGATTTTTCAACATTCATTAATTATCCCCCATTCTATTCTTGTTGTAACTCTGCATCAGCAGTTTACATAAACAAATCTAAGGAGGTATACATATGGTATACGAAACATTTCTGGAAACTGTCAAACAATCCCTGAAAGAAAGGCTTGGACCGGAATTTACCCTAATGCTTCAGCCCATCACCAAGAACAACGGGCTTATCCTTCATGGACTCTGTATCGGAAAAGCAGGTGAACGGGCTGCCCCCACCATTTATTTAAACCATTTTTATGAATCATATCAAAATGGCAGACCTTTTAACGCCCTCCTTGACGACATCATGGCCCTATACCAAAGCAGCCCCCTTCCGGGTGACCTGCCCATTGAAGAATTTCTATCGCCGGATCAAATCAAGGAAAAAATCATTTTCCGCCTGATCAACGAACCAGCCAACCGGGAACTGTTAAAAGAAGTCCCTCACATTTCCTATCCGGAACTGGATCTTTCCATTGTGTTCTACCTGTCTTTTCAAAAAGAAGAAGACAGTCTCCTTACCGCTCTTATTTACAACCGCCATCAAAAAACCTGGAACTGGTCAACAGAAGAATTATACTTAGCGGCCAAATCAAATACTCCCCGCCTTTTCCCTGCCCGCATACGCTCTCTTCCTGAGGCCATAAAAGACATTGTAAAAGGATCTTCTGAAAATGAAATCACTGAAGATTCCCTGGAAGAACTCTTTGATACTGCCCCACTGTCTCCTCCCATGTATGTACTGTCTAATTCCTCAGGAATCAGCGGGGCCGGCTGCCTGCTTTATGAGGGCATATTAAAAGACTTCGCATCATGCAGCGGCAGCGATTTAATCATACTGCCCTCCAGCATTCACGAAGTCCTCATCATCCCGCACAGTCAGGATATTTCCCTTGATGAATTGGCGGAAACCGTTCTCACCATAAACCAGGAAGAAGTCCTGGAAGAAGACCGCCTGTCCAATCACATCTATTTTTATTCCAAAAGTAATGGTAAGCTGACAATTGCATTCACTTCTTCTGCCCCAATCGGAACAAAGAATCCATGATAAAAATAGCCATTGCTATGGCACCTGAAACCTGAAGCGTCTCCACCAGATAATGACTGGAAAGCTCCGGGTTATTGCTGATCACATATGACACACTGCGGTAAATGGAGGTTCCCGGAACTGATGGCAGGATTCCCGCCACCAGAAATACCGTAACCGGAGTCTTAAAAATCCGCGCAAAAATGTGGCTGGATAAAGCCACCAGCAGGCTGGATAAAAAAGCCGCGGCTATGACAGATCCGGCTGCGGCTTGCACCAAAAGATAGACAAGCCACCCGGCCCCACCGATTCCTCCAGCCAGAGCCACATGCTTTTTGGGAAGTTCTAGGATCAGCGAAAAACTGATCACCGCCAGGAAGGCCCCAATCGTCTGCACTACCATGAAAGCCCTCCTCCCGTTAACCACTGAAATAAGCCCATGCCGGCTCCCACGCCTGCAGCCACTGCAAGGGCGATCACCACTGCTTCCATGATCCTGGCTGTTCCTGATGCATAATCCCCGTTTAAGGTATCCCGGATCGCCGTTGTAAATATGACACCTGGAAGGAGAGGCATGATTGCACCGATTATGATGATGTCACTTTTGATTCCAGCCATAAACCACCATTCCATAAAAAGAGTGGTAATTGCAATTAAAAATGCGCAGACTCCGTTGGCACAGAAATCATTGAGCTTAAGCCTTGCAGAAACTTCCATTGCTGCTGCCAGGGAAATTCCGGTCACAGCCGCTGCCAGGCAGTCTCGCACTCCTCCGCCTAAAAGCAGAGTAAAAAACACTGCCACACCCATGATTCCAATATTCTTTACTCTCCTGCCATACTGAATTGCATTCCGTATCTCCTTCAGCCTTCCATAAGCCTCCTCCACGGTCATACGGTCTTCACACAGGCTTCTGGAAACATCATTGACCAGATACACCCTGTTTAAGTTGGTGGATCTTACCATAACCCTTCTGGCTACTGTTATGGCCTCAATAGAAGGGTCGTTAAGGGACGCAAATATCCCCGTGGAAAAAACAATGGCTTCTGCGGTGTCCCGTCCCGCCTTCCGTAAAATGTGGTCAATGGTATTCTCCACCCGGTAAATTTCCGCTCCGCTCACCAGCATGATCTCACCTGCCAGAACCGCAGTCTCCACAAGCAGCTTATCATTCATAGGCTTATTCCTCTAAATATTAAGTTTAAAAAATCAGACTTCCAATCTGAAATACAAGTACAGAAGCTGCCCATGCCACTGCCAGCTGGAATAATACCATGCCAAGAGTCCATCCCAAGGAGCCGGTTTCCTTTTTAATCGTTGCCACTGCTGCAATACAAGGAGAATACAGGAGGCAGAAAATCATCAGGGCATAAGCATTTACACCGCCAAAGCCAAAACTTCCAAGAATTCCTGACAGCTCTCCCATTCCCGCAGCGGAATTAATATTGTTGATCCCAAACAGGACTGAAAAGCTGGAAACCACCACTTCCTTTGCAGAAAGCCCGGAAATCAAGGCCACTGCAATCCTCCAGTCCCCAAGACCTGCAGGGCGGAGCACCGGAATTAACACCCGTCCGATGGCAGCGGCAAAACTTTCTGAGACATCTGTTACGAATCCCGAGGACCCGCTGTTTAAGACAAACCAAAGCACAATGGTGGCAAGAAAAATAGTGGTACCTGCCTTGCCCAAATAATCCTTTACTTTATCCCATACATAAATGGCCACTGTTCTTCCGTTTGGCGCCTTGTATTCCGGAAGCTCAATGAGAAGGGTATCCTCTTCCTCTGCCTTTGCCATACGATGGGTCACATAAGCGATGCTAATCGCCACCATCAATCCAACGAGATACAGGGAATAAGCCACGATCAAAGCATGTTCCGGGAAAAACATTTGGGAAAACAGTACGTAGATAGGAAGTCTTGCAGAGCAGGACATAAAGGGCGTAATTAAAATGGTTCTTTTTCTGTCCTTTTCACTGGGAAGGGATCTGGCAGCCATAACCGCCGGAACAGTACAGCCAAACCCCAAAAGCATAGGAAGGAAGGCTTTTCCTGAAAGTCCCACCCGTCCCATGATCTCATTCATAACATAGGCAACCCTGGCCATATATCCACTGTCTTCCAGAAAAGCCAGTGCAAGAAACAGGATAAAGATATTAGGCAGGAAGGTCAGTATTCCCCCTACTCCGGCTATAATTCCGTCCACCACCAAAGAAGTGATCCAGTCAGCAGCATGGATGCCTTCCATGAATTGCTGCGTATAAACGGAAATCAGGCCCTGAGCAGTTTCAAAATATCCCTTTAAAAAATCGCCCACAGTAAAAGTCAAAAAGAATACCAGTGCCATGATTCCTAAGAAAAAAGGCACTCCCAAAAAGGGATGGGTCAGATATTCGTCGATTTTATCCGTAAATGCGGCTTTCTGTTCCTTGTTCACCAGACATTCCCTGATGACTCCTTCGATATAATCGTATTTCTGGTTAATGATTTCTTTCTCATAATTATGGTCAATGATATTGCTTAAATCCAGGGGATGATCATCCCAGACTTCCTCATCATATTCCAGAAACTTGATGGCGTGCCACCTTAAATTATCCATGTTCCCGTAATGAGCCTTTAACACGGTTTCTATCTTGGAAATTTTATTCTCGATTTTAGGTGTATAATTTACGACCACGCCCTGAGGGCCTTCTTCATAATGGTGAACCACCGCATGAAGCAGCACATCAAGCCCGGTCCGTTTTCTTGCTGAAACCGGAACCACAGGAATGGATCCCAGCATCTCAGGAAGACGGTGCAGGTCAATTTCCATTCCCCTGTCCTCAACAATGTCCATCATGTTAAGAGCCAGGATGACCGGTTTTTTAAGTTCCAGAAGCTGAAGGGTTAAATACAGATTCCGTTCCAGGGATGAGGCGTCCACCACGTTGATGATCACATCCACTTCCCCGCTTTCGATACA
Source organism: Lachnospiraceae bacterium (assembly GCA_902363835.1). Lineage (GTDB taxonomy): Bacteria > Bacillota > Clostridia > Lachnospirales > Lachnospiraceae > Lacrimispora. The sequence continues at coordinate 103,393 of CABJBM010000016.1, forward strand.
TTTCCTTGTTACTTTTTCTTCCAGAGTATAACAGGTCAGGCTGTAAATTCCAGGCGTATCAACCACCCGAATGGGACGGCCCTTGTAGCTGGTCTCCCCTTCCACTCTCTCCACGGTAACACCAGGCCAGTTGGCCACCTTAAGCTTTGCCCCTGTAAATGCATTGAATAAGGTCGTCTTTCCGCAGTTAGGGTTTCCTACAAACCCAACACGAATCATTCTGTTTTCCTCATTCATGATCCACAGCCTCCCTGATCTCAATTCCTTCCGATATCTTTCTTCCAAGAGCAAGGCGGGTGCCTCTGACCTTAATGATCACAGTGCCGCTTCCCTTCTTATTCATCAGGGTAATAGGCGTCATCTCATTGACTCCAAGGGCTTCCAGACGCCTGGTGATGGCATCCCTTACCATTACGCTGTAAACGATGTAGGTTTTTCCGATTTCTCCTTCATGCAGCTTCATAATATTCTCCTCCGGATGCAGCCATTCCTGCCGGCGGCGTTCCAAGGTTCTTTCCTTAGGTGCATCCATTGAGATTTTACTCTTATTGAGAATCATTGTCAATGCCATTCACCCTGTGGACAGTAATTTCGTCAGGTCGGACATGCAGTTCTCAATCATCCATATCCTGAAGCATTTTTTTAATCTGAACCATCCGGTCACGCAGCTTTGCTGCCTCCTCGAAATTCAGCTCTGCCGCTGCCTGGTGCATCTTCTTTGTAATTTCCTTTGCAAGCTTTTCCAGTTCCTTTGCATCCATGGATTCCGGATCCTTCTTAAAGTCCTTTTCAGCCTCAATGGCTGCCTTTGAAATGGCAATGAGGTCGCGGACCGACTTTTTGATGGTGGTGGGAGTGATCCCATGCTCTTCATTATAGCTCTGCTGAATGGCTCGTCTCCGGTTGGTCTCCTCAATAGCAACGCGCATGGAATCCGTCACCTTGTCTGCATACATGATTACATGCCCCTCAGAGTTTCTGGCCGCTCTGCCTACTGTCTGGATCAGAGAAGTCTCCGAACGGAGGAACCCTTCCTTATCCGCATCCAGAATGGCCACCAGGGTGATCTCCGGAATATCCAGTCCCTCACGGAGCAGGTTGATTCCCACCAGCACATCAAACACATCCAGACGCATATCCCGGATGATTTCGGAACGCTCCAGGGTATCGATATCGGAATGAAGATATTTTACCCGGATTCCCACTTCTCTCATATAATCGGTCAGATCCTCGGCCATCCGCTTGGTCAGGGTGGTGATCAGCACCTTATTTTTCTTTGCCACTTCCTTATTTACCTCGGAAACCAGGTCATCAATCTGCCCTTCCACCGGCCTTACGTCAATTTCAGGATCAAGAAGCCCGGTAGGCCGGATGATCTGCTCCACTCTTAAAAGCTCATGCTCTGCCTCGTAAACGGAAGGGGTGGCGGAAACAAACATCATCTGATTGATCTTGGACTCAAATTCCGCAAAATTCAAGGGCCGGTTATCAAGAGCAGAAGGAAGACGGAAGCCAAAATTCACAAGAGTGGTTTTTCTGGAACGGTCTCCTGCATACATGCCCCGCACCTGGGGCAGGGTAATGTGGGACTCATCTACAATGATGAGAAAGTCATCGGAAAAGTAATCAATCAGGGTATAAGGCGGTTCTCCTGGCTGGCCTCCGGTCAAATGCCTGGAATAGTTCTCGATCCCGGAACAAAAACCGGTTTCCTTCATCATTTCCACATCAAAATTCGTCCGTTCCGAAATCCTCTGAGCTTCCAGCAGCTTGTCCTCACTTTTAAAATATGCCACCTGCTCCTTTAATTCCTCCAGAATGGTCTGCGCAGCCAGCTCCATCTTCTCCCTGGACACCACGTAATGGGACGCAGGGAATATGGCCACATGTCCCAATTCCGCCCGGATCTCCCCGGTAAGGGTATCGATCTCTGTGATGCGCTCTACTTCATCTCCAAAAAATTCGATCCGGTAAGCTTCGCTTCCGGAATAAGCGGGGAATATCTCCACCACATCTCCCCTTACCCGGAAGGTCCCTCGCTTAAAATCCATATCATTCCGGTCATACTGGATATCAATCAGCTTATGGACCACTTCATCCCTGTCCTTTATCATACCGGGTCTTAAGGAAATAACCATTTCCTGATAATCGATGGGACTTCCCAAACCGTAAATACAGGAAACCGATGCCACGATGATCACATCATTCCGCTCCGAGAGCGCAGCCGTAGCAGAATGCCGCAGCTTGTCGATCTCATCATTAATGGCTGAATCCTTTTCAATATACGTGTCCGTGGATGGTACATAAGCCTCGGGCTGGTAATAATCATAATAGGAAACAAAATACTCCACCGCATTTTCCGGGAAAAACTCTTTAAACTCGCTGTAAAGCTGGGCTGCAAGCGTCTTATTATGGGCAATGATAAGAGTAGGCTTCTGCAGCTTCTGGATCACATTTGCCATGGTAAAGGTTTTTCCGGAGCCAGTGACTCCCAGCAGGGTCTGAAACTGATTGCCTTCCTGGAACCCCTTCACAAGCTGGTCAATGGCCTGGGGCTGGTCACCGGTAGGGGCATATTCTGAATGTAATACAAAGTCCATGATTATTTACCTCCAAATCATTTTCCGCAATCAGCAATCAAATGGACATGTGGGCATATCTGCCTGGCACGCTGCCTTTGCGGGAATAACAATATCCGTCACTGCCAATTATAGCATACGGCTGTAAAAAAGTATAGCAAAACAGGGAACATCTGTTCTTTTAGTATTGTAATTCTCCTCCTTTTAGTATATCATACATCCTATACTACGAAACAGCAGGAGGACTCTTTATGTACAGCTTTAATAATGACTACAGCGAAGGCGCACATCCAAAAATTTTAGAAGCCATAATCAATGCCAATTTAATCCAGAATGTGGGATATGGAATGGATGATCACTGCAGCAATGCCAGCGCTCTCATCAGAAAGGAAATCGGCCGGGAGGATGCTGACGTCCATTTTATAGTGGGCGGCACCCAGACTAATCTGATCACCATCGGCACTGCCCTGCGCCCCTGGCAGGCAGTCATCTCCACGGACAAAGGCCATATAAACGTCCATGAGACAGGAGCCATTGAAGCCACCGGACATAAGGTCTTAGCCATGCCATGCAAGGATGGAAAACTGACTCCTGCGGACGTCCAGAAAGCCCTGGACCTTCACACGGACGAGCACATGGTACAACCGAAAATGGTCTATATCTCCAACTCCACGGAAATCGGCACCCAGTATACCAAAAAGGAACTGGAAGCTCTTCACCATATCTGCCGCCAAAAGGGCCTTTATCTGTTTCTGGATGGTGCCCGTCTTGGATCTGCCCTTACAAGCTCTGTGAATGATTTAACATTGGAAGATATTGCAAAGCTTACCGATGTATTTTATATTGGCGGGACAAAAGGCGGAGCCTTGTTTGGAGAAGCTCTTGTGATCTGCCACCAGGATTTAAAGCCGGACTTCCGGTTTATGGTGAAACAGCGGGGAGCCATGCTGGCAAAGGGCTGGCTGCTGGGAATCCAGTTTGAAGAGCTGTTTTCCAACAATCTTTTCTATGATCTGGCTTCCCATGCAAACGAAATGTCTGGAATCCTGAGAAAAGGAATTGAAAAATGCGGATATTCCTTTTATTCCAGTTCCATGACGAACCAGCTTTTCCCCATCCTTCCTGATCAGGTGATTGCAAAGCTGGAAAAGGACTTCCTTTTTTCCGTTCAGGAGCGGGTCAATGACAGCCATACCGCCATCCGGCTGGTAACCTCCTGGGCCACCAGCGAAGAAGCCTGCCGCCGGTTTATCAGCCTTTTAGAAACATGCTGATTGAAATGACGCCCTAAATCCAAAAGAAGAAGCCCTCTAAAACCGGCAGTTAAATTCACCGGCCATAGAAGGCTTCTTCCTTTTACGATCTAATTACAATCTAACGGTTTTCATTCAATACTTTTATAGCTTCTCCAAGCTGGTTGTCTTCGCTATGCTCTATTTTGATCTTGGTTTTTAAATCCTCATTCAAATCAACTGCAACATCCGGCTCCAGACCCTTTCCATGAAGGTCAAAGCCGCTTGGGGTATAGTAATGGGCAACTGTCATCTTAATGGCCGTACCATGGTCAAGAGGAAACAGCGTCTGAACAATTCCCTTTCCAAAGGTCTTTGTTCCCACCAGCTTTGCCCTATCATAAGCTTTAAGAGCTCCGGAAAATACTTCGGAAGCGCTGGCTGACTGCCCGTTGACTAAAACAGCTATTGGTACGTCTACTTTATGGCCGTCAGAGGCGTAATACTGTTCCCCTTCTCCGTTTTTATCCGCCATATAAACAAGAAGCGTTTTATTCTTCTTGGTTCTTACCAGATTAGGATCTCCCTGGGTCACTAAATCGTCAGGAAGAATGTAATCCAGCATGGAAACTACTGCATCCACGACTCCTCCCGGATTATTTCTCAAATCCACGATCATTTTCTCCATGCCCTGTTTTTCCAGATCATCAATGGCGCTCTTAAACTGGCCCGCTGTAACCGTATCAAACTGGCTGACCGATATATATCCGATATTGTCTGCCAGCATTTCATGCTCAACAGTAGGAACCGTGATCTGACGCCTTTCCATGGTCATATCAATGTAGGCTCCTGTGTCCGGACGAAGAACTGTGACCGTTACCGACGTTCCTTCCGCCCCTTTGATGTGATCCTTTACCACCAGCTCTAAATCCATGCCGGTCACTTCCTCATCGCCCACCTTATAGATTAAGTCGCCGGGCAGCATTCCTGCTTCAGCTCCGGGCGTTCCTTCAAAGACCTTTGTCACCGTAATGATTCCAGTAGCAGCACTCTGGCTGACCATAACTCCGATCCCGCAATATTCTCCGGCAGTATCCTCCATCAGCTTCTCATATTCGTCTGCAGTATAGTAAACCGTATAAGGATCCTCCAATCCATAGAGCATTCCCTTATATATCCAGTCTTCCACATTTTTTGTATTTTCATCAAAAAGATAATACTTATCAATCACGCTCTGGATCGTCTGGATCTTGTTCATGATCCGGTTCATATCCAGATTGCCTTCCTGGTTTTCCGCCTGGGCGGATTCGGCTGCCTGACCTTTTCCGTCAATCGCAGCTCTCCCGATCAGAAAGATCCCCAAAGACATTCCCACAATAACAAGACCTGCCAATGTGGTCAGAAGCGCTCCTACTAGGGCACCCTTCCAAAATTTATTCTTACTTTCCACTGTTATTCTCCTATCTAGCTCATTATGGGCTTGCGTATTTCACCGGATTTACATAGCTGCCATTTGCCCTGATCTCGAAATGGAGATACGGCCTGCGGAACATCCGGCATAACCCACGTTTGCAATTACCTGCCCTGCCACACGTTCGGCCTGATACCAAAAGCCGGGAGCAGTGCATATAAACAGCATAAACACCTCCGCAATGAGGAATCATGATATATGCCGGCAGAATAACTGTATGTAGATGTGGCCTCTGTTCCTGGAAAAGGGGACTTGGGAGGCTTCCGGCCGCCAATATCTCAAGCATACCTGCTTAAGGGCGGGCAGAACCATATAAAATTAATATTCCCCATAGCAACCGTATTATACGTTTTCACGGTCTGCTTCACCGCTTTCCGCGCCTTTTCTTCCTTTTCCCGGTGTTTAACCGCCATAGTTTTATGCCGGTTCTCCAGGCAGCAATGATTTTTCAGCTGAGAAAAGCTTTCTGATCGGCCCTAATCTATTTTTCCTTAACTGGAAAGTTAGAATTTTTTCCTGGACCGGATACGACTCTCCGGTATTTTTCTATCATATGCAGCAATGCTGCCGGTATATTCCCTGGGATAAAAACAGGATTCTTAAGTATTGGCAGACCTTCTGCCTTATACCTTTAAATGCTTCCGGATGGTAAAGAAGCTTACAAAAAATCCGATTCCCACGCCAAGAGCCAGCGCCGTCACCGCCATATAGGGGAATATGGCTTCCACGGGAAGGAACTGAAACAGCCCCGATAAGATACTGAACTTTGTAACCACATATTCAACTGTAGATCGGTACAGAAAATAAATGGCAATAAGAGGAATGGAGGCTCCCACCAGTCCGATGATGACCCCCTCCACCACAAAGGGCGCCCGGATCATGTAATTGGTTGCGCCAATTAATTTCATGATCTGGTTTTCATTCTTCCGAAAGGCCGCTGCCACGGAAATGGTATTGCTGATCAGGAATATGGCCACCGCCAATAAAACACCGATGATCAGCATGGAAAGAACTCCGATCACCTTATTTAAGCTGTTCATCCCATCTGCCGCTGTCTTGGAATAATTGACCTTTCTCACACCGTCAATGGTCTTTAGCCAGTCCACAACCTGGTCCTGATCCACAAGGTCCTTTAAGAATATGGTATAAGAAGCTGAATTAGCCAGGGGATTGTCCTCCTCAAATCCTTCCGCAAGGTCCTGCATGTCACCGAAGTATTCCTGCTTTGCTTCCGCCCATGCCTCCTCTGCTGAGGTAAAGTTCACTTCCTTTACATCTTCTCTGGCTTTGATCTTATTGCCGATCTCCTTAATGGTGTTGGTATCCAGCCCTTCATTAAAAAACACCGTGATCCCCACCGTGCTTTCCGTATTCTTAATCACATACTGCACATTGATAACAATGGAGAAAAACAGGCAGAACAAAAAAATGCAGGCGGAAACCGTTGCAATGGAAGCCAGGGAAAACAAAATGTTCCTGCATATATTATTTACACCTTGCTTCAGGCAATACCAAAATGTACTAATTCTCATATGTATAACCGCCTTTTTTCTCATCGCTTATGATGGTTCCACGATCCATCACAATCACCCGTTTTTTCATCCGGTCCACAATTTCCTGGCTGTGAGTGACAACGATCACTGTTGTCCCCAGCTTATTGACCTCATTTAAGAGCTTCATAATCTCCATGGAGTTGTGGCCATCTAAGTTTCCGGTAGGCTCATCCGCCAACAGAATTTCCGGACGGTTAATCAAAGCCCTGGCAATGGCAACCCGCTGCTGCTCTCCGCCGGACAACTGCTGAGGAAAAAACTTGTATTTTGAAGAAAGTCCCACCATCTTAAGCATGGCGGGAACCGACTCTCTTATGCTCCTTGTGGATGCGCCGATCACCCTCTGTGCAAAAGCTACGTTTTCATAGACATTCCGGTCTTTTAACAGCCGGAAATCCTGGAAAACCATACCAAGCTTCCGCCGGTATTTGGGGATGAACTTTCTGGGCATCTTGCTTAAATTCATATCATTCACAATGATTTTGCCGGTGGTAGGTTCCACTTCTTTTAACAGCATTTTTAAAAGCGTGGACTTACCCGAACCGCTGCGGCCAATGATGAACACGAATTCCCCATCCTCAATGGTTATGCTGATATTGCGCAGCGCCTTGTTTCCGGCCTCATATGTTTTGCTTACATTCCAAAGTTCAATCATTTCTGTCCTCTAAATTTTTGTGCTTTGATTACTTTTGCTTTTGGGGGAATGAGGGAGATGAGGGCTGTTTATTGCAGCCCTCAATCCCGTAAGTGCTCATAGCTTAGCTTAATAGTCCTGGTTCTCCATATATTTCATGTATTTTACTACCATCAGGGCAATCTTAAAGGTGATGGCGTCTTCAAATACACGCAGATCCAGGCCGGTGCTCTTCTGGAGCTTGTCCAGACGGTAGACCAGGGTGTTTCTGTGAATATAAAGCTGTCTGGATGTCTCAGACACGTTTAAGCTGTTCTCAAAGAATTTATTGATCGTTGTCAGAGTTTCTTCGTCAAAATCATCAGGAGACTTTCCGTCGAAAATTTCTTTGATAAACATGCGGCATAAGGGCAGCGGGAGCTGATAAATCAGACGGCCGATTCCCAGTTTACTATAGGCAACCACATTTTTATTGCTGTAGAAAATCTTACCCACATCCATGGCCATCTTGGCTTCCTTATAAGATCTGGAAACCTCCTTGATCTCACTTACAATGGTACCAAAGGCCACATGGACCTGAGTCATTGCTTCTGTATTGAGCATATCCAAAACAGTATTTGCAGTCTTCTCTAAATCCTCGTAAGTCTCGCCTTCCTTTACCTCTTTCACAAGAATGATATTCTTCTCATCAACAGCGGTAACAAAATCTTTGGTTTTTGCGGCAAATAAATTGCGCACTGTCTCCAATGCATTTACATCTTTTTCATGTTGGGTTTCAATGATGAATACGACTCTCTTGATGTTTGTCTCAATATGAAGCTTCTTTGCCCGATTATAGATGTCCACCAAAAGCAAGTTGTCAAGCAATAAGTTCTTAATGAAATTATCCTTGTCAAATCTTTCTTTATACGCAACCAGCAGGCTCTGGATCTGGAAAGCGGCCAGTTTGCCTACCATATACACGTCATCGCTTCCTCCCCTTGCGAGAAGAATGTATTCCAATTGGTGCTCATCTAACACTTTGAAAAACTGATATCCCTGGATCACCTGGCTGTCAGCCGGAGAATCCACGAACGCCAGGATTGAACTTTCATAATCTTCCGCATCAGGAAACGTGGTTGCCAGTACCTTTCCTTCTGTATCGCAAATACACAGATCAATTCTCGTAATCCCTTTTAATCCTTCAATGGTTGTTTGAAGTATCTGATTCGAAATCATGGCATATTCTCCTTTTTCGTAAATTTACCTTATTATATATTAAAGCAAAAAGAAAAAAAAAGCAAGCGGGTAGAATAACCGCTTGCTTAAAATTTCATAAAATTTAGTTTAAAACAACGATTTCTGTATCTTTATCAAACACATGGATCTTTGTTAAGTCAAGAGCCAGCTTAATAGTATCGCCAGGTCTTGCTGTTGTACGAGGATTTACTCTTGCGGTAAAGTTCACATCTTCCACATCAAAGTATAAGTAAACTTCAGCACCTAACAGCTCGTAAACTCTGATGGTGGCATCAATAACACTTGCAGGGGAAGATTCAAGGAAAGCTTCCTCATCATGTAAATCTTCCGGACGAATGCCTAAGACTACGGTTTTTCCAATGTAACCGGCATCCTCTAACTTTTTCGCTTTTACTTCCGGAAGAGCGATTGTGTTTCCACCAAAGGTTAAAGTAACATCGCTTCCCTTTTTCGCTACGGAAGCTTCGATTAAGTTCATCTGAGGAGCTCCGATAAATCCGGCAACGAATTTATTGCCTGGCTTATCGTATAAGTTCTGAGGAGAGTCAACCTGCTGGATCACGCCATCCTTCATTACTACGATTCTGGTACCAAGGGTCATAGCCTCTGTCTGGTCATGGGTTACGTAGACCATGGTCGCCTCAAGTCTCTGATGCAGTTTGGAGATCTCAATACGCATCTGGCCTCTCAGCTTGGCATCAAGGTTGGATAAAGGCTCATCCATTAAGAACACCTTTGGATTACGCACGATAGCACGTCCCATGGCAACACGCTGTCTTTGTCCACCGGATAAAGCCTTTGGCTTACGATCTAATAAATGCTCAAGGTCAAGGATTCTTGCGGCTTCATGAACCAGCCTGTCAATTTCGTCCTTTGGAGTTTTTCTCAGCTTCAGACCAAATGCCATGTTATCAAATACAGTCATATGAGGATACAGAGCATAGTTCTGGAACACCATTGCAATATCCCTGTCTTTTGGTTCCACATCATTCATTAATTTCCCATCGATGTAAAGATCACCGGAAGAAATATCTTCCAGACCCGCAATCATACGAAGGGTTGTAGACTTACCACATCCGGATGGTCCTACGAAAATGACGAACTCTTTGTCAGCAATTTCCAGATTAAAATCCTTAACTGCTTCAAATCCGTTAGGATATTTCTTGACAATGTTTTTCAGTGATAAACTAGCCATTTTACTAATCCTCCTAAAAATAAAGTGTTTATTCTCTGATCTGAACCAGCAGCCCCCACAGCTGCGGTCCCCTGTTTCTGAAATAATCATACATGAATTGTTTTTCTTTTACCATATTGTTATTTACCAAAATCCATTTCGGCCTTTTGGCTAATTTGTATAACGGGTCAAAAAAATGACTGAAACGTCAAAATATCAAGAGAACCGCTCTAATATTTCTGTCTATATTCGATAGGCTGGAGGTATTCCCCCGCTGTTTTAGTCAGAAACCACAAGACGGCGCCAATAATTTTGGCACCGTCTTGTAAACTTTATACGTGATATTATCGCTTTTTCACAAGAACGTTCAGCCATTTTACATCAGAATGACCAGAACGCACATCCTCTGTTTCCCAAAGCTTTACGATCTCAAACCGGTCATTATCCCTTAAAACTTCAGTAATGGAATCCGCCGTAAAATCGCAGAAATACCGTTTCCCTCTGAATCCTTCAAAGTCTCCCAGTTTAAAAGACATATAAAGGATTCCCTTATCATTTAAGGCCCTTGCTATCTTTGTAAGAATGTCAGACAGTTCCTTTTTGGGAATATGAAGTAAGGATGCGCAGGCCCAGATTCCATCAAATACATTGTCAAAATCCATTTGTTCAAATGTCATCTGAAGCACTTCCAGGCCGGTATGGATCTCTGCCAGCTTACACATCTCCTCCGATGCATCAAGCGGCGTCACATCATATCCCAGTTCATAGAAAGTCAGACTGTCCCTGCCTGATCCGCATCCTAAATCCAGAATCGTATCACCTTCTTCCAGAAGATTCAGGAATTCCTTCATGACCCCTGACATATCCTGGTTCACTGTTTCTTCAAATTCCTTTGCTGCATACTTATTATAATAGTCTATCGAGTCCAAAATAATCCTCCTGTTATCCTTTTACCCGTTATTTGATACTTTCAATTTTACTTTCCGTTATCTTGATTTTTCCTTCTTTCAGAAGATGTCCCACTGCCCGCTTAAACGCATTCTTGCTCATGGAAAACTCCCGCTTAATGGTTTCCGGCTCTGCCTTATCCGTAAACGGAAGGCTGCCGCCAAACTGGGTTTCTATGATCTCAAGAACTTTGCCGGAATCCGCATCCATCTGAATATAGGCCTTCTGCCTTGGGCTTAAATCCAGTTTCCCGTCTTCTCTTACCTTGGTGACCCGAGCCGTTACCTCATCGCCTTCCCGGTAATTTTCAAAAACCTCCTTCCGGGGGATCAGCCCGTAAAATTTATGATCTACTGCTACAAAGGCTCCCAGGTTTTCATTGATTTCATAAATAATCCCGGTCACCTGATCATCCTTCTTGTACGGCGACTGATTGCTCATGTAGGAATATACCCTCATGGTAGCAGCCAATCGCTTGCTTTTATCAATGTACAGGGCTGCCAGCACTTTCTCTCCCGGCCTTACCTTATGGGTCTGCTCCTTAAAAGGAAGAAGCAGATCCTTTTCAAGCCCCATGTCAAGAAATGCGCCGATCTTACCCACTTCTTTCACTTGAAGTACAGCGGTTTCACCTACCTGAAGTTTCGGTGCCGCTGTAGTGGCTATGAGCCGGTCCTCCGAATCCTTATAGATAAAAACAGGGATCCTGTCTCCGGGTCCTGTTCCCTCCGGAACCTGTTTCTTGGGCAGGAGCACGGAAACCTGGCTGTCAGCCTCCTCACCCACATATACGCCGAACTCCTTGACCCTCTGTACGACCAGGGTCTGCGTCTTTCCTAATTCTATCATGTTACATCCTCTCTGTTGTTCCCCGCAGCCAGATGACTGCGTAAGCTGCTCCCCGCTCATCACACAGGGAAACGGTGTAGCCTTCCTCTGTCCGGCTTATACGGGGATAAACTGCATCTCCAAAGACTGCCGCTTTTTTATATTCCACTCTCAGTTCGGAAACCTCCATTTCATCAGGAAGTACCGCTCTGGCAATCTCTACATATTGAGCATTATTGACATGATGGTTTGTGTCAATATGATGCTTTCCGACGATGACCGGCTCCGCACTTTCGTACTCCTTTGGCACTTGGATCTTACGGGAAGCATAATCCATGGGAAGCTGTTTTTCCCCGCCGTTTCCATATCCCCGGATGTCTTCCGGTTCAATTTTCACAGGCCGTCCCTTTTCCGTATCAAACAGAAACCATACGGAGTTTGCCCTTACAAGGTACTCTCCGGTCTGATCACATATGGTAAAATTCCTATATCCGTAAAACCCTTTAAAGTCATAGGGCCAGGTACCCACTGTAATCTCCTCTCCCAGCACGGGATAACGGTCTGCCACGATCTGCCAGGAGGAAAGCCACCATGCCTTATGATGGTCCGTTAAATAGGAAATCCCAAGGCCGTTATCCTCAGACTGAAACGTAGAGCAATCCTGGAGGTAATTCATGATGCCTGTTAATGTCAGTCTTCCGCACTCATCTGTCTCACTGTAACGGACCCTGCTTCCAAATGTATACATTTCACACCTCTTATCAAAATTATATAACATTATAAAGCATTTTCATGCTCTTGTCCAGATAAACCCGTAAGATCACCGTGGAGGTTTTCGGAGAAATTCTATCAAAAAGGAAAGTTTTAACAGGAACTTAACAATCTGCAATGCAAAAAACGGAACCCTTGAGGTTCCGTTTTCAGACTGGGCTACAAGGATTCGAACCTTGAAAATGACGGAGTCAGAGTCCGTTGCCTTACCATTTGGCGATAGCCCATCAATACAACAAGAGGAATTATACAAGATTTTTCTACATTAGTCAAGTCTTTTTTAAGTTGATTTTTCTGCCGGCCATGAAAGGGTTACCGTTCATCCGGACGGCAGAAGAATTCTTATTCGTAGATTTTTTTCCCGAAAATCTTTTCCAGTTTTTCAAATGAAAGCTTGGGCGTTCTGTCTTCTTTCAAAAGACCGTTTGTCTCCTGCATGACATCCGTAAGCTGGGTATAGCAAAAACCGGAAAACTTTCTGCTTTTAATCAAAAAATCCGTAATAGGCTCCAGGCGTTTTAAAAATTCCTCTTCACTTTTCACCTTATTGTAATATCCCCAGCCTTTTTCTTCTGCGGAAAAGGCAATACCGCCATACTCTGTCATCAGAACCGGCTGTCCCCGGTACGCCTCTTGATCCGCCAGAACAAAGCGGCGCTCCGCATGGCTGTTTAGGATGTCCTCCATGCAATCATACCTTCTTTCTGTTTCCGGCATCAGCTCATAATCATGTAAGGCCAGAATATCCGTGTGCTCCGTCTGCTCCCAGCCGTCGTTTCCGCTGACCAGCCTGGTTCTATCCAGGGCCTTGGCCTGATAAAACAGCATATTAGAAAAGCTCTGCTGGCTGTTATCCGTTTTTATATTTCTCATTCCCCAGCTTTCGTTGGCTGTCACCCATGTAATAATGGATGGATGGTTATAATCCCGTTCAATGAATTCAGTCAGTTCCTTGGAGGTGTTTTCCACAGTATTATCTGTATACATATAGCAGCTTGGCATCTCTCCCCAAACAAGGAATCCCAGTTTATCAGCCCAGTAATAATACCTTGGATCTTCAATTTTCTGATGTTTTCTGGCCCCGTTAAATCCCATTTTCTTTGAGAGCAGAATATCATTCCGGATGGCCTCCTCATCCGGAGGCGTAAGAAGGCTCTGGCTCCAGTAGCCCTGATCAAGAACCAGTCTTTGATACAAAACCTCTCCGTTTAACAGAATTTTTCCATTTGTAACGCAAACAGACCGAAGTCCGAAATAGCTGGTAACCTTATCATTTGGAAGATTTACCTCCATTTCAATCAAATTAGGCTTCTCCGGCGTCCATGTCAGCTGATCCCGGCGCAGATCCAAGTCAGGTAAAGCCAAAATCACCTTTCCATAGCCATTTTCACAGGAAATTTTCAAGCTGCCCAGGTCCATTTCCACACCACCTTCTGCAGGAAGGCTGTGAAAGGATATTTCTCCATCAACACGGTCCATGGATGAAATGAAGATTTCGCATAATGCTTCATTCCGTTCCAGATCCGGAGTTGCTTTTATTCGTTTAATATAGGGTTTTCCTGCATATTCCAGCCAGACGCTCTGCCAGATGCCGGTGGCAGGAGTGTACCAGCAGGCAAAATTCTCCCCTGTCCATGTCTGCTTTCCTCTCGGTTTATCCGCGTCACTATAATCCATAACCTTAACCGTTATGATATTCTTTCCGTCCGATACCAGCCCGGTAATATCTGCCTCAAAGGGAGTGTGACCACCTCTGTGGCCTCCTGCATAGGTTTGATTAATATAAACCTCTGCTTCATAATCCACAGCTCCAAACTTCAAAAGCAGACTTTTTCCACTTAATCTGTCTTTCTCCACCACAAATTCTTTCCGATACCATACTATATGGTGAACCTCTGTATCCCCGATTCCGCTCATTTCGGCCTGATAGCAGAACGGCACCTGGATTTTCCGGTCAAATACCGGTTCATCAAAGGAAAAATCCCATTCTCCGTTCAGATCCGTCCAATCCTCTCTTTTAAAATCAGGTCTTGGAACATTATCAATGACCATATTCATTCTCCTTTTTCATCGCTTTTTTGTATTTTTTTAAAAAAGAGCTGTGTATTACCCCTTTAAACCGGAAGTACTGATGCCTTCCACCAGATATTTCTGCAGACAGATAAAGATAATGACTGCAGGCAGAATGGACAGGGTTGCCATTGCAAACATTGCACCGTAATCAGAAGAAGATCCAGGATCACAAAACAATTTTAATGCAAGGCTGACCGGATATTTGGCGGACTCATTGATATAGAGCAGAGCGGAAAGAAAATCATCCCATCTCCACATAAAAGAAAAAATACTGGCCGTAATAAGTGCCGGGGAAATAAGGGGCATGATGATCCTGGAAAATATACTATAATAAGAACAACCGTCAATCTTGGCTGCCTCATCAAGCTCTTTGGGAATTCCGTCTATGAAATTAATCATCAGGTAAACAAAGAACCCCTGAATTGCAAAGCAATAAGGAAGTATCAGCGGCTTATAGCTTCCTACCCATCCTAATTTCTGATACCATAAATACTGTGGGATCATCAGAACCTGAGCCGGGAGCATCATGGAAAGCAGCATAGCTACAAATAAAACTCTCCTTCCAAAAAATCTGCATCTGGCAAGGCCATAGGCCACCAAAGCAGAGGAAAAGACAGTTCCCAAAGTCGCCACAACGGCTATAAACAGGGAATTCTTAAAAAAAGTCGCAAACGTAATCTTTGCAAAACCTTTCCAGCCGTTCACATAATTAGAAAGCACAAACTTTTCCGGAATCAGCTGGCCTGCTGTTATAAAGATGGTATTGGTTTCCTTAAAAGAACTCATGACCATCCAAACCAAAGGATAAATCATCACAAGCCCCAAACTGCAGACAATAACATGGTAAAAAACTTTTCCTATTTTTCTTTTTGTTTTCATCTGTCTCACACTCCTTCCGTATAAACCCAGAATTTCTTTGTTGCGAACAGAATCATTGTTATGAAACCTATAATTCCCAGCATTACCCAGGCCAAAGCCGCCCCGTATCCGGTATTATAGAACTCAAAGGATTGCTGGTACATATAAACGGTATAAAACAAAGTGGAATTCAGCGGTTTTCCCTGGGTAATGATAAAGCATTGTGTGAATGCCAGGAAACCATTGATCATCTGCATGACCAGATTAAAGAAAATAGTGGGTGTTAACAGAGGCAAAGTGATTTTGAAAAACTGAGAAACTTTATTTGCGCCGTCTACTCTGGCAGCCTCATAAAGAGTCACCGGAATCTGCTTTAAAGATGATAAGAAAATCAGCATAGAAGAACCAAACTGCCAGACTGCCAGGACAATAAGGGTCCAGATCGCTGTATTCTTATTTCCAAGCCATGCAAAGCTGGTCTGAATCCCAAAAATACCCAAAAGATGATTGATCACACCGTCGGTTGCAAACATTCGCTTCCACAAAATGGCGACTGCCACGGAACCTCCAATAATGGATGGAAGATAGTAAGCCGCCCGGTAAAAGCCGGTTGCCATTGTTGTATTAAGCAGAAGCATGGCCACCATAAGTGCAAAAACCAAACGCAGAGGAACCGATACCAAGGCGAAATAAAACGTAACCCCTATGGTCTGAAAAAACACTTTATCATCAGTAAACATTTTTATGTAATTTTTAAGCCCTGCAAAAACAGGCGGCGATAAAATGTTATAATCGCATAAAGAATAGTAAAAGGAAATTCCCATGGGCACCACCATGAACAACAGAAAGCCTACGATAAACGGAAGGCTGAATATCACTCCCGCTGTACTTTCTTTGTTCAGGAAATGCCTGAGTCCTGCACCTTTGTTATCTTTCATAGACATCCTCCATTCATGGATAACTGTATACTTAGTCAAGCGGGCATTGGCAATCCGCTTCGCTGCTTATCAGGTGGAGCTTTTACTCCACCTGATTGGGTTCAATTACTTTTTGCTCATAATATTATTGGCCCCGTTAAAGAATTCTTCTGCGGCTGTAGCTGCATCATATGCACCATAGCACAGCTGTTCCTGGACCTGATTTAACAGATTGGAAACCTCACTTGCGCCGTCTGGCTGGGGTGGATTGATGGGAGAACAATTAGGGGTTACAACCTCATTGATATAACGGATTACTTCCTGATCCACATCACTCATCTTAGGTGCCAGCTCTTTGGAAATAACACTGGAGGCCGGAACTCCTCTTTCGCCCAGCAAAATGTTGTTTGCCTCGCTGGAATTGGTCAGGAAGTTAAGAACCTTAACTGCTTCTTCCGGATTCTTTGTATGAGCGCCGACAGAGAAAAACATGCTGGATTTTAAATAACCGGATTTCTTCGGATCTGCTGACGGCCAGGTGGTAATACCGATTTCCATGCCCTCAGGAGCTGCTTTTTGAATAGCAGTCAGCTGATTAGAGTTATAAAAAGCACACCAGGACATGGTTTCAGGACCGGAGCCGTAAACAAGAGGCTCCTGTTCAACGGAACCGATGGAAAGCTCTGCAAATACACCTGGATCAATAAACCAGCCTTCCTTAATTCCTGTCTCATACATCTGGAAAAATGGAAGATAATCGTTTGCAGTTCCACCCATCTTTTTGTCTCCATAAAGAACAATATCATAGCTTCTCATAAAATAATCCAGATAAGCTCCCGCATTATAATAGGCAATGTTTGTTTTATACCCTGTTTTTTCGTAAACCTGACGGCATACATCAATGAATTCATCCGTAGTCATGTAATCCTTGATTTCAATGCCATTTTCTTCGAGAAGAGTTTTATTATACAGCAGAGAGGGTGCATTAATTCCCGCACAGATCGCGTATACCCCGTCATTTACCGTACCGCTGGCTATGGTATTGTCAGAAATGTTGGAAACATCCAGGGTACCGTCTTCCATATACGGCTTTAAATCTACCAGCAGTCCGTTTTTTACATATTGATCAATAAACGAATAATCCATCTGAACAAGATCCGGAATCGCCTGTCCTGCTGCGGAAGTAGCCAGTTTATTCCAGTAATCAGACCACTCGGAAAACTGTCCTTCTATGGTTATCCCCGGGTTCTGCTCCCCATATAAGTCTAAGGCAGCCTGAGTTTTCTCGTTTCTGACCTGATTTCCCCACCAGCTCATGGTCAGCTTAACATCTCCGCCTGCATTTTTTGCACTTGCCGCGGCAGTATCTTCTGCAGCAGAACCTGCTGTAGTATCTGCAGTTGTGGATGTGCCGCCTCCGCAGCCGGCAAGTGAAGCCGCTGCCATAGCTGCCGCCAATAGTAACACAATTCTTTTCTTCATGAAACCTTCCTCCATTCATTTACTTTTGCTGTATTAAGCGTTTTCATTATACTTCCCACGATTATTCCAGTAAATGAGTAAAACCGGGTTCCAAGTTGAAAAAACCGTGTTGTCTGTATAATTTGAATAGTTCTTTTCCCTAACCGGTTGTTTTGCTGAGATGTTTTATATATAATTTAGCTGTCATTAGTTCAGTACGCGAAAGGCGGTTCTTTATGAAGCAGTTTATTAGAAATCTCTCTTTAAAAAAGAAGATTCATTCCATTGTATTTGTTTGCATCATCCTTTTGGCTTTCGTTTCTCTGTTCAGTATTCATCTGGTATCCAAGGCCCACCAAAAGGTGCTCTATCAATCTGTGGCCTCCTCCTTATCCTATACTGCCAAAGAGCTGAATAACCGGCTGGACAATGTTTCCACCATGGCCGATATGTTTCTGGCTGATACCATTATCCAAAACGGACTTGGTACTTTAAAGGATTCTTCCAGCGTTCAGGACCGTACCATTGCATACAAAGCCCTTTACGGAACTTTAAATGAATATTATTTTTCCTTCCGGAAAAACAATATTAACTTTATGAGCCTTTATCAGGACCGTTTTTCCATTCATACCCATATTTCAGCGGAAAATACTCTTCCGGAAGCCGTCACTCAGGACCTTGTCACAAGAGGCGAAAATGCAAAAGGACGTACACTCTGGATTACTGACTACAGCGATGAATACGGCCTGTTTATGGTCAAGAATCTGCGGAGGTCGGAATATTTAAGTCTTGATTCTCTTGGAACGCTTGTTGTCAGCTTAAATATTGACGGGCTGATCAAGGCTGCCACCGGCACCAGCCACTTTTATGATGATACCCGTTATATCCTTTACGGTCAGAAGGACTTGATCTATAACTCCTCCAGTTTAAAAGCCAACGAAATGTCACTTTTTGATAATTTTTTCCATTCCAGATACGGTCTTGTAAATCCTGATGGGAACAGCTTTTTTTACGTAAAAGGAATCATACCGGAATTTGACTGGGATTATGTTTGTCTGATTCCATATGGCAGCATCTCGGATTCTCTCCGCACCAGCTTAAAAATCTGCCTGACAATCATTACAGTCTCCATAGGGCTGGCCATCCTGCTCTCCTCTGCTTTGATTGACTCTATTACAAGGCATTTTGACAATCTGCTGTTAAAAATGGAACGCTTTGCGGCAGGGCAGACCGAAACACCGCAGATTTCCTACGATTACAGTAAACGCACCGATGAATTGGGCATTTTACACTCCTGCTTCGACCAGATGGTGGATAAAGTAAACCAACTGATCCGGACCAATTACCTAAACGAAATCCTTATAAAAGAAGCCCAGCTAAAAGCCCTGGAAACTCAGATGAATCCACACTTTTTGTACAACACCCTGGAATCCATCAACTGGAGGGCAAAGACCATTGGGGCAAAAGATATTTCTTCCATGACGGAATCCCTGGGCACTCTCCTTCGAATTACACTGGACCAGAAACACAAAGAAGTCCCTTTAAGCCGGGAGCTGGAACTTGTGCAATGCTATATGACAATCCAGAAATACCGGTATGAGGACCGGCTGGAATATGAGATATCTGCTCCCCAGCATCTCTTCGGATGTGCTGTACTGAAACTGACTCTCCAGCCACTGGTGGAAAATGCCATCCGCTATGGATTGGAGGAGAATACGGAGGAATGCCGGATTCAGATTGTAGCTGAATCAGATGGTTCCACCCTTTTTGTTTCTGTAAAAAATAACAGTTCCTTTTTTGAAGACGACCTTTTAAAGAAACTGAAAACACACAAAATAGAACCTCATGGTTTTGGAATCGGTCTTTTAAATATTCTGGAGCGAATGGAGCTTACTTATGGAGAAAACTACGGACTTACCCTCTATAATGAGGAAGACCAGGCTGTCGCCCAGTTATCTTTTCCCCTAAATCCTACGCTTCATGCCATTTCTGATACGAAAGGAGATCGCAAATGCTGAAATTAATTATTGCTGATGATGAACGAATGATCCGGGAGTCTATTTCTTCCCTCATTGACTGGAACAGCCTGGGCATCGAACTGATCGGAACCTGCCGCGACGGCATTGAGGCCTATAACATGATTCTCGATGAATCGCCGGACATTGTTATGACTGACATACGGATGCCCGGTCTGTCAGGATTGGAATTGGTAGAACGTATTTCCCAGGCCGATATGGATACCCAGTTTATCCTTTTGTCTGGCTTTGGAGAATTTGAATATGCAAAACAGGCGATGAAATACCGGGTCCATCATTATCTTCTCAAGCCATGCAACGAGGAGCAAATCATGGAAAGCATGCGGGATGTGATCCAGGAATACTATCACCGCCAGGCGTTTCAGGATTTGAGAGAACGCCAGAAGGCATTGACTGCCAACTTACACCACAGCATTCTGGCAAATATTATTAACGAACTGATTTTTCTGTCTGAACCGGCGGAATTTGTCTGGAACGCCTATTCCGGATTTATGGATTTCTATAATACAGGATATGAAATGTGTTTTCTCCACTATCTGGAAGAAGATCATTTTATCTCTGTTTTAAGCCGCATTTACGATTACATGGCCGAACATGCGCCTGGTATCGAATTATACTGTATCTATGTAAAAAACTCCCTGATTCTGTTTTTTGAAGGATACCAGGTCTCCTATGATCCATTGGATTCCTTCATGCAAAGCTTAAATCCAAAAGCACAATCTGTGGAACTGGATTATAAACGTTTCACCTTTTCAGGCCTGGGAAAGCTTTTAGAGACCCTGATTACAAAGATCAGACGTTACGGAATCATTTATTTTATGAACGGACTTCAGCCGGTCCCTACCTGTAATTATAAAAATTTGATTTCCAAAATCGAAGAGCTGACTACACTTTTGATTCAAGCAAACGGTTCAGCGCTGAGATCACATCTGGATGAACTCACTGCAATTTTAAACGACATCACCAACCCCGATTTTTTAAAGCAGGCAGGTTCACGGATTCTGATTAAATTTGCTACGGAAAGCAGCTATCTTTCATCCGTAGACACTACGGAATATTTAATGGATTTAAACCAGCAGAGTGAAATTTCCGGCATCCGCGCCATGTTATGTGAAAAACTTAACGAGGTCTTAAAAGAACCGTCCAGCCTTTCTCAGCGATACAGTCCTTTTATTGAAAAGGTCATGCAGTATGTGGAAGAACATCTGGATAATCCTAATCTTACATTGAAATGCATTGCTGAAAGTTACCTTTTTATGAATGTGGATTATGTCAGCAAACGGTTCAGCAAGGAAACAAAACAAAAATTCTCAAACTACATCACTACCCTGCGCATCCAAAAAGCCAAACAGTTATTGGCAGAAGGCCATACCGAACAAATTCAATGGGTTGCCCAGCAGGTGGGATGTGGAAATAACCCCCAGTATTTCAGCCAGATTTTCAAGAAAAACACGGGGATGACACCTAGCGCATATGCTAAAAAGTTAAACGGAGGAGAATGACATGACAAACAAAGAATTACTGCCAAAAATCCATCTTGTGATGGACAAACTGATGAATCTTGGAGGAGGCGACTATGAAAACGACCGCTCCGTAGGAAAGGAAGACGCAAGCCGCGGCATCATTGCCAGAGACTTCGGAATTGAAGAATGGGACTGGCCTCAGGGCGTAGGCCTTTATGGTCTTTTAAAGCTTCAGAGGTTTTACGGAGATAACCGTTACTTGGAATTTTTTGATAACTGGTTTGAGAACAATTTAAAGAAAGGACTTCCCAGTAAAAATATTAATACCACTGCCCCCTATCTGGTTTTAGCCGAACTGCTTGATACTCTTAATAACCCGGAATACGAAAAGTTATGTCTGGATCATGCCCGCTGGCTGATGACCGGGCTTCCAAGAACAAAGGAAGGCGGCTTCCAGCATGTGGTAACTGCAATCGGAAACCGGGACGGCGTCCTGTTAAACCATGGAGAAATGTGGATTGATACGTTATTCATGGCAGTTCTGTTTTTAAATAAAATGGGCCATCGGTTCCAGGATCAGGAGTGGATCAGTGAAGCTCTTCATCAGGTATTATTACATATCAAATACTTATACGACAAACATACGGGATTATTTTATCACGGCTGGAGTTTTCCGTTAAATAATAATTTCGGAGGAATCTTCTGGTGCAGGGGCAATTCCTGGTTTACCTATGGAATTCTGGAGTTTATTGAGTCCTATGAAGGAACTCTTGATAAAGGACTTCTCACTTACCTGACAGATACCTATAAAGCCCAGGTAAATGCTCTGAAAGACTTACAGGCCCCATCTGGTTTATGGAATACCGTTCTTGTGGATCCTGCAAGCTACGAAGAAGTTTCCGGTACGGGAGCAATCGCCGGCGGTATATTAAAAGGGATAAAAATGGGCATTCTCGATGAATCATACCATGAATGTGCAGACCGGGCAATAAAAGCGATATGCAAAAACATAGGAGAAGATGGAACCGTTTTAAATGTTTCCGCAGGAACCGGAATGGGCTATGATGCAGATCATTATAAAAATATTACCATTCGTCCCATGGCCTACGGACAGTCATTGGCTCTGATTTCACTGATCGAAGCATTGAATTAAAATCAATACAAACACAAAAAAACCAGTAAGTACAAGATTTTCCTTGTAATTACTGGTTTTTCTTATCACTGGGCTACAAGGATTCGAACCTTGAAATGACGGAGTCAGAGTCCGTTGCCTTACCATTTGGCGATAGCCCATCAATGCAACGAATGTATTATACTATAGCTTTCCATTCTGGTCAAGCACTTTCTTTACATTTTATTTCCATAAACAGCTCATCAGGAAGAGCTTCCTGCTTTCGCAGGCTCTTCCTGGCTTTTTGTTGTATGAGGTTCTTCCTGGGAAGGGTTCTTCCCGGTTTCCCCCGGATTCTTCGTCGTCTCAGACGGACTCTCCTTGACAGGGTCCGTCTGCTCCGTTTGTTTTGTCTCTTCGCTCTCTTCCTCCGTCACATCCGGGTCTGCACTTCCGTCTCCGATCACAGGAGTCTCAAAGACTCCCTTAACCGTTGTCTGCTTCCCGATCTTAGGAGATATGCCGCCCAGGGTAAAGGTATATTCCATTCCCCCCTGAAGCCCGGTTACATGAATCTCACAGGAATAGGAATCCGTATCTTCCACCTTGGCAGAATAGGTATTCCCATCTTCATCCTTTACTGAAACCGTGGGATTTTTCCATTTCACCTTGGTTTTAAAGTTCACCATGACAACACCGTTGTCGTAGTCCACATAGTCTATCTTAATATTTTCTGTTGAAACAACTGCCTCCTCTGAGGTAGTTTCTACTGCCGTGGCAGACGTTGCCGGCGGCTGGGTCTGGGAAGGCTGGGACGAAGTCTGAGCTTCCGTTTCCGGTGCCGAAGTCTGGGCTTCTTCTGAAGCAGAGCTTTCCGCCACAGTCTCAGGAGCCGCGGTTGTGGTGACCTGGGTGGTGTGTGCCTGGCTGGTTTCCTCCGCCCTGTCTGTCTTGCCTCCCACCGCATATGAGCGTTCTGTTATCACTTTCGCAATCTCCTCCATGGTAAGAGGAGCCAGCTCCTTCATATCATCCATGGTAAGGGAAGAATTCTGCAGAATCAGCTCTCTTAAAAAGTAAGCCTTTCCGTAAGAAATCTTATATTCCTCTGCCAGCTTTTTTACCTCAGCCTCTTCTATGACCTGCTGGTCATACACCACCGCCCTTACCTTGTTCTGCTCCAGGGTATTCTGGATATCGCTTACCACTTCAAAGCGAAGGCTTGAGGCCTTGCTGATGCTGTCATTTGATACAGTAACCAGAACCGCATTATCCAAATCACTAAAAAATCCATGGGTAACCATGGAACCGATTACGGCATTGACAGCCGTATTCAAATCCACACCCTTTAAATCCATATCCTGCATGATGCTTTCCGCATCCTCATTAAGTGCATTTGCCGATAAGACCTTATTCTTCTTATTTACGGATAATTCCACGCTTGGATTTACATCAATTCCAATCACGGAATCCACTTTTCCATTCTGATAAGTATAAGTTCCTCCGGCCAGAGCAATCATGCAAAAGCACGCAGCTACCAGGGTGGCAATGACCCTCTGCCTTAAGAAGAAAACAGAACGGGGTCCTTTCTCTGCCTTTATCTGAGGCGTACTTAAGTCAATCCGTTCCAGAACATTAGGAGTTAAGTTTCCGGCTGCAGATTTTAAGCAGGCTTCAATCTGTTGTCTATTCAATTGTCTGCGATCTAATTCAGCCATATCAAAGCCTACTCCTCTCTCAAATAATTTTCCAATTTCTTCATTGCACGGTTATATCTGGAAAGGGCTGTAGCCAAAGGAATCTTAAGGCTGGCGGCAATCTCTCTGTGTTTCATGCCTCCTGAGGTATGAAGGAGAACGATCTCCCTCTCCTCTTCCTTAAGAATCTGCAAAGCGGCAAGAAGCACCATCTTATCTGCCGCCATTTCAATCTCAGAGCAGACTTCACCCGTCTCTGCTCCTGTTAAATCCTCCAGCGTAACATCCGAATCATGTTTTTGTTCCCGGAATTTCATATAGCATAAGTTCCGCGCGATTGTAAACATCCATGCCAAAGGCTTCCCCTGGGATTTATAGCCTGATGCAGAGGTCCATATCTTAAGATATGCTTCCTGCATGATCTCCTCAGCATCCTGGGGGTTCCTTACAATGGACAAAATAAAGCTATACATTGTCCGGTCCGTATTCTGATATAGCTGCCGAAAGGCCTCCTGGTCTCCAACCGCAACTTTTCTAAGAAGCTCTTCGTCGCTTAAACGGCCGTAATCCTCAGGCCCGCCAAGGCTCATCAATCCCATAAATAACATGGATCCGATTTCCTTTCTACTAAGTTAATGCGGAATACTGTCATCTTATTGCATAAACTGGAAAATTTTTATTACCTTATTTTTCCACCCCAAAACCGCTTTCAGCCGTTATGATCAGACAGCACCGCTTATCTATTTCAGTTACCTTTTTGGTAACTTCTTCCTTTAGCCATTCCTTCTTATTCCTGTCATATTCCCGGGGCATCACCAGATCAAAGATCAGGTTGATCTTATTCTTTCCCTCTATCATACGAAAGTCGTGGAAAGAAATCCTGGTATCTATTCCCTGAAGCACATTTTCCAGCATGGTTCCAAATTCCATGACCCTGGAATCCTTTGTTTCCACCGGATCCATATGAATCACCAGAAATATCCCAAACTTTCTTACCGCTTCCCTTTCAATTGTATCAATAATCTCATGGGAAATGTCTATATTAACATCATTAGGCACCTCTGCGTGAATGGATGCCATGCTTCTGGAAGGGCCGTAATTGTGCACGATTAAATCATGGCTCCCCAGTATGCCGTCATAGCTTTCTACAAATTCCGTAATCTCATCATACAGCTTTGGATCAATAGGTTCTCCGATAAGGGGAGCAAGGGTATCCTTGGCAATTTTCACACCCGCCCACATGACAATAACAGAGACCACAAGCCCTATGATCCCGTCAATGTTAAGTCCCCAGATGCCATAGACCAGAATCGACAGGATGGTGGCGGAAGTAGTCACCACATCTCCAAGGGAATCTGCTGCAGTGGCCTTCATCACAGTGGACTGGATCCTTTTTCCCAGAGTATTGTTAAAAAATGCCATCCAAAGCTTTACACAAACAGACAACAATAAGATGGCCACTGACACAGCCTTAAACGTCAGCTCTTCCGGGTGAATGATTTTCTCAATAGAAGTTTTTAAAAAGGAAAAACCTACCTGAATGACCAAAAAGGCCACGATAAAGGCGGCAATATATTCCATCCTCCCATGTCCGAAGGGATGGTCTTCATCCGCCGGCTTTCCGGCCATTTTCACCCCTACAAATCCCACAATGGAAGAAGCCGCGTCAGAAAGGTTGTTAAAGGCATCTGCCATAACAGAGATACTGTTGATCAGCATTCCAATAAAAAGCTTGGAGCCAAACAGCAAAACATTGCAGCAGATCCCCACAATACTTGCCATAAGCCCGTACCGGGTCCGCACCTGCATATCCTCTGTATTTTTATAATCCTTTACAAATTTCCTAATCAAAAATTCTGTCATAGTGCTCCTTTACAAGCGTTCTCCTTTATAATATACCTGCTCAAGAAAAAGTCCTTCCGGCGGCGCCGTAAATCCTGCCCGGTTCCGGTCCTTTGCCTCCAGGATTTCCTTCATCTCTTCCGCCTTACGCTGCCTTAATCCCACCTCAATCAGTGTTCCCGTTAAGATCCTTACCATATTATATAAAAAGCCGTTTCCCGTATAACGTATCAGAAGCCGGCTGCCCTGCTGTTCAAATTCAATTCTGTTTAAAACCCTGACCGTGGATTTTTTCATTTTCCGGTTAGAGCAAAAGCTTTTAAAATCCTGTTCTCCTGTGAGAAAGGAGGCGGCCCGTTCCATGGCCTTTACATCGAGAGCCTTAAATAAGCCATAGATGTATTTTCTTTCAAACACCTGCTTTTTTTCGCCCATTTCAATTTGGTAAAGATAGGTTTTTTCCTGAGCATAAAGGCGGCTGTGAAAACGTGTCTCCGCAGGCTCCACAGTTTTCACCCGAATGTCATCCGGAAGGTATTGGTTTAAATATTCCCTTATTTCCCCTGCCGTCAGCTTCACATCCGCGTGAAAGTTAGCCACCTGGGCCAGCGCATGAACACCTGCGTCCGTTCGTCCTGAGCCATGCACCTCCACTGCCTGTCCTGCCATCCGTTCTAAAACATGTTCTATCTTTCCTTGTATGGTCTGTTCTGTATTTCCCTGTTTCTGCCAGCCGTCATAACGGCTTCCGTCATATTCCAGAACCATTCGATAATTTTTTATCATACTTTTTTCAACCTTCTTCCATATCGTACCAATAAAGCAGCCAGCAGCATCCCAAATGCCACTCCTCCACAATCCAGCCATACATCAGAGATCTGTCCGGATCGTCCCTCTACCATCAGCTGAATGGTCTCATCCATAAATGGTACCAAAAAGCCTGCTGCAAAGCGGATAAAATATCTTCTTTCCCGGGGAAAGCAATAGGACTTTATGCAGCCATACAGCAAAATCCCCAGTAAGGTGTATTCTGAAAAATGACCTGTCTTACGGATGATGTGCTCCGTCAGCCACCCGGCACTGATTCCCACGGTTACAAATGATTCCTGAACCACCTGGAGCACCCAGCCGCTGTCTGCCGATGAGATTTCCGACGGTTTCATGGAATTTGAAAATACGAACAGGACATAAATCAGGGTTACTGCCGTCCATATTCTTCTCTTTTTCATTGCCTTTTCCTCAAGATTCCGCTTTTCTCCACCATTTCAGCGGCTTTCCTAAGCATTTCTTCATCCTGGACAAGAGCCAGCCTTGCATACCCCTCTCCGGAAGGTCCAAAAGCGCTTCCAGGGGTTACCAAAACTCCTGACTTTTCTGCCAGTTCCATTGCAAATGAAAAGGAATCATCAAACCCTTCCGGTATCCTTGCCCATACAAACATGGTCGCTTCCGGCCTTTCCATCCTCCAGCCAATCCGGGTCATGCTGTCGCAGAGAGCATTTCTGCGCTTTTCATAAGCGCTTCTGGCTTCATTCACGCAGCTCTGGTCCCCTGTAATGGCAGCGATGGCAGCCTGCTGAATGGGCAGAAACATTCCATAGTCCATATTGGACTTAAGGGTTTTTAATTTGCCCACAAGCTCTTTATTCCCTACACAAAAACCGATTCTGGCCCCTGCCAGTCCATAAGTCTTGGAAAGAGAATTAAATTCCACTCCAACCTCTTTAGCCCCGGGAAACCTAAGAAAGCTTCCACACTGCCTGCCGTCAAAAACCAGCTCACTGTATGCGTTATCGTGAAGGACCACAATATCATTGTCCCTGGCAAAGGCAACCAGTTCCTCATAAAAGGAATCAGGCGCAAGAACTGCAGTGGGATTGTTGGGATAAGAAACGATCATGAGCTTTGCTTTTTTTGCAACCTCTTTTGGAATATCCTTAAAATCAATAACAGATCCGTTCTCCGGTTTCTGGGCCATGTAAAAAAGACTGGCGCCTGCCAGCACAGGCCCATCTGCAAACACCGGATAACAGGGGTCAGGAACAAGCACCACATCCCCTTCATCCACAACAGATAAGGCAATATGAGCCAGTCCTTCCTGGGAACCCAGCAAAGAACAGATCTCAAGAGAAGGGTCCAAATCCACCCCATATCTTCTGTGATACCATTGGGCCACAGCTTCCAGAAGCTCTTTTTGGTCCCGAATGGCATATACGTAATTCTTCGGATCAGCCGCTGCCTGGCACAAGGCATCTGTTATGTGCTTTGCCGGCGGAATATTGGGTGCACCCACGCCTAAATCGATTACCAGTTCTCCCTTTTCTTCTTTCTGCCGTTTTATTTCCAGCAGCTTGGTAAAGATGCCTTCTCCAAAACGGTTCATTCTCTCTGAAAAATGCATGGGCCTTGTTCCCCTCTGTCTTCCGTAATTTATCATAATTTCGTCTATTATAGTACAACAGCAGTTATAATACAAGGACAGACATTGAAAAAATCCCCAAAAACGGCTTAAATCCGCATATTTGGGGAAATTTCTCTTATGGTCCTATGGTAACCGGCACGCCTAAATTGCAGTAACTCCATAATACATCCATGACATTGTTATCCACTGCAACGCAGCCGTGGGTGGTCCCGTCCGGAACCCTGCAGCCATGAATCATAATGGCACCTCCAAGGGGCGTATCCCATGGCGGCTGCCTGCCTTCTAAATTAGCTTTCACAATTTCATCTCTCTGGGCTTCTGTGATAATGCCGTCCGCAAATCCTCTTTCCGCATCCTTAATGGCCGGGTAGGAAAGCCCCAATGCCAGATAAGCTACGCTCTTATCATTTCTGGTGCACACATAGAACTCCCCGCTGGGTGTTCTCAAATCGCCTTCTACCTTTTTATTTCCTTCCGATGAGGCTGTGCCCATGGAAACCGGATATTCCGCAATCAAGACTCCGTTCTGCTTTAATGAAAGCATCTTTGTTCTCTTGCTCACATATATGGTCACATTATTTGTGGAAGCGGAATTGCCGGAGGAAATATTGGCTCCCGGGCCGGATACCTGTTCCGCATACCCTGTAACCTGGGAAGACGCTGCCAAAACAATGACCAGAACAGCAGCAATAAAACTTCTATATCCTTTTCCTGCCCATTTCATCATTACCATACACTCCTTTTTTTGTTACATTATACCATCCATTTTGGAAGCTATCATTTACAATATTCTTACATTTCCCTCCAAAATCTTTCGTTTTATAAATCCTGTTTATTTAAAGAATGCACTGCAAATAAGATAAGACAGCATTGGAACAGCCTTCCACCCCTACCAAACCGCTTTCCAGACAAAGGTGGTAATTCTGTGCCTTCCCCCATTCGCACCCAGTATAATACTGGTAATAATCCTTTCTCTTTTTATCTATTTCCCGGATCCTGTTCTCCATCATTTCAGGATTAACACCTGTTTCAAGAGAATTCATTCGTTTAATCCGGTTCTCCATCTTGGCGTACACAAACAAATTAATGCTGTTTTCAAGCACCCGGTCCGCACAGCGTCCAACGATGATACAGGGTCCCTGTTCCGCCAGCTTTCGTATCACACGGGACTGTGCCAGAAAAATCTGGTCTGACATGGAAACTTCATACACTGTAGAAAAGGGCGAATAAAGTCTCTGCTCCGAAGGCTCCTGCTGAATAAAAAGATGCTCGTCATAATGCAGAAATGCCTCCTCCGCCAAATCACTCTCTTCCGCGGACAAAGAAATCAGTTCCTTATCATAAAACGGAAGTCCCAGCCTTTCAGCCAGCTTCATGCCCAGCTCTCGTCCTCCGCTTCCAAACTCCCGACTAATTGTAATCACCTTATCCAACATAAGCTCCTCCTTATCTTCTGCTGAGTAATTTTTTCTACCCATCATAGTTTCTGTTTAGCAGGATATCTACAAGGCTGTCAAATGGGCTTTAAATTTCCTGGTTATCTTGGTATATCTGCATTTTACCACATTCTTAAATACCTGTATACCACAATTCAGCTCCTATTATACATACTTAATATAATTCCTGCCATTGGAGGGCTTTTAAAAGCGCTGTAAAATCTTAAAAACTAAATTCAT
This sequence comes from Lachnospiraceae bacterium, assembly GCA_902363835.1. Lineage (GTDB taxonomy): Bacteria > Bacillota > Clostridia > Lachnospirales > Lachnospiraceae > Lacrimispora. The sequence goes on from CABJBM010000016.1 coordinate 133,378, forward strand.
TTTCCCAATCAAACTCTCCTGATTCTTCTAAACTTTCAGGCCAATGTTCTCTGAGCTTTAGGGCCAATGGCTGCGCCATTTCGGCACGCCTGGATTTGGTTCCTTTTTCCAACCCATGAAAGGGGTTTTAATTTCCAGACAAAATTCTTGCAAGTTCACTGTCCTTATTCAAGATAATTGTCTTATCCGTACCTTTTAATGAAGCCTTTAGAGCATCCAGAGAACGGACGTAGTTGTAAAAATCCGCTTTGGACTCGTCATTATATGCGTTGCTAAGAATCTGCATATATTGAGCTTCGCCTTCTGCCTTAATCATTTCAGCCTCTGCTTCTGCTTTTGCTATAGCCTCTTTTGTTGCTTTATCCGTTTCGTTATGGATTAGAGAAGACTGATAATCCCCATCTGCTGTATACTGAGCCGCAATATTATTCCTTTCAGAGATCATACGTTGGTATACAGACTCTTTATTGGAATCCGGCAGATCAAGTTTTTTTGTTTCTACAGCAAGGATACGAATTCCATAAGAATCCATTGATGTACCTATATTATTTGTAATTGCATTTGCAAGTTCTCCGGCCCTGCCTGAAATAATATCTTCCTGACTGGTTGCAGACATAACAGTTTTGATGGAATTATATACAACATTGTCAAGCCTTACCTCAGCCTTTTCAATGCTTGCATTCAAAGAAGATAAATATTTAATCGGATCTGTGATTTCCCAGATTACGAACGAGTCAACATTCATTACTTTCTTATCTCTGGTCGTGACATCACTTGGAATGAGGTCATAGATCATCTTTTTTCTTGGAATCTTTTGTGTACTTTGAATAAAAGGAATTTTAAAAGACAGACCGGCAGTATTTTCCACACGCATAACCTTACCAAACTGCTTGACTAATGTGTACTCGTTTGCCGCTGTGATAACAAGCGAATTTAAACCTATAAGCATTAAAAGCAGAATAATAACTGCATATTTTACTTTTTTAACCATTGCTACTGTTCTCCTTTCTCACTACTTACAAAGGGTTCTAAAGGAAGCATTTTTTGTGTTCCATCTGATCCGTCAATGATAACCTTTAGGGAGGGCAGAATATTTTCCATGGCCTCGTAAAACATTCTCTTTTTTGTAATCAGCGGGTACTTTATGTATTCCCCGTACATATCGTTAAATCTTGATACCTGACCTTCTGCTTCACTAATTCTTTGCTGCTTATAGGCTTCCGCATCCTTTTTTGCTTTATCTGCTCTGGCATTTGCTGCCGGAAGCTGCTCGGACTGATACTTTTTCGCTTCATTGATTTTCGTATCCATACTCTGTTTTGCATCTTCTACTGCCTTAAATGCATTGCTAACTTCTATTGTAGGCGGTTCTGAGTCCTGTATGGTTACGTTATTAATGCCGATGCCAATATCTTCTTTTTCCAATCGTTCAGAAAGAAGCTGCTTTACTTTGGCTTGTATTTCAGCTTTTCCTGTGGTGATCACCTCATCCACATTATAGATACCAACGGTATCTCTGATATAAGACTGGGAAAGATTTTTTAAGATATCCACAGCATCATCACGGTAAATATACGCTCTAACCGGATCAACAATCTGATATTCTATATAGAAGTCAACATTAACAAAATTAAAATCTTTCGTGATCATTTCAGATTCACTAATGGTTGATTGATTGTCTTCGTCATAGCCGATCCTCATGCCTTTAATTTCTTTTGACATCTTGTAAACTGTTTGTACAAATGGGATCTTAAAATGAGGTCCCGTCTTTGTCACACTGACAGGATTACCAAAGGTACATACTACCGCAACCTTATCCTCAGTCAACGTATAAAAGCTGTTGGAAAATAAGAAAACAGCCAGTACAGTTCCTATCATAAGGTAAATGCCCCTTAAAATCACCTTTACCTGCTTTTTTCTTGGAAGTTTTTCGAAATTTTCCGGTCCTCGATTGTTCGAATCCTCTTTGCCTCCAAATCTTTTATCCATACTTTTCTCCTTTCTCTCTGACGGCAGCCTTTTAATCCTGGGGATACTTGTAACAATGATTTTTCTTCCCTATTATACTTCTGCCCACTTTACTAAACACCTATTAAAATATCTTAAGGCATCATAAGCTTTAGACTGGTAAACCTTAAAGCTGGATACTCCATATTCTTCGCACCTATCTCTTATAAGTTTAATACGGTCTGCCTTCGTGACCAATAGTCGGGGCGAATTTCATTCTCTCTTTTGTCATGCCATTCTTTATTTCATCTTTTATTATACACTATTCTTGTCTTTTAAGGAATCTTTTATCAGGACTGTCCTCATTCCAGGGCTCCCATGGACAATCTGGCCACTCATTTTGTATTGATCGTATGCCTGAGGCCAGACTGCAAAAGCAAGATATGCACCCTTTATGTTTTAAAAGGCTTATACTTTACTAATTCAAAAAATATGATATAATTTTAATAAATATATTGATCTCCAACCTTTTAAAACCACCTAATTTGTACAAATCCCAGGAGTTGCATATGAAAAAAATTCAGAATCCTCTTATAATTAAAAAGGCAATTGAAAAGGTTAATGTTTCCAGAATATTTTCACATGACTTTTCTTCAAACTTTGAATTATTTGAATATGCTAAAGATGAATTTATTATAAACGAAAATTCGGCCAATGATTATCTTTATTTCCTTGTTGACGGAAAGGTAAAATGCTTTTCTTACTCCTTAGACGGTAAAGTTCAATTCATTACTTATCTTTATCAAGTACAGTCCATCGGTATCATTGGATCTATCTGGCGAAAGCCTGCAGTCTCCAATATTCAGGCAGTTCAAAAATGCTTCTGTCTTGCACTGTCACTAAGCTCTTATCAACAAATGCTGTTGGATGATAACAAATTTTTACGTTATCTATGCCAGCAGTTAGGTGATCATCTTTATAACAATGGACGCTACTTTCAAATCATCCATTTTACCTCCACTGAGAGTAAACTGGCTGCCATTATATTAAGTTCTTCTATTGATGGCATCTGTCATATAAACCTGTCTTCAACAGCAGAGTTTCTTGGTACTACTTATCGCCATGTATTGAGAGTATTAAATAAGTTTTGCTCCAATGGAATTCTCGAAAAGAGAAAAAAAGATTATGTAATTGAAGATTCCAGCTATCTCACTCTCTTGGCCAAGGATTCTTATGATTTTATCATCAATAAATATAAGGATTGATTTATAAGTCTTTCACCTGCATCAAGAATCCTGCCTGCAAAAATAGCAACTTTCTATAATTGCATATTTGCCAATACCTTTTTATACTCAGTAAATGTTATTTCTTCTATGCTTATTAAATTACCTTCCATTTTACACAGATTTGCACTTGCATATTCCCGAAAACAAACTTCTCCATTTCCTTTCTGGAAGCCTTTAAAAGACATGCTGCCAGCAGTTGCATACAGAACTCCCTCAAAAGACCCATAAAGTTCATTGTGCGTATGACCACATAAAATCATTGAAGGAAGATACTTTTTAATGATCTGCGGAAATTCATTAGGATACTGAACCACCGGTACAGGAGTTATCCTATCAAAAATCAAAGGATGGTGCATCATTAAAATACTTTTAGTTCCCTTTGTATACTCGAATCCCCTTACCAGCCATTTGCAATGTTCTTCTGTAATTAAACCATCCGGATTTCCCTCTACAGAATTATCCAAAGCTATGATATTTATCCCATTAATATTTGTTATGCTTCCATAAGGATAGATTGAATTTGTTTCCGGTTTCCATATCTTATAAAACATCTCTTTATTATCGTGATTTCCCAATGTAACTATATAGGGAATGCCATAAAATAACATATCCAACTTATTTTTTAATTCCTTATAATCTTCTTCTATACCATTCTCAGTCAAATCACCGCTTATTAAAACAAACGACAAATTATCACATTTAATTTGCTTGAATCCAGAAATCAGCATATCTATTGGTGATGTCATTTTGTTGAAAATTGATGCATAGCCATCTTTAACAAACGGATATCTTTTTTTATAGTGTAAATCAGAAATATGTAAAAATTCCATTTAATCTCCCGTTAAGTTATTTGTATTAAATCCCATAGCACTCCCTGGACTTTAGCTTTCCCCGCCAGTTCTTCAAAATCTACTGGAATCCTTTTCGTCATCCGGATGCCCCAGAATATTTACTAGATCTACTTTTCCCTATTTGCAACTGACCTTTTTATTTTCAATTTGTGTAATGTATAAACACGAACTACAAATATACCAATTATTGTGGAAAGATATGGTACTGTAGCAGTTAACTGTGTTTTAACTGAAGTATTCTGAAGCATATTACCCAGAGCCTGGCTTAAACCAAAGAAGATACATGATAATAATACACCTAGCGGATGAGAATTCCCCAGATTATTTGCTGCTAATGCAATATACCCACGACCGGATGTTATATTCTGAATAAACAAGCAGACAGCTCCCAGGGAAAGCAGACAGCCCCCAAGGGCACTAAAACCTCCTGATATAGTAAACGTTAAAAATTGATAATGGTCAACTTGAGTTCCCAGGCTCCGTGCGGCTTCTTTATTGATTCCAATTGCCCGCAAACGATATCCTATTACTGTCTTATACAAAAAAATATATATTAAGAAAGGAAGAATCATTGCTAAATAATCAACAAATGTTAAACCTGATAATATTGTTCCTAATATAGGTACCTTTGCAAATAAATAAATTTTGGGTATACCTACAAGACTTGGATCAGAAAACGCCCCCTTTGTATCAAAGATGATAAATAAAAGATAGGTTGTCAATCCTGTCATCAATGTACTTGCTGCCACTCCTGCAATTACCGGCGAGGCTTTTAACCATATGATACACCCCCCTACTAATGCTGATATAACCATGCCGCTAACTACTGCCAATAAAACCGCAATCAAAGCATTATGTGTATAGTAGCTGCCTACAATTGCAAAAAAAGCCCCGCTTATCATTGCAGCTTCCATGGATAGATTGAAAATACCTGCCTTTTTGCAGATGGCAGCTGCAAGTGTTGCATATAATATGGGAGTTGTTAAGCGAATGGTTGAATTTAAGATTACGGCTAAATGCTCAATACCAAAATGCATTCTACTTTTCCTCCTTTCTCAGGTGTTTTTCTTTTTTCCTTTTTGATATTTGAATTGCAATTTTTATAGTTGCGAGCATGGTAATTACACTTTGAATAACGGTTGAAACATCACCCGGTACTCCCATATTTCTCTCGATATAACTTCCTCCTGTTGTAAGTCCGGCAAGAAAAACCGAACTGACAAATGTACCTATGGGATTATAATTTGACATAATAGACGCAGTGATACCACTCCAGGCATATCCGGGAGAAGTAATCATCTGATCTATGAAACGGTGTTTCGCTCCAATCACTTCAATAGCACCTGCCAGTCCTGCCAAAGCACCACTTATATTCAGCACATAATACATCATTTTTTTACTATTAATACCGCCATAATCTGCAAAACGTGGATTCAATCCTCCCATATGTGCTTTGTAGCCAAATGTAGTACGGTACATGATAAAGTAAAGTAATATTACACAGACAACTGCAATTAGAAATCCATAATGAAGAGAATATCTCTCGATAAATTTGGGAAAGACCGCCGTAATCTCAGCTGTTTGAATCGCTGAAGAATCTGATCCGTAGGGATCCTTAACAATATAAGTAGTAAAATATGATGTAATATAATCTGCTATGTAATTCATCATCAAGGTAACGATTAGCAGAGATACTTGAAACTTCTGAGACATCCAGGTAGGAATTAACGAAAATGCTGCACCTGCCAGCGCTCCCGCTGTTAATGATACAATGATTACGAAAACAGACGATCCAGGGCAAGAAACAGCTACTACTGATGAGACAAAAGCTCCCATCGTCATTTGACCTCCTACGCCCATACTTTCGTAACCAGCACCCCAGGTAAATGCAGCCGCGAGACCAGCAATAATAATTGGCGTTGCACGAGTTAATGTAGTAAAAAATAAATAGGTAGAACCATATCCGCCTTTTAATAATCCTAAAATAGCTGCAAATGGGTTAAAGCCAGATGTGGCAATAATAACACAACCACAAGCCATACCTGCAATGATTGCTAAAACAGGCAACTTCAGTGTATCAAAGATATCAAGAGCCTTTGTTTTAAAAGATACATTAATTAAGCTTTCTTCAGTTTTCATTCAATTCACCTCCAGCCATTAAAAAACCCATTTTCTGCTCATCGATATCACCTCGTCTGAATTCACCATGAATTTTCCCTTCATAAATAACATAAATGCGATCACTTAATGACATAATCTCAGATAATTCGGAGGATACCAAAAGAATCCCGTCTCCCTGATTACGCTTCTCAACCAATTTATTATGGATATATTCAATTGCACCAATGTCAATTCCCCTTGTAGGCTCGCAAGCGATTAAGAGACGCGTATTTTTACTAATTTCTCTAGCAACAATTATCTTTTGAGCGTTTCCACCGGAAAGCTGTTTCATTTTCTGAAAAACAGAACCAGCTTTTACATTATATTTCATAATGAGTCCAGCACCATGACTGTAGACCTTTTTCATATCAAAGATACCTTTTTTACTATAACTGGATTCATACCCTAGCAAAGCATTTTCCCATAATGTTGCGTTTACCGAACTGCCCCATAAATACCGGTCTTCGGGAATATAAGCCAATCCCGCTTCCCTTATTTCAAATACTTTTCTATTTGTAACATCTTTTTTTTGCAGGTAAACATGTCCTTCATCTATATGCTGTAGTCCAGCTATACAACGAATCAATTTAGACTGACCATTACCCGATACACCAGCTATTCCTACAATTTCACCACCATCTACGTGAATATTAATATTATCCAGAGCTCTTTTTCCATCACCATACAGAGTAAGATTCCGGGTTTTCAAAATTATATCTGTAGTTTCTTTTGGATCAATCACTCTGGTTACAATCTGACGGCCCACCATTAAGAAAGATAACTCCTCAGCATTCGTATCTTTTTTCATACACTCTGCAACCACTTCTCCTGCACGCATTACAACCACTCTGTCAGCTACTTCCATCACCTCATTCAACTTATGAGTAATGATAATTAAACTTTTACCCATAATCGCCAATTCTTTTAATGTTTTCAACAGTTCATCAACTTCAAGTGGAGTGAGCACTGCAGACGGCTCATCAAAAATGATAATATCTGCCCTTTGATAAAGTACCTTTAAGATCTCAACTCTCTGTTGCATACCTACCGGACAATCTTCAACAATATCTTCCGGGTTTATAGCCAGCTTATATTTCTCAGATAAATTCTTAATCGCTTCATTTGTTCTTCTTTTATCATAAAAAATGCCCTTTCGAATTTCGTTTGAATAAACAATATTCTCTGCTATTGTCATTGAATCGAATAACATAAAATGTTGCTGTACCATTCCTATGCCATGCTTCATAGCATCCAATGGGGTATTAAAATGCAGCTTTTTACCATCCAGAAAGATTTCTCCGGACGTTGGCTGCTCCAATCCGTAAAGAATTTTCATAATAGTAGACTTTCCTGCACCATTTTCCCCAACAATGGCTAATATCTCACCTTTTTTTAAATTAATATTTACATTCTTGTTAGCTGCCAGTTCTCCGTACAACTTCATGATATTTTTCATTTCCAACAGCATGGCTCTTCTCCTTAATCAGTACCGCCAGTAAAACCGGCGGCTTGATATATCCCCCGCAATACCATTGCCTTCGCAGGGGACATTATAGTATAATTACTTTTGTGCAGCTTCTTCAGGTACTTCAATTACAACCTCTCCAGAAATAATCTTGTCGGCTGCTGCTCTACCTGCTGTGATTACTTTATCAGTAAAAATATCTTCGTTGCGGTAATTTGCGTCTTCGGGTGTAACATAAACAACACCAAATGCACCTTCTTTTAAACCACCACGCTGCTCACCTTTTTTCAGGGTTCCTGTAATATAATTCTCTATGATATTAGTCATGCATGTACCGGTATTTTTTAATAAGCCACCCAAAATATATGGATTATCCGGCGTTGTCTGATCAATACTTAAACCAGTAGTATAAATAGGGGTTTCTTTTTGTGCAAACTCCAAACAGGCTTGATAAATACCTGCGTTTGCAGCTGAACTGACACCACCTATGATAACGTTGCATCCTGCTGCTTGTTGCTGAACAGTATATTCATATACCAAACTGGTATCAGTATAAGAATTGACATAATTATAAATGATCTTTGCGCCCTGATTTACGGACTTTATCCCCTGCTCATATCCGTAACGGTACTTATATGTTGCCTGCGTCTGATAAGAACAGACATATCCAAATAAATCATCTTCAGGGAATGCGGTCGCCAGCATAACTCCTTCTACATATGCACCTTCTTCCTCCCGGAAAGTAATGCTTGTTACATTCTCATTACTACTTACTGTATCAATTACCGCATAAGTAATATCCGGATATAAATCTGCTGCTTTAGCAAACGGCTCTGCTGTATTCCAACCCACACCAACAATTAAGTCATAACCTTCTTCGGATACGGCCATTGTATTTTCTTCCCATGCAGTCGTATCAGTACACTCAATTGACACGTATTCAAATCCATACTTTTTTGATGCGTCAATCATCGCATTATATGCATTCAAATTAAATGCTTCTGACCCAATTTCAGTTGAAATCATGGCAACTTTAAATTTATTTTTCTTTTTTCCAGAATTATCAGATGTTTCAGATTCTTCTGCATTTTTGCTGCATCCTGCCGTAAGTCCTAATGCCATTACCAAAACCATGATTAGTGCTACTATTTTTTCCATCCTTTTCATATATTTCTCCTTTGTCTTTTTTGATAAGCAAAATATAACAAATATCACCAAAAAAATATATGACCAATGTCATGAAATCACTATTTGTTTTTGTTTAATAAAAATTTTAGGGGTCGTTGCAAAACAGTTGAAAAATCATCTGTGGAGCAGTGCTCCTTTTTTTTACTAAACATTCGAAGGGGCTGTTGCAAAAAGCGTTATTTAAAAGACCAACAGCTTCTTAACTCTGAAAAACACGAGAAGGCTGATTTCATCAGTCACTCTCGTGTTTTTCAAGGTTAAAAGAGGGTCGGCCTTTTCGATAATGTTTTTTGCAACACCCTCTTCTTTGTATTTAGTTTACATTTTCTAAATTGTCCATATGATACTATGGGGTTGTTAATAATCTGCCGGTCCCATATCAGGAAATTCACGAAGTATCGCGCCGAATATGCAGTATATCATAAACCATAACAGAGGAATGATTATAGAAAACAAATATTTTTGTATATTTATAGTTTCAATTAATTGACAAGAATAAAGGTTCATTCCACACCATACTCTTTTATCTTCCTATATAGGGTAGAACGTGAAATTCCAAGCACGTCTGCAATATCCGTCTTGGAATACCCCCGTTCCAGCATGGCCATGATCCGCTCCCTGGCAGTCTCCCCAAGTCCGCAAAATACCTCTTCTTTCTGCTGGATGAGATTCTTTTCCTTCAGCTCTTCTATTGTCACCCTCCCGGAACACTCCCCTGCGATCCGTTCAAGAATGATCTCCATGCTGTGTTTTCCTATTTCCGTATAATGGTTCCTGAAATATGTCATAACTTCTCCTGACAGCTCAACCGTTCTATTATTATAAAGACCTTTATAATAATTCAGCCCCGAAATAATATAGTGGCGGAATTTCACCATGTCCTTTTCCATTCCCTCAAATGTGATTTTATGTAAAACCATAAGGCGGTATAATTCCGGAGAAAACATCTTCTGATCCACCAGTGGTTCCAACTCCTTATCGGTGCAAAACAAAAACCTTACATTGGAACGGATCAGCTTATTGTGAGATTTGAACTTGCCTGCTTTCATGAAATCAACCAGATAATTCTGAATGTATATGGGCATATTTTCCGGCTGCACGATCACAATGGTACAGCTATCGGCATTTTTTAAAAGGCCGTATTCATCCATCATGTAAATTTCAAATAAATCCCTGTACAGATTATCCGCATAAACCACATAAAGATCATGGAGGTTTCTTTCCGAAGTATTAAATATGGCTTTGGCAAGAAGGAGATTTAACTCGTTGTCAGAGCCCTGGATCAGAGTATGATGATCTGTTTTAGCCAGGGTCCGGGCCATATCCAGTTCCTGCTTTGAAAAATATCGTTTTAACCACTCCAAAGTCACAAGAGATCCCTGTTCGGAAATGTTAATCCTTTTGACAAAATCGCTTTGGGGCCTGAAATAAAACAGGGTGCTGAATTCCGTATCGCTTAAGTATATCTTCTTACTGGACACCACCCCATGAAACAGATAATCTTTCATTTCAAAGGTCAGCCTTTCATTGCTGATATCCTCATAAGACATAAAATAATCCTCTATTAATTGAAACGGAAACAGCTCTTTCATGTTTCTACCGGTCAATGCTCTGTCAAAATGAATGATATCGCAAAAACGCTGGTTCACATGAATGATATTTCCGTAATAGTCCGTGTAAATAACCGCTTCAAACATCTTATCCATAATGGTTTCTACTTCTTTCAGGCGGTTTTGAAGTCCAATGGTTTTTGTTTCATTTTCAATTTTTCCTGACAGGAGTTCCGCAAAATTTTCTAAAAATGAAACCGTTGAATCCAGGCTCTCAAACAAAAATTTTGCCCTGTGCCTGGTTAAAATCAAAGCCAGCGCACCCACAACCTGGTTTTCAACCCTTATAGGCACACCTACAAAGCTGCTCATCTTACATTCCCTGAACTGATCGCACCGGCGGCAGCCTGGCAGACGCGACTTGTCTTCCACAATCACATTTCTGTTTTCCATAAGAATGGTGGATATGATGGTACCTATCTTAATATCTGTGTAAAGGTTTAAATATTTAAAGGCGCTTCCGACAATCTTCATATTCGTATCTATGATCAGAATGTCCGTGTCCAGTGTATCCGAAATGATTCTTGCAAAATGATTGGTATAGCTTCCGATTAATCCCAACAGGCTTTTCTCCATCCCGCACCTCACAAATATCCGTTTTTTAAACGCCAAACAGGGATGCTGTAAATTTACAACAACCCTTTTGGTTCGGAAATTAAATCCGTTTCTTTATTCCTGGTTCTTTTTAAAGGTCACTTCACAAATGGAATCCCCTTTTGCAATGGTTTTTCCAAGATGAAAGGTGAAATCTTTAAACTGGGAGCAGATTCCTCTGTCACCATCCATGGCGATTTCGCACATTTCAGCAATCAGTTCTTCATCATCCGTAAGCTTTCTCCACGCTGCCACCAGAGGACAGTGGTGGAATGTAATATCCAGCTGTTCCTCCGTACATTCCGTATCCATCTGGAAAATATTCCTTACATTGTCACTGATAAATTCCTTTTGGAATTCCTTTAAATCACTGGTCTGGGTATATTTGTTCTCTCCATGGAAGCATCCGCATTTTCTAATGGCTTCATGGGCAAATTCACTGTCAAGACCCCTCTTTTTCGCCTCCATAAACATATAGTAGAACCATGTGGCTCTGTGTTCGATCCCGTCTCTCAAATCCTTAATGTGCTGTCCTCTGTCTTCCGGTATGTTGCTGTACATAACGGTACCTCCTTAAAAATTAATTTTTTCTTTTATGCAATTCATTAACGTGCTGATCTGATAAGACATGGTAACTGCTCCCGGGTCTAAATGTCCCAGTCCCTTGTTGGCCTGATAGGTTGCCCTGCCTCTTACCGCTTCCATGTTCTTTGTATTTTCAGCTCCGTCAATTGCTGCCCGTTTCACGATTTCGCAGATTTCCAATTCACTTTTCCCATCAGAAATCGCTGTTTTATATGCTTTTACCGCTGGAGCAAGGCTGTCAATCATGGTTTTAAACCCTTCCTGCGCCTGTCCTCTGGACATGATCGCTTCCAGCATGGCTTCCAGCATGTCGCATATTCCCTGACAGTCCAGGACATTCCTCCCCTTTACTGCCTTTGCGGCCCCAAGATAAGCGGAGCCGTAAAGCACTCCGGAAGACCCTCCGATCACTGCCATCATGATCTTGCCGATTTCCTTTAATTCGTCACTGATGGACATTTCTCCCAGCTCATCCGCCTTTTCAACCAGCTTTTCAAATCCCATGTTAATGTTTGACCAGTGGTCGCCGTCACCGGTAGCCAGGTCCAGCCCGGTTACGTATTCTCCATTTTTACGGATCAGTTCATATGCTTTTTTTATGTACTCTGCATAGTCCTTACCTGTTAATTCAAATCCCATATTCCACCGCCTTATCTGATTTTCAGGGCCGGAGTATCACAAGGTGCGTCAAGCAGCTCCTTTAACTCGTCATCCAGTTTCATAAGTGTCAGGGAACAGCCGGTCATATCAAGTGCTGTCATATAATTTCCCACAAGTGTCTTATAAGCTCTGATTTTCTTTTCCTCCAACAGCTTCTGAATTTCCATGTTCAAAATATAAAGCTCCATAAGAGGGGTCCCGCCTAAGCCGTTTACCAGCACCGCCACTTCGCTGCCCGTATAATCATAATCCTCAAGAATCTTTCCAAGAAGAATTTCTGCTGTGTCTTTTGCTGTTTTTATCCCGGTTCTTTGGACTCCCGGTTCTCCATGAATGCCCATCCCTATCTCGATTTCTTCTTCTCCCAGAACAAATCCCGGTTTTCCCACTGCCGGCAGAGTGCACGGACTCATGGCCATGCCCATGCTTCTTATATTGGAAATGGCTTTCTCAGCCGCCGCCTTTACTTCCTGAAGGCTTCCCCCAAGCTCCGCTTTTGCTCCTGCAATTTTATGTACAAATACGGTGCCTGCGATCCCTCTCCTTCCGGTAGAATATGTGCTGTCCGGAACAGCCACATCATCCTTGACGACTACGCTTTCCACTTCTATATCTTCTGCTTCTGCAAGATCAGAGGAAAGGCCGAAATTCATAATATCTCCGGAATAATTTTTTATGATCAGAAGGACTCCCTTCCCGGTATTCATCTGATTGATGGCCTCACCGATCCGGTCCGGACTGGGGGAGGAAAACACATTCCCTGATACGGCCGCATCCAGCATGCCTTTCCCAACATATCCTGCATGGGCCGGTTCATGTCCGGCCCCTCCTCCTGATATTACGGCCACCTTATCCGCCTTTTCCCTGCGGGAAATCACTTCATAGCCCGGAGTATACTGAAGCTCCGGATGGGCAAGCTCCATTCCCCGCAATGCCTCTGCCACTACATCCATTGGTTTGTTTATTATTTTTTTCATGTTGCCTCCTTTAGCCCAAGCCTAAATACGCTTTTTTAATTCTCGGATCAGCCGCTATCTCTTTTGCAATCCCTGACATGGTCACCTTCCCATTCTCCAGTACATATGCCCTGTGGGAAGCGCTCAAAGCCATGTTGGCGTTCTGTTCAATCAAAAGAATGGTAACTCCCTGCTTGTTTATTTCTTTTATCAGGTCAAAAATAAGCAGAACAAAGTTGGGAGCAAGGCCCAGGGAGGGTTCATCCAGGAGAAGCAGCTCTGGATTGCACATCAATGCTCTTCCAATGGCAAGCATCTGCTGCTCTCCTCCGGAAAGGGTTCCTGCCGTCTGTTTGATCCTCTCCTTTAACCTGGGAAATATTTCATAGACCCGGTCATAGCTGTCGGTTATTTTACTCTTATCCCTCACAGTATAAGCACCAAGACGGAGATTCTCTTCCACCGTAAGCGCCGGAAATACCTCTCTTCCTTCCGGAGAAATGCTGATTCCCAGCTTTGTCATAACATAGGGCTGACTGTTGGTAATCTCTTTCCCCATAAATTCAACCTTGCCCCGGGAAGATCTGGTGATCCCCACAATCGTATTTAACAGTGTGGATTTTCCGGCACCATTGCTTCCGATCAGAGATACGACTTCCCCTTTGTCTATCTCCATATCAACACCTTTGAGAGCATGTATGGGACCGTAATGAGTATTTAGATCAGTTATCTTCAGCATCCTTGTGCACACCTCCCAAATAAGCCTCAATTACCCGTTCATTGTTCGCAATTTCCATCGGAAGTCCCTGGGCAATGGGTTTGCCGTGGTCTATTACGTAAATCCTGTCGGAAATATTCATAACTACGCTCATATCATGTTCAATGAGTAATACGGTGTATCCCTTTTGTTTCAGAGAGCGGATAAACAGCATCAGCTCCTCTGATTCCCGGGGATTCATACCTGCCGCCGGCTCATCCAGCAAAAGCAGCCTGGCGCCGGTGGCAATGGCTCTTGCGATTTCCAGTTTTCTCTGGTCTCCATAGGGCAAGTTGGAAGCATAATCATCTTTTCTGCCTTCCAGGCCTATGGACCGCAAAAGCTCAATGGCCTCAAATACCTTTTCATCTTCCTCTTTCCGGTATCTGGCTGTACGGAATGTGGAGTCAAAGAAGCTGTATGAGGTTTTTATGTGAGCCCCTATCAGCACATTTTCTATGACACGCATATCCTGAAACAGACGGATATTCTGGAATGTCCGGGACATTCCTGCCATTACAATGTGTTTCGGCTTTTTATTCTGGATTTCTTCACCGTTAAATACAATGGTGCCTTCATCCACCGGATACACGCCTGTCAGCATATTGAATACGGTTGTTTTTCCGGCACCGTTAGGCCCGATAATGGAAACCACTTCCCCTTTGTTTACCTCAAAGCTCACTTCTTCCACCGCAACAATACCGCCAAATCGTTTTGTAATTCCCTTTACGGATAAACATCCATTGTCAGCCATTCTCTCCTGCCTCCTCCGTACCCGCTGTCTTAAGCTTTTCTCTTACCTGTTTTGATAATTGATAGGGAAGCTGGGATTTCCAGCCCAGGATCCCCTGAGGCCGGAAGCGCATCATGACAACCAGAATCACGCCGTATAATACAAACCGGTAAACCATGAGGACTCTGGACACCTCCGGAAGGGCGATTAAAATGGCTGCCCCAAGGAACATTCCCCTGATGGTCCCCATACCTCCCAGAATTACGATGGAAAGGATCAAAGTCGATACATCAAAATTAAAGGTATTGGGATCTACGTATCCAATGAGCGTCGCATACAGCCCTCCGGCAGCAGCACAGATGCATGCGGACAATACAAAAGCCAGGATTTTATAGTAGGTGGTATTAATCCCCATCATAACGCTGGCCAGTTCATCCCCTTTGATGGCCTGAAGAGCCCTGCCGGTTTTAGATTTAATAAGAACCAGGCAGAAAACCGTGCAGATAACCAGAATGACCATCACCAGATAATAAAGCCCATGATTTGCTATTGTTAGTTTCATGCCAAAGAAGGCTGGTTTGGGAATATTCTTCACTCCAAGGGTTCCATTGGTGACGGTCGCCCAGTTCATGGCAATCATTTTAATAATTTCCCCAAATCCCAAGGTAACAATGGAAAGATAGGTACCGGTCAGGCGAAGAGTTGGAAGCCCCAGAAGGATTCCTACCAGCCCTGCCACCACCATGCCAAACAACATGGAAGGAAAGAAACTCCAGCCCAGCTTTACGGCACATAAAGAAGCTGTATACGCCCCGATGGCAACAAACCCGGCATGTCCCAGAGAGACCAGGCCCGTGTAGCCGGTGAGAATATTAAGACCAAGGCCGAACATGGCATATACTGCCATTTTTACAATTACGGTCAGGAAATACTGATTGTTCACTCCCTTTGGAAGCAGGCACAAAAATACTGCCAACAGGATCAGGAGTGTTTTCTGGTATTTACTCACAAAGCTTTCAAACTGAAATAAAAAGCTGTGTTTTTCAATTTTTGTATTTGTCATATTTTATACCTTCGTGATCCCTTTCTTTCCGAACAAACCATTGGGTCTTACGATCAGAACAATAATCAATATGATAAATGCCATGGAATCCCGATAAGTCGATCCAAGAACAGTGGCAGCCATTGATTCCGACACGCCTACTACCAGGCCGCCGATAATTGCCCCCGGAAGACTTCCGATCCCTCCAAGTACTGCTGCCGCAAATGCTTTTAACCCGGCCATGAAGCCCATATTCGGATAGACGATCTGGTAATAGCTTCCAACCAGAGAGCCTGCAATTGCTGCGGATATGCCGCTTAAAAAGAAAGTAAATGAAATAACAAAGTTCACATTAATCCCCATTAAATTAGCAGCTTTGGGATTCTGTTCCGCAGCTCTCATTGCCAGCCCGATTTTTGTATAGAATACAATGCCCACCAGAACCAGCATAAGGATCAGGGAAACCACACACATTCCGATCTGCGTGGAGGAAACAACAATTTTTCCCATCTGCAGGGTTCCAAAATCAAACAAAGCCGGAAAAGCTCTTTTTTCACTTCCGAAAAATGCAATGAGAAGATTTGTCACAATATTGGAAATTCCAATGGTGGTAATCAATGAGGCAATGGGAATGGATTTCTTCTTTCTGAGAGGTTCCAGAGCGAGCTTGTCAATTGCCACACCCAAAACGCCTGTCAGCAGCATGCTGGCAATCAGTCCGGGAATGATTCCGAACCGGAGGCCAATGAAAACCATTGCTGTCTGAGCACCGAACGCATAAATGGAACCATGGGAAAAATTGACCAGTCTGAGAATTCCGAACACCAATGAATATCCGACTGCAATGAGAGCATATCCCATTCCCAATGCCAGTCCATTAAATATCTGTTGTGCAATCATATATTCACCTTTCTGCGGGAACAGCGGATCACCATTCCCGCCGCTTAAACTAATTCATCTTGACAAACTTTCCATCCTTAATCGTAACCTTGTTAAACTGCTTATCAACATCACCCTGTTCATCGAACTTGATATTGCCGGTTACACCTTTGTAAGTGATTTCATTCAGCTTGTCCCTCACTGCTTCAGAATCCGTAGTGCCTGCCTCTTTCATGGCTGTTAAAAGGATTCCTACAGAGTCATAAGCCTGGGAAGTAAGGGCTGAGGGTGCACTTCCATAAACTTGTGTGAATTTATCAACATATGTCTTTACATCCGGATCATCTGATTCTGAGAAGAAAATAACCGGGAAACAGACTCCCTCTACCGCTTCCTCACCCAGCTGGATTAATTGCTGGCTGTATGCATTGGAAAATCCTACGATTGCAATATCAGGATTAATATTCTTATACTGCTTTGCAACAGGAGCAACCAGATTATACATGCCGCAGCAGATTACTACATCCGCTCCTGCCTCATTTAACTTTGTAATGGCCGGTGTATAGTCATCAGAGCCTTCCATTACCTCTTCATGTGCAACTACTTTTACATTAGGATCATTTAAATCTGCAATCAGATCTTTGATAATGCCTGAAGTATTGGTTCCCCAGTCCGTCATAATGGAAATAATGCCAATATTCTTCTTTCCAAGATCATGGACAGCTATATCAACAGAGGCCGCACCTTCCTTTGATATGACCGTATTATTTCTAAAAATATAATTTCCTATTTTAGAATAATCCGGGTGAGAAGCAGAAGGAGAAATCTCAATGATTTTGTTTTCCTGGTAAATAGGAGCCGCCGTCATACAGACTCCGGAAGAGAAATGACCGATGACACCACTGATATCACCATCGGAAACAATTTTCTGGGCAATGGTTGTTGCTTCTTCGGAAGTATTTTTATCATCATAAGGTACAATTTCAATCTTCTTCCCAAGAACTCCCCCCTGCTCATTCCACTGGTCAGCCATCAGCTTTGCCGCATTTGTAAAACCGATGCCGTACTCGGAATTATCTCCTGTCATAGGCGCTGCCACCGCAATTTTTATGGCTCCTTCCCCTGCCTGTGCTTTCGCCCCTCCGGATTGTGCACCGGAAGTATTTTGAGCTTCGCCCGTACTCTGTCCATTTGTCTGAGCGCATCCTGCCAGCATACCTGCCAACATCATCATAACCAATGAATACCTGATAAACCCCTTTTTCATAACTGAAACTACCTTCCTTTCTCTTATCTGAATTGTTTTTATGAACCCTGAACCATAATGTTAAGGATTACCTCATCCGTTTCTTTCATCCCATCCTTTGCCAGTGTGATGACCCCATCCACTGTCTTTTGAACGTTCTCTTTTACAATCCCTTCTCCCGGAAGAAAAACATGTCCGTTCATGGATAAATAACTTGCCATAATTGCCGCATCCACACTGGAAGCAATTTTGGCCGCACAGGAAGCACTTGCTCCATCACATACAATTCCCGAGGTATTTGCCAGGGTATTGATAATTGTATGTTCAATCTGTTTCCTTGTTCCTCCCATTAAATAAGTGATCCCTGCCCCGGCTCCGGCCGCTGCACTGACCGCTCCACAATAGGCCGACAATCTGCCCATACGGTATTTCTGGTAAATAGCGATCAGGTTGCTGAGCACCAGGGCACGATATAACTCTTCTTCACTGCTCCTGAGAGTTTTCGCATATTCAATAACCGGAAGAGATACGGTCATTCCCTGATTTCCGCTGCCCGAGTTAATTACTACCGGTAATTCGCATCCGTTCATGCGGGCATCAGACCCTGCAGCCGCTACTGCCTTTGCTCTGACTTTCACGTCATCCCCATACACTTCAAGAAGCGTCTTTCCAATCTGGGCCCCGTAGCAATTGGAAAGCCCGTCACGCGCTATATTGGTATTGCATTCAATCTGTTCTTGTATCAGCCTCCTTATTTTTTTAATGTTGACCTGTTCTGTAAATTCAAATATGGAATCCATATTCAAACAGCTGTAATCTACCTGATCTTCTTCAGCCGCCAGCTTCTCTTCAAAGAGAATCTGTCCGTTTTTCTCAATTTTGATAATGCCAAGATGAGTTCTCAGCAGTTCTACCTTTACCTCGTTCTTCCCCTGCTCCATGGTTACAACAATATGAAGCTTTTCCCGGGTATCCAAAAGTTCCACCTGGCATATTTTTTCCTGGATCATCAGCTTTGCGATATGTAAGTCCTGTTCCATTACAGTTGTCAAGACTTCCAGCCCCCTGTCAGGATCCCCTCCCACTGCTCCCACTGCAGCGGCAGCCTCAATGCCTCTCATACCGCCAGTCATGGGAACCACTACCGCTTTTGCATTTTTAATAATATTTCCGCTGCATGATATTGTGATTTTTTCAGGGACAACCCCCAGGTGCCTTTTTGCTGTTGCACTTGCATATGCAATTGCTATGGGCTCTGTACACCCCAGCGCCTTTACCAGCTCACTTTCTAAAATGTGAATCAGCTGCTTTTCTGTTACTTTCTGCATGTTCCTCCTATCTACTGTGCCGCCAGCAAACAGTTGATATTTCATTTTTAATGGTCTGATTTTGCTTAGCTTTTATGGTTAAAGTATACCATCTGCCCTTTCACAATGCAATTGATTTTTGTGTAATTTAACCAAATATAATTATTTTCAGCGTTTTTATTGGTTATTTTATACATTTCTTTCGTTTATTTTATAAGTTTTACATAGATATCTATACTAAAATGTATCATTTTGACACACCTATTTTTATTAAGTATGCAACAGGAAAATCGGTTGATCAATTAATGCAGTGTTGGGGAAATGGAAGATATGGCTAACATAAACTTTTTGCCGGCTGAATGGATTATGACAATTAAAAAAGAATAAAAGTAAAGTATTTGAAAAGAGAGTTTTACTGCTAACAAATACCTTTTGACTGACTTTCTCTTATATTCACAAGGCTGGAAAACAGGCAAAGAAATCCATTATTTGAGATAGAATAAATCAAAGGAAGCTAAAGTCAGGAGAAATGCAGGGCAAGCAGCAAGACTGGTGAAAAATGCCTTGGTTGGAATTGTGTGATAAAAATGAGATATTAAATCCATTGATTGTTCGCAATTATGAGAGTTAATGAATCATGCTTTCCTACAATTGGGAAGAAGGCGAAATCAGCTAATATCCATTGAAAGATAGATGGGATAAGTATTATGTCAACTGCATAGATTATTTTGAAATGGATAGAAAAACAAGGACATTATCTGTTGAGCTTGAAAATAGTATTGGAGATGATAAAGAAAATTACATCAATATTCCTCAGATGTCTAAGTTAATCGACAAACGTATTTACAATAAAGAAGTTAATGGTTATGTAAAACTGAAAATTGAATAATCATGTACCCTGTGCTCTCCAGTATGTAACCATTAAATAGAAGTGGTAATAATTTACAAGATATATATTATGAGTGTCTGCCGCAAAGGCAGAGTTGCGTTAGAATTGCGGCGGAACCTATCCTACCCGTCAAGGCTGGTAAACGGGTAAAAACAATATAGAAACTGAATCCGATAGGGAAATAGCTTAAGCGGTTTAATGATCATCCCGGTCTGCCCTCAAAAGGACATTTTCGTAAAACAATAAATAGTGAAATCCCTGATAAAACCTAGATTTCCACCTCCAATTAAAAAAAGCGGGGGACGGGACTCCAATATTACTGCTGTCCGCAAACCTACATAAAACAAGGAGGAACGCACACTGTTTAACGAGTGTCTACAGCTTGTCTACAACTTTGTATTATTGTTGGATTTTATGTTAGGATAGATCAAGGGTAGCACAGGAATAATACTTGCTCTTGATCTATCCACTTCTGATTTTATACGCTGCTCCTGGCGGTTTATTAGTTTTTCCAAGCTTTGTTTTTCATACAAATCATTTTCTTTTCCTCAACACCAATATCTTTTGCAATTACATCACATTTGGTCATCAGCAGGAAATAGATATTTTTATTTTCTTCACTCAAGCATTCATAATTTGCTTGCCCTTTGGCAATTATTACATCAGCCTTTGTATAAACTTCCTGGAATGCAGGACTCGTTCGATTAAGGACAGTCCCAAGAGAACCATCCCCATTATCTACAACCTCTGCATATTCATCAATCCCTACAGAATATGCATCTTCAGATATAGAATCATTTACCACAGGTTTCCCTCGTACTCCAAATTGCAGTTTTACATTAGGATTCAGTTCCTTAATTTTTTTTAAAAGAATCTTATCCATACAGATTTCCCCACAATTATCACCTAAATATAACAAAGTTCCTGCATTTGAAATATCTTTCATTAGCGCATGAGAATCATCAATTGCTAATTCCAATTGTTCCATTTTTTCAAAGCAATCATAAATATCCTCTAATAACGTATTATGTATAGGATTGAAGTCTATGATATTACCAACAATAGCATATCGGATTGCTAACATAAACGAATTTTCAGCCTGCTCAATCTTCCTCTCAAATTCAGGTAACAATTCCATAAACATAGTATTGTAGTAATTTCTGGTTTCTTTATATGGGTCTGGATTATTGGTATGTCTTTTTATCATGTCAAAGATTTCACCTATAATTTCCGGAGTAGTTTCATCAAAATTCATTTTGCTAAGATAAGTAAAAACTTCTCTTAATAACTCTTCCTTTGTATTAACTCCGGTGATATTTGCTACTTTAATAACCTGGTTAACAACACATGGTAAACATTTATCATGTAATCTCATAATAATACCTCTTTCGTTTATATTTCTTATTTATTAATTTCTAACACCATAATATCGTACCGTTCATATATCAGCGTAACAAAAAATCCCAAGAATTTCAAGGAATTTGCATCCTGAATACTATTCTTGGATATATCTATAATCCACTAAGGGAAAAACAAGGGGAACTATATACAAGCTGACAGACAAAAAAAAGCGGAAATCCTTTAAAATAAAGGCTTCCGCTACAAATAAAAAAAGTGCGAGACGAAACTCGAACTCCATCATCATTCCAAAAACGCAGTAAATACAGGAGGTTTAAGAGTCGCTCTTCTGGACTCTCCCCCATACTCTCCCTCCATATTTTAACTTTTAAAAGAAAAGCTTTCAAAGATTCCGCAAGAATAACGCTTGCCCTTGACCTATCCGTAAAAAACTCTAGTCATTTCAAAATATGAAAATGCTTGATCAGGATACTTTCCTCTTATTAATATACTCTTTAAATAATCATAATGTACCCTAAATCATAATATTTCCTGGACTCTCCCCACTTGTCCATTTGTTAACATTACTTTGATACCATGAGGGTGAAAGCTACTGTTTGTCAGTATTTTTCCAACGATTCCCTCTGTCAGTTTTCCGGTTCTTTGGTCAGATTTCAATACAATTTTTACCGCAGCACCTATTTTAATATCAATTCTATTTTGTCCGTTCATTTTTCTCCTCATTTTAGCATCAGTTAGTTTATAATAAATTGTTTTACACGTTGAAGTTTATCATATTACCTTTATGAAAAACATTTCCATAGACGGTTTAAAATTAGGGACATTAATAATCAACCCTTCTGAATTATAATACCCCATTTTATCTCTGATTTTCTTTTCAAATTCACTTTGAGATAAGTGCTTATCTAATTTAAACTAAAAATCTATATCTTATTGCACATATCTAATACTTATCATATTTTTATCACCGTAAGTTCTTATTCATCAGTTTTATTCTTTTGAATTTTTAGTAACCTTCATAAATATAGTGAGAAGTTCAAAATCCCATGCAAATTGGAATTTAACTCTCTTTTCTTTATTCAATAATAAGTTTTATGTATCCTTCAATTTCTTTGTTATATACATGTTTCCCAATTAAAGAACGTAGGTTTCTAATATCCACTAAATCGGGGCTTGCAAATTCTTGATAACACTTTTGGGAATCAACTGTATTTAGTTCTTCGTAAAAATCCGAAATATGACAATAGAATTTATCGAGTACATCTTCTAAAGGATATTGTGTTATATTACTTGAATTAGCCCCCTCATTAAATTCTGGCTCTTGAATAAATGATAGTGAAGTTACATATAAACTCTTATCATTTACTTTTGCTTCATATATTCCATCTTCAATTTCAGAATACATAACACTGTTATATTTGTTCGCATTATAACTTTCGATTTGTTTCATAGTTTGTTCTCCTTTATAGATTCAAATTTTTCTGTTCCATTCATTTGTACTCAATTAACTTAATAAATACAATGAGAAGCTCAGTTCTATATATTTAGTTCAGAAAAATGCTTACGCCAATTAGTTTTCATCATATTTTTTATTGCTAAATCAACTACTGCTAAATGCTGAGCTTGCAGAATAAAAATATAGTCACGTATTGTTTCACGAACAAATTTTACTCCTCTCCACTCTGCTCCCACAAGTTCATTTCTCTGTTTTAACGTTTGAAATCGTTGTAAATATACCTGTTTCTTGCTCTCTACATCAATGACTGTAAAAAATTAAGCTCTTTCCTGCCTGATAATAAAAAATCAATTCATCGGATATTATATACTTATCACTTTTATTTGAATTTTGAGATACGCTTTTTAGAATCAAACCTTTATCCGGATCACAAAGTATTATGTCAGCTTCCACTGATGTTTCTAATGACTTCCTATTTTCCGTAGAAATTATAAATAAATGGAATTATGAGATTTCTTACTAATGACTGCTTAATAATATAATGTGTAGTCCGTTTACTAACCTACATATCCACGTAATTCAACACATCCAGCGGTTTTTCCATCTGTAAGAAGTCATTCTTTCGTTTTGAAGGCTGTGTTGTTCCTTCTTGTAAATACCAAGCTGCTTGGACCGCTTTCATCCCAAGCTTTCTAGCAGTTTCCAGCTCATTGCTGCCTCCATCTCCAACATATATACATTGTTCTGCCTTTACAGATAAGCGATCCATACATCTTTTAAAAATCTCCTCATCTGGCTTTTGAATCTCCTGTTCATAGGAAAGATAAACAGCTTCAAAATATGGAAAGAGTTCGCTTCTTCGGATTACGTACGCTTCCTCAGAAAAACAGTTACTTATTAGTCCAATGAAGAGCCCCTTTTTTTTCAACATTGAAAGCATTGGAATAATTTCAGAATGTAAATGCCTGAAACACTCTTCTTTTGCCGCTATCCGTTTTTCTACAATTTTCTTTAAAAGTGATTCTGAGTAACAATGATTCTCTCTAAGAATTATTTCCAATACTTCCTCAAGTGTTAACTTCCCTGTAGTACGTTCCAGTTCAGTCGGACGCCAAAGTGCCTGAAATTTGTCTTCTGGAATTCCTGCATCCTCTGCCATCTGTGCTCCAAAATATAGAGGACTATTATAGTGCGTAATTAACGTTTCAAACATGTCAAAAACTACTGCTCGTGTCATTGTTTTTCCTTCCTGTAGTCTCCCCTGGTCTCCTCCCAAAAACACTTTCACAAATCACAAAATAGCGGAAACCCTAATAAATAAAGGTTTCCGCTACAAATAAAAAAAGCGCGAGACGGGACTCGAACCCGCGACCCCGACCTTGGCAAGGTCGTACTCCACCAACTGAGCCACTCGCGCTTAATCTCTTTTCTTTTTAAGGCATATACCCTCAAAACCACACATTGTTACATATCTATCATCCGTTCTTTCCTCTTACCTAAACCAACCTGGTTAAGCCCTCGACCTATTAGTGACAGTCAGCT